>NZ_JBITZL010000030.1:0-1029 GCF_044546845.1 Streptomyces sp. NPDC053076 | reverse complement strand
ATGGACGGCTACAAGCAGCGTGATCCGGAGCTGGCAATCGTCGTGGACGCCGTCAAGATGACCGTCAAGGGCGGCATCGGCAAGCTGCGGGAGAAAGCGCGCGGCGGCGGCTGGAAGCCGGGACAGCCCTGGGCCGCCCTCGCCCGGCCCACCTGGCGGCCCGACATCCGCGCCGCGGTCATCTCCCGGGCCCGGATCAACATGCACCGCAAGATGCTCCACCTGGCCGCGGCCACCGGACAGTACCCCGTCGCAGTCCTCTCGGACTGCGCCGTCTACGCCGCCGACGGCCCCAGCCCGCTCGACGTCCTGCCCTACGATACCGACGGCAAGACGGTGCCCGGCAGCTTCCGGCTCGGCGTCTCCCCCGGCATGGTCAAGCACGAGGGCACCCAGAGCGTGCTGTGGGGCGCCGACGTCCTCGAACAACTCGCCAATGACGGCCACGTCGCCAACCTCGCCCGCTACATCAAGACCGGCGAGGTCAGTGCCAAGGACACCGGAGAATAGAGCAGTTACGGCGATGGTCGCGATCGGCGAAGAACTCGACAAAGCGGTCCAGGGCGCGTTCACGCGCCCCATCCCGAAGACCGCCGGGGCGCAGATGCGCTACCTGGTCCGCCAGCACCAGCGCAGCACCCGGCGCGTGGCTGAGCTGCTCAGCATCAGCCAGCGCACCGTCGAACGGTATGTGAGGAACCAGATCAAAAAGCCCCGGCCGGAGCTCGCCGACCGATTGCAGCGTGAGGTCCGCGTGCGTTGGCAGCCGCAGATCAGGGCCAGGGCGAAGCAGGCAGCGGCCACCACCGGCGGCATCATGATCGATGTGCAGGCCCGGTTCGGCTACACCGCCGCGCCCGGCAGCACCGACGACGCCCGCGTACGCCACCTCACCGTCGCCCTGCCGCCCCACCACGCCGCACGCCTCTTCGAAGCCCAGGAGACAGGCGCCGCCGAGGACCAGCTCCGCCAGATCGCCGCCGAGGCCCTGGGCGAGGTCTACTTCCGCGACAACGGCCACCGCGCCCA
>NZ_JBITZL010000029.1:0-1356 GCF_044546845.1 Streptomyces sp. NPDC053076 | reverse complement strand
AGCCGGGCCAGCTCGTCGGCGGTGTGAGTGCTGGTGCCGTACAGATGGTGGTCGGTCATGGAGAACAGGCCCTAGCTTGGCGAACGGCTGCGCTGCGCGCTCCGCCCGTGGCGGACGGCCGGCCGAAGGGACGACAGTCGGGGGAGTTGCGGCTGTCGCCGACATCCGCACCGTGCGGCTCTGACGCCCGGGCCGTGGGGGACCGCCTCATCCTCATCACCGACGTCACTGCCGCTCACCGTCCGGCGCGTCGCGGTGCCGGCCCGGGCTACAGCTCGAATTCCAGGTCGATCAGGTCGGTGAGTTCGACTTCGAGGCCGTGGGCGCGGTGGCCGTTGTCGCGGAAGTAGACCTCGCCCAGGGCCTCGGCGGCGATCTGGCGGAGCTGGTCCTCGGCGGCGCCTGTCTCCTGGGCCGTGAAGAGGCGGGCGGCGTGGTGGGGCGGCAGGGCGAGGGTGAGGTGGCGTACGCGGGCGTCGTCGGTGCTGCCCGGGGCGGCGGTGTAGCCGAACCGGGCCTGCACATCGATCATGATGCCGCCGGTGGTGGCCGCTGCCTGCCGGGCCTTGGCCCGGATCTGCGGCTGCCAACGCACTCGGACCTCACGCTCGAGGCGGTCGGCGAGCTCCGGGCGGGGTATTTTGATCTGGTTCCTCACATAGCGTTCGACGGTGCGCTGGCTGATGCCGAGCAGGTCGGCCACGCGCCGGGTGCTGCGCTGGTGCTGGCGGACCAGGTAGCGCATCTGTGCTCCGGCGGTTTTCGGGATGGGGCGCGTGAAAGCTCCCTGGACCGCCTTGTCGAGTTCTTCGCCGATCGTGACCATCGACCCCTGCCACCTTGCTTCTACTCTCCGGTGTCCTTGGTGGTGACCTCGCCGGTCTTGATGTAGCGGGCGAGGTTGGCGAGGTGACCGTCACCAGCGAGCTGCTCAAGGATGTTGGCGCCCCACAGCACGCTCTGGGTGCCTTCGTGCTTGACCATGCCGGGGGAGACGCCGAGCCGGAAGCTGCCGGGCACGGTCTTGCCGTCGGTATCGTAGGGCAGGACGTCGAGCGGGCTGGGGCCGTCGGCGGCGTAGACGGCGCAGTCCGAGAGGACCGCGACGGGGTACTGCCCGGTGGCCGCGGCCAGGTGCAGCATCTTGCGGTGCATGTTGATCCGGGCCCGGGAGATGACCGCGGCGCGGATGTCGGGCCGCCAGGTCGGCCGGGCGAGGGCGGGCCAGGGCTGTCCCGGCTTCCAGCCGCCGCCGCGCGCCTTCTCCCGCAGCTTGCCGATGCCGCCCTTGACGGTCATCTTGACGGCGTCCACGACGATTGCCAGCTCCGGATCACGGCTCTTGTAGCCGTCCAT
>NZ_JBITZL010000028.1:0-1389 GCF_044546845.1 Streptomyces sp. NPDC053076 | reverse complement strand
AACCCGGGGGTGTTCTTCGGGCGGCTGACGGTTTTGATCGTCAGGTTGAGGTAGGTCTTCGCCCAGGTCACGAGCTGTCCGGCGTAGGCGGAGTCGGCCCAGACGATGGTGATTTCGGGGTGCATCAGCCGGAGCCGGAAGAGGACTTCCTTGGCCGCGTTGCGGTCGGTCATGTCGGCCGGGGTGACCATGACGAACAGCGGGAGGCCCTTGGTGTCCACGACCAGGTGGCGCTTGCGGCCGTTGATTTTCTTGCCGGCGTCGTAGCCGCGGGAGTCCTTGCCGACGGTGTCGGCGGCCTTGATGGACTGGGAGTCGATGACGGTGGCGACCGCTCCGGGGGCCCGGCCCATTTCGCGGCGGACGCGCTTGCGCAGGCTGTCGCGGATCTGGCCGACGATGCCGGCGGCGGCCCAGCGGGCCATGAAGCCGTAACAGGTGCGCCAGGGCGGGAAGTCCTTGGGCGGGGCCCGCCACTTGCAGCCGGTGTCCACCACGTAGCGGATGGCGTCCACGATCTCCCGGCGCGGGTGTTTCTCCGGGCGCCCGCCGGCCGGGGTGTCGCAGGCCGGGACCGGCAGCAGCGGCTCGATCAGGGCCCATTCGTCGTCCCAGGTGTCGGAGGGGTAGCAGCGTCTGCGCGGCAACGGCCTGCCTCCCCTTCACGACGGGGTGGACTCCACCGAACTGAGCTGGGTGTTCAGGTGCTTGATCCACCGGCCCTTGGGCTGGAGGGCGGCGTGCGGGGCGACGGTCCCGGTGATGAAGCGGCGGATCTCGGTGAGCTTGCCGCGGATGACCGCGACCTCGTATGCCTGGAGCTGGTCGGGGTCGGCGCAGAACTGGTAGCCGTCCTTCAACGTCCAGATCAGCGGCGGCCAGCCGCGTTCGGTGATGATGTCGCGCAGGCAGGCCAGGCCCGGGCAGGTCTGGCTGGGCGAAAGCTCGCTGGATCTGACCAGTTGGGGGAAGGTCAGACCGGCCGGCCGTGCCTCGAACAGCACGAAGCGGACGGTGTCGGCGTGTCGCTGGGCGGCCGGCGATCTGCGCTCGGAAGCGCGCGGCACGGTTACTCGCCTTGCAGGAGCCGGGCCAGCTCGCCGTCGACGTCGACCTTGCCGGTGTCGACCGCGGTCTCGATCCAGTCCAGGGTCGCGCGAACCCGGGCGACGTTCTCGTGCACGATGACACGTTCGTCGTCGCCGAGCTGCCGGTCGCGCATCCCGGGCACCACCCGGCCGGCCGCGGCGACGAACGAGTGGCAGGCGGTGACCAGGTCCAAGAACTCCGCCGGCCGGTCGATGTTCTTCACCGCCGGGGCGACGGGGCTGGTGTCCTCGAAGTACTCGCGGGCCTGCCGGCCCCGCTCGACCTGGGCGTGGTTGACCT
>NZ_JBITZL010000027.1:0-1573 GCF_044546845.1 Streptomyces sp. NPDC053076 | reverse complement strand
CCCCTTGTACGACAGCGCCGCACTCCCCACGGACGACCCCTCCCAACCTGATCGACCCGAAGATCATCCCACCGGTCAGCCAACGTGACAGTGCCGTATTAACCGAACAGCACTGCCAAGCCGGCGATCAGGCCCATGACCAACAGGTTGACCAGCACCGCGTACAGGATGCACAGCCAGCCGACGACGATGGCCGCCAGCGACAGCCAACGGCCCTCCACGCCTCGCTTCTTGGCACGGTGACGCCCAATGTGCCCGGCTACGACCGCGACCAGCGCACAGATGATCAGCAGGCCCAGTATGGCTGCCGAATACGTTACCGTGAGCCAGCCGCCCATGATGGACCCGCTCGCATAGACCACGCTGGCGAATGCGGCGCACGCGCTCACGAGGGCGGGCTTGTTCCGGGTGCGGTCGGACGTCTGCGGTGTAGTGCTCATGATCAGCACGCTATCGGCACCGCACCGCGCTCAGGGCCCGGCCCACCCACCGGACTACGGTCTGCTGCCGGCGCAGACGGTCTGCCCGACTGCTTCTCTGGCTATGCGCTCGGTAAGGAGCAGGGGCTGACTGCAACCAGCGGGCCAACCGAAAGCGCCGCGGCAGTCGCGGCGGCCGGCCCACTGGCTTCGACGAAACGATCTACAAGCGAAGGAATGAAGTCGAGCGGACGATCAACGCCCTCAAGAACTTCCGGGCCGTAGCCACGAGGTTCTTCCAGGGCACCGTTTACTGTCGTAGCGATGAGGCTCTGGCTTCGGGGGTAGATCCATTATCCCCGTGCGGGGAGGTGCCTGTCACCGTTCTCCGGAATGATCTTTACGCCTGGATTGTGCCTTTAGGCTTGCGGCCACCGGGCACAACGTACGGATCTAGTGTGGGAGTTGAGAGTGGCGCACGACGTTGCCGCGCTGGCCGTGGAGCTTGCGGGCATGGCTGCGGCCGATCACCAGTCCGCAGTCCGCGCGAACAGCGATGACCCTGCCGAGCAGCTGGCCTGGCGGCGGCTGACCGCCCGACACGGTGACCGGCTGGGCGAGATCATGGACGAATACGGATGGCCGACGGCAGAACTGGTCGGTGAGGAGGCCGCACGCGCAGCATGGCTGATCGCCCAGCACGCCGACCGGCAGCTCGATGTTCAGCGGCGCGCCCTCCATCTGATGCAGCAGGCGGTGTCGGCAGGCTCGGCCAGCCCGCGCGAGCTGGCCTTCCTGCGCGACCGCACGCTGGTCAATGAGGGCCGCAAGCAGGTCTACGGCACTCAAATCGCCGGCGTGAAGGACGGGGCACCGATTCCGTGGCCTTGTGAAGAGCCCGAGCGCATGAACGAACTCCGTGCAGAAGTCGGCATCGAGCCCTTCGACGAGTACGTTGCCAAGTTCTCCCTGGCCTGACGCGCTGTTCCCAGTCGCGTGTTGCGGATCACTGCCCGGGGCTCACTTGCCGCAGGCAATGATCCGCCGGACAGGACCTAATAGTGCTTCGTTACGTTGGGTGATCTTGCCTGGTGGTGGGCATCTGACTGGTATGAGGCTGGGGGAGGTGGAACGGCTCCGGGGTGAGTTATCGG
>NZ_JBITZL010000026.1:0-2578 GCF_044546845.1 Streptomyces sp. NPDC053076 | reverse complement strand
ACCCGGCCACGAACGCGCGCACAGCCCCCGCCTGCGCCCGCAACGCCCCCTCCGACCTACCGGAAACCACCCACGGCACCACACCGGGCAGCTCGCCGTCGAGGCTCTCCCCGGGCTCCTTCTCCTGCTCCGGGCCCTGCTCGATGATCACATGGGCGTTCGTGCCACTGGCGCCGAACGCGGATATGCCGGCCCGGCGCGGCCGGTCCAACTCGGGCCAGTCCCGCTGCTCGGTCAGCAGCTCCACCGACCCCGCCGACCAGTCCACATGCGACGACGGCGCGTCCACGTGCAACGTCTTGGGCAGCACACCGTGCCTGAGCGCCATCACCATCTTGATGACACCACCCACACCCGCGGCAGCCTGCGCATGCCCGATGTTCGACTTCAACGAACCCAGGAACAGCGGCTGTTCGTCGGTGCGCTCCTGGCCGTAGGTCGCGATGAGCGCCTGCGCCTCGATCGGGTCACCCAACCGCGTACCCGTGCCGTGCGCCTCGACCGCGTCCACGTCACCGGCACCGAGCCGGGCGTCCGCCAGGGCCTGCCTGATCACCCGCTGCTGAGAGGGACCGTTCGGCGCGGTCAGACCGTTGCTCGCGCCGTCCTGGTTGACCGCGCTGCCCCGGACCACGGCCAGCACCGGATGCCCCAGCCGCACCGCGTCCGACAGACGCTCCACCACCAGCACACCCGCGCCCTCGGACCAGCCCGTGCCGTCGGCGGCCTCCGCGAACGCCTTGCACCTGCCGTCCACGGACATTCCGCGCTGCCGGCTGAACTCCACGAACAGACCGGGCGACGACATCACCGTCACACCACCGGCCAGCGCCATCGCGCACTCACCGCGCCGCAGCGCCTGCACCGCCAGATGCAACGCCACCAACGACGACGAACACGCCGTGTCCACCGTGACCGCCGGCCCCTCAAGGCCGAACGTGTACGACAACCGGCCGGCCGCGATGCTGCCCGCACTGCCGTTGAGGAGGTATCCCTCGAGTTCGTCGGGGGCCTTACCGGCCCAGGACCCGTAGTCGTGGTACATCAGGCCCATGTAGACGCCGGTACGGCTCCCCCGCAGCGAGGTGGGGTCGATGCCCGCCCGCTCGAACGCCTCCCACGACGTCTCCAGCAGCAACCGCTGCTGCGGATCCATCGACAGCGCCTCACGCGGCGAGACACCGAAGAACCCCGCATCGAACTCCGCGGCTTCATACAGGAAACCGCCCGACCGCGAGTACGACTTCCCCACCGCGTCCGGATCGGCGTCGTACAGGCCCTCCACATCCCAGCCACGATCCGTCGGCCACGACGACACCGCGTCCGAACCCGCGACGACCAGCCGCCACAGGTCCTCCGGCGAACTCACCCCACCCGGGAACCGGCACCCGATACCCACGATCGCCACCGGCTCATGGGCGTCGTCCTGCAACTTGCGCAGGCGCTCACGGGTGTCGTGGAGATCAGCGGCAGCCTGCTTGAGGTACGAGCGCAGTTTGTCCTCGGTGTTCACTCTTTCCCCCTGCTTGAGATCATGGAAGTCCGTCGTACCGCCCCGCGGTCAGATGCCTTTGTCGAGGAAGTCGAAGAGTTCGTCGTCGCTGGCCGAGTCGAACCGCTCCGCGCCCGACGCCTCGTCGGCATCTGCCTCGCCGGCACCCAGGTGCTTGGCGACGAGTTGCTGCATCCGGCCCAGAACGCGGTCGCGGGCTTGCTCGTCGGGGGCCAGGGTGGCGAGCGCTGTCTCCAGTTCGTCGAGGTCGCTCAGCACCCGGTCGGCCAAGGACTCCCCTTCGGGTCGCAGTTCGTCGCACAGGTAATCGGCGAGCGCGCCCGGCGTCGGGTAGTCGAAGGCCAGCGTGGCGGGGAGACGCAGGCCGGTGGCCCGCACGAGACGGTTGCGCAGTTCCACCGCGCCCAAGGAGTCGAAACCGAGCTCCTTGAAGGTCTGGTGCGGCTGGACGGCGGTCGCCGACGGGTGGCCGAGAACTCCGGCGGCCTGGGCACAGACCAGCTCGCGGAGCTGCTCCGTCCGCTCCGCCTCGGGGGCCGCCGCCAACCGCTCGGCCAGGGTGGCGGTGTCCGTGACCGGACCGTCCCCGAAGGTGGCTGTGGCTCGCCGTGCGGGCCTGCGCACCAGTTCCCGCAGGATGGCCGGCAGGGTGCCCGCGGCGCCCTGCTCCCGCAGACTCGCCTCGTTCAGAACGGCGGGCAGGACGAACGTCTGTCCCGCGCGCACCGCCGCGTCGAACAGCTCAAGTCCTTGCTCCGACGACATCTCCGCGAGGCCCATCCCGGAGATGCGCCGCATGGCCACCGCGTCGAGGTGTTCCGTCATCCCGCTGCGCTCGGCCCAGAAGCCCCAGCCGAGTGCGGTGCCCGGCAGCCCGGCCGCGGCGCGGTGGGCGGCGAGCGCCTCCAGGAACACGTTGGCCGCCGCGTAGTGCGCCTGACCGGCGCTTCCGAAGGTGGCCGCCGCTCCCGAGAAGAGGACGAATGCCTTGAGGGGGTGGTGGCGGGTGAGCCGGTGGAGGTTGAGCGCGGCGTCGACCTTCGGACGCAGGACGCGGTCCAGCCG
>NZ_JBITZL010000025.1:0-3498 GCF_044546845.1 Streptomyces sp. NPDC053076 | reverse complement strand
CGGCTGGACCAGGACGGGGTGAGCGCTGGACTCCACGAAGACGGTGTGGCCGCCGGCCAGGAGGTCGGCGATGGCGGGACCGAAACGGACCTGGCCACGCAGGTTCCGGTACCAGTAGCCGCCGTCGAGGACACCCGCCTCCCGCACCCACTCACCCGTCACAGTCGAGTAGAAAGGAACCAGCGGCGCCTGAGCACGGATGTCGGCGAAGGCGGTTGTCAGTACGTCTTCGACCGCTTCGACATGCCGGGTGTGGGAAGCGTAATCCACCGCGACCCGGCGCACGCGGACGCCATCCGCCGCAAGGACGTCGAGGGCTTCGGCGAGGGCTTCGGCATCACCGGCGATCACCACCGAGGACGGACCGTTGACCGCCGCCACCTCGACTCGATCGGCCCACCGCTCGATACGCTCCGCCACTTCAGTCTCGGACAGCGACACCGACGCCATACCACCCCGGCCCGCCAGACTGCCCGCAATCACCTGACTGCGTACCGCCACCACCCGGGCCGCGTCCTGCAGCGACAACGCACCCGCCACACACGCGGCCGCGATCTCACCCTGCGAATGGCCCACCACCGCATCCGGCACCACACCCACCGACGCCCACACCGCAGCCAGACCCACCATCACCGCAAAACTCGCCGGCTGCACCACATCCACCCGCTCCAGGAGATCGGCCGGAGCATCCCCCCGCAACACATCCACCAGCGACCAGTCCACCCAAGGCTCCAACGCCGCCGCGCACTCAGCGATCCGCTCCGCGAACACCGGTGAGGAGTCCAGGAGGTCTCGACCCATGCCGGCCCACTGCGAACCCTGACCGGGGAACACCAGAACCGTCCGCCCCGCGACCGCGGCCGACGCCAATCCGCCCGTGACCACACCACGACGAGACTCACCCCGCGCCAGCGCCTCCAGACCCGCCACAGCCTCACCCCGCGAGCCGGCCACCACCACCGCACGCTCGGACAACACCGCACGCTGACCAACCAACGCCGCCGCCACGTCCGTCAGGGGCACCTTCTCGCCGGACTCCACAAAGGACGCCAACCGCTCCGCCTGCCCCACCAGGGACGCCGCCGAGGCAGCGGACACGATCAACGGCACCACACCGGCGGTCGATGCGGCCGGCGCCGCGGGCTGCTCCTGCGGTGCCTGTTCCAGGATCAGGTGCGCGTTGGTCCCACTGACACCGAAGGACGACACACCAGCGCGGCGGGGCCGGCCGGTGTCGGGCCACTCCCGGGACTCGGTCAGCAGCTCGACCGCACCCGCGGTCCAGTCCACCTTCGCCGACGGGGCATCGACATGCAGCGTGGGAGGCATGACCCCGTGCCGCAGCGCCTGCACCATCTTGATCACACCAGCCACCCCCGCCGCCGCCTGGGTATGACCGATGTTCGACTTCAACGACCCCAGCCACAGCGGCCGGTCCTCGGGCCGGTCCTGCCCGTAGGTGGCGATCAGCGCCTGCGCCTCGATCGGATCACCCAGAACCGTCCCCGTCCCGTGCCCCTCCACCACATCCACATCCGCCGTCGAAAGACCCGCATCGGCAAGCGCCTTACGGATCACCCGCTGCTGCGACGGACCATTCGGCGCAGTCAACCCGTTCGAGGCACCATCCTGATTCACCGCGCTGCCACGGATCACCGCAAGGATCCGGTGCCCGTTGCGCCGCGCCTCCGACAGCCGCTCCAGGACCACCACCCCGACGCCCTCGGCCCAGCCGGTGCCGTCCGCGGCGTCCGAGAACGCCTTGACCCGGCCGTCGACGGCGAGGCCGCCGTGGCGCGAGAACGCCACGAACGCCCCCGGCGTCGCCATCACCGTGGCCCCTCCCGCCAGCGCCAGCGAGCACTCCCCCCGCCGCAACGCCTGCGCCGCCAGATGGATCGCGACCAGCGAGGACGAACACGCCGCGTCCACCGTCACCGCCGGACCCTCAAGACCGAGCACATACGACACCCGGCCTGAGGCGACGCTCGTCATCGCTCCCGTGCCGATGAACCCTTCCAGTTCCGCCGCGCTGAAGCCGTACCCCTGTTCATAGACGCCGGAGAACACCGCGACTTCTTGGCCCTTCAACGTCCCCGGGTCGATCCCGGCCTGTTCCAACGCCTCCCACGAGGTCTCCAGCAACAACCGCTGCTGCGGATCCATCGCCAGCGCCTCACGCGGCGAGATCCCGAAGAAACCCGCGTCGAACTCCGCCGCGTCATACAGGAACCCGCCCCGGGGCACGTGGGGGGTGCCGGCCTGGCCCGGGGCGGAGTCGAACAAGCCCTCCACATCCCAGCCACGATCGGACGGGAAACCAGACATACCGTCCCGGCCCTCGCTGACCAGCCGCCACAAATCCTCCGGACCCGCCACACCACCGGGCAGACGACACGCCATACCCACAACCGCAACCGGCTCCGACTTCTCGGCCTCAAGCTCCAGCACACGCTGATGGGAACGGCGTGCCTCTGCGAGGGTGCGCTTGAGATAGTCGCGAAGCTTGCTTTCATCTGCCATCGGGGTTCAGCTCCTAGAGGCTGTGACAGTCGGCGGTTGCTAGTTGCCGAACTCGGTGTCGATCAGGTCGAAGAGTTCGTCGTCCGAGGCGGCATCGAAGTCGAGCTCCTCCTCAGCGGGCGGGGTTCCGTTCGCCAGCGACCAGGAGGCCAGAAGGCCCTGAAGCCGGGCTGTCACTTGGGCGCGGACCGAGTCGTCGGCGGGCGTCTCGGCCAAGGTGGCGTCCAGCCTGCTCAGTTCAGCCAGCAGCGGATGCGTTCCGGCCACGGATTGCGTTGCGGTCCCTAGTTCGCGGTGGAGATAGCGGGCGAGGGCGAGCGGGTTGGGGTAGTCGAAGACGATGGTGGCGGCAAGCTTGAGGCCGGTGGCCCCACGAAGGCGGTTACGCAACTCGACCGAGGTGAGCGAGTCGAACCCGGAGTCCTTGAACGCCGTCTCCGCTCCGACCTTCGCGATCCCGGCATGACCGAGGACCATCGCCACATGACCACGGACAAAATCGAGCAGCAACGCTTCCTGCTCCTGCGGTGTGAGCCCTGCAAGCCGGGCAGCAAGGCCACCACCACTGTCCCCCGCCCCTGCCTGCCTGTCTCCCGCCCGTGCCCGCCGCCGTCCGCCCTGCACCAGACCACCCAGAAGCCCTGGCAGACCCCCGCCGGCCACAGCATCAGCACGCAGCCTCCGCAGATCCAGCTTGATCGGCACCACCAGAGCCGCGGAAACCCGCAGGGCCGCGTCGAACAGCCCCATTCCCTCGGCGGCCGCGATAGGCAGGATGCCGCCACGGCTCATACGAGCCTGATCGACCTCACCCAGGTGAGCGGTCAATCCGGTGCTCTGCTCCCACAGGCCCCAGGCCATCGAGACACCGGGCAGGCCGGCGGCCCGCCGGTGGGCCATGAGCGCGTCGAGATAGGAGTTGGCGGCGGCGTAGCTGCCCTGGCCGGCGGAGCCGAGCAGAGCGGCGGCGGAGGA
>NZ_JBITZL010000024.1:4151-5557 GCF_044546845.1 Streptomyces sp. NPDC053076 | reverse complement strand
GTTCGGCGGCGTCCTACTCTCCCACAGGGTCCCCCCTGCAGTACCATCGGCGCTGTGAGGCTTAGCTTCCGGGTTCGGAATGTAACCGGGCGTTTCCCTCACGCTATGACCACCGAAACACTATGAAACTGTGAACGCCACACCATGCCGTGACCTGACATGGGGCTGTTCGTGGTTTCAGAACCAACACAGTGGACGCGAGCAACTGAGGACAAGCCCTCGGCCTATTAGTACCGGTCACCTCCACCAGTTACCTGGCTTCCAGATCCGGCCTATCAACCCAGTCGTCTACTGGGAGCCTTACCCTCTCAAGGAGGTGGGAATACTCATCTCGAAGCAGGCTTCCCGCTTAGATGCTTTCAGCGGTTATCCCTCCCGAACGTAGCCAACCAGCCATGCCCTTGGCAGGACAACTGGCACACCAGAGGTTCGTCCGTCCCGGTCCTCTCGTACTAGGGACAGCCCTTCTCAATATTCCTACGCGCACAGCGGATAGGGACCGAACTGTCTCACGACGTTCTAAACCCAGCTCGCGTACCGCTTTAATGGGCGAACAGCCCAACCCTTGGGACCGACTCCAGCCCCAGGATGCGACGAGCCGACATCGAGGTGCCAAACCATCCCGTCGATATGGACTCTTGGGGAAGATCAGCCTGTTATCCCCGGGGTACCTTTTATCCGTTGAGCGACGGCGCTTCCACAAGCCACCGCCGGATCACTAGTCCCGACTTTCGTCCCTGCTCGACCCGTCGGTCTCACAGTCAAGCTCCCTTGTGCACTTACACTCAACACCTGATTGCCAACCAGGCTGAGGGAACCTTTGGGCGCCTCCGTTACTCTTTAGGAGGCAACCGCCCCAGTTAAACTACCCATCAGACACTGTCCCTGATCCGGATCACGGACCCAGGTTAGACATCCAGCACGACCAGACTGGTATTTCAACGACGACTCCACAAACACTGGCGTGCCTGCTTCAAAGTCTCCCAGCTATCCTACACAAGCCGAACCGAACACCAATATCAAACTGTAGTAAAGGTCCCGGGGTCTTTCCGTCCTGCTGCGCGAAACGAGCATCTTTACTCGTAGTGCAATTTCACCGGGCCTATGGTTGAGACAGTCGAGAAGTCGTTACGCCATTCGTGCAGGTCGGAACTTACCCGACAAGGAATTTCGCTACCTTAGGATGGTTATAGTTACCACCGCCGTTTACTGGCGCTTAAGTTCTCAGCTTCGCCCGACCGAAGTCGGACTAACCGGTCCCCTTAACGTTCCAGCACCGGGCAGGCGTCAGTCCGTATACATCGCCTTACGGCTTCGCACGGACCTGTGTTTTTAGTAAACAGTCGCTTCTCGCTGGTCTCTGCGGCCACCCCCAGCTCAGAGCGCAAAGCTCATCACCGGACGTG
>NZ_JBITZL010000024.1:2078-4059 GCF_044546845.1 Streptomyces sp. NPDC053076 | reverse complement strand
GGACGTGGCCCCCCTTCTCCCGAAGTTACGGGGGCATTTTGCCGAGTTCCTTAACCATAGTTCACCCGAACGCCTCGGTATTCTCTACCTGACCACCTGAGTCGGTTTAGGGTACGGGCCGCCATGAAACTCGCTAGAGGCTTTTCTCGACAGCATAGGATCATCCACTTCACCACAATCGGCTCGGCATCAGGTCTCAGACTATGTGCTGCCCGGATTTACCTGGACAACGTCCTACACCCTTACCCCGGGACTACCATCGCCCGGGATGGACTACCTTCCTGCGTCACCCCATCACTCACCTACTAACCGCTTGGGCCGGCGGCTCCACCACTTTCCATTCCCCGAAGGGTCCGGAACGGCTTCACGGCCTTAGCATCACGATGCTCGATGTTTGACGCTTCACAGCGGGTACCGGAATATCAACCGGTTATCCATCGACTACGCCTGTCGGCCTCGCCTTAGGTCCCGACTTACCCTGGGCAGATCAGCTTGACCCAGGAACCCTTAGTCAATCGGCGCAAACGTTTCTCACGTTTGTATCGCTACTCATGCCTGCATTCTCACTCGTCAACCGTCCACGACTACCTTCCAGTGCCGCTTCACCCGGCAGACGACGCTCCCCTACCCATCACAGCACCCGTTGGGGCTATACGCTGCAATGACACGACTTCGGCGGTACGCTTGAGCCCCGCTACATTGTCGGCGCGGAATCACTAGACCAGTGAGCTATTACGCACTCTTTCAAGGGTGGCTGCTTCTAAGCCAACCTCCTGGTTGTCTGTGCGACTCCACATCCTTTCCCACTTAGCGTACGCTTAGGGGCCTTAGTCGATGCTCTGGGCTGTTTCCCTCTCGACCATGGAGCTTATCCCCCACAGTCTCACTGCCGCGCTCTCACTTACCGGCATTCGGAGTTTGGCTAAGGTCAGTAACCCGGTAGGGCCCATCGCCTATCCAGTGCTCTACCTCCGGCAAGAAACACACGACGCTGCACCTAAATGCATTTCGGGGAGAACCAGCTATCACGGAGTTTGATTGGCCTTTCACCCCTAACCACAGGTCATCCCCCAGGTTTTCAACCCTGGTGGGTTCGGTCCTCCACGAAGTCTTACCTCCGCTTCAACCTGCCCATGGCTAGATCACTCCGCTTCGGGTCTTGAGCGTGCTACTGAAACGCCCTATTCGGACTCGCTTTCGCTACGGCTTCCCCACTCGGGTTAACCTCGCAACACACCGCAAACTCGCAGGCTCATTCTTCAAAAGGCACGCAGTCACGAGAACAAGGCAAGCCTTGTTCCGACGCTCCCACGGCTTGTAGGCACACGGTTTCAGGTACTATTTCACTCCGCTCCCGCGGTACTTTTCACCATTCCCTCACGGTACTATCCGCTATCGGTCACCAGGGAATATTTAGGCTTAGCGGGTGGTCCCGCCAGATTCACACGGGATTTCTCGGGCCCCGTGCTACTTGGGTGTCTCTCAAACGAGCCGCTGATGTTTCGACTACGGGGGTCTTACCCTCTACGCCGGACCTTTCGCATGTCCTTCGCCTACATCAACGGTTTCTGACTCGTCCCACGGCCGGCAGACCGCAGAAGAGAGATCCCACAACCCCGCATGCGCAACCCCTGCCGGGTCTCACACGCATACGGTTTGGCCTCATCCGGTTTCGCTCGCCACTACTCCCGGAATCACGGTTGTTTTCTCTTCCTGAGGGTACTGAGATGTTTCACTTCCCCTCGTTCCCTCCACACTGCCTATGTGTTCAGCAGCGGGTGACAGCCCATGACGACTGCCGGGTTTCCCCATTCGGAAACCCCCGGATCAAAGCCTGGTTGACGACTCCCCGGGGACTATCGTGGCCTCCCACGTCCTTCATCGGTTCCTGGTGCCAAGGCATCCACCGTGCGCCCTTAAAAACTTGGCCACAGATGCTCGCGTCCACTGTGCAGTTCTCAAACAACGACCAGCCACCCAT
>NZ_JBITZL010000023.1:0-6933 GCF_044546845.1 Streptomyces sp. NPDC053076 | reverse complement strand
GGCCGGCTGACACCCGTCGAATTCGAGACCGTCATGACCACACCGGCCCTCCAGGCCGCGTGACCGAACCTGTCACCTGAACCTGCACCAGACCCCGCTCCGGCAGGCCGAAGCCTGGCAGCCGACCGGTTACTTGCTGCTCGACGCCAAGGCCGCTACCGGATCGAAACCGTTGGCCTGTACCTCACTCGCTCCGGCACCTTCGCCCGCTGGCCGGTGGAGGAGTAACTGGAGCTGCTCGGGGTCTGCTGCCGCGACCTCACCGTCGCCTGGCACGCGTCGCCGGCCCGGGCCACTGCGAGGTCTGCGCGCAGAGCTGCCCCGCATCCGGACGCCGATTCACGGAACTGCGGACAGAGTCGGTTTCAAGAGTCCTCCTCAAGCTGGTGTTGTGTCGGTCAAACCGGCGCGCCGCGGAATTACACCCGCGCGGATTCCGGCTTGCAAGCGGTCAATGCCCGTCTCAAAGGGTGCTGTTATCGATGTGGCGGCCGTGATGGGATCGCAGTGAAACGGCGCCTCCATTGAGGGGCTCCGTACACCAACTCTCCGCTGGCCGCGGGGAGAAAAGAGGGGAACACATGCTTCACAACATTGCCGTCAAGGCAACGCTGTCTGGTGCTGCCGTCTTATCGGCTCTGTTAATCCCGGCAGCCGGTTCCGCGTCCGCCGCGTCCCCCGGGTCCGGGAAGACCGTTACGGTACGGGCCGACAGCTATGACGCCCGGTGCAGGAGCCACAACCGCAACTACGTCTTGAAGAAGTACTACCGTCAGGTGCCCGTTGGCCCGCCCAGTTTTATCACTCTGCGCTGCGGCACAAGCACGTGGGGCTGGAAGCACATTAAGGCGCGGCACGGATGGAACAGCACGATGGACCGTAAGATAAGCGCTGCCATCGGGTTTGGGGCACCCAATGGCCGCGGCGGTTACTCCACCTATACGAATCAGTGCCCGGGCGGGCGAGTGGAGAAGTTCCGCACCATTATCGGTACCCCGGCCGGGGGCGGCGACCTCCTGACCGCCTACAACGTCGACCAGCGGGTTGCCGCCGCTGCTCCCTGCTAAAAACGGTGTTGGGCTGTGGGCCGAGGTGAAAGGGTGGTTGACCCCTGTGGAGGAACAGACACCAGCCGAGCAGGCCTTGAGCCGCTCGTACGTCACCGCTGACGGACTCCGGTTCGACGTCATCAAAGTGACGGTCGAGCACCATCCGGACCGCAGTGCGACGTTGACGTACTGGCTGACTGTAGGCTGCCAGGACCATCCGGATGAACGTTGGGTCGTGGCCCTCCCCTGGGACGACAAGTCCTGGGCGGATGTGCTCGCATCGCCCGCCCCCCCTCCCGACCGGCTGCTGCAGCTCGTGCACCTCGTCCACGCCCATCTAGAAGAGTGGTGGGACACGAAGGGACACAACCGGCAGTCGGCAAAGATGGGACGGCGACTTACCTGACCCATCCCCCCCAACGCAGCCAACGCCTCAGGACGCGCGAAGCCCCCGGCCGGTCCTTGAGTTCTAGTAGTCGTTGCAACACCCCAGCTAGGTTCTGTCTCTTTGGTCAGCGTCGGGTCCAGATGAGGATGCCCGCGAGGTGGAGTGCGGCCTGGTAGGCGATCGCGAGCTTGTCGGTTCGTGTGGCCAGGCCGCGCCACTGTTTCAAGCGGTTGATGCACCGCTCGACGGTGTTCCGCTGTTTGTACGCCTCGCTGTCGAAGCCGGGCGGACGGCCGCCGAGCCGGCCTCGCCGTAGGCGGTGGCCGACTTGGTCGGACGGCTGCGGGATGACCGCGCGGATACCCCGGCGCCGCAGGTGGCTGCGGATGGCACGTGAGGAGTACGCGCGGTCGGCGAGAACGGCCAGGGGCCGGGTACGGGGCCTGCCCGGGCCGGTGCGGGGCAGTGACGCCCCCCGCCTTCGAGACGGTGATGTCCCGCATCCGCCCTGCGGTGACGGTGAAGGCGAGGGGTCGTGCACGGCCGTCCGCGGCCAGGTGGACCTTGGTGCTCAGTCCGCCGCGGGAGCGTCCGAGCGCATGATCGGCGGGCTCGCCGAAGTGGTCCGCCCTTTTTTGCGTGCTCCGGCAGCGTGTTGATGGGCCCGGACGACCGTGGAGTCCACCGACACCGTCCAGTCCAGATCGTCGTCGACGTCCGCCGCCGCCAGGACGTCGGCGAGGATCCTCTGCCAGGTGCCGTCGACGGCCCACCTGATCAGCCGCTTGTGGGCGGTCTTGAACGAGCCGAGCTCGTCGGGAAGGTCGCGCCAGGGCGAGTTGGTGCGGTACTTCCACGCGATGGCATCCAGAGTGCGGCGGTGGTCGGCCCAGCGCCGCCCGCGGACCGGATCGGCAGGCATCAGCGGCTCGATCCGGTCCCACATCGCATCGGTGATCACTAATCGGACAGACACATCCGATCAACTGATCAACCCGTCAAAGAGACACGCTCTAGCCGGACCAGCCACTCCCCGGCTTTCGGCGCCCGCTACCAGTGAGTCTATGGTGTGGACGCAGCAATATTATTAATCCTCCGATCGCGAAAACTATCAGAGTCAGCGCCGTGCCTACTGCTGGAAACACTGAGAAAACCAAAAACCCGAACGACAGTAGCGCCGACCAAAAACACATCAGCATTACTGCCCTAGGGTGCGAGTTTCCGATGCGCAGAAGACGGTGATGCAAGTGGCCTTGATCTGCGACGAAGGGAGATTGTCCACGCCAAGTGCGTCTTATTATCGCCGAGATTAGATCGGCAATGGGTAGCGTTAAAATCGCCATCGGCAAAAATAGGGCTAAGTACAATGGCATCGAGGTTCGCACTACGTTCTGCTCGCTGCTCGCTGCTCGCTGCTCGCTGCTCGCTGCTCAGCTCATGCGCCAGTGCGTCGGGGTCAGTCTGCCCAAGAAACGAGATACATGCTCCCGCAAGCAGTAAACCCAGCAGCATTGCTCCAGAGTCACCCATGAATATTCGGGCAGGATACGCATTGTGAACCAAGAACCCCACGCAGACTCCCATAACAATCACCAGCGTTACGGCTGCAGGGGCCGCGGCTTCCATTCCATGTCCGAACCAAAGGCGATAGCTGTACAAAAAGGATGCGGCTGCAGCAATTCCGGATGTGCCAGCTGCTAGCCCGTCTAGTCCATCGATGAAGTTCACGGCGTTGATCGCTACCAGCAGAGCGAGAAGAGTCACGAGCGTGCTCAGCGATGGGTTGAGGGTAACGATTCCCACACCGGGAATCGGCAGCCATACGATGGTTAGACCTTGGTAGGACATTACCCCTGCGGCCGCAAGCTGCGCACCGACCTTAGCAAAGGCTGAAAGCCCAACTCTGTCATCGACGACACCGGCTAGCCAGACAATCGCAGCGCCTGACAAAATGGTGCGGAAGTCCTGGAGGTTGGGCGCTGCTTGGAACGTAGGCAAATGTTGTGTAACGAGGAATGCGGCGAGCAAGCCCCCGAGCATGGCGACGCCGCCCACCCGCGGTGTCGGTGCGCGATGCACGTCACGGGTTCGCACCCCGAGGATCCATCCCGCCGCTATTGCAAGGTGGCGAATAGGACCTGTAAGCAGGAAGGTCACGGCTGCCGCAATACACCCAACGAGCAGGTATGCACGCACGAAGGTGGCCTCTCGACACTAAAGGCCGGAGGCGGCCGTTGTTTCAGCGGCCGCCTCCGGCGGATTGTTCAGGTCAGGCGTCGGTTATGTTGGAGCCACAGTACTTCCTTGGACCGTTGGCGCCGTCCTTGAGGCACACTTCTATTGTGACTTGAGTACCTTCCGGGATCTGATGTTGCTTGGCGTGATCGTTGTCGCAGAAAGAACTGCTGCCGTCGGCGTCTTCCAAGGTGAAGTCCTGCCATTGACCGTGCTGACGCCAAGACACCTGGGCCCAGGCGCGCATGCCGTCAGCCTTTGTGTCACATACCTGTGCCCACTCCGGGTCGGTGTTGCCATGGAAGATCGCCTTGCCACCTGCGACCCCGCTGTCGCTGTCGGTGGTGTATGCCACGACCGTGTGCCCCGCAGCATTCGCGGGGGCGACAGCCATCACGGTTGCGGCACCTGCCGCAGCGAGAGCAGTAACCCATCGCTTTGCACGTATGCTGAGCATAGGACGCATGCATCCTCCGGATGTTGTGTTCCGATGCGGGGACTCCCGGCCATTGCTTGCAGGCATCCCGGCCGGGGGTTCCCTCCCTTTATGTGCGCGCCGTCACTGCCGATGGAGGCCGAGTCCGCGCATAAGGCGAGGTGATTTCGGACAAAACGAACTTGTCGGCATCCTCGATCACCCCCTCATCGCACAACTGGTCGAATTGTGCGGCACGAGAGCGATCCTAGGGTCGCAACTCCCTTGCTTTCACGGTTACTTGACAGATAGTGACCTTGTTCACGCGCAGCGTTAACAGGAGTGTCCTCCTTGACCCGATGGCGTATCTGGCCGGGCAAGGAGGACCGGCCCGCGCGCCCGACGGACCATGTGGCGCTCCAGACCACGCAGTACGTCGATGTCGCCGTCGTCCACCTCCGTTCCGAAGGTGATGGGGTCGGCGAGGGGCGCCGCCCAACTCTCCTTGCTCAAACACAGCATGCTCGGCTGCTACAACTTCACCGCCACCCCGGCTGGTGGCACCTTGCGCTCGCTGTGTGAACCGGATGGGCCCGGACTGAACTAAGTACGGGTCCAGTGAGGAGTGAACCGCGCGGGATCTCGGCTGCGAGACGCTGACCATCTGTGTGAGACTTGCTGGATGGATATGGGGCGGGAATCGCGTTGGGAGAAGGACGCGATGACGGTGGAGATCATGTTCGCCCTAGTGACGGCTGCTGTCCTAGCCGCAGCCGTGTTCGGCGTGCTATTGGTCCCAGCACTGGTCGTGGGTGTCTCCGAGCCTGCAGGGAAGGGCCTGCTTATGGTGGGGGTCGTGCTGGCGGTCGTTGCCGCGGTGTGGCGTGTGGCGCGGGTGCTGCTCCGCTTCGATGCGAATCGGCGCCAGGGGCGTTGACCTGACAAGGGCGGTGGCACATCTGGCCCCGTTCGACCTCAGCTAGCTTCCAAAGAGGCTCCCCGCACCGGTGGCCGGGGCCTCGCCGTACGAGTTCCCCAGTGACCTGAGTCAGAGGTTCGTCGTTGGTTTGGTGTGAGTCGTCATGGACCGAAGGTCCCGCCATTGTCGGTAACGGATGCCCAGCGGCTGTGCTTGAGGAATGGGTACGCCGCCGGTCGACGGCTCAGGCTTTGGCCCTGCGGTCCCGGATCGTCCTTGAGTGCGCCGAAGGGCACTCGATCATGAAGGTGACACGGCGGTTAAGGATCGCTCCCGACACGGTCCGTACCTGGCGGAGACGCTTCCTTGACCGTGGTCTGGATGGCTTGTCCGACCAGCCCAGGCCAGGTGTCCCCAGGCAGATCACCGACGCGGATGTCGAGCGGGTCATCGTCAAGACACTGGTGCCATGAGCGCAGAGTGGAGCCAGATCAACTTCTTACGTCGGGAGCCACTTCAGTGCCGTGCGGTGGAGCCCAAAGAAGTGCTTACAGACAACCGATCCGACTCCAGAGTCGGATCACTTGGCGTCGTGCGAACGGCGAAACCACCAACGGTGCGATCGCCCTCGACGCCCGCACCGGCAAGGACCTGCCAAGCCCCGGCGCCGCACCCCTCCTCGTCAACGAATCAGCCGGCATCGGACTCGGCGACTCCGGCCTCACCGCCTACCCCACCAGCAGCTGACAACAAACGGACACCCCGGCACCGTCACGAGGAGCGAGCAGGTGAACCAGCCGACCTCGCGGCTCGACATGTTGCGCTTGGCCCGCCGCGTCGTGGAGCAGCACACCGCGCGACAGCTGGCGCTCATCGACCTTTGGTTCGGCAACGAGGAACGGCGGAGTACGGCCAACGCCAAGGAGAGGAACGCCAGCCGCCACAGCCGGCGTGGCTGATTCAGTACGGGCTGAACCAGGAGAACATCGACACGGTGCACACCGGTGAGTGCTGGACGGCCGTCAAGAGCGGCCGGTGCCGCCCGGCGCCCCGGGAGCAGGTCCTCGAGGCGCCGCGGCAACAGGCGCCAACTTGCGTGCACTGCTGACCCGACACCGCTCTCGGCGTCCGCGACTAAACCTCGCCGGGGCGGGTGTCTGTGGTACGCGGGCGAGGCAGGGACCAGGCCGTGTATTTTCAGGCGCGGGCGATCTCCTTGCGGAGCCGGACGACTCACGAGTTGGCTACCCGCCCCGTGCCGCAGGGCAGCGAGCGCCACCCACTCCAGAGCGTCGGAACCGGCGTCGTGAAACCATCCAGCGATGACCCAAACGAGCAGCGACGACAGCCACACCTACCGGCGCGAGACGGAGCGGGTTGTCAACGAGATCGCCCAGAGGCTCCGCACCTTGGACGCTGGTGTGGGCTGGTTCTCCGGCCTGGCCCCGACACACCGGCAGGAGGTACTGCAGGAAGTCGCCGGCTACGCGATGCAGGCGCACAGCCGGTGCCGAACCGGGGACGCCCGGCGATCAGCATCTTCTTGCGGCCGTAGCGGTCGGCGGCGCTGCCCGCGGTGAGCAGCAGGCCGGACTGCACCAGGGAGTAGGCGTTGATCATCCACTGGATGTCCGAGGTGGCGGCGTGCACTTCGCGGGTGAGCGAGGGGATGGCCACGTTCAGGACGGTGTTGTCGAGCAGCACGGTGAGCTGCGCGCGGACGGCCGCGCGGGGGTGGCGCGCTCCGGTGTGAAGCCCACGGCCAACCCCTCGGTAATGATCTGCATGGACCCACCCCGCTACGGGTTCGCGGGGCTCCCCGCCGCCGAACACGTCAAGGCATTCCGCGTCCTCGTTTCCGTGTTCACCATTGCCGACACTCGCCGCCGCGAGACGTACTGCAAAGGCGCCTGCGGGCATCCAGGCA
>NZ_JBITZL010000022.1:0-9950 GCF_044546845.1 Streptomyces sp. NPDC053076 | reverse complement strand
GTTCAGTGGTATCTCGCCCCACTTCCGGCCCCGCCGCCATCTGATGCCTGCACACGACTACCGCGCCGAGATGACCGTCCGCTTCGCAATCTGGGCGCAGATCACCGGCGTCGCCGGGCTCGCCACCGCGGTCTGACCACAGCCCGGAACCGGGCTCCACCACGCCACGACGTGCCATCAACACCTACCCACCCAACAACGTGACAGCGCCCTGTTGACGGGTGCAACGCGGCGGTTCACTTCCGGTGGCACTACAGGACAAGACTATTCGAATGCCCTGCGTCTCACCCCACGGCGGCGTACAACTCGCGCACGCCGGTGGTGTGCGGGTGCTGTTCGGCCAGCTCCGTGACGATGCTGCGGATCGCGGGCCGGTCACGGACCTCGCCAGGGCTGGCCCGGTATGCGTCCAACAGGGCGCGAGCGGTCTGCTCGGGCCGCCGCCACGCCCACCAGGCCCGCGCCATGTCCGTGCCCAGCCTCGCCCTGCGCTCGGCGGTCGGGAACTGCGCGGGCCGAAGGTCCTTTCCGGCCTCCAGCGCGGCGCCGGCGTCACCGAGGGCCCAGTGCACGCCGACCGCGTACAGGTCGACGGCGGCCGGGCTGATGGGGAACAGGCGGCCCGGCGGCGGTAGCTGAGGCAGTCGGCAGGCGGAGCGGCGGGCTTCTTCGACCATGGCCAGCGCTTCCGCTCGTTGTCCGCCGCGCGCAGCCGTGTAGGCCAGCGTGCACAGCATCTGTGCGTACGCGGCCGCCGAGGCGTCGGTGCGCAGGCCGGTCGCCTCCACGTCAGCGGCCGCCGAGGTCATCAGGCGCTGGGCCTCGCCGTGGCGGTCCTGGTGGCGCAGCACGATCGCCAGTTCCCGGGCGGCGGCGGCCGCCGCGAGCGGGGAGCCGGATACTTCGGCCCAGGTCCGGGCCCGGTCCGCGGTGAGCCGCGCCTTGTCGTAGGCGCCGACCTTGCTGAGGATCGAGGAGGCCAGTGTGTAGACCGAGGACAGCCGGGCCTGGTCGAGGTCGTGGCGGGACGCGGCGACGCGGTGTCCGTCCGCGATGAGGCTGGGCAGCACGGCCAGGAGCCGACCGTGCACGCCCTTGTCGTACAGCTCCCGGGCGGTGGCCAGACGGCCGTCCAGGGGGCCCTGGCCGCTCGTCGGCGCGGGGGTGGCAGCGAGGGCCTCGTCCAACCCAGTGAGCAGGGCGGCCGGTCCGGCGGCCGCCGTGGCGGTGAGCAGCGTGCGGCGGCGCATGGGGTCCTCCTCGGCGTCACGCGGGCTGGCCGTCACTGTAGTGCCGGCCGGTGCCGCCGTGGCCGGTGGCGCCAGAGAAGTCATCAGGATGTGTCGGGGCACGCCGACCTCGGCCGCCGCCAAGTGCACCAGCGTCAAGTCGGCCACCCACGAGCGACGTTCCAGCCGCGAAACGGTGGCCGCGGAGCAGCCGATCCGCCCCCCGAGCACGGCCAGGGTCCAGGCGCGGTACTCACGGCCGAGGCGGATCAGGGCGCCGGGACGGCGCTGTGCGGCCAACTGGCGTACCGTCGTGCTGTTCCAGAGCGGGTGTACGGGCACGGGACCCTCCCACAGCGCACTACCGGGGCCGTCCCACGGTAGGGGGCGCCGCAGGGCGGCGTCGAGACCGCTTGCACACCGCGCAAAGGCGTTGCATCACAGGGCAGATGACCACTGTGCGACCGGGCAGCGCGGTGTGCTGGGCACGTCGCCCCGAGCCGCGGGGCACCGTTCATCGGAGGCACCATGGCTACCGTCGCCGAACCCGCTGTGACCGCCGGCCCGACGACCGGCCCGGCCCGTTGCGCCCGCGAGGTCGTCCCGGCCGCCCTGTGGGACAAGCAGGTCGGACTCCTCATGCGGGACTACCCCTACGACTCCGTCATGGCGGCCCGCGTCCTCGGGCAGGGCTACGCCTACCTGCTGACCGCCATGCGGCACCGGGGCGAGCGTCTCGGCCTTGCGCCGAGCACGCTCGTCGACATCGGCGTCCACACGGTCATCCTCGACACCGTCGCCTACTTCGAGCTGTGTGAGCGCTTCAACGACGGGTTCTTCCTCCACCACGTCCCCGAGCTCGACTTCAAAGGCGACGGCTCGGTGCTGCGGACGGCGGACCTGATCGCCGCCGACGGCTGGGATGTCGACCTGCCGCTGTGGACGGACGCCGCCCAGTGCGGCCCCTGCCACCCGGGCAACGACTCGCACTGACTGCGCGCTGACAGGCCCCGGCCGCCCGGCCGGGGCCTGTTGGCACACGCCTGGGTGGGATTCGGTGCGAACCCGCCCCGTCAGGCGACGCCGCCCTGTCAGGATGGGCGGAGTGACCACCCCCTCCACAGACCTCTGGCATCACTTCGGCCGCGCCCGCCACGCCGCCGACCGCACCGTGCCCGGCACGTTCCGCTGGGACTGGGGCCAGGACAGCGGGCCCGGGGCCGAAGTCCTCGGCGACATCACCGGGCTCTGTGTCGGCGACCTGGGCGCCGGCTCGGCCCGGCACGCCGCTCACCTGGCCGTCCATCACCAGCCCGCCCGCATCATCGCCGTCGACGCCTCACCCGCCCAGCACACCATGGCTCAAGACCTGTACGGTCACCTCGCACCCCGGCTGCACCTGGTCCACCGCGACGTGCCCCGGCACCTGTACGCCACGGCAGGCGCCTACGACGTGCTCTACAGCGTCTTCGGCGCCGTCGACTTCACCGATCCCCGCGCACTGCTGCCCGCGGCGGCCGCCGCACTGGGCCCCGGCGGACGGCTGGTGTTCTCCACCCTCGGCCACCACCTCGGCGGCGACCCCGCTCACCCCGACGTGCAGCACACCGAGATCGGGGCGAAGACCCCGGACGGTGAGGTGGCCGCCATGCGGCGCTGGGTCCTCCAGGAGCAGGTGTGGACCAAGCTCCTCGACGAGGCCGGATTCACCCAGATCACCACCGAGACGCTGCCTGCCGCAGACGGACCGCGCGCCGCCGACACGCTCCTGGTGACCGCGCTTCGACACTGACGCGCAAACAGCCGCTCCCGCTGGATGGGCGGCTGTGTTCCGGGTGAGCACGGCGCTTGGCCGTGGTGAGGGTCCCGTCGCCGCGGGTGACCAGGCGCGGCACCGCGTCCAGGGCCGGGCGGCCGGTCCCGGCCACCGCCTCGGCGTGGCCGGCCGGCCAGTCACCGAACTCCTCGCCCGGTACCTGCGCCGGCCGCGTGGATGACGGTCGCAGGCCCCCCTCGGCCGCCCGGCTGCGCGGGACGGGCATCGCAGGCTGTCTACCCGGGTCGGCCCGTGGCGTCGCTGGAGAGGCAGAGGTTCGTGATCCGGGCGCGTGGCGACATCGCCCCGGCCAGCTGACGGGCTTCCTGCTCATCGCGCACCACGATGTGCTGGAACTCCAGCTGCGGTGACAGACAGACCAGTTCGGGGCAGGGACGCACGATCCCGTACAGCGCGCGCAGCCGCCCCGTCGTGAAGAGCGGGATGCCGTATGCGAAGCTCTCGGACACCTTCGGCCTCTCGGGGATCTCCACCCATACCTCTTCATCGTGCCAGGTCCGTTCGGCGATCGCGGCAAATAGCTCGGCACGCTGCCGTGGTTGCACGTCCTGCCACCACGCCCGTGCCACCTCCGACGCCCGACCGGCCAGCTCCTTCTGCTTCGCTGCCTCCTGCTCGCGCTGCCGCCGCCATACCTGCTCCAAGCGCCGCTGCTCCTGTCTGGGCGCGGCGGGTCTCTTCGTCTTCGGGGTCCGGCGCGGGCTGACTCTTGCGGCGCTGCTGGAGTTGCTGCCTGCGCTGGAGCTCTTGCTGCTGGCGTGCGGCGCGGCGGTCCGCGGCCTCCCGGCGGGCTCTGTCGGCCCGTCCGGCCTGCTCCTGGCGTCTGCGGTCGTGTTCGTTCTGCGCGCGCTCGGACTGGGCGGAGGTCCACCACAGGCGACGCTGCACGTAGCGGCCGAGGCCGCAGCCGCGTGGTACGGACGTGTAGTGCGGCAGGCTGGCGACGGGGGTGACGCTGCCGGACAGCACCCATCTCACGAACCGCCCCAGCTCCTGCGGCTTGAACTCCCACGTTCCGGCGGCGGCGTCGAATCCTCCCAGTCCGTCGACCACCCTCCAACACTGCCCGTGCTGGTCGGGGGCGCTGACCTGTACGGCCGGGACCACGTCGATCCACGGCGGTGCCTGGGGGCCCGGGGACACCCAGCACACGCCGATGCCCTCGGATGCGTAGCGGGCGGTGCGGGCCAGGATGTCCCGGTCGGTGATCGGTGAGAGCTGCGCTTCCCAGGCGATGCGCCTGCCGCCGTCGGGTGCGGACCCATCACGTCCGCGCGCCATGCACCGTCACCTCCCGCCACCTCGAGGGCGGCGTGCCATCCGGCGCTGCGGACCGCCGAGGCCAGCTCGAGCTTGAGCATGTGGTGTTCCCACGATTCGCCGCCCAGGTCGCAGGTGCCGTCGCGGCCCGGGTCGTGGCAGAAGAACCGCACCCCTTGCGGGGAATGCTTGGCATGCACGGCCCACCCGCACCCGGGGCAGGCCAAGGGAACGCGGGGCCGCACCTTGTAGACCTGGGCCCAACCCATCGCGCACCCGAGATCAGGCTGGGTGGCATCCAGTCGGCCGGCATCAGGGTGCAGCGCGGTGAACGGCACGGCTCATGACTCCCGGAAATCTGGCGGCGCTCAGCGCAGTGAAACTGTCCCAACAGCAGATAGCACGCGCCGCTGACAAACCGCGGCCGAACTGCGGATATGGGCAGGGACCTCCGTGCCGGGCGCGCCCGCAGTGATCGCGCTGACAGTCGGCGGCACTCTGCGGTCCGCAGCCCGCACGACCGGTGGCTCCCGGCGCCGCACCCGGGCGTGCCGGAAGGCACTCCGCCCGGCGGCAGCCTGTCGGTGCGGGCGATGTGCCGTCCGACCGTTTCGGCGCTCTCGTTCCCGCGCCGGGCGGCCGGGGCTTCCGCGGCACGCCAGCACCTGTGCCCAAGCGCACATCTCGCGCACTAACTGCGTGCGGACTGCGCGCGCTCATCCGGCGCAGGGCGTGCGCCGGCAGCTCGGTCCTCCGTCCGTACGGCGCGTGCCGCGTCAGGGCCGCCACGCCTCTACCGGTAGACGAGACAAGCATCAAGGTGAGCACGGCCGCGCGGGACCGGCTCGCCCAGCTGGCGGCCGAGCACGGCACCACCATCCGCCGCCTGGTCGAGGACCTCGCACAGAGCACTCCGACGCAGGCCGAGTACGCAGAGCGGTCCAGCGACATCTACAGCATCGGCCGAGTCATCGCCTGGGCCCTCACCGGCAAGCTGCCGGAAACCAACCTGCCGCTGCTGCCCCCTCCCGGCCCGTGGCGCACCATCGTCCGCGCCACCACCCACCAGGATCCGCAACGCCGCCCCCAGACCGTCAGCGACCTCCTCGCTCTGATCGACCGCGAACACGCGGCCATCCCCGAAGACCCCCTCCCGGCCGCCCAGACCCTGCTCGAAGCCGCCGGCACCGGCGACTCGGCCGCCGCAGACGCCCTGCTGACCCTGGTCGGCGACCACCCCAAGGACTACGAACTCCACGTCGGCGTGCTCGCCCACCTCGACACACGGCAGGCCGGACCGGCCCTCGCACGAGAACCCGCCCAAGCTCACAACCTCCTGCGCGCCCTGGCAGAACACGTCGGCGGAGACGACACCCACATCGTGCAGTTCGGCGACGCCGCGACGGTCGTGATCTGGCTGCACGGCATCTGCTCCTACGCCGCCGACCACCGCGACTGGGACCTGCTGGAGGAGGCCGCCCACACCATGTGCACCTGGGACGGCGCCTGGGACCAGTGGAGCGCCCAGGCCAAGATCTCCCCCTGGCTGCGCACCCTGAAGCATCAGGCCGCAACGGTCATCGCCGCCGTCCTGCGCGACCACCCAGACTCCGCACAGCACCTCGAACACGTCGCCGACGACCGCACCGCCGACCCCCGCATACGCCAGGCACTACGCACCAGCCCGGCCGGCTGAAGCGGCCGATGAGGCGCCAGTACGGGTGGCTCCTGCCGAACACACCGGCCCTGACCGCAGTGCGACAGGGCATCGGCGACCTGGGGCGACGGCACGCCGTGCTCATCGTGGTCATGGGTCCCCGGACCTCGGCCGGTGGGACGGCCCCGGGCCACCGCCTGGGCCCGGAGACCGGTCTCGGGCGTTCGAGCCACTGGGTGCGCGGGACCTCGGCCAACAGGCAACGCCGAATCCCCGGCCGGACGCCATCTGGTGGCCGTGCGCGCTGCGATCGACGATGTCCAGGAAGAATCACAGGAATGTGACCGGCTACGGCGTCGGCGGTCTGATTTTGGACGTACCCGCCAAGTCCCTGCCCGCCCTGGTCGAGTGGACGCTCACCGAGGCTCAGCTCGGTGCGGAGCGGCTGCACGGTTCGGGCAAGGACGCCGACCCGCTGCTGGCGCTCACCGAGGCCGCGTGCGAACGGTTCGGCCTGCCCGCCGCTCGCATCCGGGTCCCAGCCGCCCGCACGACCGCCACGCTGCGCCGTTACCAGGGCCAGTCACTCCACAGCGGTACCCGGAGCAGACCCCCTACCGCATATGTGACGTAATCGTTTAATATTCTCCAAACCTCTGCCGGAACCACCGCGCTACCAGCGCCGTGGTCACCGTTCGCCGTGCAGGCAGCCCGGAAGGGGAGTTGATCATGACCTGCATATCAAGCGGAGAGCCGGCAGAGTCCGACTGGCGTGATCAAGCAGCCTGTGTGGGAGAAGACCCCGAGATCTTCTTCCCTCTCGCCGACCTCACGGCTCCGGGCGCGGAGGCCTCCCTGGCCCGGGCAATATGCCGCCGCTGTCCCGTGATCATCGACTGCCGTACCTGGGCACTCGCTCATGGAGAGGACGACGGCATCTGGGGCGCCACCACCGCCGCCCAACGCCGCGCCATACGACGAGCCACCTCAGAACCCAGCCCGGCGACCAGACACCACAACGACGAGACAGGCCGAACGACCGAGTTACGTCAACGATGCCGGGCACCGGCGCCGACGCACGCTCCCCCGCTCCCCCTGTCGCGGCGCCCGCCGCGCGCAGTGCCCGGCGAACCGGGGAAGACAGGGCGTGCGGCATACAGCAGGAGTCGTGTGTCCGTGCGCGGCGGCGGCCAGAGGACGACATGTCGTGCAAAGCACGGCGGTCTCCCCGGGTCGTCGCCGGCACGGGATGACCCGCGCGAACGTCAGCGGCCGCCACGGCGGTCGCGGCCCGGCATGCGTGCTCGGCATCGATGCCGGCCGCTGGCCCGGGTTGGCCGGGCAGGCGGCCGCCCATGCCATCATCCCGGCTGCTGCGCCCCCGATGCCCTCCATCGCATCCAGGCGCCGGTGATGGTCTGGCTGTTTCTGACCACGCTCACCGGCCTTGAGGAGCATGGTACCAACTAGGTACCATCGGGTCATGCCATCACTGAACGTGTCCTTCTCCGACGAGGAAATGGAAGGCGTCCGGGCCGCCGCCGCCGCCGAGGGCAAGAGCCTCAAGCAGTACCTGCACGACCTCGGTGTACGCGAGATGCACCGCAAGCGGTTCGTCGCCGGCGCCACCGCCTGGGCCGACAGGCTGCGCGGGGAGTTCGACGAGGCGTTCCCCGAGGAGATTCCGCCCTCTCAACGCGGCGACGGGGCTGCGGCTGCCTGATGGTTGTCCACATCGACGTCTCCTGGCTCCTCGACGTCCAGGAGGCCGCCCTCGGGCATGAAGACGTGAGCGTGACCGACTACTCCGCGCTGGTGGCGGCCGTCGCCCGGCACAAGACCCGGATGCCGACGCTTGAGGCCTCCGACCCGGATGCCGCCTGGCGCGCGGCCGCGCTCCTGCACACGATCGTGCGCCTGGAGCCACTCCCCCACCGCAACAGCCTCTTCGCCGCTTTCGTGGCCGCTCAGTACATGGATCAGTCCGGCGAAGGCATCGACCCTCCCTACGGCGCCCTGTCTGACCTCGTCAGAAAGGTCCGGGACACCCGGCTGAGCGTCTACGCCGTCGCCGAGGCCCTGCGGTCCTGGCGCATCTGATCCAAGCGGCGGGCCGGCCCTGTTGCGCGCAGCACTGCAACCTCCACGAGGCAGGCGGCCGGGAACGCTGGCTGGGGGAACCCCGGGTGGGAGGGGCGGCGCTGGAAGCCGTCGACGAGGACTGGAACCCGCCGTGGCCGGCCGACTGACACACTCCGCGGCGCTGCCGCGAACTCCTGCGCGGCGGAGAGGGCCAGGCCTGGCGCGGCAAATGTCACCTCTGCTTGACATTGATGTCTCTTTGAGAGGACATGCCGCACGAGTTGTGTCCCCCCATCGCGCCCGACGACGCCGGCGTCTACAGCAGGACGGCCGGGACGGCGTCCTCGGCCGTCCAGTCCCCGCCGAGTTCGTCGGTCACGCGGATCGACACGAGTGTCTTGCCGGTCCCGGTCGCCGACACATACAGCCCGCGCGTGCCCGGGCGGTGCAGGTGGCCTGCCAGGCGCGAGACGGCTTCGGCCTGGTCTGGATGGAGTACCGCCCGCCCGGGGCGGCCTTGGGCGGGAAGGGCCACAGTCATTCAGCTCTTCCTCGATCCGGAAGCGGAAGGTGTCGGCGGTGGGCCTTCCGTCCGGGCACCGTATCACCCGCCCAAGCCCCGCCGTACGGAAAATGCACGGCATAGGCGCGCTAAAAGTGCGTTGTCAGCTCGGTTCATCGGTTAGGGTGAGGTCGGAGGTGCTTCATGTCCGAGTTGTTCGACGCGGTGGACGCGCTGGTGGCGTCCCGGTCGCCGCTGCCGCCGCCGGCGGAGCGCAGGCGGCTGCGCCAGGCTCATGCGCTCACCCTCGACGAAGTAGCTGCCGCCCTGGGCGTGCGGCGCGCGACCGTCGGCGACTGGGAGACGGGCAAGACCGAGCCACGGCCGCCGCAGCGGGAGGCGTACGCGCGCCTGCTCAAGCAGCTCGCACAGCTCTACCCCGCCACGGAAAACGCCGGTGCACCGCGGGAAGACACCGCTGCGCCGCAGACCGCTCCCCCCGCAGCGTCGAAGGCCCTGGCCTCGCCGTCAGGCCCGGAGCCCGATGCCGCGGCCGCGACCGCGTCCGACACCACGGCGCCCGCTCCTCCCGCCCCGGCCGCGACGTCCCGGCCGGCGCCCGCATCCCGGCCGACGACCACCTCGCGCCGCCCGAGCGCGAAGAAGGCGGCCCCGGCCAATCCGCCTGCGGCCGGCGGCTCGTACGCGCACGGTCCGCTGCTCGTCCTCGACGCCGACACCGACCGGAACGTGACCGGCTACGGCATCGGCGGACTGATCCTCGACGTGCCCGCCAAGTCACTGCCTTCCCTGGTCGAGTGGACGCTGGCCGAGGCGCAGTTGGGGGCGGAGCGGCTGCACGGCTCAGGGAAGGACGCCGATCCGCTGTTGGTGCTCACCGAGGCGGCGTGCGAGCGCTATGGCCTGCCTGCCGCACTGTCGCACGAGGAGCGGCTTGCCGGGCGGCTCCCGGAGGGGCACAAGGTCATCAAGCAGCTTGAGCGTGCCGAGTGGAAGCTGACCCGGCGGGGGCTGGGGCCGTGGGCGCGGATCTATCGCCCCGCCCACGGCGGGCGGCGCCAATGCGTGCAGCTGTGCATTCCCTCCTGGCACGCCCTCGATGACCGCGCCTGGGGCCACGCCGCCCAGCTGGAGCCGGCGGAACTCGCCCGGGTGCTGGGCCTGTACGCGACGCGGGTGATGACCCCGGTCGGGTCTGCGGCCGTCACTGGGCTGCAGCTGATGACCGCGCTCAACCCACCGACCCGCGCGAGCGAGCCGGACGCCGACGGCCGGCGCCACTCCGAGCACCGGCCCGGCTCTCTCGGTACCGAGCCGATGGACCCGGCCCCTTGCGAGGCGCCCGACGGGCACCCGGTTCTC
>NZ_JBITZL010000021.1:0-15501 GCF_044546845.1 Streptomyces sp. NPDC053076 | reverse complement strand
GCTCAGTGGGCAGGGCCCAGCGGTTCCTGTCCGCGTTCAGTGGTATCTCGCCCCACTTCCGGCCCCGCCGCCATCTGATGCCTGCACACGACTACCGCGCCGAGATGACCGTCCGCTTCGCAATCTGGGAGCAGATCACCGGCGTCGCCGGGTTCGCCACCGCGGTCTGACCACAGCCCGGAACCGGGCTCCACCACGCCACGACGTGCCATCAGCACCTACCCACCCAACAACGTGACAGCGCCAGCCTGGATGCCATCCGCCTCGACCACCACGCCGAAACCAGGCACCGCCCCCACCCCCGTCGATCAGCGAGCTGACCAGCAAAAACGCATCCCACAACACGAAAAAGCGCCTCGGTCCTTTAGACCGAAGCGCTACCTGCAACACCCAGACAATTCTCAACCAACCTGCAACAACCCCAGGTCAAGCCGCGACTGACGCCGCAACGGCCGTTCTCACACGACCTGCAGAACCCCAGCTCACCGAGCCCCCGATACCGCAACTGCCCTCCCCCTCAGCGACACCCCGCGCTGGTGATCCCGAGGCCGCCGCTGCCCACCGCCGGCCCGCCGAACTCGCTCAGGTCTCGCCGATCAGTCCGGGGTTCCGGGGGACCCGGGCTGCGCGCCGGGGACGAAGCGGAAGGGCGGGCTGAACGGGCCCATCACCAGCAGCTGCACGGCGGAGGTCCGGGTATCGACCAGGCGCTGGTAGGACGCGGCTGGGCTCTTGTCCAGGGGCGGTGGGAAGGTCGCCCGGTCGGCGTCCTCCATCACCACCCGCTCCCCGCTGTCGTGCCTGATGCGGGAACGGAATTCGTCCAGCCAATCCTCCCTCGGTCCGTTCATCCGGAAGGCCTTGGCCATGGCGACCTCCGTCTGCGGGGTGGGGAACACCGACAGGTCGGGCAACGTCATCCGTGCGAGGTCGGCGGCGGCCTTTCGGTAGACCGCTTCGTCGGAGGAACTCGTCATGGGGTCGTCCTCGGCTCGGAACGGCTTCGGGGGGTGACCGTGTGGCGGTCACCCCCCGAAGTGATCGGGTACTGATCGGGTACGCGGGGTCCGCAGGGTCCGCGGTCCGTCAGCCGAGGGCCCGCACGATGTACGGCAGGGTCACTCGCGCGGCGTCGAACAGCGCGTTGTACCACGCCTTCTGCTCGTTCCTGCTGAGTCCGGCGGGCAGTTCCACACCGACACTGCCGCCGGCAGGGCGGTCGGCAGGGTTGTAGTCCTTGGTGATCGCGTTGACGATCATCGGTGCCACGGTGCCGAGCAGGGTTGCCAGGAGGCCGAAGAACTTCGGGTGCCCCATGATCTCTTCCGGCACGCTGTCGGCGATCTGGCGACGCACCTCGGACGCGGTCGGCTGAGCTGCCTTGACGGGGCCGCCCGCCTTGGTCAGTTCATGCACGACGACCTGGGCCAGGCCGGCGGCGAGGTCCCAGAGGCTCTTGTCGTCGACATGGGCGGCGTTCGCCAGCGGGCGGTCGACCGACGGGGCCTTGCCCGGCCCTGCCGCGGTGTACGCCGCCGCGACGGCTGGGGCGAGTGCCGCGGCGCACAGACGTACGTCACCGAACCAGTTTCCGTCGAACGGGGGGTAGGCGACGTCCTTCGCCCCCGTGCTCGGCTTGAGGAGGTCTTCGAGAATGGCCTTGACCTGGTCGTCGGTGTAGGCAGTAGTGCTCATTTCCTTCTCCTTCTCCTTCGTCTGCTTTGTGCTCTGGACTCCGGCGCCCGTGGCACCGGAAGACTTTGATGGCGCTCCGACGCCCGCAGAAAGGATTCCCTGGAGCAGCTGCTCCACCTTCAGATCCATCCCCTTGTCCGTTTCCGGTTGCGCGGAAAGAAACGTTTCCGAGAGGAGGTACTGGTGATCCGAGGAGGCGAATACGCAGGGCGTCTGGCTCATATTGAGGGCCTCGATGCGATCTGTGGTTCGGTCGCGCAGGGCGTCGACCGAAATCGACAGATCCATTTCAGTGGTCAGGGCGTAGGTGAACGCCGAAAGCCAGTGGGTGGCGGCGCTGCCGGCCGCTGCGGTCTGGTCCGCTCGGCAGGCCGTGAACAGCACGGCGTTCAGTTCCAGCCCCCCGGTGAGGGGGCCCTTGGCCGGTGGAGCCGGGTGGGGGAGGTTCGTCAGGCTCCTGGCCAGTGAGGCCTCGTCGCGCAGTGCGGTGCGGCCGAAGAGCTTCACGCCCCGCACCTCGTTCAGGGCCATTGCCTTCTCCCGCTGCTGCCCCGCCGGTGCGAGGAACACCTTGTTGCGAACGGTGCGCGGCACCCCCTGGACGAAGATCTCCTTTTCCATGCCTCCGGAGTGGCAGGCGTCGAGCACCACGGTGAGCACGCCGGGCGGGAGAGCGCTGCTGCGATCGACGAGCTCCTTGTCCGACAGAAATCCGTCGTACGAGCAGAGGACCTCCGTCATCAGGTCGCCGTCCGGGTAGCGATAGCCGTGCGAGGACTGGAAGAAGACGCGCCGGTCGCCCTCCTCGGCGCCGTCGAACAGCCAGTCCAGGCCTTCCCTGGTGGCCGCCAGCGTGGCGGCGGCGTCGTGCAGGACAAGGATCTCGGAGTCCCGGAAGCCGAACTGGTCCCCCAGCATCTCCTTGAACACCTCGGTGTCCTTGATGCAGCTGTTGAGGCGGTTGGCCGGATCCGGATACTCGTCGATACCGACGAGCAGCGCACGATCTGTCATCGTCCTTCCTTTCTGTTCAGCCGCCTCACGACGATCACCGCCTGTGCGGAATCGTTTTTCTGACAGGCGGCCTCTTCGGGGAATCTGCCAGCGCAACCAGGAGTGCCCTATTCACGTCCATCGACGAAGAAGGGTCCGGCCGAAATTCCCTCGCACTCATGGTTTGCCGCCGCCCGGAAGTCGGCAACAGAGAGTGGATTGATACCAGTGACTTAAGGAACCCGCCGTTGACTTCTCAGGAGGTATGCGGATTTGCCTCGACCCGGACAAGTCAAGGCAGCGGACGAAGGATTGTCCGATCGCCTTGCAATCGGACTGCTCGTGCACGCGTTCCCGCCGGATTTGGTGGACCACGTGGTCGCGGAATGCGGCCGGGCCGAGCGCCGCAGTCGGCTGCTGCCCGCACGAGCGGTGGTGTACTTCGTCCTCGCGATGTGTCTGTTCTCCCGGCAGAGTTACGCGCAGGTGGCCCGGTTGGTCGCCGAGGGCCTGGCCTGGGCCGGGCAGGGCAGCCGTCCTTGGCCGGTGCCGACGACTGCTGCGATCTCCCGGGCGCGGGCCCGCCTCGGTCCGGAACCGCTGGCGGCCCTGTTCGCCGAAGTGGCAAGCCCCGCACGCCCCTCGCGCCGTGCACGCCCCACACCAACGACCACAGGTACGGAGGGCGAGCGCTACCGCCAGTGGCGGTTGCTGGCGATCGACGGAACCTCGGTCGGCGTCCCGGACAGCGTGGAGAACCGGGCACGGTACGGCCCCCCGCCCGCAACAGCAGCGGGACGGCCTGCATTTACTCAGGTCCACGTCGTGGCGCTGGCCGAGTGCGGCACCCACGCGATCACCCGGGCGGCGCTGGGCCGCTCCTCACACCCCAGGCACACGCTCACACGCGAACTGCTGGGTGCCGTCGCCCAGGGGGACCTGCTCCTGGCCGACCACAGATTCACCGGCATCGAGCTGATACCCGCTGCCTGCGCCTCGGGGGCGGACCTGCTGTGGGGGATCGGCCCCTGGCCGCTGCCGGTTCGCGCCGCTCTGCCGGACGGCTCCTATCTCTGCGACCTCGTCACGGACGGCACGCACCGCCCCCGCACGGATCCGCCCGTGGTCCGGGTGATCGAAGCCGCCAGAGACGCCACTGGCCTGGCGGACCGGCTCGTCACCACCGTCCTGGACCACGAAGCGGCCCCGTCACACGGCCTGGCCGCCCTCTACCGGCGGAGATGGGAGATCGAGGCTTCTCTGGACACTCTGGGCGCGTTGCGGCGCGGCGCCCCGCACGTCCTGCGCTCGCGCTGGCCCGCGGGCGTCGAGCAGGAGCTGTGGGGCCACCTCCTCATCCACCACACCATCCGGTCGCTCCTGCACTCGGCATCCCGCCCCTGACACATTCAGGCGCGATCCCACCCGGATCGCAGGGCCGGCCCTAAAGTCAGCGCTGGCCGTGCCTGCTCGGACCTCACATGAGCGCACCATGTCCCGGCTCGCCCGGCTGCCGCCTGCACTGGCGGTACGAGCGGACGGCCGGGCGCTTCCCCGTTCGCGCGGGCATCGCCGCTGCCTCATCCGACGCCACCGTCGCCCGCGTGCCGCCGGTGGTACGACGCTCCGGGGCGCACGCTGGCCGCCTACCACCGTTACGTCGACCAACGCACCGGAGATGCGGGGCGCCACCGGCAGGTCCGTGTCATCGGCGAGCCCGTATGGCACGGACGCGACGCGCTGGAAATCGCCGAATGGACCCGGTACGAGTCGATCATCAACATGGCCTTCGCCGACTGCCCGGCCTGGATCGTGTGTCCCTACGACGCCCACGTCCTGCCTCCTCCCGTCCTCGCCGACGCCCGCCGCACCCACCCGCAGCTGGTGACCGGCGCCACCACTGAAAGCAGCGTCCACTACGCCGCCCCCGCTTGCGCCGGCGTCTGGCACCGGGGGCTGACGCGACCTCCCCATGACGGAAGGGAGGCGGTCATGCGTTTCGACGCGGATCTGACCGCAGTACGCACGTTCGTGGCGGCCCGGGCCATGTCACTGGGGATGTCGGCCACTGAAGCGGAAGGTCTCGCCTTCGCCGTCAACGAGGTGGCCACCAACGCCGTCCAGCACGGCGGCGGCACCGGACAGGTCACGCTCTGGCGCGAGCGACGCCGGATTGTCTGCGACGTCACTGACAGCGGGCACACCACCACCGGCTGGTACCTCGGCTATCTGCCACCGAGCCTCAGGCAGCCGCACGGCCACGGCCTGTGGGCCGTGCGCCAACTGTGTGACCTGGTAGAAATCCAAGCCCAGGAGACCGGCACCACCGTCCGCCTGCATCTGGCCCTCAACTGAAGGAACGCTGCCGGGCATCACCGTGACCGTACTGTCCGAGCGCGTCGGCAGCCCGGTGGACCACTGCGTCACCAGCTTCGACCAGGTTCGCCTGCTGCGGACCGCCCTCATCCAGGGCAAGCACGGGCGGCTCCTGCCCGACGGCATCCTCACCAACTCTGTGGCAGTGCGCGCAAGCGGTTCCTGCACGCGATCGGCCGGGTGACGGCCGGAAAACTTTGCATGAGCGCCAGCGCGGTCGGTGCGAGTCGGGCGGCGCTCGCAATCGCTGTCCGCTACGCGCACACCCAGTACATCTCCGGCCCGGTGGCAGGCCAGCGGGTCCCGCTGGCCTGCCACCGGGCTGAGCTGCTTCAGCGTTACCGCTCCAGAGTGAGGATGACTTTGGCGATTGACGTCATGCGGTTTGGGCTGCACCGGGATTTTTGCCGAAGATCGCCAGGAAGGACTTCAGGCGAGCGACGCCGCGTTCGACTGGTGCCCGTGCCGTGGCCACGGCATGGTTGATGGTCCTCTCACTGGGGTGAGTTCCTGCAAGGGCTTCGCTCGTTACCGTCATCCCGGCGTACCGGCGGCTGTACCTGACGGCCACGCCGCGTGGGAGGAGCGGCTGAACCGCGAGGTGGTCGAGGGGGTCCGTGCCCCTGACGGACGGGCGCCGTCAAAGATCATTTACGGGACAGCTCTAAGGATGCGCCGGGGAGGGGCGGTTCTGGTGGGTGGGTCGAAGGTGCGCGGGTCGTCCCGACGACGCCCCCTGCGAGTCTGGCTCAACCCGGAGCACGGACGAATCCTGCTCCGGCTCGGCTTCGAGCTGTGCTGGGCCACCACATGGATGGACGACGCCAACCGGTGGATCGCACCGGCCCTCGGCCTTCCTGAACTTGCCTTCGTGAACTTCGGCGACGTCCTGCTCCAAGAACGCCCTGATGGAGTCCACTGGAAGACCGGTCGCGCGGGTCCGGCCGGACGGCCCTGGTGCGGACGGTGGCCGCCCGCTGTCCGGACGGTGTGCGCTGCCGCAGCCGGTACGCCGCCCGCTCCTTCTCGCACCAGGTAGGGAACCGCACCACCGCGGCGTACGCGTGGCGGCGTCGCTCAGGACCTCCCCGGCCTCAGCGTCGTCGAGCATCACCCGGATGGACTTGGCCATTTGGTCGGCGACGTCCTCGACGGCCGCCTTGGAGCTGAGCCGGCCGACCGGGTTGCCGTCGCGCAGCAGGCGGCGCAGCGCCAACGGGCCGCCACCGTGCGCCTACAGCCGAGCCAGTCGAGGGGGCGCAGCCTGTAGACCGATCGCAGCGTCGAGCAGATCGGCCTGTGTGACGCGGATGCCCTAGGCGGGAGCCTCTGGACCGGTGCCAAGGTTGCAGCGGGCGGGTACGGTGATCACCGTTTACGGGCGGCTCTTGCAGAACTAAGGGTCGCCGAGGAAGAGGATGACCATCTTGCGTCACGCTTGCGGAAGCCGTCCTCCTTGACGTCGCAGACGGAGTCGGCCTGGGAGCCCATGTACCGCACGTGGGCGTTTCGCTTCTTGCCGTCTCACGAACTCGGCGAGGAAGCCCACCATGGCGCTTGAACGCGTCGATCTCGGTGACGGCCCGGACTAGCTGGGTCTTCCCGACCGATCTTGCGAACGATCGCAACCCGACAGCCAGGCTCTTACCCCTGCCAATAGGCCAGGTGCTGCCGGGTGGCGAGGGTGTCGGGATGGTCGGATCCCAGCACCCGCACACGGTCGTCCAGCAGCTCGGCGTACGCCTCTGCAGCACCGGCCGCATCCCCCGCAACCCCCCGCCAATGCGCCAGGTTGTGCCGGGTGGTGAGAGTGCTGGGGTGGTCGGGACCCAGCACCCGCAATTGGACGTCCAGCACCTGGGCGAACATGTGTGCAGCACCGGCCACATCTCCCGAAACCCCCTGCAAGTGGGCCAGGTTGTGCCGGGTGGTGAGAGTGTCGGGATGGCTGGGACCCAGCACCCGCAATTGGTCGTCCAGCAGCCCGGCGAACGCCTGTGCAGCACCGGCCACATCCCCCGCCTCTGCCCGCCACCGGGCCAGGTTGTGCCGGGTGGTGAGAGTGCCGGGGTGGTCGGGACCCAGCACCCGCAGGTGATCCTCCAGCAGCTCAGCCGTCGCGGCCACGGCTCCGGCCGCATCCCCCGCAACCCCCCGATAATGCGCCAGGTTGTGCCGGGTGGTGAGAGTGCCAGAGTGGTCGGGACCCAGCACCCGCACCTGGTCGGCCAGCAGCTCCGCGAAGGCCGTCGCGGCCCCGGCCGCATCCCCCGCCTCTCCCCGCCACCGGGCCAGGTTGTGCCGGGTGGTGAGAGTGCCGGGGTGGTCGGGACCCAGCACCCGCACTCTGTCGTCCAGCAGCTCAGCCGTCGCGGCCACGGCTCCGGCCGCATCCCCCGCAACCCCCCGCAGATAGGCCAGGTTGTGCCGGGTGGTGAGAGTGTCGGGGTGGTCGGGACCCAGCACCCGTACCTGGTCGGCCAGCAGCTCCGCGAAGGCCGTCGCGGCCCCGGCCGCATCCCCCGCCTCTCCCCGCCACCGGGCCAGGTTGTGCCGGGTGGCGAGAGTGTCGGGGTGGTCGGGACCCAGCACCCGTACCTGGTCGGCCAGCAGCCCGGTGACCACCGCCGCGGCACCGGCCGCATCCCCCGCCTCTCCCCGCGAATAGGCCATGTTGTACCGGGTGGCGAAGGTGTCAGGGTGGTCGAGACCATGGTGCTGGAAGGTTTTGATGGAGAGGACGATGTAGTGGCCGTGGGCGGCCGCGACCTGACCTGTTTCCCGCAAGGTTCTGCCTACGAGATCCAGCACCTCATGCAGGTTGGGCTGGTATAGCGCCTCCACGGCGTTGTCGGTCAGGGCAGTGGTGTTGGTGAGCAGGGTCTGAGCGAGGTCGGTGTCGCGTTCGACGGCGGGCCAGGCGTCGACCAGGGCGTCGGCGCAGGTGCGGGCGGTGGTGTGATGCTGGTGGGGGGTGAGGGTGTCGCGGGTGGCGCGCTGGATGAGCTGGTGGACACGCACGGCCCGGTGGGGGGTGTCGGGGCTGTGGTCGATGAGGCTGAGGCGGTGCAGGGCACGCAGGGCGAGCATCGCGTCTCTCGGTGTCACCAGATCTGGATTTCCGGCGGAATCCTGAGCGGTGGGGGTGCGGCGCGCGGCGAGGAAGGTACGGGCGGGTCCGCTGGTCAGGACGGTTTCGGGGATGCCGTTGGGGTCAAGCAGGGCGGCTAGCTGGAGCATAGGGCGGGCCAGGCCGGCCGGACGCAGGGTGTCGGCGCGGTCGACGGACAGCGACCATGCGGCGGCCAGAGCCAGAGTCTGGTCGTCGGGAAGCCGGTCAGGGACAGTGTCGGCAAGTGTGGTGGCGCAGTCGGCCAGCAGGTCGCGATAGGCGGCGACGTCGTCGCCGGAGTCGATGAGGTAGGCGGCGGCCTGGGACAGGGCCAGCGGCAGGCGGCCAAGGTCGCCAGCCAGGGCTGCGAGCCGGTTCCGGGGCTCGGCGCGGCCGTGAGCCTTGAGGGATGCGGTGAGGTAGGTGACGGCTTCCTTCTCTGTGAACAGGCCGACCTGCACCAGGTGTCTGCCCTCTCCGGTCAGGGCGGCGTCGCGGCGGCGCGTGGTAACCAACGTGCGGCCATGCGGGCTGTCGGGCGGCCACAGACCGCGCAGGTCGTCGGGGTCGGCAACGTCGTCCAGGACAACCAGCCACCGGCACGGCTTGACTGCGGCCTTGGGGATCAGCCAGGCCAGGAAGGCGGCGGCGGCCTGTTCGGGGTCCTCAGGGTCTGCCCGGCACAGTTCGACTCCGGCCTGCGCGTATCCGCTCACCACGGGGGAGCGGTTGCTCGCGGTGATCCAGACCAGGACATCCACGCTGCCGTCCTGCCAGGCACGGTGGGCGTAGTCGGCGGCGATCTGGGTCTTGCCCACCCCGCCCATACCGGTCAGGACCTGGCTGAGCACGGCCGTGCCGCCGCCGTCGACCGCCACCGTCAGCCGGTCCGCTTCGGTGCGGTGCTGGAAGGATTGCGCCCGGGGCGGGATGGTTCCGACCTGGTGCGGCCACTGGGCCGGTTCCTGCGGCCCGCGCCGCTGGTGCACCACGGTCATGTACCCGCTGTTGGCTATCGCGCCGGGCGCGGTCGCGCTCGCGTCCCCCGTACCGGACACCCGCGCCGAGGGCGACGGTGCTGCGCCGGGGTTGCCGGGGGCGGGCCCGCGGTAGCCGGTCACCGCTTCCCCGCCGTCCACAGCACGGGCGCCGCCGGTACCGGTCACGCGCACCGCGGGCCCCTCCCCGGCGGGATCTGGTCCAAGAATTGGTGCAGTGGTCTTGTCGTGCGGGCCGTCGGCCCGGTCAGGTGTAGTCGACACCCGTACTCGCCCTGCTACCGGTACCCTGCGCGGTGGCGTCCCCAGTGTGCTCCGCAGTCGCCGACCCGCCGCCGGTGCCACCCGGCCGGACCACCCCGGTGGTCGCGCTGCCCCCACCGCTGGCGTTCGCGACGCCGGTGTAGCGGGCGATGTCCACCGGCCCCACAGCCTGCACCGCGGCCAGGGCCTGCGCCAATGCCTGCGCGAAGTCCGTGTCGTTCACGGTGGCCTCGTCCAGCGCGTCGACCAGCTGACGGCGCGTGCTCTCGCTGAGCTCACCGTCGCCGGCCCGGGCTTCCTCCCGGGCCTGTTCCAGCGCCGGGTCAGCTCCCAGCTTCACCCCCACCACCGTGTGCAGGCGCTCTATCCCCGCGTCCAGCACCCGGTCGACCTCCGCGTCAGCCGGCGCCGTCACCCGCCTGGCCTTGCGCACCAGCCACGCGAACACGTACCCAACTGCGATCTCCACACCCGTCACTGCGACCCCCTCGCCCAACCGCCCTACGGCATAACGACGTTACCCGGGAAACATCCCCCGATACCCGGCAATCGCAACCCCGGGACGATGGCTGCCCGTGCGGTTCGGTGTCCCCGACCGTTCAGTTGGCCGTGCCGCCGATGAGCAGGCAGCAGGCAGGCCAGGCCGGGGCGGACTTTCTCCGTAGGGGCAGACATGGCACGCGCCAGCCCCGGCTCGTGCGCATGATCGCCGGGCGTCCCGGGGAAGAGATCGGGCCGACCGTCGTAGCCGTACGCGACCTTGAACATGGTGGCGTCCCGGAAGGCCGGCAGCCAGCCCTTGCCACGAACACGTAGCACTTCCTCGTCAGCGTGGTCGAAGAACGCTTCCAGCTCGGGCCGGGTGAAGGCCCGTCGTTCCGGCTCGCCCTCGGCTTCGTCGGCGTGCGTTGCAGCGTTCCAGTCGTAGACCACCTGGACTGGGTATCGAAGTGCCGCAGGCACTCGTCGCCCCAACCGTAGGCTGGGTTGGTCAGGAAGTCGCAGAACTGGCGCACGGAACCTTGGTAGTTACGCAGGGTGGAGCGGACGCATCCGTGCACGGCCCGCAAATCGGCCGACCACTCGTCGACGTGCTGCGGCGTCCACTGCCACGGCATCGCGTCCGCGTCCCGGGTGAAGGCCCGGACTGTACGTTCCTAGTCATCGACGTATCCCGGCGAGAGGTTCCGGGCGAGTTGCTGGTTGCGCAAGCCTTTGATCATCGCCTCGAAGGCTGCTCGTCCGGCCCGCAGCAGCGGCAGACCATCGATCAGGTGCAGCCGAGCAGACCCTGGAACGAAACCGTCCCCACCCATCCGCCATCACTCTGGTCTATCGCATCTGACGCGAGAATTTCGCATCAGATGCGACTCGGGGGCTCTTCGCAGTTCAATCGCTCGATGGAGTGAGGCCCGCAGAAGTCCGCCGAGAGGACCCCTACCGTGGTTCCGAGGTCAGCCGGTGGGGCCGCTTCCGTGCCGTCCTGGGTCAAACTCCAGGACCGGTGTCGCCTATTCGCATCCGATGCAATTGGCCTCCGTAGGAACATCGGTACAGCGGTCAACGCTAAGCCGGTGATCATGGTCCGGCCAAAGTGAGCGCTGACGCGGTTCTCGTACTCGCGGCGGTCCTTGCGCTGGGCCGGGACGGCGGGCGTTACTCGGACTGACCTGCAAGGGTTCCAAAAATTGCCGCCGAGGGGACTGCCTTAGGACACGGGTACGGGCGGTACCTCCAGGTCCGCCCCACTGTTGCCCGCCCCTTGAATACGCCACTTGCCGCCCCCAATCGGGACAGATCGCCTCCGCATGCTCTCACCAAGAACATCGGGCCAACGCGTTCGCTCTGACCAAACGACCTCGGTCAGGTCCGCGCCGGCCAGGTTCGCGCCAGTCAGGTTCGCGCCGGCCAGGCCCGCGCCGGCCAGGTTCGCGTCGCTCAGGTTCGCGTCGCTCAGGTCCGCGCCGGTCAGGGCCCCGCGGGTCAGGTTCGCGCTGGTCAGGCGCGCACGTGTCAGGCGCGCGTCGGTCAGGTCCGCGCGGCGCACGAACGCACGGGTCAGGTCTGCGTCGGTCAGGTCTGCGTCGGTCAGGTTCGCGTCGCTCAGGTTCGCGTCGGTCAGGTCCGCGCTGGTCAGGCTCGCGCGGGTCAGGTCCGCGCTGGTCAGGAACGCGCGGGTCAGGTCCGCGCCGGTGAGGTTCGCGTCGCTCAGGTTCGCGCCGGCCAGGACCGTACCGGCGAGGTTCGCGCCGGCCAGGTTCGCGCCGACCAGGATCGTACCGGTCAGGCGCGCGCCGGCCAGGCGCGCGCCGGCCAGGTCCGCGCCGGCCAGGCGCGCGCCGGCCAGGTCCTTATCGGCCTGCTGGGCTCCGGCGGCGAGCAGGACCCGGCCCCACCAGCCGGAGGCGTGAACACGCAGCCACGGCAGGGACGGGCGGGAGGCGAGTGCGAGGCGGCCGAGGAGGCTGTCAGGGGGCGTCTTCACGGACGTCCTCCTCCGAGGCGGCGGGCGGCAGCGGGGCTACGTCCGGCAGGGTCTGTGGGGTCGGCCGGACGATGGACCGGGGGGCGACCTCCACACCTGAGAGAAGGCCTCGGATCGTGGCGGGCGCCCCGACACCGAAGATGAAGGCTGGCCAGGGGCCGCTGATCTGGTCGTGGGCAGCGGCGGCAACCGCGGCTCCCAGCATGCTCTGAACTGCCAGGACGAACAGCCGCGGCCACAGCTCCTTCTTCTTCTTTCCCCGCCAGGGCCAGTGGTAGCCGGACGACACCACGGCCGTCGAGAAGGACAGCACGGCTGCGGCTCCGCCGCCAGCCAGACCCCACAGCGTCGCCTGCCACCACGTCATACGGCGACGATATCGGCCAAAGCACCTGGCCGGGAGGAGACTTGGCAAAAGGGAGTATCCGGCCACACAGGCCAGCACTGAGGGCCCCGGCGCGAGGAGCCAACTGGTACACGGCCACGGTCGAGTTGCCCTTCCAGGACACCCGCGCCGCCGAGCTGGGATGACGTCGAGCGGGCCGCGCTCGACCAGGGGGTGACCGTACGGCGCAGCTAGGCCGTGTATCGAAAGTGGATCTTGAGCTGTGAATGATCTCGGTTCATGGGTCGAGGAGATCTCACGGACGAACAGTGGGCGGTGCTGGAACCGTTGTTGCCGAGGGGCACAAGGGCCGGGCGGCCACCCATCTGGCCTCGGCGGCAGTTGATCGACGGCATACGGTTCCGCGTCCGAACCGGTGTTCCGTGGCGGGACGTGCCCGTCAAGTACGGACCGTGGGGCCGGATCTACGACCTATTCCGCCGATGGCAGCGGAATGGCACCTGGCACCGGATCCTCACCCGTCTCCAGTCCCTGGCCGACGCGGAAGGTGCGATCACATGGGACCTGAGCGTCGACTCCACGGTGGCGAACGGCCCGAGGCCCTCGTGTCGAGCACATCAGCATGCGGCCGTGGCCCGCAAGCAGGGTGAACTGCAGAAAGAACCACCGGGTGGCGTGTTCACCGAGCCCGGCGATCACGGGCTGGGACGTTCGCGCGGCGGGTTCACCACCAAGCTGCACCTGGCTGTCGAGCACGGTCAGAAGCCCATGGCGATCGTGGTCACGGCCGGTCAGCGCGGCGACTCGCCTCAGTTCGAGCCCGTGCTGGGGAAGATTCGCGCGCCTCGCATCGGGCCGGGCCGGCCACGCCTCCGCCCCGGCCGGGTTCGGGCCGACAAGGCGTACGCCTCCCGCAAGAACCGCGCCTACCTGCGCCGACGCGGGATCCGCTGCACCATCCCAGACAAGGCCGACCAGGCGCGCAACCGCCGGAAGCTCGGCTCCCGCGGCGGCCGGCCACCGCGATTCGACCCGGCCGACTACCGCGAGCGTCACGCGGTCGAGTGCGGGATCAACCGCCTCAAGAGACATCGCGCTGTCGCCACGCGATACGACAAGTTCGCCGTCCGCTACGAGGCGACCATCCTCGTCGCGACCATTAACGAGTGGCTGTGACCCGCGGTCTCACGCAGCGGGATCCACGTTCCACGCCGCGGGCAGATCGCTCCCGCAGAAGACGCAGACGAAGTCGTCCTCACGCACGATGTTGCCTCGGCACCAGCCCGAGACCCCGGTCTCTGCTTCCTCCTCCCAGGGGCTGCGACAGCCCTTGGGCCTGAAGCCGCCCATGCATGTCCTGGCCCGTGTCGCCCGACTACGCCGAAGTCTCGGCCCCTGCGCTGGGGGCGAACCCGCTCCCCTGCTCGGCGAACACCTTGATCGCGGCGCCCAGGAACTCCACCATCCCGGGGTGGTAGGAATCGTGGAACGCCCTCATGGCCTCGTCCTCGGCGTAGAAGAGCGACATGCCGACGTAAGCCTCCCTGGAGGGAGTGTAGAACCGGCAGACGATGTCGAAGTGCCTGCGGACGAGCTCCTGGATCTGCTGGTCCCCTGGCAGGGAGCCACCGTCCAGGAAAGCCGTGACCTCCCGGTACAGGACGTCCCAGTCCTGGTGGACCCGCTCCCTGTCCACATGTTCCCAGTTGTTGGTCCTTGCAAGGCTCTTCGCCTGCTCCTCGGCCAACGACCGGCGACACTCGTCCTCGTAACTGTTCCCCACGGCACCGGTTCCCATCGTTTCGTCACCTCTCCGGTGGATCCCCGAGAGGCCGCCGACATGTCGACATCGACCGACCGCCGATGATCAACTGCCAGTCCAGGCCGAACGGTGACACACAGCCACCGGGTCGGCAAACCAATTCTTGGACCCTCCGGCGCTCCGTCCCGGTCAGCCGGCGGCGGAAAGGCGCAGCTCGAACGGCGAGCCACCGGAGCGGGGCGTCCAGCCGCTCGACCGCGCGGCCCGGATTCCCGCGGCTACCTCGCGCGCTAGGTGTTCTGTCCGGGGAGGTTGTGGACGGGTGAGGCAGGTCTCGGCTGAGGGATCTTGAACAGGTGAGGGCCTTTCGAGTTCGGTGTGGATTGCGACGTCGACACCGACCGAAAGGCCCTCGTGCCCACCGTAATGCACCCCTGACCGAGACCGGACGACTGCGCCTGGCCCGCTGCGTGGTCGAGGAAAACTGGTCCCTGCGCCGGGCTGCCGAACGCTTCCAGGTCTCGCCCACCACTGCCCAGCGCCGGGCCGACCGTTATCGGACCTTCGGCGAGTACGGATGCCGGCCCCGCTCACCGAACAGGTTCCGCAGCTGCGCCTCGGTGACCTCCTCACCAGGCGCCAGTCCGAGCACGGCAAGTCCCCGGCCCATCCATCGCCCGACCGGGACACCGGCTTGCTCCTGGGCCTCGCGCAGCGGCGTGCGGGCCGGGCGCCGGCCGTCACCGACAACGGTCTCGCGCAGGTAGTACCGGTACATCTGACCGGCCCGGACGACCCTGATATCCACTGTCATGCAGACCACGCCACACGGCTCTGACCTGCAAGAAAAGGCCGATCAGCGGCACGTCCCGCCAGGCGGGAGCAACGGCCGAACTTTCTTCTCAGGAGCCCGTCACGCGGGAAGCAGCTCCGGCCGGCGAGCCAATGTCATCGCTCTCCAGTCCGGCGGCCCACCGTCTTGGGTCGCTGCATGAGTGAGGCGGCTGCCGGACCGGGCAGCCGCCTCACTCTGTGCCTCTCCTGCCCGCTCAGCCGCGAACGATGTTCTGCGCCTGCGGGCCCTTCTGCCCCTGGCCGATGTCGAAGGTCACATGCTCGCCCTCGGTCAGCTCGCGGTACCCGTTGCCCTGGATCTCGGAGGAGTGCGCGAAGACGTCCGGGCCCCCACCGTCCTGCTCGATGAACCCGAAGCCCTTCTCAGGGCACTGTCACGTTGGCTGACCGGTGGGATGATCTTCGGGTCGATCAGGTTGGAAGGGGTCGTCCGTGGGGAGTGCGGCGCTGTCGTACAAGGGGCACCGGTACCCGGTCGAGGTCATCTCCTACTGTGTGTGGCTGTACTTCCGCTTCCCGCTGTCGTTCCGCGAGGTTGAGGAGCTCATGCTCGAGCGCGGGATCGTCGTCTCCTACGAGACGGTGCGCCGCTGGTGCGGCAAGTTCGGGCAGACC
>NZ_JBITZL010000020.1:0-35136 GCF_044546845.1 Streptomyces sp. NPDC053076 | reverse complement strand
CCAGGAACCCGAAGCCACCACGACCCAGCCCATCAGCCAGGCCAAACACACCGCCCCACGTCTGCACCCGGACCACCCCGACGACGTCACCACCGTACTGCGCGTGCTCTATCCGGTCTTCAACGAGGGCTACACGGGCGACATCGACCTCACCGCCGAAGCCAACCGCCTCACCCGGCAACTCACCACCGTCCTCGCCCCCCCGAAGTCACCGGACTGCTCGCCCTGATGCTGCTCCACCACGCCCGGCGCGCCTCACGCACCACACCCGACGGCGACCTGGTACCCCTCGCCGAACAAGACCGCGGCCGGTGGGACACCACACTGATCACCGAAGGCGTGCACATCCTGCAGACGGCCCTCGCCCGCGACCGGCTCGGCGAGTACCCGGCCCAGGCCGCCATCGCCGCCCTCCACGCAGACGCACCCCACGCAGACGAAACCGACTGGGTCCAGAACGTCCAGTGGTACGACGAACTCGCCCGCCTGACCGCCAACCCCCTCGTCCGCCTCAACCGCGCGGTCGCCATCGGCGAAGCCGACGGACCACGCGCCGGACTCGCGGCACTCACCGCACTGGACACCTCCCTGCCCCGCCACACCGCAGTAGCCGCCTACCTCCACGAACGCGACGGCGACATCACCACCGCCACACGCCTGTACACCGAAGCCGCCCACAACACCCCCCACCACGCCGAACGCGACCACCTCACCCACCAAGCCCACCCCCCACCCCGCCGCCCACCCCCGCCCCGCCCCGCCCCGGCACAGCACGGCACGGCCGGACAAGCCACGACCGGACAAAGGGACAGCCGGACAAAGAGACGGCCGGACAAAGAGACAGGCGGCCAGACAGAGAGGACGGCCGGGCGGCAGAGGGGCGGCCAGCGATCGCGATGGGTCTCGTCAGAAGCCAGGCAGGGTGGCCGGCCCCCGCAGACAGCCGGCAGCAGCCCACCACCGGGCCCAGCCCCCTCACGGGCCGCTCCCCCGGCGCCGGTCCGGCAGCCGTCCTCACCTGGCCTCCTTACCGGATCCCCCCTCCACAACGGCCACCTGCACGAGGGCCGCCTGCACCAAGTCCACCTGCACCGGGCCCGCCTTCATCGAGCCTGCCCTGGCAGTTGCCACTGCACAGCCCGCCCCCGGCCGTTCGGACTCCCCCATGCCGCCTACAGCGCAATCCCCCACACTCTCCTCCGGCCGGCCGACCGGACCGGCCGGGGAGCATGTCCAGACTGTGAGCAGGCACCCACCCACGGGCCCTGCAAAACCCCTCCCCCGCTCCCCACAACACCGGAAGAAGGACCACAACCATGACAACTCAACACGCTCCCGCTCACAGCCAAGACAGTTTCATGATCCAGCAGATAGCCGACCGCTTCGAGGTCTACAACCCCAGCGGAGAGTTCCTCGGGGCATACCCCGTCCGGGCCGCCGCGGAAAAACGGGTGACCTGCCTGGCACAACACACCGAACGCACCACCCGAAACAGCCCGTGACACCCCCACACAACCCGTCAAAGAACCCTGCCCCCCACACCACCAAGAACCGGGCACAACACCACGCCCAAGCCACGACCCGCCAGGACCGGACCGCTGTTCCCCGGGCACACGCACCCGGCTTGAACATGCCCGGCGGACGGCTTTAAGACGGTGTCCTACGTGGTGAGGCGGACGTTGACTCGGTATGGGGCGGGGTACGTGGAGCTGGATCGTGCCGGACGGGCTGTGAGAGATCGCGAAGCCGCTGATCCCACCGTCTAGAGTGCGGCCGCAGGGTGGCGGTACACAGGACACACCTGATGAGAGGCTGTTCGCGGCCATCGTCTATGTCCTGGTCAGCGGTTGCGCTTGGCGGGCTCTGCCGCCCTGCTTCGGGGTATCGAAGTCGACTGCCCATCGCCGGTTCCTGATCTGGTCGAGAGCCGGAGTCTGGGGCCGCCTCCACGAGGCAGTGCTGCACCGGCTCGACGACGCCGGCCTCATCGATGTGACCCGCGTCGTCCTCGACACCACCCACGTCAGGGCTAAAAAGGGGGCGAACACACAGGTCCGAGCCCCGTGGACCGAGGTAAACCGGGCTCCAAGAAGCACGTCCTGTCGGACGCGCACGGACTGCCTCTCCTCGTCGGCGTCTCAGCCGGCAACACCCACGACAGCGAAGGGCTGAAGCCATGATCGAGGGTCACCAAACGAGACACGACCCCGATCAAGGCCGTTACTTCAAGCCCCAGCGCCTACACGCGGACAAAGCCTACGACCGCCCGGACCTGCGGAAATGGTTACGCGGCAAGCGCATCGGAGACCGGATCGCCCGCAAAGGCATCGAGTCCAGCGAGCGATTGGGCCGCCGCAGGTGGGTGATCGAAAGGACGATGTCGTGGCTGTCCGGCTACCGCAGACTCAGCCCACGCTACGAGCGCAACCCCCGCAACTACCTGGCCTTTCTCGGCCTCGCCGCAGCTATCTGCTGCTACAAACGGCTCGTCCGCCTCACCACGTAGGACACCGTCTTAGTGGTCGTAGGCGGTCAGTGCGCGCATGACCGGCTGGCCTCGCATGAACCTGGCTCCACTCATCAGGCCCCCTTGAAAATCGATCACCTAGGAAACCGGTGGCGCTCTACGGACGGACCGCCGAAATCAGTCCGCCGGGCCGCTCCTCGCGCTGCGGCGGGGTGCTGATCGGACGGCCGTAGGCGGCAGCGCACTCGCGCAGGGTGTGGCTGCCGGCCTCCCAGCCGTGCCCGGCCAGCCAGCCCACCGGGTCGTCGGGCATCTCCGAGAGCCACATGGACGCCGCCGATCCCGGCCCGGCCTCCGCGCCGAAGCGCTCGATCACGCCGCGGGAGCCCAAAGTCAGCCCCATCCGACTGCCTGCCGCCGACCGCGCGCTGATCCGGGCCAGCAGCAGCTCCACCGCGTCCTCGGGCAGATAGATCAGCAGTCCTTCGGCGATCCACACGGTCGGCACCGCCGGGTCGTGCCCTGCGGCGGCCAGCGTGCCTGGCCAGTCCTCACGCAGATCCACCGCGACGGTGATCCGCTCGCAGCGTGCGACGGCCCGCTCCTGGCGCAGCACCGAAGCCTTGAAGTCCAGTGGCGCGGCGGTGTCGACCTCGAACAGCCGGGTGCCCTCGGGCCAGTCCATCCGGAAGGCCCGGCTGTCCATGCCGGCGCCGAGCAGCACGACCTGCCGGACCCCGGACGCGGAGGCCTGCTGCAACAGGTCGTCGAGGAATTTCGTCCTGATGACGATGGAGAACGACACGGCCAGCCGGCGGCGTTGCGCAGCCTCGTCACCGGGCAGGGGCGGCGAGGAGGGCCAAAGGCCGCCGGCGGTGGCGAAGGCCCGTGCCAGTGGGTCGCGGAACAGCGCGTTCTCCCGCTCGGTCTCCAGCGCCCGCACCCTGGCCACCCCCACCGCCGTGGCCCACACTCCCGACGGCTGGACCCGCTCCTGCTCATCAGTCACCGCGCCAGCCTAGGCGGTGATCGATTCCAAGGGGCCTGACGAGGGGAGCCAGGTTCACTCGCGGCCAGCCAGTCATGCGCGCTCTGACCGCCTACGACCACTAAAACAATCATTAGGCGAAGACCAACAGTCGCCCTGTGTACGCGACCACACGAAGTGGACCAATGCCCGAGATGGGACAGCAGATGTCGACCGCTTTGGGAGGTACGAGAGTCGATAGCCAGGCCACTAGAAGAGGTCGGCCGAGGTGCCCTGCGTGAGGTTCTCGAGGATCGTGCGCAGCCACGGACTGCGCACGGCTGGTAGCCGGACCAAGGTGTGCTGGAACGTTCCCCGATCGGCCCGGAACAGGTAGTTGGGGAGCAGCGGGAGCGGGTCGTCGCGGAGGACGTCTCGGGGTATGCGGCCCGACGCGGGAACCGGCAAGTACGACTGGGGAGAGACCAGCCACAGCCACACCCCCAGCGGCAGGGGCACCAGGTATGCCGACACAGTCGGGCTGGCGGGGGTCCAGGTCCGACCCGTCTGGGGGTGGACCGGTACGAGGAGGATGTCGACGCCCGCGTCCGGGGAGGGCTGTCCCGGCCCACCCAGGACGGCGCGCCGCTTCGGGGGGCCTGCGGGCAGCAGGGCGTCGAGCGAGCGTTGGAAGACGTTCGCGGTCAGACCGCCCGGGACCTCCACTGGCTGCCCTTGGGAGGCAACCAGCAGGTGGGCGAGCGCATGGCCGGCTGCCGCCTCCCACTGCGGACTCCACGACCAGTAATGGTTCGATCCCCACCTTCCTCCCCACGTGGCAATCGGCTCGAACGGGGGCGTCTTCTCCCCCCTCTCTGCCAGCTCCACCCAGGAGGGGGGCGCATCGTGGATATCGTCGACGGGGACGGGGTGCACGGCGTCCGAGCTGAGCCGCACCGCCTGCCAGAGCGAGCAGTCATCGACCCTGGTGGCCACGGGGAGATCGCATGCCTCGCAGGCCATGTTGGGCCCGTCGGCTCCGTCTAGGCCACAGCAGGCACCGCCGCGCTTCTCCGGGATCAGCCGGGTTCCACGGATATCACCGGGCGCGATGACAGTCGCCCCTGGCGTGCTCTCGGACAGGGCGTAGACCGGCGCGTAGATGCCACGTGCCTCCGCCTCGCCCGGATCGATCTCGTCCCACATCCGCCACGGCCCTCCCCAGGGGTCCGGGTCCACGGCAAACGTCCCTGACTGCATGAGCACCGGAAGCTGGGCCCCGTTCCCGTACTTCTGACGGGCGTGCACCGGCAGTGAGACCTGGGACAGCGGGGTGGTCAACTCGGCACCGCATCCCGCACACACGAAAACGAACAAATGTCCTCCGCCTGGGAAACAGACGCATCTTCGCAGCTCGCCAGCAGCCGGCCAACATGTTTTCTCATCCGTGGCGGACTGGAGTCGGTGGCGCCGGTGTCGTAGGCGATCACCTCGGGCCGGGCGGCTATGCCGCGTATGTAGGCGTCGGCGTCGAACCCGGCGCCGAGCGCTCCTGCCGGGGCGAGAATGCCGAGTTCCGTCAGGGTGCCTTCATCTTGCGCGTACGCGACAAGCAGTGCGACGAGTACCCGTTCGCCTCCACCTGGCAGGGTGCCCTCCACCGTCGGCGGTAACTTCAACTGGCGCATGATCAACGCCAAGCAGAACAGGGAGGGCCACAAGGCTTTCGGCCGTTTCCACCTGCGTTTTCCTACGGCTGCGCTTCTCTTCGTCCTTCTGGGCTCGAGCCTGAGTTCCTCAAGCGCTGCCTCTTGCCAGGAGGCGGGTTTGGCGGCTACCGCGCGCAGCAGGTCGATGGGCTCTTCAAATCCGTCTGTGGAGTTCGGGGGGAGGTTGAGCAGCGGGAGCTGCTGTGGCACCCAGCCTTGGGAGCGGTGAAGCCGCTCTGGCCAGGGCGGTCCGGCTATCGATCTGAGGCATTGCGGCCCGGTGACCAGGGCTGCCTCAGGTCGATTGAGACACCGCTGCTGGGGTTGTCTCGATCGACTTGAGGCAGCCTAGGCGTTTGCGGGAGCGTCGTCTCCGGAGCCCCTGCACAGTGCCCCATCAGTTCCAGGTCATATTGATCTCGCGCCCGAAAGTGACGTATCCAGCGCGGTGGAAGGCGTTCGCCATCGGGACGTTGCCCAGGTCTGTGGACGCGCGGATGCGGGGGACGTCCTGCTCGGCAAGAACGCGGGTGCCCTCGGCGAGAAGGTCGTCGATGTAGCCATTGCCGCGGTGCGTGGGAAGGACCGCCATGTAGGCGATGATCGCGTTGTAGCCGTTGTGGGCCGGGAGGACGAACCCCACTGGCTCTCCGTCGGGCAGCGTTGCGATCCGCCACCAGTCTCGTGGGCTTGTGTAGCGCGCCAGCTCGTCCTCGTAGTGCTTGACGGCCGCCTTCTGGGCGGACATCCGGGTCAGGTCGTCACAGCCATGTGCGTCCAGCGTCCCGTCCATGACCGAGGCCATCAGCGCCACGAGTTCATCGGCATCGCGGATCGGCCGGAACGCAAGGTGCTTGGTGTGCTTCGGGACTGGCGATGTCGGACGCCACTCCAGGCGCAGCCGTTCGACGAAGAGCCGGGCACCGGTCCGTTCCAGTACCGTCATGCGGTCCTCGACGGCTTGTCTGGTCACGGTGTTCTCACGCCAGTCTGGCGGGACGAGACGGCTGTACTCAGGGGGACACGACCCGTTCGAAAGGGTGGCGGCCATCGCGGTGTGCAGAAGTCGCACCCCGATGTCCCTGTGATCGGGATTCGGAGCGTTGTCGTCGATGTCGAGGACGTCCAGGATGAGCGGTGTGTCGCTGCCGGCTCGGCTCCACCAGGCAGCTCTGGCCAGTAGGCGGTCACCGCGCAGGGCGACCCACATCCATTCCGGGCGTCGTCGGCCGACGGCGAGGTCGTCTGCCAGTTCCTCGTTGAGGACGTAGGGCAGTTGGGAGAAGAGAGCGAGTTCTTCGGGTCCGTTGATCGGACGTATGGTCAGGTCGTTCTGTTTCACGGTTCAGACGCTCCGGTGAAGGCGCCCGTCCGCTCCGGGGTCAGACGCGGTCCACGCCCCGGGAGGACGCAAGCGCGGTGATCATGGGAATCATCGGCTTATCCCTCCTCTCGCTGTCGTTACCCCTCACCCTTGCGGCAGGGGCTCGGTCGCAACGTCTATCCAACCGCAGCCCCTGTGCGCAATCCGTTTTCGATCACCCCCTTGTGACCGTGTGAGTAGCGGGGGAAGGTCAAGGGGCAGGTGCGGAAGTCTTCGGAGTACCGTCCGCAGGTTCTGGCCAGCGGTCTGTCGGTGCGCCGGAACGATCAGCCGCACACGGTCCGCGAGGCGGGCATGTCCCGTCATTCGGTGGCCCGGCCGGCCGGACCGTCGGGCATCCGGGCGGGCGCTGGTAAAATGGGGGCACACTACGACACCACCGGAGCCCGTACCGAGGGGTACGGGCCCCGGCGCGTTCCGGGTGTTAGACCGAGGAAGGTTTCCCCATGAACGCGATGCCGCCGGCCCCTGGACACTCCCGCGCCGGCAAGCCCGAGCGGGTGACAGCGTCGCAGGGCGACCTCTCGACGCCCGAGACGGTGACCCCGGGCCTGCCGCCGGCCGAGTCCTTCGACGTGCTCGGGCTGCCGCCGGCGCTCATGAGGACCATGATCGATCTAGGCGTGAAGGAGCCCTTCCCGGTCCAGGCGGCGACCCTGCCCAACGCGCTGGCCGGCCGCGATGTCCTCGGCCGCGCACGGACCGGCTCAGGCAAGACGCTCGCTTTCGGGCTTGCGCTGCTTGTCCGGACAGCAGGCTTGCGAGCGGAGTCGAAGCGCCCTCTCGCACTGGTCCTGGTGCCCACCCGGGAACTCGCGCAGCAAGTGGGCGACGCGCTGGCGCCGTACGCGCAGGCGCTGAACGTGCGACTGGCGACGGTGGTCGGCGGCCTGTCGATCAACCGGCAGTCGGCGCTGCTGCGCACCGGCTCCGACGTGGTCATCGCAACGCCGGGGCGGCTGGCCGACCTGGTGTCGCGCCGGGATTGTCACCTGAATCAGGTGCGGATCACGGTGCTGGACGAGGCGGACCAGATGTGCGACCTGGGATTCCTGCCGCAGGTCTCGGAAATCCTGGACCAGGTGCGCCCTGACGGGCAGCGGCTGCTGTTTTCGGCCACCCTCGACCGCAACGTCGACCATCTGGTGCGCAGCTACCTGCAGGACCCGGTGCTCGCCTCGGTCGACCAGGTGGCGGGCTCGGTCACCACGATGGAACACCACGTACTGAACATCCACGCCGCCGACAAGTACGCGACCGCTACCGAAATCGCCGCGCGGGACGGCCGGGTGTTGATGTTCCTGGACACCAAGGCCGGTGTGGACCAGTTCACTCGTCACTTGCGGGCCAACGGGATACAGGCCGCAGCCCTGCACAGCGGGAAGTCACAGCCGCAGCGCACGCACACGCTCGCCAGGTTCAAGGACGGTGAGATCACCGTTCTGGTCGCCACCAACGTCGCGGCGCGGGGCATTCACATCGACGCACTCGACCTCGTCGTCAACGTCGACCCGCCGGCCGACGCCAAGGACTACCTGCACCGTGGCGGGCGCACGGCGCGCGCCGGGGAGTCCGGGAAGGTGGTGACCCTGGTCACCCAAACCCAGCGGCGCGATGTGAACCGGATGATGTCCGACGCCGGAATCCGGCCGACCGTCACGCAGGTCCGCTCCGGCGAGGAGAAGCTGACCGCCATCACCGGGGCGAAGCGCCCGCCGGCCGCGGCGAAGACCAGCAGCGGCAACATCGCCTTCCGCGGCCTCGGTACCCGGCCGGGGCGCCCCAAGGAGTCCCGCAAAACCGCCGAGGCTCGCAAGACAGCGGAAGCCCGCGCGGCGGCCCGGACACGCAAAGGGCGCTGACGCCGGAGAACCTGTCAGAAGCACTGCTCGTCATCGACATGCGAAGTGCCTTGTCGAGCAACGCCTATGGCGATGAGGCTTGCCTGCGCAAAGTCGCCAACCCTGCCGAGCAGGCTCGCTCCGCCGGCGTGCCGGTCATCCACCCTGCGGGCCATGGCGTCATTGCTGGTTGCAGACCGGCACACCACGCCGGAGCGTCGCTCCGGTGCTGCCCCATCGGCCGCTCAGCTCATCGCTGAGCGTGGGGGTCACGCGCCGGACCTGCGCGCACCGGGAGGCCATACGACATCGACGGTCAGTCCGGCCGAGCGGGCGGCGGCCACCGTGTCCGCCGTGCCACCGCCCCGGCCGGTGGGCCCGCTGCCGTCCCAGACGGCCAGCAGCCGGTCCGCGCCTTGGAGAAGGCGGAAGTTGGCCGCTTCGTAGGCCACGCGCCCCGTGTGCTCGTACGGCATGATCACCACCTCGTCGGCGGCCTCGCACAGCGCGTCGAACCTGGGGAGATCTGCCGGGGCCACCACCGCATCCCGGTAGTCCCTGGACGGGATGATCACAGACAGCCGACCACCGAGGGCCAGGATCTCCTCGGCGAAAAGGGTGTCAGCGCCACGGGCCAGGCAGGAACGCCCCATGAGTGCGTTTCCGCGCAGGCCGGCCAGCAGTTCGTGCAGGGCCGTGCGCACCGCTCCGGCTGCCTCGTCGGCCAGGTCCATATGACCGGTGACGGCGACCGTGAGCACGCGTCAATTCCCCTTCCGGCACGGGCGATGCAGTCGTCACTCTATCCGCTGGCGGTCACCGATCGAGCCGATTGAACCGTACAGACTTTCTACGGGCTTCACAGAGCCATGGCGGCGGCGAAGCCCAGGACGTAGGCCCCGGCAAAGAGGAGGGGGATCCACCGCTCGACCCGGTTCAGCGGCAGATAGACGCGCCAGTCCCGGCCTTCGCCGAGAGCGCGCCACTCGGCGGCCACGAAGGTGCGGGCCGGCAGCCGCTCTTCCAGCGCACCGATCACCTCGAACTTGCCCCGGTTCAACTGGTGGTAGGAGCGGACGGTGAACCACCAGGTGACGCACATGCCCAGCAGGACCAGCAAGGCCGCGACGGCGAGGACGACCGGCACCTCACGATGGTGTTCCTGGGACAACCAGGCGCCGAAGAAGGCGAGCAGGCCGGTGTGGAGGGTCAGGAAGAACGTGTTGGCGAGGTTGCGCCGCGCGCTGACCCGGTCGGCCATCTCCACGCACAGTTTGTACTGCTCGAAGATCGCGGCGTGATATGAGGCCCTCGCGTCGCGATAGTCCTCCGCGCCGATACCGTCGTTCCACAGTGAATCACTGACTTCGGCCATAGCGGCATCTCCCCGTAGTCGTCACGCTCGCCGACCCTGCTGAGAAGATACGTGCTTTGATCGCATGGTGCGGGCACAAAGTCCGCTGAAGGTAGGTGAGTTGCTTGTCTCGGAGCGAGCCGCCAGCCGAGGATGTCGACGCCATGCTGTCCATCCCGCCGGAGAAGTTACGGAGGCATCCCCGGTTGCTGTACGCACGGCGCGCCAGCGAGGCGGCCGCCAAGGCACTGGCCTATGCCCGGGGCGGGGCCGGGCACACGTACGACGACATCGCGTACCGCTATTTGTGCGCCTGCCCGCAGGTGCCGTTCCTCGGGGTCGAGACCTTGGCGGGCCGCGCCGAGCAGGAGCGGCGGCGGCAGCGGGTGGGACTGCCCAGCGACGTGGCCCAGCTCGCCGGGCAGCGTGACTTCCTCGCCCACCGGCCCCTCGTCATGCCCGACGGAGAGTTCCGGGTAGGCATCGAGCGGGGGCTGCTGTTCGCCATGGCCGAACCCGAGGGCACGATCGTGGGCAGGTTCCCCCTGACGGTTCGCCACCGCATGCTGGACGGGCTCAGCAAGCCGCAGGACGTGCGCCCCCAGCCCACCATGTCGGTCTGGACGCACCTGACCGAGTCGCGCTGGCTGCCCTTGGACGAGCTCATCCGGTACGCCCGCTTCCCCCCGATGCGTGAGGCGTCCCGGCTGGTGCGCGGTGTCTTCCCCGGTCGGCACCATGTGTTCGTCTCGCACCGCTGGCTGGACGTGGGACAGCCCGACCCGGACGGCACGCAGGCGCGCCTGGTCGCGTGGCATCTGGTCGCCTCGATGTGCGAGGCGGTCCGGGTCGCCCACCGGCGTGGACTGCACACCCCTCGTCAGGTGGCTCCCGCCGCGATGAACATGCCGGTCGGAGTGGCCGGATCGGACCTCGCGGAGTGTCTGCTGGTCGGGGTCCTGCGCGAGGTGGTGGACGACACGTCACTGGCGCCGGTGGCCCAGGAGCTGGAGCGGGTCGGCATGGACGCTGTCGAACTCGGCGCGGCCGAGGCGTCCGATGATATCGGCCTGGAGCGCCTGAGTGTTCTGCTCGACGCCCTGCCCGCACTCCGGCCGCTGCTGGAGCGCATCCATATCTGGTACGACTACACCTGCGTACCCCAGGCTCCGCGCACCCCCGAGGAACAGGGGCTGTTCCGCAGGACCCTCGAATCGCTGTTCCTGCTGCAGTTCGCCGGGCGCACCCTGGTGCTGCTGGACGATGTGGCCGACTACCTGGGCCGGGCCTGGTGCAGCCTGGAGGCGGCGACCTCGCTGACATCCACGGCGGGCGGGCGCCCGGACATCCTGCACACCGGTGGACCGGCGCGGCCGTCCGGCCCCGCAACGGACGCGGAGTCGCTGCGCAGTCTGGTGAACGACCGCCAACTCGTCATCTGGCGCGGGCTGCTGGACACCGAAGTGTTCCGGCTGCAGACCCGCGAGGAGTGCCTGCGCCGGCTCGGACTGTCCATGGCGGAACCGGGTGATCTTCCCTACCTCTACGACCGCATGCTTTCCTTCGCGGTGCCGAACGGCCGGATGAGCCGTCATTCCCTGGTCACGGGTGTGGTTCCGCTGCCGGACATGGGGGAGGGCAAGATCCTGATCCCGATGCCGGACTACTCCGGGTCACAGCCGGTCGACGGCGGACGGCCGGTCCGCGTGCTCGGCTCCCTCGACGGGTGGGGCGGCCTGAACCTGCGAGGCCACATCGAGGAGAGACCGACCGACGCCGGTCCCCCCGACGTGACGCCGTACTGGCGCGTCCCCGGTCCGGACGCCGCCGGGACCACACCGACCTGCCATGTAGCGGTCGTCGCCGAGTGCGAGGGGGAAGCCGTGCTCATCTCGTCCTGGTTACGACGGCACCGGGCGGAGCTGGAGAAGCGGCTGCGGGTCACGGTGGTCTCGGGAAGCTGGACCGCGGTGGATCCCGTCCCCGTCGGGCATCTGCCGCACGGGCGGCTTCGGGCGCAGCCCGTCCGGGCCGACGTATGGCTGGTGGTGGGCAAGTCCGGCCTGGTGGCGAACGACGTGGGCCAGGCGTTGTGCCGCGTGGTGTACGAGGCTCGCCTCCCGGCCATAACCGTGTCCCTGGACCGCACCGAGGAGAACGTGGAACAGGTCGTCGGTGATGTAGCGCCCGGCGCACCGCCCAGCGGCCTCCTGTCCGGGTGGGGGTCCGGCTACGAGCATCCATCGGGGCTGCTGTACATGCACCTGTACCAACATCTGCTGCAGTGGGGGGCGTCGGTCCATTGAAGGTTCCGCATCTGGGCGAGTTCGTCGAAGGAGAGCTCGGACGTGTGCTGCGCGCCCTCAGCGTGGCCGACCGGGACGGGGATCACGCCGGTTTCAGCGCGCTGTGCCGACGGCACGCCGCAGAACTCGACAGCGACCGGGACGTATGGCTGAGTGTGCCCCGGGAACTGCGGGCTGGCTTCCGCGGCAACATGGAGGCCATGCGGCCCTTCATGCTGACGGCTCAGCGGATCGCACGCGAGTTGGACGGATTGGGCCATCCCGCCCCACTGCGCCAACTGTCGGGAGCCGACAAGCCGGGCAATCCCATGGAGAAGCTGCACGAGGCGGACGTCCTCGCCGAGAACGGGGAGTTCGAGGCCGCCGACGCACTGCTCCGCGAAGAGCTCGGCGAGGGGCTGGCCGACGACGGTTGGGTGTTGCTCATCCACTCCCGCATGGCCACGCACGCGACCATGCGGAACGACCTCGACACAGCCATCGAGCACGCCCGCCGTGCGCACGAAGTGGCGCGGCGTTCGGGTCATCGGGGCGTGGCGCGAGCCGCCGAAGTCCTCGACGACCTGCTCACCGCGCGCGAGTTGCGCCGCGGCACCACCGACGGCCGCCGGCTGGGTGCCTGCCGGGAGGCTCTGACGCATGCGCAGCGGCTGAGCGACCGGGCCCTGTTCGTGGAGAGCAACCGGGCACTGCTGCGGCTCCTCGGCGAACTGGATACGTACCCCGAGGACTCGCCCGCCCGCCGCTTCCTCGGCAAGCTCTGCGGCCTGCTGGGCGCGAACCACTTCCACCTCGGCGACCGCGACGAGGCCCGGGAATGGACCCGCAAGGCCCTGCACGTATGCCGGCTGCGCGGGGACCGCGTCGGCGAGGAGGTCTACGAGGCCAACCTGAAGGAGATCGACCGCAGGGAGTAGTCAGCACTCCCCCAGGACGCCGAGCGCTACACGAGCAGCATCCATGAGAGCGGATGACACTTCATGAGCAGCGTCCGTGAGAGCGGATCCGCTCGGCCCTTCCTCGCGGGGTAACTCCCGCGCACATGGGATGGGGTAACTCCCGCCCCCTACGAGACTGGTGAGGCCCGGGGGGTGGCTCCCCACCTCCCCGGCTCGCAGAATGTTCAGTCGATACAGAACTCGTTGCCCTCGATGTCCAGCATCGGGATGCACGACTCGTTTTCCTCATCGGCGTACAGCGTTTGCACGTGTGTCGCACCGAGCGCGACCAGTCGTGCGCACTCGGCTTCGAGCGCGGCGAGGCGCTCGTCCCCCACGAGCCCGGTGCCGACCCGGACATCGAGATGCACCCGATTCTTTACGCTCTTGCCTTCGGGGACGCGCTGGAAGTACAGGCGCGGGCCCACGCCTGAGGGATCACTGCAGGCGAACCATGATCCCTGCTTCTCAGGAGGAAGGGTGCGGTTGAAATCGTCCCAGGTGCTGAATCCTTCCGGTGGCGGCGGTATGACGTATCCCAACACTTCACACCAGAAGCGAGCGAGGCGCTCAGGTTCTGCGCAGTCAAAGGTGACTTGGAACTTCTTGATCGCTGACATCGGCGCACCGTACCGCGTACCGGGGGGACCCTGCCGCTCATTTCCCCAGGTGGATCCGCCCGTCACCCGTCGCATCCTGGGCCGCCGCCTTGGACACCAAGTGATCAAACCGGACGGTCCACGAGAACGACGCGACCGTGGCGGCGGCGCTCCCCAGCATCCAATCCTGACCAACCACCTTCAGGCCAAGATCAGTTGTGGTAACGGCTACTGCCGACGAATCTCCGACTCCGGTCACTAGAGTTAAGTCGCCACTTCAGACACGGGGGTAGTCATGACAGGTCAGTGGGAGACACTCGGCGAGGCAGGCGGCATCGAGGCGTACGTGCACCGACCCTCGGGTGAGGTGCGGGGCGCCGTGGTGGTCTGCTCCGAACTGTATGGAGTCAACGCCTATGTGCGCGGGACCTGCGCGGAGTTGGCGGCGGCCGGGTATGTCGCGCTCGCGCCCGACTACTACTGGCGCAATGCCCGCCGCACAGAACTCGGATACTCGTCCGAGGAGCGCGAGGCCGGCCTGGTGCTGATGCGTGCGCTGGACCGCGACGAGCTGGTGGCCGACGCTTCCGCGGCGCTGGAAGCGGCGCGCGCCGAGGCCGGGGAGCGTGGCGCGGCGTTCCTCGGTCTGAGCATGGGAGGTCACATCGCGGTGCGGGCGGCGACCGAGCTGAGCTTCGAGTTGGCCGCGGTCTTCTACCCGGGATGGTTGCTGAACAGCGGCTTTCCGCTGGTCGGTCCCGTGCCTCCGCTGGAGACCAGCGAGCGGATCGCCGCGGGCGGCGCGTTCGTGCTGGGCTTCCGCGGCGAGCTGGACCACATCATTGCGGCCGAGGAATGGCAGGAGGCCGATCAGCGACTCACCAAGGCCGAGGTACCGCACGAGCTGGTGACCTACCCGGGAGCCCGCCACGGCTTCGCCTGTGCCGACCGCCCGGCCGACTACGACCCCCAGGCCGGCGCCGACGCCTGGCAGAAGGTGTACGCCGCGTTGGCGTCACACCTGTAGGCACACCGCACCTGCGTCGCCCGGTCGCGTAGACGCAGGGTGCCTTCGACGCGCTGTGGGCGGGCGGCATCTTTCCCCGCCCGCGAGCGCGGTGGTCGTTGAGGACTGCCGAGCACGTCAGCCAGTCCCCCGACCGTACCCGACCTGCTGTGCAGTGCCTCGACTCGACCGTGTGCAGGCACGCACTCGACGCCGACCTGTTACTCCAGGCATTGCGAGCACGAGGAGACATCAGACGAACCCGTGAAGGCTCATGGGGAAGTCCACAGGCAAGATGCAGAGAGTGAGCGTCAAGACCCAAGGGTGTTCCCGTGCGTGGCGGGAACAAATGATCCGGACGACGCTGTTGCACCGGCCGGGACCCCCGGCGCGGCGGGGCGGGGTACAGAGTGACCGAGAGATCGTCCGCCCCGACGCGATCCGGGCCCCGAGTCCGTGGCACACCGGCCACGCCGACGTCGGGGCGCTGTTGATACACCTGCCGCGAACTGTTCCGAGACTTTGTCACCCAGGAGGACCTTTTCATGAATGACTCGCCCCTGACGCTCATGGCGGTGCACGCTCACCCCGACGATGAGGCCACTGGAACGGGAGGTGTCCTCGCACGGTACGCGTCGGAGGGCATCCGTACGGTCCTTGTCACGTGTACCGACGGTGGTTGCGGTGACGGCCCGGGGGGCGTCAAGCCGGGCGAGCCGGGGCACGATCCGGCAGCCGTCGCCTTGATGCGGCGTCAGGAACTTGAGGAAAGTTGCTCCATCCTTAAGGTCGGTCACCTGGAGACGCTGGACTACGCCGACTCCGGGATGATGGGCTGGCCGACCAACGACGCTCCCGGATCCTTCTGGCAGATACCCGTGGAAGAGGGGGCTGCTCGACTCGCTGAACTCATGCGCCGCTACCAGCCCGATGTGGTCGTCACCTACGACGAGAACGGCTTCTACGGCCACCCCGACCACATCCAGGCGAACCGCATCACGATGGCGGCGCTGGCGATGACCGTGCCGATACCCAAGGTGTACTGGACGACGGCGCCCCGCTCGACGATGCAGCGCTTCGGGGAGGCCATGCGCGAGTTCAGTGCGGACTGGCAGGAGCCGGATCCGGCCGAGGCCGCCGCGATGGCCGAGATCGGTCTCCCCGACGAGGAGATCACCACCTGGGTGGACACCACCGCGTTCGGCGGTCAGAAGTTCGATGCGCTCGCCGCGCACGCCAGCCAGGGCGAGAACATCTTCTTCCTGAAGATGGGCCAGAAACGGTTCACCGAGTTGATGGGCGTCGAGACCTTCGTACGCGTCCAGGACACCACCGGCGCGCCCGTGCCCGAGCACGACCTCTTCGCTGGACTGCGCTGATCCGCCTGCCTTCCCGGGAGCCGGGAAGGCCCGTCGTCCGTACGACTCGATCGAGCGTGCTCGTACACGCGGAGGGTCGCCACGACGGCACCCAGACCACGGTCACGGCCACCCGTGAGGACACCCGCCCCGAGCCCTACACCTGAACGTGCACCTGCGAGTCCTCCCAGACCTCCCCCACCGAGAAACGGGAGGAATTGCATGGGACGCAACACCGCCCTGTGCCCGCTGCGGCCGGGACGGACACACCGTCACCCGCCGCGAAGAGGGACCCCGATCCGCCGACGCTGCTACGGCAGCGATCCGCAGGTCCTCGAGGAGTGCGCCGGATGCGGACGCAACCGGAAACCAGTCCGTCGCTGCGAGGACGGCGCCGTCTGTGTCATAGGGGCGCAGTCAAGGCAAGCCGAAATCCCGTGGAACCCACCTGCGTGGCGTGGAATGCTCTTCGGCGACTATTGACGGAAGGGAAGGCTGAAAAGGTGTACGTACCGTCATCTGCACGAGCTCTCGATGATGACGAGCGTGAGCTCGTGGAGCTGGCACGCCGCACGATAGACGCGCATACCGACGCCGGGCCCGCCGAAGACGGGATCCACACGATGGGCGCCGCGGTCATGGCCGCCGACTACCGGATGTTCGCCGGCGTGAACCTCTACCACTTCACCGGCGGACCCTGCGCCGAACTCGTGGCTCTGGGAGCCGCACGAGCCCAGGGCGCCCGCCAGATGCGCTGCATCGTTGCCGTGGGAAACCACGGGCGCGGGGTCATCGGCCCTTGCGGGCGCGATCGGCAGGTCTTCGTGGACTACTACCCCACCATGCGCGTCATCGTGCCCACGCCCGCAGGGCCCAGGTCCGTTCTCGCCGCCGACCTGATGCCGCTGACTCAGCGATGGACCCCGGAAGGCATGAACGGTCTCGACCCATCGCTCTACCAAGACCCCGAGACGGCTGGTCCCCCGATCATCCGGTTCCACCCCCGCTACCTTGAAGACGTCCGCTCCGGCACCAAGACCAAGACCACCCGCTTCCGGGACCCGGCCCAGCTCGGGCCGGCGCGGCTGGTGTTCGAGAGCGACCCCGAAGTCGTCCTGCTGGCAGAGGTGACCGGCATCAGGCACTGCCTGGTCAGCGACCTCACCGCCCAGGACGCCCAAGCCGAGGGACTGACGACCGCAACCGAACTCCGGGAATGCCTCAAGGGCCACTACCCAGATCTGGCGGGAACCGACGAAGTCGACGTGATCAGCTTCCAGATCAACGACAAGACAGGCGCCGCTTAAACCGCGGAGGCACCAGCGACGACTGGGCCGCAAGGTGACGACGAGCACGGGGCCCCTCGCTTCGGGCAGCCCGCCCGAAGCGACAAGCCCCTGACCGCACAGATTTCATAAATCAGAACCTGTCCAAGGCCAGCTCATTTTGATCATGCGAGCCTCAGACACAGCTTCTCAGGCATGTGCTCCCAGGCCGGAACACGAGTGCGTCGGCTGCGGGAAGCTTCGGCCAGCGCACGCCTTCACCGACGACGGCCCGGTCTGCCAGCTCCGCTACGCGTCCCCGCCCCGGCTCGTAAGCGCCGGTACGGCGAGGACCCGCTCCACGCCGACGGCACGGCCGCCACCCCGGACTCCACCCGGCCGGCCATGACCACCAGCACCCTCGGTGGCCGCGCAGCGGCTTGCCACGTCGCGTCCTACACCGCCGTGCAGCTCGGGGCGACCGTCACGATCACCGCGTCTGCGGCTACCGGGGCACGCCCACCGCGCTGCTCGCCGGCGCGGCCATCAATGCCTCCTCGACGACGACGGCAACGTCACCTCAGAACTCACTGGACCGGACAGCGCGTGGATGGATCTGGACGTTCTCCGCACCACGGCAGGGGCGGTGGTCGGGGTTCTATGGGGTGGGCGTGGCCGTAGGGCCGTGGACTTCCAGGACGACAGCCGTTCCAGCGAGGGTCCGGTCTTCGTGCATGGTGATCGTTCGGCCGGGCTCAAGGTGGCGCCACTCTGACGGGTCAAGGGGTCCGAGTCGCACCGAGGCTCGCTCGCCGGGTCCCAGGAAAGGCGTGAATTCGACCCATATCCTCGCGATGTTGAGGGTCGGTTCGCCGGTCGGAATTCGATTTCCGATGTTCCACATCGGCCGGAGAAGGCCGGCTCCGGAGACGGGGGTCCGCCGTCGGCTCTCGCTGGCCGGTCGGAGGGTGAGGTCAGCTCGGATGGTCCCGTTGCGGGTTTCGTAGCAGCGCCAGTGGCACCAGGCGGCGCTGTTCTTCAGCTGCATGTGCTCGGCGGCCGTGGCGAGGGTCTCCCAGAAGCCGAGCGGAAGCGGGCGGACGTCGCCGAGTTCCTCCAGCAGCCCGAGGGCCGCCTCCCACTCATCGTGGGTGAGGTAGTCCCAGACGTCGTTGATCGTGATGTCGTTCTCGGTGGCGATTCCTGCGGGGACCAGCAGGGAGGCGGCTTCCAGCAGCTTGGGGACATCCATGCCCTGATTCTGACCACGGTCACGAAGGACTGACGAACGGTGTTGCGTCAGCCCACTCCCAGAAGGCGTGGCCAGCGTTGACTGCTGCCTCCATGACGGCGAACAGTCCGGAGGGTTCGACGTCGGGCGGGACATCGACGGCGACGAAGCGTGCGCCGTTCCACTCACTCAGAAGGTCTGCCGCGATGATTTCGGCCTTGATCTGGGCAACGGCCTTCTGGAGATCGGCGGGCGGCAGATCAGGAGTGAAGAGGAGCCGCAGCGTGCGATGCCGAGAGTTCCTGACCACCTCGCTGACGTAGTCGTCGTCGTTGAGCACCACAACGTCGCCCAGGGCAATCCCGTAGGTGGAGAAGGGAATACAGGCGACCTCGTAGCTCCCGTCGCCGACCGCCCTGAGCCAGAGCTGCTCGATCTGTCCGTCCAGGCCAAAGGGGGACAGGTCGGCGCGCGCGATGTAGTTGGTCGAGGCGCGTCCGACCGGTTGCTCGTGGACGACGAACTGCATGACGGCTCCCCTGATGACCGGCTCCGATGGTCTGCCATGATGCCGGAGCCCGTCACTACTGCCGTCGGCGGGGTGCGGGCAGCCCGAGTGGGACCGGTCCGGTCCGGTCCGCTCGAGGCGGCTGGTCTGCTCGCCTTTGGTACGGAGGAAGTCGAGCGTCAGGTCGATTCCTTCGAGCGTGATGGGTCAGGACTGGATCCGAGGACCACTGAGGTCATCCGCCGCCACGGTCGCGTCGTTCTCGTGGACTGTCCGGTTTGATCACTTGGTGTCCGGGGTGGCCCAGGGCGCCACGGGGAGTCGCTGGTGGATCTGCCTGGTGAAGTGAGCGGCGGAGTCCCCCCTTGCTATGGTGCGCCGATGTCAGCGATCAAGAAGTTCCAAGTCACCTTTGACTGCGCCGAACCTGAGCGCCTCGCTCGCTTCTGGTGCGAGGTGTTGGGGTACGTCGTACCGCCGCCACCGGAGGGGTTCGCCACTTGGGAAGAATTCAATCGTGCGCAGCCGCCTGAGCAGCGGGATTCATGGTTCGCCTGCATAGATCCGTCAGGAGTGGGCCCGCGACTGTACTTCCAGCGCGTCCCCGAGGGGAAGGCCGTCAAGAACCGGGTGCATCTTGATGTGCGCGTCGGCACCGGTCTCGTGGGTGAAGCGCGCCTGGCCGCACTTGAGGCCGAATGTGCGCGGCTGGTCCCGCTCGGTGCGGTACACGTGCAAACGCTGTATGACGGCAATGACGCGTGCATCCCGATGCTGGACATCGAGGGCAACGAGTTCTGCATCGACTGAGTCTGCTCGGAGCCGGAGAGGCGGGGAGCCGCCTCCCTTGGCCCTCTCTGGTCTCGTATGGGGCGGGAGTCATCCGTGAGGGCGAGATTGTGCAGCCGAGCGATGCCGAGCACGGCGGTGTGAACGCCGAGCATGGCGTAGTGGACGCCTTCGCCTTTCAGGCGGCAGTCGCAGAGGATCTTCCACGTCCTCGCGCGGGTGAAGGCGTGCTCGACGCGGGCGCGGACCTTGCGGCGAGGGCGGTTGTGCTCTTCTTTGCAGTCCGGGAGTTCGGCCTGGTCGCGTTCGCAGCGGTGCGGGATGGGCGGACCGGTGCCGCGGTGGCCGCCGTCCGCGATCACCCTGGTCTTGCCGGCGGCGTCCGTCGCGCCGGACGACTCCCACGTCTTACAGTCGTTGCGACCAAGAGCATAGGGGCGCCCCCCGGGACGCGTCCGGTGCCGCATCGGTGCGACGGCCGCCGGTATCAGACGAGGGCGGGTGTGGGAGCGGGCAGGTAGGGGGTGATGTTGCGCCACGCGCGCTCGATGTATTCCTCCTTCTCGCCGACCGGGGCGACATAGTGCAGTGCGCTTTCGGCGGCGTCGTTGCCCTTGAGGCGGGCGATGATCCAGCCGGCGAGGTAGTGCGAGGCGAGGCAGCCGCCGGCGGTGGCGATGTTGTCCTTGGCGTAGAAGGGCTGGTTGAGCACCTCGACGCCGGCGGCGACGACCCAGGGCTTGGTGGTCAGGTCGGTGCAGGCGGGGATGTCGTTGAGCAGGCCGAGCTTGGCCAGCACGAGCGCGCCGGAGCACTGAGCGGCGATGAGTTGGCGCGAGGGGTCCAGGCCGCGCAGGATGTTCATGATCGCCTGGTCTTCGACGACCTCGCGGGTGGCGATGCCACTGCCGACGATGACGGCGTCAGCGGCGCACGCCTCCTCAAGAGTGGACATCTGCTCGATGACCACTCCGTTCATCGACGTCACCTTGGGGCTGGGGGTGGCGATGGTGACGCGCCAGCCGTCGGTCTTCATACGGTTGAGCACACCGAGCGCGATCAGGGAGTCGAGCTCGTTGTAGCCCTCGAAGGTGAGGATGGCGATGTGCACGGCGGCTGTCCTTCCGGAGGAGTGGATCTCGACGGTACGGAGCCGCGAACGGAACAGTCAAAGAATTGTCATGGATACAATTCGGCGCATGGCAGCCTCGCGGTACAAGATCCTGGTCGACGCGCTCGCATCCGACATCCGGGCAGGCCGGCTCGCCGCGGGCGTGCGGCTGCCGACACACCGCGGGCTCGCCGCCCGCGAGGGCATCGCCGTGGTGACCGCGACCCGGGTGTACGCCGAGCTGGAAGCGATGGGTTTGGTGAGCCGCGAACAGGGGCGCGGCACGTTCGTACGTGACATCGCGGTTCCCGCCGGTCACGGCATCGATCAGCAAGTCGTCGCCACGGATGCGGTCGACCTCAATTTCAACTATCCGTCGCTGCCCGGCCAAGCCGATCTCCTGCGGCAGGCTCTGCGAGAGGTGGCCACCTCCGGTGAACTCGACTCGTTGCTGCGCTACCAGCCGCATCGAGGGCGTCCCCAGGACAGAGCCTCGATCGCACGGCACCTGAGGCGTCGAGGAATCACTCCTGACGCGGATCGGATCCTCATCGTCAACGGTGCGCAGCACGGCCTGGCCGTCACCGTCATGGCCGCGCTCAACGCCGGTGACGTCGTCGCGGTCGACGCGCTCACCTACCCGGGTTTCAAGGTGCTCGCGCAAGCCTTTCATCTCGACCTGGAGCCCATACCCACCACCAGCGACGGGCCGGATCTCGATGCCTTGGAGAAGCTGTGCGCGACGCGCCCCGTGCGCGCGATCTACACCATGCCAACCTTGCAGAACCCACTGGGTTGGGTCATGCCGGCGACTGACCGCACCCGTCTGATCGAGATCGCCCGGCGGCACGGTCCGCTCATCATCGAAGACGCCGCGTACGCCTACCTGGTCGAGGACCCTCCACCGCCTCTGGCTGCGAGTGCACCGGACATCACCGTCTACGTCTCGGGACTGTCCAAGAGCATCGCCACCGGTCTCCGGGTCGGCTTCGTCGTCGCCCCGCCGTCCAGGGTTTTGTCGCTCGAACGCGCGATCCGGGCGACCACCTGGAACACCCCGGCCCTCATCACCGCGATCGCCTGCCGCTGGCTCGAGGACGGCACGGTGGACCACTTGGAAGCCCGGAAACGAGACGACGCCAAGGCGCGCCAAGCACTCGCCAGACAAGAACTTGCGGGCCTACCACTCGTCGGCCACCCCTCGTCCTACTTCACGTGGCTGACGCTGCCCGACGACGCACGGGCCGATCGTCTGACCGCCACCCTCGCGCGCCGGCACATCTCGGTCAGCACGGCGGAGCCCTTCACCACCTCGAAGCACACACCACAGGCGCTTCGCCTCGCGCTCGGCTCGACCGATCTGGACAGTCTCCGGTCTACGCTGCGCACCGTGCGACGAGTCGCTGTCGAGGACGTCTACACCTGAACTCCATCCGCCCAGTCGCGTCGCTCGACTCGTCTCGGTGCGGTTTGTCAGGACCGCCGGTGGGAGGGCCGGTGTGTCAGCCGGCCGATCGCCCGCACGGTCCACTCGCGGGCGGTCACCACCTTCTCCGGTTCCGTGCGGTGCTGCTCGATCGCCGCGTTCTGGCAGGCCGATTCGACCGCGAACCAGATTCCCACTCGGTGCCCGGCCCCTGCGGGCCCGCCGCCCCGAGCACGTGCTCGGCCTCGCCCAGGCACCCTCCGCTGGGGACGGCCCGGCCCCGGTGGGACGTGACAGGCGAGCCCGAGGTGGCTCCCGTGAGGACACCCCGGACCGCCGGGGAGGGCGGCTTCGGCTGCGCGGTCTCCGCCGAGGCGGCGCCTGGCGTCACGGTGGGGGCGTGGTAGCCCCAGGTCCGGGATTCAGCGGCGTCGGTGAGCCGAGCGCCGGTACAGCACCGTGTACGCGTTCATGGCCTGCCTCGTGCCGCCGAGCCGGCCGGCGGACGGACCGCGGGCGGGTACGGCACGGACAGCCGCCGCATGCAGGCCCGTACGGCCGCGTCGTCCGCCTCGTCGAGGTCCAGGGCTTGACCGACAGTCAGCATGTAGCGCCCGACGGGGAGGTGGAGGTCGCTGACCCCGACGGAGTGCGGGATCGCCCCAGCAGCGGGCGGCTCGGGGGGCTGCGACGACCGGGGGGTGCAGGCGGTGAGGACCGCCAGCAGCAGCGCGCCACCGGCGAGCGGGGCGCGCCTTGCTCGGCGTGCGCCGGCGGGGACGGAGAGGTACGCCATGTCAGGGACTTCCTTCGGAAGGCGGACGCGGTGCCCCGCACGGGGCGGGACACCGCGTGATCTCGGGCGGGTCGGTTCAGTGGCCGATGCCGGGGCAGCGGGTGTGGTCCGAGATGGCGATGGACGCCTCGTTGTTGCGCATCCAGCTGGTCAGGTTCCCGCCCTTGTAGGGCGCGAGCCGACGCGCTCGGGGAGGCCAGCCTGCTCGTCGGGCCGGTGGAAGCCGCCGAGCTGCGTGCGGTGATCGTCAAACCGGCCCAGGCGGGCGGCGCCATCGCCGAACGCGCTCTGACCGCGCTCGTCGTCGACGAGACCGTCGGCGAACCGGGCGGTCTGCCTCTGCTGTCGCACGTCCTGCGGGAGACCTGGCGCCGCCGCCGCGGCCGGGCGCTGTGCGCGTCGCGGCGGTCGCCGACAGCATGCGCTTCTCCGACCCGGTCACCGCGATGCGGCTCAGCGTGGCCGCCTGGCGGCTGGCCCACACCACGCAGACCCGGTCGGCGCTGATCGTGGCCATGGCGCAGCGGGAGGCGGACGTACGTACGACGTGGCGCCCGAGCACCTGACCGCCACGCTCTGCCGACGCACCGGCACGGGCCTTTCCCCCTCCGACTGGAGGACCTACCTCCCGGGCATCCCCTACCGGAACACCTGCTGACGGCCCTCGCGCCGGACCGCACCCTCGGGGCCACGGGCGAGACCGCCGACGAGCGGTGACACCAGTGGGACCGGTAGGCGGCCGGTTCGCCGGTGCCGGCGGTACTGCCGCCACATTTCGGGGCAGGATGGCCGTGTGAGCGGGGACATATATGGCGGGGATCGGATCGACTTCAGGAACGGGATATTCCGGAGTGAAGTGATCGGGAAGAAGGTGGAGCATCACCACCACTACGGACCCATGCCGCACGTAGAGGACGCGCTCCCGCCCACGGTCACCGAATTCACCGGACGCGACGACGAACTCGGCTCGCTGCTGGCCGCCTTGGCTCCCGTCGGCACCGGCCACTCCGCGGTCCCGGTCTGCGCCGTGGCCGGGCTGGGCGGTGTGGGCAAGACCGCTCTGGCCCTGCGAGCCGCCCACGCGGCCAGAGAACGCGGCTGGTTCCCGGGCGGCGCGCTGTTCGTCGACTGTCACGGCTACGACGAGACACCCGCCGGGCCCGTACAACTCCTGGAGGCGCTGCTACGCGCCCTGGGCGTGGCGGCCGCGCATGTGCCGGGCACGCTGGACGAGCGCGCCGGGCTGTACCGCTCGGTCCTGGCCGAGCGGGCCCGCACGACCGGTCGCGTGCTGATCGTGGTGGACAACGCCTCGCAACCCGGGCAGGTCCGACCGCTGCTGCCCGGCCACACCGCGCACCGGGTGCTCGTCACCTCGCGTGACACCATGCCCCAAATAGGTGCCCACCTGATTCATCTGGACATCCTCCGGCCGGAGGCGGCACGGGACGTCCTGCACAGCGCGCTGCGTACGGCGGTCCCCGCCGACCGACGCGCCATGGACGACCCCGAGGCGACCGGGCGGCTGTGCGAGCTGTGCGGGCAGCTGCCCCTGGCGCTGCAGATCGCAGCCGCTCTGCTGATCTCCGATACGGGCAAGCCGGTGGCGGAACTCGTGTCGGAGCTGACCGACTCCGCCACGCTCCTGGATCACCTGCACGACGGCGAACGAGGTGTGCGGGCCGCGTTCGACCTGTCGTACCGCCGCCTCGGTCCAGAACCGGCGCGGCTGTTCCGCCTCCTGGCGCTCGCGCCGGGGTCGGAGACGACCGACGAGGCGATCACCGTGCTGTGCGGAGCCGGCGCTCTGCCGCGGCGGGAGCTCAACGTGCTGATCCGCGCCCACCTGGTCGTACCCGGCAGCGTGCGGGGTCGTTGGACCCTGCACGACCTGGTGCGGGCTTATGCGCTGGACCAGGTGTCCCGGCAGGAGGGGCTGCGACAGGAGGGCACGCAGGCGCGGGCCCGGCTCCTCGCTCAGTACCAACGACGGGCCGAGGCGGCCGACTGGTATCTGCAGGCCCGTGTCGGCCGGGCCCCGACGGCCGACTTCAGCGGCCGGAAGGATGCGCTGAGCTGGCTCGAGCGCGAGCGCACCGGCCTCATCCATGCCGCGCTGTGGGCGGCCGATCCCGCCCACGCCCGCGCCGGGCTGGGACTGGCACTGCGCCTTCATGGGTATCTCAGCTGGCAGCGGTACTTCGACGACGCCATCTCCGTCTTCCGGTGCGCCGCGGAGACGGCAGGCGCGCTGGGCGACGGCTTGAGCGCGGGCAAGGCATGGAACTGTCTCGGGCTGGCTCTGCGCAACAACCGCAGAATCGAGGAGGCCGTCGTGGCGCACACCCGGGCCTGTGAGATCCACGGGAAGCGTGGCGACCGGTTCGAGGAGGGAGTTTCCTGGGACATGCTGGGGCTCTCCCTGACCGAGGCGCGCGCATTCGACGACGCGATCGCGGCCCATGAACGCGCCCGGGAGCTGGTGCACGCGTGCGGGGAGCGCCAGGCCGAGGCATCGGCCTGGAACAACCTCGGGCGCACCCTGTTCAAGCTGGGCCGGTTCGACGAGTCGGTCGTCGCGCTCACCCGGGCCCGCGAGATGTTCCGTTCGGTCGGCGACCGGTTCCGGGAGGCGACCGCGACGAACAATCTGGGGCGTGCCTTCCGGGAGACCGGGCGATTGGAGGAGGCCCTGGCGGCGCACACCGCCGCTCGGGCGGTGTTCGAGGAGTTGGGCGCTCGTGAGCGCGTTGCCACGGCATGGAACGACTTCGGTGCCGCCGTGTCCGTGCTGGGCCGGTTCGACGAGGCCCTCGACGCGCACCTGCTCGCCGTACGGGAGTACCAGGACCTGGGCGACCGGCATCTGCAGGCGGTCACGGGCAACGATCTCGGGGTCACGCTCCGCCGCGCGGGCCGCCGCGACGAGGCTCGCGACGCGCATCTCCAAGCCCTGCGTCTCTTCCGGGAGCTGGCCGACCACCACGGTGAGAGCGAGACGCTCGAACACCTCGCTGCGGTGGAACGAATTGATCAGCCCGGGGATACGAGGAACCGATGAGGCAGCCGCCGATCCGACCGCGACTCGCGAGGACGAGTTCCCTCGTGCTGCTCCAGCCGACCCCGCTGTGCAACCTCGACTGCCGTTACTGCTACCTGCCCTCCCGAGGGCTCGCCCGCGTCATGTCCTACCAGGTCGCCGACGCTGTCGCGGACACCGTCGGCACCTGGTCGGAGCACCACCCGGTCACGGTGCTGTGGCACGGTGGCGAGCCGCTCACCGTGGGAGTGTCCCGCCTGCGAGGGCTGCTGGACCGGTTTCCCCCGGGCCGCGAGCACCCGGTGCGGCACGCCGTGCAGACCAATGCCTCGCTCATCGACGAGGCGTGGTGCAGGCTGTTCACGGAGCGGCGGATCAAGGTCTCCGTCAGTGTCGATGGTCCGGGCCCCGGTTCCGGCCGGCGGGACCGCGGCGGCCGGGACGCCACCGACCGCGCGCTGCGCGGTATCGGACTGCTCAAGGAACACGGCATCGAGTTCGGCGCCATCGCCGTCGTGGCCGATCCGTCCCCGCGCAAGGCGGCCGAGCTGCATCAGTGGTTCGCCGCTCTCGGCTGCCGCGTTCTGGGAGTGAACCTGGTGGAACGCAAGGGCGTGAACACGTGGACCGTCTGCGACGACGAAATGGTCGCGGAATTCTGGGCCACGCTGGCGGCCCGTGGGCGCGCCGACCGGCGCATGTCCCTGCGTGACGTGGGGCACGCCTGGCGGTACATCAGGGCGGAGCTGGCCGGAGTCGCCGAGGGGTGGGCCGACCAGCCGGCCGATCCGCTGCCCATGGTCACCTGGGACGGGCAGGTGGTCGCCCTCAGCCCGGACCTCGCGGGCTTCTCCTCCGCGCACCACGGCCCGTTCACCGTCGGCGATGTGCGGGAGTCCGGGCTGGCCGGCTGTCTGGCACGCGCCGAGGAAACGCCCTGGGTCGCCGAGGCCCTCGACGGGGTCGACGCCTGTCGCGCCGCATGTGACCTGTTCGCGTACTGCCGTGGCGGCCAGGCTGCCAATAAGTTCTTCGAGACCGGTCGACTGGACGTGACCGAGACCTTCTTCTGCCGCAACAGCAGGAAACTTCTGATGGAAGGGCTCATGCGCGATGCGGAGCGAGTCGCCGAAAAGGCCCAGCGTTGAGGACCGTCTCCGGTCTTTGGGCGCGGACCTGTTTCCCCAGCCGGATCCAGAGGTCTGCGAGGAGTGCGGTGACGGTGCGTGCACACACGCCGTGATGCTCTATTCGGGCGGCACCGAACCTCCGATCCTTCCCTCGCCCCCTCGGTGAGTTCCGTCAGGGCCGTACGCCTCCTCGGTGAGCGCCGTAAGGGCCGCCGTACGCCTCCTCGTACAGGCCGGTCTCTCTCACGCACCGTTCTCGATCGGCGGTGGGCGTGGCCAGGGGGCCGGGCGCCCTACGTGAACGCCGTATGAAACCGCTCCCGTGCGTGCGGCGGCCTATTGACGCCCGTCCGGAGCGCTGGCACCGTGCGTGATCATGAGGTTGTCCGCTGTCCGCACCGGGGCGTGCGTCGCGCTCGTGGCGCGACGCCATGTCGACCTGTGCCGTCAGGCCAGCGCGATCTGTAGCTGAAGCTCGGCCTCACCTCTTTCTGCATTTCTACCTCGCCGTGCCCGCGCCGGAGCACGGCCGCTTTCGAGGATTCCTTATGCCTGGAATATCCCGCCGTACCTTCACCGGCCTGGTCGGTGGCGGTGCCGTGACCGCCGTCGCCGGTGCGGAGGTTACCGCCGAGGCCGCGCCCCCTGTCGAGCGTCCCTTCCGTGCCCGCGCGGATGCCCGCCCCGGCAAACGCCCCAACATCCTCTTCGTCTTCGCCGACGACCTCGGCTGGGCCGACCTGTCCGTCTACGGCGCCCCGCACATCAAGACGCCGAACCTGGACCGGCTCGCCGCGGAGGGCGTGCGGTTCACCGACGCCTACTCCGGGTCGGCGACCTGCTCCCCCACCCGGTTCAGCCTCTACACCGGCCGCTTCCCGGGCCGCACCAAGGGCGGGCTCGCCGAGCCGATCGCCAACCGCACCCAGGGCCTGGACCCGAACCACCCGACGCTCGCCTCGCTGCTGAAGAAGGCGGGCTACGCCACCGCGTTGATCGGCAAGTGGCACTGCGGCTGGCTGCCCGACTACAGCCCCACCAAGTCCGGCTGGGACGAGTTCTTCGGCAATTTCGGCGGCGCCCTGGAGTACTTCTCCAAGCTGGGCCAGCTCGGTGACTACGACCTGTACGAGGGCGACGCCACGTACCAGGATCTGCGGTACTACACGACGGTGCTGACCGAGCGCGCGGTGGAGTACGTCGGCCGGCGGCACGAGCAGCCATGGCTGCTGAACCTCAACTTCACCACCCCCCACTGGCCGTGGCTCACCGAGGACGACGCCGAGACGGGCGCGGAGATCGCCGCGAAGATCCGCGACGGCAACGTGCTCGGCGCGCTGCTGCACAACGACGGTGGCTCGGTGGAGAAGTACACGGCGATGGTGCAGAGCCTGGACGCGGCCGTCGGCCGGGTACTGACCGCGCTGCGCCGCTCCGGGCAGCAGGAGAACACGATCGTGGTGTTCTCCTCCGACAACGGCGGTGAGCGCTTTTCCTATCAGTGGCCACTCAGTGGCGAGAAGGCATCCCTGCTGGAGGGCGGCATTCGGGTGCCGACGATCCTGCGCTGGCCGGCCCGGATCGGCGGCCGGCAGGTCAGCCACGTCCCCGTGTACACGCCGGACTGGACGGCGACGCTGCTGGAGCTGGCCGGCGCCCGCCCGGACCCGGCGTATCCGCTGGACGGCCACAGCCTGGCCGGGTACCTGCTGCACGGCGAGGAGGTTCCGGAGCGGGACCTGTTCTGGCGGGTGCGCGGCAACCGGGCTCTCAGGCGCGGGGACGTCAAGTACTACCGCGACGCCGACGGCAAGGACCACCTGTTCGACCTCGCGGCCGACGCCCGCGAACAGGCCGACCTCGCCACCGACCGGCCGCAGCTGCTCGACGAACTCAAGGCGGCCTGGGAGAAGGTGGATGCGACCCTGCTGCCGTACGGCTGAACTTGTTGAGTGAGGACGGAAGGGTTCGGACGGCTGCCAGGAGGGGCGGGTGCTAGGGCGTGTATCGAAAGCGCGGACAGGCCGGGCGGGGTGATGCCCCGGTCCGGCCCGTCCGCTCTCTGCTAGAGGTCGAGCTGATGCTGGTGTGTCGTGTGTGTGGGTGTGTAGCCGAGACCGTCGTTGATCCGTCGCATGTGCGCGTTGCTGTCGGTGGTGTCGGTCAGGAGACCATCGAGGTCCGGATAGTCCCTATGGGCTTGTCGGATCGACTCGGCCTTCATCCACCGGCCGAGGCCGTGACCACGGTGCTCGGGCAGCACGCCCGTACCGTAGTGCTGGCCGTCACCTGTGCCGTTGCCGGGGATGACGAGTTCGGTGAAGGCGGCGATCGAGCCGTTGGAGGCGTCGATGGCGACAACGGTGTGCAGGTGGTCACCGCGCTGTTCGACGGCCTTCGCCGCGGCCCGCACGCGGTCCACGTCCCAGGCCACGGTGCCATACTCGGCGTCGTCCATGGGCATGTCGTCCATGGCGCGGCGTGAGGCGGCGAACGTCTGGGCGAGGTCGTCGCGGACGGTTCCCTGCCATGACGTCAGCCAGTAGCCGGGATGAGGACGCTCAATGATCCCAGCCAGGACGGTGGTGTCCACCTCGGCCATTGCCAGACGGGTGTACCTGAAGGTGAGGACCTTCCGGAAGCCGCGCGCTGCCAGGAAGTGGTCGCCAGGCGATCCGGCTTCTGCCTGCGCGACGACGCGGCATCGGGCGTTGTCCCGGGCGGTGGCCACGGCGGTGTTGAGGAGCTGCGAGCCGACGCCCTTGCGGCGCTCCGCAGGATGAACGCGCAGGTCGAGCTCGGCGAGGTGCTCCTGTCCGCCGTCGAGCAGGCGCAGGAAGGCGGTCCCGGCTGGGATGGAGTCCGCGTCCGACGCCAGCCAGACAAGACGCCGGCCGTGTGGCCCGCAGGCGGGGTCGGTCAGTGAGGTGATGCGAAGGGACAAGGTGTCTCCGTCGTGAGGAGGTGGCACAGGTCAGTACGCGAGCTCAACTCCTGGGCACTCGTGCGCATGTGCTCTACACCTCCTGGTCGACAGCGCCAGCCTGCACCGATGCGGGCGGCTGGGTGAACCTAGCTGGCCGACGGACCCCTGGGCAACGGATTAACGAAGAGGCGGTACGCGTGTGTGGTCACAGCCACTCGTTGATGGCCGCGACAAGGACGGTCGCCTCATAGCGGACCGCGAGTTTGTCGTATCTCATGGCGACAGCCCGGTTTCTCTTGAGCCGGTTGATCCCGCACTCGAGCGCATGGCGCTCGCGGTAGTCAACCGGGTCAAAGCGCGGCGGCCTGCCGCCGCGAGAGCCCAGCTTCTGACGGTTGCGGGCCTGGTCGGCCTTGTCCGGGATGGTGCAGCGGATCCCACGTCGGCGCAGGTATGCGCGGTTTCTGCGGGAGGCGTACGCCTTGTCAGCCCGCACCCGATCGGGACGAACACGTGGCCTGCCCCGCCCGATGCGGGGCACGCGAACCTTCTCCAGCACCGGTTCGAACTGCGGCGAGTCTCCACGCTGCCCTGCCGTCACCACGATCGACATGGGCTTCTGCCCCTGCTCGACGGCGAGATGCAGCTTGGTGGTGAACCCGCCACGCGACCGTCCCAGTCCGTGATCACGAGGCTCCGTGAACACACCACCCGGCGGTTCCTTCTGCAGACCACCCTGCTTACGGGCCCCGGCCGCATGCTGGTGGGCGCGACAAACCGTGGAGTCGACGCTCAGATCCCAGACGATCGCACCCTCCGCGTCGGCCAAGGACTGGAGACGGGTCAAGATTCGCTGCCAGGTGCCGTCTCGCTGCCACCGGCGAAACAGGTCGTAGACCCGCCCCCCGGCCCGTACTCCACGGGCACGTCCCGCCACGGAACACCGGTCCGGACCCGGAACCGTATGCCGTCGATCAACTGCCGCCGAGGCCAGACGGGCGGTCGCCCCGCCTTCGCCCCCTTTGGCAACAGCGTCTCCAGCACCGCCCACTGCTCGTCCGTGAGATCTCCCCGCCCCATGAACCGTGATCATTCACAGGCCAAGATCCACTTTCGATACACGGCCTAGCGGGCGCGCCTCGCGGTGGTGTGCGTTCGCGCCTGGCTGTGCGTGTAGCGAACATGTATGAGGGGCCGGTTGGGTGGAACGGTTTGCCGGGCCGGGCGGCTCTTGGCGGGCAGAAACGCTCGCTCGGACCGACTCGCAACGACGGGCCGGCACCCCCGACCGCTTCATGATGCCGAACAGCATCAGAGCTTCGTCGGTCGGCTGCGGTGGGCTCAGGCCGTGCGGGGCAGCCGCCCTGGCCGGCGTTTCCGACGGGGCCGGCCTCCACCGGGGAGCCGGCACCGTCGGTGACGGGCAGTGTGTGGGCGCCCGGCCAGTCGAGGGTGACCGACTTCGTCTCAAGAACGGGCAGTCGGTGGCCTGCGGCGTGAAGAAGCCGCGCCGGACGCGGACGAAGGGGCGCTCTGCCCCGTGCCGTCATCGTCGCCCCACGGTCATCTCTCCGGCGGCCGCCCCGCTTCGGCGTCCGGTCCGGGGGTGCGTTCGACCGATCCGCGCCCCCCGCGCATCGGTTGACCGCACTCCCGGACCGACTACCGCCCGATCCAGGCGAACTGCCCAGCGTTACTTCCCGTCGATGTCCTTCTCACCGATGTGGAAGATCTTGTGGCTGCCGCGGGTCATGTCGACGATCAGCTTGGTCGTGCTGGACCTGCTCCAGGTGAGGGTGATCACGGCCTCGGTGTAGTCGGCGGTGCCGTTGTCGGTGACCTTCCAGGCGAGGGGCACGTTCTGGGCGCGCAGGACACCGTTGGCGTGGTTCTTCTCCTCCCAGGCGTTCAGTTCCTTCTGAAAGCCGGCGGTGAGGTAGTGGCTGCGCAGGGCCTCCCCGAGACCGCCGCTGTCCTCGTCGGTCACCGCGTCGATGTAGGCGCCGTAGAAGTCGGCGATGCGGGTGATGTTGTCGGACGGCTTGCCGCTGACGCTGCGCGGGGTCCCGGCGGACGCCTGGACGGTGGCACCGAAGCCAAGGGCGACGGCGAGGACGCCGGCGGCAAGGACGGTGCGGGTCTTGCTGTTCATGTTCTGTTCTCCGTTTTCGAGTGATCGAGTGATCGAGTGATCGAATGGTCGTGCTGCGCTGGGGTCGTCGGTGTCGGGCCGCCCTCCCGACCCCCGTCACGGGAGGGCGGCCCTGCTCGGCTCCGTCAGCGCAGCTTGTTCACGGCCTTGGTGGTCGTCTTCTTGAATGCCTTCACCGGAGCGGCGTCGAAGCCGCCGAGCCGAGCCCAGTGCACGACCGTGACGGTGCGGCCGTCCCGGCCGACCGACAGCAGACGGATGTCGCTCGCGCCCCAGGAGGTCTCGGTGTGGACGCCGTAGACGTGGGCGCCCTCCTCGACGGGCAGCCTCCCGTAGTCCTTGCCGGTGGCCTCGGTGTCCGGGTCGTGCTGCTCGATGCGGACCGCGCAGGACTTGATGTCCTTGTTCAGCCACGAGGTCAGCCGCTTCGCCGAACGGGTGTCGGGCAGGGCCACGGTGACCTGCCGGGCATTCGTGTCGAGGTCGGTGCGGAAGTCACGGTGCCAAGCGGATTTTCGGCCCGGCAGCGCCCGCAGGCAGGTGTCCCCGTCCGTCTCCTCCGGTACACCGGCGGTGACCTTGCCGGCTGTCCAGGAGGAGGTGGGGTGCGGTGGCAGGTCCGCGGCCGTGAGGAAGCCGGGCGCCTTCGGAGCGGCGGTGGCCGGTCCCGTGACCGCCGCGGTCAGTCCCGTGACGGCGACTGCGAGGAGCGCGCCTGATCTGGTGCGCTTGGGCATGGGTGTCCCCCGTGAATGAGTACGGTGAATGCATGAGTGCGGTGAGTGCATGAGTGCCATGCATGCGTCTCGGACGTCGCCCGACGCCACTTGGCCGGTGCGGCCCTGGTCGGTGCGGCCCTGGTCGGTGCGACACCAAGAGCATCGCCGGTCACCGGAGTCCGGTGCAACGACTGCCGTCCTTTTGGCGACGGTGGAACCATCCCAGCCCATCTGACGTGCAGGTATATGTGTGCCTGGGACACGGGATCGCGGGCGGACGACGGGGGAACGGTGTCGATTCGAAACGACGTCGAGGAGTTCGCGGCGCTGCTGCGCCGACTGAAGGACCGCACGGACCGGAGCTACGGCTCCCTGGCCCGCCGCCTCAGCATGAACACCTCCACGCTGCACCGGTACTGCGCGGGTGAGGCGGTGCCGCAGGACTTCGCGCCCGTGGAGCGGCTCGCGGCCTTCTGCCAGGCGACACCGGAGGAACGGCTCGAGCTGCACCGGCTGTGGCTGTCGGCGGTGGCGGCTCGGCAGCGGGTGCGTACGGCCGGTTCGGCGGAGGCGGCGAAGACGGCGGAGACGGCGGAGACGGCGGACGCAGCAGAGACGGCGGAGGCGGCGGTTCCGGCGCCAACACCGGCCGCGAACGAGGCACTCATCGAGGAGAGCGGTTCCGCGAGGCAGTCCGCGGACGATCCCGACCCGGACAAGCCTGCGCCTTCTCCCGCTCCCTGCCCCTGGTACCGCCGCCGAGGGATCCTGGCGGCCACCGCCGTCGCCTGCGCGCTGCTCGCCACTCTGGGCATCACGTCCGTTCTGCCGGACGACCGCTCCTCCGAGGCGGACGTCTCCCGCTCCGCGGCCCCGCGGACGACCGCCCCCGGTGCAGCCCACCGCTCGGCGAAACCGTCGGCCCCCGCCTCCCCCTCCCCCTCCCCTTCCCGGAGCTCCGGGTCACCCAGCCCCCGGCAGAAGGCCCCCGCCCCGTCCGCCACCGGCAGCGGTCCCACCTCGGTCGCGAAGCCGGCCGACGAGCTGCCCCTGCCCCTCACCTGGAGCGCCGACTCCCAGGTCTGGAACATGGGCTGCGGCCACGACTACCTCATCGACAAGCCGCCCGCGCAGGTGCCTCCGCCGCCGGTGCAGCAGGACGCCGGGGCGTGGGCGGCGACACAGGGCGCGGTACACGGGCGGCAGACGATGGTGCAGATCTCGGTGCAGGGACGGTCGTCCACGGCCGTGGTCCTGGAGGCGCTCCGCGTGCGCATCGCCGGCCGCGGCAACCCGGCCGCGGGGAACGCGTACGCCATGGACCAGGGTTGCGGTGGTGAACTCACGCCCCGTAGCTTCACCGTGAACCTTGACATCGACCGCCCCATCGCCCGGCCGAAGGATGGCGCCGACAGCGAACACACCATCCCGGCCGTGCACTTCCCGTACCGCGTCTCCGCCGAGGACCCGGAGGTGCTGCTGGTCGACGCGACGACACAGAGCTACGACGCCCGCTGGTACCTCGAGCTCGACTGGTCCTCCCAGGGCCGTACCGGCACGATCCGCATCGACGACCACGGCCGCCCGTTCCACACCACCAGCCTCAAGGGAGTGCCGCGCTACTGGTACGGCACGAACGACGCAGGCGGCCGTGCCTGGGTCCCGTACGGCAGCTAAGGTCCAGGCGTAACGCCGCTCACCCTGCCAGGCACCCCAGGCGTGGCAGTGGTAGTCCAGCACGTCGCCCCGCGCGGCCAGTCCGTTGACGGAGCATCCGGTGCCGGAACCCGAGCGCATGTTGGCGCCGTTGGCGCGTGGCGAGTCGATACCTTACGAAGGTCTCGTACGCCGTACTCCACGCCGGGGTTGAGGTCCGGTAAACCTCGGAGGTGGTCACCGGCTGCACCGTCACACGCCGCGGCCTGACGCACCCTCCTGCAGGGGGCGTACGCGTCCGTCGGATGCGCGGGGCGAGCGAGTGTGGCGGCCGGTGAGGAAAGCCGGCCGCCACACTCACCTGAGCCTGTTTTCGATCCTTGGCTGAGTTCCATCGTGGCCTTGGATCGAAAAGAGATGGTTTGGTTGCTTGCTCGAAAGCTTCGTGAGGTTGGTCG
>NZ_JBITZL010000019.1:0-51757 GCF_044546845.1 Streptomyces sp. NPDC053076 | reverse complement strand
AACTCTTCCGGATAGGGCTTGGGCACAGCGACATCCTTCCCACCCGCCCCTCAGGGCAAGCCAGTTCAGATGTCACCCGATCGTGCAGCAGACCCCTCATCCGTGATGCCGACGAGTACCGACTCGCCCAACAAGTCAGGAGAGCGAAGTCGGCTCCCCCAGCCACGACAGCCAGCACGTCGCGACCGACTACACGGCGCCTACTGGCCTGGCTCCGCCGGTGAACATCACGCTGCCTACGGTTGAGCGGGACACCGACCGCCAACCTGTCCCACTCAACCGTAGGCACCGCAGATCAGAGCCCCGCCCTGCCCACAGATATCTGGGACAGGACACCTGGTGTTCGACACCTACACCAAGCTCGGCTTCGACCTCCCGGCGCTCATCCCTCAGGTCTACCTCAACTACGACCCCGTACAGTGTGAGCGAGTTGGACGGTGTCAGCCGCCTTACCCGCCAGCGGATGGATTTCCTGCTGCTGATGAATCAGCGCGCCCGGGCTGTCATCGAGGTCGAGGCATCCAGCACTACGCTCGTCAGGTCGACGCCCTGACGATGCAGCGGCCTGGCACCGTCTGGCTGGCCGATCCTGGCCGCTACGCCTCGATGGTGGCTGAGGACCGCCAGCTCACGCTGCAGGCTTACGACGTCTACCGCATCGGCGGTCACGAGCTACGCAACCACGCGGCCGGGGAGCCATGCTCACCGACTTCTTCACACGCCTGCTGAGCCGCCACGGTCACCTCCAGCCACGATAGAGAAGGAGGCCACCCGTCATATGCGTCGACCGCGTCCCCTGCGCTCGCAAAGGGGCGGTGGCCCCGGGGACGTCATGGCTGATCGCCCGGGGTCCGTGGCGTGTGCGGACGGTCAGATCTCCCCGGCCGCCGTGGCGGTGAGCCAGTCGGCGGCTTCCGCTCGGTCATCAGCAGCACCTGCCTGTTTTCCTTCCATATGAGCTCGTAACACGATCTTGTTGAGGTGCGCCGGTCAGGCGTGACCAGTCTGGATTCAGCCGTTTGGAAGGATGCGAGGACTCGGCCGTGGATCGTGGACGATGAGTTGTGGGCGCTGATCGAGCCGCTGTTGCCGCCCTGGTCAGAGAAGGGACTCGGACCGAAGCCGGTGGATGACCGGCTGTGCCTGCACTGCATCCTGCGTAGCCGTCACACTGGGGCAATGGATCAAGTGAAGGTCGCCAGGGAACTGGTGCGGAACCGATTCCCTGAAGCCCGGGCTGCCTTCCTGGCTGGCAGCGTCCTGACAGACCGCCGCACCCACACCTCCGATCTGGACATCGTGATGCTGTTGGCTGGCCCGCCTGCTCCCTTCCGAGAGAGCCTGATGCATGAAGGTTGGCCGGTGGAGCTGTTCGTCCAGACTGAGGCCGACTGGCGTCTCTTCGCCGAGCGGGAGACGGCGGCCCGTAAATCTCCGTTGCTGGCCATGTGTGCGGAAGGAATGTTGCTGGGCGATGTGGACGGGCTCGGAGCTGCGCTGCAGGCAGAATCCCGGGAACGGTTGGCAGCGGGGCCTCCTCCCGCATCAGCGACAGAACTGGAAGACCGGCGGTACGTGCTCACCGACACCTTGGACGATCTTCGCGGCTGCACCGACCCGCTGGAGCGTACTTACCTCGTGGCCGACCTGCTGCAGCGCGCATCAGAACTGGCCCTCCTGATGGGTGGGCACTGGCTCGGCGGCGGCAAGTGGCTCTCACGACGATTGGCCACAGCCGAACCCGGATTGCACAGGCGCCTGACAGCAGGTGCGGCTGCAGCGATGTCCAATACGGCTGACGCAACAGACTCCTTCACCGAAGCAGTGGAAGAAGTGCTGAAGTTGGCTGGCGGACCCCGGTGGGCCGGATACAGCCGCAGATGACGATGCCGCGCGGTTCAGGCCGAGGGATCCGGCTTCTTTGACCAGCCAGCGGTGGGCTTCTTCCGGGTCATGCGCCTGGTCATCAGGGTGCTGAGTGCCCAGTTCAGGTGAGCTTCGGCGTGCTGCGGAAGGCGTTCGTAGTCGCGTGCGGAGCAGTGGACTTGGAGGCAGTGGCCTCCTTCGTGGCCTGCTGCGGTTGCCGCCGCCGGCCCCGGAACGGGACGGTGGCGGTGCTGCCGACGGTCGAGCACCACGGCCTCCAGCGTGAACCGCAAGCTCGCCGCGGTCAGCACGTTCTACGAGTTCCACGCCCGCAGCGGCGTCGCGGTCGCCGACCTGCTGGTGACGATGCGCCCGGCCGGACCGCATCGATCGGCGGCCACCTCCTACAAGCCGTTCTTGCAGCACATCGCCTCCGGCATGCCCGGGCGGACGAGGACGATCAAACGCTCGAAGGGATGGTGTCGGAGCCGGATGGGCCAGCCTCCGGCCGCCGGTAGGCACCACCCGGTGGAGTGCATGCCGGGCATCGTCGGTGTGTACCGCGGCATCGGTGCGCGGCATCGGTGCACTCAGTGGCTGGCCTCCCGGTGACGGTGCGGTCCGGGCTGCTGGGGGCGTCCGCTGTGGGGTGTTTTTGCAGCGGTTGCGGTCGGAGCCGGGCTGGTGGCTGCTCACCGAACCCCGACGAAGCCAGTGCCGGCCTAAGGGCTGTCCCGTAAATGATCTATGGCATGCCGGTTGACCAGCGTCATGTCTTGGTCATCCGGTCACGGTGAGGTTGTGCAGGCGAGCTATGCCGAGCATCGCGTGATGGACGCCGTCGCCTTTGAGGTGGCAGTCACGAGGGATCTTCCAGGTCTTCATGCGGGCGAAGGTGTGCTCGACACGGGCGCGGACCTTGCGGTGGGAAGCGTTGTGCTCCTCCTTCCAGGCCGGGAGTTCGGCCTGGCCGGGCTCGCGGCGGTGCGGGATGACCAGGCCGGTGCCCCGGTAGCCGCCGTCCGCGATCACTGTCGTCCTGCCGATGGCGTCTTTCGCACCGGACAGTTCCCATGCCTTGCAGTCGTTGCGGTTGCCGGGCACGGGCCGGCCGACAGCGACGACGAGCCGGGTGTCGGCGTCGATGACGACTTGGTGATTGGTCGAATACCGGTAGTACTTCGACTGCTCGGCGACGGTGTGGTCACGCGTAGGCACGAGGGTGCCGTCCACGATCAGCACGGTGTCCTTGCGGAACCGTTTGCGGGGCTGTAGCGCCAGCAACGGTCCAAGATGGTCGACGACGCCGTCGGCGGCCGACTTCGAGATGCCGAACAGCGGGGCGAGCTGCCGCAGGGTCAGGTTCGTGCGCCAGTACGCGGCGACCAGTAGAACCCTGTCCTCCAGCGGCAGGCTCCATGGTCGGCCCTTGCGGACCGGGTCCGCGCCCTCACGCCGCAGCGCGGTGATCAGCATGCCGAACTGACGCGGACTCAGCCCGGTGAACGGGGTTATCCAGGAGGGCTCCGACGCCGTGATCACACCAGCCACGGCAAGATCATCCCACTCGGGGCCTTCCTGAGATCGAATCTTGAGCGCATGCTACGGAACCATGAGCAGCTAAAGTGCAGCTGCGACGCGATGGGGGGCACGGTGGCCAAGGTCAATATCAGTCTCGACGCCGAACTCGTAGTGGAAGTGATGGTCCTGGCGGGGATCGGCTCGCCCCAGGACGCGATCGAGGCGATCGTGCGGGACTACATCGCCCGTGGCCACCGCACGGAGGCCCGCACCGAGCTCAAGGACCAAAGTCTGCGTGAGCTCGACGTCAAGCCGCAGGAGCCGCAAGGCTGAGCAGCCTGCTGCGTGCCGCCCCTCAAACCGCCAGGCGACGCATCCAAGAGTCTGCTGGCACAGACGACGAACGGTAGTTACGGGACAGCCCCTAGGAAGCACGCAAGACCATTCGGGTGTGAGCCTACGATCGCAGGTGATGACCAGTCGTCTGCGCCCTCTGGGGGAATCTCGTGGCACAGCTTGTCCGTGAGCAGCACGTTGACGTGTTCGTGAGTGACTATGCGTTCGGGCTGCAGGAATCCGACGACGCTTTCCTTGATCTGCTGTTCCCTGACGACTTCGACTTCGGCTCGTTCCTGAGCACGCACCCGGGGCGCCTGGACATCACCAGCGCTGGGCACACCCACACCGCTTCCGTCACGGTCGAAGTCTGGGACGGGCCTGCGCCGGCGCAGGATCCGGCCGGCTGGGAGCAGCAGGCGGAGGCGGACTTCGAGTCGGTCAGCGGCCAGGTCGCGATCTGGTCGATGAGTGTGGGCCGGCTCGATGAGCTGATCACGCTCGCGGACCAGGGCGGGTCGTGGCGCGTTCGTATCAGTTCCTCGGGGCGGGCTGCGGTCAGGGCTTTGGCCGAGAGCGAGGAGAGCATCGAGGGAGTGGAGCGCTATCTCGTGCAGTTCTGGCCGGCAGCTTCGTAGTCCAGCGTCGCGGCGGGAGAGGCGGGCCGCTCCAGCCGCGACGAAGGTCAGCCGATGATCTCGAGGGTGAAGCCGTCGTCCAGGCCGTCGAGGATGCGGTTCTTGTTGTAGAAGCTCTTCAGGATCAGGCCACCGGCCTGGTTGTCCTCTTTGGCGATGGGCTTCACGGAAAAGTTGAACTTCCGTACCTCGGGGTCGTAGTCGTGTTCCGCAGCGCCTTCATAGGTACCGGCGAACGGGTATTCGTCGCAGTCCCGCGTCCCGCCGTGGGTGTAACCGTCGCCCCAGTAGCGCCTGCACTGCTTCTTCGCCGCTTTGCGGTTGTCCTCGTTCCGTTTCGCGCTCACGGTCCGGTGCAGGGGGGCTTTAACGGTCTGACCGGGCACCTTCTTGGCCGACATGTACGGTCTCGTGTCCGCCGGGTGCTTGAAGGCCGTCTTGATGTGCTGAGCTTCGGCGCGTTCTTCCGCTCCCGGCTTCGCACTGAGGGTCAGCGACGCGTAGTAGGCGAAGGATGCCGCGCCCCTCTTCCTCGGGTTACCACCGCCGGTGGAGTCGGGCAGGTAGGACGCCGCGTCCCACACTGGTGCGAGCATGAACAGCTTGCCGCCTGTGCTCCCGCTCAGCTGCCAGGGAGCCGGCGGTTTGAAACTGACCGTCGGCTCGTAGACCGCGGCCAACACATCCGAGCGACCTTTGCCCTGACCGGGCTTGGCGTTCATCGTGTGGTGGAAGGTGCGCAGTGCTTTCAGCTGCGTCCACGTCTTGGTGCCGGGCATGTTGCCACCGTGGGTGAAGTGCGCGCCGGATGGCCAGGTCTTCGGGGTTGTGCCCTTGGTGGTGATGGGCATGGCCAGTGCCCCTGTCCTACCGGTTGCTTCGAAATCCGTGTAGTAGTACTGGTAGTCGATGGTGCGGCTGTTCTTGGCGATTGTTCCGACCACGCGCAGGTCGAACATGCTGGCGCCGACAGGCCGGCCGTTGAGCACCCACTCCTGCACGAACGAGGCGCCGTCGCACACCTTTCGCGCCGGTTCCGGTGCCGTCGCTCCCTGTCCGGCCGCCGACATCCTGTCTGGCCTTGCGTTCGAAAGCGCATAGCCGGACGCCCGGTGCGACAAAGGCGCGTAGGCGGCCGCCGGTCCCCTGGTTTCCTGCGCCAGCCGCGGAGCACGCTCAGCCTGTTGCGCCAGCTGCCGCTTCCAAGCGTGGGTCTGAGACAGTCATTCCTAAGATCGTCGGACCCGGGGGTTCTGGGTATGGCTGTGAGCATGTCGCCGTCGCCGTCGCCGTCAGCTGATGACGGTCCGGAGGTGGTGCTTCAGTTCCTCGGCGATGTCTGCCGTGTCTCCGACCGCCGGCATGCGCCAGTCCGTCTCGATTCCGCGTTCCACGGCGATCTCGGAGCTGAAGCGGGTCAGATCCGGTGCGGGGCACAGTGAGTCACGGAGCCAGGTGATGAAGAGGGCCGCTTCGTCAGCGGTGTTGTCCGTGAGGACGACCGTGTCCCTGCCTTCGTTGCTGGCGAAGCCGGTGAACTCGATCCCGTCCTCCGTCACGGCCCAGAAGGACAAGCGCAACTGCCTGCCCTGTCGTGTTTCGTAGCGGACGTCGGCGAAAGCGGCGTTGAGTGCGGTGCCGAACGCGGGCAGGTCGAGGTTCCAGCCGGCGGGCTTCTTGGCGGGTGCGTAGAGCAGGTAGGTCGTTCGGTATTCGTCGATGTCCACAGCGCGAGGCGTCCTCGGTTGTCGGGCCTAGGGCACGTAGCGGGCGGTGCCCTTGACGTTCTGGGCCGCCATGAGTGTCTGCCAGTAGGCGGCGTCGTTGTCGTTGGTGATGATCTCCAGGCCACGGATCTGCTCGTGCTGCGTCATCGCCTGCCGGTAGTCGTCGAGCCCGTCCTCGTCCTTGCCGATGAGGATGTCTTTCTTACTCCACTTCTTTTTGCCGTTTTTGTCGTACTTGTCTTCGAGTAGGAACGTATCTGGAGTACGCCACGAGTTCTTCTTGCACTCGTCGTCGGTGTCCTTCACGTACTTGGCGTCGATCATGTATCCGTCGGCCGGCCGCATCCCGTCGGCCGCGATGGCGCCCTTACGGGCATCGGCGGGCAGCGGTATGAGCCGCTCGGGGTAGCCCGCGGTCCGCAGCTGATAGGCGTTGGCGGGATCGGCCGGGTTGGTGCCCTGCCCACCGAAGCCCATGGGGCGCAACGTGTTCACCCACGTCTCGAACTCCTGCCGCTCGCCGACGCCGAGCAACCGGGTGGTTCCCGGCTCCGGAGGAAGGGGAGCACTGAAGGCGAGATTGGGGTCAGGGTCGCGGTAGACAGCCGGTATGACGCCCGGTAGAGCGCCCCTGTACGACGCGAGCATCAGCGGGACCGGGACGGGCACGGGTTCGGGGAGCGGGAGCAGCGGCAGGCCAGGAAGGCCGGGGCGATCGCTGGAGCCGCCCGGGAGCTTGACGCCCTTCTGCGATGCGTCGAGGGAGTGAGCCACGTCGCCGAGGCGGTGGATGTACGGATCGTCGAGGACGGCGTCGAGGAGGCCGCCGTCGTTACCGTTGCCGCCGAACATCGGCGAGTCCCACGGCATGTCCACGTGGAAGGGATCCACCCGGTCTTCGGTGATCTGCCTGTTGGCCGCCTCCACGTGATCGGCGTACCGTTCGCACGCCTTGGCGAGCTGAGTGCAGGCGGCCACGAGATTGGCGACCAGCGGCTCGTGCGGATGAGCCTGCTCGGGCGGGGCGGCAAAGCCGACGAAGCCTTTGAAGTAGCTGCGGAACGTGTCGGCGGCCTCCCCGGAGTGGGCCTTGTCCGCGGTGTGCGCACAGACCTGCGCGTCCTCGACGAAGCGAGCGATCAGCTGCGCACCGCGCTGCCAGGTACCCGCCACATCCCGTAGCTTCTCCGGGGAGCCGCGGAATCGGTCACTCAGCCCTGCCGGCGCGTACTGCTCGTACCACGCGGTGTCGCCGACGACCTCCGGCAGGTCCTGCCCCAGCCCCAGAAAACTTTCCGAGCAGTCCGCTGCGGGGTTGCCCATGGTGTAGGTCAGGTCCACCTGCTTGCCGAGGATCGCGGAGGCGATGCTGCTTTCCTGCGCCATGAGCTCCCGGCAGGTACGCATCAGCCCCTTGCCTGTCTCGCCCATCACGTAGGCACTGAAGCCGATCTGGTCGAGCGTCGTGGCCGCCGCAGGCTTGTAGACCTTTGCGAATGCGCTTCCCGCGTCGTCGTCACCTGCCATGCCGTGCTGCCGATCGAGCTCGTGGAAGAGGGCGATGGCGGTGTCCCGGGTGCCGACCATGACCTTGTCCACCATGGTCATGGACGCCTTGACCATACCCTCCACGATCAGTTTCAGGTCCGGTGACAGCCCCACACGTTCCCCCCAGTGCTCAGTCGCCCTGTAGTAAGACGATCGGATCTCCGTTCTATCGCATGAAGATCTTCAAGGCAGCGTCAAGGTGAGCCAATGACGGCCCCCCTTAACGGGGGGCGCTTGCTCCGGCGAGAGGCGATGTGAGACCGACGGCCGCCGCAGAGCATATAGCCGGGCCCGGGGCTGCCCCGGGCCCGGCTGCACTGTGCCACGACATCCGTCAGCGCCCCTGAGGCGCGGAACCGTACCGCCTGTGGTGCAACAGCCAGCCCTACCGTCCCCACCGACACCGGATGTGTCTGACCGACGGGAGTCTGGAGTACGGCGAAAGTCAGTCGGTGCAGGTGTCGAGCATGGACGACAGTGCCGTCTTCTCCGCGTCGGTGGTGGTCAGTTTCCAGACGGACTTGATGTGGGTGTAGTCCTTGGCGTAGACGCACCAGAAGGCGTGGTTGGTCGGCTTCCGGTCCGCGGGGCCGCTGTCGGACTTGGAGGTGTTGGAGGCTTCCGAGGCGATATGCACCGGCGCCTCGACAGCGTGCACGTCACCCCCTGAAGCTTCCCGGCATGGCTACCGTCTGGATGACCGCCCTCAGTTGGTCAGCGGCTGGGGTACTGCCGGGCCGCGTTCTGGTCCTGTCCGTGTGCTTGTCGCTCTGTGTCATGCCAGGTTCCCGAGGACCGGGGAGTGTGTCCCTGCGAGGCCGCCCGGTCCCGCATCCGCCTGCCGGCGTTCCCTGGCTGCGGCTGCGGCCCGTTCCTCGCGTGCCAGGACTTGGGCCTGCGCCTGCTGCTGCACTCTTCGGAGCAGGTCCGGGTCTTCGAGCGCAGTCCTCGGCTCCTCCATGGAGAGTGCGTCGTCCTGCCTGCTGTCCATGCCGTCCGGGCTGTGCGCCGATGGCCAGGAGGTGTTCGCACGCGGCTCGTGCGGAGTGCCGGTGGCATCCGGCAAGTCGCTGCGCGACGGCGTCTCCTCCGCCGTCCCGTTCGCCTGCACAGTCCCGACGAACCACTGGAGGCGCTGCCGGGTTTTCTCGCTTATCCGGTTCGGCAGCGCAGCGGAGCCGGTGAAACTCTGAGCCCACGCCTCCCAGTTGGCGGCCTGCACCGGGTAGGGGTTGGTCCGGACCATCCGTACCTGCGGGTGAAGCACGCGGCTGACCTCCTCGGTTACAGGATCGCGTTCGATACCCATGGCCGTGTCGACTTCCGTCCACACGGCCTCCGGTTCCAGCGGGACGTCGGCAAGGGCGAACACCACGCCACCGCCGTCACCCCAGCCGGGAAGAAGGCGTTCGACAAGCGCCTGCCCAACACCGAACCCAAGCTCCGCGAGCTTCTCGCGAAACTCCAGGCCAAGCACGGAACGGTGCTCGTCGTGGTCGACCAGCCGGCCTCGATCGGCGCCCTACCGCTCGCGGTCGCACGCGACATCGGCTGCCCGGTCGCCTACCTGCCCGGGCTGACGATGCGGCGGATCGCCGACCTCTACCCGGGCGAGGCCACGCGAGGGACGCGTTCATCATCGCCGACGCAGCCCGCGCGATGCCCCACACGCTGCGGGCAATCGATGGCGAGGACGAGACGATCGCCGAGCTGGAGATGATCGCCGAGCTGGAGATGATCGTGGGCTTCGACGACGACCTGGCCGGCGAGGCCACCCGGGTCGCCAAAAACAGGCTGCACGGCCTGCTGACCCAGATTCATCCGTCGTCGGAGCGGGTCCTGGGGCCTCGGTTGCAGCACCCGGCCGTCCTCACGCTGCTGGAACGGTTCGGGTCACCGGCCCAGATACGCAAGGCTGGACGGCGGCGGCTGGTCACCCTGCTGCGGCCGAAGGCACCGCGGATGGCCGAGCGCTTGGTCGAGGACATCTTCGCCGCCCTGGACGAGCAGACCGTTACCGTTCCCGGCACCGAGGCGGCCTCGCTGATCGTCCCGAGCCTCGCCGCGTCGCTGACGGCCGTGCTCGACCAGCGCAAGCTGCTGGCCGGGCGGATCGAGGAACTGCTGGAGGCACACCCTCTTTCCAAGGTCCTGACGTCGATGCCGGGAGTCGGCGTCAGGAGCGGAGCACGCATCCTGATCGAGGTCGGCGACGGCAGCACCTTCCCGACCGCCGGGCACCTGGCCGCCTACGCGGGTCTCGCCCCGACGACCCGGAGTTCGGGCTCATCGATCCGCGGCGAACAGCCTTCCCGGAGAGGAAACAAGCAGCTCAAGCGGGCCTTCTTCCTATCGGCGTTCGCGGCGCTCGGTGACCCGGCCTCCCGGGCCTACTACGACAAGAAGATCGCCCAGGGCAAGCACCACACCCAGGCCCTGCTCTGCCTCGCCAGACGCCGAGCCGACGTCCTCTTCGCCATGCTCCGAGACGGCACCTTCTACGAACCGCGGCCGTCAGCCCCAGTCACCTGACCAGCGGGTCTGCAAGGAGAACGACTCGATCAGCCTCGACGTCGAAGCCGAGCACCGGATGGCCGTACTCGCCCTCCGGGTCCATCAGTACCGGCTTGCCCAACCGCCGCCCGATCTCCCGAAGGAAGCCGCAGAGCACATCAAGTCGATCCTGGCCCTGCAACTCCCGCAGGTCGACGTCGAAGTCGACTTCGTCGTCGGCATGGAAACGGAAGATCGCCAGCACATCGGCGGTCGGCCAGACCCGCAGGTCCGGGCACTCGGCATCCGCCGCACGGGACAGCACGGCCCCCGCCCGGGGCAACGGAAGCACCGTCTCTCCCTCGGAGTACTGGTACTTCCAGCCCTTCTCAGCGACAAGGTCGAGGACCGCCTGCCAGTCCTCCACCAAGGCATTCGGGACACGCACGTCCGGCAACGACCCCATCACGTCAAGGTCGAAGAAGCACTTCACGTCATCCCACAGAAGGTCACTCACCCCGCCATGCTGCCCAGGTCGCCGACCCGACGCACCCCCGTTTCCCTTGACCAAGGACATAGGGGCCCCCGCGGCGGGGCCGGGCCTGTGGTTGGGCAGACGGAGCATGGCCGGCTCCACGTCGCTGTCATCGTCCTGGACGCGAGAAGCGGTCGGAGCTCCTGGTTCGTACCGGGCCAGGGTGCCGGCGGCGGCCTGCGCTTGGGCAGTGGTCACCGGGCCGGTGACGAGCTGGTGGATCTGCGCCGTGAGGGCGTCCAGGAGGGGGGTGCCGTCGGGGCGCCGGGCGACCAGCAGGTACCCCTGGTTGCTTGCCTCACGGGCCGCGGCGAGCAGTGGTTCCTCCACGGCCGGGTCCTGGCCATGACGGCTTTAGCGTGGAGATAGTCAGGGCGCCGCTTGTGTGTTCGGGGTTGCCGGTCACGATCCGCTCGAAGGCGTGCACGACAGCGTGGTCGGTGCCCTGCCGTACGGGAATGCCGGCGTGTTCCAGGGCGTGCCGCCGTCGCAGTACGGCGGGGTCATTCATACGTCGGGGCTTCCCATGGCGGTGAGTTCTGCGATGGCGTGGTCGCGGTCGGCGATGTGGGTGGGCAGCGCGGCGGTCTGGAGGCGCGACAGCCCTGCCGGGGCGTCGAGCGGGCGCTGGGCCTGGGCGAGGCCGGTGGTCAGGCGGGGCAGGTGGACGCTGGAGCGGCGAGGTCAGGCACATGGTCAGCAGCGGCAGGGGCTGGCCCGTGTGCTGAGCTCGCTTTGCGCAGAGAGCGGTGGAGGGCTGATAGAAGCAGCCGTTGAGGACGCCTGGTGAAGGGTCTTCGTCAGATGCTGCAGCATGATGCGCAGCCGAGCGGGACTGGCGATGGTGCCGGGCAGGTCGCCCAGCTCCCGGCGGATCTGGGCGAAATCGGCGTTCACGCGGCCAGCGGCGCCGCCGCTGGTGCGGTGGCCGTCGTTCGAGTCACGGTAGAGGTCCTCGACGTAGTCCAGCTAGGCGATGGCGCGTTCGGCGGCGACCTCTGCGGCAATACCGGAGGGAGAGGTGCCCGCATAGCCTTCGAACAGGGCGAGTTCGGCGTGCTGGTACTGCCGGGCACCCGCGACGAGGCCGAACGGCTGGTGCGCGATGTGCCAGGCGAGGGTGCGGCTTGTGTCCGCAGAGGCCGTGTGCGGGTGACTTCGTGTGGTCATTGAGCAGGTCCGCTGCCGGAACCGCGTTCGCGACGGTGACAGCGGAGCGTGTTGCATTCCGGCCCCACCGGTGTGACGCAGTAACTTCCTGGCTCTTGGTGGTGGAAGCGCCGAGCCGTGCGTGTCCGCTGTGGCAGGGTCGGGCCATGCCTTTTGATCACAACGACCACTATCATCGTCTGCTCTTGCGCCAGGTGCCGCGGAATTGCGGTGCGGCCCTGGACGTTGGCTGTGGGACCGGCCGGTTCGCTCGTCGGCTCGCTCACCTGGGCATAGAGGTCGATGCGATCGACCCGTCGGAGGAGGCCATCGAGGAGGCCCGCGCGCTGTCGGGGCGGATAGCCGGTGACCGGAGCCCACGCTTCCAGCACGCGGACGTCACCGAAGTCGAACTACCGAAGGCGCAGTACGACTTCATCTCGTGCCTCGCCAGCATCCATCACATGCCGTTCGACACCGTCGCCGCACTGCGTGACGCACTCGCACCCGGTGGCGTGCTCGTGATCTTGGGCTGCTATCCGGAGAAGACCCCGCTCGACTGGGCTTGGAGCCTGGCGGCCGTGCCCGTCAACGCCGTCGCCAGGCTGACCGTCGCTTTGAAGGACAGGCTTCGCCCTGCCGCCGCTGCGACCGGTCGGGAACGGGTGAAGGCGCCGGTGAGACAGCCGACCGTTCCCCTGCTGCAGATCCGTCGGGAGGCCGCGGTCCTGCTGCCTGGATGCAGCATCCGCAGGCTCCTCTTCTGGCGCTATCTGCTCGTCTTTCGCAACAGCGGCTGACGGGACCACTGCCCTCGCCCGCCTCCTCGCCGCATCCTGATGACGGCCCAACCAGGCGCCACAGGCCGACCTCCGATCTACGGGAGGTGCTGTTTGATGGTTGCATTCCTCTTCGTCACGACGGCGCTGGAAGAGCACTCTTTCCCCTGCCAGCAGACGACGACAGCGCCGACGTCTCCACCCGCGCGACCAATGACTGACCCGAGCGGCCGCTCAAGCCTGTGGGCGGTCGTCGACACTGCACTTCGCGACCCAGCCAAGCCGCATCGCCGCCACCTGCAATGGGCAGGCGAGGTGCCGGTATGGCCGGCACGGTCACGCCTTGCTCGGGGAAGGCGGGAAGGGTTCAGGTGCGGCTGAAGGCGTCGCGGACCCGGTCGACCATGGAGGCGAAAGCCCGGTCATCCACTGCGTGGCAGGAGACCCGGCCACCGCCGGGTGCGGATGCGTGGGCGCCATCTTCTGCACCGTCCGCAGAGTGCCCATCGTGAGCCGCGCCACCTCGGTATATCCGTCGAGCACAGCGGGGAACTCCTCGCTCTCCTCCCGTGCGGCGTGCTCGAAGCCGGCACGCCGCAAATCGGATAGTTTGCTGTCGAACTCCAGGCTGGTCACGTCCATCTTCTCTAGTTCGGCCAGCTTGTTGGCCTCCGCCTCTTCCTGGTTACACGCCGTGGTCGCCTGCTCCCCCGCGACCTCCGACGCTGCGGGACGCACGATCCTTTCACTCATCGCGGCGTCTCCCATCGGTCCCAAAGATCGAGGCCGGGTCCATTTGAGGGTGTGCCGCAGCTCTGTCGGCCGAGCGGATTCCGCTTCGGCAGGGCGTGGCACCCGGTGGGGCGATCCGGGGGGCCCGGTCGTGCGGGTCACCCGGATCCGCCTCGGCTGTTGGGGCAGGTGGTGGGCGGTTACTTTGGGGGAACGAGCATGTGTTCGGTGCCGAAGGTGGCGCCGGTGTGTGTACATGGTGGTCTCGCCGTCGGACCAGCGGACGAGCAGGTCGTCCGGCCAGCCGTTGGAGTCGTAGCTGCCCGCTGTCATCACCGAGTCGTGGGACCAGATGCTGCCGGCCGGAGCCATTTTGGATCTCCTTGCCGGCGCCGCCGGGGCCGGTCTCCTGGAACTGGGAGACATGTCCGTCGGACCAGCGCGCCAGGGTGTCCCAGTTGTTGCCGCCGGTGAAGTCGCCCGCGGTCACCAGAGTGGCGTCCTTCCAGGCGCTCTTCGGCTTCGCCAGCTGGTGTTCGGTGCCAAAACCCTTGTCGCCGACCGCGGTGTAGTCGGTGACTTCGCTGTCGCTCCAGCGCACGAGCAGGTCGCCCTTGCCGTCGCCGGTGTACTCGCCCGAGGCCAGCAGCTTGGCATGGGACCAGGTCTCACCGCCGCCCATGGAGTACGGCAGCGGCGGCTGGTCGTAGGTGCTGCCGTGCTGGGGGACGTGGTTGTTCTTCGCCTCGTCGTACAGGCGGAAGAACCAGTCGCCGTGCATGGGGCTGTACGTGAGCCAGTCCACGTTCGCGTCGTTGCCGCCGCCGTTGTAGCCGCCGACGTTGCCGATGATCTCGCCGGTTCCCTTCTTCCAGTCGACCCGGGAGAACCAGTGACCGCCGGAGACCCCGCCCCACATGCCGCGGCACTTGGCCTGGATCTGGTAGAAGCCGGGCAACGCCTCCGTCTGCGTGGGGCACCACCGGGGTGGTCCTCGGGGTCGTGGCTGGAGGGGCAGCCCAGCATCGTGACCTTGTTCAGGTAACCCGGGGTGCGCAGCAGTTTGTTCGCGCCCACCACGTCCTGCGCCTGCTTGCCGCTTTTTGAGGGCTCGAGCCGGCCGAAGGAGAAGTCCAGGTCGGAGACGGGCTTCTTGGTGTCGTACACGTACCGGTTGTCTATGAAGAACTTGGCGGCCCGGTAGAACCACGGTCCGGCTAAGGTTCCGGCGGACGGTCCGGCGGACGGCATCGTCGCCGGGGACAGGTGGGGCGCCCGTGTGGCGTCCTGAACCTTGGCCTGCGCCTGGGCGAGGCTTCCCCCTCCGGTCAGGAGCAGGGCAGTTCTCTGTGTGAGGTATGCAAGGAATGCTTTCTGAGTCATGGACGAACTCCCTCCGGACCGGAAGCGGCCGGAGGGGAGCGAAGGAAAGATGGAGGAAGAACCGAGGAAGGCAAGGAAGGCGGGAGCACAGTTCGGCGCGCACCCACCGGTGCCCGCTCGACCCGCCCGGGGGGACGGTCCGCGGCCGCCCGGTCCGCCGCTACGCGGAGGGCGCAGCCTTCCGTGAGCGGCGGCGCCGCACCGCGAACGCGCCCCCGGAGGCGAGGGCCAGCCCCGTGGCCGCGACGCCACCGGTGACCGCCCAGGACGGGTCGCCTCCGTCCACGACGGGCTGGCCGGCGATCGTGACGTGCTGCTTCGTGGTCTGCTGCCCGTGGTGGCTGACCACGGTCACGGTGTAGCGGCCGTTGGGTACGTCGCCTCGCAATTCTCCGTGGCCCGCGTAGACCGTGCCGGGGTCGTCGCATTTGCAGCCGGGGTTGTCCGGGCTGTCCGTCTTGATGGTCAACGGCCCCTTGAAGATGGGCGACGTGACGGTGAGGGAGTCCTCCCCTGGTGCGGCCCGCAGGTCGGTGAGAACCACCCGGACGCCACTGCCCGGGCGGAGGGAGGCGGGTGTTTCGCTGCCGGGGGACGCGTTCCTGGGACCGATGACGAACCGGTAGATCTGCGCAGTGTTCTCGGCTAGGACCTTGAGTTGTGCGGTGGCGACGGTACGGCCGTGGCTCGTCGCGGTGACCGGATAGGTGCCCGCGCGCAGGCCCGAGCGGACGCGGTGGTCTGTTCCCGGCGCGTCCACCTGGAGCGACTGCGTCGACCCCTTCTTCAGGGGAGTGAGGGTGATCGGCTCCTGCAGGGCCGGGGAGGTGACCTCGACCTTGTCCCATCCCGGTGGCATTCCCTCAAGGCTGAACGAGATGTCGTCGCCCGCCTCCAGGGCGAGGTTCTGAGCCACGTGGTACTCCAGGCGGACCGCCGGAGACGGGCCGCCGCCCGAAGCCGGGCTCGCGCCCTCGACGGCCGACGCCCCCGCCGCCCCTCCCAGCAAGGCGGCTACGGCAAGACCGGCGACGCCCACGGCCCCAACTGCATTGCGGAACAACGATTCTCCCTTGGCCAGAGATGGCTGCGGCGGTTCGACCGCAGCCATCTGTCGACCAAGGAAGAGAGCAGGAGCGGGCAGTTGGTTGCCGACGACCAGGGCTCAATCGGCTACGAACCAAGTTCAGGACGCGACGGACTCAATACACCGTGTAGTCATCCACGACCACGACTTGCAAGAGCCCCCCATCCCAGCCTGTCACAATGCGTCTTCGACGACGGCACCCTCGCCCGCCCCGAACGTTCGATCGCCATCGACGTCGCCTCGCGGGCGATCCTGGCGGCCGTCCTGTGCCCCAGCGCGACCGAACGCCTGCCCGCCACGTTCGTCTACGCCGGCATCAGCGTCACCGACACCCCCCTGTTCTGCGGGACACGCGGCGCCCAGCTCGCCGGACGCGCCACCCTCATCACCTGCGGCCCCCTCCCCGCCCGCCACGGCAGGCGCGAACCATTCCGCGACGTCATCACCGACATCGAAAACGCCCTCGACCTCGAACAACAGAAACCCGGCACCCTCCCCCGCCACGCTGCTTACCTCCACCAGCGCACCGCCGGACGCATCGGAAGCCTCACTCGTCTCATCCGCCAAGCAGCCATCACCGCCATCTGCGACGGCACCGAACGCATCACCCTGCCCTCGACGCGGTACAACTCGACCACCTCGCCGAACACCACACGCCCCACCCGCAGCCGCTAACCCCCGGCCCGCCAACCAGCCAGAGCAGCCCTGACCAGCACAAACACCAACCAAACCATTACCTACAACGAGCCCGGTCCCACTCAGCGCACACGACACAACCCCAGCTCACACCCCGAACTGCCCACGGGAACCGACCCACAACGCACCAGGCCAGCCGACGCTCCATACACCAACAACCCCCACTCCGAGCGTCACAACCGGATAGGCCGGCAGCTTTGGGTCTCCCTGCACCTGGGCACCGGCCGCATCATCCGGGCCGACGTCCACGACGCCGACGCCCTGGAACCCCTGCGGATCGACCGGGCCGAATACACCGGTGACTGGTCCTTGCACATCGGCCCACCCACGGTCGACCAGCCGCGCTCAACGGCACGCCATGAAACTTGGGCCGCCGAAAGGTTCCGGACCCGGATCCCTCGTCTGCGATGGACGGTGATGCCGGAATCGGCCAGCACACCGTGAGAGAGGAACCGCACGATGGAACAGACTGAGCTGGAGAGCAAGGTCCAGAAGCTGGAGACGGCTCTGGCCACGCAGGAGGCGACCCTGGCGGGGGCTGGCCACACAGGCGGCGGCGCAGGCGGGGATGACGTCGACGTTCACCGCGACGCAGACCGGGACGTGGGCGGTGATGGCCACCGGCAGCGTCGCGCTGCTGGTGGGAATCTTCCTCGGCATGGCCATCGCCAAGGACTGACGGCCGGCCCCGCCCTACCGGGAGTCACCCGTCCGGCTTTGCGCCGCGTCCTGTCCTCACCCGACGGTCGGGCGGGAGGCGGTGCTGCTGCGCTGCTGCGGTGGCGTGGCACCGCAACGATTTCAGCATCCACACTGCACGGGGAATGTTCGCGCAGATGCGCGCGGGTGACCATGCCGGTCCCTGGGATCACCCGTTTGCAACCCGGCGGTATTTCGGGACGGAGTGTCCGGGCCTCACCGATTCTCGCGGCCACTGCTCGCGCTGTGTCGGCCTTCGCTGTTCGTCGGGTGGCTATGCGTGTCAGGAGTCGTACGGCTCGCGGCTGCCGGACTTGGCCAGTCCTCGGCTGATCATGTAGCCGACGGTGAGGACCACGATGTACAGCCAGGCACGGTCGGCGCGGAGGTAATCGGCGTGGCCCTCTTCGGTGCCCACCACCATGGAGGCGATCAGGGCCGCGACCACGGAGGCGATGTAGACGAAGAACTCCGTCGTCTTCAGGGCCGACTTCGTCTCGGTCGTCAGGCGCCGTGTCCGCCCTCCGGTCTCCAGCAGCTCCGGAGGGTGTGCATGGACGGCGACGGCTCGCTGCGCCGGAGTGAGGGCAGCAGCCCGGTCTGGTGGTCGACAGCCGTGCGGCGGGACCGCCGTGTGGTCGTGGTTGTGGCCCTCGGCGATCCTGGCGGCGGGATCGCACGGGCGATGTCTGCGGTGGCAGAAGTGCGTCGAGTGTCCGTATCAGCGGTGGAGAAACCAGGGAAATCGGCCGTGTGTTCTTCGATGGACCGGGCATCCGGAGCGTCGGAGGTTGATAACTATGGTTCCCCTGCTTCTGGTTCTGCTACTGGCTCTGATCCTCTTTGGTGCGGGTTTCGCACTGAAGGCACTGTGGTGGATCGCCGTGATCGTGCTGGTGGTCTGGCTGCTGGGCTTCGTCGTGCGGACGGCGGATACCAGCGGCCGCAAGGGCCGCTGGTATCGCTGGTAACCATCAAGCGGCAACGCGCCACACTGCGGGCCCCGGGTGTACCCGGGGCCCGCAGGCTTGTCCGCCCCAGGACATCCCACCCGGCGAAGCGGCGTCATCGCCACCTTCAAGGGCACCAGGCCTCATAGCTGGGGCCCGGTGAAGCAGCGGAACCTACGCCTCCAACCATCGGACCCCAGCTCCCTCCTGTTGGCGTCGCTACCGGGCCTTTAGGGAGCGGTGCGGCCGACGATGTTCCCGCCGGGGTCGTCGGCCAGAGCGATCAAAGCCGTGACGCGTTTGCCGACCGGTTCGCGGTGGACTTCGTAGCCCTGGCTGACGGCGAGGGTGATTTCCAGGCCGTGCCGGCCCACCCGCCGCGGGTCGCTGGCAGCGACGTCCGGCAGGACCGGGTCGCTGTCCCACACCGACACCTGTACCGCACCGCCAACGATCTGCAGATCGAGCATGAGCGGCCCAGGCGCGTACTTCACTGCGTTGGTGACCAGTTCACTGACCACCAGCTGCGTCATGCCCATCGCCCGCTCGGACACCGGCAGCCCGTGCACGGCCTGCACGTCGGTGAGGAAGCCGATGGCCAGGTGCCGCGCGGCACCGATACAGGAAGAGTCGCCGTCATAGGCGGCCGACGCCGACAGCGGATCACTGTTGCCGGTCTTCTGGCCCTCATCCCCCGCCGTCTGCCCCACGCAACCCGCCCCGCCCCACACGACCGTCACAAGAAATTCACGCTGTGCCCGGCAGGATCGCACGGCTGGCCAGACAGCACCCATCCGCCCTCGAAAGCTCTTTCGAATGGCGTCCGCTGCCGTGTAGAGAACCAGACTGTCTGTTGGCTGCCCCGCTGGATCGCGCACAAGCCTCTGGTCTGGCAGACCAGAAGTTGCTTACCTCTTTGCGGAGGCGCGCGGGCTTTCGGTCACGTCGGTGGCTGTGGCATGGACAGGCAGGAGCGAGTCGACGCCGGTCATGCTGAGCATGCGCATCAGGCGGTCGGGGACGGCGGCGAGGCTGAGCGAGCCGCCCGCTTCCTGGGCCGCGTGCCAGATGCCGATGATCGCGCTGAGACCGGCGGAGTCACAGAAGCCGACCTGTGCCAGGTCCAGGACCAGGCGCGGGTGTCCTTGCTGGATGATCTCCAGGGCCCCGGAGCGCAGGGTGGGCGAGGTCTGCATGTCTACGTCCCCGACGATCGTGGCGATCGCGAGGCCGGGGTGGGGGTGCTGGACGGTCAGGTGAAGTGCGTGGGTCACGTCGGTCATCACTCCTGGCCGAAGTGTTCGGGTGCGGCGGTGGTGTGGGCGGTGGCGGCGACGCCGGTGTCGGGTGCGGTTTCGGGGTCAGACACGGACAGGGCCAGCAGGGCCACGTCGTCGCCGGCTCCGTCGGGCATTGAGGCCAGCAACGTGACGGCGTCTTCCATCAGGGCGGTGGCGGTGAGGGGGCCGGTGCGCTGGTGGAGGAAGCCGGTCAGGCCGTCCTCGCCGAGCATGGCGTCCTGGGTGGTGCGGGCTTCGATCAGCCCGTCGGTGTAGAGGAACAGGCCCTCCCCGGGGGCCAGCAGGAAGGTGGCCTGGGCGAAGGATGCCTGGGGGAAGGCTCCGATGAGCATGCCGCCCTTGGGCCGGACCGCCTTGACCCATACCGCGCCGCTGTCGTCGGGGCGCAGGTGGTAGGCCGGTGGGTGGCCGCCGGTGGCCACGGTGACGGTGAAACCACCGTCCTCCCGTGGTGTCAGGAGGCCGAAGAGGGCGGTGCAAAAGCGGCTTCCGGCGGTGACGTCGGTGAGCAGGGCGGTGTTGAGCGTGCTCAGGACGGTGACCGGGTCCGGGTCGATCTGGGCCGCGACGCGCAGGGTGTGGCGGGCGAGTGCGGTGACGGTCGCCGCCTCGGGGCCCTTGCCGCACACGTCACCGAGGAAGAACGCCCACCGGCTGCCGTCGACGGGGAAGACGTCGTAGAAGTCGCCGCCCACATCATGGACGGAGGCGGTGCGGTAGTGGCAGGCCAGCTCCAGGCCGGGCACCACGGGAAGCGCCGGGGGCAGAAGGGTGCGCTGGAGGGTGGAGGCGAACGCGGCGATGGCGCTCTTGTCCTTCTCCGCCCGTTCCCGCGCCGCCCTTTCCGCCTCCCGCCGCTCCTGCTCGTTGCGTAGTGCGCGCAGCGCCGACAGCCGCAGCTCCATCTCGTCCAGCACGATCGCGGCAAGATCGGCCAGTGTGGCGGTGTCGTCCTCGGTGATGGAACGCGGCTTGGTGTCCAGGACGTTGACCGTGCCCAGCCGGTGCCCGTCAGGGGTGATGATCGGTGCGGCGGCGTAGAAGCGCACCCCCATCTCGCCGGCGACCAGCGGATTGTCCGCCGCCACGGGATCACGAAGGGTGTCGGGAATGACCAGCGCGTCATCGCGCAAGATCGCCGAGCCGCACAGGCCCGGATCGCGGCCGATCTCCTTGACACCCTCCAGGCCGTGTGCGGCCTTGAACCAGATGCGGTCGGTGTCCACGATCGTGACCGTGGCCACGGGGACATCGAAGAGGCGGGCGGCCATCGCCGCCACCCGGTCGAACGCGCCGTCGGGCGGAGTGTCGAGGATGTCGTAGCGGCGGACCGCCTCAATACGGGCCGCCTCCACATGTGGTTCCGGGACCAGCTCGGGGCGCCGCCCGGGCGCCGGGTGGGCCGCCGAAGCCTGCTGCGTCATCGGCCTTCCTCTCCGTCGATGGGCCGCCGCGAGCGGCACGAACCGACGCAGCCTAGATCGAGTCCACGTCCGAACGCCAATGCCGCGGTGAACACGAGACCTATCGCGGCAGCGTCGTGAACCTCCTTTCGGCCTTCCTGCTGTGGCCTCGCACGTTCGACTGGACGTGATCACCGCCATGCGAAGCAAGGTGTACGCGTTTGCTGCGGCAGAGCCGGGAGGGGCGGGCAAGCAGGACTCGAATGGGCGGCTGCGCCGGAGGCTGCGGGCGCGTTCCGGGCGCCCGCGCGCCCAGGTCGTGCCGCCGTCCACTCCAGCGCCTCGTACCAAGCGGCGGTCGATGACGCAGGCCCTCGGCGATGTTGTCCCACCCGGTCAGGCGGAGCGCGCCGATGGCCAGACGCGAGACCGGGCAGCATGTACTGCAGCGCCGGTTCATCATGCGATCACGCCCTGATGGGCACCGCTTGGGCAGGCAAGCTTGCTTAGCCACGAACTTATCCCCTTTCTTAGCCCATGGCTCGCCTCAATGGACATGCGTCAGGGCGAGCGGCGGTGGGGCCGCCCAAAAGCATTCCCGGGTTGTGCTGGACGATTCGGGCTTGAGGAGCCTGCGTGTGGCCGCGCCTACGCCACAGCTCAAGCGGGTGCTTGAGATCACCGGAGGCACCGACCGCTCTGGGCACCGGGCCGCCGGTTGCTCGGCGTCTGGCCAGGAGTGTCGTCAGCACCGCCGGTGTCGTCGATGTGGTCGAAGCCTCGCAGCAGGCGTCAGCTCCGGGGCGCAACCGCACAAGGTGCACAGCCGGATGCCCCGGGTGCTCTCTCGCGTCGAGCAGCGGCGCCCCCGCCGGTGCTTCCTCGCAGTCCGGTGCGTGCAGGACAGAGCGGCGGCGACTTCGGGAGTCGCGTTCACCACCCTGGCATGATCAACAGAAGTCAGTTTTGATGTCAGGTTGGAGCCGCCGATGGACGTGACGGAGTCAGCGCATGCCGCGCGAGTGTCCGCTTACGCAGCCGTGGGAACACGGCTGTCCCTGTTCAATGACCGTCGGCTTGAGGATGCGGTGGCCGCCGCGCCGAGGCTCGGCTCCGGTATCGGCGGTAGGTCGGCGGAGATGGAAGTCGAAGGGATACGCGTCTTCGTCAAGCGAGTCCCGCTGACAGACATCGAGTTGCAGCCGGAGCACGTAAGGTCGACCAGAAACCTGTTCGAGCTTCCTCTCTTCTACCAGTACGGGGTGGGGTCGGCGGGGTTCGGTGCCTGGCGTGAGCTGGCCGCGCACATCATGACGACAGGCTGGGCACTGAGGAACGAGTATGCAGGATTTCCGCTGCTGTATCACTGGCGGGTCTTGCCTGACAGTCCCCCTGCCGACTTTATCGACGGGCTCGGGGGTGTTGAGGGGGCCGTAGCGCACTGGGAGGGCTCGCCGGCTGTGCGCCGTCGACTGGAGGCCATCGGAAGGTCCTCCTTCAGCCTGGTGCTCTTCCTTGAGCACGTGCCACAGACGCTCGCCGAGTGGCTCGGCGACACCCGTGACGGGGCCCTGCCAGAGCCGGGAGGCGAGTCGCCTTATCGATGGGTCGAGCACGCGTTGCTGCGGGGGACAGAATTCATGAGCGCGCGCGGACTGGTCCACTTCGACACGCACTTCGCCAATCTGCTCACCGACGGCCAGTTGGTGTACTTCGCGGACTTCGGACTCGCCTTGAGCCGCGACTTTGAACTCTCAGCGGAAGAGTGCGCCTTCCTCACTGATCACCTCGTGTACGACCGCTCCTACGCACCGAACCACCTGCTTCATCACCACCTGCCAGACGACCTGCGTGGTGGCACCGAACACGGGACCTTCCTGCGCGAATGGGTCGATGGCCACCAACCCGCCGACGTTCCGCGCGACATCGGCGCGATCATCGACCGTCACGCTCCGCACGCCATCATCCTGGACGACTTCCATCATCGACTGCTTACGCAGAGCAAGCGCACTCCCTTCCCCGCGGCAGAGGTTCAGCGGGCCTTGGCTGGCGCATCAAGGTCAGGGAAGTGAGTGCCCGTTGCTCCGTTCTGGTCAGCCGACCGCAGCGCGTTCAGGCTGTGCTTTGGTGTGGGCCAGCCGGTAGGACTCGGTACCGGTCTGGAATAATGGCACCGCTGGAGGAGCGAGCAACGAACGCAAGCGTGTTCATGAACACAAGGGCTTGAAAAGGCACGAGCGCAGGTATCGATGGAGACCTTGCCCTTGTCGAAGTGCGCGAGGAAAGCGTCCCGTTCCTCCTCGGTTGGCGTCCGACACATCGCCGGGTCGGGTGGCCCTGCGGTGGGCGATGAAGGCGCGATGGGCCTCGCTGGTCTCGGCCGGGTAGATCGCCTTGTAGCCCATCGTCGTGTCCAGTCTCTTCACCCGGCGTCTGCCAGCCCACGCTGCAGGCAGAGCCTGCCCGGCGTCGTGTATGCCACCAGGACTGTCTTCCCCTGTCAGGTTCCCTGTGGGCGTCCGAAGAGCAGGTCGTAGCCCGGCGGGAGCTGGAGCAGGATGCGGTTCATCAGCTCCTCTCCCGCGACATCGGCCACTACGCTGAGCACCGCGCTGACGTCCCATGTTGCGGTCTTCTCGGTGGCACCTTCGATCCAGGCCGCAGTCGCCCGGATGAACCGCTCAGGCGGGAGCGGTTCATGCGCCTGGAGAGGGTTGAGCAGGAGCAGCGCCAGTGATTCAGGCAGCCGGGCAGCCAGTTCGGCGCGCACCTCTCCCACCAGATGAGCGCCCAGCAGGGCCAGGACGACGCGGGAGGATCGCTCTGCTTCCTCCGGTGTGGGGTATTCCCCGCGTTCCTGGACCGCGGCGATGAACGCGTTCCAGTGCATGCGCATGACGTCCTCCGGAGTCGTTGGCCGCCGCCAGTGGGCACGCGGCGGGAGCCGCCGGACCGGGCTCCCGCCCGTCTATGCCGTGTCTCAACTGCTGATCTGCTGACGTGAGTCGCCGCCGCTGATGGCGATCTTGCGGGGCTTGGCCTGCTCGGCAACCGGGATCCGCAGCCGCAGCACGCCGGCTTCGTAGGAGGCGTCGATGCGGTCGGTGTCCAGGGTGTCGCCGAGGAAGAGCTGGCGGCTGAAGGACCCGGTGGGCCGCTCCGCGATCACGACCTCGCTGTTCTCACCGGCGCTCGGGCGGCGTTCCGCCTTGACGGTCAGCATATTGCGCTCGACGTCCAAGTCGATCGATTCAGGCGATACGCCTGGCAGATCGAGCTCGACGACGAAGGTGCCGCCGTCGCGGAAGGCGTCCATCGGCATGGCCGCCGGCCTCGCCGCCGTGCCGAACACCTGCTGGGTGAGCCGATCCAGCTCGCGGAAGGGGTCGGTTCGCATGAGCATCATCGGTCACTCCTCCCTGAAGGCAGGATGCACATGTCGACGACAGGTCCTATATAGCTCGCATGACAAAATTTGACAACCTTCTACTCAAGTCTGTCTCACCTGCCAGCCCGAGTGGATAGGGGCCGGCGAGACAGTGAGGGTTTGTGCAACGAGATGGCACCACGCACCACGCACCACCGGGCCGGCTGAGGCGCCGCATCTCAGGCTCGTGCGCACTCCGGCTGATTCTGGCGGCCGCCCTGCGGCGCGCAGGGCGAGAGAACGGTGAGCCCTCACCTCGGTCTTCGCGAAAAGACTGCGGCTCCGGCCGCAGGAAAGTGCTGCCGGAGCCGGTCCGTCGATGAACCTTGGGTGTCATCGCCGTCTCCGTGTCCTTATCAGGCCCGTGACCACGAAGACGGCGACGAGTCCAGCGTGCCCCGGGTTCCCGGTTGAAGCCCATGTCCGCACCGGCCGTCGTCTTCGCGGACAGGCCGAGGGGCCCCTTGTGGAAGTACGTGTCGCCGAGGCGGATGCGTTCACTCTGGTCGGTGGAGCCGTACTGTCCCCGTAGACCTTGCCGTTCACCGTGATCGACGACATCTGGGAGTGGTCGCTCCCAGGTCTCTGCGGTGCGGGTGTATTCCGGGTGGAGTCGGCCGCCGTTCTCATTGCCGGCGCGTCGCGGGCCGAGACCCCTGGGGGGGAATCCCGACCCGCGGCCCTGCCGCTCGCGTTACTTGCCGTCCAGCGCCGCGACCAGCTGCGGTAGGTCGCCGCCGGCCACGATGAGGGCGAGGTGGTCGTGGAAGTCCCGGCTGCTGACGATCAGGCCGTTGCGGACCCGCAGCACCTGGATGTTGGCGACCTCGAAGTTCCGCCCGGTCACCCGGTGGTGCACCTGGTAGTTCCATTCGGCGACGATCACCTCCGGGTCGTCGGTCTCCCGGATCACCACGTTCGTCGCGGTCAGCTCCACGGGCGAATGCTCGGAGACCTCCGCGAACCGCTCCTTGAGTGCGGCCCGCCCCTCGAACCGGCGCGGCCCGACCGGCGCGAAGGCGATCTCCACCACGGTGTCCTCGGCGTAGAGCTCGGCCAGCCCCGCGAACCGCCCCGCGGTGATGCCCTCGAGGAGCTCTTGGAAGACCTCACGTGGTGACAGCGTTTCAGTCATGATCAACCCCCTCCCTGATCCGTCGCTAGAATCGGACTAGCGACTCAGGTTACGCACGATACGGACTGGCGACTCCGGTTGTCCAGGGTGACTCTGCCATCGGCGGGGAAGGGTGGGGCGGAGGGATGAGCGGCGCTCAGAAACGCCCGCTGCGGGCGGACGCGGCCCGCAACCGGGCCAGGCTGCTGGACGTTGCCACGGAGGTGTTCACCACCCGCGGCGTCGGCGTGCCGACCGAGGAGATCGCCCGAGCCGCCGGGGTCGGAGTCGGCACGCTCTTCCGGCACTTCCCGACCAAGGAGGCCCTGCTGGAGGCGGTGATGGTGCGCAGGCTGGAGACGATCGCGGCCCAGACCGCGCAGCTGGCCACCGAGGCCGAACCCGCCGACGCCTTCTTCGGCAGCTTCCGCCTGGTGATCGACCAGTCCGCGGGCAAGAACGAGTTCGCCCAGGCACTCGCCGCCGCCGGCGTGGACGCGCACGCCGCCCTGCAGGAGTCCAGCAAGGTGATCCAGGCGCAACTGGCCGAGCTACTGGCCGGGGCGCAACAAGCCGGGGCGGTCCGCTCGGAGCTAGGCCTGCCGGAGCTGATCGCCCTGCTGGTCGGCACCAGCACGACGATGGAGCACCTCGGGACCGACGTGTCGGCCCGGGAACGGATCTTCGAGGTGGTCTTCGACGGGCTGCGGCCGCGCTGAACCGGCGGCGTGCCGGCATCCCCCGGCCTTGCGCAACGGAGCGCGACTCAGCCCACCGTTTGCGAGCATCGGCGGCGCCCGACTGACCCCTTGGAATCGATCATCTAGTCGTACCGGTTGATGTCGAAGCCATCCCGGTCTCCCTCACGCGCTGTCTCCACGGGAGCGGATTTCTTGTGGGGGCGACCCTCTCGGATGCCAAGTACCGTCGAACGGCGCGCTGTTGCCTTGCGATGTCTGATGAGTCAGGGGGACACCCTCTTCTTCCTCACCGACGGAGTCATCGTGACGCCGGGCGACGGCATCGGTCTGGAGAGGCTGACCACAAGCCTGCGCGAGGCAGGAGTCGCCGCCAGCCCCGGCCCGCCCCCACTCGAAAAACTGATCGACGTACCGCTGAAGGCGCTCGTGAAAGGAGACCGCTACGACGACGCCGTGCTGCTCGCCGCTCGCATCTGCTGACCACGCGCGGCCCGGAGGCCGGTCAAGGGCTTCGGTGGTCTTCGCGGCGGCGGTGCCCCCAGGAGTAGTCGTCGACCGGAGTGATCCGGGCCTCCGGCAGCGCGCCGTACGCGTCGACCATGCGCAGAGGTGCCGGCAGAGCCGTCGTCCCTGCATGGTGCACCTCACAGGGGGTGTAGTTCACCATTCAACCAACCGGGGCGTAGTGTCTTCAGTGCTGGTTCAAGGCACTCGATCTACGCCTGTTTGCGCAGGTCATGAGGCTTGCAAGGAGAAATCTCATGCGGTACAGGATTGCGTCCGGAGTAGCCGTGACGGCTGCCTCTGCAGTGCTCACGGCGGCCACCCTCATCATCGCGGGGGTGCCCGCATCGGCAGCCGACTTGCCGACGGACGAGCGATCCGCCCTCGTTTCGCATTCCGTACGGCCCGCGGACCCCCAGGATGACGCCCGCCTTGACTGGGTCCTCGGGCAGATCGCCTGGATGCACGACCATGAGGGGCGTACGGACCGACGGGACGACGGCCACAAGGACCGGTGGACCCACACGGAAACCGATACCGACCACGATCGAACGCACCGCAGCGACGACGGCGGTTCCCACCGCCGAGAGGGTGTCCGCTGGACGCGGTAACGCCAACCACGATTGAGGCGATGGAATGGCGGCCCGCGCGGCCGCCCACGGCGTTCCAGCAGTACCTCGACAGACGAGGGCTGCCCGGGCCCCTGTGCCGGAGTCCGGGGGGCAGCCGCTTCGTCCAGGCCGGGACCATACGGCCGTCGTAGCCGCGCTCGGCGCACCACCCCAGCCAGGAAAGCACCGCCGCGCGACGGGCGTTCCAGGTGTTGACCGCCGCGCTGCCCCGCAACTGAGCGAACCATGACGGACATCGACGTGGTCACACAGACCGTCTTGCCGGAGCGCCAAGGGCGTGACCGTACCCGACCGGGCCTTCGTCAGCCGGAGGGCGCCGCCGGCGGCAGGGCCACACGCGTCACCAGTGCTCTTCAGCGTCGGGCCCGGGCACGCTGACGGCCAGGACGGCGGTGTCGTCGTCCACCCCGGAGCCGAGGGTGTCGAGGAGGTCACGGATCGCGGCGATGGTGTGCTGGGCGGTGGTGGGGGCCAGGGCGCGGCCGAAGTCGAGGAGGGCCTCGTCGCCGTAGCGGTCGCCGCGGATGGCGGTGTGGGCCTCCGTGAGGCCATCGGTGTGCAGGAGCAGGGTGTCGCCAGGACCGAGGTGGAAAGTGGTGGTGGCGATGTGGACGTCGGACAGGACGCCGACGAGTTGCCCGCCCGGGGTGGGCAGGAAGTCGGCACTGCCGTCGGCGCGCATCAGCAGAGCCGGGGGGTGTCCGCCGCTCGCCAGGGTGATCCGAAAGCCGCCCGCGTCACGGGCAGGGGTGAGCAGGCCGAAGACGACGGTGCAGAACCGCGGGTCGTCGCCGGTGTACTCGTGGTTCAGGACCGTGTTGAGATTGCTCAGGACCGCCACGGGGTCGGGGTCGTAGACGGATGCGGCGCGCAGGGTGTAGCGGGCCAGGGAGGTGATGGCCGCCGCGGCGGCGCCCTTGCCGCACACGTCGCCCAGGAACATGCCCCAGGTGCCGGCACCGAGGGGGAACAGGTCGTAGAAGTCGCCGCCGACCCTGTCGGCAGAGGCGATGTGATAGTGCGCCGACACGTTCAGGCCCGGCACGTTCGCCAGCGTGGGCGGCAGCAGCGTCGCCTGGAGCGTCGTGGCAAGTTGCTGGAGCCGTTCGCGTTCCCTCTCGGCCTCCTTGCGGGCGCGCAGCAGTTCCTCCTCGTAGGCGCGCCGGTCGCGGGCGTCGAACACGGTGGTGCGGATCAGCAGCGGTTCGCCGTCGCCGCCCGTCTTGACCGTCGACGTCACCAGCACCGGCAGCAGGCCGCCGTCGGCCGCCTTCATCTCCAGCGCGATGCCGCGGATCTCCCCCTGCATGCGCAGCAGAGGCGCGAAGTGGGTTTCGTGGTACAGCCGCCCGCCGACGGTGAGGAGATCGGAGAAGTGCTTGCGGCCCACCAGGTCCTCGCGCGCGTAGCCCAGCCAACCCAGGAGCGTGGCGTTGACCTTGGCTATCTGCCCGTCCATCAAGGTGGACAGGTAACCGCACGGGGCGTTCTCGTACAGATCCTCGACGCTGTCCTCCAGCAGAGCGGAGAACAGCACCCGCTCGTCATCCGCCCGCTCCCCCGGATGCTTCCTCGAATCGTCGCCGTCCCCGGACATCACCGGAGCGACCCCGCGAACGCACTGATCGCCCGTGCGGTCTGTTCGGGGGCGCTGAGCTGGGGGCAGTGCCCGGTGGCGTCGAGCGTGACGAGCCGGCTGCCCGAGATCTGGGCGTGAACGAAGGCGCCGACCTCCGGCGGGGCGATGGCGTCGCTGGCGCACTGGGCCACCAGGGTGGGCACGTCCACCCCGGCCAGGTCGGCGCGGTTGTCGGATTGAAACGTGACCCGTGCGAAGGTCCGGGCGATCTCCGGGTCGGTGGCGCAGAAGCTCCTGGTCAGTTCATCACCCAGCTCCGGCCGCTCCGGATTGCCCATGATCACCGGAGCCATCGCCCCGGACCATCCGAGATAGTTCGCGTCCAGCGACCGGAGGAGTTCCTCGATGTCCTGCGCGCTGAACCCGCCCCGGTAGCCGGTTGCGGGATCGTCGATGAAACACGGGGAGGGGGTGAGCAGCACCAGACCCGCGAAACGCTCCGGTTCGCGAGCGGCAGCCAGCACCCCCATCGAGGCACTGACCGAATGCCCCACGAACGTGACCGGCCCCCGGTCCAGCTCGCGGCAGATCTCCAGCACATCCTCGACGTAGCCGTCCAGGTTGGAGTACCGCTCCCTGCTCCAGGCCGACAGATCCGAGCGCCCCGCCCCCACGTGATCGAAGACCACCACGGTGTAATCGCGCTCCAGCGCCGGAACCACCAGCCGCCACATGTTCTGGTCGCACCCGAACCCGTGCGCCAGCATCACCACCGGCCCGTCAGGCCGGCCGGACACCCGCACCTGGTTTCTGCTTCGCACGTCCATACGAACCATCCTCGCAGAGTCATATGGCGGCAAGACGGACATAAAGCACGCACTCACCGAGAGCAATCGCAACCGCACCGAGTAGATCCCACAAACAGTTCCCACCAACCCCTCGAGTCCGGGATGACCTTGAGGGACCTGCCCCCGGCACCCCGCCGCACGGCAGCGCGGTGACGAGAACGCCCCGTACGCGCCCCTACCTTCGGCGCTCAGCGGACGGGCGTGGACCGCACGGCCCGGGTGACCCGCAGCAGAACGAGCGCGGCGGCCTGGATGCCGGCGACGACGGCGATCAGAAGGGGGACGGAGACCTCGTACAGGACCCCGGTCAAAGCGCCGCCGAGCAGCGCGGCCGCACCCATGATCCCGGCGAAGACGCCGTACGCGGTGGCCCGGCGGCCCACGGGTACGAGGTCGGCGACGGTGGCACGCAGCGTGGACTCCTGAACCCCGACCGCGGCGCCCCACACCAGTGCACCCGCCACGGCGACCCCCACCGCGTCGGTGAAGGCCAGCGCCGGAACGGCGGCGGACAGCAGCGGCAGGACGACCAGGACCTGGGCGCCGAACCGGTCGTACAGCCACCCCGTGGCCAGCGCCGCCACCGCGTCCGCGGCCATGGCCGCCGCGTACAGCACCGGCACCATCGCGGTCGGCATCAGGTGGCGGACGACCAGGTGGTAGGAGAGCACACCGAACGTGGCGAAACCGGTCAGGGTCGCGGCTGTGAAGACCGCGTAGGTCCAGAAGGCCCGCGGCAGCTTCCTCTCCCAGGACCCGGCGGAAGGCGGCTCCCCGGACGCCGCCGCGCCCACGGTGGTCTCGTAGCCGCCCGGATCGGGAACCCTGGCACGCAGCCAGAGCAGCAGCGCGACGGCCGCCACGCCGGGCAGCGCGAGCACCCCGAGCGCCGGGACGTAGTCGTCGCCGGTGAGGGCGAGGACCCCGGCCACCGTGAGCGGACCGACAAGCGCGCCGACCTGGTCCATCGCCTCGTGGACCGCGAAGCCGCGGCCGCGTCCGGTGGCGGCGGTGGCGTGCGAGAGCAGCGTGTCCTTGGCCGGGGAACGCACGGCCTTGCCGACGCGTTCCGCGATCACCAGGGTGCAGGCCACCCACAGCACTCCGGTCAGGCCGAGCACCGGGACGGTGGCCGCGGTCAGCACGTATCCGGCGATCGTCCACGACCAGAAGCGGCGGCTGCGGTCGGCCAGTGGTCCCGAAGCCAGGCGCAGTCCGAGCGCGGCGGCCTCGCCCGCCCCCGTGACCACACCGACCAGGGCCGCGGAGGCGCCCAGGTGGGCGAGCAGTGGGCCGGTGACGGAGCGAGCGCCCTCGTAGACGAAGTCCATCAGCAGACTGACGCCCCCGAACACGAACACGAACCGCCACGCCGACAGCCTCGGGACAGGTCCGTCCGACGGTTCGGACGTGGCAGACGTGGTGCGGGCGGGCTTCACGACCTGCTCCCCCGGGGGTCGCGTGGCCGGCAGGCCGGACATGGCCTCGTGAACATCGGCCCACCTCCTGGTGGCGCTCTCATCCTCGCCGGACGAATCCGGCAGGCGCATCCTCTCTCGACACGATGTACCGGTCAGGTGCTGAGGTAGGCCCAGGACGCTCTCCCGCGTACGCCGGACGAGCGTGGCGTCGTTCGCGCTCAGTCGGCCCGCTCGGTGGGCCGGTCGTGGTCGCCCGTCTCCGGCGGCAGGGCCTCGGACCGGGCGAGGCTGCGGCGCTCCTGAGCGTGGGCGTAACCCGTCAGGCCGACCAGTACGGCCAACAGCACGGCCGACGAGCCCGCCGTTCCGAGGTCGAGACCGCCCTTCGCGACCGGCTTGGTCAGGAAGTCGCCGGCTGTCGCGCCGAGCGGGCGGGTCAGCACGAAGGCGATCCAGAACAGCAGCACGTTCGGCACGACGGGCACCCTCATCAGGGCCACCAGCACCAGCAGGACACCGGTCACCAGCGCCGCCCCGCCGGCGTAGCCGAGGCCCGAACTGTCGGACAGGAAGTCGCCCATCGAGGTGCCGAGGGTGTTGGAGACGAGGATCGCCGACCAGAACAGCGCCTCCCCGCGGAAGCTGACGATGTCACGGATGACGAACGTCATCCCGGTCAGCTTCCAGACGGCGAAAATGACGACCAGGATCGAGATGAGTACCGCCGCACCCGTCGGGTATCCGAGGCCGAGGCCCTGGGGTCCCCAGCCCAGTGAAGTGGCGCCGCTCGAGAGGTACTTGGTGCTGGCGTCGCGGTTCATGAAGTCGGACATCGTGGTGCCGGCCATGCTGGTCGACAGGATGACCGTCCAGTAGAAGAACGGGTGGTAGCGGCGGGAGCACAACTGAACGACCAGGGTCACCACGAAGAGCAGGAACAGGGCGATCGTGGTGAGGAAGTAGCCGAGCTTCAGGGTCTGGGCGAAGAGGTCGCCGGCCGTCTCGCCCAGGGTCGTCGCCGCGACTTTCATGATCCAGAAGGCAAGGGTGACCTCGGGCAGTTTCCTCATCACCGACCTGGCCGTGGTCGCGGCCCGCTGCTGCCGGGCGGCGGCGTCTAAGTCGGTGAGGGCTTCAGGGTTCTCCATGGGCGGTCACTCCTGTTCGTGGGGGGTGTGCAAGGGCACCCGTCTCCACGCGACGGGCGCCCTGCGACACACGGGCCGACCGCCGAGGCCGGCCGTGGTGTCCGATCTTGTCGCTGATCGCCTGAACGCTTCCTGAACGCCTTCCGAACCGTTCAGGCCGCCTGCCGCGTCACGCGCGCAGGGTCCGCGACGTCCTTGCGGGTCACCATCAGGAACACCACCAGGCCGAGGATGACCGTCAGGAAGAGCCCGCTGGTGACGACGGTGCCGAACCCGAGGCCGCCGTCGCCGGTCGGCTGGGAGAGGTAGTCGCCGATCGAGGCGCCGAGCGGGCGGGTGAGAATGTAGGCGATCCAGAAGCTCCACACCGCGTCCAGGCCGAGCGCGAAGTGGGCGATCGCCACGGCGGCGATGGCCAGCGCGAACAGGACCGCCGCGAGCCAGTAGCCCAGGTCCATGCGCTCGGAGACCAGATCGCCGCCCGCCGTTCCGAGGGCGAAGGTGAACAGTACGGCCAGCCAGTAGTACGCCTCGCGGCTGGTGGTGTCGACGCTGTGGATGGAGAGGGTGCGCTCGCGCCGGTACCAGACGACGAACACGACGGCGAGAAGGACGGCGAACACGGCAGTGGTCGTCTCCAGCGGCACGCCTATGTTGTCGGTGAGGTTGTCGCTGATCAGCGTGCCGACGACGCTGATGAGGGCGACGGCGAGCCAGTACACGCCCGCGCGATAGACGGTCGTACGGAACTGCACGACCAGGACGACCGCGAGCAGCGCGCTCATCAGGACCGACACGCCGGTCAGGCCCAGGCCGGCCTTCTCGTTGAGCAGGTCGGCCGCGGTCTCGCCGACCGTCGTGCACAGCACCTTGATGATCCAGAAATAGGCGGTGACCTCGGGGACCTTGTTCCAGCCCAGGCGGTGGGAGGGGGGAGCGGAGGCGTTCGGGCCCGGTTCGGCCTCCGGAGTCTCGGAGAGTTCGTAGGTCATGGGGCAGGACGCTGCCAGTGAGCACCTGAACGCATCCTGACTGCCGCGCGGCCTTCGCGGCCCGCCGGGTCTGGCCTGATCACGATGGGCCCATGCATACCCGCGCCGCGTCCTGGCTGCGGCACCGGCTCGGCCGCGTCGTCGTCATGTCCTATGCCCTCGCTCTGTTCCTGCCCGGCCCCGGCCTGTGGCTGCGCCGCCCCCATCCCTTACCGCTGACGCCGACGCACCTGACGCTGCACACCGCACCGCTCTTGCTGTCCCTGGTGCTGTTCTCGGCAGGGCTCCAGGTCCCCGTCCGCGCGCTGGGCCGCCTGCTGCGACGCCCGAAGGCGCTGCTCGCCGGGCTCGTGCTGCACCTCGCGATCCCGCTGGTGGTAGTGCCGGTCGTCGCGTTCCTGCTACGGCGCACCCCTGACACCGACGGCGGCAGCGGACTGCTCACCGCGATGATCCTCGTCGTGGCGATGCCCGTCGCCGCCGGGGCCACCGTGTGGACCGACAAGGGTGACGGCGACCAGCCGACGATGGTGGGCCTCGTCCTGGCCTCCACCCTCCTCAGCCCGCTCACCACCCCCTTGCTGCTGCAGACCCTGGCGCCGCTGCTCAGCGGTGGCTACGCGCATACCCTCGCCGCCGCCGGCCGGCTGGCCGAGGGCGGTCTCGCCCTCACCGCCGTGGTCCTTCCCTGTGCGGCGGGCCTCCTGGGCGCGCTCGTCCTGCCCGCGCGCCTGCTACACCGCCTTCAGCTGACGGTGACGCCCTTGGCCCTGACCGGCTCGCTGCTGCTGACCTACGTCAACGCCAGCGGCGCCCTCGGCTCCGTCCTCACCAGGCCCCGCCCTCTGCTGTTCGCCGCCGCCCTGGCGGTGGCCGCCCTGGTCTGCCTGCTCTCTTTCGCCCTCGGCCGGGCCGCCGCCCGCGTCCTGCGGCTGGAGACGGGCACCGCCTCGTCGCTGACTCTCGCCTGCGGCATGAACAACAGCAGCGCCGGCGCGGTCCTGATCACCGCGTCCCTGCCCGACAAACCCCACCTGCTGCTGCCGGTCCTCGCCTACGGCCTGCTCCAGAAGACCGCCGCGAGCCGCATCGTCACCCGCCTCCGGCACGGCCCCGCTCCCACGGCAGGCCCCTGAACGATGCTCAGCCGCCGCCCGACGAGCCTGCCTCCTCCGACGTACCAGCCCGGCAGCCTGCCCCGCATCACCACCCTGCGCGGCCACGGCTGCCGCGGGGCACTCTGACGGGCGCCGCCGGACTGCCCGGCCGCCCTCGGTTCAGTCCACGCTGGGCCGGGCGAGGCCGTGGTCATAGGCGAAGATCACGGCCTGGATGCGGTCGCGGGCGCCGATCTTGGCAAGGACGCGCCCGACGTGGGTCTTGACAGTGGACTCTGACAAGACGAAGCGGGTGGCGATCTCGCCGTTGGTCCACCCCTTGCCCACGGCGACGAGGATCTCCCGCTCCCGGTCGGTGAGGGAGCCGAGTCCCGGGTCCACGGCGGAGTCTCCCCGGTGCGCGGGGACGTAGCGGGCGAATTCATCCAGGAGGCGGCGGGTGAGGGCGGGCGCGATGACGGCGTCGCCGGAGGCGACGGCTCGGATGCCGGCGAGGAGCTCTTCGGGGCGGGCGTCCTTGAGGAGGAAGCCGCTGGCACCGGCGCGGATAGCGGCGTGGACGTACTCGTCGAGGTCGAAGGTGGTGAGCACGAGGACGCGTGAACGTCCGCCGGCGGCGACGATGCGGCGGGTGGCCTCGATGCCGTCCATGCCGGGCATCCGGACGTCCATCAGGACGACGTCCGGACGCAGGTCGGCGGTCTTGCGGACGGCCTCGGCACCGTGGCCGGCCTCACCGACGACGTCGGTCTCGGGGACGGAGTCCAGGAGTAGGTGGAAGCCGTAGCGTTGCAGCGGCTGATCGTCCACGATGAGCACGGTGGTCACCGGTCACCGCCCTGGGGCGTCAGGTCGAGGACGGCCTCGACGCTCCATCCTCCGCCGGCCGTCGGCCCCGCACTGACGGTTCCGCCGTACAGAGCGGCTCTCTCCCGCATCCCCACCAGGCCATGTCCTTCCTCGTTCGGCGGTCCGGACGGTGAGGCCGGGCCTGTGTCCCGGACCTGGATGTTCACCCGGCTGTCCTCGACGAGAATCGTCAGGTGCACCTTGGTGTCGGTGTCGGTATCGGTGTGCTTCAGGGTGTTGGTGAGGGCTTCCTGAAGGATGCGATACGCCGTCAGCTGCACGCCGCTGTCCAGGGCGTCCACATCGCCGGAGGTCCGGTAGACGACCTCCAGTCCGGCGGCGCGCACCCTGGCGCACAGCGCTTCGATGTCCGCGAGGCCGGGTTGCGGGCTGAGCTCGGGACCGCCGGGCGGGCCTTCGGTGGTCTCGCGCAGCACGCCGAGCACGCGCCGCAGCTCGCCGAGGGCCTGTCGGCCGGTGTCGCCGATGAGCTGGAGGGCCTCCTTGCCGCGTTCAGGAGCGATGTCCGTGGCGTAGGCGCCGGCGTCGGCGAGCGTGATGATGACGGACAGGTTGTGGCCGACGATGTCGTGCATCTCACGGGCGACACGGGTGCGTTCGGTGGCCGTGGCCAGCCTGCTGCGCTGGTCGCGCTCGATCTCCAGCCGGGCCGCCCGCTCCCGCAGGCCGGCGAGCTGGGCCCGGCGGATGCGCACCACCAGACCGAGCGCGAGCGCCGCCGTCGCCGTGCTCAGCAGGAAGAACAGCGCATCCCACACGGACACGGCCGGGGATGCGCGCACCGCGACCAGCGCCATGGCGCCCGCCATGGCCGCACAGGCCCACGGCAACTGCCGCAGCCACCCGTGCAGGGCCAGGCTGTACAGGGCGATGAACAGGGCGACGTCCGCGCGCAGCGCCGCGCCCAGGGACCACTGGAGGACGAATACCGCCGTGATGACGGCGAACGCCATGAGGGGTTTGCGTCGCCGCCACAACAAGGGCAGCACCAGTCCGGCCTGGAAGGCCGGCATTCCCGCGACGGGTAGCTGGTTGAAGGCGAGCCGGAACCGGCGCGGGCCGTCGCCGTCGTCCACACCGCTGTGGAAGAGGTCGGGCAGGCAGAACATCAGGAAAACCAGGACGACGACCGCGGTGTCCAGCACCCAGGGGTGTGTCCGGTCGGCTTGCCGCAACCGCTGGCCGCCCCGGGACAGTCGGGCGACCAGCGGTCCCATCCCGCTGAGGTCATCGGTGGTCACGGGCGTCACCTGTCCATGGTGCGGGTGTCAGGCGTCGGTTCGCGCGAGCCGGTAGGCCGCGCCGCCCAGGGCCAGCGCCGTCCAGCAGAGGAAGACCAGCAGCCCGGCGCCCGGCGACAGGGTCGTGGAGTCGTGGGTCAGGGCGAACATCGCCTGGCCCGCGTTGGACGGCAGGTAGGGGGCGATGTCGTCCTGCCAGGAGCTCGGCAGCAGGGAGATCAGTCCCGGGATCAGCATCAGGGCAGCCACCAGCACCGAGATCCCGCCGGCCACCGACCGCATCAGCGCGCCGAGGGCAGTGCCGATCCCCCCGACCAGGCCGAGGTAGAGCCCTGCGCCCAGCAGACTCCGCAGGACACCCGCATGCGAGAAGCTCATGGCCGCGGGCGTACCCGAGACGATTCCGCTGCCGAACAGGAAGGCGACGAACCCGCCCATCATCCCCACGACCAGTGCGACCAGCCCGAACACGGCCGCCTTGGACCACAGCACGGGCAGCCGGCGGGGCACCGCCGCGAGCGTGGAACGGATCATGCCGGTGGAGTACTCCCCCGCCGTGACCAGCACACCGAGCACGCCCAGGGCCAGCTGGGCGAAGTTCGTACCGAAGAGGGACAGGCTCACGGCCGTCGAATCGGCGAAGTCCCGGTCCATGTGCCCGGAGTTGATCCCCGACTTGTAGCGGCTCGCGGAGATCAGGCCGAAGGCCACCAGGAACAGCAGGCCGAGGCCCAAGGTGATCCAGGTCGAGCGAAGGGACCACAGCTTGGCCCACTCCGAGGAGAGCACGCGCCGACCGGTCACCCGGTAGGCAGGGCGGGCAGGGGTGGTCCGGGGTTCCTCGGCGGTTGCGGTGAGCGTGCTCATGCGGGCCTCCCGAGGGTCTCGGTCCCGGTCGTGGAACCGTGGTACTCCACGGCGTCCCTGGTCAGGTCCATGAACGCCTCCTCCAGTGACACGGTCCGCGCGGTCAGCTCGAACAGCGCGATCCCGTGCTCGGCCGCCTTCAGCCCGATCTCCTTGGCGCTCAGCCCTGTCACCTGAAGCTCCTCCGAGCCGATCCGGCCGGTGACGTCGACGCCCGGCCCGGCCAGCACGTCCCGCAACCGCGCCGGGTCCTGCGTCACCACCTTCACCGTGTCGCCGCCCGCCTCGCGGATCAGGTCCGCCACGGTCGTGTCGGCCAGCAGCCGCCCGCGCCCCACGACGATCAGATGGTCCGCCACCAGGGCCATCTCGCTCATCAGGTGCGAGGACACGAACACCGTCCGGCCCTCGTCGGCGAGCCCCTTGAGCAGATTGCGGATCCAGAGCACGCCCTCCGGGTCCAGCCCGTTGACCGGCTCGTCCAGCATCACCGTCTGCGGGTCGCCCAGCAGCGCCGCAGCGATGCCGAGGCGCTGGCCCATGCCGAGGGAGAAGGCGCCGGCCCGCTTCTTCGCCACACTGCCCAGCCCGGCGAGGCCGATGACCTCGTCGACCCGGCGGCCCGGAATCCCGTGGGTCAGTGAAAGGGCCTTGAGGTGGTTGTACGCCGAACGGCCCGGGTGGATCGACTTCGCCTCCAGGAGCGCGCCGACCTCCTGCAGCGGCGCCTGGTGGCGGGCGTAAGGGTGGCCGTTCACGGTGACGGAGCCACTGGTCGGGGCGTCCAGGCCGACGATCATGCGCATGGTCGTGGACTTGCCGGCGCCGTTGGGCCCCAGAAAGCCGGTCACCGTTCCGGGCTTCACGACGAAGTCCAGCCCGTCGACGGCCGTCTTCTCGCCGTACCTCTTGGTCAACTGCCGTGAGTCGATCATTCGCGTTCTCCCTGTCGGGTCCGGCGTCCACACCTCCGACGCCTCACCCGCAACGCTAAGAGCCGGATCACCCGGATCCGGTGGTACCGGGAGGCTGAAACGCGCCGCGGGCGTAGTACCGCGGTACTACGTGACTACCTGCGGTTCCGTCCGTGTTCGTCGTCTCCACGGTGGTCACAGCAGGCGTCTGGCCGCCCCAAGGAATGCCCTGCGCCCGACGCCTTGGCGTCCGCGGCGCGCTCGGCCGGCTCCGCGCTCTCGGCCAGGCTCTCACTGTCCGACGCGGCACCGGCCAGGCTGACACAGCACAGGGTCAGCAGAAGGGCGCCCGCCACGAAGGGCGGCGCGGCGCGCGAAAGGCCGTGCCAGCAGGGCTCGCACTCGGTCATGGACCTTCCTCGCCCTGGGCGAGCTCGACCTCGTGGTGGAAGTCGGCGACGCCGGCTGTTCCGGCGGCGACGGACAGGACCGCGCAGGCCACGAGGAGGAACGCGGTACGGCGGGTGGTGCGCGAGCGCTTCTGGGAGGGTGCGAGGAGGGCCGCGACGCGTTGGGGAACCGGGCCGGTCGTCGCCGCGGGCGCAAAGTCCGGACGCGTCGACGGGGAGGCGCTGCCGGCGAGGGCGGCGCGGGCGATCGCTGTGGCGATCAGGCGTCGGTCGCCGGTGACCTCGGCGGCGGCCTCGTCGGCGGCCCGCTCGGCGGCGAGACGGATGGTGTCGCGGGTGGTGCGCAGCGCGGGGTGGCAGTGGGCGGCGAGTTCGGCTGCGGCCAGGAAGTAGTGGTGGCCGGCGCGGTTGTGAGCGCGTTCATGGGCGAAGAGGGCCTCACGCTCGGCGGGGCCGAGGCTGCGCAGCATGGCGGTGGTGACGACGATGCGGTGGGGGCGTCCGGGCAGGGCGTACGCGTCCGGATCCGGCGAATCGATCACGCACAGGTCACCGGCGGCGGGGCGGCGGTCGGCCTGCGTGCGGGCGATGCGGAAGGCGCGGGTCTGCCGGAGGGCTGAGCGCACGAGAGTCCAGGCGCTGAGGGTGAGCACTCCGGTAGCCGCCGCGGCTGCGGGCAGGACGAGATAGTCCGAGGGAGTCCGCAGGGGGTGGACGAGTTCGCCGAAGGCGGCGAACTCGGGGAGTTTGAGCAGGCCGGTCAGGACCAGGGCACCGAGGGCGGCGACGCAGGCCCCCGCCAGTGCCAGGGCCGATCCTGTGAGGACCCACAGTGCGGTGGCGGGGGTCAGGCGGTCGAGGGTTCGGCGGGCCAGCGTCGGCGCGAGGAAGGGCAGGATCAGCGGTACGAGCAGCAGAGCGGTCATCGCTCGTCACCCTCCAGGAGCCGGCGCAGATGCTGCTCGTCGCCGGGACTGAGCTGGGCCACGAAGCGGGCCAGGACCGTCTCCCGGTCGGCATCCCGGTCGAGTTCGGTGTGCATGCGCCGGGCGGTCAGGCCGGGCGCGTCCTGCACGGGGAAGTAGGCGTAGCCGCGGCCCTGCTGCTCACGGCTGACGACGCCCTTCTCGTGCAGACGGGTCAGTATCGTCGCCACCGTGGTGCGGGCCAGGCCGGAACCGAGTTCGGTCTGCACCCGCCGGGGTGTGAGCGGGGCGCCGGCGGCCCACAGGGCCGCCATGACGGCGGCTTCGAGCTCGCCGGCCGGCCGCCTCTCGTCCCTCGCGTCCGTCATGGGAACGTTCCTCATTCCGCCATCGTCTACAGTTCAATAGACCGTCTACAAGATTGTAGTCAGTCACCGGATGCCGCCGCGCCACCGTTCTGCCGCATCCGGCAGTCCGGAAACGATGAAGGGGCCCCCGACGATGACCACAGCCATGCACCTATCGTCGCAGCTCGCCGTCAATGTGCTGGACGCCCGGTCGCTGCTGGCCGCTTTCGGCGTGCTGGGCGTGGGCGTGGTGCTGTTCGCCGAGACCGGACTGCTGATCGGCTTCTTCCTACCGGGCGACTCGCTTCTCTTCACGGCCGGTCTGCTGTGCACCGGCACCGCCGACCGCGGCCTGAAACTGTCACTCGCACCGCTCCTGATCGCCGCGGCGGTGGGCGCACTGGCGGGCGCCCAGTGCGGATACCTCCTGGGCCGTCGAGCAGGCAGCACTCTGCTCGCCCGAAGCCGCTCGCCCCGCCTGCACGAGGGGGCGAAACGCGCGGAGGAGCTGCTGGAGCGCTACGGACACGCGAAGGCGATCGTCCTGGCCCGCTTCGTTCCGGTGGTGCGCACGGTCCTGAACCCGATGGCCGGCGCCCTGCGAGTGCCCGTGCGGACCTTCACCGTCTGGCAGGTGACCGGCGGGCTGGTGTGGAGCCTGGGTCTCACCCTGGCGGGCTACGCGCTGGGCTCCTCCGTACCCAACGTGGACCGGTATCTGCTGCCGATCGTCGCGGTGATCGTGGCCGTGTCGCTGATCCCGGTCGCCTCCGAGGTATACCGCTCGCGCCGGGCCGCGAAGGCGAAGGAGGCACGCGGATGATTCTCGCCCTCGACGGCTCGTCGGTCGACGGCTCGGCCTACACCGACGTGGTGAACCTCGCCCGGCACGCTCCCGCGTGGCTGGACGACACAGTGTCGGCGTGGTCGACGTACGGACTCGCTCTGTTCGCTGTCCTCATGGCCGTCGGCTGGTGGCGCGCCCGGCGTGTGGACGCCACCGCGTCGGTGACCGCGCTCGCCGTGCCGTTCGCCGTGGTCGTCGCCTACGGGATGGACGCGGTGCTGAAGCTGCTGGTGCGCGAGGAGCGCCCCTGCCAGAGCCTGCGAGTGACCACGCTGGAGGCATGTCCGGCGCCCGGGGACTGGTCCTTCCCCAGCAACCACGCGGCCATCGCCGCCGCGGCGGCCGTCGCCCTGCTGTTCGTCTCCCGCCGGCTCGGCGCGGTCGCCGCGGTGGCCGCCGGCGCGATGGCGGTCTCGCGGATCTGGGTGGGCGTGCACTACCCCCACGACGTGCTGGCAGGGGTCGTGGTGGGCGCTCTGGCTGCTCTGCTCGTCATGTCGGTACTGCGCAGGCGTGCGGAGGCCGCAGCCCTGCGGCTCACGGCCACCCGCCTGCGTCCGTTGCTGGTGGTGTCGTGAAGCGCGGTGAGGTCGCCGAACTGGCCGGCAGCTGCGGCCTCGGTGCGTGGACGGCCTTCGGCGTGTTGGCCATGGTCGTGGTGGGCCACGACGGCACACCGCTGTTCGCGGACGCCGACTGCCTCTCGTGGTCCGTCGGCCACCGGCCCGATGTGGCGGTGGCGTTCGCGCGCGGACTGACCGCCACCGGGACCGGCGTGGTCCCGTTCGCGCTGGCGGTGCTGGCCGCAGTCATCGCAGGGCGCACCCGCCGGCAGCGCGTGCCGGCCGTCGTGCTCTGTCTGGGCTGTCTCGGGGCGGGTCAGGCGCTGCGGTACGCGGTGATGGCACTCGTCACCCGGCCGCGACCACCCCTGACGGACTGGGCGACGCATGCCTCGGGATGGGCGTTCCGGTCCGGTCACACCACCACGGCGGCCCTCGCCGCGGGACTGCTGATCATCGCCGTCCGCGTACGCCGCCCGCGCGGCCGGACCCCGCTCATCCTGGTCATCGGCGGCTGGGGCGCGTCAGTCGGACTGACCCGCGTCTACCTCGGAGTGCACTGGTTCACCGACGTCGTCGGCGGCTGGCTGTTCGCCCTCGGCTGGCTGGGCCTGTGCCTGAGCGCCGTGGCCCACTGGCTTCCCGAACGATGGATCCCCGGCGCGACGGACACGGACACGGACTCGGCGCGAAGGACGGCAGAACCGATGGGCAGCACAGCGGACGGCCGGACGGACACGGCACCGGAACAGACGGACGTGGCACGAGAGCCGAGGGAGGACCATGCGCCAGACGATCCTGGTCGTCGAGGACGATCACACCCTGCGTGACGTGCTGATGCGCGGGCTGCGCGACGAGGACTTCGACACCGTGCCCGCGCCGGACGGCGCCACCGCCCTGCGGCTGGCCACCCCCGGCATCTCCGCCGCCGTGCTCGACATCGGGCTGCCCGACGCCGACGGACGGGACGTGTGCCAGGCGATGCGCGCGAACGGATTCCTCTCCCCCGTCATCTTCCTGACCGCCCACCACCGGCTGAGCGACCGGCTGTCCGGGTTCTCCGCCGGAGGCGACGACTACCTGCCCAAGCCCTTCCACCTCGCCGAACTCGCGGCCCGTCTACGGGCAGCCCTCAAACGGGCCGCACCGCCGCCCGCCTGCACAGCAGGAGACCTGGCACTGGACGCCGTCCGGCACGTGGTCAGCGTCCGAGGCACCCGAGTCGATCTGTCACCGACCGAGTTCCGTCTCCTGGCCGCGCTCATGGCGGCTTCCGGCGACATCGTGCCCCGCCGCGAGCTGGTCCGGGCGGGCTGGCCCGAGGGCGCCCAAGTACACGACAACACCCTCGACCAGTACCTGACCCGGTTGCGCCGCAAGTTGCGCGAGGCCGGCAGCGACCGGACGATCGGCACGGCCCGCGGGGTCGGCCACCGCCTGTCATGAGCGGAATCCGCCGCCGGCTGCGGGCCGCCGTGACCGCCTTCCTTCACCGTCTGGCACCGCGCACTTTGCGCGGCCGGCTGTCCTTGGTGGCTCTCACCACGGCCGCGCTGCTGATGCTGGTCCTCACCGTCGCCTTCAACGCCGTGGCCCAGCATCGCCTCCAGCACCAGGCGGACGACGAACTGCGCACCCGCGCCGCAGCCGTTGCGACGACCATCGACACCAGCCGCAGGACGGTACGCGTCCTGGAGACCTCCCACGACGCCCTCCTCGACACCAACGTCTGGATCTACGCAGGCCGACGCCTGCTGGAAGAGCCGCCGAACGCCGGCTCCCTGACCCGCGTCGCCGACGCCCTCGCCGAGCGCGGCGGGCGGCGGTGCGTCACCGCCGACGTCGACGGCCCCCTCAGGCTGTGCTCCCAGCCGGTGTCCGCTGACGGGAGCGGGGCTCTGGTGGTCACCGCGCTCGACCTCTCCCCCTACCGGAGTTCGGCCGACACCCTGCTCATGGGGTCACTCGCGCTGGACGTCGTGATGCTCGCCTGCACCTATGCCCTGACGCGGCTGGCGGTAGGCCGCGCGCTGCGCCCGGTCCGCACGATGACCGACCAGGCCACCCAGTGGAGCGCCGTGGCCTCCGAAGAGCGCTTCGGCAGCATGCGGCACCCCGTCGAACTCGCCCGCCTCGGCACGTCGCTGGACGCCATACTGAACCGCATCCGCACCCTCCTGCGCCACGAGCGCCAGCTCACCGGGGAACTCTCGCACGAACTGCGTACGCCCCTGAGCCGGATCATCGCCGAACTCGACTGGTGGCAGACCCGCCCCCGCACCGCCGGCCAGACCCACGCGACCCACAAGGTCATCGCGGAAGCAGCCCAGTCCATGCGCACCATCTGCGACACCCTCCTGGACGACGCCCGCGGGGGGACACTCACCGCGCCGGGCACCGCCGAGGTGTTGCCCGCCCTCCGAAGACTCACCGAACTGCCGGAGGTGCCAGGCCACTTGACGGTCACCGCCGACGGCCCACAGGTGGAGGCCGGAGTCCCATCCGCCCTCCTCGAACGCATCATCAGCCCCCTCCTGACCAACGCCTGCCGCTACGCCCGCACCAAGGTCGCCGTCCGTGCGTACCGCGCGCCCGACGGCGTACGCGTCGAAGTGATCGACGACGGGCCCGGCGTACCACTTCCGTTCTCCGGACAGCTCTTCCAGCCCGGTCAGCGCGCGGACCCCGGCGACGGACACGGCGGAGCGGGCCTGGGACTGCCGCTGGCGCGACGCCTGGCCCGCTCCGCCGGCGGCGAGGTGACGTACGACCCCGGACACACCCCGGGGGCACGGTTCGTAGTCAGCCTGCCTGCCGGGTGATGGTGGCGCCGCTCGGCGCTACCGGCGTGTCACGGTGTGACGTCGTGCCGAACGTCCTTGCGTGAGACAGCCAGAAAGCCCACGAAGCCGAGGATGGCCACCGTCCAGGACAGCGTGACCGGCCCCAGGCCCAAGCCGAGTCCGCCCCTGCCGTGGCCGGCCGCCATCCAGTCGGCGACAGAGGCGCCGAGCGGGCGGGTGATGACGTACGCGGTCCAGAACGCGGCCACCGCGTTCAGGGTCCCCCACCGGTGAGCGACGGCCGGAACGGCGATCGCGGCGGCGTACAGGACGGCGGAGCCCAGATAGCCGAGGCCGATCGTGGCGGTGAGGTCGCCCGCGGCGGTGCCCAGCGCGAACGTGGCCAGCACGGCGGCCCAGTAGAAGGTCTCGCGGCGCCGGGTATGGATGCTGTGGATGGACAGGGTGCGCTCGACGCGGTACCAAAGAGCGAAGACGGCGGCGAGCGCGCCCATGAAGAACGGGGTCGAGAGCGTGTACGGCACCCCGAGGCCGAGGTGCAGGACGTCGGCGGCCATCGTGCCGAACACGCTGACCATGACGATCGCCGTCCAGTAGACCCAGGCCACATACCGTCGGACGGCGAACTGCACCGCCACAGCAGCCACCAGGGCGATGCCGCCGAGGCCGACCGCGGGGATCGGGCCGAGCAGGTGGGCCAACCAGTCCGAGGCCGTCTCGCCCATACCGGTCGTCAGCACCTTGATGATCCAGAAGTAGACGGTCACCTCCGGCACCTTGCTCGCCGCGTGACGCATGTGGCCCGCGTGCCTGTTGTGAGTGAGGTGAACAGTCGACATGGCAGGCACCATGGCACGGTGACCGGCGGTTGTCCCAGACCTCTTTGCCAGAGTTTTGGTGCTTCCGGTACGGGAGTTGCCCGAGGCTCAGACGGACCTGAACGTGACCTGAACACAGTGGCCGATGCACTGGTCAGCAGCTTGCGACCGGTGGTAACAACGCTCTCCCAGCATCGGCTTGGCGACTGAAAAGCAGGACCGCAACAGTTGGCCATCCCCATGACTTCCGTGCACATCTGCGCTCATCCGTCCACGTCGCGAGGGCTCAGCTGTGAAAATGCTGGCGTTCGCACAGTTGGGGGTTCAGGCGCCGCGTCAGTTGAACGAGCGTCGACTGCAGGTGCTGCGGTGGGTCGGGCAAGGCTGCCCTGTGGGTATACGGCAGGGGGAGGCGCACAAGCTCAGCTGCCAGGCGTTACAGAGCCGAGGACTGGTCAAGGTCTTCAGGGGAAAAGACATTGGCCCGCGACACTCACGACCGCCGGCCGGCATTTCCTCGACCACGGCAGCTATCCCTTCGCGTCCTGCAGGAACAGGACCGGGTCTGACACGTCCCCACGCAGAGGGAACTCGCAGATACGCGGAAGCACTCCAGGGTCCGGATCCCTCGCCACGACTACTCACCCGCTGACCGCCTGAGGATCCGTCTGAGTGGCGGGCTGCCACACCGGGGCGGCGAGTGGGCCGACACGGCCGAACGCCTCTTGAGGACCAGCTCGCCGAAATCGTGCAGGAGGTCGGTCTCCGCGGACAGGCAGCCGAACGCAGGCGTCTGGCTGACCGGGAGGAAGCACAGCAAAGGCGCCTTCGATGGGAAGCCGCCAAGCGTCAGGCACGACCGAATACGCAGAGGCACACCACGTGCGCCACCTCGCAGCACAGCACGCGGCGTGGCAGCGTGCAGCGGACCTCGTCGAGTACGTCAGCGCACTCCGGCTTCATGCAGGGTCTGCCGCCCGGGCCGGCCAGGGAGGAAGCCCAGGCATGGATCTCGTGGGCCGAGAGCTACGTGCAACGCCTGAATCCGCTCAACGGTTCACCGTTGCTCCCGGAAATCCCCGAGCCTCGCGCCGAGGACCTCAAGCCGTTCATGCACGGCTGGAGCCCCTACGGACCCACGTGTGAGCGTCCACCCCGCCGGACTCCCGGCAGGCAGCGGATGACTCATCCACCGCCGAGACGAGAGGCAGAAGCCGAGAGACACGGCCCCGTGGACCGTTGTCTCTCTTGCCTTCGCGTCTCACCAATATGTCGCGAACTGGTTCGACGCCACCCATCCTCTACGCCCTGACCTGGACTTTCCTGGCCCCGCCTGCTCTCACTGGACTGGTATAGACGGCCTTTCCAACCTGCCCTCGTGGTACGCCGCCGCACGCAACGACCGTACGATCCCCCCTGCCGCCGAACGACACATGGCCGAGCGGGCCGGGGCACACGTCACCGAGGGCACACGTCACCGAGGTCAGCTCCTCCCACGCCATGGCCGTCTCCCACCCGGACGCCGTCACCCACGTGATCGAGCAGGCCGCCCGGGCCACCGCCTCGCGGTGACAACCGTGCGCAGCGCCGTGGCACCTCTACGTCCGGCGGGCCGTCTCTCGGACGGCCCGCCACGGCCGGCTGATCCCCGGACAGGCGCCACCGCCGGCTGATCCCCGCACAGGCCGCCACGGCGGTGCCGCGTTCGCGATCACGCCGTCCACACGACCTCGCCCGTTCCACACGACCTCGCCGTTCCGCACCACCTCGCCGTTCCACACGACCTCGCCGTTCCGCACCACCTCGCCGTTCCGCACCACCTCCCGGTTCCGCACCACCTCCCGGTTCCGCACCACCTTCCCCTGGCCGGAACCGGCCACCGGACCGGGCTATTCTGGCCGGTGTACCTGGACACGGGGTGCCCCCGCACGGGGGCTGAGATCACACCCGTTGAACCTGAACCAGTTAGGACTGGCGGAGGGATGTCATATGTCGTTGCCGTATGCCCATGAAGAGACGGCCGACGCCGAGGCGCGGCGAGTCTTCGACGGCCGGATGCCGACGGCCCCCGGCGATCTGCGAGTGGAAGCGCGCGGCATCACGCCGGTGCCCGAGGACGCCCGCTACGGCAGCCCCCGGCGGCTGTTCACCGTATGGTTCGCCCCCAACCTGACGATGACCGGCGTGTTCACCGGCACCGTCGGGGCGGTCCTCGGCCTGGACTTCGCCACCGCGCTGCTCGCCGTGGTGCTCGGCACTCTGCTCGGTGCGGTGCCCACGGCCTACCTGGGGACCTGGGGCAGCCAGACCGGGGCGGGCCAACTGCCGCTGGCAAAGCTGGCCTTCGGACGGGCCGTCGCCCTGCCGGGCGCCCTGCAGTGGCTGTCGTCCATCGCCTGGGACGCGCTGATCGGCCTGTTCGGCGGGGACGCGCTGGCCCAACTGTTCGACTGGCCCTTCTGGCTGGGTGCCCTGGTGATGCTGGCGGCCCAGGGAGCGCTGGGTGTGATCGGGTACGAGGCGATCCACCGCCTGCAGACGGTGATGACCTTCGCACTCGCCGCCGCGCTCGCCGCGCTGGCGGTGAAGCTCGTGCACAGCACCCAGCCCACGACGACCGCGACCGTGCAGGGCGCCGACCGGGCGGGCGCGTTCGTGCTGACCTGCACCATCGCTTTGAGTCTCGCCCTCTCGTGGGCCCCCTACGCCAGCGACTTCAGCCGCTACCTGCCACGGACGGCGTCCCGTCCGCACATGTTCTGGTGCACCCTGCTCGGTGTCGGCGTGTCCTTCGTCGCGGTGCAGGCACTCGGCCTGTGGGGCGCCTCGCAGTTCACCGACCAGACCGCCCGTGGTGTGGACCGGCTGCTCGGCGGCGGCGCGCTCGGCGCGTTCGGACTCCTCGCGGTCGCACTCGCGGCGCTGTGCAGCAACGCCATGAACGACTACAGCGGGTCGCTGGCACTGCAGACCGTCGGCGTGCGGCTGCCGCGGCCGGTCGCCGCCGCGTTCGCCGCGGTGCTCGGTTTCCCGCTCGTGCTGTGGATGCACGCCGCCGACACCACCGCCCGCTTCCAGAACGTGCTGCTGTTCGTCGGCTACTGGATCCCCGCGTTCGTCGCGATCGTGATCGTCGACTGGACGGCCCGCGCGCGGGCGCGCGGCGGCCGCCCGGTCGTCCTGACGACGGAGGAAGCGCAGCCACAGCCGTGGTGGCCGGCTCTCACGGCGTTCTTCGTCGGTTTCGCCGTTGCGGTGCCGTTCATGAGCACCAGCCTGTACGTGGGCCCGGTCGCCCATGCCCTGCACGGCGCCGACCTCGCCTACCCCGTGGCATTCCTCGCGGCCCTGCTCGTCTACACACCGTTGCGCGTACGGCGCCATGCCTGACCGCGCCTCGGCACACCGGCGACGTACGGCCCGTCAAGGATCAGACGTGTGCGACATCCCGTGAGTTCTCCTGAGCCCTGCCGAGTCCCCAACCCCGTGGTCAGGGGCCAGGGGCCAGGGGTTCCTACTCCTTCGAGTGCTCTGCGACTCTGTGACCTGACCTCGGAATTCATGAGGCGTCTCACTTCGTCCGAGCGATCCGCAGTCGGACCGAAGGCGAGGGCGCTCGGGTCAGCGGCGCCGGCAGTCGTACGGGACCTGCGTGAGCACCGGGCGCCCGCGTCGGCGAAGGATCTGGAGCGGTTGGAGACCGACGTGCTGTCCGGGTTCGCCCTCGCGCGGGCCTCGGTGGGCCTGGCGGGCGGCACGATCCGTGGGGACGCCGGGCACCTGGAGCAGATCAGGACCTGGTTTGGCCGGCCGCTGCGGGACATACAGCCCGCCGACGGGCAGGGGCTCCAGGGCGGGGCTTTTATGCCGCCCTCCGCGCGTGGCCCATCACCGCCCGGGATGAGGCATGAGGTTCAGCGGGCCGAACTCATCGAGACATAGACTGAGGCGCCTACGCAGCCGACGTCGCCAGCCGGAAGCGCCCTTGAGTCATCGCCATGCGCTTGGCTAACCCATGCCGCCGTTGCTCTGGAGAAGCTGGGCGTTGATCCATCCGCCCTCTGCGGAGCAGAGAAACGAGACGAGATTCGCGCAGTCCTGCGGCACTCCGATGCGTCCCAGGGGCGTGAAGCGGATCATGTCCGCCTTCTGCCCCTCAGTCATCCACCCGGTGTCCGTCGGTCCGGGATTGATCCCGTTGCAGGTCACTCCCAGGTGGGCGACTTCCCGGGCGCCGGCCAGCGTGATCCGGTCCATCGCTCCCTTGCTCCAAGAGACGCCACCTTCTTCTGCAGTTCTTCGGGCGCACCCGGCTCCATGCCCCACTGCATCCGTGCGTCGTACGGAGTCCAGTACGTGAAGGCCACGTCCCACCCGGCCCGGGCCAGAGTCAGTACCACGGCCGCCGCGATCCCCGCCGAACGTCCCGCCCCCGTGACCAAGGCAAGCGGGCGCCCCGCTTCCCCCACGTCCTGCCAGCTCCCCACGCGCGTCTCACCGGTCACGATCCTCATCCTGGCGGGGCCGTCCTTGACGCAGCACCCGATTTTCCCGGGCGCTGCCACGCTCACACGCGGAGATCCAGCCACCACAAGGCACCCAAGACACAGATCAGACAGGTATTGGCTGGATGCATCGGCTGCCGCCGTATCCAGCCGTTGCCGCCGTCCCGTACCAGGAGCTGTTCTCCGTCGGGATGCACTACGCGGAAGGCCGCGTCCTCAGCACAGCGGCGCGGAGGACGGCGGGGAGCCCCCGCAAGCCGCCTCCTGTACCGGCCTGACGCCCGGATCCCGGCTCGGCTGACCAGCAAGGGCCCTGCTGGAACGGCCCCTGGAATCGCGACTATCTTGACTTGAGGGGCCATTGCTGACCCCATGGCCCCTCAAGATCCCACTCAACAGCCCTCCGTCCTTGCGAACTTTCGGAGGCGATGGGGTCAGCGGGTGGGCGGGACGAACTCGGGCTGGTCGAGCAGGCGCAGCCAACTTCCGTCGGGCTGGCGCCTGACGACCTGCGCCCGCGCGCCGGTTCCGTCCTTCGGTGGGGTCGAGGTGAGGGCTATGTCGCCGCTGATCAGCGTCGGCAGCGGTTGTTCCGGCTCGAAGCGGGGATTGTTGGCCAGCACCTTCTCCCAGAGCGCGCGGATCGCCGCCCGCCCCACCGTCAGCTTGCCGGGCGGGTAGGCCATCACTGCGTCCTCTTCGTACAGCGCGGCGACGCCAGCCGCGTCACCGGCGTTGGATCGCTCGACGAACAAGCGGGTGATGTCTTCGGGCCGCATGGCCTTCTCGTACTCCGACATGGGTTCCTCCTGGCATCGGGCTCCGGCACTTCTCAGCGTGCGTGCCTGCCGACCAGAAGTCCAACAGATGGATCTTCTGCAAACTAGAATATGCAGTCATGGAGCTAAGGCAGTTGGAATACTTCGTCGCAGTCGCGGAGGAGCAGAACTTCACCCGTGCGGCCGAGCGGGTGCACATCAGCCAGTCCGGCGTCAGCGCCCAGATCCGCCAGCTCGAACGGGAACTCGGTGCCGAGCTGTTCGACCGGTCGGCCCGCACCGTCACCCTCACCGTCGCGGGGAAGGCCGCACTCGAACACGCCCGCAACACACTCGCGGCAGCTGGGGCAGTCGGCCAGGCAGTGGGCGAGGTGACCGACCTGATCCGGGGTCGGCTCACCATCGGTATGGTCATCGGCTGCACCCTCACCCCGCTGTTCGACGCCCTCGCCGCATTCCACCAGGCGCATCCCGGTGTGGAGATCTCGCTGCTGGAGGACAGCTCCGACCGACTTCTCGAAGGGGTGCGTACCGGCGCCGTCGACTTGGCACTCATCGGGGCCGCAGCCGCTACCCCCGACGGGCTGGACGCGCTGACGATCATCAGCGAACGGCTCATCGCGGCGGTCCCGGCCGGACACCCCTTGGCGAAACAGCGGCGGGTCACCCTCCGCGACCTGATTGCCTACCCGATCGTGTGCATGCCACCCGGCACGGGCCTACGCGCCGTATTCGACCAGGCTTGCGCCGCACAGAGCCTCCAACCCGCGATCGCGCTGCAAGCAAGCGCCGCGGATGCCATTGCCGGCCTCGCCGCCCGCGGACTTGGCGTCGCCATCCTCAGCGCCTCGATGTCCGCGAGCTACCGCGACCGGCTCACCGTCCGCACCATCGTTGATGTCGAAACACCAGCATTGCTCGCCCTGATCTGGAAGAGCGCACACAACCCATCGGTACGCGAGCTGCTCGTGCACAGCCGACAAGCATTCGCGGACTTTCTGGAGCTGCACCAGTAGAGGGCTGACCAACGGCTCCACTACCAACCCGCGGGTCCTCCCCTGATGTGACGCAGCAGACCCCTCGGGTTCCCTGCGAACGGAGGGCGAGGACCTGGAGATCCACAGCCGGGAGGTGGACCGGTGATGCGTCGAGCGCGGCCTGATCCACGAGTTCCACGTGCATCTGACACCGGCCACGCTCGGCTCCGGAGTGCGGCTGTTCGGCTGCCCGGTGTCGAGCCGATCCGGTGGACCCGGATCCACGCCGGCCACCCGGCACAGGCCATGGAAACGCGGCCGGCACCTGCGCCGCCTGAACGCGACGCAACCATCGAAGCCTTGCTCACTCTGGGCTGCGCACTCATCTGCCGGCGACGCCTGGCATCAGTTCAGCGCCTCCACTCATGGACACCCGGAAAGAGGTGCTCGCACTCCTCGGTGCTTAAGAGCCTGTTTTCGATCCTTGGCTGAGTTCCATCGTGGCCTTGGATCGAAAAGAGATGGTTTGGTTGCTTGCTCGAAAGCTTCGTGAGGTTGGTCG
>NZ_JBITZL010000018.1:0-54267 GCF_044546845.1 Streptomyces sp. NPDC053076 | reverse complement strand
GGGGGGCGCCCCCCCCGCCGTCAAAGCGCCCCCCCGCCCCCCCCCAAGGACCCCCACCCCCCGGCTCTCGGGGGGGGTGGGCGGGGGGGGGGCGGCGGCCCCCCCCCCCCCCGGGGGGGGGCGCCCCCCCCCACGTTTCGACGTCAGCACGCGCACGGTGCGGCGTGACCTTCGCACCGCCGACGGCCGGTGGTACCTCATCGCCTGGTGCCGCACCCGGCGGGCCGGTCGGGGCTTCCGGCTGGACCGGCCCGCCGCAGCGGTTCCCACGGGTGAGCAGGCGCGCCCCCACGACCTGGCCGAGCACGGCGACATCGGCGGGTAGCGCCCGGTGTCGACGTAGGAGGTGTCCAGAACGATGGAGAGTTCGCCTGCGTTCAGGTAGCGCCACGTGCGGCGTGCGGGCAGCCGCTTGACCAGGAACCAACGCACCAGGGTGCCGATCCCGGTGCGCACGGCGGCCACCACTGCACTGAGAATCTACCGGCGGATTCTCAACGGCATGGTGTTCAAGATCCGTACCGGGATCACCTGGCGGGACCTGCCCGAACGCTACGGTCCCTGGAAGACGGTTCACACACACAGGACGCACCGGGTGCCAAGGGTTCAACAGGGCGGCCCTCGGAACCTGCGGAAACGCCGCGTTCACGTCGATGGGAATCAGTGGTAACAACCGCTTCCTAGTGTGACCGGCCCTGGGGCCGGAGCCGTACGCAGGGGTGTGGCAAGGACCATGACGGCCCGTCGGCTCCCCCCCCGTCCTGCCGATGACGCCACGCGGGACTCTCCACCACTTCGCAGCACCCGCACCCAGCCCCACCGGGAGGCGTGACATGAGCACAACCGGATCACGACTGACGACGACGGACACGACGGGGACCGCCGCCCGCCAAGCGGTCAAAGAGACGCTGGAGGACTACACCCTCCGCTTCGCGCCCCGCAGTTACCGCCGCTGGACCCCCATGGTCGTGGCAACCACGGCCCTTGGCGGCATCGCGTACATGGCCGACTTCTCCATCGGCGCCGGCATCGGCCTGACCCATGGCACCGGCAACGCGCTCGTGGCCATCGCGGTCGCCGCGGTCGTCATCTTCCTCACGGGCTTCCCGCTCGCCTACTACGGTGCCCGCTACAACATCGACCTCGACCTGATCACCCGCGGCTCCGGCTTCGGCTACTACGGCTCGGTCCTCACCAGTGTCATCTTCGCCAGCTTCACCTTCATCTTCTTCGCCCTCGAAGGCTCGATCATGGCCCAGGGCCTCAAGCTCGGCCTCGGACTGCCGCTGTGGCTGGGCTACGCCGTCTCCACGCTCATGGTCATCCCCCTGGTCATCTACGGCATGAAGGCGCTCAGCAAGCTCCAGGTGTGGACCACACCGATCTGGCTGCTGCTGATGGTCGGCCCGCTGGTCTACCTGATCGCCACCGACCGGGGCACCGTGAACCGGTTCCTCTCCTACGCCGGCACGGACGGCAACGGTGGCGTCAACACCGCTTCCGTCCTCCTCGGCGCGGGCGTCTGCCTCTCCCTCATCGCGCAGATCGGCGAGCAGATCGACTACCTGCGCTTCATGCCGCCCAAGACCGAAGCCAACAAGCGCGCCTGGTGGACCGCCGTGGTCATGGCCGGCCCCGGCTGGGTGGTGCTCGGCGCGCTGAAGCAGGCCATCGGAGTCTTCCTCGCCGTCTACATCCTGGCCGAGGTCGGGCCGGCTGCCGCGACCGAGCCGATCCAGCAGTTCCGCGGCGCCTTCGACGCGATGATGCCGTCCTGGATGGTCGTTCCGCTGGCCGTGGCCCTGGTGGTCATCAGCCAGATCAAGATCAACGTGACCAACGCGTACTCCGGTTCACTGGCGTGGACGAACTCCTTCACCCGCGTCACCAAGCACTACCCCGGTCGCATGGTCTTCGTCCTGGTCAACCTGGGCTTCGCGCTTGCCCTGATGGAAGCCGACATGTTCAGTTTCCTCAACAGCATCCTGAGCTTCTACTCGAACTGCGCGATCGCCTGGGTGGTCACCGTGGCCACCGACATCGGCGTCAACAAGTACCTGCTGAAGCTGTCCCCGCTGCGGCCGGAGTTCCGCCGCGGCATGCTCCACGCGATCAACCCGGTGGGCGTCGTGGCCTTCGTCGCGGCCTCCGGCATGTCCATCGCCATGTACTTCCACGTCCTCGGCGACACCCTCCAGCCGTACTCGCCTGTGGCCGCGGCCGTCATCGCCTTCGCCCTCACCCCGCTGATGGCCGTCGTCACCAAGGGCAGGTACTACCTGCGCCGCACCGACGACGGCATCCCGGAGCCACTGCTCGACGCGGACGGCAACCCGAGCGCGGTCACCCTCGACTGCCACGTGTGCCACCAGCTTTACGAGCGCCCGGACCTGACCGCCTGCGCCACCCACGACGCCATGGTCTGCTCGCTGTGCCTGAGCACGGACAAGATCAGCGACCACGTGCTACCCGCCACCGCGTAGACGGCCCGCCGTCTGCTCCCGGGTGAGGACGAGCCTCACCGGATGCCCGACATGGCGTGCCGCCAGCGCGGCCAGGGCGGGGTGCGCCCAGATCATGGCCTTGCAGCCGAAGCTGCCTCCGACGAAGTGGGAGATCACGCGCACCTTCGAAGGGATCAGGCCCAGCAACGCCGCCACGGTGAGCTGAGTGGCGGCCACGCCCTGCGTGGCGTCGTAGAGGGTGAGCTGATCACCGTCCCACATCGCCGTGGTGGCCGACGGCTCGATCGGGTTGTGATTGTTGGCCGCGTAGGTGTACGTGGCGTCGATGCGCACATCGGCCTGGGCGAGACCGGCCTCGATGTCGCCGCGGACGTTCCGGCCGGGTATGAAGCCGGCGAAGATGGCATCCGGCTCGTAAGCCCGGTCCCGTCCTTGGTCCAAGGTCGTCAGCGACGGTGTCTGCTGGCAGACGACGTGGACCAGCGCCGCGGCGTGCTGGGCCCGCTCCCAGGTGTCGGCCACCACGACGGCGACCGGCTGGCCCGCGTAGTGAACGGTGGCGTCCTGCATCGGGAAGAACGTCTGCCCCGGGGCCGGCAGCCCGGCCAGCGAAGGGATCAGCGGAGGCTGTGCCGCGACCGCCGTGAGGTTCTCGTGGGTGAGGATCGCCAGCACCCCGCCGGCCCGCACGGCCTCCCTGCTGTCGATGTGTTCGACGCGCCCGCCGGCCACCCGGGCACCGACCAGTACGGCGTGGACCATGCCGGGCAACGGTATGTCGGCCGAGTAGTGGGCGCCGCCGGTCACCTTGCGGCGGCCGTCGACCCGGTCCATCGGCGCTCCGACGGCGACTGCGGTGGTCATGACCGGTACTCCGGGGTGGTGAGGGTCTCCAGGGCGCGGATCATCGTCCGCTGCGCCAGTTCGACCTTGAACGCGTTCAGCGGGGTGGTGCGGGCCGGAGCCATCTCGGCCCGCGCGGCCCGGACGAAGGCATCCCGGTCGGCAGGTGCACCACGCAGTACTTCCTCCGCCCGCCGGGCTCGCCACGGCTTGGTCGGTGGAGAAGCGGCCGGCGCCGGGACAGCGGAAGAACTCGAGAGCGACGCCTGTGGCCTGCGAGAGGTGTGACTGTGCCTGGTCGGAGATCGCAGGTCAGGTCGGTCCGGCGGCGGAGGCGCGGCGCTTCACTGATCCTCTTGCGGGGCCGGACTGAAAGGTCCATCGAGTCGTCCCTCAACCTCAACTCTAGCTTTACACTCACTCGACCCCCGCGTCGGTGCGCAGCCGGGTTCCAGGCCGCGAAACACCGTCTGCGCTCTTCCACAGGGGCAGCAGCCCCCAGCCTGAGAGCGCCGCCCGTCTTCGAAGCGTGGTCAATCCGATCGGCACAGGCGTGTAGAGTGGAGTTACCGACGCGGGGTGGAGCAGCTCGGTAGCTCGCTGGGCTCATAACCCAGAGGTCGCAGGTTCAAATCCTGTCCCCGCTACGAGACGAAGGGGCCGGCAACCGCCGGCCCCTTCGAAGTTCTGGCACGGTGCCTCCGTGCCTCCTGGGAGCAGATCGCAACGCCACCGTGCATGGGCCAGGTCACCGCGCGCGACAAACGCCCGCCCCTCGCCCGCCGAGCCTCCGGGACCCAACGGGCTTTCCCACGGGTCAGAGCATCAGCAGCAGCCGCGTGTTCGGTACGAGCTTCCTGTTCACGCTGGTGCTCTGCACGAAGATCGTGAAGTCGTCGTTGTCGTCAGGCTTGACGCGAACTTCCGCGTCCGGCAGCCCGAGCAGGGCTCGGGCCTCGGGCCCTGTGTACACCCGGTCCGTCTTCTTCTCCAGCACCGCGATCTGCTTCCGGGCCTGTATCTTCTCCGACTTGCTCAGCTGGTAGAACGCGCCACCGGTACGGTAGGTGTGCCCGCTCTCGACGACCCACTCCCGGATCGCCGCGTCACGGGCCACCGCGATCAGCTGGTACTGCGACGGATCCGCCGGGGTGAGGCCGGCCGCCTTGATGGTGTCCTTGTTGACCGCCTCCGCACCCATCGAGAACACCGCGCGCGATCCCCGGATGCCCTGGCTGCGGCCCACCATGAACTTCTCCGTGGCCTGCTGGATGACCTGCCCGGCGTCCTCCAGGCCCTGGGTACTCGTGGCGTCCCAGATGGCGATGTTGTCCTTCGGGAAGCCGCACTGCATGGCTTCGCGCTTGCCCATCTGGTCCGGCACGAGGACGGCCAGCGTCCAGTTGTCCTGCTGTGTCTCGATCATCTGGGCCACGGCCTCGACCAGTTCACGCGGATCCCTGGCAGGAGCATCCGGGCAGCGATGACTCGCGTTCTCCTGCCCGTCGGTGAGCACGAACGTCAGGAAGCTGTGGTCGCCGTACAGTTGAGCTGTCTGCGCCAGCTCTCGCTGTGACTTCAGTGCCGCCGCCAGCAGAGCCGTCATTCCACCGACCCGGTAGAGCTGCTTCAGCGACGGCATCCGCAGCACGTCCTTGTCGTAGATGACGCACTCCACCGTGTCCGCGAAGACGTACACCGTGACACGGGTCTCCTGGTCCAGTTCCCTCGACCGGCGGGCGAGATACGCGATCTGCTGGTCGGCGACTTCGACGACCTTGCGGCTCAGGTGTGACATGGACGAACTGGCATCCAGCACAAGAGCGACGTGGTTGATGTAGTTCTGGTTCCCGGACATGACAGCTCCCCCTCGTTTCCGACTCGATGCTCCTACCGTCTCACGCACCACTGACAATCGATCTTGGCTCCCCGCCCGGCTGAACGGACCCCGCCTCCGGCTACCGGGTCGGCCGTCCGGTCGCGGCCGAGCCCATTTCCGGCTTCCCGGCTTCCCGGCGGCTCGGCAGTTCGGCAGCTCGGCGGAACGGCAGTTCGGTGACTCGGTGGGACGGCGTTTCGTGCGCCTTCCCGCCCCGCCCGATGCCTAGGCTCGGCCCGTGGGGCAGCCGGAGCAGCGCGCCGAGGGCGCGGGACCGTTCATCACGAGGCGGACGTGGCACCTGCCCGGTGGCGGCATGGAGGTGTGGGAGTCACGGATGGCGCGGCGACGCGGAGCGCTCGTCGTCCGTTCGCCCGGTGCGACGCAGAGCCGCCAGGTCCGTGCGGACGCCGTCGCAGTCGGCCGGTTGCGCAGGCTCAACGCCATCGCCGCTGTCGCCTTCATCGTCGGCGGTGCCCTCTTCGCGGCAGGCGCCGCTGTCGCCCTGTTCGGTTCCGGCGACGCGACCGAGTGCGCGTCGATCTACTTCGCGGGCGGTCTGTTCTTCAACACCGGCGGTTACGTGTCGCTTCTCCAGGCGATCAACGCACCCCGCCACGACGCCGTCGGCACGGGCCGGCTCGCCACCCGCGGCTGGCGGTGGTGGAGCTACGAGCCGATGCGGGTGGACTGGCTGAGCACGGCCGTCCTCTTCGTGGGCACGCTGGTCTTCGCCGTCAACCTGCTGGACTCCTTCATGCGGGGCCTGAGTGTCCAGCAGGTCGACCGGCTGATCTGGGTGCCCGACGTGGTCGGCTGTGTGCTGTTCCTCGTCTCGGGACACCTGGGCTTCGTCGAGATCTGCCACGGCCGGCCCTGCCTGCGCCCGCGCGGTCTCGGCTGGTGGATCGTCGCCGTGAACCAGCTCGGCTCCGTCCTGTTCATGGTCTCGGCACTCGCCGCCTACACCCGCCCTGCCACCGGCAGCCTGATCAGCGCCGACATCGCCAACTGGGGCACGCTCACCGGGGCGCTGTGCTTCTGGATGGCCGGCGTCCTCCAACTCTACGAACACCCCTAGGCGCGTGCTGCCGCACAGCGGCTGCGTGCGTGCTGCCGGACAGTGGCACCTCGTCACTCGGGAGCGGCGAGGTCCCTACGGACGAGGATTCCGGAACTCGGTGGCGGTGAGTTCCTGTTGCAGATGCAGGCGTCCGTCTGCTTGATGCCGAGACGGATCTGCTCCTGTTTCTGTACGAGATCACCCCGGTGCTGGTAGTCGGGGTCCTTCTGCAGCCGCCAGCTACCGTGACGCACCTATGTTTCCCGGAACCCCACACGAAGGCGATGCCCCGTCCTAGGGTTCAGGACGTACACACCGCGCACGGCGAGGGCGCCCATCCGGCACCGCCTGCTCGGGCGAGGCTCACCGGCCGGTCACCCGTAGTAGGACCATGCTTGGTTGGCCGCACCGGAGATACACCCCCAGAGCTGGACCTTCGTCCCGTAGTTGGGGATGGTGTTGGCGTCCGCGTCGAGGCAGGTGTTGGATGCGAGGTTGCGCAGGGTGTTGCCCGAGGGCCACCACACCTGGTTCCGGCCACCCGTGCACGCCCAGAGCTGGACCTTGGTCCCGTTGCTGGGGATGGTGTTGGCATCCGCGTCGAGACACTGGAAGCCCTGGCCGGTCTGGACGTAGTAGTAGCCGGTGGAGACGACGGAGAAGTACCAGACCTGGTTGTCGTTGCCGTTGCAGCCCCACAGCTGCGCCTTGGTCCCGTTGTTGGGGAGGGTGCTGGCGTCCGCGTCGAGACACAGGTTGCCGGTCGCCCGGCTGGTGATCCGCCGGTAGCGGTACATGATCCAGTCCGCCGACTTCCCTGCGGCGTGGGCCTTCGCGACCGGAGGAGAGGGCAGTTCGTCGAGCGAGGAGATGTCCACGATTCGGGGGCCCGCCACCGTACGGGCCAGGGCCGACGCTTCGACCGGCCTGGCCGCACCCAGGGTCAGGGCGAGGCAGGCGGCGCCCATGGCGGTGGCGACACGCAGACGGGTCCGGGCGTTCCGCCGTAACCGGTGTCGGGACAGGAAGCCTCTGTCGGTGGCACTGTCGGTGGCACTGTCGGTGGCACTGTCGGAGGCGGGTGAGGTGAGGAGTCGACGCATTGGGGTGTTCCCCTTCTCGATCGCAGGGCCGCTCACACGTTCGGCCCGCCGGCGGACGCCCGCACGCTCGGAGGGAGCCGTGTGCCCGCCCGAGGCCGCCCAGGCACTCTGTTACTGCCCGGGGCCGGACGCCGCGACAGCCCGCGCCACTCTCACGGGGGACCCCGTCACCTCCACGCGCCCCCACCCCACTCCCCAGTGCCCCGGCGGCGCCCAAGCCGCGGCAGCCGACCGGCTCACTCCTCGTCCGGACACGCCTCATGCGTGCGAGCGGCAGGAAGCCTCGGACGGTCTCGGGGACGGCGGACCAGGGGAGAAACGCTGCCCGGCCCGCCCGACGTCCTGTACGCGGCAGCGCGCCCGTGAGAACAACGCCCGCCCCCAGGGGGCTGGGTCCCGGCGCGTGAAGATCCGAGCAGGGGGCGTTCACGACCTTGGCTCCCGGCGGCGGATCTTGAGCGCCGCGCGCTCGGCGGCGCGGGGGTTCATGAAACCCGGGACGTGGAGGGGGGAGGACCCGCTTCCCGGGCCGCCGGAGAGGTCCTTGAGGGGTGAGCCGGGTCGGTGAGAGGTGGTGACCGCTCGTCGTGCGGTCGGCGCGGGTGCGACGGGGTTGGGGAGAGGGATGCCGGTGTGTCATGAAGGCATGTGAAGTTTCAGTGGGGGTAGTCGGGGCATGGTCGCCTGCCCGGGTGACTTCCGACCAGGGGGGTACCTCGTTGAAGTCAACAGCTCGCCGCCGAGCCAAGAGACTTGGCTTCGCCTCCATCGCCGCCGTCACGCTGCTGTCCTTCACCGGTTCGGCACAGGCGGCACCTCCGGTGCCGGGGCGGACCGCCACCGCTGCCGAGCTGACCGACGCGACGCTCGGTTACCGCGCCGACAGTCAGGCGGACAGCCTCGTCACGGGGGCCACGGCGGCCCCGCCCTACAAGAAGCTGTGGTCACGGGACTTCGGGACTGTCGTCTCGGCGCCGGTCGCGGTCGGCGACAAGGTGTACGCCGTCGTCAACGCGGACGACGGCACCGAGGGCGGCCCGCGCATGATGCTGATCGGCCTGGAGGCCGCCACCGGCAAGGACCTGTGGCCGGCCGTCCTTCTGGAGCACAACGAGACCCAGGCCGGGGTGTCGTACGGAGGCGGCCTGCTCTACACGCAGACCTCGCGCGGCACCATCGCCGCCTGGGATCCCGCTACCGGACGGCAGAGGTGGTCGGTGACCCTCGACTCGGCGTCCATGCAGTATCCGCCCGTCTGGTACGACGGAATGCTCTACCTCCAGGACGGCACCGGCACGGCGCTGGCGCTGCGCGCCGACACCGGTGCCCGGGTGTGGACGGCGCCACTTTCCCAGTACTCCTGGGTCCCGACCGTCGTGAACGCCTCCGGCGTGTGGATCGGCTTCGACGGTATCGGCTGGCACCACTTCGACCTCAAGACCGGCGCCGAACTGCATCGCTTCCAGGTACCCGACGTCTCGGGCGCCTACGGCAACCCGGTCGTCCTGGGCGCCGGAGCGGCCTGGATGCGCAGCAGCGACAGCGACGACGAGACGGTCACCGCCTATGACCAGAAGACCGGCGCAGCCGTGCGGAAGCTGCCCGCGGACGCGACCCCGGTCTTCGGTCCGGGCCGGGTGTACGTCGCCTATCGTGGCAAGGTCAGGGCGCTCAGCACCAGCACGTACAAGGCTGCCTGGACCTACAGCAGTTCCGTGGACGCGGCCACCGTGCGCCTCGTGGCCAACGGCTACGTGTACGTGGAGGACGCCGACGGACGCCTCGTCGTGCTCGACCAGAGGACGGGCAAGGTGGCCTGGTCGTACCGGCGGTACCCCGCGCCGCCGCCCATGTCACCCATCATCGCCGAGGAGGACTGGCGTGGTTTCGTCGTCCCCGGCATCGCCACGGCCAAGGCGCGGCTCTTCGTGCCCGGAGCCGAAGGCACCCTGATCGCCTTCGGCAAGCAATAGCACGGTCGCACCTCCGGCAGGCCGCAGCAGCGTCGTGTGAGCTGCGCCCGTCCGCATGGTGCGTGTGCGCTTCGAGGCGGGTGCCGGTCGGCACCCGCCTCACCCGCGTCGGTGGCTCGTCCGGGCCCGCGTCCGGCGTCAGAAGATGACGTCCGTGCGCCGACCCGTCTTGCCGCTTCCCAGCAGACGCTACGAAAGAGCGTCACGTCAGTCGCCGAAACCGGTTCGTCGCAGTGACCCCGGAACCCGGTCACTCCACGTTCCAGCCGCATCGACGCTTCTCCTTCCCGCCCAAGCAGCGAGCCACGGCTAGAACAATGGTTGGACACGACCTGGCCGAGTGCGTTGGTGATCGGCACCGCGCTACAGACGCCACCCGGAGCGTCGGAGGCGGTGCTGTCGTCCATGGCCGAACCGGAGAGCGTGGAGTCGCTACCGTCAGGTTCTGTCGGACCGGTTGCGGATCCCGTAGTGCCAGTGAGCGGACACGCGGTGGTCCTCTTCGCGGCCGGGGCCGAGCGGGCCCACGAGTTCGTAGGCCCCATCCGTGCGCGGGTCGTCGCGGACGGCGAGGGCGTAGGCCGCCTCCAGCCGCAGGCTCTGATCCTCCTCGTCCAACAGAGCGGCGAGAGCCTCCGTGACGGCGGCCGTCCGGTCGTGGGAGCCGGAGAGGGATTCGGCGGCACGGCGCCGGACGTCGAGGTCCGGGTCCCGGAGCAGGGCGAGCAGGGTCTCCCGGGTCGCCGGGGTCAGATCGCGCGGGTCGGCGAGGACCTGGGCGACGACGTACCGGACCTTGGAGTCCGGGTCTTGCGCCAGGGCGAGCAGAGTGGCGGCGGCGGCCTCGCTCCGTGGGGCCCCGAGCAGGCAGTACGGCACCTCTCGGCGCACGCGCGGGTTCGGATGGCCGGCGTAGCGGAATCCGACGGCCTCCTGGTCGGGGTGGTCGTAGTCCGTGTAGACGTCCAGGACGCCGGCGAGCACCTCGTCGTCCGGCTCGTCGAGCGCCCAGTCCGCCAGGAAATCGACGTCCCGCGCGGTGTCCGGACGGTCGTGGAAGCCCGCCAGGAAGTGCCGGGACGACATCACTGCGGCGAGCAACCGGCGGTGGACGGGATCGGGGTGGTGGCGCAAGGCCGCCAGGTCCGACCATGCCTGCGGGCTCTTGCGGAAGGCGAGGGCGTAGCTGACGGTAAACCAGTTGGCGTGCAGCTCGTCCGAGTGGGGGACGGCTCGTGCCACCAGCTCCGCCACCGGCCGCAGGACGCCGAACGCCCGCTCCAGGTCGGTGAGGACGCCGCTGTGGCCCGCCCGGACGGTGACCCCGCCCAGGGAGACCTCCTCGACGTCCGTGTACTCGTCATCCTTCACCAGTCGCCGGGTGGCCGGCCCCGGCGCCCCCGTGCGGCGGCGCAGTTCCTCGGTTTCCCCCGTCTCGTACCAGCTCCGAGCGAGGTCGAGCAGCCGCTTTCGCTCGGCCTCGGCGATCCGCAGCCGCGGGTCCTTGCCGAGGGCGGCGCCGACCAGCGCCGGGGAGCCGAGGTCGACGGCCCGTAGGAGCGGTGTCGTACCGTCCGGCAGTACGACGTCCGAGTCGGCGCCGCTGCCGGTCAGGGCATCGGCGGTCTCGTGGTCGAACCCGCCCACGGCGGCGCAGAGCAACGGGAGGCCGTCGGGGCCTGAAGTGTTCGGATCGGCGCCGTCCTGCAGACATGCCCGTACCGCGCGAGGGTCCTTGGCGAGCACGGCTGCCACAAGCTGCTCGTCCACGTCATTCGGGTTGCTCATGCCGTGCCCCGGTGCGCTCATCTACCCCCCTGGTGATCGGCTGGACAGCACGCTATCCGACGCCGGGCGCAGATCACTTGGGGGAGCGGGGGTGCGCGGCCGAAACCCCCCGGGGGGTGGGGCGTGCTCGCCGCGTACGCTCGGCCGCATGCCCCGTTCTTCGAAGAAGCCCCGCCGGCTCGTCGCCGACGGGCGAACCTATATGTGGACGGTCCGCCACGGACGCTGTGTGCTGGAGAACGGCGGCTGTCGCAAGACCCTCACCCTGCGCGCTCATCCGTCGGGCACCGGCGGCCTGCTGCGATTCGTCTTCGACGAGGGCCCCGGCCGGTACGTCTCGGGTTTCACCACGGGGTCGGGGGAGGTGGGGGCCGTCGGCGTCGGCGCCTTGAACCTGCACGAACCGGGCACCGTACGGTACTTGCTCGACATGGCGCTGGCCCGCGGGTGGAAACCGGGGGAGAGGCAGGAGGTGAGGGTCGACGGCTGGACCTTCCTGGAGGCGGCGGTCGCCGCACGCGGCTGAAGCCACGACCGCGTCGCGACCACGCTCGACGAGTTCTCCTTCCTCTGGCCTCTGCCCCGGCGAATCCATGCGGTCACAGCACTACCAGGCGTCACGGCGTCGGTCCCGGACCTCGGGGAGTCGCTCGAAGCCGGCCGACGCGTAGGTGGCGACGGCGACGGCATGGGAGCTCGGCGTACAGACGACGCGCTTGATGAGCCCAGTTCCTGGAGTGAGACCGCCGCGGCGATGGTGATCGCTCTGCCGTAGCCCTGACCGCGATGTCGCCGGTGAACGCCCATCGGCTCCGTGAGGTCGCGGCGCAACGGCGTCCACGGCTCGTCGGCATCCAGGCCGTCTTCGGGCAGCAGGTCTTGGACCAGCGCGCCCATCGGCGTCTCGACGCACGCCTTCCCCTCCTCCAGTACGCCGCGTTCCGGCCCGATCACGTCCGCGACCAGCTGCTGTGCCAGCTCCTCGTCGCCCTGGGCGTCCGCCGCGCCGGCAGTCCGTACCCGGTTTCCGGCCGGCCGGGGTGGTGGGGATCCGGACTCCGCCGCCCAGTCCACCCGAAACATGCTGCTGTACCGTGCCGTGGCGGACCCGGACAGCGCCTGGGCCGCGGACACGTCCATGGTGTTGCCGGCCGACGCGGGCGAGGACCCCAGCCAGTACCTGTACGCGTCGGGTTGCGGCACCACATCGTGCGTGGTGACGGGCAGTTACTACACCGACCCGGCCTTCCAGCAGTACCAAGGCGTCATGTGGGCACGGACGGCAGGGTGAGCGCCGGGCGAGCGCCAAGGCCCGATGCCCACCGTTCTCATCCGCGCCGGCGCCGAGCCGGCCGTAGGGGCCGCAACCGAGACGGACCGACGGGTGCCGGCTGTAGGTGACGCAGCGAAGATCGCGGAGGAACTGAGGCACCACATCAGGCTGGTGACCGGATGAGTGCGGGTCTCGTCGACGACCTGGTGCCGCATCAGGCGATGTTCGCCCGTAGTTTCCCGTCCGTTGCGCCGATCTGTGAGCCGGTGGCCTCGTCGCGTTTCCCGGAGCTGACGGAGAGCTCAGACGACTTTGGTCAAGAACTCGATCCCTCATGTATCCCGTCCGGCAAAGACGCTGGATCGTTGAGCGCATCCCGCCTTACGGTGACGTCATGAGCGATCACTCGGAAGCGCCTGTCGCGCCCGTCGAGGCATATGAGCCCCCCTACTACGTGGCTGTCTTCACTTCGGTGCGGACTCAGGACCAGAGCGGCTACAGCGAGACCAATGGACGCATGGAAGACTTGGTGAAGAACGTCCCTGGGTTCCTGGGGATGGACCATGCGCAGACTCCTGGCGGGCTGGGCATCACTGTCGGGTACTTCCGCGACGCCGACGCCCTCGCGGAGTGGCGGAGCAACGCCGAGCATCGCGCGGCGCAGAAGCGTGGGCAAGCCGAGTGGTACCAGAGCTACACGCTGCATGTGGCGAAAGTGGAGCGGAGTCACGGGTTCACGCGAGCGTAGGTCACGCAGGGGCCGACAGCACGCTGACAATCCGAAGTCACCTCCTGGTCCCGCAAGTGCCGTCCCGCCATGCTGTCCGGGTGGCAGAACGAGTGCGCGTCCGCGAGATCGATGACGCCGAGGGGCAACGCCCGCTGCGGATCATCCGCAGGGGTGCCGGCTCGGTGGTGACCTGGCGGCGGGCCCAGATGGTGCTGCTGTCCGCCCAGGGCATGCCGGTGGCGAAGATCGCCGAAGTGACGTTCACCGTCCTGCAGGCACGGCACTCGTCAACGCCGCGTACGTGCCGTTCACTCCGGCGAACGTCTCCCGCACGAGGCGGGCGTTGAGCCAGGGATCGTCGAGGGCGAGCAGCGCCGGGACGACCACGTCCGGGACGACCTCGGCGACACCCGCGACGACATCACCGCCGTCGCCGTCCTCACGCCTCAGCACGGGCGGACATGACGGCCTACGTTGGTCACGGAGCGGCATGTTGTACCCATAACATGATGAGCCGTATGCCCGTTTATAGAGTGCTTGCCTGCCTCGGGCCAGATGTCGGATGTGGTGTTCCGGTGAGGCTTTCCGGGGCAGGTTGCATGGATGAGGGTGCCTGCGGGACGGTTGCCGTAAGACATCTGTTTTCCATGGCAGGAAGGTGGTGAGGTGCGCACGATGCGTGCCTCCATTTGTGACTGCTTCCCGCGGTTCTCCCGCCCGTGCGCCCGATGCCGACGTCACAGTCGGCGCCACCGGGGCTGAGGCCCCCTACCCTGTGCTGGTCGTGGACCGGCACGGCAACCTCATGCGGATCAACGGGGCGGCCCTGGATGTTCTGCCGGACGCCGCCAGCGGCGACCGGCTGCAGAAGAAGGCGCCGTCCTGGCTGGTGGATGCCCACCAGCGCATCGCTTCCGGGACGTCCGACACTGACGCCGCCCCTTCGGCCGGAGACATCAACGACCGTCACTTCGAGGCGCACGCAACCATCGGCGACGACGGTGACGTGGTGTGGTGGCTGGTCGACGACACCGACCGGCACCTGGCCGAGACGGCGCTGAACGAGGCCCGACTGCGCTCCGAGGTTCTCGCCGCAGCCTCCAACGCCCTCCTGTCCACACTGAACGTGCCGCGCTGCATGGAGGTGGCTGCTTCCATGGCCGCGGAACATCTCGCTGAAGCCGCCGTCCTCGTCTCCCCGCCCCAGGGGCGGCGCCACGCGCTGACCTTCGCCCGCCGGGGCGGTCCGGTCACGCAGACCACGCGGCAGGTCGACGTCGCGGACGTGCCCGGGCTCAGGGATGCGCTGCAGGGCTTCCCGCCCGTGCCCGCCCGCTGGATAAACCCCGCTGACATCCCCGACTGGATGATCCCGGCCGGCTTCGTCGGTCCCGTCGGCTCCGTCATCGTCACGCCCCTTCCCGGACACGGTGTACCCGCGGGCGCGCTGATCCTCCTGCGCTCCAGTACGGAGCAGGCATTCACCGAGGGCGAGGAGGTCTTCGCCCGCCTTTTCGCCGCCCGCGCCGGCGCCGCTCTCTCCGCCGCCCGCTTGTACACGGAGCAGGCGTCGATCACCGCCACGCTGATGCGCGAGCTGCTGCCGCCGACGCTGACCAGCGTGCACGGCATCGAGTACGCGGGAAGCTACCGGGCGTCCAACGACCACGACCGGGTGGGCGGCGACTTCTACGACGTCCACCCCGGCGCCGGCCCGTCCGAGGAGACCCTCGTCGTCCTGGGCGACGTCGCCGGCAAGGGCCTGGACGCCGCCGTGCTGACCGGAAAGATCCGCAACACCCTCCACGCCCTGCTGCCCCTGGCCGACGACCACGAGCGAGTCCTGAACCTGCTCAACGGCGCCCTGCTCACCTCCCACCACACGCGCTTCGCCACCCTGGTACTCGCCTCCGTGTGCCGCCGGGCAGGCCGGGTACACCTGCGACTGACCAGCGCCGGCCATATGCCACCGCTCGTCGTCCGCGCCGACGGCACGGTGGAAGAGATCCCCACCCGCGGCACCCTGGTCGGTGCACTGCCGTCCGTGGAGGCGCACACGGCACGGACGGTGCTCGCGCCGGGAGAGACGTGCCTGCTCTACACCGACGGCATCACCGAGGCCCGCGGTGGCCCGCTCGGCGATGAGTTCTTCGGTGAACGCCGCCTGAAGCGGGCCCTTGCCGAGTGCGCGGGCATGCCGGCGGAAGCGGTCATCGAACGGGTGCAGATGCTGGCCGCCCAATGGCTGGGCACAGGCAGGCACGACGACATGGCCACAGTGGCCATCAGTGCCCCGAAGACCGGCTCGCTGACCTTCGTCGACGGGCACGCGAGCGCCCCGGAGAGCAGGAGGAACAAGTGAGTCACCCCACTGCGACGGCCACTCTGGCGGAGCGGCTGTGGCAGGCAGTGGCCGACGGCGACGAACGCACGGCCGCCCAGACCGTGCACGACGCTCTCGTCGGCGGTCTGGGGGAGGAGACACTGCTGCTGGAGGTGATCGCCCTGGTCCAGGAGAAGGTCGGCGTCGAATGGGCCGCCGACCGGATAACCGTGGCCCAGGAGCACGCCGCAACCGCGATCAACGAACGGGTCGTGACGTCGTTGGCGCATCACCGTCACCGCGCCGGCGGCGCACATCCCCCTCAGCACCAGGGCCGGGTCACGGTGAGCTGCGTGGACGGCGAGTGGCACGCCTTTCCCGCCCGGCTCGTCGCCGAGGTGCTGACCCTGCGCGGTTGGCAGGTCGACTTCCTCGGCGCCCAGACCCCGACCACGCACCTGATCGCGCATCTGCACCAGACCAATCCCGCCGCCGTCCTGCTGTCCGGCTCGCTCCCCACCCACCTGCCCACCGCACACGCCGCCATCACCGCCTGCCAGGCCGTCGGCGTTCCCGTCCTGGCCGGCGGCCGCGCCTTCGGCACCGACGGCCGTTACGCCCGGGCACTCAGGGCCGACCGATGGGCGGCCGACGCACGCGGCGCCGTCGCCGTCCTGGAGGCGGGCATGAAGCGGCCGGATGCCTCAGCGAACCGGCAGGCGGTGGACGACCTGCCACACCTTGCCGACCAGGAGTACACGCTGGTCGTCCAGACGCGGCCGCAACTCGTCAAGCAGACGCTGGCCGACCTGGAGACCCGCTTTCCGGCCCTGCGCGACTACAGCGACGACCAGCGCGAGCGCACCGCGGAAGACATCGCCCACATCGTCGACTTCCTGGCGGTCGCCCTCTACGTCGACGACGCCGAACTGTTCACCACGTTCCTCACCTGGACCGCCGACATCCTCCAGGCCCGGCGCGTCCCCGTCCACTCCCTGCTCACCGGACTGGACATCCTGGCCGGCCAACTGCGCGACTTCCCCCGCACCCTCAGCATGCTCCGCGAGGGCACCGCCGCCCTGGACGAGAGCTGCCGCACCCGCCCTGTCCCCGGTCCCGGCCCGCAGGCATGACCACTTCGCCCCCTGCCGAGTTCACCCTCATCGTCCGGCGTGAGCCTGCCACCCTGACCGTACGGGTCGGCGGAGAGCTCGACTACGACACGAGCGAGGACCTGGTCGAAGCGATCACCCGGAACCTTACGGGCCAGGAGACGCCGCCGCGTGCCGTGCGGCTCGACTTCCAGACACTGACGTGGATCGATTCCTCGGGGCTCTCAGCCCTGCTGATGGTTCACCGCCGCACCCGCGTTCTCGGCGCCACCCTGCACCTGGACAATCGGCCGGACGTTCTGGAACGCATGCTTCACGTCACCAACGTGCTGGACCACCTCACGAGCCCGGCCACCCTCGTGGAAGGCGGGAATGCCGAGGAGGAAGACGGCATCAGCGGGGCGAGCGCCACCTGACCGGGCAGGCGCCACGTGTGCGTGCGGGCGAGCCATGGCATCGGGGCAGGGGAGAGGCCCACGTCCCTGGACGCCGGGATCGCCGCCGCCCGGGGACGTGGAACCGGGCATCCGGCCGGCTCAGGCCGGTCCCGTCGTCGTTGCGCTCGCACGCGCTACGGCCCGACGGTCCCTCGGAGCCCGCGGTCGACGCCGTCGCCCTGGCTGTCCGTCCTCACCTGGGTGAGCGGGGCGCCGGCCGGGTGACCGCCGCCCTCCGCCCCGCTGAACGGTCCGGTCACGAAGCCGCTCGTGCGGTGCGAATGCCCGAGATGCCGATCGGCGTACCCAGGTGCTTCTGGGCTCGCCTGTTCCGCTCCCGTCACCGTTGCCGCTACCTGACCGTGGCTCAGGGCGCCTGCAGGCGGGCGGGGTTCAGAGCCATCGGCCGGGGCCGCCTCGACGCTGTCCCCGCCACTGGTGTTGAACGCGAGGGCGGCCTGCGGCGCAGAGCGCCGTGGGTGAACCGGCCACCGTTCGCCCGGCGGCCTCTCATTCCGCGCGCAGCATGGCGTACGCCAGCACGAGTCGCCGGTCCAGCCAACCGGCTCTGATCAGGAACCTGCGGTCATGTTCGCTGGTCATGACGGGCTCGCTGTCCGCCTTCCAGGCGAGAACGCGCGGTTTGCCCGTCTGGTCGCCGCCCTCGGCTCCCATGTCGGCCACAGCCTGCACAACGCCCAGCAGCAACTTGCCCGCGCCACGCTGAACCACTTCTTTCAGACCGCCCTCGCCCCACTCCGCGCTGCTGATGATCTGCGGATGCCCCGGCTGGTGCAGGCGCCAGGTCGGCTTCAGGGCGTGCTTGAGCGGAGCGACGCGGCGAATCGATCCGATGTGCTGTCCCTGCCCATCGCGCACGTCGTAGCGGCGTACACCGTCGCCGACGCGAGGGTCGTCGACGGAGCAGAGCGGCGTACGTCCCTCCGCGTCCGCGAACAGGCGCTGGCTCTTCGCGCTCGCCTGTGAGGGAGGAGGGAAGAAAGCACAGGGCGCGTTGACACGCTGAGCCGTACCGCCTTGGGGAATCCTGAAGGCGCGGATCCCGAGAACAGGACGCTTGCGGTGCCTGGTCGCCGGTCGCTCCTCGTTGCTGATGACGAATTCCCCAGCGTCATGCCACGGAACGCTGGGTACGGGAGGTTCGTCGTCGTGCCTCTTCTTGTCGAACACTGGTGCCTCTCAAAATCGCTACGGCTGTGTTGCGGGCACACCGCGCTGCAGCCCACGAGCACCGAGCCAACCACACACCCGCCGGGCGCGATCTGTTGCCTTGGGGGCCCGGCCGCATGCCCAGGATGCGTCCCTGCCTGAACGGCGTTTCGGTCCACAGGCCCTGGACCGCTTCGCCGTAGCGCGCGTCGGCGGCCCAGGGCGGTGACGTTGCCGCAGGCCCGGGCAGCGTGGAAACGGGACCCCAGGGGCGTCCGGCGGTCCACGGCCCGGTCAGGTGGCGGGCAGCGGTCGGTTCCCCGGCGGGTGCAGGCGATCGGTGAGGAAGGCGATGATCTCGTCGCGGGCCCGGACCGTGGGGTGACCGGCCTCGTCGACGAGATGGGCGGTGACGACGCTGTGCGGGGTGCCGACCAGGTCCGCGAAGAAGGGCGGCGGGGCCGGGTTGGCGGCGCTGTCCGGGAGGACGCGCCCGTCGAAGGCGTCGCCGAGCAGCGCACGGTAGGCGGCGAACCGCTGCCCCGTGCACCAGCGGTCTCCCTCGAACCGGTAGGCGAGCACGGTGAGTCCGTCGCGGTCGAGCCGGTCGCGCACCGCGCGCGCGTCCGCCGCGTCGAGTTCGAGCCCGCCGGGATCGTCGAGCGGCAGCGACGGGTGGTTGACCACCGGGGCGATCACCGCCGGCTCCAAGGCCATGGTGAGGGCGAAGTTGCCGGTGAAGCACAGGCCGATCGTGCCCACCCCGGGTCCACCGCAGGCGGCGTGGGCCTGGCGCGCCAGGCCGCGCAGCCAGACCGTCACCGGGCTGGTGCCGCCCCCGGCGAAGGCGCGGAACTCCGCGCTCACACAGGCGCGGCGGATGACTTCCCGGCCGCCCTCGACGGTGGGGAAGGCCCCGTCCGTCCCGAACAGGGAGGGCACATGCACGGTGAAGCCCGCGTCCCGCACCCAGCGCGCGAGCCGCAGGACGTCGGGGCTGATACCCGGCATCTCGGGCAGCACCACGACCGCGGGCCCGGCCCCGGCCACGTACACCGTCTTCTCCACCCCCTCCACGGTCACCCTCCGGCGAGTGAAGTCGGTGATCGGATCGTCGTCTCTCATGGGGCCAGCCTGGTCCCGGGACCGGCCGCCCGGTGAGGGGCGGGATCGCCAAGGCCAGGGGTAATCTCGCCACACGTGAGGGAGCGAGCGGAACGCGGTCGGCGACACGGGGCCAGGGACACCAGGGGGCAGGAGCGATGGCGGAGGCGGCGCGGCAGGCGGAGGACGGTGTGGCTCCGGGCGCCGGGCCGGGTGGGCTGCGGGTCGGGGTCCTGGCGTACCCGGGCTGCTTCGCGTCCGAAGTGTTCGGCGTCCCCGACCTGTTGACGATGGCCGGGCACGTCGCCGGGCCGGACGTGCCCGGATACCGGGTGTGGGTCGTCTCGCCCCGCCGCCGGGTCACCGCCTCGGGGGGCACGATCCTGGACGTGCGTCCCTTGCGCGAGCTCGACGTCCTCGTGGTCCCGGGCTTCGAACTGCGCCCGGACACGGACCTCGACGCGCGACTCACCCGGCTCGCCCCGGAGATCGCGGCGATCCGCGCTCAGGCCGCCGCCGGCACCGCCGTCGTCTCCCTCTGCGTCGGCGCGTTCCTGCTCGCCGAAGCCGGGCTGCTCGACCGGCGCCGGGCCACCACCTCCTGGCTGCACGCCGCCGAACTGGCCAGGCGCTGCCCGGACGCCGACGTGCGCCCCGAACACCTGGTCGTCACCGACACGGGAGTGACGACCACGGCCGCCTTCAGCGCCATGTACGACTTCGCGCTGGACCTGATCCGCCGACACCACGGCGCCCGGGTGGCCCGCACCACCGCACGCTTGACGCTCGTCGACGACGCGCGGACCTCCCAGACCCCGTACGTCGACCCGCGGCTCCTCCCGCAGCCCGGCCGGGAGTTCTCCCAGCGGGTCATGCGGCGGCTCGACCAGAACCTCGCCCAGCGGTACGACCTCACCGCCCTCGCGGACGCCTTCCGGGTCAGCACCCGTACGCTGCTACGCCGCTTCGCCGAAGAGACCGGACGCAGCCCGCTGGCCCATCTGCAGGCATCCCGGGTCCGCCGCGCCCGCCATCTCCTGGAGACCACCGACCGCACCGTCGCCGCCGTAGCAGCGGCCGTCGGCTACCGGGACCCCGGCACCTTCGCCGCCCTCTTCGCCCGCCACACCGGCCACCGCCCGAGCGCCTACCGGGCGGCCTTCCACCGCACGGACCGGGCACCCGCCCCGGAGAGCGGCGTCCAGTCGGCTCGTCACCCGGGAGTGCTCGAAGACCCTGGCGAAGAGACGCGCCAGGGAGGGTCTGGGCCGATGACTCATCGCGGAACTCATCGTGTCCGAAGCGGCGTACCGGGATCTGGAACCTGGTAGCCGCTGAGTTCGAGGTCCTTGCCACTCCGGAGCACAGAACCGTTGCCCAGCTCGGGCTGCTGCCCGACACGGGCGATCCGTCGGTCAGGCGTTGAGAGCGTGGCGGAGGGTTTCGCGGCAGTCGATGACGGCGTCCACGCCGACGATCTGCAGGGTGCGCAGCACCGAGTCCGTTGGTCCGGCCAGGCGCAGCCAGCCACCGGCCTCACTGAGCGCGCGGTGGGCAGCGAGGAAGATGTTGATGCCGCTGGAGTCCATGAAGGTGATCCCGCGCAGATCCACCACGACACGCGGCCGGGGAGGGGCGACGGTGTCGAGTGCCTGGCGGAGCGTGTCGCCGGTGTGGTGGTCGATCTCCCCGGTCAGGGTCAGCACCCGGATGCCGTCGGTCGCGGTGGCGACGACTGACAGCCCGCCTGGCTGCTGCGCTCGTTCGGTGTTCACCATTTCTCCCTCGGCCATGCCGGTGATACTGGCACACCCGTCGCCTCTCCGGCAGTGCCGCCCCACCGGTACGCGCGGGGCCCCGGCGCGTGGCGTGGGGCACAGCAGGACGAGGCGTTACCCGTGCTCTCGCGGGTACGTGCAGCTGGTTGTGGACGGGGGATGAAGGTGGCCGCGACCGGCCGGCGAGCGAAGGCAGCACGGCGCCGGACAGCGGGCCCATGGCGCTGGGCAGCGGGACCATACATACGGCTGCGGCTCAGAAGAGGACAGCGCCTGCGTCGCCCGGGTGCGTCACGGGGCCGCGGGCTTCCCCGCCCGCGTACAGGAGACCAGCACGCTCGGCTGGTCACGCGACGCGTCCTCGGGGGATGCCTGCCCCAGCGGGGGACGCGCCTGCGCGGGTCAGGTGCCAGGCCGTGGGCCGGCGGCGTGACGGGCCAGGGCCGCGCGCAGTTCACCGGCACGTCAGAGGACCGGCTCAAGCGGTGTTCGGCAGCGACAGCCGTGGTGGACGGGCCGTCCGCTCCTGCTCGGGTCTCGGCGTGGCGGCCGATTGAAGACCGCCGGCAGCGGGAACCAGTGCGGCCATGGCTGTCGACCACACCCAAGCACCCGTCCTCGAAGCGCTCATGGAATACCGCCGCACCGGCCAGTTGTCGTTCACCCCGCCGGGCCACAAGCAGGCCCGGGGCGCCGATCCCGCCGTGCGGGAGGTGCTGGGGGACGCGGTCTTCCTCGGGGACGTACTGGCCTCGGGCGGTCTGGACGACCGGCTCATGCGGGGACGGGTACTGGAGCGGGCCGAGGCTCTCATGGCGGACGCCGTGCACGCCGAGCACACGTTCTTCACGACGTGCGGCAGCTCGCTGTCGGTCAAGGCAGCGATGCTGGCCGTCGCGGGACCACACGAGAAGCTCCTGATCGGCCGTGACGCGCACAAGTCGGTCGTCTCCGGGCTCGTACTGTCCGGTATCGAGCCCATCTGGGTCGAACCGCGCTGGGATGCCCGGTTGGCGATCGCCCATCCGCCGTCGGCCGAGGAATTCGAAGCGGCCTTCCGGTCGCACCCGGACGCCAAGGGCGCGCTGATCACCAGCCCCACCCCGTACGGCGCCTGCGCAGACCTGCGGTCGGTCGCCGAGGTATGCCACCGCCGCGGCCTGCCTTTGATCGTCGACGAAGCCTGGGGTGCTCATCTGCCCTTCCACTCCGACCTGCCGTCCTGGGCCATGGATGCCGGCGCCGACATCTGCGTCACCAGCATCCACAAGATGGGCAGCGGCCTGGAGCAAGGCTCCGTCTTCCACCTCCAAGGCCACCTCGTGCCACCGGAGCTGCTGAAAATGCGTTCCGACCTGCTGAGCACCACCAGTCCCTCCGTCCTCCTCTACGCCGGACTGGACGGCTGGCGCCGACAGATGGCCCTGCATGGCTCGGACCTCGTGGGCGGCGCGCTGGAGCTGGCGGCCGAGGTCCGGTCCGCGATCGAGGACATCGACGGCCTGCACGTCAACGACCGCGACGACTTCTGCGGCCCCGGCCTCGCAGACGATTTTGATCCCCTGCCGGTGACCATGGACGTCTCCGCGCTGGAGATCACCGGCTACCAGGCCGCCGACTGGCTGCGCGAGCACCGCAGTCTCAACACGCACCTGATGGATCACCGCCGCATCAGCGCCCAGATCACCCACGGCGACAACCAGGACACGGCCGGGGAACTGGTGGCCGCCCTGAAAGACCTGGCCCAGGCCGCTGCCGGCCTTCGGACGGGCCCGCAGGTGGACGTTCCCTCACCGGCCGACTTGCGCATGGAACAGGCACGGCTGCCGCGGGACGCGTTCTTCGGACCGGCGGAGCACGTTCCGGTCAGCCAGGCCGCCGGCCGTATCGCGGCGGAGATGATCACCCCCTACCCGCCGGGCATCCCGGCCGTTCTGCCCGGCGAACGCCTGACCGAACCGGTGCTGCGCTATCTGGTCACCGGCCGGGAGGCGGGTATGAACCTGCCCGATGTCACCGACGCACACCTGGACACGATCAGGGTGACCGCCTCGGCAGTGGAGTGAAGCGACGAGGAGGCTGTTGCTCCTTGAACGGAGTAGGCGGCTACCCGTCAGCACCTGTCGGGCGGCTGTGACAGCGCCGTGGGGGAACGAGTCACCGTCACAGCCGTCCCGTTCGTCGGTGTGCCCACCGACCGCACCTACCAGTCGAAAACCATTTGGAAACCACCCATACCGGTAGATCGGCCTCCCCCACGCCCAGACCTGAGATTCCGTCGCTGTCTTCGCCCCCGCAGCGGTGATCAGGTTGTGGTGTGCGGTCTGCCGTGCTCAGCGGGCGTGCCGACGCGGTGGGCTTCGTCATGGACCAGCATGGAGAGGAGCGAAGCCACCGTCAGGCCGAGGCCGGCCTCGGCGGGGTGGCGCAGGATCTTCGTGGGGTCGATCCGGTAGGTGTTGCCGCGTCCCTCTCGGGTGTGGGAAAGATAACCATCCTGCTCCAGGTCAGCGATGATCTTCTGCACGGCGCGCTCGGTGAGGCGGCAGCGTGCGGCGATGTCGCGGATGCGCGCGTTCTGATTGTCCGCGATGGCCGCGAGAACGCGGGCGTGGTTGGTCAAGAACGTCCATCCGTTGTGTGGCTCGGGCACCCCATCCATGCTCCCAGTTTACTGATCGGCAATGCATGCGTCGAAAAACACGTACAGCGATTCGTGTATCAGTTGACGTGTTTTGGTCAGTGGGGCACCGTGGAGGCAGACCTCGGCTACCAGATGCGGGAGCGACCCATGCATGACCCTGCCCACCGGGCCCAGCCTCGCCGGACGGCTTCGCGTCCCTTTGGCGCCCCGGACAAGCCCGGCAGGCCACTGCTACCCGGTCAGGCGACCGCTACGTACGCACCCAGCGGCGACCGCATCCGTGTGACGGTCCGAGGCGAGCTGGACCTCGACTCCGGCAACCAGCTTCGAGGTGACCTTCACCAGGCTCTTGCCGCCTCCTCCAGCGGACTCGACCTGGACCTGAGCAGGCTCGACTTCTGCGACTGCGCCGGCCTGAACGTCCTCCTGGAACTCCGGCAGCGTGCCCTCAGCCAGACCAAGACCGTCGTCATGTGCGCCGCCGGCCCGGCGATCGACAGATTGATCGACCTCATGGGATTCGAAGGGGTCTTCGCACCGCCGGGACCGCGGTGCGGAGATCCACTTCCTCCTGAGCAAGCCACCGCACCCCCTCGCCGTAGGCAGAAGTTCCCCTCGGCGCGTCACGACGTCGCGGAGCCGGGCGATGCCACCACGCTCCGCGGGTCTGAGCGGTGCCCACATCCACACGGAGATCAACACCCTCGTTGCCAAGGCCGGGCGGCCCGCTGACCATCTGGCCCCACCAAAGGTGGACTCCCTGGCACTACATGGGCGGCTCGGTGCCTGAGACGAGGGGGAGGACTGTCGACCGGCGGTCTCATGGCATGCCACCGTCCGTGAGCGGCTGACAGGTCGGGAACTCGGCTCGGAGCTGGGGCAGGAGCTGAGGAGCAGCACCCGTAAGACGCGGACCCTGGACGAGCAGGCGCCCGCTGACACGGTGCGAGTGCCGACCGAGGGGCGCTCTGTTGTCGAGATGACAAGCGATGTCGTGGGCGCTACTGGGTGGCTGGCGACCTGGGGCGCTGGGGGCGCCTCAGCATGACAGGGCGTCAAGGCGCGGGCCGGTGTTCTATCGAACGGGTGCGCGTGCACGAGGGGCAGTGGCGGGTGCGGACCGCCCGCACGGCTTCACCCAGGGCAGAACGCCGCTGCCTTCCCCCGGCGCCCCGGATCCCTAGGCTGAAGGGGTGAGCACTCAAGCGTCGAACGAAGCCCGCGTCATCCCCCTGGACCCGCAGACCTCGCCGTCCGGTATCGGTGGTGCGAACCGCACCCCGCAGCGACCGGCGGGAGCCCCGCAGACACCCGCGCCGAGGGAACCCCTGTGGCGCAACCTCGTCGGTGATGTGCTGCGGCGCGAGCGGCTCGCCCAGGACCGCACGTTGAAGGACGTCGCGGAGGCGGCCCGGATCTCGCTGCCGTACCTGTCGGAACTGGAGCGCGGACGCAAGGAGGCATCCTCCGAGGTGCTCGCGTCCGCCGCTCAAGCCCTCGGGCTCGGCCTCGCAGACCTGCTCTCGCTGGCCCAGAACGAGCTGCCCCGGTACTGCCGGACCCGTGTGAGCCGGGGCCGCACGTCGCCCACCGCGCAGTACAACGGCCTCTGCCTCGCCGCCTGACCGAACCGACGGCCGAAGCGATGGCTGGTACGCCCGCCGAAGCGGCGGCTGGTACGACGGCCGGTACGACCGCCGAGCCGACGGCCAATACGACCGCCGAGCCGACGGCCGGTGCGACGGGGCGCGCCACCGCCGTACCGGCCGGCTCGCCGGCCCTCGACCGCGACTGCGCGGGGTCACACGAGTGACGGGTCAGACGAACGTCGGGTCAGGCGAACGTAGGGTCAGACGAATGCGAGCCGTCGGCTCAGCACCTCGTCGGCGAGCCCGTAGGCGACGGCCTCCTCGGCGGTGAGAACCTTCTCCCGGTCCATGTCCGCGCGCAGCGTGGCCACGTCGTGATGCGTGTGATGGGACAGGACTTCCTCCACCTGTGAGCGGATGCGGCCCATCTCCTTGGCCGCGAGGCTGAGATCGGAGACCGTCCCCTGCCGGCCGCCGCTGGCCGGCTGGCCGAGCAGTACCCGTGCGTGCTGGAGCACGAACCGTCGCCCGGGATCTCCGCCGGCCAACAGCACCGCCGCCGTCGACGCCGCCTGACCGACGCAGAACGTGGAGATCGGCGCCTGCACGAACGTCATCGTGTCGTAGATCGCCATCAGCGAAGTGAACGAGCCGCCGGGCGAGTTGAGATAGATCGAGATCTCGTGCTCCGGGTTCGCCGACTCCAGATGCAGGAGTTGCGCGATGACCACATTGGCGACCCCGTCGTCGATCTCGGTGCCCAGAAAGATGATCCGCTCGTTCAGCAGCCGGCTGAAGACATCGTACGACCGCTCACCTTGCGCGGTCCGCTCGATGACGTAGGGAACCGTGTACGACCCCATGTCACAGCCCCATCCGTCGGCGCGACGCGGCCGGGCGGATGTCGGCGAGCGACTCCACCACCCGGTCCACCATCCCGTACTCCCTGGCCTGTTCGGCCGTGAACCAGCGGTCCCGGTCGCCGTCCCGTGCGATCGTCTCCTCGCTCTGCCCGGTGTGCTCGGCGGTGATCCGCTCGATGGCCTTCTTGGTGAACTGGAGGTTCTCCGCCTGGATCTCGATGTCCGCGGCGGAGCCGCCGATGCCCGCTGAGGGCTGGTGCATCATGATCCGCGCGTTCGGCAGCGCGAACCGCTTGCCGGGCGCCCCCACGGTGAGCAGGAACTGGCCCATGCTGGCGGCGAATCCCATCGCCAGCGTCGAGACGTCGTTAGGGATGAGCCGCATGGTGTCGTAGATGGCGAGACCGGCGGTGACCGACCCGCCGGGGCTGTTGACGTACAGGCTGATGTCGGTGCGCGGGTCCTCCGCCGACAGCAGCAGCAGTTGCGCGCACACCCGGTTGGCCGACACGTCGTCGACCTGTGTGCCGAGGAGGACGATCCGCTGGGCGAGCAGCTGTGCCGCGAGATGGTCGTCGAAGCGGCTGGGCGGTGTGTCGCCCTCCTCCGCACGGGGTGGGAGCGTGGTGAGTGGAGTCATCTGGTCTCCTTGTCCAGACAGGGATGCCGTCGACTCCACTCTTGACCCCGGGAGGTCCCCGGATGCGGTTTCTCTGCCCGCAGCAGATTCGCCACGGGCAGAGGCGACGGCTCAGCCCCTTCTCGCGCAGTTGCCAAAGGAACGCCCGTGCGTCCTCCACCAGCAGTTCGGGCTCCGCCATGGCCGCCAAGTGGCCGCCCCGCTCGGAACTCCGTCCAGGGCACGATGTACTCGGCCGCTCCGCCCCGTGCCACGCTCGGAGTCCACCCACTCCCGGAACCCCTCCACGATCCGGGCCGATGGCGGGGCCCGGAACGGTGCCGCTTACTGCACGTCGACGTAGTCGCCCGTCGAACTGGCCGCTGCGATGGCCAGGTTGCCCGGGTAGGTGAGGCGGTAGTAGCCGTCGTCGGTGGCGGTGGTCGTCGTCTTCAGGTCGCCGGCGTCGGGGGAATCGATGAACTTCAGCATGGTGTAGGAGTTCGCGGTCTTCTTCCGGTACTCCAGCGTCGCGCGCACGCTGGAGGAGAACGTGTGGTACTTGCCGGTGTCCCAGCTGGCGCGGGTGACCAGGCCGGTGACCGTGACGGTCTTGCCCTTCTTCACCGGCTCCGGGGAGGCGTTGGCGGTGAGCTTGCTGAACTGCTGGAGCAGGAAGTCCTTGGCGCTGTCCCGCTTCGTGAACCCGATCTCGCTCGGGTCCTGCGGGTTGTCCTTGTCCTGGCCGTTGTAGGCGATGGCGTAGATGCCGGTCTTCCAGACGCCGGCCATCTCGTTGCGCAGTTCGGCCGGGTCGATCGTGACGGTGGCCGTGCACGTCGCCAGGGTGGCGGGGGAGTCGGGGGAGTCCGTGCAGGTCGGCTTGGCGTCGTCGAGGAGGGCGTACGCCTCGTCGAGCGAGCCGCCGCGGTACAGCTCGAGGCCGACCGCGAAGTCCGGGGCGTGGATGTCGACGTCCACCCCGTGCTGCAAGGTGAACGAGACGGCTGCCTTCTTCCGGGCTTTCGTGCCGACGGCGATGTTCTTTCCGCCGTTGAGCTCGGTGTTGTAGAAGGTGACATCCAGGGGGTGGGGAGCGCCGTGGGCGGCGGCGGCCGGCGCTGATGCCGTCGCACCCTGCACGTCGACGAAGTCGCCCCCTCCGAAGGACCGGGCACTGGTCGAAGCGCCGTGGAAAGAGAAGCGGAAGTAGCCGTCGAGCGAGGCGGTGGCGGTGGCCTTCAGACGGCCCTGGGAATCCGCCCTGACGGACCAGCCCGGGAGCGGGACGTACGTGCTGCCGCCCATCCTGCGGAAGCTGAACGTCACCTCCGGCGAGCGGTAGCCCTCGTACTTCAGGGTCTCCCAGTCGACGCGGGTGATGATGGCCGTGGCGGTGAGGGTCTTGCCTTTCTTCACCGGCTCGGGGGTGGCATCGGCGGTGGTGATCCTGGTGGCGCGCTGCAAGTAGAACTGGCCGGCGTTCTCCTTGTGGTGGTCATTGCCGTCGCTGGCGTCGATCCGGGCGTCCACATACCAGGTACCGGCGTTGGCGTTGGTGAGGTGGTCCGTCTTCGGGTCGATCGTCACCGAGGCGGTGCAGGTGGCGGTGGTGGCGTCGACCTGGGTGCAGGTGGGCTTGCCGGTCGAGGCGCGCCCGTTGCCCGGACCGTGAAGTTCGAACGCGTCGGCACCCTTGATGCCCGAGTCGTCCGTGGCGGTCACGCTGACGTCGAAGGTCACCGCTGAGATGCCGATGGGCACCAGGTTGTCGCCGCCCACGACCACCTTGGTGATCTGGGTGTCGCCCTCGCTGCCGGCGGCCTGCGCGGCCGGAACGGCGAGGGCGGAAAGGGCCAGAGCGCCGCCCACAGCGGCGGCAGAGGCACTGATGCGCATGAGTTGTCCCCATGTGTGGGTATCTGGGGAGCCGGGTGACTCCACAGAGGTGACACGGGAAGGAAGCGAAAAGTTGTACGAACGGTGACCTGCCTCAGCCGAGCCCGGTCAATTCGGCGATCGTTCCGCCGAGCACCCGGTCGCGTATCTCGCCTGGCGTGGTGACACGCTCCACCAACGCTCGGGTGAGGACCGGATCGCCGTACGGGGCGTCGGAGCCGAACAAGGTCCGGTCCGGGATCTCCTGGATGGCCATCCGGACCGCGAAGACGATATTGGCCGTGGACAGTTCCAGGTACATGTTCGGGGTGTCCCGGACCAGTTCGACAGCCTCCATCCAGTTCAGCCCTCCCAGCTGGCTGACCACCAGCGGAACCGTGGGATACCGGCGGGCGAGCGCCGACAGCGCCCTCAGGTCGTCTGCCGTGGTCGGCGCGAACCCGTGCACGACCACCGGCAGCCGACCGTGGTCGGCCGCCGCCCGAAGCACCGGTTCGATCATTTCTGCCCGTCCCGGTGGCGGGGTCAGCTCGCCGATCCCGTGCAGCCCTCGCCCGACGACCTCGCGATCCACGGTCGCGGCTATCTGCTCCGGCTCCTGGTCGAGCGGTACGGACAGGAAGCCGATGAAACGCTCCGGCCGTGCGGCGAGTGCGGCGTGCAATTCCTGCCACGCGCCCCGGTAAGCCTCGGCCGTGCCGGTCCGCCCCTCGATGGCTTCACCCAGGACCGCCATCTCCCGGCGCAGCGAGGCGAGGTCACCGGCCCGTTCCGGGTGTGGACGGGTGGCGAACAGCACGGCGCGGTCCACCCCTGCCTCGTCCAGTAGCTTCACATGGGCCTCGACGGGGTCGTGGACGTGGCTGTGCGCGTCGATGATCAATGACTTGCCTCCTCCTTGGCGATCGGCGCGGAATGCGGCCGACCAGCGCACTGTTGCTCCCTGACACCATGGGAAGGTCAAGCCGGGGGGAGTGGGTCGGTGCTGATCGGGGAGCTGTCGCGTCGTACCGGAGTCAGTGAGCGCCTGCTGCGTTACTACGAGCGGATGGAACTGATTCACTCGGAGCGCCGCGCCAACGGGTATCGCGAGTACGACGACCAGACGGTGGAGACGGTGCGACGCGTCCGCGCCCTGCTGGCCGCCGGCCTGCCCACCCGCATCATCCGAACGGTCCTGCCCTGCACCTTCGACGAAGCCGTGCTGCGCCCCTGCCCGGGTGTCCTCACCAGCCTCCGCGCCCAGCTGGATGTCCTCGACCAGCGTGCTGACGAACTGGAGACCGCGCGCCGCCTTCTGCGCCAGACGATCGCCGCCACGGAGAGCACAGCGCACTGAACCCGGATACAGAGGCCCGAACCCTGCGCATCGCTGAGTTCCGCAGCTGAGCCGACTGGAGCGAAGGTCTCGGTCCGGGCTCGGGCGGTAGGTTCTTCACACCACAGAGAGGAAGCCGCGGTCCACCCAGGAGTGGCTCAACCACGAGGCCCTCGGCCGGCAGGGGAGGATTCCGACCTCAGGGCCGATTAGTACGAAGAGCAGGCGTGGGTGCAGGATGGGCGGGTAAGCGGTGCGTCGTCGTCCGTTACGGACGGGCAGCAGCGATGGCTTCGACTTCGGGAGGGGAAAAAACAGCATGACGCTGACGAGCACGATGGCGACGAACACGCGGACGGCCGAGTTGCCGGAGGTCACCGACCCCTCCCGGGTGGCACCGAAGGACGCGCGTGAGCTGTCGCGGCTGTTCTTCGAGCAGCTGGCGTTGCTGGAGGAGGGCACGGCCGAGTACAGCTACGCCCGCAACACGCTGATCGAGATGAACATGTCCCTGGTCCGTTTCGCGGCCGGCCGGTTCCGCAGCCGCGGGCCGGAGGAGATGGAGGACATCGTCCAGGTCGGCATGATCGGTCTGATCAAGGCCATCGACCGGTTCGAGCTGTCCCGGGAGGCGGAGTTCACCTCCTTCGCCATTCCCTACATCGTGGGCGAGATCAAGCGGTTCTTCCGGGACACCACCTGGGCGGTGCACGTGCCGCGCCGGCTGCAGGAGGCCCGCGTGCAGCTCGCCCGGGCCACGGAGGAGCTGCGCAGCCGGCTGGGCCGCACCCCGACGGTCAAGGAGCTGTCGGAGCTGATGAGCCTGCCCGAGGACGAGGTGCGCGAGGCACGTCTGGCCTCGAACGGCTACAACTCCTCCTCGCTGGACGCCACGCTCAATGGCAGCGAGGACGGCGAGGCCGCGCTGCAGGACTTCATCGGCGTCGAGGACACCGCGCTGGAGCTGGTGGAGGACTTCCACGCGCTGGCGCCGCTGATCGCCGAGCTGGACGAGCGGGACCGGCAGATCATCCACATGCGGTTCGTGGAGGAGCTGACCCAGGGCCAGATCGGCGAGCGGCTGGGCGTCTCCCAGATGCACGTCTCCCGCCTGCTTTCCCGCTGCCTCGCCCGCCTGCGCGAGGGCCTGCTCACCACCGGCTGACAGCCATCTCTCCGCGCCCTGCCTGATGCCCGCCGCAGCCCTGGCGGGCATCAGCCGTTTCTGGCGTTCGGCTTCGGAGGTCACAGGCGCAGGGCATCGCCCACGGTGGGGTGACAGCCGATGACCTCGTCGAGACCGACGATTTCGATGAGGCGTGAGACGGAGACGCTGGGCGCGGCCAGTCGGAGCCAGCCGTCAGCGCTCTGTGCGGCTCGGTGAGCGGTGATGAGGGCGTTGATGCCGCTGGAGTCCATGAACGTGACGCCGCTGAGATCCAGCACCGTTCGGTGTGCGGCGGCGTCCTGGGGGGCCACGGCTTCAAGGAGCTGAGGGGCGCTGTCGCGGTCGATCTCGCCGCATACCCGGACCACGCTGATGCCCTCGGAGCAGGTTTGTGTGATCGACAGCCGGTTGCCCGCTGTCGGCCCGTCGATGCCTTCCACGCTTCCTCAACAACCGTCGCTGACGTCGATACCTCGCACTTCGCGGGCGAAGGACTGCCTGCGCATGATACTGGTAATGCACCCGGATGGCCCTGGCACAGATTCGTACTGCGCGGGTGTGGTACCCGCCCGGGCACGACGGTGCACAGGAACGGGATGGAAGTGGCGGACCGAACAGGCGGGCCCGAGGGTGACTGTTGTGGCGACCCGGTTGCCACTCCGATGGAGACCACGATCGCCTTGCCCGATCACGGGGCCAGCATCGCCGAAGCGCGCCACCGTGCTGCCGCATTCCTCACCCAGGGTGGGGCCGGTCACCTGGCCGGGGTCACTGAGCGGATCGTGGACCTGACCCAGTTGGTGGTGAGCGAGCTGGTCACCAATGCCCGCAAGTACGCGCCCGGCCCCGTCCTCGTGCAGCTGTGCCTGGACGGCGGGGAGGTCAGGGTCACGGTCTGGGACACCGACCCCGTGCTGCCGGCTGCCTTGGGAGCGGACCCGCGACGTGTGGGCCAGCACGGTCTGGAAATCGTGAAGGCCATCGCGGCGGAGCTCACCGTCCACCGGGAAGCGGTCGGGAAACGCATCACGGCCCGGATCTTGCTGGAACAGTGAGCCCGCGCCGGGCGCCTGCCGAAAACACTCCGAAGGCACCCACAGGCGCGGCCCGGCGCCCCACGTCGACGCCGCCTGCGCCTGTGTACACCGCCTACGCCCGTGCGGCCGGACAGCGGGTTCCGCTGTTCGAGGGGACGTTCTTCCTGGTGTGCGCGCGGCAGGAGCACGCACATCTGCTACGGAGAAAAACTGTCATGGCGAGAGTAGACATGCGCCTCTCACGGGGTTACTGTTCTAGTCGTACCCAGAAGTCGAAGGGGCACGGCAGGCACGAACTGCTGTGCAGGCAGATCAGAGAGACACGGTCCCGACGGGCCGTGAGCAGAACCCGTGATATCCAGCAGCACAACCGAGTAACCGAAGGTAAGGAGCGGAACGCCATCAGGATCGCCCGGGCGAGGAAGATGTCCGCCCGGGTACCGCAGACCCCGGAATGGAAGGTGGTCCCCGGTCACGCATACGCGATCCCCGCAGCCCCGCCTCCCGGGCGGAACCTGCGGACGAAGAAGGCCGGCGTAGTCAGCCGGTAGATGGTGTAGAAAGCTCGGGGCCCGGGTGCCAAACAGGCACCCGGGCCCCCCGACGCGTCCGTGGAAGAAGAGGTCTATGCCCCCTGGCTCCCGTCCCGCCGACAACCTCGATGACGACGACTACCCCGCGTACACCATGGGCCGGGCCGCCGAGATGCTCGGGACCACCCCCGCCTTCCTCCGCGCCCTCGGCGAACATCGCCTGATCACGCCCCTGCGTTCGCAAGGCGGTCACCGCCGCTACTCCCGCTACCAGTTGCGCCTTGCCTCCCGCGCCCGCGAACTCGTCGACCAGGGCACCCCCATCGAGGCGGCCTGCCGCATCGTCATCCTTGAGGATCAGCTCGAAGAGGCCCAGCGCATCAACGAGCAACTGCGGGTACAAGGCGGCACATCGCAGCCGAAGACCCCAGCCTGACCAGTACGCCCGACTGTAAGCGACCCCATGGACCGGCGGTGAACAAGGCCGCCACCAAACCGCGCCGCCGTTCTCCAGGTGGCGGCAGAGGCCACGACCGCGTGTGAAGAAGAACGCATTGGGTGAGTGTGAGGGACCACCGGGTGAGGTCGGGCGAACGCGGGGAAGAAGGAGCGGCAGCCGATAGGAGGTTGCCATGGGTGGCGGAGATCTGGAACTGGGTCAGCTTTTGGCCGCCGCAGAGGCCGCACCGCCCGGGGAGTCCGTCGAGGTAGTAGCGCACGACCTGCGCAAGCGCTTCGGGGCGGAGCGTGTGTCGTTCCTGTTCGTCGACCTCGTGGGCCAGCGGCTGCTGCGCCTCACCACAGATGCCGAGGACGACGCGGGAACCGGTGCCGAGCGGATCGACCTGCAAGGCAGCGTCTACGACGCAGTCCTCCGCAGCCAGCGCCAGCACGTGGAACCGGACGGCCAGGGCGGCCGGCGCGTGATCTCGCCGGTGACCAACCGCGGTGACTGCATCGGTCTGCTGGAGGCGACGCTGCAGAACGCTGACGACACGGTGCTCGCTCAGATGGAAGACGCGGCCCACGCGCTGGCCTACATCATCGTCACGGACCGCCGTTTCACCGACCTGTACCACGCGGGCCGGCGCACCACGCAGATCAGCCTGGCCGCAGAGATCCAGCACCAGTTGCTCCCCTCGGCCTCCTGCTGCGAGGCCCCCCAGTTCACCCTCGCCGCCGGGCTGGTGCCGGCCGACGACATCGGCGGTGACACCTACGACTACACACTCGATCGCGACACACTGCACGTGTCCATCACCGACGCCATGGGCCACGACACCAACTCCGCGCTGCTGGCCACACTCCTGGTCGGTGCCATGCGCGGCGCCCGCCGCAGTGGCTGTGACGCCCTTCAGCAGGCCCGGCGCGCCCACGAGGCCCTGCTGACCCACAGCCGTGGCCTGGCCACTGGACAACTGCTGTGCATCAGCCTCGAGACGGGCACCTGCGAACTGGTCAACGCAGGGCATCCCCGACCTCTGCGCCTGCGTCAAGGCGCGGCCGAGGTCGAAGAGGTCCAGCTCGCCGTCAACCTGCCGTTCGGCGTGGCGGCCCCCAATTCCTACCATGTCCAGGAACTCAAGCTGCGCCCCGGCGACCGCCTGGTCCTGCTCACCGACGGCATGCAGGAACGCGGCGCCGGTGCCGTCGACCTGGCGTCTCTCGTGTGGGACACCCGCACCTCGCACCCCAGAGAGGCTGTGCGCAGCCTGACGGCCGCGGTGCTGGATGTCTGTCGGGGAAACCTCAGGGACGACGCCACTGTCCTCATCTTGGACTGGCACGGCCCGTCATGACGTCTTCTTCGCCTCGGTCGGCTGTCTGCGGGCCAGACCACGGGCGACGCGCTGTTCGAGCCTCTCCCGGCACTCCGGCCACTCCGCCGCGATGACCGAGAAGACGGCGGAGTCCCGGAGCCTGCCTTCCTCGCCTGGCACCCAGGACCTGGACGAGCTGCGCAGCACGCCCTCGAAACGTGCGCCCACGGCTTCGACGGCGGCGCGGGAACGGCTGTTGCGCGCGTCCGTCTTCAAGTCCCGAGTTCGCGGCGCAGCACCGTGGCCCGCGGCGCCGTCGTCCCCCGGAGACGGCCGCCTGTGCGCCGGACGAGCCAGGCGCATGCCAGACCGATGGCGGCACCGGTGACGACGTCGCTCGGGTAATGGGCGCCGGACTGGACGCGCTCTAGGCCGACCACCGCGGCCGGCAACGCGGCCACGGCACCGGCTGCGGGCCAGGTGGGCGCGACGGCGGCGGTGAAGGCGAGCGCGGCTGCGGTGTGCCCGGAAGGGAAGGAGGAGGAGTCGGGACGGTCGTGTACTTCCTCGTGCGGAATCCACTCCTTGGGCGGCCGCGGGCGGTCGACAAGCTGCTTGCACACTCCGTTCGAGATGAGCTGTGCCAGGCCCAGGGCAGACAGGCCCGCGACCGCGGCGACCCGTCCTCGTCGGCCACCCGCCACCGCCATGACCGCAGCGGCGCCGCACCACAGTTTGCTGCTCTCCGCAGCCTCCTCGACCACCGACAACACATGGCCGACACGGTCCGGGATGCGTGAGGCCGCTTGCTGAGTGAGAGCCCGATCAATCTTGCTGAAGCCGACGTGCACTGTCATGAACTGCAGGTATCCCGGCTACTGGCTCCTCACACCGCACGACGAGCGCGAGGCCCCATGTAAAAAGACCGGGTGCAGCGGGTATCAGCACACCGAGCCTCGATCATTCGAAGCCCCGATCGTGGGAGGTGACAGACGGTGGACCGGCCCGATGGCAATCAGCGCGCACTTCACATGATCGACTGGCTGCTGGAGACCTCCTCCGTACGCGATTTCCTGCAGCACCTCGTCGATGACGCCGTCCCCAGTTCGGGCGCGGCCGGCTGCGGTGTGACGTTGCAGCGGCGTCAGCGGCCGTTGACCGTGGTCAGCACCGGGGGAGTGGCGGACAAGCTGGACGAGAAGCAGTACGGCCAGGACGACGGCCCCTGCCTCCAAGCCCTGCGGACCGGCCAGGTCGTGCACGTGCCGGACATGCTGCGGGACGACCGCTGGGGTTCCTATCCCGCCTTCGCGGCCGACCTGGGCATCCGCTCTTCACTGTCGCTGCCGATACCGGCGCGTACTCACACGGTAGGTGCGCTGAACTTCTACGCCGCGGATCCGGACGCGTTCACCGAAGACGACCGGCGCGCACTGGTACTGGTCGCCGCGCAGGCCGGCGGCGGCATCGCGTTGGCACAGCGACTGGCCGACGCCGAAGACTTCACCCGCGACCTGCAGACCGCGCTCGCCTCCCGCGGGGTCATCGACCAGGCCATCGGCAGCGTCATGCAGCAGTACAGGTGCACCGAGGACGATGCCTTCGATCTGCTGCGCCGGCTGTCTCAGCAGACCAACCTCAAGCTCCGCGACGTCTGCACGCGTCTGCTCACCGACCTCGCCGGACAACCGCCCGCATCCCGGCCACCACTGCGACCGAGACCCTGAACCCTGTGTCCCGGCGCGGTGTCCCGTCCTCCCCGCACCCCACCCGAACGGGTGAGGGTGCGAGGAGACGCGGGACGTGGCTACGCCAGCCCGCCATGACAGCTACCGCCTTGCGAGGAGATCCCTCAGGAAGCAAGGCGACTGCCGTCCGCCCTCGCGGGCGTGCCGTAGCTGTGCACCCGCCGGTTGCCTGACGTCCGGCACGGGAACGGGCGGTGGTCGGTGTGACTCGGCCGGCTGGCCCCTCCGTGTCACCTGCGCAGCGTCACGGGGGTCAGCCGGCGTTCGTTCGCTTGATCAGCCGCGGACGATGTTCTGGGCCTGCGGACCCTTCTGTCCCTGGCCGATCTCGAAGGTGACGTGCTCGCCTTCGGTGAGTTCACGGAACCCGTGGCCCTGGATTTCGGAGTAGTGCGCGAAGACGTCCGGTCCGCCGCCGTCCTGGGCGATGAAGCCGAAGCCCTTCTCTGCGTTGAACCACTTCACGGTGCCGCTGGCCATCAATCGATCCTTCGTTCATGTCTGGGAGCAGCCCTCGACCGGGCTTGCTCCGGCTCCCGACAGCAGGAGCCGCACATGTTCTACCCCGGCGGATGCGATCTACCCCACCGACGCCACAGTTCCCCGGGGCGCTTCTCCCCGATCCGAGTACGTCGGTCACCAGCACAAGGTGCAGCTGGGCCGTTATGGGGTCAAGATGCGCGAGTCCGGAGAGCCGCAGGCCGCCCCCGGCCGTCGACGCGCTCGACGAAACTCGCCGTGAGGCCGGCCGGGCGACAGAGCCGGCACCGGCGCGGGTCAGGGGAGGGTGGCGGTCTCGCTGTCGCGGTGGAGCGGGAAGATCTGGTCGAGGCCGACGATGCGCAGCACGCGCAGGGTGTGGGCGGGGACCGCGGCAAGCGCGATGTCGGCCTCGGCGGCGTGAGCGTGGTTGCGGGCGGCGATCAGAGCGCTGATGCCGCTGGAATCACAGAATTCCATGCCCGCCAGGTCCAGAACGAGGCGCTGGCCGGGTCGGAGGGTGAGCGTGGCGAGCTGTTCGCGCAGCTCGGTGGCGTTGCTGTAGTCGAGTTCGCCGATGATCTCCAGAACGGGACCGGTCAGGGCGTCTCGGGCGGTGATCTTCAACAGGCTCATTCGGGAAATCTCGTCGTGGGGCAGGAGGCGGGGTGGGCGGAGGCGCCGAGGGCGAGCAGGGCGGTGTCGTCGTCGAGGCCGTCGCCGAAGTCGTCCAGCAGGCCGGTGAGGGCCTGGATGACGGCGGGCGGAGTCTTGCCGGCGTGAGCGGTGGCGAAGGCGAGCAGACCGTCGTCCCCGAACAGGGTGGTGCGGTCCTCGCCGGTGCGGGCTTCGGTGAGACCGTCGGTGTAGAGCAGGAGGGTGTCGCCGGGGGCGAGGGTGGTGGCAGCGGTGGTGAAGCGCGCGTCGGGCAGGATGCCGACGAGGAGCCCGCCGGGTGTGGGCAGGTATGCGGCCGTGCCGTCGGCGCGCATGACGAGGGCCGGCGGGTGGCCGCCGGAAGCGAGGTGGACGGCGACCTGCCCGGTTGCCGGGTCGGCTTCGAGGGTGCCGAAGACGGCGGTGCAGTAGCGCGGGTCGCCGCTGCCGGCGTAGCGCGCGTGAAGCACTCGGTTCAGGGTGGTCAGGGCGGAGACCGGGTCGGAGTCGTGCACGGCGGCAGCGCGCAGCGTGTAGCGGGTCAGCGAGGTGACCGCGGCGGCCTGGGGGCCCTTGCCGCACACGTCGCCGAGGAAGAAGGCGAAGCGTGTGCCGTCGATGGGGAAGACGTCGTAGAAGTCGCCGCCGAGCCGGTCGGGGGAGGCGGTGTGATAGTAGGCCGCCGTCTGCACGCCCGGAACTCGCGGCAGAGTGTCGGGCAGCAGTGACTGCTGGAGAACGGCGAGGGCGTCCTGCAGCCGGGCGCGGTCGGCTTCTGCTTGTCTGCGTGCTTCCTCGGCCGCCTTTCGGCCCCGCAGGAGTTCCTCCTCGTAGGAGCGGCGGTCCCGGGCGTCGAAAACAGTGGTGCGGATCAGCAGGGGCTCGCCGGTGCTGCCGTGCTTGACCACCGAGGAGACCAGCACCGGGATCCGGTCGCCGCCGGCCTGCTTGACCTCCAGGGCGATCCCGCTGATCTCACCCTGCATGCGCAGCAGCGGCGCGAAGTGCGTCTCGTGGTACAGCTTGCCGCCCACGGTGAGCAGGTCGGGGAATCGCATGCGCCCCACGACGGCCTCGCGTTCCAGGCCGAGCCAGTTCAGCAAGGTGGTGTTGATCTTCGCGATGGTGCCGTCCATCAGCGTGGAGAGATACCCGCACGGTGCGGACTCGTACAGTTCCTCGGCGCTGTCCTCCAGAAGTGCGGCGAACGTGGCATCCGACACTTTCTCGTCGTCCGCCTCGTACGGGTCGGGCTGCTGCCCGGTGCGGCACATCACCGCAGGGCCGCCAGGAACTCCACGATCGCCTGGTTGGTGGCCTCGGGCGCGGACAGGTGCGGGCAGTGCCCGGTCGCCTCGAGAGTGACCAGCGTCGAGCCGGCTATCGCCTGCTGGACGAAGGCGCCGACCTCCCGGGGAGCGATGACGTCCTGGGTGCACTCCAGCACCAGCGTCGGCACGCTCACTCCTTTCAGGTCGTCCCGGGAATCCGACAGGAAAGTGGTGCGGGCGAAGACACGCGCCATGTCCGGATCCGTGGCGCAGAAGCTGTTCTTCAGTTCATCGCCGAGCTCGGGCCGCTCCGCATTCCCCATGATCACCGGGGCCATCGCCGCCGACCAGCCGAGATAGTTCGACTCCAGCGACGCCAGCAGTTCGTCGATGTCCTCGGCGCTGAATCCACCCCGGTAGCCGTCGTCATCGATGTACCGCGGGGACGGCGCGACCATCACGAGCGCGCCGATCCGTTCCGGAGCCATGTCGGCAGCCAGCACACCGATCATCGCGCTGACCGAATGCCCCACGAACGCCGCATCGCGCAGGTCGAGCGCCTCACACACCTCCACCACGTCCCGGGCGTACCCGTCCAGAGAGGCATAACGGTCCTCGGAGAACGCGGACGGCTCCGAGCGGCCCGAACCCACGTAGTCGAACAGAACGACCCGGTAGTCCCGGGCCAGCGCAGGCACCGTCAACCGCCACATGTTCTGGTCACAGCCGAACCCGTGAGCCAGCACCACCGCCGGCCCGTCCGGGTTGCCGGTGACGGTGACGTTGTTCCTGCGAGCAATATCCATACTTGCCAGTCTCTCAGGCTCCGCCCACCGCTCCGACGGGGCTCTGAATCACCCCCACGCCCTACCCGGCGCCTTCACAATCGGGCCACAGGACACCGATCCCCGTTGTCAGCCGGCGGCTGGCTCTGCCCGCTGAAGCACGCGAACCTCAACCGTCATCCTGGGCCGCTCAGCCTCACCGGGCTGCGTCGAGCCGTCTCCGTATCCGGGCCACGCGCTCAGGTACCGGGCGCTGGCCGAGAGCAATGACGGGACTGGTCAACTCCCGCAGGAGAGAGCAGTTCTCAAGATCAACCGACGCGACGTCCTTGGCGTGCGCAATGGTCGGGAACCCGGTCAGGGCCGGGTCGTCCGGAGTGAAGGTCTCGCCGGGCGGTGGCACCTCGCCATAGAAGGCATCCGGTTTGACGAACCCCACCAACGGCTCCTCCAGCAGCACGAGGGTATCGTCGGCGCGTCCCAACTCCTTGATCAGTTCGAGTTCCCGTAGCAGGGCAGGGGTCTTCTCTGCCGCCCAGACGACGACACGCTCGGCGAGGACGATGAGGACACGGACGATGTCCAGCCAGCCGTCGTCAGGCAGGTACAGGAACCGCTGCAGTCTCTTGGAGATGCCGAGCAGGGACTCCACCTGACCGTCGATCCCCAACACGGCCGCATTGGTGTTGGCGACCTGCACGACATCAGTGATCTCGGCTATCCGATTCAGTAAACGCTGGCCATCCGTATAACGGATGATCCGGGTATGGCCATCCGGATCGCTCCGACCGAAAACTGGATGGGGATCAGAGCTCACGAAGGAGGTCTCCGTAAGGTCAAAGTTGCGCAGCAACAGAACGGTAGGATCTCCCGAGCATGCCGACCGCCGCACGAGGTTCGTCGTCGCATGATGGATCTGTCCAGCCAAACGGATGGCATGGACATCGTAATCTCGCGGGACGCCGACGAGTCCCTCCGGGTCGTAACGCCCCGTTCGGCGAGCTGCCCGCATCATCGCTTCCAGGTATCCGGTTTTGAAATTCGGTTCCGGGATTCGTACCGTGTCCAGAACGTCCAGCGCATGCCGGGCGATGTAGACATGCTCGCTCAGCTTGATGTTTCCGGTATCAGCGATGTCCGCTGTGAACAATTCGACGATGCGCGCGTAGGTCCGCCTGGCCTCCGACTCTTCGCCGATTTCCATGCAGTTGATGGCCTTGTTGACCATGGTGGCGGCGACGTTCACGCGCAGCCAGACTTCACTGCTCGACTGCCAGCGCTCGATGATCTCGTCGCAGACTTCGATACTCGTCCGTGTGCGCTGCTGGTGGCTGTGGACGTCTCTGTTGATGATGAGGAGCGTGCTGAGGTCCATGAGCGCCTTGCAGCTCAGCCATTCCATCTCCGCCTCTCCCCCTGGAGGGATCAACTCGGCCATGCGCCTTAGCGACCGGGTCGCGTGTTCATGCAACTCGGGCACCAGAGCTGCGTCACGGTAGAGTTCGGTGGCCCCCGAGATCGTCTGTCGGGCGAGACCGTCACCACGCGGTGCATACAAGCCGACCAGCCAATCGGTCAAAATGAGCGAGTCGTCGAACCGGCCAAGTGAAACGCAGCGGTCGATCGTCGCGCCGACTGTCATGCAGTGCGCCAGATCCTCATCGGGCGCCGGCCCGAGCTCACGGGCGAGCGTCGGAAGGGTGCGCATCAGCCAGACGTGAAACTCCGCATCCGCATCCGCCTGCCTCGTCGCATGCTGACGCGCCGAATCCCATCGCGCTAGGACATTGTCGACAGTCGCTTCCATATCGAATTCGGGCAAGGAGATCAACCCTTTCCGGTTCGCGCAGCCCGAGGGTGTCTCTCAGCTTCGGGCTGTCCGACCCACGGTGGCGCAGAAGCCCACCAAGTAGGAGCCCACCAAGTAGGAGAGAACGAAGATGGCTGGTACCGACTGCTGGAGGTAGGTCAGGGGCAGGTACTTGCGCCAGTCGCGGCCCCCGCCGAGCGCCCCCTGTCCGCCTGGGAGTAAGTACACGCCGACAGCCGTTCCTCCCGGGCTCCGATCACGGCGCACCAGGCGGAGTTGCGCTGCCGGTACGAGCGCACCATGACACACCATGCGGCGCATTGGGCGAGCAGAATGACCGGCCCGGGCAGAAGCAGCAGGGCCGACATGTGGGCCGGCCTGCAGGAGGTGTCGGGCAGGGTGCGTCGCGAACTGGCGCGGTCGGCCATCTCCCCACAGCCCTTGCAGGGGTCGAGTATCGCCTGCATGTACCCGTCGTTGGCCTCCGCATAGTCGGAGGGGCCGACCGCCGTGTTTCACAACGCATCCCCGATGCCGCACATGCACCCAGCATGACCAACAGCGGAGACAGGCGTGGCCGATTCGGCTTGATCGGTATGCGTCATCGCTCGCGCTTCGAGGACGGTGTCCGCCCGCCACGGGTCAACCGCCGGCCGTAGTGGCAGCTCGCTCAGGCCCGGTAGCGGCTTTTCACTCAGGCTCATCGGCGAAGAAGTCCGCCAATGAGGAGGCAAGCTCTTCCGGAGCCTGTTCGGCGACGTGGTGGCCCGAGTCGATGCCGTGGCCGCGTACATCTTCGGCCCACTGCCGCCAGATCTTCAAGGGGTCGCCGTACAGGTCCTCGAGGTCGTCCTGTAGTGACCACAGGATCAATGCCGGGCACCGGATGCGTGTCCCGGCGGCCCGGTCCTCCTGTTCGTGCTGTTTGTCGATGGTCAGGCCGGCGCGGTAGTCCTCCAGCATGGCCCGCACCACTTCCGGTTTCCGTGTCGCCTCCCGCCACTCGTCGTAGTTCTCCTGGCCCATGCCTTGTGGGTCGCCGCGGTACCAGCTGTCCGGATCGGCGTTGATGACCCGCTCGGGTATGTCTGGCTGGGCGAAGAAGAACCAGTGCCACCATTGGGTGGCGAACTCGGTCGTGATGCGGGACAAGTGCTCGGTGATGGGCAGGCAGTCGATCAGTGCCACCCGCGAGATCGCGTCGGGGTGATCGAGCACAAGGCGCAACGCGGCACTGCCTCCGCGGTCGTGGCCGGCGAGGGCGAACCGGTCGTGTCCCAAGGAGCGCATCACCGCGACCACGTCACCGGCGACGGCTCGCTTGGAGTGCGCCGCATGGTCGTCCATGGGCGCCGGGCCGCGGGAGCGGCCGTACCCCCTCAGGTCAGGGCAGACGACGGAGAAGCCGCGCTGGACAAGGAGGGGAGCCACGCGGTGCCAGGTCGCGGATGTCCTCGGGTGACCGTGGAGCAGCACCACGGGTGGGCCCTCTCCGCCGTAGCGGACGAAGATCGCCGCCTCATCGAGCTGAACCAGCCTGGTCTCGAAGCCCTCGAACAAAGCTGAACCCTCCCGTGGCGTTGCCGTGTTCACCTTGCCGCCGCGCCCGTAGGCCGCCGAGCAGACCCGCAAGGGGACCACCGGGGCCAGCGGGCTGCGCCGGCCACCACTTTCGGTGCTCTATGCCGAATCGGGCACGTCGTCCCCCTGCTCCTGCCCCAGGGAACGTAGTGAACACAACTGGCCGGCAGCCACATCGGGTGGCGCTACGGCGACCGAATGCGGCGAGGGCACGCGGGGCGAGATCGATGCCCGGGCGTTTGGCGGAACGCACAACTCGGCAAGGCCGTGGAGAAGGTCCATCCGGCGCAGGGCTGTCCGGCCGAGGATATCGCCGCCGTCGGGCCGGGTGATGGCCCACTGAGCGGTCTGCTCTTGCCGTCAGGACTGGTGGGAGGCCGTGATCCACCTCCCGTGCGTCCCCCGAGAAGTGACGTGGTCCGGGGCACGATCCGCGTGCCCTCCCGGGGCCGCTGGAGCACGCTCACGGCCGAAAGCGCGCGGGGAAGTCTGTACACGCCAAGATCCGCGCCGTCGGCGAGCAGGCCAACGCCACCCTCAAGTCCTGGCCCCGCCTACGCAAACTCCCTTGCAGCGCCACCCGCATCACCGACATCGTCAAGGCTGTCCTGGTCCTGCAGCTCGCCGCGTCAGCATGAGGTCGGCGAAGCACCGGCACGGGCAAGGGGCAGTGCCGCCGTCAACGACAGCAAGGGAGCCAGTTCACTGTGGCAGACGTCAGGGTCACCTACGACAAGACCGCGAACGCAGCGTACGTGTACTTCACCGATCCACAGGTCCACGTGAAGTCCGCGCACATGTATCCCTGCGATCCGGTGGACGCCGGGATGATCAACCTCGACTTCGACGAGCAGGGCCGCCTCATCGGCATCGAGGTGTTGGAGGCCAGCTCAAAACTGCCCAAGTACCTCCTCCAGTCGGCGGAGCGGCTGGACACCGAAGGTGCATGAAGCAGTGGCGCACGGCAGTCGCCGCCGTCCTGCCGCGCTCTACCGCAGGTGGGAAATGGTGCACTGTCCGCCACACCTGAAGGTGGCGCCCCGAAGAGATCGCGCGGGGGAGTAATCACGCCTTCTGGACTGCGATGTGACAAATAGCTGTGGACGGGCGGAGAACCCTCGGTGGACTGGGCGAGCAGGCGGACGCCTCGGGGGCTGTACGTGTAGGTGTCGAGCTTGTTGCCGACCTCGCTTCGAGCCTGAACGACCTCGCCGTACGGCCGGGCGACTCGGGCCGACGGCCAACTGGTGGCCGATCGCGCCGAGCCGACCGAGCAGGCAGCTGGGCAGCCTCCCTAGCTCGCCGTACGGCGTCTCCGTACGCCCGGTTGGTTCAGGCATCGCAGCCTCCTCAAAAGTTCGTTGGCCATCCCAACGTATTTCACTTATCGTTGGGTTCACCAACGGTACTCGGCGGGGGAGGTGCGCGTCATGCGCAAGGTCAGGTTCCATCGGTTCGGCGGGGCCGAGGTGCTGCAGGTCGACGAGGTCCCGGCGCCCGTTCCCGGTCCGGGGGAGGTGCTGGTCCGCACCGAGGCGGCCGGAGTCAGCCTGATGCAGCTGAAGATGCTGCGCGGAGTCGGCGAGCCGGCGCTGCCCGGCTCGCCCGGTGGCGGCTTCGTCGGACGGATCACCGCGGTGGGCCAGAATGTGACGGGCCATCGGGTCGGAGACCGGGTCGGTGGGGTGGCCGCGGAGGTGTTCGCCGAGCAGCTGCTGGCCGTACCCGCACTGATCACCCCGGTGCCCGAGGAGGCTGCCGCCGCCGACGCCCTCAGCCTGGTACAGGGCGGCTTGGTGGCACTGGCCGCATTGCGAGTGGGCGGCTTCGTGCCGGGGGAGTCGGTACTGGTGACCAACGCCGCAGGCGGAGTCGGTCACTTGATGGTGCAGCTGGCCCGGCAGCTCGGCGCGTCCCGGGTGGTGACCGCTGTCTCCGACCCCGCGAAGGGCGGTTTCCTGCGCTCGCTCGGTGCCGATGAGGTGGTCTGCTACGCGGAAGCCGACTGGGGCGCGCCGGTCGATCTGGTGCTGGAGGGGGCCGGCGGCAATGTGCTGCCACGCGCGCTGAGCACGGTGCGCCCGTTCGGTCGGCTGGTCACCCTGGCCGGTCACGGTGGCACCCTGGACGCCGGAACCGTGCTCGGCGCTGCGGCCTCGGTGATCGGCTTGGCCATGGCGCAGTTGGCCCGACACCGCGCAGAACTGGTCGCGGAAGTACGCGCCGAGCTCTGGCGACTGTGGGCGGAGGGGCAGTTGAGCCCGGCGTCCGTGGTGTTCCCGTTGGAGCGGGCTCGCGACGCCGTGGCCTTGCTGGAGTCGCGGGCCAATCTCGGCAAAGTGGTGCTGAGCGTCGTATCTCCACCGCCGACGCCGCCGACCGACTTCATGCACCGCCATCCGGGCGCTTGATTCTCCTGTCACGCCAAGGCGCGACCCGACAGTGGGAGTTCCGTGTCGGTTCACCGCGTGGTCTTGACCCGCAGAACCACAGATCACCCCGGTAGGTCACCGCGCTCCTCGCCCGCCGACACCGAGTGGTCAGGCCGCCTGCCGTGACAGCCGAGAGCCGCGCCGGGCGGCTTCAGGCATGCTTTGTTGAGCATTCAGGGGGTCGGGCATAGAGCGCTTCCAGCTGGCCAGCGGGGTCGGGGGAGGGCGTTCCGTAAGGGATCACCCCACGCGGCGTTCTCCTTACTTCGGAGGTAATCGTCTCGCCCTTCCTGCGACGGCGAAGATGAGGTCTCCACGTCAGCGGGACGCGGAGTACTACGGAGAGGCCAGCCATGTCATCAGCTACACCGCGGAGCGCACGCACCGTTGTCGAGGAACTGCTGCGCAGGATCGGCGAAGGCGACCCGGAGCGTATCGCCGAGCTGTACGCCGAGCGCGGCGACTGGAAGCTGGACTGGCCGCAGACCGAGCACGGACGAAAGGCCACGCCGTGGATCCGTCACCGGTCCACCCGGGCCGACGCGGCCGCACACTATCGCGAGCTTGCCGAGCATCACCTGCCCCAGGACAACGCGACCGAGATCGAGCGCATCCTCATCGATGACAACGACGCGGTGGTGATCGGCGAGATCCGCCAGACCGCCAGGCCCACCCGACGTGCGTACCGGGCGCGGTTCGCCCTGCACCTGACGATCGAGGACGGCCTGATCACCCGGCACCATGTCTACGAAGACAGCCTGGCGGTCGCCCAGGCATTCGAGGAGGAGAGTGGGTGAAGGCCGTTGGCACCGCTGCGTGGTCGTCGTGCGCAGCAACTCGGTGGTGACCGCGAGGAAGGCCGCCTCGGACCCTCGGTCGAGTGGGCGGATCCAGAGGGCCGGGGCGGCCGTCGCCTCTGACAACGCCCGGTGCGAGCCGGTTCATACAGCTGGAACTGGCCCTCGGGCCGCGCCGCCGCGTCCATGTCAGCAACAGGATCGTGTTACGAACTCTGGGGCTCTGGCTGCCAAGTGGGGTCAGCGAGTGCTGCCAGCGCCGCTATCCGGCCTTCGACTTGGCTGCCTGGAATCACAACCGCGGCTCTGTGGTGCGTTTGGAGACGACCGCGGGCCAGACCTCTTGGGAATGTTCGCGAGAAGCAAGAGGAGCCGGCCGGGCGGAGGTTCGGCGGCGGGTCTGCGAAGCAGATGATCAGGGCAGCCCGATGGGTGCTGCCCTCAGCGGGCGACCATTGAGCTCCTCGCAGCCGTCTCCGTCCCACCAGATCCCGCCTTCTGCGGTGAGGTAGGGGTGCAGCCCGTGCACATCCCCGCCTTCGTGAAGCGCATGCGCGACCGCGTGGAGAAGGCTGCCCAGATCGGGCCAGGAATCGGTGAAGTCGCCGCCACCGCTGTGACCTGCCCAGCCGAGACGGCCCGCGTCCGGGCCGGGACGTTGGTCGATCACCTGTGCCGCGCCATCGGCACTCTCAGCCCAGGGAACCCAGAGAGGGTGCCACCAGGGCTCGTCGTCCCACGGGCGACGGGTCAGGCCGTCGTTCTCCGCCGCGACGTCCATGTAGGTCCGCCAACGATCCACGATGCCGCTCGCGGTGAGCGGTGACTGCTCCGGCAGGACGGTCGCCCAGGTGCGCACTCCGTTGTGGCATTGCAAGGACTCGGCGAGATCATCAGGCAGCGGCATGCCGAGAAGTTGCTCTGTCTGCTGGATCTCGTCCCGTGTGGCAGGGGGATTGAGCAATGCGAAACCGGACGCCGCGTGGGTCGCCAGCCAGGCGTCGATCCGGTGCCAGGAGTTTGACGGGGGTGGAATCCGCTGTGCCATGTCGCCATCCTGCCCCACTGGCCTGACAAGGCGGTCAGCACCTCGTCTCGCATGGTAACAGCTGTTACCATGTGGGTATGGCGAAGACACAGCTGGGCGCCCGGGTGGACGACGAGATCAAGCAGCTTGCCGAGGCACGAGCCAAGGACCGCGGCCTGAGCCTCGGCGACTACATCGCTGTGCTGGTCCAGGAGGACACCAGCGGGCTCAGGCAGCGGGGCCTGGACGCCGCACGGCGCTTCCTCGATGAGCACCAGGCCGTCTTCGACGAGGCGGAGGAGGCGGACCGCCGCCCCTCGGAAGCCCACGCCGCCTGATGGACCTGTTCATCGACGTTCCCTGGATCCTGCAGGTCGCCGAACTCGCCGGAGCCCAGGATCCGGCGCCGGACGACTACGGGGTTCCTGTCGCGGCCGTGGCCTGCCACCGGGCCGAACTGCTGGAAACCCCCGTTTACGACGGCGCCTATGCCCGGGCAGCCGCCCTGGTGCACATCCTCGGCCGTTGCCGCTGGCTGGAACGCTCCAACCTGGCGGTGGCCGCCGCGACGGGCGTGATGTACCTCGAGGCATCCGGCATCTCGGTCAAGCCCGCCCGCGATCATGCCCTCGCCCTACGCGACCTGCTGCGAGACCCCGGCTGCACGTCCCAGCAGATCGCTGCCCTGCTGAAGACCTGGCCGCAGGCCACGTGAACGTCGCCGGGCAGGACCGCCCGGCAGAGCGGACGCGGGCGAGCCGTCCCGTGAATGATCTGCGGCGTCCTGGCCGGCCTGCTGGTTACGCCGTCATCCGGTGAGGGCCGGGAGCCCGTCGTTGTTCTCGCGCCGCAGCTCCGCGTCGGCGAGGTAGTCGCAGGTGAACGCCGTACGTACCGCTGCGGCCCAGTTCCTCGATCGCCCGGTACGTCGGACGCTTGGGCCGCCTGCGGATGAAGCGCCGCAGGGCCTGCTCGGCCTTGGAGGTGCCCGGGCGCAGGGTGGTGGTGTACGTCAAGATCTGCTCATCCTGCTGGCGGACCAGGTCCCAGAATCGTCTTGGTCGGCAGGGCCGGCACCAAGGACATGGAACGGCGACGTACGGTACGGAGTGTTCTCGCACCATGCCCTGCGGGTTCGCCGCCAGAGTGCGCCAGGAATCCGGGAACCCGTCGGTTTCGCGGTTCAGGTGATCGCATGGTGGTGGATGAGGAGCAGGGCGATGTCGTCGCTGGCTGCTGGGCGCCGGGACTGGCAGAGGAGGGTGTCGGCGAGGGCGTCCATGCTCTGGTTCCTGGCCTGTGCGAGTTCGTCGGCGAGGGCGGTGATGGCGTCTTCGATGTCGGTGCCGGGGACCTCGACGAGTCCGTCGGTGTAGAGGGCGAGCACGCAGCCCGGGGGCAGGGGGATGTCGGTGGTGGGGTAGTCGGCGGCGGGGTCGATGCCGAGAAGGAGTCCGGGCGCCAGGTGCAGGATCTCGGTGTGGCCGTCCGGATGGCGCAGGATCGGTGGAGGGTGTCCCGCGGTGGCCAGCCGGGCGCCGTGACGGGCGAGGTCGAGGGCGACGTAGAGGCAGCTGGTGAACAGGCCGGGGTTGAGGTCGGTGAGCAGGCGGTTGGTGCGGGCGAGGACCTCGCCCGGGGGTGCGCCGGCGGTGGCGTGGACGGCGGTGCGGACCTGCCCCATGAGAGTGGCGGCCTGCACGTTGTGCCCCTGTACGTCACCGATGGCCGCGGCGGCGGTTGCCCCGTCGAGGCGGATGAGGTCGTAGAAGTCGCCTCCGATGTCCATGCCGTGGCTGGCGGGAAGGTAGCGCGCGGCCACGTCCAGGCCCGGGATGCGGGGCAGGGTGCGGGGCAGCAGGCCGGCCTGGAGATTGTGCGCGAGTTGCTGGGTGGCGTCGTAGAGACGGGCGCGGTCCAGCGCCTGGGCGATCAGCCCGGTGGTCGAGGTGAGAACGGCGCGTTCATGCGGAGGGAACACCCGGGGCCGGTCGAAGGCGAGGACCAGTGAGCCGACGGGGCGTCCGGAGCTGATCAGTGGGAGGAATGCCCAGGCGGCCTTGTCGTCCTGCAGGACGGCGGGAGGATAGGCCCGTTTCAGGTCGGCGAAGGTGCAGTAGAAGCTGGGAATGCCCGTCGTCAGGACACGCACGGCCGGAGTGTCCGAGGTCAGTGGGACGGCGTCGAGGCGGACCATGAGCTCGGCGGGGTATCCGCGGTGGCCGATGATCCGCAGCCGGCCCTCCTCCGCCGCCATCAGCGCCAGGGCCTGGGCGCCGAAGGCCGGCAGGACCAGGTCGGCAACTCTTTCGACCACGTCCTGCACACCGACGGCCTCGGTGAGCGCGGCAGCCAGATGCATCAGGTGGGAGAGCGCCGTGGCACGGCCGGGTTCGGCGGCGGGCGCGGGGTGCAGCAGGTGGGGAGGGGCCACGGCACCGGCCGATGGTGCGGGAACGATGCGCACGCTGATCCCGAAGGCGGCTGGGTAGAGGTGGAAGGACAGCCAGCGATCCGGCGGGCGCAGGGCGGTGAAGGACGTCGGCTGGCGGCTGAGCACCGCGGCTCGGTAGCGGTCCTCGGCGGCGGGGCCCAGCCAGGGCAATGACTCCCAGGGGCGGGTGCCGAGCAGATCGGACATGGCGGCACCCATGAGGTTCGTGGCGGCGGTGCTGAGGAAGGTGATCCGGCCGTCCGGATCGAGCGCGCAGCAGCCACTGGGCAGGCCCTCGGCGAAGTCGACCGCAGCCTGCGCCTCGGCCGGTCCGGCGACGCGGGTGCGTGTCACGGGCAGGACTCGAGGATCGGTCCCGGCCAACATGGGGCGGCCACTGTCGGCGGCCTGTTGCAGCATGCGGCCCAGTCGGTGGCATGCAGCGGTGATCGCTTGTCGCTGGTGACGGCTCAGAGTGGGCGGGTGTGCGCTGGACCAGTGCAGCACCACGCCACCCCACGCTGTCGGACCGGTGACCATCGGGGCGGCGGCAAGGGTGAAGGAGTGGGGCAGGACGAGCGCCAGCTGGGGATAGCGGAGCGCCAGCTCCTCCTGGCTGCCGATCCACACGAGCGCTCGTTCCCGAACGGCGTCGCTGACCGGGGTCGCAGCCCCTAGCGCCACCCGGCCCCAGGGCGAGGCGATGTCCCCCGAGATTCCGCTGAGCACCGCGAGCTGCAACGCCTGGCTGTCCGGCGAGAGGAGATAGATCGCGCTGCCATAGGCACCGGTCTCGTACGAGAGCTCGGTCAGGACGGCATCCAGCAAATCTGGGTTGCAGTCCGAGGAGGCAGGCCCGGTCGCAATGTCGGACACGGTTCACCACCCTGGAGAAGCGCCGGTCGGTGATCGCCGCACGCGACCGAAACGGCTGCGGGCCGCCTCGGCGCTGATGCCCAGAGCCGCGCCGATCTGTGCCCAGCTGGCTCCGGCCCGCCGGTCGGCCAGCACCGCCCAGCGCACCAACCGGCCTGCCAGCTCGGGAACCCGCGCCACAGCCACGCAGTGTGTGCGTCCGGGAGATGCCCATGCCCCTGGGCCGCTCCCGTGCCGTGCCACAGCCTGTACGTGAGTGAGCAATTCCGCCCCGGCCACGACCATCGCCTGGCGCTCCTCGGCAGCCGACCGCCATCGCTGCCTGGGCCGCCAGGCCGCCTGCCGGTGTTCCGGACAGCAGTGCCGGCGGCCACGCCCGGGCGGTTCCGGCAGTGCGCTGCCGCACCAGCCGCACCCAGCGTCACTCATATTCGGACAATAGGCCCGCTTCGGTGTGACGGCATCCCCGGACAGTTGCAGTGGCCGAGATCCGTTCGTGGGGGGCGCCGGCGATCTCTTTCGGGCTGGGCGCGCCTGGGGGGGGGCGGGCGGCATGACGTGCCGGGTCTTGGTGCCAGGTCCGCGTCTTCCTCAAGCGGCCAAGTGAAGGTGCTTCGTCGGCGCAAGTGCCTGCGGGCCGTGGCGCGGCAGCCGCACCACGGGCCCCTGGTTCGGCTACGGGAGGCTGCGCCTGGCCTTTGGCCATGCTCCTGATCCACGGCGGGGAAGCCGTAGCGGATGCTCCCGACCTGCGCACGGGGGGAGTGCCACTCGTTCCGGGCGGATTCGCCTGGCCGATGTGCCGCGAGTGTGGCGGGCCGATGCAGTTCCTCGCTCATCTGCCCCTCGAACTCGGGGTGGTCTCGGTGTTCCTCTGCCAGAACGACCCTGGCATGTGCGACGACTGGGACGCCACCGGTGGTGCCAACCGCGCCTTCATGTTCCAAGGTCAGCTTGGAGCGGCCACCGTGCCCGCCGAGGGCGAGACGCTGCTCGGCGCGGTCACCGCCCTGCGCCCCCATCCAGCCGACGTCCCCACCGCGGAGCCGGTCCTGGGACGGCTGGGTGCCGAACCCGACTGGATCCAGGGTGATGAGACCCCCGACTGTCCCTCCTGCACTGGCCGTATGAGCTTCACGGCCGAACTGGAAGAGGGGTCCGACTTCGCGACCTCCGCCAACTTCGGTGGAGGTGGCCGCGGCTACGTCTTTCACTGCCGCCCCTGTGGTGAGGCCGCCTTCCTGTGGCAGCGATGAGGTGCGCCTCCAGTTCATGCAGGAGGCGGAGCCGGATCGCTGCGACGGTGAAACTGCCATGGAAGACGTAGGTCCGCTTGTCGGTCGCGAACGCATCCCAGAGGGCCGCATGTGGGGTTGGGATTCCCGTGCCCGATGTCCTGACACGGACACGCTCTGTTCCCCGAAGACCTCACACTGGCTGAGCGGATCTGCGGGTGGCTGGACGGACGCTCGGACTTTCCGAAGGGTCCCGCTGGTCCGTACTGCCCAGAATGCGGAAACCGCAGCATTGCCGTGCGGCTGTGTTCCGGTGGCCGCTCTGCGAGTCGTCCACGAGCGACTTACCGGCCAGTCGAAGCGACCAGCGCGACGAGCAAGGACTCGATCTACAGCTGGAGTAGTAGGTCACAGTTCATCCCGGCGGCTCCGGCCCGAGCAGGCACTGGGGAGTCTGATCTGCGGCGACGGGTTAATCGGCGCGCTTCACGGCTGACCCGTCAGGCATCATCACAGGATGATCGGCAATAAAATCACCCATCGCATGGCGGACGGCGTCCGTGTACCAGGAACCTGGCGGCATGCGTTCATATGCAACGGCGGCACCTACTTCCTCACGGACCTCTTCATTTACGCCGACGGCCTCGTCGACTGCTGGGGACTGGTCACGCTCGACGAGTTCGAGCAGAAGCTCCGCAGCGGATGGGTGGCCACCAGCCTTCCCGACGGCGGTCGCGCGTCCGCGCACCACCTTGCCTCGTGGACATTCGGTGAACCACGTACCTGGCTCACGCCGGAGCTGCTGATCGCCGAAGTCCGCGACACCATCGACGAGTTGAACGGTCGCCCCGATTCGACCGATCGCTGCCTCGCCGCGGTGGACGTCTTCCTCGCAGAGCGGACGGAGAAGAACCGATCCGCCGCCAGGGCCGCGTACCTGGCCATTCCCGAGACGATGCGTCGTTACGCGCTCGGGGACATGGACCGCAAGGACCGTCCTCTGCAGACCTTGGTGGTGGGGCCGGGCGGCCGGACGCCGAGCCGGCCTGAAGTACCGGTTACCCAGCAGGAGTACGACGAGTCCATCGCGTACTTCGAGGAGCGGAGCCGGTGGCTCGCCAAGGCGCCTTCGCGTGTGCCGGCGGACGCGGCGGCGGACTCCTTCGCCCCCGCGGTCAAGCTCTACCACTCGTATCCGCAGCGCGCGCTCGAGCACCCGGACAAGCGGGGCCTGCGTAACGACTACCCCGCACCCATCACCCTGGGTGACGTCACCTATCCGTCGGTGACGCACGCCTACTGGGCCCAGTCCGTCGCCGACCCGGAGGCACGTGCCTCGGTCGTGACCGCGGAGACAGGGGCGAAGGCCCGCACACTCGCGGCCAAGGCAACGCGGCGTGAAGGCTGGGACCAGGTCCGCACAGCAGCCATGGCCCGATTGCTGCGCGCCAAGTACGAGCAGCACCCCGATCTCGCCGCGGTCCTGCTGGCCACGGGGGAGGCGACAGTGCTCTATGACGACGCGGACTCGGAGTTCTGGGGCGACAACGGGGGCCGGGGCCGCAACTGGACGGGGCGCCTCCTGGAACTCGTCCGCTCCGAACTGCAGGCCCGCCAGGCGCGGATCGACTGAGACGTGGCCGCCCGGGCAGAGCAGGGCGCTCGAAGCGTGGAGCAGGGCCCATGCACACCGTCGGCCAACTCCGCGGCCTCCGATGCGCTGGACCCAGCGTGCCCCCCTTCAGGTGAACGAGCAGCTCGCGGGCGGCACTTTAGTGCCTGTGTCTGAACCTCGGATTTGGGTAGCTTTGCGTCCTAGGCTGGGCGGATGTCCGATGGCGCCGAGGAAGTCGCTGAGCGGTTCTGTGAGAGGCGGTTGCTGTCGGAAGCTCCGGGTTGGGCGAGGTTCTGCTCGTCGGCCTGTCGCGGTAGGAGGTGGCGGCAGGACCAGCGGTTTCGGAAGCGTGTGGCCGCGGAGTTGAGCGGGGCCGGCCGGGCGGAGTGCCCGGAGTGTGGGGCGACGTGGGTCGTGGGGGTGGACCGCCGTTCGAATGCGGTCTACTGCTCGCGGCGGTGCGTGACGCGGGCCTGGCGGGCTCGAAAGGAATCGTTCGGCGAACGGTCACAGTGACCGCATCGCGAACGAGTCCGAATCGCCTCTTCGGTCAGAACTCGGTCATTTACTGCCGTTTGTTGTGATCTTCGTATTTATGGTCTGACGCTCGGTCGGAGAAGCGGGCCGGGTCTTGCCACGGCCGCGGGGCCGCGCCCCGGCTCCGCGGTGGGTGGTGGATGCCGTCGAAGTCGCCGACGACAAGGTCGGCAATGTCAGCGCGAGCCGGTACGCGCAGATCGTGGCCGAGCTGCGGAAGCTGGTGGAGACCGCCACCGGCATCCAGTTCGCGATCGGCGACGCCGCGCTGGAGGTCGAACCGATGGGGGGGCCGGCCGAGGAGCTGTTCACGGTCAGGGACTCCCTGCACCGCCTGGCCGAGGACATCGGCGTGTCCTACCGCACGGTGGAGGGCGCCCGCTGGGCGGCGTCGAAGTGGCCGGCCGAGCACCGGTTGAAGGGGGTGTCGTTCACGATCCACCGGACGTTGGCCGGCATCTCCGATCCGCAGGAGCGGTTCGCCGCGGTCCTCACCCCGCCTGAGGGCAAG
>NZ_JBITZL010000017.1:0-69110 GCF_044546845.1 Streptomyces sp. NPDC053076 | reverse complement strand
GTGTTGCGCTCACGCTCCGCGTGAGCGCTGGCGGGTGGCTTCGCCACCCGCTCACCCCTCTTGCTGCGCAAGAGGGGTGACGGTCCGTCCGCTGCGCTCCCGGACCGGCGGGACTTCGTCCCGCTACCAGGCTTTCGCTTCGCTCCAGCCTGGCCGGCGGGTCCGCTGCGCTCCCCCGCCTGACGGTCCTTCCGGCTGCGCCTCCAGCACCTTGGGGCCCGCTAACGCGGGCCGGGCTGGCTGGAAGGACGAGGGACGGAGGGACAGGTCCAGAGACGGGCTGCCCCAGCTGACGGGGCCTCAAGCATGGGCGTGACTGCGGCCTGCCGTCCTGCGCGAGGCAGCGTGATGTGCGGGCCGGCCCGTCTCGGGAACTGTGAGACGTCGCAGGGACAGGCCAGCGGTGACGAGGAGGCCGGTGAATACGACCAGGAGAAGAACAGACACCCACATCTGCCGACTCCCAGGCGCCTGCCAACCGGCCCAGGAAGCAGACCCCGCCCACAGCAGAACACCCGCAGCGTAGAAGGAGCGGACACTGTGCAGCTGCCGCACAGCCCGCAGGAACTGAATGCGTTCGGTCTTCGGTGCCATGCGCAGCCGTGTACCCCAGGGCACGCTGTTCAGCAGGTTGGCTCCATCGTCTTGCTCACCTCTGCTCTTGCTGCTCGGTGCGTCCTTCGAAGTCACGGCGCACTCCTGCACCCTGGTCTTCAACCAGACCAGCGCCGTCCGGGAGGTCCAGGACGGCGCCGCAGTGGCTGCACAGCTTCCCGTCCTCGGCCAGCGTGCCGCACGCCTTGCAGAACCGGTTGCCCGTATCGCTTTCGACCTTGTGTGTCATGACTCTCCAAGACAGGCGGAAGGGGACGACTGCGGAGTACCCGCGACTCCCTCGCTGATTCCTTGAAAGGTCTGCTTCATTTTTTCGCCGCGATAGACTCTGGAATGAATTGCTTTCGAGGATGTAAGGACTGCGGTCACGACAATGTGCTCCTCGGTGTTCCTCGGCATGGATGTTGATCTGCTGTCTGGGTGGGTGCTGCGCGACAACGCTCAGTGTCTGCAAGTCAGTTGGCTGTGTTCCGGTGTGTGGCCTGTCGTCCGGCTCCGGGAAGAGAGTAGAGCGAAATGACCGTGAAGCAGCTTCGTTCTCATCAGCGAGAAGCCGTGGACGCCGTACTCCGAGCACTTGAGCTGCCTGCAAGGTCGACCGTTCCGGAGCGAGGCCTCCGCACTCAGGTGATCATGGCGACCGGATCGGGCAAGACCCTCGTCGCCGCGCGCAGCGCTGAGGAGCTCCGCGCAGGACGCGTGCTGGTGCTCGTGCCATCGCTGGACCTGCTAACCCAGACCGAGGCCGCGTGGCGCGCGGGAGGCCGTACGGGCCCGATGATCGGGGTCTCATCCCTGCGGGGCGAGGAGGTGCCCTTCCCCAACACCACGGACGTAGAGGAACTGGTCGACTGGGTGCAGCCGTTCGACAAAGTCACCGTGTTCGCTACCTACGCCTCCCTCGGGCTCGGCACGCTGGAACGCGCGCACCGGGCTGGCCTTCCGGGCTGGGACCTGATCGTGGTCGACGAGGCGCACCGGACTTCGGGGCGGATCGGCAAGCCGTGGGCGGTCGTTCACGACAACACCCGCATCCCCGCACTGCGCCGCCTCTACATGACCGCCACACCCCGCCTGTGGCAGCTGGACGAGGACGCCGACCAGGGCGCGCCGGGCGAGCTGGTCGCGTCCATGGAGGACGATCCGGACGGGCCGTTCGGGGCGCGCTGCTACACGCTGACGCTGTCCGAGGCCATCGACCGGGGCATCTGCGCCCCCTACCAGGTGGTGTGCGTGGACATCACTGACACCCAGCTCCAGACCGCGCAGCTCCTGGGCGTGGAGGGCCGCTCGGACGAGGTGCGGGGGGCGCGGCTCGCGGCCCTCCAGACCGCCCTGGTGAAGGCGTCCTCGGAGGAGGGCTTCCGGCGCACGCTCGTCTTCCACCACGTCGTGAAGGAGGCCGAGGCGTTCGCGGCCGGCCTCCCCGACGTCGCCGAGCGGCTCCACGACACCGACGCTGGGCTGTATCCGCGCACGATCTGGGCTAGCTGGCTGTGCGGTGACCACAAACCGGGCCACCGACGGCGCGTGCTCGGCGAGTTCGCGACCGGGATCGCCACCGACGGCACGGTCGTGGAGAAAAGCTTCCTCGGCTCCGTTCGCGTACTCGGGGAAGGTGTCGACACCAAGAACTGCGACTCCGTCTACTTCGCTGACGTCCGCGGTTCCATGCCCGACCTCGTCCAGGCCGTGGGCAGGGCGCTGCGGATGCAGCCCGGCGAGGGCAAGGTCGCCTCGCTCGTGGTGCCGGTCCTGCTCGGGCCCGGCGAGACGCCGGACAACATGCTCACCTCCCGGGCCTACGGCGGATTGGCGAAGCTGCTGGAGGCGCTCAGGGCGCACGATGCTCGGGTGGTGGAGCAGCTCGCTGAACAGCAGGCACAGAGCCGTGTCAGGGGCGTGCAGAGCCGCAGCGGCAGCCGAGAGATCCCGGGCGAGGAAGTGGAGAGCGACCGAAGCGAGCGTGGCCTGTCAGTACCGGCCCGCGACCTGCTGAAGTTCTCCACACCACGCGACCCAGAGCAACTGGCCGCGTTCATCAACCTGCGCGTCCTCAACCCCGAGCATCAGCACTGGCGACGCGGCGTGGAGGCCGCCGTCATCTACAACCGGCTCCACGGCGACCTCAACGTGCCGTACACGTTCCGCGTACCCGCCGTCGACGACCAGGCGGTGGAAGGCGCGGGGTGGCCGGCCTCGCTCGCCGGGTTCCCCCTTGGGCAGTGGACCGCCGACGCCAGGCGGTTCTACGCCCGCGGAGACATGGACGCCGACCGCGTCGCACAGCTGGAGAAGCTCGGCATGATCTGGTCCCACTTCGACGTCGCGTGGGAGGAAGGCCTGTCCGCCGCGCGCGGGTGGGCGGCCGAACACGGCCACCTCCTTGCCCCGCTGGACGCCACCTACCAGGGCGCGAAGGTGGGCATCTTCCTGAAGAACGCGCGGGCCGCCGCCCGGAAGGCGCAGGAGATCGAACAGCGGCGTGCCGAGGGGCTGCCGGTTCAGTCGTCGGCCGGGGCGCTGTCGGACGAGCGGCGCGAGCAGCTGGAGGAGATCGACGCGTCCTGGTGCCCGGCGTGGCCGGTCACCTGGCAGCGCTGCTTCCACCTGGTTCGAATGCATCTGGACGCCGGTCAGGCGCTGCCCACCCAGGCGGGCGACGTCGTGCGCCAGGGCGAGGATCTCGGGCGGTGGGTGCAGTCGGTACGGCTCGGGTGGGACCAGCTCACCATCGTGCAGCAGTGGCTGTGCGAGCAGGTCCTCGGAATCGAACCCGCGACCGAGGACGAGAAGCCGAAGCCGCGCCGCACGCAGGCCGACAAATGGGCGCTCAACCTCGCCGCCGCCACCCAGTACTACCAACGCGAGGGGCACCTGCGGGTACCGAGGAGCCATGTCGAAACGATCACCGTCGGCGACGGGGATGGCGGCCACGACGGTCAGGGGATGCAGGGACACCAGGTGCGACTAGGAACATGGGTCGGGAACCAGCGCTCCAGAGCCGCAACCCTCACGCCGAAGCGCGTCGAGCAGCTGTCCGCCATCGGCATGCGATGGACCTGACTGTGCTGCTGCCGCGTACGCAAACCGAACAGATGGCGTACATGAGGCGTTCATCATGCGTGGGGGTGTCGGCCCGCCCGGGGCGGTGCGCGCCAGCGATGGGCGTGTGGGCGGTGGCAGACCAGGGTCAGGTGGATACCGGTGCGGGCCTGTAGCTGCAGGAGGCGCATCGTGCAGGGGCGGCTTGCCCAGGGCGGCGAGAAGGTCGTGGGCGAGGCCGGCCACGCTGGTGGTGCCCAGGCCGGGGTGCAGGGTGATCCGGCCGGACGGCGGATGGTGGGCGGCCAGAGCGGTGTGCGTGTGCAGCGTGTCGTCGTGGCGGTCGAGAACCACGGTGACGGACGGCAACTACGGTGCGGGAGACATGGGCGGTGTGGTCAGGCGAGGCGGCTGAAGGCCCAGCGCAGCAGCTCCTGATCGACGCGGGCACGTCCCGTACGGGCCAGTGCGGTACGGGTGTGGGCGGTCAGCTGGGCCCAGGCGCGAAAGTTGCCGTGCGCGGGGGCCCAGGCGCGAAAGTTGCCGTGCGCGGCGTGGCTGTCGGCGAAGGCGATGTCGTCGGGGTGGGCGTCGGCCCAGATCGGGTGGAACAGCGGGATCACCTCGAGGACCTCGTCGGGTGTGAGGCGGGTGAACTGCTGCCAGATGAAGACGCGGGAGGACAGCATCGGTTCGCGGCGCAGCACGGTGTGGCAGCCCGCGCCGCCGACGAAGATGATGGCGAGTTGGGTTGAGGGTTCGTCCCAGAGGTAGCGGAAGTATTCGAACGCCTCCCCGTTGAGCCATTGTGCTTCGTCGACGAGGAAGGTACGGGGGCGTTCGGCCAGGGCCGTCTTCAGCAGACGGTCGAACTCGCTGGGGTGGCGCGGTGGCTCGCCGGCCAGGTCGAGCGCGGTGAACAGTTCGTAGCGCACCGCGCGGGCCGTAGGCCGGGCCCGGAAGGTGATCTTGCGGACGTCCTCGCCGGGTTCGAGTGCGCGCAGGCAGGTGTTGACGGCGAGGGTCTTGCCGAAGCCGGCGCCGCCGTGGATGCACATCATCGCGCGGGCGGCGACGGTGTCGGTGATGTTCTCCCGGGCAGTGAGCAGGGCGCGGGTGGTGACCACGGAGGCGTCGGGCAGGTCGACGTACTGGTAGGTGGCCGCGGTCATCAGGCGCCTCCGTCTTCAGCGGTCTGTGCGGTTGGGCCAGGTGGGCCGTCGGCAGGTTCGGCGGGGAGGGGAGCAGGCCGGCCGGGCGCGGTCCGGGTGGCGAGGGAGGGCGGGGTGCGCCAGTCGGCCGGGGGCGCGGCGGGCGGGATGAGGTCCGGCAGCGCCAGCTTCGAGGCGTCGGTGTGCTCGATGGCGGCCAGTTCGTGCCCGGCTTGAGCGGAGGTGAGGGCTCCCAGCCGTTGGGCCGGCCCGGCCGTGGTGGCCGGGGCGAAGCGCTGTCGGCGCAGCGTCTCGGCGGCCTTCACCTCGGCACGCAGACGTCGGGCACGCTCCGCACGGGCTGTACGCAGGGCATCGAGTTGTTCGGGAGTGGCCGCGTCCGCGAGGTGCGCGGGCCCGAGATATCCGCCGCTAGCGTCACAGATGTCGATCTCGTGATCGTGGTGCGGCATGTAGCGCACTGTGACGGTACGGCCGGCCTGTCCGGTCATCCAGGGGGCGATGTAGATGCGCCCGCGCCACCGCACGCCGTGGCTGGTCAGCTTTCGCAGGCGGCCGTCGTCCTCCAGGGTGAACGTCCACAGGTCGGCGGCGGGGACGTCCGTGACGGGAGTCGGATCGGCCTGCCATGCCTCAAGCGGCGTACGGCCGGACAGCGTCTTGGGCCGGTGCTCGGTGTTCCACCAGTGTGTCCAGGCCAGCACCTCCGCTGTGAAGTCCTGAAACGACATGGCTCCGGAAGTCTTCGGCCTGCGGCCGGCGCCTTTACTTCGCCGGCCGGAGCGGGGCTTGGTGGGGGTGAGGGTGTAGCCGGGCAGGGCCGCGAACAGCATCCGGTCAACGGCTCGGTTGAGGTTTTCCACCGTGCCCTTGAGATGGGGGCTGTAGGCGGGAAGGTCCTTCACCCTCACGCCCATCGTGCCGAACGCGGTGGTGACGGTGGTCGACAGGAAGTCCTTGCCCCGGTCCACCCGCACCTGCTCCGGTGTTCCTCCCGCGGGGCCGTAGGGCTCCTCACGCAGCACAGCGGCGCGCAGCGCGGCCAGCACGGAGGCACGGGAAGGGACGCCAGGAGTGACCGCGGTGCCGGTGATGACTTTGGTGGCGGTGTCGATGAACCAGGTCACCCACGGGCGCACCAGGTCGCCGTCGGCGTCGACCAGCAGCGGGGCCTGGACGTGGTCGGTCTCCCAGGCGTAGTTGCGCCATGACGGCGGACGCTTGCCGAACACGTCATGGGCGCGGGCTGCCTCCGGTCCGATGGCGAGACCGGCGCGCTCCCCCGCCGTCAGATCACGGCGCAGCGCGCGCAGGAACGTCGACAGGGACGGGACCGGATCCAGCAGCGGCACCTGCGACAGGGCTGCCCCACCCGGAACAGCCACCGGGTCCGGAGGGCCGGGCGCGGCAGCGCCGGACTGTTGCGCTCGTACGCTCCCGGCCTCGGCCGCGGCGCGCTCCATGAGCTGGCGGTGGACTGCGGAGGCGTTGCCGTGCCAGTACGCCAGCAGCACCCGGATCTCCGCGGTGATCTCGAACCGGCTCGTGTGGCGGGCTCCGGGGTGCGCAGCCGCCGCCGGGCTCTGGGATGCCTCGGCCAGCCACCGCCACACCGTGCGCTCCGACACGCCCAGGCACTCCCCCGTCAGCCGCACATGCTCCCGCGACAGCCGCCGCTCGGCGCGCAGCGCCAGCAGACGACGCACCGCAGGCGCCCGCAATGCCGTCAACGACTCCTCCCCCAAAACACCGGCTGGATCCTCCGGCGGCGTCAGCGACTGCCCGTCCACGCCATGCCCCTTCGTTCTCATCCGCTTTCCGTGAAGCGCGTCTTCGTTCACCCCGTCGGGACAGGTGAAGGTCACCCATGAACGAGCCCTTCGGCAGCCCGGACAGTCACGGATAGGGGCCAAGACGCGCGCAGGCCTGCTCGATCAGCTCCCGGTCCACACGCCTTGCGGGGCCGCGCTCGCGGGCTGCGTAGACATGCGATGTGATCTTCGCCCACGTGCGGAAATTGCCGCGCGCCATCTGCTCGTCCATCCGCGCAAGGTCGTCCGGGTCCGCCTGCGCCCACACGGGGTGGAACAGAGTCAGCGTCTGCGGCACTTGAGACGGCTCAAGCCGGCCGACCTGGTGCCAGGTCAGCACCCGCGAGCGCAGCGCCGAAGCACGGGCGACGGCCCGTTCGCTTCCCGCCCCACACAGCACCAGCGCCGCCGCACAGCCCGGCGCGTCCCACAACTGCCGCAGGTAATCCAGCAGCGGCGGCGTCAGCCGCTGGGCGTCATCGAGAAACAGCACACCCGGCTCCGCCAGTGCCCGCATCAGAGCCTGGCTGGCCGGCCCGGCCCGATGCGGCAGCGCCCCCGACGGCAGCCCGAACGCTTCACACAGCGAGGCCCGCAACTGCGGCAGACCGGGCGCCACACCGGCCACCGCCCTCCACACCGGCACCCGGCCGGGCAGAAGATGCAACGCCTGCTCGACGGCGACCGTCTTCCCCAGGCCCGTGTCCCCGTATACACAGCACATCCCGCGGGCCGCGACCGTATGCCCCACAGCCTCCGCCACACCGGCCACCTGCCGTGTGGACACCAGCCGGGCCCCCGGCACGTACAACCGCACACCGCCGCCCCGCACCCCCGCATCCGCGGCGCCCTCCGGCACCGGCACGTCGGCGGGCGGCCCGTCGACAACAAGCGGACCACCCGCCCCGTCCACGAGCCCCAGATCCGCCAGTGCCCGGTCATACCGGCTCGGCTCCAGCCCCACCCTGGCCCCAGCCGGACGGGCCACCTCAAGAACCCGGCCCGCCCCCAGATCCCGCTTGATCACCCGGTGCAGCGTCGGCAGCGAGGGCACACACTGCGCACCCCACCCCTCCAACGCCCCCTCTTCCTGAGCCCGGAGCATCCTGCGCCGCAACTCCGCGACGTTCCCGCCCGCCTGAGCCAGGACCTCCCACAAGGCGTCACTCAGCGAAAACCCGTCCTGCCGCGGCCGCGCCTCGACATGGCCCCGGCGCCCATCGGCCAGCCAACGCCACACCGTCCGCTCCGACACACCCGCCAACTCCGCCGCGATCCGCACATGCAGCGCAGTCAGCGTCCCCTCCCCATCCACCGCAAGAAGCCGACGCACCACCACACCCCGAGCCAACGACACACCCCCCCGCCGGCGCCGCCCCAGCCGACCCCGCCCGGAGCTCACCCGCCGAAACCCCCTGAACCGTCATACGGCCCAGCCCACCCGACCCCGCCAACCCCTCACACAGGAACAGCGAAACCCATGACAGCCAGCAACCAACCTGCTAGCCACACCACAACAGCCACTTGGCCACCCCATGACAGCGATCACACCCCCGCCCTGGACCCGCTACCAGGACACACACACCACAAACCCGCTGACGCCCACTCACTGCCACCCCACCACCCACTCACACGCGCCACGCTCGTCGACTGCGGCCCCCTCCCCGCCCGCCACGGCAAACACGAACCGTTCCGCGAGGTGATCACCGACATCGAAAACGCCCTCGACCTCCACCAGCACAAACCCGGAACCCTCCCCCGGCACGCTGCCTACCTCCACCAACGCACCGCCGGCCGCATCGGATCCCTCACCCGACTCATCCGCCAAGCCGCCATCACCGCCATCCACGACGGCACCGAACGCATCACCAAAACAACCCTCGACACCATCCGCCTCGACCACCTCGCCGAACAACACGCCCGCCCCACCCGCAACCGCTGACCAGCCAACCCCGGAGACCGAAACGCTCCCCCAGCAGTGCGAAATCAGCCGTACTGAGCGGTTCAGAAAACGGCATGGCCCGATCGCTGCAAAAATCCGCCTGTCAGACAGTCGCACTGGACGGGGGCGTGTAGCTGTGGCGAAAGCAAAGACGAAGGTGAAGACCCGCAAGGGCTATTACCGGGCAGCGCACTACGTGAAGCCATCCTCGACGTCCAGCCGATGGAAGAAGCCGTCCCTGGGGCTCATCCTGGGCGCCGCTGTGCTGCTCATCGCCGCATGGAACACCCTGTTCTCAGACGGCTCCGACAGCCCGGACAAGACGCCTCGCCCTCAGCCGTCCAGTGTCTCGGCCTCTGCGGTACCCGGTCAGTGATCCCGCCTTCGGCGGAACGCCGAGAAAGTGCGCTGCCACGCTTTGGCCTTCTCAGGCCCGCCATCACGGGTGACTGCCGGGCTCGCCGTCCCCGCCGACACGTTCTGCTGGCGCAGTTGCTGCCAGGCGGTCTGCCACTGCGTGATCTGCTCATCGGGGACACCGCACGCTGAAAGGTAGACGGCCGTGGTGCCCCAAGTCGTGGGAAGAGTAGTGCGGTTGAGTAGACGGCCGACGGTGCCCGCCGCCATACGTCCGGCCGAACGCTCACTGACCGCCTGATGAGTCAGGCCGCTGACCACGCGCACCTCCGCGAGGGCGGTGAAGAACCCGGTCACGGTACGGATCGCGCGCGGATCCGGCCAGGGACGCTCGCCCGCATCCGCAACGACCGCAGCAGCAACGGGCGCGGCAGGCAGATTCGCATGGTTACGTCCGAGCGCGACCTGGGCACCGCTGTTGCGGTCCCGCGCCTGCGGAACAGGATGCCCACGCGCCTCCATCGTCAGGCGCAGATGCCGGTACAGCGCCCCGAGGTCAACCAGCGCGGGACCGCCGGGTATGCCCTGGCGCAGGGCCTCCAGCAGAGCCCCGGTGAAGGCCGTGTAGGTCTCCCCCACCGGCGCCAGAGCAGTACGGGTCTCAGCAGCGGCCGCCAGCAGGAAACTGCCCTCCACCGCCGCCTGGTCGGCAAGGCCTGTCCCAGCGCTCATCCTCCCCAAAGCCAGGCCGCTGTAGCAGCAGTCCAGAATCACCACGTGCCGCTCGGCTCGGGAGTCCAGCAGCAGCACCTGGCGCACCCAGTCATAGGGCAGGCCGGTCTCGATACGGCCGAACTCGGTATGCGGCAGAGCCAGAACGAGCTGATCCTGGGCATCGACCAGTCCATGCCCGGCAAAGTAGACGATCAGTGTGTCGCTGGCCTCGGCGGCCGCCTGCCGCACCTCGCCCACCACCGCGTGCGCAGCAACTGGATCCTCCACGACCCTCACATGCTGGGCAGGCAACTGCAGCGACAGCGGCCCGCACAGCAGACCAGCCAAGGCCTGCACGTTGTTCGACACAGCCGGCAACTGCTCCAGATGCTCATACCGGCTCGTGCCCACCAGCACAGCCCTAGAGGCCCCCGGATCGGGCAGCACACTCACCGATCGTCGCCCTCACCGCCGCCGACGGCCTCAAGCGCCCGAACCGCCCGCGCGATCTCCTCTTCAGAACCCTCCGCCAGGACGATGACCGTCTCCCCGCGTCGGATCTCCACCTGCGGCCGCTGCGGCCGGCTCTGCCGCCACGCCACGACCGCCAGCACGAACGACGCCGCGCTCCACCCGTTGCCCGTCACCAGCTCAAGCACATCCAGGACCGTGCCCATCTCTCCCGGGCCCGGCACACCACTGCGCACCCCCACCACAGCAGACCGGCGCACCACAGGATCCGCACGCAACCAGCCCTGCAGCGAACGCAACTCCCCCGCCCCCAGCCCGACCTGCAGCTCTAACTGCACCCGACCTCCCCTGATCCGTCCACGCGCCCACCAACAATGCACAACCGATCAGGAAACCCGCTACAGCACAACACCGCACCCCGAACCAGACGAAGACCCCTGAGCAGCACAAACACCTGTCGAGCCTTTTAGCCCTACCGACACCTACAACACGCCAACCCTCCTCAACACACCACCAACAGTCCCAGCTCAAGCCCCTGATCACCCTCCCAGAACCACTCCGCCCAACCTCTCAGCCAACCAGCAATACACCAGGCCAGCGACCACCCCACACACCAACAAGCCCCCTGCAAGCGTTACGAGCAACTGGCCGCCATCGGCATGCGATGGACATAGTTGAACGGCCCAGATCAACACGATCCAGGCGACACCCAGGGCAACGCGAAACGTTTTGCGCGACCACTCTCACCACCGAGCAGCGAGGCACGCTGCGAGAGCTGGGGGGAGGTGGACGCGATCGGCTGGTCGGGAGCCTGCGCCGGTGCTTCGAAAAGAGGTTGCTGCTCTCGCGTCCCGGTCCGCGCCAGAGCTGGTCTCAGGCCGCTGGATGGAACCTGCTCCCCGGAAGAGGTCAGACCACCGCGGAGCCGGCGTGCTGGGGATGCCCCGACTCCGACCGCACCCCACATTGATCTGGAAGTCACCGGACACGCTGCTGGCGCTGCCCTGGCGTGCTTTGGTCGCTGGCCGAGGCTCAGCTCTCAACGTGGAGTGGGCTCTTGAGTCGTTTTGCCCTGCTGAACACGCGGCAGCGGCCCGCCGGTTGGGCGGGCCGCTGCCTCAACGAGTCGTTGTGCCTCAGCGTGAGGCACTCATGATGGGTCTGCCTATAGAGCTGCTCCCGTTTCCAGGCATGGCAGAAGGGTGTTGCGCATCAGCGTCGCCTTCCGTCTGTCATGCGATCAGGGTGCTGCAAGTACTCTTCGATTTCCCTAACCAGCTGCTTCGCGTCTTCGCTCAGCTCTGGGTTGGCTGCAGCACTCAATGCCAGTTGCACGGCCGCGAATGTGTGTGACCCAGTGCTTGTTCCGCTGGCTTTCCACACATACAGTGCCGCACTCTTTTCCAGTCCCGAGGCTGCTGGAGACTCTGGCGGGCTCTCTTGCTCCTGCCTTTCGGCATGAAGCATTTCAAGATAGTCCCGCGCATCCTCGTCACCTCGCTCTGCCGCCCATTGCCACCAACTCAATGCCTCCTCGTCCCGGTCTAGATATTCCAGGAGTTCCGCGATTCGGCGTGTTTCCTGCGCGTCGGTTTCATGCGCACATTCACGTGCCAGCAGGAGTACGAGTTCGCACTTAGCTTCGGTTAGCTCTCGGTCGTCCGGGCACGGGGCGGGGGCCGGGGGCCAGCCGGCAAGCTGGCCCCCCTCCGCCTGTGCCGAGTCCTCGGGTGTCCGCGGACTCTTCGAAAGTGCCTGCTCGGAGCGTTCGAGCAGGGCCCATACGGCGAGGAGCCGGATGGCGCTCTGCTGGTGTTCCTTGCCCCAGGTGCTCATGCGGTTTCCTCCTCGCCGGTCTCGTCGACGTACTTCTTCAGGTTCTTGATGGCCATGCGGATGTAGCTCTTCACCGACTCCTCCTTAAGGCGCAGGCGCTTCCCGGCGTCTTCAGGGCTGATGTCCTGGAGAACGCACAGGGTGATGACCTGCCGCTGCCGGTCGGGAAGTTTGGCGACTAGTTCATCGATACCCTCTTTGATCATTTCATAGGCGGCATCGGGGATGCCGATCTGGGATTCCTGCTCGGGCAGGTCTTGTAACGGTGCAGGAGTAATGCGCTGGTTACGCCGGAACTGGTCGATCACCGCGTTCCTGACTGCGGTGCGGCCGTAGGCGGCCCGGTTTCCGGGCCGCGCTACGATTTTTTCCCACGACGTGAACATACGCATGTAGGCCACCTGCACAGCATCTTCCGCGCTGTGCAGGTCGCCACCTGCTTCGGCCCGGGCCACGCGGGAGAACGCCGCGCTGGTCTCGAGGACGAACGCCTCGAAGTCCGTGCCCCGGTCGGGCTCGGTCACGCAGCCTCCCGCGTGACGATCGCCACCTGGCCCTGCTCCGAGTGCTTGTAGAACAGCCAGGCCGGCTGCCCTTCCTCGAAGCGGGCCGCGGCCCCGCCCTCCGGCAGCGCCGCCGCCATCGCGATCATCGTCGCGCGCTGCTCGCGCTCCGTGCGGGCCCGCAGGTACGCCCTCAGGCACATCTCCACCACGCTCTTGGTACGGCGCAGCGCGTAGTACGCCAGGAACATCAGCGGGACCGAGATCCCACCCGCTCCCATCCACTCGAGCCAGGTCACCAGACCGGCCTCCCATCATCGACTCGTTGATGAGGGCGTTGACGCCCTCACCCCCTTACACGCGCCGACAGGCCCTGATCCGGATGCCATGGGCCAACTTTTTTTCCGTCAGCCCCAGTTGCCACGATGTTTCCCCTCTGACCAGCGGAAACATAAGTCGCCGCGTCGCAGACGGGCAGGGCGCCCGCCCGCGGGAGTCCCGCCTGGGGGCCGGCGTCCTTGGCCGGAGGGGCGAGCTGCGGATGCACGTGTCCGCCGTCGTGGACATCGGCGCCGCCGGGCCCGCCGGGTGCGCAGGTGGAGCGTTGCTGCCTCACTTCGGCGAGGTGACAACATCAACGTCATCGCGGGAGCGTGCACGCCGGGCGGATGGCGGGCGCCGGATGGGGCCAGCGGCAGCCACGACAGCCCGGGCGGTCATGCACCTCGTGTGTCGTTTGCGCTGTGGAGCCGCCCGGATGTACCAGGGTTTGTTGCAACGGGGCTTGGAGACGACGAAACCGGCACCGCCGAGTGGCGGGTGCCGGCGTCGTGCGGGCAGATCACGCGCCAACGTGGATCTGCCGGTGTCCCTGTCAGCGTCGGTTGCAGCCAGTAGCAGTTCAAGGACGTTCGCGGGCCGGGAGCACCGGCCTCGTCGTGTTCTGGGGCCCACCATCACTCATAGACAGGGACTGCGGCAAGCAGATCATGGACACAGATGGACTATCCGCGTGCAGCGTCCGGCCGGAGCGAGCGGCGCCGCGGCAGCAGCCCTGGTTGCCCGGTCTTCGAGGGGCAAGGGCAGGTGAGGTGGTGAGAACCGCTTGCTTGGACACCACAGAACCAATCAATGGGCATTACCGGCATAGGGGGCGTTCCGTCAGGTGATCTTTCTGCGGGAAGCGACGCGGGGCTGGAATGATGGAGACATGCCCGGCGCGGGTGGCGACGCCAATCGCCCCTGCTCCAGAGGGACTTGCAGCCAGTAGCAGTTCGCCCGCCCTGGTCCGCCGCCTTGGCACCGGGGCCCGTGAGAGGACCTTCGCATGTCGAGCAACAGCCCCCGTGTACCGCGATGCGGGACCGACCGGATGGGCACTCCTCCATCCCGGTTCGGCGCGCCGCAGGCCTTCACCGCCGTCTCTTTCCCCGTCCTGGGTTCCGCCCTGCACATGACCGGGATGCCGCTCGAGGACATCTTCCTGCTGCTCGGGGGATGCGGTGCTCTGGGCGCTGCGGCGGCCGTCGCGGCCGGAGGTGGCCGGCTCCGCCTGGGCAAACTGGCCGTCGCGGTGCTGCGCGCCGCGGCCGGGAAGTAGGCGGCACAGGAAATGGGACGCAAAGAAAAGCCCGTCGACCAGAGCCGGCCGGCCCGCGGTCGGCTCGCCGTGCACCTGCGCGGATTGCGGGATGCGGCCGGGATGACCTACGAAACGTTGGCCCGCCGCACGGGCCTGTCGCCTGCCACGCTCAAGCGGGCGGCATCCGGGGCTGTTGTGCCCCGCCGCACCACCGTCGATGCCTACGTTGAGGGCTGCGGTGGTGAGCCAGATGCGGTGCGGGCCGCGGATGAACTGTGGCGCCAGGCCCGCGTCGAGGAACGCGGCCGGCTAGTACAGCTGCGGGCGCCGCGCCCAGAACTCATCGGTGATGAGGGGGACTTGAGCAGAGCGCTGGAAGTGGTGTGGGAACAGGCCGGGGCGCCGAGCCTTCGGGAGATCAAGGAACGCTCGGGCAACCCGATCGCGCTGCCGGTCAGCAGCGCGGCCCGGATCGTCAACCGCGACGCCATCCCGGCCGATGAGCAGCAGCTGCGGGCTTTCCTGACCGGCTGCGGCATCCCGTCCGAGCGGCACACGCCGTGGCTGAGCGCCTTCGAGAAGATCACCCGGCGCTCCCCTGCGGCCGGCGAGCTGCCCGGTGAGTGGCGCCGGCTTCGCAGCCAGGCCGCGCTGAGGCGGCTGCAGCGTACGTCCTCCCGGCTGCTGACTGATCCGTCGACGGCGCAGCCCAGGCACACCCGGGGATCAAGCGACCAGCAGTGGAGGCATTTCCTATCGCTTCTCGAGCCGGTGGTGCTGGAAGAGATCGTGGGCAGCGGGGTGCACAGCTACCTCGCCTCGCAGGCCGCGCGGAACGGCAAGGCTCCAGCGCAGCCGGTGTCCTGGCGGCCCGACTACCTGGTGCACCACAACGGCCAGCCCGTGGTGGTGGAGGTCAAGAGCACCTCCAGGCCGTCGGGCCAGCCTCCGGCGGGTGGAACGGCGGGCATCGCACCGCACACGCCGTCCGGCAGCGGGGGCAACCCCGCCGCGCGGGTGCTTCCCCTCCCGGCCGGGCCCCCGCCCGTTCTTGCGGCAGTCACCTGACCATGCCGCCCCCGCCGTCGGCCTGCCCTCGGAGCCCTGGTCGAAGGCGCGGGCGGCATGACGACGTGCATTCCAGCCCTCACCACGCAACACCAACAGAAGACCGAGGCCTGTCATAGTCCCCTTCTCGGGTACAGCAGCCCTCGCTTTGGGACGCCGGGGAGTCCTTCGTGTCGCTCCCCTGCCCGGCGAGACCACGGCGTGTTTGATCAGCCGCATCGCCGGCCGCTACGGGATGGAAGCGAAGGTGTTGCGGGCCTGTTGGAAGTGGCGCAACTACCCGCCTGGGCACGAGGGCGGCGGCGCACGGGCTGACGCCGAGGTGCTGCTGAACGCGGCCGGACGCCGGCTCCTGGTCGGCATGTGCGGCGTGGAGGAAGACGTTCTGGCGCGGGCGTTGCCGTCCTGGGCGGAAGGGGACGCAAGGCTGCGCGCCGAGGATGATGATCCGGTGGGGCTGTGGCGGATCGGTGGCGCGGTGGCCGGTCCGGTGGCGTTCGGCTGCCGGCTGTGCACGGCCCGGCGTACAGGAACTGCGGTGCGGGTGGTGCGGTATGCGCCGCGGTGGGAGCGGGTGTGCGTGCGGCATGGGCGATGGCTGCTGGACGCGGACACCAATCAGCCGCTGGTGCACCTCGACCTGCGTGGCCTGCCGGAGGTGGTGGCGGCGCAGCGGCGGTGGGCCTCCGTGGCGCGGCGGGCGGTGCGGGCCGGGGCCGAGCCGGAGCGGGTGTTCGCGCTGGCGCGGGCGGTGGTGGCCCGGTGGTGGGAGCAGGCTTACGGCTGGGAGCGGGAGACAGTGTGGCCGCGGCGCCTGCACCTGGTTGCGGGCGGGGATGCGGGGGGTGATCTGGCGCGGTGGCGGTTCGTGGGGCGGGACGCGGTCATCTTTCCGGAGGTGGTGGCGGTGGCAGAGGCGCTGCTGGATCCGGGTATGGCGGAGCTGGTGTGGGTGGACAGCGGTGCCGGGCGGCCGCGGGCGCTGCCCGTGGACGGGTTGTTCTGCCGCCGACTCGGTGAGCGGGTGGGGCGGGGATGGCTGGGGCCGCTGGCCGCGGCAGACCACGGCGGGCCGCTTCTGGCGTGGATGGGCAGCGTCATCCGTCTTCGCCGCGGCGGCGGGCCGCCCGGGTACGACAACGACCCGTGGTGGCTGCGGCAGGAACACCAGGCCGCGACCATCGCCGGGCAGCCGGCGCCCTCCCCCTCCACGCCCCCTACCTCCACCAGCGCACCGCCGGCCGCATCGGATCCCTCACCCGCCTCATCCGCCAAGCAGCCATCACCGCCATCACCGCCATCACCGCCATCACCGACGGAACCGAACGCATCACCAAAACCACACTCGACGCGGTACAGCTCGACCACCTCGCCGAACAACACAGACGCCCCACCCGCAACCGCTAACCCCCGCCCACCGAACAGGCAAAACAGCCCTGACCAGCACAAACACCAACCGAGCCATTACACGCTAGCGAAACCACAGCAAACCCGGTCCCACTCAGCACACACAACACAACCCCAGCTCACACCCCGAACTACCCACCGGAACCGCGCACCCGGCCACTCTCAACGAACCCACAACACACCAGGCCAACAAGCCAGCGAGACACCAACAAGCCCCCCTCCGAGCGTTACCAGTACGCCGGAGAGCGCAGGCCGGCCGCGAGGTCGGGGGCGGCGAAGGCGCATTCCAAGGCCGGGAAGGTCTTCTCCACGGCGTCGGTGAAGGCGCGGAAGTAGTCCCGTGCGCCGCGGGCATTGCCCCACTCGGTGACGGCATCGCGAAGAGTGCCTCGGCCTACTGCAGGGAGATGCCCGGCTTAAGTCTCATATCCGGATTCTGCCGTCTCGTCAGGACACGGTGGGATCGGGCCGAGACACCCGATCGGGGCCCGCGCAGCTTCCGCGTTGCCTGCGGAGCGCTGTTGGGGGCACGACGCTGCTGTCCCCGATCCGGAGGCAGCCGGACACGAATCTGTCCGGAAGACCACCGCACCGCGCACGTCGGACCGAGATCACCGGATTGGGGGAAGGTCCCCGAACTCCCGTGCCCTCCCACAGGGCGGAGGGGTTGAGGTTGTGGCATGGGCTCGATGCGGTGCGGGGAGGACCGGGGTGTCGGCGGTGGCCGGGACGGCAGCGGCCGTTCAAGAACTCGATGGGGACCAGCGCGCAGCGCTCGACGCCTGCGTGGTCGCGGCGCTGGCCTTGAGTAGCAGTGAGGGCGAGACACAGGGGCGGATGCGGCTGCTGATGGAGTGCCATGGTCGCTACGTGCGATCGTTCGGGGTCCTTGAGCAGGCACCGTCGTACGAGGTGTTCGCCCGTCGGCTCCGCGGAAGCCGGGTGGCCGACCTTCTGCCGGGACGGCCGCAGGGATCAGTGCTCCGCAAGCTGTGGCTGCTCGATGACGACGGCATGCCCAGCTCGGCGCTGCACCGGCTCGCGGTGGAGGCCTCAGAGCACGGCCACCAAGCCCCGGGGATCGGTGCCGACATCCGCCATCTGCACAGCCTGCTGCGGGCGGTGGGGATGCTGCCGGTGAGTGCCGTGCTGTCGCGGATCTCCGGCGAGACCGTCCAGCACGCCATCTTCCGCGCGCTGGGGGCCGCCGGCTTCGAGGCATACACCCGGGGTCGGGAGGCGATGGTCCGCACGCCCGTCCTGACACGGCGCGATTTGTCCCGGAACACCGCGTTGGTCGAGCTGGGCGCGTACACCGGTATCTCCCCAACGCGGCAGTTCGGCGGCCTGTGGGCAGCGTGTCCGATGTGCAGATGGACGATGCGGGCCACCTACCGCCCCAACGGCGTGGTGGATGTCGAGTGTGAGGACGAGCGCCACAGCCTGCTGGGCGCCCGGTACCGGGCCGAGCCGACTGCGGTGGAGGGCTGGCGCTTGGCCCCGTGCGGCGAGCTGCGCACCGTGCCGGAGCTGCTGCCCGTGGAGGGCTACGTGGCGTTGCCTTACGCCCTGTGGCTGTGGGTGACGCTCCCGGGCCTGCTGGAGGTCGAGCTGCGCGACCGGCTGGTCGGCCTGGGCGCGGAGGTGCGGCTGTGGCCGTTCGGCGACGCCTATGACCTGCATGTCACTCGTCCCGGCCGGTCCGGGGCGTGGCGCGTCGACGTCAAGACCTGGGCCGACCCGTACGGGCTGGCCCAGAAGCTGCGCGAGGATCCCGAGGGGCCTGGCGAACTGTGCTTCGTGGTGCCTGAGCACCTGCGGGGGTACCTGCCGCTGCTGCGCCGGGTGGTGCGGGGCAGCGGGGCGCGCGTGCTGACCGATGCCGACCTGGTGGCGGAGGTGGAGGGGACGTGAGCAGGACGATTGCCGGGGCTCTGGCCTTGGCCGAGTATCTTCTTCCCGCCCGGTTCCGCGACGGGCGGCAGGTGGTGCGCGTCGCGGACGCTCATGTCCTGCTGAGCGGGCACGCGCCGCGTGTTGTGGCGGCCTGGGAGCAGTGGTCGGAGGCGGACAAGCAGCGCCTCGGCACGCTGTTGGGCACCCGCCATCGGGGGGAGGCGCTACTGCACCACGTCGAACGGACCGTCTACGACGTCTTCCACACCCCGGACGCGGACGGCCCGCTGCCCGCTCTCTATGCGCTCGGGTGCAGCGAGCGGGGGCGGGCGCTTGAAGTGCTGCCGGCTCACGGGCAGGACCCTTCGGACGTCGCCGAACGCCTGCTCGCACCGGCCAGGCGCCGGCGGCTGTTGCGGGTCGCGAGCGGATCAGGCTGGTCGGCGCCGACATCGCGTGGCCGGGTCCAGCTCGCTTTCCCCGACGAGCGGGGGGTGTACAGGCCGCCTCGGGTCGTGACCGCGCCGTCGGTGGATTTGGTGGTGGACGCCGATGAGCTCGGCTGGCAGAGTCGGGACACCGACCAGGACATGAAGAGCCCGGCCTTCCGTGAGAGGCAGATCGCGCTGCTGCTGTGCGGGACCATCGGTGGCGGGCAGCGCCCCTTGGAACCCGTCGTCCTGCCGCCGGGCCGGATGCACCTGCTGAGTGCGCCTCCGGGCGTGGGCAAGAACGTCTTCGGCCGGGGGCTGGCGATCCAGCAGGCGGGTCTGGGCCGCACCACTGTGCTGGTGGTCAGTGATAACGGCGACGTCTATGGCGAGGCCGCCACCTTGCAGCAGGAGTTGCGGGCGGCGGGCGTCAAGGAGACGGCCACGCCGTTCATCGCCCCCAACAGCCGCTACAACTTCGCGCTGCGCTCCGCCGCGAAGCTGGAGGGCACCGGCGTGCCGCTGGCGCAGGCCTCGGCGGGCATCGCCTTCCTCGTCTACAACTCGGCCTACGGGTGCGCCGTGCATGCGCAGCTGGAGGGACGCGACGCCTTCGAGGGTGGCAGGGAGCCGTGCACGGTCACGGCGTCGGACGCCTTCGAGCGGCCGGAGCGGGCGCTGTGCCCGTATGTGTCGTCCTGCGGGAAGTTCTCCCACGTCGAGGCCGCGACGACGGCCAGGATCATCGTGACCACCCACGCCTGCTTCCAGTCCGGGATGATCAAGGTTCCGGTGGAGGTCGACGGGGAAGTCCGCAACAGCATCAGCGTGCGGGAGTTCCTTCTGCGCCTGGCGTCCTATGTGGTCGTCGATGAGGTCGACGCCTACCAGTCGCGGGGGTTCGACGAGTGCGGCGTGCTGGAGCTCGCGTCCCGCTCCCGCCCAACCACGGTGCTGCGGCGCATTCGCGACAGCCTGCACCAGGCGCCGCCGCGGCTGGCGGTGGCCGTGCGCCGGCCTCTGACCCGGGCGGTGTTCCTGGCCGAGCAGCTGCTCGACCTGGTGGCCGGGGAGGAGGTCTGCACCGAGGTCGCCCAGGCCCGGGCCCTGGCCCGCGGGCAGGACCCGCGCCGGACGCGGCAGGTCCTGCAGGACCGCAAGCGCTGGTACCAGCCCCATCAGTGGGACCGGCATCTGCTGGAGAACCTGATCGGGGTGGATCCCGAGGTCGCGGCCACAGCCGAGCAGGCCGACTGCCTGCAGGCCCTGCTCCCGCGCGTGGCCACCCGACCGGGCGACCGCCCTTCCTGCGCCGTCCTGCCGGATCGGCTGCTGCCCGTCCCGGGCCTGCTGGAGCGGATGCTCACGATCGACGAGGGCGGGGAGTGGCAGCTGGCCCACCTCAAGGACGAACTGCGGGAGATCGTCTCCGCCGCGCTGCCCGCCTTCTGTGCTGCCGAGGGCGGAGCCGACGGAGCACCTGCCGAGTCCACGGTGCCGGCGCAGCGCGGGCTCGACCGGCCGGAGCCGGTGCGGGCGCTCACGCGCACCGAGGTCACCGCGGGCGTCCTGCACGCGCTGATGATGAAGACGTGGCTGACGGCCATCGTCCACACGATGTTCAACCTGACGGACAGGGCCGGCGAACTCGCCGGGCACGGCATCGACGCGGCCTCCGAGCTCGCCGACGCGATCGGCCACCAGGGCGCCGGCACCGTCGTCCCGTTCGGCCCGATGGGCCGCCAGCTGGGTGGGTTCCGCTTCGAGGGACTGGACGACCCCGGCAATCACGCGAGTTTGAAGATGGAGGTGCTGCGCGCCGACCCCCACACCGAGACGCAGTTCCTCGGCAGCGTCGTCTCCCTCGCCTTGTGCGGCCGCCAGCGCACCGTCTTGGGCATGTCCGCCACCGGCTTCATGCCGGGCGCGGCGCGCACCCACCTGCTCGCCCGCCCCGACTGGGCCATGCCCGACACCCTCCCGGGCGGCCTGACCATCTTCAACAGCAGCCCCGTCGCCGACGGAAAGCTCTTGGCCGTCGGCAGCACCCCCTACCGCGAACGCGACCAGCGGGTCATCTCACTGGCCGCCGGTTATGCACCGGGCCTGGTGCGCGACCTGGACCGGCTTGCCGCAGAGGCGCGCACCCGGCATCGCGCGCGGGCCCTGATCACCGTCAACTCCTACCGGCAGGCCCGCCTGTTCGCTCAGACCCTGTACGACACCGCGCTCGCCCTCGGGCGGCGGCTGCGGATCTACGTCGCCGTCGCGGACACCCCCGATCCCTCTCTGCCGCCGGTCTGCGACGCGATCGGCCAGCTCACCCGCGACCGTTTCGCAGAGCTGGCGGACCTCGACGGCGAGGTGCTCATCTCGCCGCTGCCGCGCACCGAGCGGGGCTTGAACGTGCTGACCGTGTTCGAGGGCGTCGCCGTGTCGGCCATCACCCTGATCGCCATGGGTGTCCGGCCGGTCATGCCGGCCGACGACCCGGCGGTGCTGGCGGCCAGTGTCGCCGCCCGGGCTTGGCGCGACACCGTGCCTGGCGACGACCCCGCCGCCGTCCTGGCCCGGGCCCGCGCGGCGGCCGACGCGCACCTGCGCCTGAACCTCAACGCGCCCAAGCGCTTCTCCGCCCTGCCCGACGAGCTGAAGTACGAACTCGTCGCCACCCTCCTCGGGCAGAGCGTCCAGTTGGCAGGCCGCGGACGCCGTGGGCAGACCCACGTCGAGCTCCACTTCATCGACGGCGCCTTCCACGACCCCACCTGGGGATCCGACCTGCCCACCCTGATCCGCGGGCTGCTCGATCAGTCCCCGCAGGACGACCTCGCCCAGCTCGGCGCTTCTTACGGCCACACCATCGAGGAAATCGCCGAGTACGCCCACGCCCAGCACCTGCTCCCCGCGCTGCGCGCGGGCTTTGACGCCTACCTGGGAGAGTACGCATGAGTCGCCCGCTCGACAGCGTCGCCCGCAAGCAGGCCCGCCTGCTGCAGTTCCGCACCGCTCCCGCCGACCTGGGCGAGGTAATCGCCTACCGGCCCGACGCCCCCGTCATGGACCTGGCCATGGAGCTCTCGCGTGAGTACAAGCGCAACGTCAGCACCGGTCTGGACGTGCAGCCGCCCTACCGGGCACTGGAGTGTGTCCTGCGCGCGGCGGCGGGCACCTGGGCGCGCTGGCAGTGGAACGACGGCTGCTACGAACTCCTGTGCGCGGCGCCGATCAGCGCCGAGGACCGACGCGACGTGTTCCGCTACTGGGCCGAAGCCGTAGTCCCCGGCCCCGACGGCCGGCGCATCGGCAAACAGCTAGCCGAACTCCTCGCCCGGGCCGAGCCCCGCTCCGCCATCCTGCCCCCGCCGCCGAGCGCCGGCAAGCGCTCGCGCGGCTGGTGGCCGGGCGAACTCGCCCGCTGGCGCCTGGCCGAAGAACTCGCCGCCCTCGAGTGGCCCCGCAACAACGGCGCCCCCGTCCGTTTCGCCCTGTGCACCGACGGCCGCCTAGCCGCGATCGGCCACGAACTGCCCGCCGAACCCGACCGCAAGGGCATCGTGCACCACCTACTGCCCCGTATCACCATCGGCACCGCCGCCAGCGGGCACTCCCGGCGCCACGCGCTGACCGTGAACGCCACCACCACCCTCCTCGCCACCTCCTGGAAGGGTGTCGCCACCGTCCTGCTGGCCAACCCCGACCAGCCGCTCGTCGTCGCCGCGGCCACCGACGGCCCGCCATGGAAACGCCGCCTGCACGTCCCTGCGGTCGCCGCCAGCCGCCGCCTGGCCGCCCTGCCCCGCCTGAGCGCAAACGTGCCGCCCTTCCCCGAGCACCTCGCCGACGACGCCCTGGCCGACACCGCCCCGGGGCCGGTCTGGGCCGTCGCCCCGGCCAGCGTCCGCACCCCCGGCCTGGGCCGCGGACACGGCATGGAGTTCTTCCGCCGCGTCGAGGAGGCCATCGACACCCGGTGCGAGAAGTACAGCCACCGCAGCCCCGTGTTCATCGAGGTCCCCGGCATCAAGGTGCCGCCCACCGAGAGCGGCTCACGCGTCAGCGGACCGATCCCCCTCGAACGGATCCCCGCCGCCCTGGACGCCGCCGGCGTAGGCACCCTCCTCGTCCCCGTCCTGTGGAGCACCGACGAGGTCCGCGCTCGGGTGAAGGCCGCGATCGCCGCCCAGTGGGGCCCCCGCGAGGACTGGAAGGCCGTCGAAGGCGTCGCCGAACCCGCCGCCGGTGGGCGCATCAAGGTCGTCTTCCTCCACGACAAGGCCGGCGCCCTCGGCCACGGACCGCGCACCAGCGCGGAGCGCGAGCGGGACCTGGCGCAGATGCTCGCCCCCCACACCCGCGAGGACACGCTCGTCGCGGCGATCTGCGAGACCGACTGGGACCCCGAGCGCTGGTACCCGAGCGTCGAAGCCCGCGAGAAGGCCGAGAACGAGGACGGCAAGTGGCCCTCCAAGCAGGCCCTCGCGCGCCTCGCAGCGACCTCCCAGTACATCAAGCAGGCCCCGCCGCCGGTTCCCACCCACACCCGGGAGGGCAAGCCCTACAACGAGAAGTACCGAGCGAAGAAGGTCGCCTCCCGCCAGAGCGGACTCGACAGCTCGACCGCGAACGTGCTGCGCGAGATTCTCAGCGGCGTCGGCGCCACCGACCACCGCCTCGGTGCCGCGTTCGGCAAACTGCCGCTCGAGAACTGGTGGCACATCGGCATCCACGTCCGCCGCCACGCCCAGCGCCGCACACCCGGCAAGCGCCGCACCACCGAACCGGCACCGATCACCGCAACCCTCACCGCCATGCGCCCCACCGGCGGAAAAAACGACCCCTGGCAGATCTGGGCCTACAGCCCCCAGGCCGGGCAGTGGCAGCCCCACAACCCGGCCACCACCGCGCTGCACGCCGCCGACCTCGCCTGGGACGTCAGCGGATACCGCGCCGCTGCGGACGAGACACTCCAGGCCCGCGCCGCCGCGGACATCGTCGAGCAGGCCCTCATCGCCACCCGCACCCAACTCCCCGCACCAGCCCCCGCGGTGCTCTACGTCGACGGCGACGCCGCCGAGTACATCTGGGCGGGCCTCACCGACGAAGCCCTGGGCCAGGACCCGCCGCCCGGCATGCCCCGGCCGGCGTCCTGGCTGCCCGGCCACAGCCTCCCCCGCGCCCAGCGACCCCTGGCCACCGTCCGCGTCATCGGCGACCTGGAACGCATCGGCCGCCCCACCGGGGCCCACATGCGCACCAGCGACGGCACCTGGCGCGCCACCGACACCACCAACAGCCTCTTCCAACTCGCCACCGACGACGGCACCCTCACCTACCCCGACCTCCTGCTCGTCAACGTCCCCCGCACCTGGGCCGCCGGCCCCTCCGGCCGCTTCGGCAAGGACGAGACACGCTTCGAAAGCAGCAGCCAGAACAAGAACGGCTACGCCCACACCGCCACCCGGTTCACCGTCATCGCCCAGAGCCCCGACGCCGACTGCGACCTCATCGGAGCCGCCGCCGCCGTCCTGACCAACCAGGGCATCACCTCCGACGTCCGCCAAAGCACCCCCACCCCCCTCCACCTCGCCCGCAGGATGGACTCCACCCACCCCTACTACCGCCGCACCGCGGAGAGCGCCGAGGACGCCGCCGATGCCGCCGATGCCGCCGATGCCGCCGAAGACGGGAACACCGCGCAGGAGGAGACGACCAGCCTGTAACCAACGCGCACTCACCCCGACGAGGAGGCGCTTGAGGAGCCTTCCGTCATAGCGGATCGACGGTGAGGAGACGTCGGTCGAGATCAAGGCGGACAGCGCCACCAGAACGGCCCGCTACCGTCCGCCATCACTTGCCCCCCAGGCACGCTCATCCGCCAGCGGCTCCTCAAGCCGAGCGTGCAGCCCACACAGCCATGCCCGGCCCCAGGCACAAGGGGCTCGTCCAGACACCACCACATCCCAACGATCACTGAACCTGAACCATGCACAGCACAGATGACACGGCCTGATCACCAACCAGAAAACTGACAAACCTGCAGCCAGACCCCACCCCAAGATCAGCGCCCACAGCCACTGCCTGTACAAAGGCATCACGATCACCTGATGCCAGCCACACATAAACTGATCAGCGCAGGCCAGATCACCGCCTACTGATCACAAAGACTGATCCTGGACAGGAGCAGCTGTCTGCCATCGGCATGCGCTGGACAACATAAGCTCGCGCGCAGGTGGACGGGCTTGCCTCGGGTGATGCTGGCCCCTGAGGACCGTCAGGTCGCTGGCGGTTCGTTCGATGTGACTGTAGGCAGGGTTCTGATCCGTAGCAGGCCGTCTGCGCCGCCCGTTGCGAAGAGTCTGCTGTCCGGTGAGAAGGCTGATGCTGTCACGTGGCCGCTGTGGCCGATCTGCGGACTGGGAAGCTCAGTCCAGGTAGCTGTTTCCCAGATGCTGAAGCGGAAGTCCGGCTCCTCCGGGGCATCCGAAACCCGGTCGCCGCTGATGGCTACGAGGATGCGTCCGTCCGGAGAAAACGCCATCTCTGTGACCATGTCACCCGGGCACTCGAGTGGCTCGTGGATCATCTGCCGTGTGCGCACGTCCCAGAGCTGGACGTCATCGCTGCCGGTGGCCAGAACGTCGCTGCCCAGTGCGAGAGCCAGAGCGGTGACGTCTGATGCATGGCCACGTAGGGGGGCATCGATCCTCGTCTGTTCTTGTGCCTTCCAGACCTGGGCAACGCCTTCGGCATGGCCGGTGATCAGCAGGCCATGGTTGGTGAGGGCTGGGGCGCATGTGAGGTTGTTAGCGAAGTGCTTCTCCGCTTTTCGTGGCTGACGGGGGTCAGTGATGTCCCACCGGCGGATCGTGCGCCCCTGGACATAGAGGGACTGACCATCGAGGGCGAAGAGGAGGCTGTCGACAAAGCCGGCGTTCTGGAGAGGCTCTGCGACGAGGGTCCGGCTTTCCACGTCCCACAGCCGGGCGGTTGCGTCCTCGCTTCCCGTTGCCAGGAGCCGGCCATCGGGAGAGAAGGCCACACTCGTCACACGGCCGGTGTGTCCGAAGAGTGCTGGTCCCGCCCGGCGCTGTGCGACGGTGTCCCATAGCTGCACGGTCTTGGCGCCGTGTCCGGTGGCCAAGAGATGACCGTCCGGGGAGAACGCCACTGCCCACACCCCTCCAAGGTCCTCGGCGGTCGGCGGCAACTGCACATGCTGGCCCCGCCGCAGCGCGGCCAGGACGACCTGCTCGGACAGAGCGGCATGATGCTCTGTCGGCAGACGGGTGAGGGTGCTGTTCTGGGCGTGCCGCAGCAGAGACAGTCGCTGCCAGCGATCCCGCCACTGGGGTAGGTCCGGATGCTGTAGTGAGGCGACCTTGTTGGTGTCGTAGGCCAGCAGGACGCGGACCAGGGTGAGGTAGTAGTCGCGGCTGGGCAGGCTGTGGCCCCGCAGGGTCGCACTGATCCCAGAGGCGGACAGGTGCTGGCCACGCGGGGCCCGGGCGGCGATCTGTGCGAGCGTCGGGTCACCGTGCAGCGCCCTGAGCGTGCGCAGTTCTGCAGCAGCGAGCCTCAGCTCCCGTCCGAAGTCGCCTTTGGCTGTGCGCACATCGCCCCCATGTCCGTGTACGGCGGCGGCAGTCTCGGCCGTCTGCCCAGGTTAGAGAGCCGTCTGTGCAGACCATCGGAAAATGCTGATGTCTGCTGGATTTAGCTGGAGAACCGTGCAGATCCACGCCGGTGCGGCTGTGTGTGCGTCTTTTCGCGCTGTGCAGGAGAACGGCCGGGGCTGGGCTCGACTAGGTGCCCAGGAGGTACCGGTGATGACAACTGGCCAGACGACCGAGGGAACACCCGCGCCGATCACGGCTACGCTGAACACGCCACCCTGGGCTCGGGCCGAAGCCCCACAGGGACGCTCTCAGGCAGAGAGCAGCAGGACCGCCGACCGCGAGGCGCGCACCACCCCCACGCGGACGACACCACAACAGGTGTCCGCCGTCTCTGTTTCTCCGCCTCGTAGGAGATTCCCAATGTCTCGGGACTCGCAACCCCCCGTACCCGCTCGTCCGGAGCCGCCCGGCCCGCCCAGCATGGGCCTGCCGTCCGAGGCACCGCCGCTCCTGTCAGTGCACGCTGCCGTGGTCTTCCTGACAGCCGGCTTCATCGGCTTCATCATGGGCGGGCTCGTGCTCCTCTCCGAGAAGTCCGTGCCCAAGGCCGTCGCCGCGGGCTTGGGCTCCTTCGGGCTCAGCGTTCCCGTGCTGCACAAGCTGATCGGCTGATCGGCACCTGTGCCGTCTGCTGGCAGCGCGGGAGTACGCCAGCAGACGGCCGGTGTCCAAGACGCAGGCTGATGGGTTGGAGTGGCCCGTAGACCTCGCCCAGACGACCGCAGCGGCGGGCTGCACGGGATTTCCGTGCAGCCCGTCGGTGTACAGCGTTGGAGGGGAGCCCGCGGCGATAGCCAGGGCGGTTCGAAGGGCTCGAGCCCCGGCTGCTGGGCTTCGCACCAGCCCCTGTGTCGGTGTCGTCAGGAGAAGAGGCCAGCGACGAACACGGTGACCGCTCCGAGTCCGAAACAGATGAAGGACCACTGCACATGGCGGTGCTTGCGCCAGGCGATGTCGCTCATGTTGATCAGCTGCTGGCTGAGCACAGGGAGTACGTCGGTCTGGAGCAAGGCCGTGGTCAGCTCGCCGGCTTCGCGGTGCCGGAGGTGGCCGAAGTAGATGAAGTGGTTGGGGGCTTCTGCCACAAGGTCCTTAGCGGAGCGGAGTCGGGGGACGACGACCAGGGTGGCGAAAATCCCGCCGATCAGGATGAGATTCGTGCCAGCCCACAGTGGGGCCCGGACTCCCCAACCGTGCAGGTGGGCGAACATGTGATCGTCTGTGGACAGCGCGATGATGCCGGCCGTGGCCGCCGATTCGAGGGTGAGGGCGAAGGATGCTTTGGCGTCGACCCTAGCCGTCCACTCTCCCAGGGCGGTGTGGATCTGCCACGCAGTCTCCGTTGCCTCTTGAGGCGTGCTCATACGCTCCACCTGTAGCTGGACCGGTAGATCGTCATGTGCTCACCACCGACGTCGGCGCCTCGGGCCTCCCACATGTCCTTGCCCTTGGACAACTTGGTCTTCTCGCTGAGCTGCTTGTAGACGGCGGCGGTGATGTACGTCCGGTACCGGCCCGTCTCCCGGATGTCGCTGAGCTTGGCGGCCACGTTCGGAGCGCGGCCGATCGAGACGAGGTCGCTGCTGTCCCGGACGCCGGCGCGGGCGATGAACGCTTCGCCGGACGCGATGCCGACGCACATCCGAGGTTTGAAGCCGTCGCGCTCCAGGTGCGGCAGCCTGGAGTACAAGCAGGGCTGCACGATCTCCTGCATCGCGTAGTTGATCTGCAACGCTACCTTCGCAGAGATAGGCGCACGAGACGCCGCGATCTGGCTAACGGCCATCGAGTACGCGCGAGAGCATCCTGACGAGAAGGTCTACTTCGTCAGCAAGAACACGAAAGACTTCGGCGATGGGACCGCCTACCCGTACCCCATGAATGAGGACGTTGCAGGCTTCGGGGAGCGGTTCGTGCTCCTCTTCCGTGTCAAGTTCGAGCGTGTTGCCGAATCCTTCGGGGCGTGCCGAGACAGCATCAACCGACCGGCCGACAGGGCCTTGAAGGGACGAACCTCTTTCTCGAACACCCGAGAGGCACAGGGCTGGGGGAGGTCGACCGCGGACTGACCCAGCTGACCCGCACTGGGGCCTTGGAGGGGCTGCGCGGTGTCGCACTTGGCCAGTTCCCCGGCTTCGGCCAGGATGCCGGTGATTCAACTCTTGGGGATGGGGAATCGCCGACGTACTGCGCGACCGGCTAACGCGCCTGGGTGTTCCCTGCCGGACACGGCCTGCATCCTCCGACCATCCCGCTCGGCACTCAGGCCAGGATCGACACCGCCGAGGGAGCCATGACGGTTCAGCCAGCCGGCACCTGATCGTCGACCGCCCTACTCAGCCTGGAAGGCCCATGTGGCGGTAATTGACAGGCCTGTCAATCACCATGTGTAGTCGCCGCGGGGGGGCATCGGCTCCAGGTGCCGCCAGCTTCGGTGGCCAGGCGGGGAGCGGTCTTGCCGTAATACCGAGTGCCTTCGTGATAATGGGGGCCAAAACTTGGAGGACGAACTGACGGATCGCGGAGGCTCTGCCGCGCAGCGGCGGGACGCCAATCTCGCATCCTGTAGCGCAACTACTCACGCCTGCAACCGCTGCCCGTCGGCAGTCACCAGGGGGGAAGACCACAGCATGCTCCATCCGAACGTCCTCGGGGACTGGCAGGAGTACGACGAAGACTTCACAGGCCTCCGCGTCCGGGTACACAGCTTCAAGAAGGGCGACGTTCCCAAGAGAGGCCGTGACGACGACGCGAAGGGCCTGACGTACTTCAGCTTCCAGGTCACCGTCGAGAACCGCGCCGAGGAGTACTTCGACGTCCGCCTCTGCGACAACGAGGTGCAGATACGTGCAGGCAAAGACCGCCACAGCGCCTTCCTCGACGAGTACGGCTCGGCCTGGATCAGGAACTTCCGGCTCTACCCGCTCCGCCGGGCCTCGGCCACCATCTTCGCCGCCGCCCCTGCCAACCACCTCAAGACCATCGATATCCAGATCGCCATGCAATTCGATAATGGAGGCACGGACCCGTACGTGTGGGTCGGCAGCGATGGTATCCCCGAATCCACCGGCCGGGCCACGGTGAAGAAGACCCGCGGCAAGGGCATCGCCGACGAGGTCAGCAAGTTCCTTGAGCAGGGAGGAACCGATGTCTGACCTCACAGCACGCCGCGCCGTCTATATGCGCGAGGCCATTGCCGAAGCTGAGAAGAAGGGGTCCCTTCCCGAACCCGTCTGCCAGGCGCTCCTCGGAGTCCTCGACCTGTACGACGCTGCAATCGACCAGGCACGACGAGACGACTCGTTCCTGCAAGCCTGGGCGATGAACTTCGGGCTCGAAGGCTTCACCATGCCCAACGAGAGCGGAATCCGAACTCTGCTTCCCGGTCTTGCTGCCGCCATCAATCAGCTCATCCAGGCCTTCCCGGATGACATGGACGAACATCTGCCCCATCTGCGCAGCGTTCCCGGGGAGGTGCAGCAGTGAGCGCGACCAAGGACAGCGGGCCGAGCGTCAACTTCCCGCCCGTGCTCAACGGGCTCGACTTCCTGGAGAGCACCGTTGACCTGCTCGCCGTGAAGGGAGACGTCCCGCCCAGGAACTTGAAGTACGCCGTGGTGCACTTGGCGTCCGCCGCGGAGACGCTGTTCAAGGCCCGGCTCGCCATGAAGAAGCCGGCTCTGGTGTGGGCCAAGCCCGACACCTACGACCCAGGCAACCATGCACGCGGAGACTTCCAGAGTTGCGGTTGGCAGGACGCCCGCAAGCGGGTCATCGCGGAGTTCGACCTCGATACAGAGCTGTTGGCACCACGACACTTCAAGGCTCTCGCCCAGATGCGCAACCGCTTCGCGCACCTCGGAGTCACCGACACCGCCCTCGCAGTGGAAGTGCTCACGACGCCGGTGCTCGACAACCTGCTCACCTTCGTACGCGAGGACCTGCTCCCCCAGGTGGAAGAGGAAGAGCTCACGCTCGCTGAGGACGCCGTGGAGCGCATCCGCCCTGGCCTTGGCCGCATCCAACGTCTCGTAGACCTGCGCATGGAGCCGGCGCGGAAACTGCTGGGCAAGTGGTCCACTATCCTCCCTTGTCCCATCTGCGCGGCGGTCGCAGTGCCCTTGGATGGCAGCGCCGATCTGACTTGCGTGGTCTGCGAATCTCACTTGGGACCGCCGACCGAAGCAGTCTGGGCTTACGCGGACACCTCAGAGCACGAGATCGTCACCGACGGTGGCCCGTCCCCGGTGCACCAATGCGGCGAGTGTGGTAGGGAGGCCGTGACAGATGTCCCCACCGATGGCGACGGCAGCGACGCCAGGCTGCTCTGCCTCTTCTGTGGCATCGAGTGTGTGGGACTCTGTGGCTACTGCGAGCTTGCGGTTGCCAGCTTCGCCATCCCTGAAACGCACATGTGCAGCGACTGCTTTGAGTACCGATATCAGCGCTACTGACCCCGGAAGGGGCTGGTTGAGGTGGTACACGGTGTGCGAGTCTCCTACGGCGCCGCACCAGGTGGGACCCGATGGCTGTCGGGGCATTCGCCAGCCGCCTTCGCCGGCCCCTGGGCCCCCGCGCCCGCAGTACCGCGGTCAGGAAGTATTGGGCCGGAGTCATGCGCGCCGGACGGCACCGCGGCTCGTGTGGCTGGAGCCAGGCCTGTTGCTCGCGGCCGGGAAAATTGGCGGTGATACGGCGGCCCGCCCGGCAGAATCGGGTGATCGACACGCCCTTGGGGGAGCTATGCAGGAACTCCGCTTCGACGACGATATTCGGTTCACCGCGTCGGTCAGCAGTGACCAGACGTGGCTGCACCGTGCGCTGGGAGCCCACGAGCTGCGTGTTCAGCTCGCTATCGGGGTGTCGCCCTTCACCGAGGCCGGGAAAATCCTCGCCCTGGAAGCGGACCTGTTCGGCTTCGAGGCGACGGGGCAGCGCTCCCGGCTCGCCCGGACCACAGCGAACCTGGCGTACACCCCGGCGGTGACCGTCCACCGTGTGAACCTGTCGTTCTCGCTGGCCTCGTTGCAGGTCCACGCGATTGAGGAGGGCCGCACCGGCGACGTCCGCTTCGAGATCGACCTCAACGCGACCCTGCCGCAGGCGCCCGGGTACCCGGGGAGCGTCCAGGATACGGCGCACATCGCCATTGCCAAGAGCCGATGGGAACAGCAGCTCGCGCAGCTTGGGCCGTCTGCGGCGTTCGAGATGGCGGTGCCGTACCCGATCGGCGATCCGGAGCGGGACGAGGTCGGCCGGACGCTGCGAGAGGCGCAGCGGCTACTGACCGTGGGCGAGGTCCGGGCGTCGATCCTAGAGGTCAGGCGGGCGCTGGAGTGGGTCCGGGAGAACGTCACCTGGAACAACCCCGGATCGAGGAAGCAAGCCAGCCAGTGCAACCAGACCGAGCGGTGGTGGCGGATCCAGGACGCCCTGTACAGCCAGACCTGCGGCGCCCTGCACAACGATGCGGTCACCAAGACCTTCCAGTACGACCGGGCCGAGGCGGAAACGCTCCTGGCGATGACCTCCGCACTGCTGCGGAACGTGCCCGTCACCAGCGCGTAACGGGGCGGCCCGGAGCGCGCCCCGCGATCGAAACGAGGACCGCATGACAATCGAGCACAACGGCATTGCAGGCCCCTACTTCGAGTACGACGGACTGACCGCCCTGCACGCAGTGAATAAGGATCTGCCGCTGATCCATCCGTACGCCCCAGTGGCGCCCGGCCGCTACATCACGCCCGGCGGCGGACGGCTCACCGTCCGCCCGGCCGAGATGGGCGCCCACACCCGGATCACACTGGATCACCTGGGCTGTCCGGCCCAGCTCACCGACGAGAAGAACGCCGCCTTTAAGCGGCTCGCCCTGGCCGCCGAGGGGTACTGCGTGCAGGCTGGGTGCCGACACCATGCCGCGCACTCGGACGGGGTGCTGCGCATCTTCGAGGTGCGAAACGAAAGCATCGCGCTCGCCGCGTTCGTGCGCGCCGCGCTCGCGGTCGAGCTGGGCGACTTCACGCCCACGGACCGGCTCTTGCAGGAGACCGAAGCACTGGCCGGGCCTGTCCGCCGGGAGGACGAAGGGGACAAGGTCAGCGGCGGCTAGTCTGTATACGAGCGCGGATACCGGCCTCGGGACTGATGGGCAGTACGAGTTGGCGGATCACGGAGGTCCTGCCGCGTTGTGCGGCGGGACGCCGATCTCCCATAGGTGGACTTGAAGGCTGACCGGGGTCATCGGCTGTCTGGAGAGTGATGACAGATGGGTGGGGGCCACCTCATTCCAGGTTCTACTCTCCCGGTCTGCTCCAATGCTAGACAACGAGTGACTGTCCGAACAGCTCACCGACGTCCGGGAAAATCCGAGCGACCCTTGAATTCCTCGGCCGCCCGGATCAAAAAATCCAACTTCTCCCGAGTCGGTTCTTCGCGGTCAGCCAGGAGCATTGCCTCGGCGAACCCGTAGGCGTAGCCGATCATGATGTTGGCCGGGGCTGAGGATTCCTCCTTACGGGCGCACAGGAAGTCGAACCACTGGTCGAGTTCATCCTTCAAGGGGCCACTGTGCAGTTCGCTCGTTGGGGGCGTACGCAGCGGTATCTGACCGAGGTCGATCCGTTCGGCTGCGTCCTCCTCGTCCACGCACACGGAACCGACCCCGCGGCAGTCGTCGCATTGATCCCAGTGGAGTTCGCCATCGGTTCCGACGACTTGCACGGATCCGTCCCCCCGGCAGTCGCTGCACGTGAACTCGTACTCGCCTGCGACCAGTGCCATCTGAGTGCGCCTCCCCCGTAAACCGTGTTACAGCACCGGTGATCCTACGCGGATGCCGCTTCTCCGGAGTCGAGAACGGGAGACTCTGGCGACCACCAGCGATGAACCGGTCGGCACACCGCAAGCGACGCTGGTGGCCAGGTCGAGAGCTGGGAGGAGCTCCTCGCTTGTGCACGGAAGGTTACTGACCGCAGGTGTTGCACGGGTCCGGCTTGCGTCTGCGGGAGTCGGCCAGCTCGGACTGCGCAGCCTGTCGAACCTCTCCACTTTGAGACGAGTTGGGCGCTACCTATCCACCGAGGCCACCCGCACCATCGACTGTCCGGTCATGTGCCGGCGACTCGACGGCCTCACCGTCACTCACCGGCCGTGACATGCCTGTCCCCTGGAACCGGGCACAGCAGCCACCCCGCCTGAAACCCAGTTGGAGAACTGCTCAGTCCGCTGTCAGGCTGAGTCCCGTGACCGAGAGCGTCTTCTACTCTGATCGTGCAGGGCGGGGCAAACCGCGAAGCAGCGAGATCATCTCAACCGAGGCATGGGCTGGCCTGACCGACTTGATTCTGCAGCGGATCAACGATGGTGCGCTCGCACGGGCCTTCCCCCAGTACGGCTGTCCGGACGACCCTGGCCGCAACATCATCACCGGCACGGATGAGGAGATGTTTCTCCGATCCCTCAAAGCCTACGTTCCTGGGTTGCTCGAGCCCCATGCAATCACTGGCGAAGATCAGGAAACAGAGCCCGACAGCTTCGGCCGGCCGTCAATGGCCCACTCCTCCGAGCCGACTCGGTCTCCACTCGACCCGGATAAGGCGCCGGACACCACTACCGCACTGGACGTCATCGACTTTGTCGCCCTTCACATAGACCAGCCGGTACGCACATCCCACAGCTATTTCGGACACACTCACCTCTCGTTTGAGGACCAACGGCACGAAGCACACTCTGGTGGTGGACTGAGCTCAGGGAAGGCTCAGTTCAAGCACGACATCGACCTGCTCTTCGCCAGGAACGGGATCGCCTTCACCCTCGGTGACGACCTGCGCATTCAGCGGATCGGACCGCCTGAGGCACGCCCGTTGATCTCCGACCTCAGGCCCTCGACCGGAGACTCCAAGCTCGACGACAAGCTCAACGACGCTATGGCCCGTTTCTTGTCCCGGAACCCGGTCGATCGGCGGGACGCCCTTGAGAAGCTCTGGGATGCCTTTGAGCGACTCAAGACTCTCGAACTTGGCGGTGGCGCGCTCAAGAAGCCGTCCGCTGCCCAGCTGGTCGCGCACACCGCATCCGGCTCGGAGTTGTTCCGCGATCTCCTGAACACGGAGTTCCAGGCGCTGACGAAGGCCGGCAACACCTTCACCATTCGACACCACGAGCACGACCAGGAAGACCTCCCCACTGAGGCCGCAGCCGACTACCTGTTCCTACGGCTCGCCTCGCTCATCGCCCTCGTCCTGCGCGTCACAGGCCGCACGGCCAGGTGATCTCGCTTCACAGCCCGATGAACCCGGCTCACGGCAGTCGCTGAACTCCTAGCCGCACGTGGGTTCGCCTCGTTGGCGTCCAGGAATCCTTTGAACCCGCGTGATTCCCGCCGCGGAGTGCTCGCCTACTGGCCGGTTAAGAAGTCCTTGGCCATCCACTTCCATCTGATCAACTCCACCCCCCGCCCTCTTCCAACTGCGCTGGCAGGACGTGCACCTGCATCCGGCCTCCCTGGCTATCCACTCTGATCACATGATCCGACTTCTGGCGGCGGGTCTGTGGTGCGACGCCGAGGATGCTGACTCCGTCACTGGGCTGGTTCTCGCCGGGGACCGCAGCGCACTGGCCCGTCAGTACATGGCGATGCGCGCGGACGAGCCTTCCCTTCAGGAGCTCTTGAAGGCAGATTCCCGCTGGTCGGTTCGCTCTCGTGTGTACCTTCATCTGCGTTGACCGACCAGACCCGTGGCGAGGCGGACGGTGACGGTCTCGACGGTCTGGCAGCCCAGCAGGCGCCTGCGGGTGACAGGTCCGTGCCACAACGGGCGCGCGCCGGTACACGAGCAGCGATCCTTATAAAACTCGGCCCGCATTTGAGGTAGAGTCCTTATAAGACTACTGTCGCCTGTTGGAGGTCTCCTTGGTCCTGCCCCTCGTGAACGCGCTCCCTGAACCCGGTGACGTGCATGCCCAGTTGGGCGGTATGGGGACCAGGCTGGAGTTCCTGCACAACGTACTGCGCGCAGGTGAGGCGGCGAGGCGCACTGCCGTCCCCAACGACCCAACCGGAACGGCCGGACGACGGGCTTACGAGGCGCACGTGCGCACCATCCGTGAGCTGCACATCGAGCAGGGAGGATGGGCCCGACTCGTTCACGGCCGCCTCGAACTGGTCTGCAGTCCGGATCGGTCAGTCGCGATGGGTGTGATGGTCGGCGACGCTGCTACGGGACAGGCAAGTCTGTTCCCCAAGAACGCGCGCCGGCGCGGACCTGCTACTGACATGGTCGCTCGTGCCAACGCCGGCGAGGGTGCTCCGAACGTACAGACAGCCCTGTTTGCAGCCGGAGCTGGCCCAAACGGGGTAGCGCTGAGCGAAGAAGAAGCATGTGCACTGAAGACGTGGTTCCTGCTGTCTTGCCGTCTCAAGGTCGGCGACACGGTGCGGATCGACTGCGAGCTGTCACAGCCAAAGAGGTTCGAGAACGGTTTTGTAGAAGAATGGGGGAGGCGGATTCCGCTTCCGGCCCTGATCATGGACGGAATCGAACCTTTGAACGATGATGGGCCTGGAGAGATCGACATCGCCGTCGACTTCCGCTGATGCCCATTGGTGGGGCCGCGAGCCCGTCGCCCCACCCTGCACCACCAATCTCTGAGGTAGCCCCGCATGGTGACCCCGTCCCGTATCACCCTGGCCCGTAAGCGCAGGGGCCTTACCCTCGCTGATTTGTCGGACCGGGCCGGGGTCTCACTGCAGAGTCTGTCGAACTACGAGACGGGACGCACCGCGCCCCGTCCTGACACTCTCGACAAGATCGCCTCAGCACTGGAGTTTCCTGCCACCTTCTTCGAAGGTTCTGCTCTGGACGAGCTCCCTGCGGAAGGCATCTCCTGGCGGGCTCGCAGCAAGACGTCAGCGAGAGTCCTCGAAGCTGCTCGGGCTGCCGGCACGTTGGGCGCAATGCTGTACGACTGGATCGACGAAAGATTCCGCCTCCCTGCGGCGAGCGTGCCCTCACTGGGCAAACCGGACCCGGAGACAGCCGCCAGCATGGTCCGAACCCGCTGGAATCTGGGAGAAGCGCCAGCGCCCAACATGGTGCACCTCCTGGAGGCGCACGGGGTGCGGGTGTTCTCTTTGGATCCCGATCACGCTGAGGTCGACGCATTTGCGGTATGGCGCGACGGCGTCCCGTTTGTATTTCTTAACACGCTCAAGTCAGCCGAGCGGGGCCGCTTCGACGCAGCGCACGAACTGGGCCATCTCGTCATGCATGGCAGCGAGCACGCGTGCTCGGGACCCGAGGCCGAACGGCAAGCGAACGACTTCGCCTCCGCGTTCCTGATGCCTCGAGCGAGCGTTCTGGGGCACATGCCGTCGGGAGCGCATGTCGACCAGATTCTTCGTGGCAAGCAGATCTGGAACGTCTCCGCTATGGCCCTGACCTACCGCATGCATGACCTAGGCCTGCTCTCCGACTGGCAGTACCGGGCTACGTGCGCCGAGCTGAGCCGTTTGGGGTACCGGTCCGGCGAACCGCAGGGCATGGACCAACGGGAAACGTCGCAGGTGCTGACGAAGGTCTTCGCTGCACTGCGTTCGAAGAATGTTCGTCCCTCGTCCGTGGCGACCGAGCTCGGGCTCACCAGTGAAGAGATGAACCGGCTCCTGTTCGGACTCACTTTCACCACCTTCGATGGTGAGGCTCGACGGCCGTCGGCCCCTGTGAAGCGCAGCCTGTCGATCGTCCGCTGAAATGCCACATTCGGGCACGTGTCGTGGCCCGCGCTTGGACAACCGCGTCCCAAGTCAGCGGTCGCATCGGGTGGCGTGAGAGCAAGCTTCAGCCTGCTTTCGATCTTGGCGAAAATTGCGTACTGAAGAACGGCCAGGAATGGGCGGAGCTGCAGCGGAGCTCACCACCTGTCTTCCGCCCGGCACGAGGGCGAGCTGAGGGGGGCGGCACAGTAAGATCCGGCCCTGGGACTGGTGGGCTCGCATGGCAGGTGTCGCATATCCGGTGGGATCGCCACGGTTGGTCACTTTGGGTGATGAGTGAGCAGCGCCGATCCGGTAGCAGAAAGGCCCCTGGCCTTCACCGGGCTGGACGCGCCCCCCACCTACCCGTCCGGCGGGGAGTGAGCCGAGCTCTACCTCCAGCCCTGTGCCCCAGACTTGACGCAATGCCAGGCGTTGCCCGCCTTGTTGGTCAATGGTCAGTCTGAAACCCCCGGCACAAGCGGCATGCCGTCGAAGAGCCTGGCGGCGTTCTCCGCATCTTCATGTGGCTTCTGCGTGCTCTGGAGTAGGCCGGCCGCCTCGGCGTTCATGTCCGTGCCAGCATCAGCCGCCGCCTCAACGGTCTCGGACTCGCCCACCTGCCCGCCGATATCCCCGGTGAGCAGCACGCCGTCACTCCTTGGACTCGACGTCGGCGATCAGGGCGAGGTCTGCGGGAAGTGTCGGCCCTCCTTCCCGCGCTGGTCGGCCGGGTCAGGCAAGGCCATCACGGCGGCCCGCAGGAGCACGGCCGTCCGGGCCAACGAGGCACGCGAGACCCTTGTCTCCCGCAATCTGTCGGATTCCCCCAGGCGGCGACCCCGGAGAGCATAGGATCTCGAAAATATCGATCACGGGCCGCGCAGCCCGGGGGACTCCTTCCCGGAGAAGAGGGCGCCGCGGCCCCGTCTGCGGGGGAATCTGTGTACTTGGCGCATCTTCGGGTCGAGAACTTCCGGGTCTTCGGAGCTGCGGCCCAGAGCGAGGGCGAGACGGACGCGTCGCTGGACCTGTCGTTCACGGCCGGGACGAACGTGCTAGTCGGCGAGAACGACAGCGGGAAGACGGCGATCATCGACGCGATCCGGTTGTGCCTGCAGACCGCAGCGACGGACTACTACCGGGTCTCCCAAGACGACTTCCACCTCGGGAAGGACGGGCGGGCGGAGACCTTCACCATCGTGTGCGGGTTCACCGCCCTGTCGACCGAGGAGCAGGCGGTCTTTCTGGAATTGCTCACCCACGACCGCGGCGGCGCCGCCTGGCTTTGTGTGACGTTCAAGGCCCAGCGGATGGACCCGGTCCGGAACCGGGTCTCGGTCACCACCCGGACCGGACCGGACGGCAACGGCCCCGCCCTGGACGGCGCCGCACGCGAACTCCTGCGTGCCACCTACCTGCGCCCCCTTCGCGACGCGGAGGCGGAACTGCGCTCGGGCCGCGGATCACGGCTGTCCCAGATCCTCGCCGGCTACCCGGCGATGAAGGACCAGGGCATCGATGACTACGACCCCGAGGGCGACGACCCTCCGTCCACTCTGGTGGGGATCCTGCGCCGCGCCGAGCACGACATCCGATGCAACGATGCCGTCTCTGATGTGAGCCAGGACATCAACTCGGCTTACCTGCAGCGGTTCGCCATCGGCGACGACGTCCTGCGCGCCAAGATCAGCGTCGCCACCGACGCGACGTTGGCCCGCGCGCTGGAACGGCTCGAACTGAACCTCTTCGCTGAGTCCGACGAGTGGACACGCCGCGGGCTCGGCTACAACAATGCCTTGTTCATGGCAGCGGAGCTTCTCCTGCTGGGCAAGAGCGAACTGGCACCCCTGCTGCTGATCGAGGAGCCCGAGGCGCACCTCCACCCCCAGCTCCAGACCCGGATCATGGACCTGCTCCGCGACAAGGCCCAGGGGCCGCAGGAAGGTGGCAGGGCCCCGGTCCAGGTCATCCTCACCACCCACAGCCCCAACCTCGCCTCGTCGACGTCCGTCGAGTGTCTGACACTCGTCGTTGGGGGCCGCACCTTTCCGCTGCGGCGTGGTATCACGCGCCTGACCGGCGAGGACTACGCGTTCCTGACCCGGTTTCTGGACGTCACCAAGGCCAATATGTTCTTCGCTCGAGGCCTGGCGATGGTCGAGGGCGACGCCGAGGCGATCTTCCTGCCCGCTCTCGCCGCCGCCCTGGGCGTGCCCTTCAACGAGCACGGCGTCAGCGTAGTCAACGTCGGCCACGTCGGCCTGTTCCGGTACAGCCGCGTCTTCCAGCGCTCCGGCGAGCAGATACCCGTCCCCGTCGCCTGCATCCGCGACCGCGACCTCGTCCCCGCCGGCACCTCGGCGGAGATGCGTGGCGGCCTGAAGTGCTGGGACGAGATGACGGAGCCTGAGATCGCCGCGCACGTCGCGGACCTCGCCAGCGACGACGACGGGCCAGTGAAGACGTTCGTGTCGAACTGGTGGACGTTGGAGTACGACCTCGCTGTCACCTCCTGGACCATGGCCAGGCTGATGCACCGCGCGGTCAAGCTCGCATCCGTTGCAGAACGGTCCTGGCCGGACGCTGCCAAGACCGATCAGGTCATTGCACGGGCCGACAAGGACGTAGACGAGTGGGCAGACCAGCACCTCACTCTGGAACAGGCGGCCCTGAAGATCTACAGACCGCTCAAGCTCAACAGCGCCAGCAAGTCGATCACCGCGCAGTTCGCCGCACAGCTCCTCGCCTCCACCTCGCTCACGGAGAGCGACATCCCACCCTATCTAGTTGAAGCGTTCAAGCACCTGTGCGGCGAGGTGGCCGCGTGACCGGCACATACCTGCCCGATGCCTTCGCCACCCACAAAGTGGAGGCCATGGTGAAGCTTCTCGGGCTCGACCCGCTTGACGCCGAGCAGTGGGATTTCTTGCAGAGCGAGACCACACAGGACCTCCAGGCCGCCCCGGGGTCGGGCAAGACCACCTTGATCGGGCTCAAGCTCGCGCTCATGGCCGACGCGTGGACCTCCGTGACGTGCGGGGTGTGCGTGCTGTCCCACACCAACACAGCCAAGAACGAGATCGCTGACCGGGTGGCCTCCCTCGCCGCGGGGCGGAGCCTGCTGCGCTACCCGCACTTCATCGGCACCATCCAGTCCTTCGTGCACACCTTCCTCGCGCTGCCGGCCGTGCGGGCCAAGGGCGTCGAGGTCCGGTCCGTCGACGACGCGGCCTTCGAGACCGCAGCAATCCGGCTCCTGCAGCACCCCAGCTACTCCACCTTGCGCAGCTACGTGGAACGTCAGCGCGACGGCACCGGCATCGTCAGCGGGGCGACGTTCACCTACAAGGACGGCGAACTCGTGGTCACCGGCGCGACCAGGGAACCCCCCTTCCGCGCTGAGACAACCAGCGGCAAGCAGTTGTCCAGGCTCAAGTGGACGCTGGCCCGTCGAGGCGTCTTCCGCTACCAGGACATGTACGCCATCGCCAAGCAGTACCTCGCTGAGCACCCCGGCATCATCCCGGCCGTCTCCGCGCGCTTCCCGTTCGTTCTCCTCGACGAGATGCAGGACACCAGCGCCACCCAGCACGAACTGCTAGACCTCGTCTTCGCCTCCTCGCCCACCGTGGTGCAGCGAGTAGGCGACACCAATCAGGGCATCTACAGTGACGCCGATGCCGTGAGCGGACCTGCCTCGTTCCCACTGTCTGGTGCCGCGGAGCTGCCAGTCAGCCGCCGCTTCGGACCGCAGATCGCGGCAGTGGCCAGCCGCCTGGCCGTCCGTCGCCCCCAGCAAGTCCACGGAGCCGGTCCCGACGGCCAGGTGGCGGTATTGCTGTTCGACGAGGCCACAGCGACCGACGTTGTGCCGACCTTCGAACGCATGGCCGCCGTGATCGTCCCCGAGGACATCCTCCTCAGGCGTCCCCCGCGTGTGCTGGGCGCGCGGCAGGGCCGGGGAGGCTCCCAAACTTACCCGCAGTCGATCTCATGCTACGTGCCCGGCTACACCCCGCCCGGCCGCCCGACGGCCCACCGCGTCCTGATCGACGCGGCCCGCGCGGCAGGGACCCAGTGGAGGTCCGGCGCAGACAGCCACGAAGCGGCCACCGAATTGTGGAACGCCCTGCGCGCGTCCTTCACGCCCCTGACCGGCGAAGGGCTACCGACGCTGGGCCGCCTTGAGAGGTCTGCGGCGACCCCGGGCGGCAAGGTACGGATCCTGCTGCGCGAACTCCTCACCCACGGAGCCACGTTCAACGAGGCAAGCTGGGGCATGATCACCGAGCAGCTCACCGTCCAGATGAAACTGCTCGCCGACGGGCCGCTGAAGGCCGTCGGCCTGGAGTTCACCCCCGCGGCCGAGGTTGCCGCAACAATGGGCGGCGTCCCCAGGAGCTCCGCCGCAGTGCCGGCGGTGCGGTCCGTACCCGGGACCATCCAGAGCGCGAAGGGCGAGACCCACGCGGCGACGCTGATCCTGGAGTGCCTTGAGAAGACCGGCAAGAAGTTCGACGTGACCGAGGCGCTCCGCATGGTCGCGGAGGGCAGCGACCCCCAGCGGGAGCTGAAGAGTGTCCAGGCCGCTGTGCAGCTCGTTTTTGTCGGGGCGACGCGCCCCACCCACCTGCTGGTGCTCGCCGCCCACCGAGACCGCGGCCAGCGATACGCGGAGGTGATGATCGACTCGGGCTGGGACGTCCGGGACCTCACCGAACACTGACCCCTGCATCCGTCCCGGCGGAATCGTCCCGCCCCCTGGCTGGAGGGCGTCTCCGTCACCCAAAAGGAGCTTGGCGTCGCCGCATGATCGCCGTCCTGCCGCGTCATCCGGTCTCAGCGCTGTGGGGGCGGTGGCGCCGAGCGCTGTGGCAGCGCCCGGACTGTGCCGCCTCTGGCGCCGGAAGTGGTCTTGAGGTTGTCGTTCTCCACCTCCAGGACGTGGATGATGCGGACGAGTCGCTTGACCTCCTCGCGTAGTTCGTTGCGCTCTCGGCGGGCCTTCTTCAGTGCTTCCGCGAGTTCGTCGCGCTCCTGCTGGAGCCGCTCGGTGTCCTTCGGGCGAATGTTCTGGGCCCGCACCAGGGCATAGAACAGATCCTTGAGGCCGGTGTGCTTGTGCGTGAGCTTGTTGCGCCTCAAGCCCGCCTCCTCGGCGAGCGACTTGATCGTCAACTGGCCGTCGGACCGCAAGGGCACTCCGGTCAGCAGCCGGACCATCGCATCGGTGATCGCCTGGATCTCATCGGTGTCGTCCGGCCACTGGGCCCGTGCGGCTTCGGCGGCGGGGCCGAGCGCCGAGGCGATGATCTCCGTCAGCTGCCCAGACGGTGCCTGGACCGTGGCGTCCTCGCGCTCTTCGGCGGGTGCTGGGGAATCGGTCACTGGCCGTCCTCCGTCCTCGGCTCAGGAACGATGCAGGTGGCCTCGTGCTCGTTGATGATCGACTCCAGTTTCTGGTCGCGCTGACGGAGTCGCTGGGCCACCGGAATGGGGGTTGAGGCCGTCGGCGAGCTCTTCGGTGATGGCCTGCCGTTCCGCCTTGGCCCGCTCGATGTGAGTGTCGGTCCGGGAGATGTTCGCGCAGGCCATGTCACACCGGCTGAAGCTGGGCGTGCGCTGTCCGGCGCCGCGGCCCCGGTCCGGGTCGCAGAGTGCCTTGAACGGGTCATGGTTGCAGGTCAGCAGCGATTCGGGATGCTCATAGACGCGGAGGGTGGGGTCGGCTCTGATGGCCCGGTGCTGCCGTTTGGTCATGAACCCGCCTTCGTAGCGGACCTGGAACTCGCGGGCGGCAGCAACGTAGCGGGTGGCGGCCGGGCCGCTGATGCCTTCCCCGGACGTCACGCGTTCACTGGCGGCGGCCAGGTTCTCCGCCATCACCAGGCCCTCCTCGAAGTCGAGAATCTCCAGCATGTCGAACCGGGAGCGTCCCCCGTACGACTCCCCCATCGAAGAGCCGACGTGGCCGTACTGAATTCCCAGGGCGATGCGCCCGCCCGGCCGGCGATAGATGAACCAGGCGACCGTGCGGCGGAACCGTTGCATGGTGACGTTGCCGTCCGGGTCCGGCGGGATGAGCTCGTGATCCCGGCCGTGCGCGACGGCCAGCTCGTTTGCCCAATTCATGAAGGACTTGAGCCGCTGAACCACCGCGCCGGGCGCCAGGGCCTTGCCGTGCCGACGGTCGGCCCGCGGGGCGGTGGTGAGGTTGCGGGAGAACAGCAGCGGCCCCTGGTCCAGTCCCTCGACGACCTCGATGGCACGATGCACCAGTTCGATCACGGTCCAAGGCTCGGGCCGCATCTCGCCCTCCGGGATGATGTTGCCCTCCTCATCGACCACCCCCTTGAAGTGCCTGCCGTTGACCCGGTAGCGCACCGTGCCGTCCCCGCGTTCCTCGCGGCTCGCGCAACCGTGCTCCAGGTGCAGCACCTCCTCCGGCCGCATGCCAGACAGGTAGGCGATCACCACCAGTGCCGCCGTCGACAGGTGCAGCCCCAGCTGCTTGACCTCGGTGAATTCGATGCTCTCCGTCCAGGGCCGCCCATCGATCATCGCCGTGATCGGCAGCTCCAGCGGGGCGCCGTCTGCGAACTTCTGTCCCTCCAGCACCTCCGGACAGCGCTTCAGGAAGCTGCTGACCTGCTTCTGGTTGACCCCCAGCATCCCTCCGACGAACTTTGCGGACACCGCCTCCTCCCGGGTCGCCCCGCGGGCTGTGGCGGCCTTGGCGAGGTTCGGCGCCAGATAGCCGCCATAGGTGGGGACCGCCTTCCCCGCCGCCCGCAGCCCGTCGAAGTACTCGCGCAGACGCTGGTAAACCGCCTTCCCTTTCCGCCCCCTCTCCGCCTTGGGCGGGAGGTTCGCCAGCAAACGCTGCGATTCCCGCCAGGCGGCCAGGATGTCCGGCGCCAGATCCGTGATCACACGCAGAGCCCAGACCAGCAGCGGCGACATCGTCGCGGGATGGATCACCGCGGTGGTGTTCTCCCCGCGCGGCTCGTCGTTCTCCCCGAGAAAGTCCGTGATCTCAGCGCCGGGGTCGTCCCAGGGCGGCATGCAAAGTCGGTCCTGCGGCAGCCGAAAAGGGGCATAGGCCCACATGCGTGTGACGACGAACAGCTTGTTGCGGGCATGACCGAAGCTGTTGCCCAGCTCACGCACCTTGTCGGCGTACTCCTCCAAGATCTCCTGGTCGACCTGATCCAGGCTCGTAATCTGCCGCTGGGCGAGCCAGTCACCCAGGTCCCACCAGGTCTTGGAGGCATGCAGCAACGTCTGAGCCGAGATGAAGGGCCGTGAGGTGGTCTTCGGACGCCTCAGCAGCACGTCCGGAGTCGGCTTGTTGATCACTGCCCAGGCGATGCGTTTCATCGAGGGCCGCAGCACCTCAGGGAAGGTCTTCCAGTGCAAGGTCTTCGTCGTGCTCGTCTCCTTGCGCTCCAGCGGCCCCAGGTCCCACCAGTCGTCGGCAAAGCGCGACACGGTCTCTGGCGCGACGCCGGGCCGCAGCCGTTCCGAGGGAATGACCGGTGTGTCCGGTGCCGGATCGATCAGGGCAAGAGCGGCGGCCGTTGCAGCTACGGTGACGGTCAAGAGTCGAGCCTTCTTTCGAGCATGCGATCGACAAGTCCCTTGTCCCGGTCAGCGAGTTGGGCCAGCAGAGCGGGACGGCCGGCTTCGGTGGTGTGCTGGCGCTCCTGGTGACCGCGCTTCGACACTGACGCGCAAACAGCCGCTCCCGCTGGATGGGCGGCTGTGTTCCGGGTGAGCACGGCGCTTACAACGTCCGCAATAACGGCCCCCACCTCCTGGACACGGTCAGCATGTAGCGCCGAGGCGCGGTAAAGGGTCACCTCACTACGTTCTTGCGTACCAATCGCGCACATGGGGCGTACCTGGGCCGTTCGGTCGGGCACCGCCACTGTCCGCGCGCCACCGGTCACGTGACCCGGACGGGTCCGCGAGCACGGGCCTGGTGCGCAGCTCGGGCCCGGACGTCCGGACGGCCGCGGACGCGGGCAGTGAGGTAAGGGCCGAGCGTCCAGACACACCATCATTACTCTGTGCGTACAGTTACTTACTGATCGTTACGAGTTGTCGATGGGAAGGCCCCTCATGAACCTCGCCTGCACACGCGCCGGCGCCGCCCTCATCGCCGCGGCCGTACTCGCCGTCGTCACCGCGCATCCCGCCGCCGCACAGGATTCCTTCCGGATCGAGACTTACGCCGGTGGATGCCTGGAAATCGCGGACGCCAGTACGCACAACGACGCCCCGCTCCAGCAGTACCGCTGCCTCGGCACGGACAACCAACTCTTCACGACGCAAGACGCCGGAGACGGCCTCGTCAGAATCAAGACCTTCGCCGGCAAGTGCCTGGAAGTCTTGGACAGCGATCCGTCCTTCGACGACTCGATCGTGCAGGGAGACTGCGACAGCCGCTACAACTTCCAGGAGTTCCAAATCCACGACCTAGGCGACGGCACAGTCCAGATCGAGGCCCACAACACCCTTTACTGGACCGTCGAAGAGGGACATCCCGGACTCCTCGCCCCGATCGTGCTGGACGGCCCCAGCTCACCCGGCCACCAGGCATTCACACTCGTCAACTGACCCCCACGCCCGCCTTTCACGTCCGGCGCTCACCAGTACTTCTGACCGTCCCTGGCCGGGGCCGCCGAACCATCAGCCAGCCCGGCGAACCCGGCCTCCGGCCCGCCCCGGCCCCCGGGCCGCAGCCGCCCTCGTCCGCGGCCTGGACGTCGACGCCGCCCCCGGCCGGGCCATTGCCCCGCCGCCCTGCGGGGCGCAGCTTGTTCGCTCGCCTCTCGACGAGGTGACGTGACGCGGCCAGAGCTGCATTTTCGCGTCACGTCACCTCACTGCGCATCGTCTCCCGAACCGCGGCGCCGGGTGGCAATGATCGTGGCGATGATGGTGAACACGCCGGTGATGGTGGCCCCGATGATGGTGTCCATGTCTCCCCCTTGCTCGAGGGCGCCGAGTTGCGCCCGGCAAGCACCCTGACACGTCCGCTCAGGCCCGTCGACCCACAAAACTGCTGGCCAGAGGGGGTGTGTCTAGTCGCGACGACGCCCGGCAGCCCGGCGCGCGCAACACAGAATCTGCGGCCGTTTCCGCGTAGGAATTCTGCAGGAAATGCTGCAGCCGGGAACGCCGACGAGCCGACCACGCGCAACGCGCCCACCCCGGGCATGCAGGGGCCTACCACTTTCTGCAGCCGCTCCCTGGCACGTTTCCCCGCCCGCTCCTGGCACGTCTTGCTGGAGGAACCTGGTCACCCGCCGCGCCGGGGTACGCAATCGGTACGACACAAGATCCCCCCGCGATTTCGCACGCCATGGCGCAGCGCGATGCCCGTCGCGCCTGTTCGTACGGGCTGCCGAACAGCAGGGGCTCGTGCGCGAGACGGAGTGCAGCGTGGACGTGGACGGCGATCAGAGGGGCGCCGACGCCTCTTGGGCGGTCAGGCTGGGCGTACGCCCGGATGGTGCGCTTGCGCGGAGGAGTTGTGGGCCTGGCGAACCTGCTCCGCGGTGGGATCGGTGCGGGGTACGGCGGGCGCGGTGGCCTTGGAGCGTTCACGGGACTGCGCTGCGATCCGGGCGGCGCGTGCGGCCGGCGCATCGGACCCAGAAGGTTCACGGGCTGCGCCGTCGAGGGATTTGAGAGCGCGGATGGTGTTCGGGCGGCTGATGCGCATGTCGGTGAAGCGGGTCTCCGCCCGTTGCAGCGCTGCGCGGGCCTGCTCGACGCCTTCCTGCGAGACGGGCGGCCGGCCGAAGGACACCGCGCCGCTGCGATAGGCGGCTTCCACGCTCTGACGCCCGGACGGCGAGGTGCTGCTCGACGCGGTGGCGCAGGGGCAGCTGGCCGACTGGTGCCGGGTGCCGGCCGTCCATCTGGCGCGGGCGCTGCCGTCCTGGGCGGCCGGGCCCCGGGCGCTCGCCGAGCACGGGCGGGCCAAGGACAGGACGGGGCGGGGCGGGCGTGGTGGCGGCTGGGCGCATCGCAGTGGGGGCCAGTGGCCTTCAGCTGTCGGCTGCGTGCGGCCCGGCACGGGGCGGGGAGCGAGCCGGTGTGGGTGTATCGGCCGCCGTGGCAGCGGCTGTGTGTGCGGCACGGCCGGTGGCTGCTGGATGTGGGTGAGGGGCATCCGCTGGAGTTCGCCGATGTCGCCGCCTGGGCCGGGGAGCTGGGCCGGGCGCGGCGCCGGTGGGCTGGGGGCTGGGGTGCTGCGGGCGGCTAGGGCGGGCGGTGTAGCGCCGGGTGAGGTGTTCGCGTTGGCGCGTGCGGTGGTCTGCGGGTGGTGGGAGCGGGAGGAGTTCTGGGAGCGGGAGGTGGTGTGGGGGCCGCGTCTGGAGCAGTTGGTGGCGGCCATGCGTGCGCGGGGTGTCCGTCCGGTGGGCTGGGGGGATCGGCAGTGGCGGCTGGTGGCGAGGGATGTGATGGTGTTCCTCGACATTGTCGCGGTGGCCAGGCTCTGGGTGATCTGCGGCTGTGGGAGCGGGCCGGGCAGGGAGCGGGTGGTCTGTTGCGTGACCGGGCCGGTGCCGAACGGTTCGCGGCCGCGCTGGGCGGGCGGCTGGGGCGGCCCTGGCTGGGCGAGGTGGAGGCGGCCGGTCCTGCAGGGCCGTTGGCCCGGTGGGTGTCGGCGATGCGAGCGGCGCCGGCCCGGTGGGGCGCCGCCGCTGCGCGGGGTGCAGGGGGTGTGGTGGGTGCGTGGCCCGCACCGGCCCTTGAGGTGGGGGCCGGCCTGCGTCTGCTGGCCCAGTCCCCGGACGCCGGGGCGGTCGGGGCGCCGCACACCGTCGTAGTCGAGGGCATGCGCAGGGCTGGAGATGCTGCGGGAGCGGCGGAGCGGGGAGGGTGCAGCGGGGGGCCGGCGGTGCTGGCGGTGCCGCGGCGGGCCTGGCACGGCCAGGGGCTGACTCGGTGGCATGCCCAGTTGTTTGCCGAGGGGCTTGAGCACGCCCGCCGTCACCCGAACGCCGACGGCCTGGAGTGCCGCACCTGCCCCTGTCCCTAACCGCTGAACTGGCGAACGTCAGGTGAGACAGGGCAAGATCCTGTGCGACGGAACAGCGACCTGGCGCGTCACGTGTAGGCGTCACGGGGTGACGGCTGCTGAACGCGAACGCTGGCACCACCACCATCCCCCGCAATCGCCGGTGCCCAGGTGAGCTGACTGGGTACGCTCGGCTTCGGGTTCTGCTCGGCAGCAAGGGGGTCGTGATGTTCGGCGCTGAGTTTGCGGTGGCCTACGTCTTCGCGTGGGCGGTGCGCAAGGCCAAGCGCGTCGGGGGGCGCGCCGACAGTGAGGTCGACCGGGCCCTGGATTCCGGAATGGACCGCCTCCACGATCTGGTCAGCCGCAAGCTCGGCCAGGACCCGGCACTGGAGCGTGCCCAGGAAGAAGCCGCCGAAGGGCGCGCGGAGCTGTCCGAGCGGACCCGGCGAAGGCTGACGGACTCACTTGAGGAAGCCGGTGAGCGGGACGAACACTTCGCCGCACTCCTGGAGAAACTCGTCGACGAGCTGCGGTCTTTGGAGAACGCCGAGGGAATCGGCTCGGCCGGGGGCGATCGGATCGATTTCAGCGGCAGCACGTTTCACGGCCCGGTGCAGGGCAAGGGCACCCAGCACAACTACTACGGGGAGCCACCAAAGTGACCGGAGGGCTTCCGGAGCCCGGGGCCACCACCGGAGTGGGGATGCACTTCAGCGGCAGCACGTTCTACGGGCCGCTGCAGGGCAACGGCGTCCAGCACAACTACTACGGGGCGCCTCGGACTCCAGCTGACGATCCGCCGCCTCCGGAACCCATGACGGTGCCTGAGTGGGTGGTCGATCGCGACGAGCGCCGCCGCGTCGTGGACGCGGTGTGCGGGAGCAGTTCTGCAGTGGGCATCAGTACGTCCCTGACCGGTGCTGGAGGCTTCGGGAAGACCGTCCTGGCCCGTCTCGTCTGCGCCGACCCGCAGGTGCGCGAGCGGTTCAACGGTCGGATCTACACCATCACCCTCGGCCGGGACCTGGCGGGTTCGAAGACCATCGCAGCCAAGGTGGCCGAGGTGACCCGGTTCATCACCGCGGACACGGAAATCTTCGACGATCCGGATATGGCGGGTGACCATCTGGGACGCTTGCTGGACTCTCGCCCTCCCACCTTGCTCGTTTTGGACGATGTCTGGAGCCTCGAGCAACTCGCGCCTTTCTTACGCGGCGGACGCCCATGTGTTCGCCTGTTCACAACCCGCATCCCTGACCTCCACCAGTTGCTGCCCAACGGCCTGTCAGTCGAAGTGGTCAGTCTGGATGAAATGTCCTCCGGGCAAGCGCGCGCCGTCCTTACCCATGAACTGTCACCACTGCCCGTCAGCGTGGTGGACGGACTGCTCGCAGTGACCGGACGCTGGGCGCTGCTTCTGCGCATGACCAACCGGCTGATCGCTGAGCAAGTGGCTACCGGCGCCGATCCGGCGACTGCAGCAAGCCAGGCACTTCACGACTTGCGCGCCGCGGGGCCGACCGCCGTCGATGATCCGACGGAAGAACTGGACTTGGACAACCCAGGACAAAGGAATCGCGCTGTGAGGGCCACAGTGGCGGCGGCCATCGACCTGCTGCCGGCCGACGCGCCCGAGCGATTTGCTGAGTTGGCAGTCTTTGCGCAGGGTGAAGCCATCCCTGTGCCTGTGATTACTGAGTTCTGGAAGGTGACGGGGAGCCTGACCGAGAGGGGGTCGCGCAGCCTGTGTCGGAGGCTGCAGCGATTGTCCTTACTGTCTCTTACCGCCGACGACGGTGGGCGCGTCATCCTCCACGACGTGATCCGCGAGTACCTTCTGAAAGAGTTTGACGACGGGACGCTGGAAGTTCTACACGGCCGCTTGGTTGACAGCCTCGCGGCGCGACTACCGCACACATCGCCGCTGGCCGCCGCCCTGCCGGAGCCTTCCAGGGCTTGGTGGCAGATGCAGGAGAGCTACCTACTCGACCATCTGATCGAGCACCTTCTGGCTGCTGGCCGCACCGCCCAGGCGGAAGCCGTGGCCAGTGACGTGCGCTGGGTCGAAGCCCGCTTGATGCAGCGCGGCCCCACCGCCCCTTGGAGCGACCTCGAGCGTGTGCCTACGGCATGGGCCTCTGCCCGTGCCCGCACGATCGCCCAGGCAGCCCACCTCCTTACGGCTTGTGACCCGCCTCATGCCCTGCTGCATGTGCTGCACAATCGGTTCGATGCCTTGCCGCAGTGGCGCGATCAGATCATTGCGCGGCGCCAGCACGAGGATGCGGGCTCGCGCCCAGTGTTAGGTCATGCGTGGCCGCCACCAGACCTCCCCAATCCGCTCCTCCTGCGCACCCTGACCGGGCATGCCCAGATGGTGACGTCGGTGGCGATCAGCCCGGACGGGACGTGGCTCGCCAGTACCGACGGTCACACAGTGCGAATCTGGGATCAAGCGAGTGGTACCTGCGGCACGATCTTGACCACGGGCAACGATGGCACGCGGGATCTGGCGATCAGCCCGGACGGAACCTGGCTCGCGACCGCATCCCGAAGCACAGTGCGGTGCTGGGACCGCGTCAGCGGCACCTGGACCACCATACTGACTACCGACGCCGAGGACGTGCACTCTGTGGCGATCTGCCCGGACGGGACGTGGCTCGCCATCGCCGGCGGGAGATCCGTGCGGATCTGGGAACGGGCACGTGCTGCCTGGACCACCACTCTGACCGTAGACAGTCATGGGCCGTGGGAGTTGGCGATCAGTCCGGACGGAGCCTGGCTCGCCACCGCCTCCCACGGGCTGAGCCACGGCCTACGGATTTGGGACCGGTCAAGCGGCACCTGCATACCCCTGAGCGGACAGACGAGCTTCTTGATGTCGGTGGCAATCAGTCCGGACGGGACGTGGGTTGCCGGCGCCGATGGGCGCTCCGTGCGGATCTGGGAACGGGACGGCGGTACCTGGACCGCCACGATGGCCATGGGCAGTTACGACGACATATATGCACTGGCGATCAGTCCGGATGGGACGTGGCTCGCCAGCGGTGGTCGGTACGGAACTGTGCAGATCTGGGACGCGGCGAGCGGTGCTTGCACCGCCAACCTGCGCGGCCACACTGCGGACGTACTGTCTCTCGCGATCAGCCCGGATGGCGCATGGCTCGCCACCGTGAGTAAAGACACCACAGTGCGTGTCTGGGACACGAAATGTCAAACACCGCTGCCTGACGCCAATAACCGAGCGCAAGAGCTGTACTCAGTGGCGATCGCGCCGGACGGGTCCTGGATCGCAACCGCCGGAAGCCGGGGAATAGTGCAGATTTGGGACCGGGCGAGCGGCACGTGCACCGAAACCCTGACCCCCGACACCCGCTTCTACACATCAGTCGCGATCGCGCCAGACGCGACATGGCTCGCGATCACATACGACGACGACCAGGGCCGGGTTCTCATTTGGGACCGGACCAGCAACTCCTTCACCGGCGACTTCCACCACCCCGGCAGAGTCCTCTCAGTGGCGATCAGCCCGGACGGGGCCTGGCTGGCCACCGGCGACGATGACGCCACCGTGCGGATCTGGGACCGAGCCAGTCGCACTCACGCGACCCTCACTGCGATCGAAGACTCATCGCCGCCAGTGATCTTGACAGATTGGATGGCGGGTCCTCCCCTTTGCTTCGAACCCGGCAGCGACATCGTCCTCCCGCGCCGAGCGAGCAGTGCGGGCTCGGTGCCAGCGGTAGCCATCAGCCCGGACGGAACCTGGCTCGCCACTAGTCACAGCCGCAACGGGGTCGTTCGGATCTGGGATGTAGCCAGCCGTTCCTGCACGGCCACCCTTACCGGAGACGCCAGCTGGGTGCCCGTCATAGCGATCAGTCCGGACGGGACATGGCTCGCCACGGTCGAGAACGACTTGGTACGCATCTGGGATGTGGCCAGCCGTACCTGCACCACCACCCTTGCGGGCCATGCTGGAACCGTGCGGGCTGTCGCGATCTCACCGGACGGGGTATGGCTCGCCACTGGTAGCGACGACACCACAGTGCGGATTTGGGACCTGCGTAGTCAGCGCACTGTCACTCTGGCCCGAACGGAAGGTCCCCTTAAAGCCTGCACGTGGGCCGCGGACAGCCGAACCCTGACCGTAGCAGGAGATCGCGGACTTTACCTGATGACTCTGTACACCTGATGCTGGCAACGTTGAGTCCGGCCTCTGAAGCAGGCACCCGCCACCGCTCCGAAGGACGTCAGAGTGAACCTCCACCCCGACCAGTGACGTCAGAGTGAACCTCCGCCCCGACCAGTGACATCGCCCGCACCCGCGCCGCAGCCACCACGACGCACCGCCGGGGCCTGAAGGCAGAACCCCAAGGCACGCCCAGCCATACCGCCCCGGCACGTGGAACGTGACGTAGCAAGGGAAGGAAACGTCCCTGGTGGTCGGCCCCTCCGGGTGCGTGGTGTCCCACAGCCGGATCGTCCCTTCCAGCGTGCCGACGGCCAGATGGCGGCCGTCGCGGCTGAAAGCCGCCGCGCTGCCGTGGAGGGCACGACCACGCTTCCAGGGGCGGGCGGGGCTGCTCCTGTACCGGAGCAGGAGGCCGGCCTCGCCCACGGGGAGAGCGATCATGCGTCCGTCCGGACTGACGTCGGGGTCGTCGCCCCGCCCTCCTCGGCCATGAGGACGCTGCGACGGAGCAGGCGGGGCCGGGACGGGTCCGTGATGTCCCAGGTGCGAAACCGGGGGTCGCCTGTGTCATCCGGGCCTTGCTCCTCGTACGCGGTGAGGGTGTGCCCGTCGGTGTCGAAGGTCATGGCTGTGACGCCGTGGTCGTCCGCGGCGGGCATGCGGCCGAGGGGACGCGGCCGGGACGGGTCGGTCGCGTCGTACAGCCGTACCCCACCGTCGAAGGACGCGACGGCGAGGATATGTCCGTGCGGCGCGAAGACCGCGGCCCAGCCCGGAAGAGAGCCGGCGACAGGCCGGGGCGCGTCCGGATCGGTGGTGTCCCAGAGCCGCACCGGTCCTCCCTCGCACGTGGAGGCCATCGTGCGGCCATCGGCGCTGAACCCGGACAGGTCCGGGGCGGCACAGACGACGAGCGCGGTCGGCGGCAGGCGCCACACCCGGAGCGCATGCGTGTCGTCCGCGATCAGGCTCCGTCCATCCGGGCCGAATGCCAGGCCCATCTCTCCCCGTGACCGGCGGCCCAGCGGCTTTCCGAGGCGCGCAGGCTGCGTCCGGTCCGTGACGTTCCACAGCTGGATCCCGCTGTCCCCGGTGACGGCGAGGATCCGGCCGTCGGGGCTGTATGCCACCGCGTCGGCTCGCGTGCCGTCCGGGGTACTGATCTGCTCCTGCAAGGCCACCGCATGCGCCGGGTCGCTGGTGTCCCACAGACGTACGTTGCCGTCCTCGGTACCGCCCGTCACCAGGGTCCGCCCGTCCGGGCTGAAGGCGAGCAGCGCCTCGTTCGCGTCCCGGACGCGGACCACGGACAGCCGGGCGGGACGACGGGGACGGGAGACGTCCCACAGTCGCACCGCGCCGTCCGCGGTGTCGAGCGTGGCCAGCAGAGGTGCGCGCGGGCTGAGTGCCGCGAGGTCGCCCGGCAGCGACCGCACGGCCGGCTGCGGGCGTTCGGGGGCGCGTACGTCCCACAGAGAAGTGTCCTCACCCCCTACGGCGAGTAGAGCGCCGTCATGGCTGAAGGCCAGGAAATCGCCTGTGGCGTCTCCGGGCGGGCGCAGCCGGCCGAGCCGGCCCGGATGACGGAGGTAGGAGATGTTCCACAGGCTGACGGCCCCGTCGTTGTCCTGGACGGCCAGCACCTGCCCGTCGGGGCTCACTGCAACCTGCCACCCCGTCAGGGCACGGCCCACCCGCGCGGGGTGGCCGAAACGCGACGTGTCCCACAGCCAGATGACGTCGGATCCGACCAGGGCCAGGACGCGACGGGCCGAGTCGTAGCCCACTCGGCCGTTGTTCGGGGCGTAGTAGTTGAGCGGTACGTCCTTGGTCCGGGTCCACACCTCGGTGAACAGCGGAGCGGTGGCCTCGTCGACCAGGTTCGTGTACGTCTGCGGCGAGGGCCGCATGCGGTACGCGGCGATGTCGAGCTGCGCCGCCAGCGCTTCGTCCTGTTCGGAGGAGGGAGGGTCCGCGGCGCGCAGCCGGTCCGCCTCTGCGGCGACCTGGCGAGCGATCGCGGTGGCCCGCTCGCTGCGCGCCGTCGCGCGCTGCTGAAGCGAGACGACCACGGCGGCGCAGGCCACCAGCAGCAGCACCGTCAGGGCGGCGACCAGAGAACGCAGACGCCGGGTGGTGCGCAGGGCGGCCTTCCGTTCGCGCTCGCGCGCCTCCAGACCGGCTGCCAGGAACTCCGACTCGACAGCAGTCAGTTCAGCTCGTCGTCCGGGTGAGGCAAAGGCATCCCAGGCAAGGGCCAGCCGGGCACCGCGGTACAGGGCGCCCGGGTCGCGATCGAGCTCGTCCCAGGCGCGGGCGGCTTCCGTGAGCCGGCGGTGAAGGCGCAGTCGCTCGCGCGCCTCATCGATCCACCCCCGCAGCCGTGGCCAAGCGGTGATCAGGGCTTCATGAGCGAGGTCGACCGTGTCGTGGTCCAGGGTGAGCAGGCGGGCGCGGGCGAGGTGGTCCAGGACTACGGCCGTATCCCCGGGGGTTGTCGAAGTCGAGCTCCGGGCGCGGAGCGGGCCGCCGGGTGTCAGGGGTGCCCTCGCCCGGGGTCACGAGCCGCAGCAGGATCCGGCGGGCAAGCGCGGCCTGGGTCCGGGTGAGCCGACCGTACGCCTTCTCGGCCGTACGGGCGATCGCACCGTGCAGACCGCCCGCCGCCTCGTACGCCTCGACCGTGAGGGAGCGGCCCTTCCGGCGGCGCCACGTCTCCAGCAGGGCGTGCGACATCAGAGGCAGCGCGCCGGGTTCATCCTCGACCTCGTCCAGGATGCGGGCCGTCAGGGCACGCTCGACGATCAGGCCGGCGGCCTGGGCGGGTTTGACGACGGCCTCGCGCAACTCGTCCCGGCTCATCGGCCCGACCAGCACGGTCTCGTCCTGCAACGCGGCGGTCAGCCGGGGATGCGCGGCGCAGCGGCCGAGGAAGTCGGCGCGCACCGCGATGACGACCCGCAGTCGGCCGGCAGGGTCGGTGGCGGCCAGCAGCCCGTCCACGAACCGGTCCCGTTCCGCGGGATCGGTGCACAGGGTGTAGAGCTCCTCGAACTGGTCCACGACCAGCCACGTGTCCCCGTCCCCGTCGGCCGGTACCAGCCGCTCGGCGTGACGGGCCATCGGATGACCACCGGGCGTCAGCACGCGCACGGCAGCCGGTCGCGGCCCGGCGGTGCCGCGCAGCCGCGGGATCAGGCCGGCGCGCAGCAGGGACGTGCCGCTGCCCGACGGTCCGAAGACCGCGGTGAACCGGCGGGTGCGGGCCTGCTGGAACAGACGCTCCGTGAGGTCGTCACGGCCGAAGAACAGATCGGCGTCGGCGGGTTCGAAACGGGCCATCCCCCGGTACGGGGGCTCGTCGTCCGCGCTCTCGGCGCGCGGTTCGGCCGCCACATCCGCGGCCGCGTCCCGCCAGCGCTCCTCCCGCTCGAAGATCGTCTCCTGGTGTTCGGGAGGGATGAGCGGGCCGTCGTTGGCCACCTCCAGTACCGCTTGCCAGCGTTCGTGGTCCACCGAGCAGGTTCGCCAGGACCCGGGCGAGCAGGCCTCGGTGGCCCGTCACCGACGCGGGTCCGCCGGCCGCGTCGACGACCAGACGGAGGCGGTCGGGCACGTCACGGCGGGCGACCGCGTCCCGGATCAGTGCGGGCAGGTCGACGTGCTCGATCAGGACGGTCCTCGAGTTCGGGGCCCTTCGCGTCGAGACGGGCCAGGAGCAGCAGGTTCGTCGTGATGTCCTGGAGATGGAGGGTGTCGTGCAGGGCGTCGCGGGCGGCCTCCGGCCAGTGCGCCGCCCCAGCGGACGCCCTTCTCGCTGCGGATACGGGCGCGTTCGCGGCGTTGGGCGGCCAGCACGTCGGGATGGCGGACGTTCGCGTTGCGCCAGCGGAGGTAGGCGTGCAGGGCTCGGGTCTGTGCAGTGTGGTTGCGGTGGTTGGAGTTAGCGATGGTGAACTGCCGCAGCGGCCCGAAGTGGGCCTCGATCGCGGTTGGCCCAGGACGCGTAGGTCGGGGTGAAGCACAGCTCGACCCGGTTCTTCTTTGCCCAGCGCCGGATGGTCTCGCCCTTGTGGGCGGACAGATTGTCCAGGATGACGTAGATCGGGGCGCCGTCCGGGCGGGCCGCCCGGATTGACCTCAGCGCAGTCAGGGTGTTCGCGGCCTCCTTCTTGCGCCGGTTGACGCCCCAGAGCGTGTCGTCGTCATCTGCCCAGTGGCAGAGGGGGCCGCTAGCCTGTTGCCGGTGCGGTGGCGGGCGCGACTGCGCGCGGCGGCGGTGCGCCCTCGTGCGCCCGATGACGACCGGAGGGGGCTTCCGCGATGACCGACCGCTCCGCCGGCCCGTCCGCCCAGGAGCACAAGCCCGGTCGACTGTCGCGTCTGTGGAGGCGCCGTCAGCTGGGCCGCCAGGAGGCCGAGCCGATCCCGGCATCCCTGGCAGAGATGGCCGAGAGGGCGCAGTCCCTGCGGGATCAGGCGGTGGTGTTGCACAGGCAGGGCCGGTACGAGGAGAGCCGGAGCCTCGCCGAGCAGGTCGTCGGGCTGTACCGGCAACTCGCCGCCCAGCGCCCGGACCCGTATGTAGCGTACCTGGGCTCCGCCCTGAGGAATCTCTCGCTCGGCCTGGCCGGGTGCGGCCGGCCCGAGGAGGCGCTCGCCACGGCCGAGGAAGCCGTCGCCACCCTTCGCCCGCAGGACGAGTCTTTGCAGGATTACTGCCTGACCGAGCTGGGCTGCGCGTTGTACCTTCTCGCCGCACGTCTGGACGATCTCGACGAGCGGAAGGGGGAGGCGTTGCATGCGGCCGAGGAGGCTCTCGCAATCCGACGCCGCCTGGCTCTTCGATCCAGAACCCACCTGTCCGACCTGGCTGCCACGTACCACTTCATCGTGCGGCTGAGGCTGGCTAATGGCCAACACGGGCAAGCTGTCGGCGCTTTGGGTGAGGCGGTCTCCATCTACCGGCAGCTGGCGCAGGAGCAGCCGGAGGTCTACCGCCCGAAGCTGGCTTTGACCCTGTACCAGCTGGCAGCGGGTCTGAAAGAAGCGCGCCTCCTGACAGCGGCGCTCATCGCGGCCGAGGAGTCCGCGGAACTTTACCGTCCCCTGGCCGGAGACCAACCCCACGTCTACCAGCCAGATCTTGACGGAGTGCTCCGACTGGCGCAGTGGCTCGAGAGCGCTTCGGCCGGCCAGCCCCGGCAATGAGGCCCCCGGCGGCCCCGGTGCCGATGGGCAGGCTTGACATGATGATCTGCTGCGGCACGGACCCTCTGCGCGCTGAGCAGCTTCGTACCAGGGGGGTGCGCTGGAAGGCACCCCTGAACGTCTTCCAGTTCGCCTTCGAAGGCCGGCTCAGGCCGGCCAACAACTGAACCTCAACAATCAGGATTAACCGACCCCGATCTGCCTCCCGAGCACGGCCTGGTAGACGTGCAAGACGGTATCCCACCATCCACACCGGCATCCACTCCGCCTTCGTCACCATCCGCACCCCCGCCATCAGCCAGCTCGCCACCCAGGTCCGCACCCTGATGATCCTCGGCCGCCACCAGCAGACCACCGCACGGCCCTCCCTCATCGTCACCGGACCCGCCGCAGCCGGGAAAACCACCGCCCTGCTGAACATCGGCCGCACCTGCCACCTCGCCCACACCCGCAAAAACCCCGCACCGCCCGGATCAGCCCACTCCACGGCACCCGTGGCGTACGTCCTCGTCCCGCCCGGCGCCACCGCGAAAACCCTCATCACCGAGTTCGCCCGCTACCTCGGCATCCCCACCACCACCCGCATGACCCAGACCCAGATCACCGACGCCGTCTGCCACACCTACACCCAAGCGGGCGTCCGACTCGTCCTCATCGACGAGATCCACCGCCTCAACCCCCGCACCACCACCGGCGCCCAGACCGCCGACCTGCTCAAAGACCTCACCGAACGCCTGCCCGCCACCTTCGTGTACGCCGGCATCAACGTCACCGACACACCTCTGTTCAGCGGCACCCGCGGCGCCCAGCTCGCCGGACGCGCCACCCTCATCACCTGCGGCCCCCTCCCCGCCCGCCACGGCACCCGCCAGCCCTTCCGCGACGTCATCACCGACATCGAGAACGCCCTCGACCTCACCCACCACAAACCCGGCGTCCTCCTCCGGCACGCCGCCTACCTCCACCAGCGCACCGCCGGCCGCATCGGATCTCTCACAAGGCTTATCCGCCAAGCAGCCATCACCGCCATCCACGACGGCACCGAACGCATCACCAAAGCTGCCCTCGAAGCGGTACAGCTCGACCACCTCGCCGAACAACACAGACGCCCCACCCGCAGCCGCTAACTCCCGCCCACCGAACAGGCAAAACAGCGCTGACCAGCACAAACACCAACCGAGCCTTTACACGCTAGCGAAACCCACAACGAGCCCGGCCCCACTCAGTGCACACGACACAACCCCAGCTCACACCCCTAACTGCCCGCTGGAACCGCGCACCCGGCCTCTCTCAACGAACCCACAACACACCAGACCAGCAAGCCCGCGACACACCAACAAGCCCCCCTCCGAGCGTTAGCCGCTGTGCGTGAGCTGTGTGCTCTACGCGCGTCTTGCATGGATTATTTAATCCAACTTGTCTGATTCGTGTGGTAACTGGCACCCTATCGGGGCACGTCAGTGGTCCTGACGACCTGCCAGCCCCGTGCCGCCGTCGGCGGAGTGGGCGCGAGCCGTGCGCCGCGGAGGCCGCCTGCTGTTCGAGGCTGAGCCTGCGGTGGCGTGCCCAGTCTCCGGCGGTGGACTCGAAGGGGCAGACGGTCTTCGCCGCTACGCGCTTACGAGGTGCGTGACGGTGACGGCGGCCCTCGCCGGTGCTCCCTGGACAGGAGTGCCCGCGGTCCGGGTGCGTGCCGCACCCGGCGCCGCCGGATGCGCCGAGTCGCGCCCGGAACCACGAGGGCTCCCGAAATCAGGGACCGTCTGTTTCTCATGTCTACCCAAGAGACCCGTGAGGGGTCTTTCCCGCCTCCGACCAACTTGACCTGGGCGGAGAATCTCTACGAGGCCATCTTCAACACCTGCGTGGCCGAGGGCTTCGTGCCCGTTCCCCGCCAGGCCGTGCTGGAAGCTCTCGCCCCGGCGCTCGGCCGGAACGAGGCCAAGCGCGTCACCGAGCGCCGCCGCGGGAGCCGATTCCTGCGCCACACGGCCTACCACATCGAGCAGCCTGACACCGACGGGGCGTTGCTGGTGCTGAAGGTAGAGCTGCACGGGGCGGGGACGCTGCCCTGGGTCATCAACGACCGTACGCGCAGCGCCTGGCTGCATCCGTCTGCCGAGAACCAGGAGCGCCTGGAGGAACTCGTCGACCAGCAGAGGTTGGTGGCCGCCTGGGACGTCGGGGTGCGGAAGGCGAAGGCGTCGCTGCGGGCGCTGGCCTCGACCGCGGCGCCAGCCGAGAGGGACGCGGCGGTGGCCGCGGTGAAGACCGCCGAGGAAGAACTGGCGCGCGCGCAGGAGGGGCTGGAGGCGTGCGAGCAAGCGCTGGGCGGGCGGCGTCCGCTGCCGGTTGTACGGGCCGTGACCGAGGACGGGGCCCCGCTCGCGGCTCTCACCACGCAGGAGGTCCGTGCGGAGGTGGCCGCCGAGGTGCAGCGCTACGCCGTGAAGATGCTGCGGCGTCGGGCGCAGCAGCGCCCCTACGATCTGGCGGAGTCCCTGATGCAGGAGGGCCAGCGGGAATCCACCGTGGTCGTGCTGCAACGGACTCCCGTGATCGATCCGGACGGGTCGCGGCGACACGTCTGGCGGGGTCAGCAGGCCACGGGGGCCAACCGGACCGATGCACGGCTGGAGACGTTCGGGGTGTCGGCGGAGCAGCTTCTGACCGGGGTGCCTCAGGCTCTGCTGCGCCTGCCTGGTGAGGAGGAGAACCGGCGGATGGTCGTGCGGGGGCTGGGTGAAATCCTGCGGCGGATCAGCGCCCTGCTCAACGCCGAGTTGGCCGCCCCCGACCGGGACCCGGAAGGGCGTGCGCAGCGGGCGGTGCGGATCGCGCAGGTGCCGGCCCGGGTCGTGGTCGGTGCCAAGAAGCCGGAACGGCTGGAGGAGTCGCTGCGCCAGCTGAATGTGCACGAGCACCTGCGCGGCCAGCTGGACTACGAGGACATGGACCGCTCCCTGGGGCTGTGGTCGACCCTGGTCAAGGCCTACCAGGCCGCGGGCCGGCTGGGCGAGTTGCTCGCCCAGGAAGTCGCCCAGGGCCGCATCGCGGCCGGTGAGCTGCACGAGGACGCGATCGCCGACGCTCTGGTCGGGGCCCGCGCGCTTGACGCGCTCGAGGTCCTGCTGCCGCCGGGCGACGAGGTGAGCCCCATGACCCTGCGGGACGTGGCGATCCGCTGCGCCACCGTCATGCTGTTCCCTCCGGTCCCACCGCGTCCGGAGAACCTCGCGCCGCGTGCGCCGATGCCCACCGGCCGGTACTGGCCGGTGGTGCGTGCCACCCTGCAGGAGGCTTCCTGGGCTCAGAGGAACGGGGAGAGAGCCAAGCGGCGGACGCAGATCTGGGCGGCCGTGGTCGCTCAGCATTTTCTCCGGCCCGGTCCCCTCGCCGCCGCCGAGGGCCTGTTCGGCAAGACCGAGGTGCAGTTCGGAGTGCGGCCCGATGCGCGCAGCCTCGCCTCGCTGCTGACCGCCTGCCGCCAGGGGGATGCCGCAGCCTGGGAGATCCTGGTACGGCGGCATCTGGTACCCGGCATGATCAGCGGTGCTGAGCCGTTCCTCACGCCCAACGAGGGCTCGTTCAAGGCTGCGGACCGCAAGGGTGTGCGACGCTCGCCGTCCAGCGCGGTCCAGTCGCTGGTGAACGCCTACACCGCCCCGCCGCAGGGGGTAACCCGCGAACTGCTGGTGGCGTTCGCCGAAGAGATCCTCTACGCGCCCGACGCCGGCTTCGGTGTGCCTGGTGAGGCGCCGGGCACCTTCTGGGCACCCGACCCGCTCGGTCACCCGCGCGAGGGGGTCCTCGCCGACAAGGAGTGGTTCGACAACCTCTTCCCCCTGACGTCGTTCCGCAAGGGCGAGCGCCCGAAGCCGCCCGCGGACACCGCCACCGGCACCGAGGGCGCGGGCAGTGGCGGAGACACCGTGGAACTCGCGGAGGAGATCCCAGAGGACGCGCGGGCCCGCATGACCCGCCTGCGCGCGGAACTGGCCTCCGCGGTGACCAGCAACACCGAGAGCGTCGCGGCCGTCGTCGAGCAGCTCCGCCAGCTCCTGGCGATCATCCAGGACGCCGTGAGCGCCCGTGAGGACGCTGGCGCCCCGGAGGAGCCCGCCGAGCTGCAGAAGCTGTACGTACAGGACTTCGGCAAGATCAAAGAGGAGGCCGGGAAGATCGCTCAGCTGCTGGACGCGGCCACCCTGGCGGTGATCGCGCTGTGAGCGGGGACTGCTGCACGGAGCCGATAGCCGGGCCGGTGGCCGACGCGCGGGTACTTCGCCATGCCTGGACGGCGCTGGGCCCGCTGGTGCGCGGCGACTGGCCCGTCCTGCACAGCCTGGAGCCCGGCCATCGGGCGCAGACGCTCGCGGTGCTGGACGAGGTGCTCGCCGGGCTGTACCTGGCGGTCGACGCCGACGGGCGGCTGCGGTGGCTGGGCAAGGCCCACCGTGACGGCGGCGTCGGCGCCCGGCTGCGCAATCACTTCCGGCATCCGGAGCGGGCCCGGGTCTTCGCGGGGGTGTTCGTCGTGGCGGCCGATCCGTTCAGCCCGCCGAAGGCGATCGAGGCCGCTGAGGGACGGGCCGCCGACCTGATCGGGGTGCGGGGTCGCATGGGGCCGCGTACGTGGCCCGTGGTCACCCAGGACCAGTGGCTCGCCCAGGTCACGTCGCGACCCGCGTCGCGGGTCGTTCGTCCCCGGGCGACCGGAGACGGCACCGGTGACCGGTCGGCCGCACCGGCCTGATGCATGTTCCCGGGCGGGTGGTTCCGGATGCCGTTGCCGGCAAGCCAGGAAGCGCCCGCCCGGGAACGTCGGAGCCACCGCCACAGCTTGAGCAGTGCAGGTGTGCGACGCCTCGGGCGCAGGAGCGGATCGCCGGCGCACGGCGGCATCGAAGACGCGTAGGACCGGACGGCTCAGAGCTGTCAGGGCAGAAGAGGGAGGGACGGCGCGATGGCGCTGGATTGGGACCGGATCGGCACGGGGGACAGCGAGGCGCTTCTGCGGCCCCGGGACATCTACGCAGGACTGGCCAACCGCCCGTGGCCGTATCTGCGCCACGAGCAGGGCGAGGTGCTGGACGAGTGGTTCGATCACCGGCGCCACGACCGCGATGTGGTGATCAAGCAGAACACCGGCGGGGGCAAAACAGCCGTCGGCCTGCTGATCGCACAGAGCACCCTGAACGAAGGCGTCGGCAAGGCGGTGTACCTGACGCCGGACAACTACCTGGTCACCCAGGTCCGCGAGGAGGCCGCCCTGCTGAACGTGGCGACCACGGAGGATCCCCGGGACCCGGCGTTCCTCACCGCCCAGGCGCTGCTGGTGACGAACTACCAGAAGCTGATCAACGGCAAGTCGGTCTTCGGGGTCGTCGGGGACGGCAAGGAACCGGCCGACCTGGGCATCGTCGTCGTCGACGACGCCCACGCCGCGCTGGCCCGCACCGAGGACCAATTCCGGCTGCGCGTGCCGGCCAGCCATGAGGCGTACGACAAGCTGCTGGAGCTGTTCGCGCAGGATCTGCGCCACCAGTCGGCGAACGCCTGGTCGGCGCTGGAGGACCGGGACCCCACCGCTTTGGCACCGATCCCGTTCTGGGCGTGGGCGGACAAGCACGACGAGGTGCTGAGGATCCTTCGCCCCCACCGCCTGGAGCGTGCCTTCGAGTTCGTATGGCCGCTGATCGCGGAGGTACTGCACTTGTGCACCGCGACGGCGACGTCCTCGGCGATCGAGATCCGGCCCTCGTGCCCGCCGATCGACCGCATCCCGTCGTTCGTGCGGGCCCGCCGCCGGGTCTACCTGACGGCGACGCTCGCCGACGACAGCGCCCTGGTCACCGACTTCGGTGCCGACCCGGCACTCGTCGCCAAGCCCGTCACGCCGGGCAGCGCCGCCGACCTCGGGGAGCGGATGATTCTGGCCCCGGTGGCACTCAACCCGGATCTGGGCGACGAGGCCGTACGGGTCCTGGCCCGCCAGTTCGCCGACGGGGACCAGGACGGGGACGGTGTGGCCGAGACCACGCCGGTCAACGTGGTCGTGCTGGTGCCCAGCGAACGGGCCGCCGCCGCCTGGACACGCCACGCCCCCCACATCTGGCGGGTCGGCGACCTCGAGGCGGGCGTGAAGAAACTCCAGGCCGGCCATGTGGGCCTGGTGGTGCTCGTCAACAAGTACGACGGGGTCAACCTTCCGGCCGGCGCCTGCCGTCTGCTGATCCTCGACGGGGTCCCCAGGCCGCTGGATGGGGTGGAGCGGCGCGAGGCTCTCGCGCTGGCCGACAGCACGGTCCGCCTGGCCCGCGAGGTTCAGCGGATCGAGCAAGGCATGGGCCGGGGCGTGCGCGACGGCGAGGACTACTGCGCGGTCCTGCTTTTGGGGGCGAAGCTCGCCACGGCGATCCACGATGCCCGGCACCTGGCTCTGTTCTCCCCGGCGACCCAGGCGCAGCTAAAGCTGAGCCGGGTCATCGCCGGGCAGATCAAGGGTGAGGGGCTGGACGCGGTGCGCCAGGCGCTGCGGGCCTGCCTGGGGCGGGTGCCGCAGTGGAGGGAGCGCAGCCGTCGGGCGCTGGCGGAGGTCCGCTACGCCGACCACGGGACGGTGCGGCCGGAGGCCGTCGCACTGCGGGAGGCCTTCGATCTCGCGGCCACCGGCCGCGCCCCGGCCGCGGCCGAGCGGGTGCAGAAGGCGGTGAACGATCTCGGCGAGAGGGACAGGGCGCTGCGGGGCTGGCTGCGCGAGCAGAAGGCCGCCTATCTGCACCTGACCGATCCCGTGGCTGCCCAGCAGGCACTGGCCGGGGCGCTGAACGACAACACGTTCGTCCTGCGGTCCGTGCATGGCGCCGTCCCCGTGCAGCTCAGGGCGGCCGCGGTGCAGTCGCGTGCCGCCGCCAACTTCCTCGCGGACCGCTACCGCGACGGCGTCAGCCTCAGGCTTGGCGTGCAGGAGCTGTTCGAGGATGTCGTGTGGGGCGATGACGAGCGCTCCGACGACGCCGAGCGGGCCTGGCAGCAGCTCGGACTGCATCTCGGCTTCGCCAGCACGCGTCCGGAGAAGCTGTACGGCACGGGCCCGGACAACCTGTGGGCGCTCTCGGCCGCGCGGCAGGCCGTATGCGAGCTGAAGACCGGGTGTGTCACCGACACGATCGCGAAGAAGGACATGGACCAGCTCGGCGGCAGCGTCCGCTGGCTGAACGACCACAACCCGGAGGTGGAGGCCCTGGCGGTCATGCTGCACCCCAGCCGGGTCAGCGACGCCAAGGCCACAGCGGTGCCGGGCATGCGCATCGTCACATCGGCCTTGTTCGACAAGCTGAAGGAAGCCGTGACGAGCTACGCGGCCGCGCTCGCCGGGAGTCCGGACCGCTGGGCGGACGAACAGGTGGTGCGGGAGCAGTTGGCGCACCACAAGCTGACCGGTGAGCGGTTCTTCACCGCCTTCGCCGAACCGGTGTCCTCCTCCCTCTGAGTCAACGCCCGGCAAGTGGGTTCTGGGCCCGCCGCAGGGCCTCGTCCACTGGCAGGCTCGCGGCGGGCACAGGCAGCTTCCCCGCGAGGGATGGCGCGGCGCGGCACCGCAGGGGGTTCAGCCGTGGGCTTCGCGAAGGGCGTTGATGACGATCTGGACGGGACGTCCTTCGCGGAGCATCTGGTCGGCGGTCTTGCCGTTGATGACGCGTTCGAGTATGTCCGGGGTGCAGCCGTTCAGCCGGAGCTGTGCCGCGATGCCGGGGCGGTACCGTCCGGCGATCTCGGCCCAGACGCGGTCTTCTGCGGCCCGGGCCGCGAGCCGGGCCTGTTCCTCGGCTTCCTGGCGGGTCTTCTCCATGGCGGGTGTGACGCCCTTGCTGCGCAGGCGCAGTGCCGTGTCGAGGCCGCCGATGCCCAGCAGTCTGATCCATTCCAGGGCCTCGTCCGGCCCGGTGATGCCCGAGGATGCCCACCGCTGCCCGTGCGTGACTGCCGCCTGCCGCGGGATGCGCAGGCCCACCGTCGCGAAGCGGGTCACGGCTTCGAACATGGTGGGCCTGTGCCCCCTCCCCCGGCGGCCGCGCCGGTCGCGGCGCCGGTAGGCGGAGAGGTCGCCCAGGTCGATGCCCTCGCGGCGGGCGATGTCGGCAGCGGAAGCGGCGGCCGGCCTTCGCGCAGACATGTCTGCCGGGGTGGGAGCGCCGGGTCCGGTGGTGGGGTGGGCGCCAATGAGCCAGAGGTAGACGGGGTCACGGGAGATGTCGGGCATGGGGTGTGCCTTTCGTGTGGCCCGCGGCCGGACGCGGGCATGGGAAAGGCCCCGCTCAGTGGTGAGCGGGGCCCGTGAAGGGGTGGTGCGGCAGCCGGACGGCACCGGCTGCGCCCGGATGCGGGCATGAAAAAGGGCGAGGGAGGTGTCTCCTTCGCCCGTGCTGTCTTGTCCCTGCGGTGTTTCAGGGCAGGGGTGAGATGCGGTGATTTTCGGCTCAGTGTCGCGGAAAAAGCAAGACCGTCTCTTGTCCTCCCAGGTCAGCGGACCAAGCATGCCTGACGAAGCGACAAGTACTCTTGTCGCATGGCGGATCACCGGGACTGTCTGCGCCTCTTGCACACGCTGGTCCAGCGGCACGCGGCGAAGTCGGCGGCCTCCCCGCACGTCCAGACCGGCGTCATGCTGCCGCTCAGCCAGTCATCAACCCAGTGGGGCGGCGAGAGCGACAAGGAAGCCATGCTCGCTCTGCTGACGGCTGTGGAGGACCACCAGAAAGCGCTGGACGATCTTCGGCTGATCTACACCTCACGGGCCGTCGCGAAAGGCGCCAGCCTCGCGGACCTCGGCCGCGCATGGCACCTCTCGCGGCAAGGCGCCCGGCACCGCTGGCACGCTCTCAAGCACCGGCTCCGCCCGGACGTCTCCCGGCAGCGTCCCGACACCCACTATCTCAACGGCGTGGACTGAACAGCGAAGTCCGGTAGCTCGTAAGGGGAAGGCAAGTCCGAGATTGTGGTGCGGCAGCGCCGCCGGCAGAAGAGCACCTGGGCCAAGGGTCATCTGTCGGATACCCCGTCCCGGCAAAGGCGATGCCCCCTACAGTGCTCCCATGGCCTATGACGAAGAGACCGGGACCATCCGAGACGTGTTCGTGGTAGAACGCCCGGCTGGGACGAGCCTCTCGGATTCGAGCAGTCCCGGGGGGATCAGCGCCCTCCTGCGGGACGCCGCTAACGTGCTCGCTGGACACGCCGTGCTCTACCCGGCCGACGCCGAACTCGACGAAATCAAGGCTGAGGCGAGGGAAGAAGGCCGTCAAGAAGGCGTCGCGAACGGCGTGGTGATCGGCATCGCCGCCACCGTCGCCGCCGCCGCGCTCGGCGCCGTCGCCGTGAAGGCCGCGCCGCACATCAAGAGCAAGCTCAAGGGCCTCAGGTCGAAGCTGAACCGCAAGCCCGAGGACACCGCCGAGACGGGCCCCCTCCAGGCCGTGCCGGAACCGCCCGCCACGAAGGACGAGGAGACCCTGCGCCGAGGTCGGCACCTGCACGTGGCGTGAGGCCCCCTGCGGACCACCTGCCGCATGTGCCGTCGCGAGGCGGAGCGGGTCCGTAGTCTGTCGAGCGTGACGCCGCCAGGCGGCGTCGTGCTTGTCGCAACCTGCCCGGACGCGGACCGCGACGTCCATGCGGATCGGTGGTCGACATGACGCGGGCCGCCACCAGATCGGCCCGGCCGGCGGCGTCCATCGAGGACACGATCACCATGTGCTCACTGTGACCGTCCCCGCGCCAGGCCAGCGCGGTCTGCGCCGCCAGATCCAGCGTGGGCACCACGAACAGCACCAGCCGTGCGCCGAGCTCGTCCGCCACCCGAATAGACACCAGCGTCTTGCCCGTCCCCGTCGCCGACACGAACAGCCCGCGGGTACCTGGGCGGTTCAGATGACGGGCCAGCCGCGAGACGGCCTTGGTCTGGTCAGGATGCAGTACCGCCCTTCCGGGTCGGCTTGATGCGGGAGCAGCGGCCACAGTCATTCAGCTCTTCCTCGATCCGCAGCGGAAGCTGCCGGAGGGGCTTCCGTACGCGGCACCGTATCACCGCCACACCACACGCGTACGCGGAATGCATGTTATTTGTACGGTGAATGTGCGTGATGTGGCCGGTTAGTGGGCTAGGGTGGGGTCGGAGGTGCTTCATGTCCGAGTTGTTCGACGCCGTGGACGCGCTGGTCGCGTCCCGGTCGCCGCTGCCGCCGGCGGCGGAGCGCAGGCGGCTGCGCCAGGCTCACGCGCTCACCCTCGACGAAGTAGCTGCCGCCCTGGGCGTGCGGCGCGCGACCGTCGGCGACTGGGAAACGGGCAAGACCGAACCGCGTCCGCCGCAGCGGGACGCGTACGCGCGCCTGCTCAAGCAGCTCGCACAGCTCTACCCCGCCACAGACAGCGCCGGTGCCTCGCGGGAAGCCACCGCCGCGCCGCAGACCGCTCCCCCTGCGGCGCCGAAGGCCCCGACCGCGCCGTCAGGCCCGGAGCCCGATGCTGCGGCCCCGAGCGCGTCCGACACCACGGCGCCCGCTGCCCCTGCTGCTCCTCCCGCCCCGGCCGCGACGTCCCGGCCTGCACCCGCCTCCCGACCGATGACCACCTCGCGCCGCCCGGCTGCGAATAAGGCGGCCCCGGCACACTCGCCCGCGGTCGGCGGCGCGTACGCGCACGGGCCGCTGCTCGTCCTGGACGCGGACGCCGACCGGAACGTGACCGGCTACGGCGTCGGCGGTCTGATCCTGGACGTGCCCGCCAAGTCCCTGCCCGCGCTGGTGGAATGGACGCTGACCGAGGCGCGGCTCGGGGCGGAGCGGCTGCACGGTTCGGGGAAGGACGCCGATCCGCTGTTGGTGCTCACCGAGGCGGCGTGCGAGCGCTATGGCCTGCCTGCCGAGCTGTCGCACGAGGAGCGGCTCGCCGGGCGGCTCCCGGAGGGGCACAAGGTCATCAAGCAGCTTGAGCGTGCCGAGTGGAAGCTGACCCGGCGCGGGCTGGGACCGTGGGCGCGGATCTACCGCCCCGCCCACGGCGGGCGGCGCCAATGCGTGCAGCTGTGCATCCCCTCCTGGCACGCCCTCGACGACCGCGCCTGGGGCCACGCCGCCCAACTGGAGCCCGCAGAGCTTGCCCGGGTGCTGGGCCTGTACGCGACGCGGGTGATGACCCCGGTCGGATCTGCGGCCGTCACTGGGCTGCAGCTGATGACCGCGCTCAACCCACCGACCCGCGCGAGCGAACCGGACGCCAACGGCCGGCGCCACTCCGAGCACCGGCCCGGCTCTCTCGGTACCGAGCCGATGGACCCGGCCCCTTGCGAGGCGCCCGACGGGCACCCGGTTCTC
>NZ_JBITZL010000016.1:0-79173 GCF_044546845.1 Streptomyces sp. NPDC053076 | reverse complement strand
AACGCGGCTTCTGCTGCGGCGCCGGCGGCGCCCGGATGTGGATGGAAGAGCGCATCGGCAAGCGCATCAACAACGAGCGCGTCGACGAGGCCCTCTCCCTCAACCCCGACATCGTCTCCACCGCCTGCCCCTTCTGCCTGGTCATGCTCACCGACTCCGTCAACGGCAAGAAGAACGAAGGCAAGGCGAAGGAGTCCATCCAGGTCGTCGACGTCGCCCAGCTGCTGCTCGACTCCGTCAGGACCCCGCTCGACCCGGCGGGCGAACCCCGGACCGAGAGCGAACCGGAACCCGAACCCGCGAAGTAACCACCCATTGAAAGACCGAAAGGCGGCCCCGCCCGGGGCCGCCTTTCGGTTTGTCCGGACGGCGAAGTCCGGCGGACGGCCACCGGGCCCGGACGGCGAAGACCGGCCCGCGATCCCGTCTCGGCGAGGCGCGAGACGAAGCGTGAGGGGCGCCGACGGCCTCCTCCTGGCCCGGGACGTCAAGGCCGGCGGGGCCGCCGATCGGGTGAACCCCTGGTGTCCCCCGTTCCCGCGAATGCCAAGGGAGACGGAGCCGCCGCGCTTTTTTCAGCGAGCGTGCGGAGCTCTGCGAAGTGGCAGCCTGCTGATTGCCTGGCCAAACTGAAACAGACGGTCCGTGATCAGAAGGATCCGGTTGGCCGATCGCAACGACATGTCCTCAGGAGATCGCATGGTGGAGCAGTCCTCCGAGGTCCCCATATCAGGGCCGAAAGAACATGCCGTCCCCCTGAGCGACACCGTTCCGGCCAGGACGGACACCGAAAACAAACTCGCGGCAGCGCTCGCCGAACTCGTCGGCGCCGAACATGTTCCGGCCGAGAGTCATTTCTTCACCGACCTGGGCGCCAATTCCTTGGTCATGGCCCAGTTCTGCGCGCGGCTGCGGAAAATTCCGGATCTGCCCTCTCCTTCCATTCGGGACATCTACCGGAACCCCACGATTCGAAGCCTGACGGCAGCGCTGGCGCCGACCGCTCCCGTCGCCGCGGACGCCTCTTCCGTGCCGGCGCCCATGGCGCCCCCGGTCACCCGCGCGAGTCGGCCGGCCCATCTGCTGTGCGGGACGGCCCAGCTGCTGATCTTCCTCACGTACTCCCTGGTGTCCGGGTTCATCACCGCGGGCGGATACAAGTGGATCGCCTCCGGTTCGGGGCTGCTCGACATCTACCTGCGCTCGCTCGTCTTCGGAAGCGCCGGGTTCATCGCGCTGTGCGCCTTCCCGGTCGTCGCGAAGTGGCTCCTCGTCGGCCGGTGGAAACCGGGCGAGTTCCCCGTCTGGGGTCTGGCCTATCTGCGTTTCTGGCTGGTCAAGGTGCTGCTCCACGCCAACCCGATGGTGTTCCTCGCCGGCACCCCGCTGTACGTGCTGTACCTGCGGGCCCTGGGCGCGCGGATCGGCAAGGGGGTCACGATCCTCTCCCGTTCCGTCCCCGTCTGCACCGACCTGCTGACGATCGGCGCCGGCACGGTGATCCGCAAGGACTCCTTCTTCCTGGGCTACCGGGCCCACGCGGGCCGCATCCAGACCGGCCGGGTCACGCTCGGGCGGGATGTGTTCATCGGCGAGAAGACGGTCCTGGACATCGACACCTCGATGGGTGACGGCGCACAGCTCGGCCACACCTCCTCGCTGCACCGCGGCCAGGCGGTGCCGGACGGCCGGCACTGGCACGGATCCCCGGCGGAGCCCACGCACATCGACTACCTGCGGATCGCTCCGGCCAAGGTCGGCACCGGACGCCGGGCCTGGTTCGGCCTCGTCACCATGCTGCAAATGATCTTCCTGTACGTCCCGCTCGCCATCGGCGGCGTGTACATGTTCTTCACCGAGGTACCGGCTGTCGGCAAGCGGCTCGATCCGGAGACGGCCGCGTTGTCCCGGTCCCAACTGATCACCGACGCGCTCGCCGTCTCCCTCGCCCTGTTCTGCGGTTTCGTCGTACTGGCCCTGGTCGCGCTGTACGCCGTCCCGCGGCTGATGGGACTGGTCGTCAAGCCCGACCGGACCTATCCGCTCTACGGATTCCGCTACGCGGCGCACCGGGCGACGGCCCGCCTGACGAACATCAAGTTCTTCGCCTGGCTCTTCGGTGACAGCTCCTACATCGTGCACTATCTGCGCGCGATCGGATACGACTTGTCACGGATCGAGCAGACCGGATCCAATTTCGGCACGGAAATGGCGCACGAAACTCCGTTGCTGGTGTCCGTCGGCACCGGAACGATGGTGGCCGACGGTCTTTCCGTGGTCAACGCGGACTACTCCAGTACGTCCTTCCGGCTTTCCCGGGTGACGATCGGGCCGCGCAATTTCCTGGGCAACAACATTGCCTATCCCGCGGGCGGCAGGACGGGTGACAACTGCCTCCTCGCGACGAAGGTGATGATTCCCCTCGACGGCGAGGTCCGCGAAGGCGTGGGGCTCCTCGGTTCGCCGTCCTTCGAGATTCCGCGCTCGGTGGACCGCGACTCACGGTTCGACCACCTCAGGTCGGGCGAGACGCTGCGCACCCGTCTCGCCGCGAAGAACCGGTACAACCTCCGCTCGATGGCCCTGATGCTGTTCGCACGCTGGCTGCACACCTTCGGGCTCACCTTGCTCGCCCTCGCCTCCATCGACCTGTACGGCGTGATCGGGGACGTCGTGATCGCCGTCTATCTGGCGCTGACACTGGCGCTGTCCACCGCGTACTACATCCTGCTGGAACGCTGCCTGCTGAGGTTCCGCAGGCTGAGCCCCGATCTGTGCTCCATCTACGACCGCAGGTTCTGGCAGATCGAGCGCCTGTGGAAGGTCCCCTCACACTGGCTGAACATCTTCAACGGCACACCCTTCAAGGCTCTCGTCTGGCGCCTGATGGGCGTCCGCATCGGCAGCAGGGTGTTCGACGACGGCTGCTACGTGACCGACCGGACCCTCGCGGTCATCGGCGACGAGTGCACCCTCAACGCCGGCACCAAGATCCAGTGCCACTCGCAGGAGGACGGCACCTTCAAGTCCGACGGCATCACGCTGGGCGCCGGCTGCACGCTGGGCGTGGCCGCCCATGTGCACTACGGCGTGACCATGGGCGACGGCTCGGTGCTGGCGCCCGACTCCTTCCTCATGAAGGGCGAGGAAGTCCCCCCGAACGCACAGTGGGGCGGCAACCCGGCCGTGGAGATGCCCGAGACCGGCAGCCGGCCCGGCGCCCCGGGCAGGGCCGTGCGGACCACCAGCGCCACTGCGGCTGCCAAGAGCTGAGGAAGGCCATTCGATGGGAACGCGCGTGGAAGCTGACCGGGAGTTCTGGCGCCGTGCACTGACCGCCGGAGGCGGCACCGCCGTGCCGCGCTGGGTCCGGGAACCGGTGCCGGGCACGCTGGAGCAGGAGGTGGCGGTCCCGGACGACGTGGCGACCTCGGTGCGCGCGCTGGTGCGGCGGTCCGGGCTGCAACTCAGTTCGCTGCTGCTGGCGGCGCACGCGAAGGTACTGGCCGCGCTGTCCGGCGAGGACGAGGTGGTGACGGGTTACACCGCGGGAGTGCGCGGCGAGCCGCTGCCGTGCCGTCTGGAGGTGCCCCCGGGGTCCTGGCGGGCCCTGGTGTCGGCCGCCGAGCACGCCGAGGCGGAGGTGCTGGCGCACCGGGAGTTCCCGGTGCCGGAGCTGCGGCGGGAGCTGGGGGTGACCGAGCCGTCGTACGAGGTGGTGTTCGGCCCTATGGGCGCCGAGGAGGCGCACGCCGACGACGGTGTGCTGCATGTGCGCTGGTGCGACCGGGGCGGACGGCTGGTGCTGCGCCTGCGCTGCCGCTCGGACGTGCTGGACGCCGACGGCGCGAGCCGGATCGCCGGCTACCACCTGAAGGCGCTCCGCCTGCTGGCGGCCGGCCCGGACACCGACCACACCCAGCAGAGTCTGCTGTCGGCCGGGGAGGTGCGGGAGCAGCTGGAAGGGCTGGCGGGGCCCCGTCGGGCGCTGCCGGACGCCCGCGCGCACGAGCTGTTCGAGCAGCGGGTCCGGGCGCATCCGCACATGGTGGCCGCGGTGCACGGCGAGCGTGAGTGGACGTACGGCGAGCTGAACGCGCGCGCCAACCGGCTGGCGCGGGCCCTGCTGGAGCGGGGGCTGGGCGGCGAGGACGTGGTCGCCGTCGTCACCGAACGCAACCTCGACTGGCTGGCGGCGACGCTGGCTGTGTTCAAGGCGGGCGGCGCCTACCTGCCGATCGAGCCGCACTTCCCGGCCGGCCGGATCGCGGCCATGCTGGCGCGGGCGGAATGCCGGCTGGTCCTCACCGAGTCCGGCAGCACCGAGACTCTGGACGAGGCGCTGACCACCGTACCGGGGACCGAGAAACTGCTGGTCGAGACGGCGTACGCGGAACCTCACGCGGACGACGACCCGGGTGTGCCGGTGGAGGCGGGCCGGCTGGCCTACATCTACTTCACCTCCGGCTCCACCGGCGAGCCGAAGGGGGCGATGTGCGAGCACGCGGGCATGCTCAACCACCTGTTCGCCAAGATCGACGATCTGGGGATCGGCGAGGGGTCCGTGGTGGCGCAGACGGCCCCGCAGTGCTTCGACATCTCGCTGTGGCAGCTGGTGTCGGCGCTGCTGGTCGGCGGGCGGACCCTGCTGGTCGGCCAGGACGTGGTCGTGGACGTGGAGCGGTTCGTCGACACGCTGGTGCGCGGCCGGGTCGCTGTGGCCCAGGTCGTGCCCTCCTACCTGGAGGTCGTGGCCTCCTACCTCGAACAGCACCCCCGCGCCCTGCCGGACCTGCGCTGTGTGTCGGTGACCGGTGAGGCGTTGAAGCGGGAGCTGGTCCAGCGCTGGTTCGCGATCCAGCCGGGGATCAGGCTGCTCAACGCCTACGGCCTGACCGAGACCTCGGACGACACCAACCACGAGGTCCTGAACACGGTGCCCGACCGCGTCCTGCTGGGCCGTGCGGTGAACAACGTACGCGTCTACGTCGTGGACGAGCACCTGTCGCTGGTGCCCCTGGGCGCCCCGGGACTGATCGCGTTCTCCGGGGTCTGCGTGGGCCGCGGGTACGTCAACGACCCCGAGCGGACCCGGGAGTGCTACCGCACGGACCCGTACCGGCCCGGCGAGCGGCTCTATCTGGGCGGCGACCGGGGCCGCTGGCACCCCGGCGGCAAGCTGGAGTTCCTCGGCCGCCGGGACAACCAGGTCAAGATCCGCGGCTTCCGGATCGAGATCGGTGAGATCGAGAACACCCTGCTGCGGGTGGACGGGGTGCGCGACGGTGCGGTGGTCGTCGTCGAGCTGGGCGGCGGGAACAAGCATCTGATCGCCTTCCACAGCGGCAGGCGGCACCAGCCGGACGTGCTGCGCGAGGCGCTCGCGGCGGCGCTGCCCGCCTACATGGTCCCCTCGGCCTTCCACTGGCGGGACGGTCTGCCGCTGACCGCCAACGGCAAGATCGACCGCAAGGCCCTGACCGCACAGGCCCAGCTGGAGGCGCAGGACGCGCAGAACACCGCGGCGGACGGGGCGGACAGGGCCGAGCTCAGCCCGACCGAACGGAGGCTGGCGGCGGCCTGGGCCGAGCTGCTGGGCGTGCCCGAGCACCGGATCGGCCGGACGGACCACTTCTTCGACTCCGGGGGCACCTCCCTGACGGCCGTCAGACTCAGCGTCGCCCTCGACCGCGCGGTCTCCCTGAAGGACATCACCCGCCACCCGGTGCTCGCCGACCTGGCCGCCGTCCTCGACGGCACCGTCCGACAGCGCCCGGAGCTGCTCCAGCCCGTGTCGGAGGCGGCCGGTGCGCCGGAGAGCGCGCTGGTGTGCTTCCCCTACGCGGGCGGCAACGCCGTCAACTACCGGCCGCTGGGGTCGGCGCTGGCGGGCAGCGGCCTTGCGGTCCTCGCGGTGGATCTGCCCGGTCACGACCTGGCCGCCCGCCGTGCGCCGTTCGCGTCGGTCGCGGAGGTGGCCGACCAGGTCGCCGCCGAGATCGCGGCGCGCGGCCTGACCCGGGTCATGCTGTGGGGCCACTCGTCGGGCGCGGCACCGGCCCTGGAGACGGCGCGCAGGCTCCAGGAGCGGGGTGTGCGGGTGACGCGGGTGTTCCTCGGCGCGCAACTGCTGGGCACCGTCGCCGAGCGGAGCGCCGCCATCGCCGATCTGATGAGCCGCAGCGACGCGGAGATCGCGGCGGGACTGACCGCGGACAGCGGCTACACGGAACTCGCCGAACTGAACGAGCGGCACGCCGAACACATCGGTGCCGCCTACCGGCACGACTGCTTGGCCGCGCACCGCTTCTTCCTGGCGGCCCTGGAGTCCCCGCCGCCGGCCAGGCTGTCCGTCCCGGTCTCGGTGGTGGTCGCGGCCGACGACCCGCACACGGCCGGCCACGCCGAACGCCACCGCGACTGGCTGCTGCTGGCCGAGCACGTCGACCTGCACGAGCTGGCCGACGGGGGCCACTACTTCCTGCGCACCCGCCCGGCCGAGGCGGCACAGGCCGTCTTGGGCGCGGCCGTACCCCTGGCCTCCACCTGAGGCCCGTTCCTCCACCCGACGGGCTACCGAAAGGAAACCGAGATGCCGTCCTCATCCCTGGCAGCACCGCTCGATGTGGAGCTGCGGCCGGACCGGCCCGCGCTGCTGCGTGTCGATCCGCCGGGCGACGCCGCGAGCTGGGCGGCCGACTACCGCGAGGCGTTGCGCGCGCAGGTCACCGAGCACGGGGCGCTGCTGGTACGCGGCCTCGGCCTGACGGACGCGGACCAGGTCGGTGCCGTCTTCGCGCGGCTGTCCGGCGGGCTCATGACGGAGACGGAGGCGTTCGCCCCCCGCGAGGCCGAGGGCCCCGGGCTGTACTCCTCCACGCCCTGGCCCGCCAACCAGCCGATGTGCATGCACCACGAGCTGAGTTACCCGCTGGAGGTGCCCGGCCTGATGCTGTTCGCGTGCCTGACCGCACCCGAGCAGGGCGGGGCGACGGCGGTGGCCGACGCCGAACAGGTCCTGAAGGCCCTGCCCGCCGAGCTGACGGAACGGTTCGAGCGGGAGGGCTGGCTGCTGACCCGCACCTACACCGACGAGATCGGGGCGTCCCTGGCGGAGTCGTTCGGAACCGACGACCGCGCCGGGATCGAGCGCTACTGCCGTTCTCACGCCATCGACTTCACCTGGCAGGCCGACGGCTCCCTGCACACCGAGCAGCGCCGCGGCGCCGTCGTACGGCACCCGCTCACGGGCAGGCGCTGCTGGTTCAACCAGATCGCCTTCCTCAACGAGTGGACGCTGGCCCCGGAGGTGCGGGAGTACCTGGTGGACGAGTACGGCGCGGACGGGCTGCCGTTCAACACCCGCTGCGGGGACGGCACCGTGATCGGCGAGGACGTCGTCCAGGTCATCAACGCCACCTACGAGGAGCACACCCGGCGCGAGCCCTGGCAGGCCGGTGACCTGATGCTCGTGGACAACATCCGCACCGCGCACAGCAGGGAGCCCTTCACCGGCGAGCGGCGGATCCTGGTCGGCATGGCCGAGCCGCTGCGCCTGGCCGACGGCTGCCCCGCGCCCGAAGGGAGCCGGCGATGACGGATCTGCTGTCGACCACCGACCGGGCGGCGGGATCGGAACCGCCCTCGGTACCGAGCTTCGCCGTGATCTCCGGTGAGCAGGTGAAGAAGGCGCTGGAGGGATCCGAGAAACAGCTCGTGGAGCTGGTCGAGGCCACCTACCGGCTGCACGGCGCCGGGGACTCGGTCAACCCGCCGTCGTACTTCCTGCGCTTCCCCGACCGTCCGACGGCCCGGATCATCGCGCTGCCGGCGTCCATCGGCGGGTCGGTCCACGTGGACGGCCTGAAGTGGATCTCCAGCTTCCCGGAGAACGTGAAGGCCGGGCTTCCGAGGGCCTCCGCGGTGCTCATCCTCAACGACCACGACACCGGCTACCCCTTCGCCTGCCTGGAGAGCTCCATCATCAGCGCGACCAGGACGGCCGCGTCCGCGGCGCTGGCGGCGGACTGGCTCAGCCGCAACCGGCCACGGCCCCGCCGCGTCGGGTTCTGCGGTACGGGCCTGATCGCCCGCTACATCCACACCTTCCTGGCCCGTACCGGCTGGACCTTCGACGCGATCGGCGTGCACGACCTGTCCGCCGACAGCGCCGAGGGTTTCTGCGGCTACCTGCGGCAGTCCGGTGCCGGCGAGCCGGTCGTCGTCCACGACAGCGCGGAGAGCCTCATCCGCTCCAGCGATCTGGTGGTCTTCGCCACCATCGCCGGCCGGCCGCACGTCACGGCCCCGGGCTGGTTCACCCACAACCCGCTGGTCCTGCACGTGTCCCTGCGCGACCTGGCCCCCGAGGTCCTGCTCGCCTCGGCGAACTTCGTCGACGACGTCGAGCACTGCCTGAAGGCGGAGACCTCGCCCCACCTGGCCGAGCAGCGCACGGGCAACCGCGACTTCCTCAACGGCACACTCAACGACGTGATGCTGGGCCGGGCCGCCCCGCCCCAGGACCAGCCGGTGATCTTCTCCCCCTTCGGCCTGGGCGTCCTCGACCTGGCCGTCGGCAAGTACGTCTACGACCAAGTGGCCCGGGCGGGCCAGCTCCGCCTCATCGAGGACTTCTTCCACGACCTGCGCCGGTACGGCTGAGGCCGTTGCCCTCAGCCCTGGTATCAGGAGGTCTGCCGTGCCCGTCATCTCCGCTCCCCACTCCTTCAACGAGGGGGAACTCTTCGTCGATCTGGAGTCGATATTCGGATGCCGCCTCTATCTCAAGTGTGAGGGCTTCAACTTCGCCGGCTCCATCAAGTTGAAGGCCGCCAACGAGATGGTGGAGAGCGCCGAGCGGGACGGAAGCCTGACACCGGATTCCATCCTCGTCGAGTCCTCCTCCGGAAACCTGGGCGTCGCGCTCAGCATGATCGCCGCGAGCAAGGGCCACCGGTTCCTGTGCGTCACCGACCCGCGCTGCAACCTGTCGACCAAGCTGCTGATGGAGGCCCTCGGCAGCCAGGTGCACGTCGTGACCGACCTGGACACCAACGGCGGGTTCCTGGGCACACGGCTCGAATACGTCCGCGCGCTGTGCGCCTCCGACGAGCGGTACGTGTGGCTGAGCCAGTACACCAACGCGGGGAACTGGCGGGCGCACTACCGCACGACGGCGCCGGAGATCGCCGGCCAGTTCCCGCGCCTGGACGTGCTGTTCCTCGGGACGGGCACGGCCGGGACGCTGATGGGCTGCGCGCGTTACTTCCGCCAGTGGCACCGGCCGGTGCGGATCGTCGCCGTGGACAGCGTCGGCTCCGTGGCCTTCGGTGGCAAGCCCGGCCGCCGGATGATCCCCGGTCTGGGCATGAGCATGCGTCCGCCGCTGCTCGACGATTCGTACGTGGACGAGGTGATCCGGGTGGAGGAGGCGGACACCATCCGCACCTGCCACCGGTTGGCGAGGCGGGGCTTCCTGTTCGGCGGCTCCACGGGGACGGTGGTCAGCGCGGCGTCGGACTGGCTGGCCCGGCACGACAGGAACGACCTCACCGCGGTGGCCGTGGCGCCCGACCTCGGCGAGCGCTACCTGGACACCATCTACCAGACCAACTGGCTCCAGGACCTCTACGGCGAGCACCTCCTCGACTCCGCCCGGCTGGACACCGCCTCCTGGGACGAGGAGTCCGCGGCACGGACGCCGGGCCCCCACGAAAGACAGTGAGGGCGTCCAGGGCGGCCGGCGCCGCGGCGGGTCGCCGGCTCAGGTGTCGACCAGCGCGGTGACCCGGGACCGCCACGGGATCCAGAAGGCGGTCACCGTGACGATCAGGGCCGAGACGGCCACCGCGGCCATGCCGATGGTCAGGCTCGCCGCGCCCGCCACGAAACCGATCAGCGCCGGCCCGCCCAGCAGACCGGTGGTACCCATCGCGGCGACCAGGGCGAGGGCGTCCGAGCCGCGTTCGGCCGCCGCCACGTACACGCACGGGGTGACGGCGGCCGCACCGAGACCGACGCAGGCGAAGCCGAGCAGCGTGGGGACCACTCCGCCGGCGAGCAGGGCGAGGGCCAGGCCGGCGGCGGCCACCGCGCTGCCGGTGCGCACGACGCGTCCGTCGCCCCAGCGGGTGCGCCAGCGGTCCGCGCACACCCGGGCCAGCAGCATCATCACGGAGACGACCGCGATGCCGAGCGGGGCGACGCTCGCCGACGCCTTGACGACGTCCTTCAGATAGAGCGTCGACCAGTCGTTCATCGCGCCCTCGGTGATCGTGCCGAAGGCCATGGCGCAGCCCATGAGGAGGGTCGTGCCGGAGGTGAGGGCGCGGCCCACGCGCCGCTTCGGCTCGTCCGGGGCGGCGGCGCCCGGCTCCTGGCCGGGCAGCAGGCCCGGCCGGGCGCCGCCGAGCAGGAGCAGCAGCAGGACCCCGGCGACGGTGAAGTGGGCCGGTACGGAGCCGGTCAGGGTGGTGGCGCCGGAGGCCAGCAGGGCGGCGGCGAGCAGACCGGCGCTGAAGGTGGCGTGCAGCTGGGACATCGCGGTGCGGTCGTACGCCTTCTCCAGCGCGGCGCCCTGCGCGTTCATCGCGACGTTGAGGCAGCCGACGGCGACTCCGTCGGCGCACACGGCGAGCAGCGCCAGCGGATAGTTCGGTGCGGCCGCCAGGGCCGCCAGGACCGCGATCAGGCACCCGGCGGACACGAGGGACAGGCGCCGGGAGCCGAGCCGGCGCATGAGGACGGCGACCAGGGGGAAGGAGGCCGCCGCGCCGGCCCCGCAGGCCATCAGCAGCAGGCCCACCTCGCCGGCGCCCAGGTCCAGCCGGGTCTTCAGCGCGGGCAGGCGGGAGATCCAGGTGCCGTACTGGAATCCGAGGAAGCAGAACAGCGCCGCGATGGACCACTTGGCGCGGGGGAAGGGCAGCTCGGGCATCAGACGGCCTCCCGGGCCTGGTACGGGTGGGGTACGGCGGCCACCGGGGCCGTCATGTAGACCGCGCCGCCGCCGTAGTCCGGCGGGACCGGGGCCGCCGGGTGGGGGCGGTAGCCGTTGGCGCGCCAGAACGGCTCCTTGTCCGCGACGGCGACCAGCGAGATGGTCGTGAAGCCGCGGGCGCGGGCCGCCCCGGTCAGCCTGCGCACCAGCCGGGTGCCCAGTCCCCGGCGCCGCAGCGGAGCGCCGACGACGAGGTCGTGCAGGTGGAGGTTGGTGGTGTGGTGGACGGCCTGTTCAGGGCGGGTCAGGTCGGGGCAGCGGAACCGGGGGTAGGGCAGGGCGAGGACATAGCCGGCGAGCCGGCCGTCGAGCTCGAGCACGAAGCAGGTGCCGGCCGAGGCGCTCGCCCGGGAGCGCAGGAGTTCCTCGCCCTCGGCGAGGGAGAGATCCGCGTACGCCTCGCTCTCCAGGGCCGCCAGCCGGGGCCAGTCGGCCTCGGTGATGCCCCGTATGAGGTCTGTCATCTCAGTGGTGTCCTTCCGGACCGCGTGTGCACACGCACGGCAGCGGGCGGATGCCGTTGAAGCCCTGGGTCGTGTAGCTGGTGGCGTAGGCGCCGGCGGACAGGATCCAGACCGGGTCGCCGGAGGCCACGGCGCGGGGCACGCGCACCGGGTGCCGTCCGCCGCCGTAGGCGTCGTCGCTGTCGCAGGTGGGGCCGGCGACGACGGCGGACACGTACGCCTCGTCGGTCTCGTCCGCCTGCGCGGGGAAGACCAGCCGGTGACGCACCTGGTCCATCTCGTACAGGCCGTTGAACTTCCCCGCGCTCAGGTACAGCCAGCGGGCCCGCGTCCCGTCCGGCTGGGCCCGTTCGGTCAGCCGGTACACATGGGCCCGGACCGCGCCGTGGTCGGCGACCAGGTGGCGTCCCGGCTCCATGACGAGGCCGAGCGGGGCGGCGGTCAGGCCGTTCAGCCGCTCCATGCCCTCGCGGATCACCGCGAACATCTTGTCCAGCGGCGGGTCGAGCGGGTTGCCGTGCCGGTCGAGGTAGCCGCGCGCGGGCAGGCCGCCGCCGAGGTTGACGTGGTCCGGCACGATCCCCAGCCCGTCCAGCGCCATCAGCGTCCCGGCGAGGGAGTCCAGGGCCTGCTGCCATGCCTCGCCGGTCATCTGCTGGGAGCCGACGTGCACGGACAGGCCGGCCGGGACCAGGCCGGCCGCGCGGGCCGTGGCCAGGACACGGACGGCGTCGTTTGGGGCGCAGCCGAACTTGTGGTTCAGGCCCCACAGGGCGCCCTCCCCGCTGGTGGCCAGGCGGCAGAACACCCGGGCGCCGGGGGCGCGGGCGGCGATCGCGGTGACGTCCTCGACGCTGTCGGTGGCGAAGGTGCGCACACCCAGCCGGTGGGCCTCGGCGATGTCGTGGTCGGACTTGACGGTGTTGCCGTAGTGGACGCGGTCGGCGTGGACGCCGGTGTCCAGTGCCTGCCTGATCTCGGCGGGGCTCGCCGCGTCGAATCCCGCACCGCGCTCCGCCAGGCAGCGCAGGACCTCGTCGACGGGGCATGCCTTGAGGGCGAAGCGGACGTCGGTGCCGGGCAACTCGGCCAGCAGGGCGTCGTATTGGTGCTCGATGCCGGTGAGGTCGTAGATGATGCGGTCGGTGTCGGCGGTGGCCAGGGCGGTGGTGAGGGGGGTGCCGGGTGCGGGGCCGGGGCCCGGTGCGCCGGTGGGCGAGCCGTGTTCCGTCGTCGGGCGGCCGCGGGGCCACTGGGGCTGGTCGCGCAGTTCCCCGCGCCCCTTCGGGGCGCTCCTGTGCGGGCTGTTCAGGTGCGGGCTGTTCAGGTGCGGGCTGTTCATGTGCGGGCCGCCTCTATCAGTGACGGCCACGCCTCGATCAGGTGGGCGAAGTCCTCGATGTCCCGCTCCGCCTGGTCGAGCAGTTCAACGCGTCGCGCGGCGAGCCGGTCGGCGACGGTCGCGTACCGTCCCCCGAGCTTCCGGTAGGCGGTGTCCACCCGGTCCAGGCGCCACTCGTTCTCGGCGCGGTCCAAGCGGGTGCTCTCCCGCAGGAACTCCACGATCCGGTCGGGCCTGACCCGCTGCCGGTCGTCGAGGAGCCCGTCGCCCTCGGCGGCCATCCGGTCGTAGACGTGGTGGAAGTACAGCATCGACAGCAGGAACTTCACGAAGCGGGTCTGGTAGGCCAGGAAGCCCGCGTCGGTGCGGCGTTCGGGGGTGTAGAAGTTCTCGATGTGCCGGTTGTGCAGGATGCCGGGCAGCGTGGCGTCGTGAACCAGGTGGGTGAGGAAGTAGTCGCTGCCGATGGTGTCGGTCGCCGGGGGCAGCGGGAGCCGCTCGTACACGTCGTGGTGGAGGGCGATGTTGCACATGTCGACCCGCATCGGGTCCACGAGGGCCAGGGTGGAGTGGTCGCCGGTGAAGGCAGCGGTGCCCGCTCCGGTGAAGGACTCCTCGACCAGCTCGCGCCGTTGCTCCGGTGAGACGCCGGCGGGTGCCCACAGGCCGACCACGTCGTGGTAGACACCTTCGTCCAGGCGCCGCATCTCGCCCAGATCGACGGAGAGTTCGCCGATGAAGGAGGCGCCGGCGAGCGACACCGGACGGTGGCCGAGGGCCGGGTCGAGGTCCGTGCGCGTGACGGCGGCCGACGCCTCGGCGGCCGGACGGCCCAGCCAGGGCAGCTCGTGGTGGACGGGGAACACCGGTTGTCCGGCGTGGAACTGGTAGGTGCTGTCGGAGTCCCGGCGGTGCACGGAGTGGCAGCCGAGGGCGGCGGCCAGCAGGAAGGCACGGTTGGTGCAGGCGCCGTAGGAAACGGCGGGCGGGAGCATGAGGCGGAGCAGCCGGTCGGGCTCGGGCAGGCCGGCCGTCCGGATGGCCCGGCGCAGGAAGTCCCGCTGGGCTTCCTCGTCGAGGTGGTGGACGCTCACGCCCGGTTCCGGGGGCAGGGCCGCGACGGTGCGGGTGTGGGCGGCCCGGGTGCGGTCGTCGGCGGAGTCCAGGATCAGCAGCCGCACGTCGGCGCCGAACCGGCGGGCGGCGTGGCCGGCCTCGGCGTGCAGGGCGGTGATGGTGGCGGAGCAGGCCCGGTTGGTGGGCAGGCACAGGCAGATCCGGTTCACCGGGCGCCTTCCGCGGCCCAGGAGTCGAGGCCGAGCAGCTTGCGTCCCAGGCCGTTCAGTTCGGCGGGGCCGTAGCGGAGGGCCTCCGGTTCGCGGGCGTCGCCGAGCAGGGTGGCGTTCCAGTCGGGGGTGGCGAGGGTGCGCCAGGAGTCCACGCGGGAGTCGCGCAGGGCCGTGTGCTCCTCCAGCGCGGGCATCATCGACAGGTACTGGACGGCCCGGACAGCGTTGTCAGAGAGGTTGGGGCCCACTCCGTGGGCGAGCAGCCCGTTGAAGATCAGCAGGTCGCCGGCCTGAAGGTAGGGGCGGACGACCGGGAACTCGGCACGGTCGACGGCGGGCCGGACCGGGTCGCGGCCGGACGGCTGGGCGATGCGCCACTCCTCGAAGCGGCGGAAGAGTTCCGGGGCGCACTGGAAGCCGCCGAGTTCGGGGCGGGTGTCGGTGAGCGCGATGATGCCCTGGACGCGCTGCGGCAGTACGGCGAGGGCGGTGTCGACGTCCCAGTGCAGCTCGATGTCGAAGCCCTCGTCGGTGGGCTCGATCAGGGAGCGGGAACGGGTGCGTATGTTGGGCGGGTTGAGGTTGAGCCGGTCGAGGGTGACCCACAGCTCGGGGGTGTCCCAGACGTCCACGAAGGCGTCGTAGACCCGCTGGTTCTGCCGGCTGTCCCAGATGAGCTGGTGGTGGTACGCCTCGACGAAGCCGTAGATGTAGAGGTGCCGGTCGAGTTCGGAGCGGAACTCCGGCTCCTCGTACCAGGTGTCGGGACGGTCGGGGTCGAGCCCCTGGAACCGCCAGGCGAAGTCGAGGAGTTGTTTCGCCTCGCCGGGGGTGATGGCCTCGCGTACGACGACGTAGCCGTAGGTCTGCCAGAACGCGAGGTCCTCCTCCGAGAGCACACGCAGCGGCTGGGTCTTGGCGAGGTCGCGCAGGGGGGTCGGGGCGAGGTAGGTCTCGCCGTCGGCACTGAAGTAGGGGCGGCCGGTCGCCGCACGGTGGAGGTAGGGGGCGGGCGTGTGCATGCGTTCACTCCGGGGTGATCGGGACGACAACACCTTGGGGTCGGACGTGAGACATGTGCCGGTGGCAAGCGCCGGAGCGCGAAAAGGCCAGCGGGTTCCCTCGGGGAGAGAACCAGCGGGTTCCCTCAGGGAAAGAATGAAGAGTGGCCGCCCGCGGGGAGGGGCGGGCGGCCGGGACGGCCGGTCAGCCGGCGAGGACGGCCTCGGCCGCCGCCACTGCGCAGACGCGGGCGGCGCCGTAGGTGGCGATGTGCAGGGCGCCGCGCGGGGTGGCCTGCGGCAGCCCCATCTCCACGACGACGGTGTCGGGGCGGGCGGCGAGCAGGGTGTCGAGGGCCGAGCGCATCCAGTCGTGCCGGTGCTCGTCGCGGACCACGGCGACGATCCGGCGCCCGCCAGCCGCGGCGAGGACGGCTTCTCCGGCGTTCTCACCGGTGAAGGAGGCGGAGTCGGTGCCCGGCAGCAGCCGCTCCAGCTCGGCGGCGACGCCCCACGGGGTCTGGTCGCCGACGGCGATGTTGGGGGCCGGGTTGAACTGGGCGACGTGGACCGGCCCGGTGACCGGTGCGGCGGTGCCGGCGCGCGTCACGGTCAGCGCGCGGCGGGCCGCGACCAGGCCGATCTCCGGGGCGGCCGCGGTCTTCTCCGCGTCACCGCGGGCCGCGGCGGTCCAGGCGGCCAGGTCGCGCACCCGGGCCGCGGCGTCGGCGAGCCGTTCCTCGGGCAGTTCACCGGAGCGTACGGCGGCCACGAGCGCGTCCCTGAGGCTCAGCACGGTGTCCTCGTCGCACAGTCCGCCGCCCACGCAGATCGCGTCGGCGCCGGCCGCGATGGCGAGGACGACCCCGTGTGCCAGGCCGTAGGTGCCGGAGATGGCCCGCATCTCCATGCCGTCGGTGACGATCAGGCCCTGGTAGCCGAGTTCGCCGCGCAGCAGGTCGGTGAGGACGCGCCGAGAGAGGGTGCCGGGGCGGTCCGGGTCGAGGGCCGGGACGAGGATGTGGGCGCTCATGATCGCCCGGGTGCCGGCGGCGATCGCCGCGCGGAAGGGGGGCAGTTCGCGCTCGTAGAGGGTGTCGGCGTCGACGTCGATGCGGGGTACGGCGTGGTGGGAGTCGACGTTGGTGTCGCCGTGTCCGGGGAAGTGCTTGGTGCAGGCGGCGACGCCGGTGGACTGCAGGCCCTCGACCCAGGCGGCGGTGTGCCGGGCCACCAGGCCGGGGCTCGCGCCGAACGAGCGGACGCCGATGACGGGGTTGTCCGGGTTGGCGTTGACGTCGGCGGACGGCGCCCAGTCGAAGTTGACGCCGCAGGCGGCCAGGCGGCGGCCCAGCTCGCGGGAGACGGCCCGGGTGAGGTCGGGGTCGTCGACGGCGCCGAGGGCGTGGTTGCCGGGGAAGGAGGAACCGGTGCGCACGTCGAGGCGGGTGACGTCGCCGCTCTCCTCGTCGATGGCGACCAGCAGGTCGTCGCGTTCGGCGCGCAACCGGCCGGTGAGGGCGGTGACCTGGTCCTCGCTGACGACGTTGCGGCCGAACAGGGCGACGGAGGCGAGGCCCTCGCCGATGCGGCGGCGCACCCAGTCGGGGGCGGTGGTGCCGTCGAACCCGGGCTGGAGGACCGCGAGGGCGTCGCGGGTGAGGGTGTCGCCCGCGGCGGAGCCGCTGCCGGAAGCGGTGGTGGCGATGGTGGTCATCGGGGCGTCATCCCTTCACGGCGCCGTCGGTCAGACCGCTGACAGCCTTGCGTTGCAGGAAGATGAAGAGGATCAGGATGGGCAGCGCGAACAGGGAGGAGGCGGCCATGGTGGCGCCCCAGTCGTCGCCGAAGGCGGTCTGGAACTGCGACAGCCACAGCGGCAGGGTCTGCGCCTCGATGTCCTTGTTGAGGATCAGGACGAGCGGGAACTCGTTCCAGGCGGTGACGAAGCCGAACAGCGAGGTCGCCATCAGGCCGGGGGCGAGCAGCGGGAAGATCACCTTGATGAACGCCTGGGTCCTGGTGCAGCCGTCGACCATCGCCGACTCCTCCAGTTCCTTGGGTACGGCGGCGACGTAGCCGCGCAGCGTCAGGACGGTCAGCGGGAGCACCATCATCATGTAGATGACGGTGAGCGGGACCAGGCTGTCCAGCATGTCGTTGTCGCGGACGAGCATGTAGATGGCGATGATCATGACTTCCCAGGGAGCCATCTGCGCCAGCATGAACGTCACGATGAATCCGCGGCGGCCCTTGAACCGCATGCGGGCCAGCGCGAAGGCGGCGAACAGCGCGATGACGAGCGAGAGCAGGACCGACAGCACCGTGACGGTGACCGAGTTGAGGACCAGGGTCCAGAAGTGGTCGGCGTCGACCGCCTTCTTGAAGTGGTCGAGCGTGGCGTGCGTCGGGAACCACACCGGGTCGTCGGCGATGATGTCGCCGGTCGGCTTGAAGGCCGTGGCGAACATCCAGTACACGGGGAACACGAAGCCGACGAAGAGGACGACGGCGATCGCGTTGGGCCAGAGACGGCCGAAGAGCGAGCGCTTCACAGCTCGTCCTCCTCTTGCTTGAGTACCAGGCGCAGGTAGTACGACGTGATGACGAGCAGGACCAGAATGGTCAGGAAGGAGATCGCCGCGCCGACACCGAAGTGCTGGTTGCCGACGCCCTCGACGTAGGCGTAGATCGGCAGGGTCTCGGTGAGGTGGTTCGGGCCGCCCTCGTTCAGCGCGAAGATCTGCGCGAACGCCTTGAAGACCCAGATGACCTCGAGGAAGGTCGTCGCGTACAGGAAGGGCCGCAGGAAGGGCAGGGTCACCGAGGTGAAGCTCTTCCACGCGCCGGCGCCGTCCAGCGAGGCGGCCTCGTACAGCTCCCGGGGGATCGTGGTGGTGGCCGCGTAGAGGTTGATCGCCACGAAGGGTATGGACTGCCAGACGATGAGCAGGGCGACCACGGCGAAGGTGGAGAACTGGGTCTCCAGCCAGTTGTGGTCGGCCATGGAGTGCCAGCCGAGCTTGTCCAGCACCCAGTTGACGACGCCGAAGCGCTGGGCGAACAGCCACTGGTAGACGGTGGTGGCCGCGATGACCGGCATGGCCCAGGCGAGGACGAGACCGAGCATGAGCAGCAGCCGCATCTTCTTGCCGAGCCGCGCCAGCAGCAGCCCGATCAGGGTGCCCAGCACCATGATCAGTACGACGTTGACGGCGGTGAAGACGATGGAGCGCTCGACGACGTGCCAGAAGTCCCCGCCGGTCAGCACCTCCCGGTAGTTGTCGACGCCGTTCCACTCGGTGAGGTGCTGGATGAGCTGCCGCGCGTTGAGGTTCTGGAACGACAGCATGCCGTTCTTGACCAGAGGCCAGCCGAGCAGGACCACTGTGGCCAGCAGTGCGGGCAGCAGGAGCAGGTAGGGGGCGGCGGCGCCCCTCCGGGAGGGACCCCCGGGGGTGCGGCTGTCACCTCGCGGCGGGGCCGGCACCCGGGCCTTGCGGACAGCGGGCTCCCCGGCCGTGTCCGTGCCTTCGGTCTGCACTGACATGCGTTGTCATCTCTTCCGTGGCCGTACGTAGGACTTCCTCGGCCGTGCGCACGGCGTCCGGGGCCGTACGACGGCACAGGTGTGCCGGGGGCGCCCCGAGGGGCGCCCCCGGCGCGGCCGTCAGTTCTCCTGGGCCAGGCGCTTGTTGATGTCGCCCTCGACCTGCTTGGCGGCGTCCGCCGGGGACTTACCGTTCAGCACGGCGGTCATGTAGGACTTGATCGGGTTGGGGTTGTTCTCCACCGCGCCCCACTCGGGGATCAGCGGGGTGGTGCCACCGACCGCGGCACCCGGAGCGATGGCCTCGGCGACGGCGTTGCCCTTGAGGTTGGTCTCCAGGGCCTTCTTGTTCGGGATGACGCCGTTGAGCTTGGCCAGTTCGCCCTCGTACTGGTCGGACAGGGCGATCTTCAGGAACTCCTTGGCCAGGGCCTGCTTCTTGCTGCCCTGGGCGACGGCCAGGTTGGAGCCGCCGAGGAAGACGCTCTCGGGCTTGTCCGCGGTGGCGCCGGGGATCGGGAAGTAGCCGAGGTCCTTCTCGATGGCCTTGTTGGCGGTGACGGCCGTACCGGCCTCCCAGCCCATGCCGATGAACGCGCCGGTCTTGCCCTTGGCGAAGACCTCGGCCTGCTGCGGGTTGGCCTCGTCCTTGTCCTTGGGGGCCTTGGAGTAGGACTGGTACTTCTTGTAGATCTCCATGGCCTTGGCGACCTTCGGGTCGTCGAGGTTGGAGACGTACTTGTCGCCGTCCTTCTTCACCAGGTCGCCGCCCTGGCCGATGATCATGCCATCGAGGAGGTACCAGTTCTGACCGGGCAGGTAGATCGGCTCGGCGTCGGTCTTCTTGCCGATGGTGTCCAGGTCCTTGAAGAACTCGTCCCGGGTCTTCGGGGTGTCCTTGATACCGGCCTTGGCCCAGATCTTCTTGTTGTAGATGACCACGCGGCTGGTGAAGTACCAGGGGGCCGCGTACTGCTTGCCGTCGTAGACGGAGGACTGCGACACCGACGGCGTCCAGTCCGTGCCGATTTCCGACTTCAGGTCACTCAGGTCGGCGAGGCCGCCGGTGACCGCGTAGGCCGGGGTCTGGGTGTTGCCGACCTCCAGCACGTCCGGCGGGTTGGACTCGGAGAGGGCCGTGGTGATCTTCTGCTGGATCCCGTCCCACTTCTGGGTCTCGAACTTCAGCTTGGCACCGGTCTTCTTCTCGAAGGCCGCCGTCACGTCCTTGACCCACTGGTCCGGCGTGGAGCCGTCCATGGCCCAGACGGTGAGCGTCTGGCCCTTGAAGCTGTCCGGTCCGGCGTTCTTGCCGCTGTCGTCGTCGTCCCCGCCGCACGCCGACACGGAGACCATCATGCCCGCGATCACGATCGCGGCCGCAAGCTTGCGCTTCACGCCACCCTCCTCAGGGATGCCACTAACCCCCCACGCCCTCGGCGGTGACCTGCGTACGACGCTGTTGCACGTAGGGCTCGGGACCTGGCCACTAATGGTGTAGACCAGTACGGTGGAGCTTGGCCTAGACCTTTTGGAGTGTCAAGGGTGGTTCGGGAAGCCGGTCCCGGCCGTTACGAGAAAGTCACCGGAGCGCGTCCGTCCGCGATCCGTCCCTTTCGCCCGACCCGTTCGGTTGGACTAGACCATAGGGCAGTTGGTCGCTATAACGGGAGCCCATCGACACAGCCGGGAAGGCAGGCATGACCACCGACGTCAGCAGCGCCCAGCCCTACAGGGGGGCGTCCGGCCGCACCGCGCGCGTGCCGAAGTACTACCGGATCAAGCAGCAGCTCCTGTCCATGGCCGAGGCGCTGCAGCCCGGTTCGGCCATGCCCGCGGAACGTCTGCTCGCCGTCCGGTTCGACACCTCACGCACCACCGTCCGGCAGGCGCTCCAGGAACTGGTCGGCGAGGGCCGGCTCGACCGGATCCAGGGCAAGGGCACCTTCGTCGCCCAGCCCAAGCTGTACCGCACGCTCCAGCTCACCTCGCACACCGAGGACATGCGCGCCCAGGGGCTCACCCCGGCCTCGCAGATACTGGACATCGGAGAGGCCCCCGCGGACGAGAAACTGGCGGGCCTGCTCGGCATCGCGATCGGCGAGCGCGTGCTGCGCATCGAGCGGCTGCGGCTGGCCAGCGGCGACCCGATGGCGATCGAGACGACCCATCTGTCCGTGCGCCGCTTCCCCGGCCTGCGCCGGTCGCTGGACACCTGCCCGTCGCTCTACACGGCGCTCGCCGAGGTGTACGGCGTCCATCTCACCGAGGCCGACGAGACCATCGAGACCTCGCTGTCGACCCCACGGGAGGCGCAACTGCTCGGGACCGACGTGGGGTTGCCGATGCTGCTGCTGTCCAGGCACTCGCGGGACGCGGAGGGCACCCCGGTGGAGTGGGTGCGCTCGGTCTACCGCGGTTCCCGCTACAAGTTCGTCGCCGCCCTGCGCCGGCCGGGCGCTCCGGTGGTTGGGCGAAGAGCGGCTCCGCCGGACCCGGACGTCACCGGCCGCGGCTGAGCCGGGGTCTTCCGCGCCCGGCGCCGGCGGCCGCGTGTCACTCCTGGGTGAGCGTGATGTCCTGGTCGGTCACGGCGTGGAAGGCCGGCAGCAACAGGATGCCCGAGGGGCGCAGCTCCGTGAGGGTGGCCTGCACCCGGGCCGCTCCCGACCGCACCGGCTCCGCGGAGACCTTGCCGGAGTTCTGCCAGCGGTGCTCGGCGCCGTCGCACCGGGCCGTGCTGCCGCCGACACCCTGTTCGAGGCGGGAGTCGCCCTGGCTGAGCGATGAGCTGACGAGGACCGGTCCGGTGCCGCCGGCGCAGCGGTAGCTCCCCGTGAGCGTCACCGTGCCGTCGGGCGCGATCCGGCCGACGGGGTCGACGGTGATGAGCTCGGCAGGGTCGGCGCGGGCCGGGCCGACGGCGGTGCACAGCAGGGCCACGGCTCCGAGGACCGTGGCGGCGACGGGGCGTACGGGCATGGAGCGCCTCCCGGTTCCGGGGGATCGAGGGCTTCCACTGGTACTCGCCGTCCGGGCCGGCGGGCGTGACCGTCACCCCATCGGTGGCGCGTCATGCCCCCGTCCGGGCCGGACTACGGCAGTACGGCGAACCCGTCCAGTTCCACCAGCGCCCGCTCGTCCCACAGCCGTACGACCTCCACGACGGCCATCGCGGGATAGTCGCGGCCCGCCGAATCCCGCCAGATCCGGCCGAGTTCGCGCGCGTGCACGCGGTAGGCGGCGACGTCCGTGGCGTAGACGGTGACCCGGGCGAGGTCGGCGGGGGTGCCGCCGGCCGCGCGCAGGGCGGTGAGGAGGTTGCCGAGGGCCTTCTCGAACTGCTCGGGCAGGGTGTCCCCGACGATCTTGCCGTCGGTGTCCAGGGCGGTCTGTCCGGCGAGGAACACCACGCGGGAGCCGGCCGCGACGACGGCGTGCGTGAAGCCCGTGGGCGGGGCCAGCCCGGGCGGGTTGACGCGCTCGCTGCTCACCGGTCCTCCTTCTGCGCCGTGGCGTACAACTCCTTGGCGATGATGCCCCGTTGGACCTCGCTGGCACCTTCGTAGATGCGGGGCGCGCGCACCTCGCGGTAGAGGTGTTCGAGGAGGTGGCCGCGGCGCAGGGCGCGCGCGCCGTGCAGCTGGACGGCGGTGTCGACGACGTACTGCGCGGTCTCGGTGGCGAGCAGTTTGGCCATCGCGGCGCGCCGGGGGACGTCGCCGGCTCCCGCGTCGTACGCCGAGGCCGCCGCGTACACCATCAGCCGGGCCGCCTCGGTGCGCAGGGCCATCTCGGCGACCTGGTGGGAGACGGCCTGAAGGTCCATCAGCCTGCCGTCGAACGCCTCGCGCCGGCGGGTGTGGGCGACGGTGGCGTCCAGCGCCGCCTGGGCCATGCCGACCGCGAAGGCGCCGACGCTGGGCCGGAAGAGGTTGAGGGTGCCCATGGCGACGGCGAAGCCGCGGTCGGCCTCGCCGAGCACATCGGCGGCGGTGACGGGCACGGCGTCGAAGTCCAGGGCGCCGATGGGGTGCGGTGAGAGCATCTCCAGGGGGCTGCCGGTGAGTCCTGGCCGGTCGGCGGGGACGAGGAAGGCGGTCACCCCGCGGGCGCCGGCGCCGGGCGTGGTGCGGGCGAAGACGGTGTAGACGTCGGCCTCGGGAGCGTTGGAGATCCAGCACTTGGCGCCGGTGAGCCGCCAGCCGTCACCGTCGGGCTCGGCAGCGAGGGCCAGCGCCGCCGCGTCCGAGCCGGCTCCGGGCTCGCTCAGCGCGAAGGCGGCGACCGCGCTGCCGTCGGCGACCGGGGGCAGCCAGCGCTCGCGCTGGGCCGGGGTGCCGTGGGCGTGCACCGGATGGGCGCCCAGACCCTGAAGGGCGAGGGCGGTCTCGGCCTCGGTGCAGGACCGGGCGAGGGACTCCCGCATCAGACACAGCTCCAGCGCGCCGGAGTCGAACAGACGTGCGAGCAGGCCCTGTCGCCCGAGTTCGGCGAGGAGCGGCCGGTTGACGCGGCCGGGCTCGCCCCGGTCGGCGAGCGGGAGCAGCCGCCCGGCGGCCAGCTCGCGCAGTTCGGCACACCAGGCGGTCTGCTCCGGTGCGAGTGAGAATGCGGACACGGCCGTCCTCCCTCCGGGGCGGCCGGACCGGCCCTCCCGTCGCCTTCGAGGCGGGCCCCTCCCCACCTGCCCTTCCGACGTTATCGCGCACAGTTGACTGCCGTCACCAACGCGATACGCTGGAGGTCCCCCCTTTGGGGGAGCGCGAGCCCACCAGGAAGCCCGTCCGGACGTCTGTCACGGCAAGGGGGCGGACCGCCATGCATCTCTCGGCCCATGTCGACACCTTCGCGCGCGACCATCTGCCCCCGCCGCACGAGTGGCCCGAGCTGCGGTTCGACCTGCCGGAGCTGCGTTACCCCGATCGGCTGAACAGTGCGGCGGAACTCCTGGACCGGGCCGACCCGGCCCGTCCGGTGTTCCACACCCAGGCGGGCCCCACCTGGACGTACGGCGAGCTGCGCGCACGGGTCGACCGGATCGCCCACGTGCTCACCGGCACCCTGGGCGTCGTCCCGGGCAACCGGGTGCTGCTGCGCGGCCCCACCACCCCCTGGCTCGCCGCCTGCTGGCTGGCCGTGCTGAAGGCGGGAGCCGTCGCGGTCACCGTGCTGGCCCAGCAGCGTCCGCACGAGCTGGTCACCCTGTGCGAGATCGCCCGGGTCGGCCACGCGCTGTGCGACATCCGGGCGGTGGACGACCTGGCGAAGGCCGGGATACCCGGGCTGCGGATCACGACGTACGGCGGTGACACACCCGACGACCTGCTGCGCCGCCCGGCTCCCGACAAACCCTTCCCGGCAGTGGACACCGCGGCCGACGACGTGGCCCTGATCGCGTTCACCTCCGGCACCACGGGTCGCCCGAAAGGGTGCATGCACTTCCACCGGGATGTGCTCGCGACAGCCGACACCTTCTCACGGCATGTGTTGCGCCCCCACGAGGACGACGTCTTCGCCGGCACTCCCCCGCTCGGCTTCACCTTCGGCCTCGGCGGGCTGGTGATCTTCCCGATGCGGGCCGGAGCCAGCTCCCTCCTCCTCGAACAGGCCGGACCCCGCCAGCTGCTGCCCGCGATCACCGAGCACCGCGTCTCGGTCCTGTTCACCGCGCCGACCGCCTACCGCGCCATGCTGGAGGACCTGGACGGCCACGACGTCTCGTCCCTGCGGCGCTGTGTGTCGGCCGGCGAGAACCTGCCCGCGGCCACCTGGCGGGCCTGGCACGACCGCACGGGCGTGCGCATCATCAACGGCATCGGCGCGACCGAGCTGCTGCACATCTTCATCTCCGCCGCCGACGAGCACATACGGCCCGGCAGTACGGGCGTGCCGGTGCCCGGCTGGCAGGCGCGCGTCCAGGACGCCGACGGCAAGCCCGTGCCCGACGGTGAGCCCGGCCTGCTGGCCGTCCGCGGCCCGGTCGGCTGCCGCTACCTCGCCGATCCGCGGCAGCGGCAGTACGTCCGGGGCGGCTGGAACGTCACCGGTGACGCCTACGTCCGCGAGGCCGACGGCTACTTCCGCTACGTCGCTCGCGCCGACGACATGATCATCTCCGCCGGGTACAACATCGCGGGCACGGAGGTGGAGGACACCCTGCTGCGCCATCCGGACGTCACCGAGACGGCGGTCGTCGGCCGCCCGGACGAGGTCCGCGGGCAGGTGGTCGTGGCCTACACGGTGCTGCGCGCCGGGGCCCGGCGCGACCCGGAGGCGCTGCGCGCGTTCCTCATCTCCGAACTGGCGCCCTACAAGTGCCCGCGCGAGTTCGTCTTCCTGGACGCGCTGCCCCGCACGGCCACCGGCAAGCTCCAGCGGTTCCGCCTGCGCACCGGAGGTGACCGGCAGTGATGCCGACGACCTAAAATGATCAACGTGTCCGAGCAGCACGCCCCCAGGTCCCTCATCGTCACGCTCTACGGCGCGTACGGCCGCTACATGCCCGGCCCGGTGCCCGTCGCCGAGCTGATCCGGCTGCTGGCCGCGGTCGGCGTGGACGCGCCCTCCGTACGCTCCTCCGTCTCCCGTCTCAAGCGGCGCGGCCTGCTGCTGCCGGCCCGCACGGAGTCCGGCGCGGCAGGGTACGAACCCTCCGCCGAGGCACGGCAGTTGCTGGAGGACGGCGACCGGCGCATCTACGCCGGCGCGCCCGTGGCGGACGAGGGCTGGGTGCTCGCGGTGTTCTCGGTCCCCGAGTCGGAGCGGCAGAAGCGGCATGTGCTGCGCTCCCGGCTGGCGGGTCTCGGCTTCGGCACCGCGGCCCCCGGGGTGTGGATCGCCCCGGCCCGCCTGTACGAGGAGACCGAGCACACCCTGCGCCGGCTCCGCCTCGATCCGTACGTGGACTTCTTCCGCGGCGAGCACCTGGGCTTCGCGCCCACGGCCGACGCGGTGGCCCGCTGGTGGGACCTCGCCGCCATCGCCAAGGAGCACGAGCGCTTCCTCGATGTGCACGCGCCCGTGCTGCACGCCTGGCAGCACCGTCCGGACACCCCGCCCGAGGAGGCGTACGGCGACTACCTCCTCGCCCTCGACTCCTGGCGCCATCTCCCCTACACCGACCCGGGCCTGCCCACCCACCTGCTCCCGGCCGGCTGGCCGGGCGTCCGCTCGGCGGAGGTCTTCCGGGAACTGCACGCGCGGCTGCGGGACGCGGGGGCGGCGTTCGCGGGTCTGTGACCGCCTGCCGGACGGTGCCGCCCCGGGCGCCGGGAGGGTGGATCTCAGCCGCTGAGCGTGAGCCGGGGCTTGGGGGCGTCGGTGCGCCCGGTCCGCGGGCGTCGGCTGCCCGCACGGTAGGGCGCGGGCCAGACCGCCCCCGGGCCCGTGTAGCCCTGCTCGACCGCCGCGTGCAGGGTCCAGTGCGGGTCGTACAGATGCGGTCTGGCCAGCGCGCACAGATCCGTACGGCCCGCGAGGATCAGCGAGTTGACGTCGTCCCAGGAGGAGATGGCGCCGACCGCGATCACCGGGATGCGGGCCTCGTGGCGGATCCGGTCGGCGAACGGGGTCTGGTACGACCGCCCGAACTCCGGCCGCTCCTCGGCCACCACCTGACCGGTGGAGACGCCGATGGCGTCGGCGCCGTGCGCGGCGAAGGCCCGGGCGATCCCGACGGCGTCCTCGACGGTCGTCCCGCCCTCCGCCCAGTCCGTGGCCGAGATCCGGACGGTCATCGGCCGCTCGGCCGGCCACACCGTGCGGACGGCGTCGAAGACCTCCAGCGGGAACCGCAGCCGCCTCTCGAACGAGCCGCCGTAGGCGTCGGTGCGCAGATTGGTGAGCGGGGAGAGGAAGCCGGAGAGCAGATAGCCGTGGGCGCAGTGCAGTTCGAGCAGGTCGAAGCCGGCCCGGGCGGCTCGCCAGGCGGCGGCGGCGAACTGCTCGCGGATGTCGGTGAGCTGGGCGCGGGAGAGCCGGCGCGGAACCTGGCTGGCCGGCTTGTACGGCAGCGGGGAGGCGGCGACGAGGGGCCAGTTGCTGGTGTCCAGCGGCTCGTCCATGCCCTCCCACATCAGCTTCGTGGATCCCTTGCGGCCGGAGTGGCCGAGCTGTACACCGATCGCGCTGCCCGGCGCCTGGCGGTGCACGAAGTCGGTGACACGCCGCCACGCCTCGGCCTGCCGGCCGGTGTAGAGACCGGCGCAGCCGGGGGTGATCCGGCCCTCCTCGCTGACGCACACCATCTCGGTCATCACGAGGCCCGCCCCGCCGAGGGCGCGGGCGCCGAGGTGGACGAGGTGGAAGTCGCCGGGGACGCCGTCGGTGGCGGAGTACATGTCCATCGGTGACACGACCACCCGGTTGCGCAGGGTCAGGCCGCGCAGCCGGAACGGCGTGAACATCGGGGGTGTGCCGGGCGAGCAGCCGAACTCGCGCTCCACGGCCCCGGTGAAGTGGGCGTCGCGCAGCCGGAGGTTGTCGTGGGTGACGCGACGGCTGCGGGTGAGCAGGTTGAAGGCGAACTGCCGGGGCGACTGGCCGAGGTACAGCCCCAGGTTCTCGAACCACTCCAGGCTGGCCCGGGCGGCCCGCTGGGTGGAGGCGACGACGGGCTTGCGCTCCTCCTCGTAGGCCGCCAGCGCCTCGCGCACGTCCGGATGTTCCTGGAGGCAGGCGGCCAGGGCGAGGGCGTCCTCCACGGCGAGCTTGGTGCCGGAGCCGATGGAGAAGTGGGCGGTGTGCGCGGCGTCGCCGAGGAGGACGACGTTGCCGTGCGACCAGCGGTCGTTGACCACCGTGCGGAAGCTGGTCCAGGCCGAGTTGTTGGAGCGCAGGGGGCGTCCGCGCAGGGCGTCGGCGAAGATCTTGGCGCAGCGCTCGACGGATTCCCGCGGGGTGATGTCGTCGAACCCCGCCGCCCGCCAGACCTCCTCGCGCATCTCCACGATGACGGTGGAGGCGCCGGATCGGTCCTGTGGCCCGGCGGGCCCCGTCGAGGGGTGGTCGTCGGCGGACGGGCGGGCATAGGGATAGCCGTGCAGCTGCATCACGCCGTGCTCGGTCTCGGCGATCTCGAAACGGAAGGCGTCGAAGGGGAAGTCGGCGGCGAGCCAGATGTAGCGGCAGCCGTGTTCGGTCACCTGGGGGCGGAACACCTGGGCGTATGTCCCACGGGTGGTGCTGTGGACCCCGTCGGCGGCGATGACGAGGTCGTACTCGGCGGAGAGGACGTCCGGGTGGGGGGCCTCGGTGCGGAAGTCGATCCGTACGCCGAGGGAGCGACAACGGTCGTGCAGGATCTCCAGGAGGCGACGGCGGCCGAGGGCGGCGAATCCGTGGCCGCCGGACCGGTGCGTGGCACCCCGGTGCACTATGTCGATGTCGTCCCAGCTGACGAAGTCGCGCCGCAGGGCGGCGTAGACGACGGGGTCCGCGTGCTCGATGCCGCCGAGGGTCTCGTCCGACAGGACGACTCCGAAGCCGAAGGTGTCGTCCGGGGCGTTGCGCTCCCAGACGGTGATGTCCCTCGCCGGGTCGAGTCGCTTCAGCAGGGCGGCCGCGTACAGCCCGCCGGGGCCGCCGCCGATGACGGCGATGCGCTGCGGCCGGCTGCTCGTGTGCGGCGGCTGCGGACGCCCTGTGGGCCCCCGCGCGGGTTCCGGCGCTCCTGAGGTCGGCATGGAAGCTCACCTCCCCCGCCACTTCGGCGGGCGTTTCTCCGTGAAGGCCGCGTGGAACTCCGCGTAGTCCTCGCCGTTCATCAGCAGGGCCTGGGTGGAGGCGTCCAGTTCCACCGATGCCGCCAGGGGCATGTCCAGCTCCGCGGTCAGCAGGGCCTTCGTCTGGGCGTGGGCCAGGGCGGGGCCGTCGGCCAGCCGGCGGGCCAGGGCCTGGGCGGCCTCGTCGGCCCCGCCCTCCTCCGTCAGCTCGCTGATCAGGCCGATGCGCTCGGCCTCGGGGGCCCGCACCGGGTCGCCGAGCATGAGCAGACGGGTCGCGTGGCCGAGGCCGACGACCCGGGGCAGCAGATAGGCCGCGCCCATGTCGCCGCCGGACAGTCCGACCCGGGTGAAGAGGAAGGCGAAGCGGGCCGAGGGGTCCGCGATCCGGAAGTCGGCGGCGAGGGCGAGCACCGCCCCCGCGCCGGCCGCCACCCCGTGCACCGCGGCGATCACCGGGAACGGACATTCGCGGATCGCCCGGACGACCTGCCCGGTCATCCGGTTGAAGTCGAGCAGCTGGGCGGTGTCCATGGACAGCGTGGCGCCGATGATCTCGTCGACGTCGCCGCCCGAGCAGAAGCCGCGCCCCTCGCCGGCCAGCACCAGGGCCCGTACCGAGCGCTCGCGGGTCAGTTCGGCGAGCAGGTCGCGCAGGTCGGCGTAGGCGCCGAAGGTGAGGGCGTTGAGTTTCTCGGGGCGGGCGAGGGTGACGGTGGCGACCCCGTCGTCGAGCCGCACCCGCAGGTGTGCCCAGTCGGCGGTGCGGGCGGCCGAGCCGGTGAAGGGACTCATGACGTGCGGACTCCTTGGGGGACGTGCCGTACGTTGCTCTGCCTCACGAAGTTATCACTTGTTTGTGACTGTCGTCACGGGCACGCGACATGCCGCCCCGGCCGGCCGGTCCGGGTCACATGGTCACCGGTCGTCGACAGGGCGGTAACAAGGGGCCCGGAGCGGCGAGGCGGGCGGCCGGGCGGGGTAAGCCGCCGGTACCGGGGCCGAGGGGGTCCCGGGCGAAGCCCGCCGACGGCCCTGAGGGGCGGGCCCGTACCATTCCTGTAGTCGAAAGCAGGACAGCCTGCTCCATGAACGGACTCGCCTTGCACGAACGCCCCGCCGACTCGGCCTCCTGGCGCATCGCGCTGCCGCACACCGCAGCGGCGGTGCCCGTGGCGCGTGCCCTGGTGCGCACGGCCCTCACCGAGGTGGAGCACCTGGCCGACTGCGACACGGCGGAGCTGCTCACCGCCGAGCTGGTGGCCAACGCGGTGGAGCACACCGCCGGGCGCGGCCCGATAGAGCTGGTGGTGGAGCTGCTGCCGACCGGCTGCCAGGTCGAGGTGCACGACCCGGACCCGGCGCCGCCCGGCCATCTGACCCGGCCGGTGATCGAGGAGCCGGACCCGTGGCAGGAGGGCGGGCGCGGTCTGCTGCTGATCCGCGCCCTCAGTTCCTCCTGCGGTCACCGCCCCACCCCGTCGGGCAAGGCGGTGTGGTTCAGACTGCCTGTGATTCCCGCTCAACGGCGTCCGGCGTGACGTCGACGGCCGGCGTGGCCTCGGCGGCCGGCCGCGCCAGCGTGGAGTGCCGGCGGCCGTAGGCGCCGTAGACCAGCAGGCCCACCACGAGGAACACGGCGAACTGCAGCCAGGTCTGCCAGCCGGTCTCGTACATCAGGTACAGGCAGAAGCCGACGCCCAGCAGCGGGGCCACCGGATAGAGCGGCACCCGGAAGCTGCGGGCGAGGCCCGGCTCGCGGCGGCGCAGCGCGATCACCGTGATGTTGACGACGGCCATGATGGCGAGCGTGCCGATGGTGCACAGGTTCATCACGGCGTCGAGGGAGGCGAAGGCCGCCGGGACCGCGAAGACGACGGCGACGATCAGCGTGCCGGCGACCGGCGTGGACGTCTTCGGGGACACCTTCTCGAAGACGCGCGGGATCAGGCCGTCCCGGGACATCGACATCAGGATGCGGGTCTGGCCGTACATCACGGCGAGGACCACGGAGGCGATGGCGACGACCGCGCCGAAGGCGATGACACCGCCGCCCACGGCGGAGCCGGTGACCTCGTTGACGACGTAGGAGAGGGCGGCGGGGCGGCCGGCGACCTGGTCGCCGCCGATGGCGCCGATCGCGGCGAGCGCGACCGCGCAGTAGAGCAGGGTGACCAGGCCCATGCAGACCAGGATCGCGATCGGGATGTCCCGGCGCGGGTTCTTGGCCTCCTCACCGGCGGTGGTGATCGCGTCGAAGCCGATGTAGGAGAAGAACGCGGCGGTGGTGCCCGCGCCGATGCCGCCGAGGCCGGCCGGGGAGAACGGGGTGAGGTTGCCGTCCTTGAAGGCGCTGTAGCCGATCACGCAGAAGGCGAGCAGGATCACGAGCTTCACCGCGGCCATGGCGGCCGTCGCCCGGGCGCTCTCCCGCACCCCGCGCACCAGCAGCAGCGAGGCCATGGCGATGACGATCACGGCCGGGAGGTTGACGATGCCGCCGTCGCCGGGGCCCGCGGACAGGGCGGCCGGGAGCTGCCAGCCGGTGAGGCTGTGCAGCAGCTCGTTGACGTACTGGCTCCAGCCGACCGCGACGGCCGAGATCGAGATGCCGTACTCCAGCAGCAGGCACCAGCCGACGAGGAAGGCGGTGGACTCGCCGAGGCCGGCGTAGGCGAAGGAGTACGAGGAGCCGGAGACCGGGATCGCGCCCCCCAGCTCGGCGAAGGAGAGGGCGGTGAAGACGCAGGTGAGCGCGGCGAGGACGAAGGAGACGACGACGGCGGGGCCGGCCTGGGCGACCGAGTCGGAGAGGCCGACGAAGATGCCGGTGCCGACGATGGCGCCGACGCCGAAGCAGATGAGCTGGAAGAGGCCCATGGTGCGCTTCAGGCCGTGGCCCTCGCGGTCGGCGCCTGATTCGGCGACGAGCAGATGCGGGGACTTGATGCGGGGAGCGGGCATGCGGGTGGTGCTCGTTTCTGGTGGTGCGGGCGCCTGTCGTGGTGGCGCGGCGACGGCTTCGGAATGGGTGGTTCCGGGCCGCCGGTCAGGATACGGCCTGGTGAGGCGGGTCAGGCAAGGATTTCCCGGCCGAGTGTGGCCACCAGCACCGCCTTGATGGTGTGCAGGCGGTTCTCGGCCTCGTCGAAGACGACCGAGTGGGCGGACTCGAAGACCTCGTCCGTGACCTCCAGCGACCGCAGGCCGTGTGTCTCGTGGATCCGCTGCCCCACCACGGTGCCGAGGTCATGGAAGGCCGGCAGGCAGTGCAGGAACTTCACGTCCGGGTTGCCGGTGGCGCGCAGGACGTCCATGGTCACGGCGTAGGGGCTGAGGGCGGCGATCCGCTCGTCCCACACCTGCGTGGGCTCGCCCATGGAGACCCAGACGTCGGTGGCGACGAAGTCGGCGCCCGCGACGCCTTCGGCGACGTCCTCGGTGAGGGTGACGCGGGCCCCGCTCGTGGCGGCGAGCGCCTGGGCGCGGTCGACGATCGCCTGGTCGGGCCAGTAGGACTTCGGGGCGACGATCCGGACGTCCATGCCGAGCAGGGCGCCGGTGACCAGGTAGGAGTTGCCCATGTTGAAGCGGGCGTCGCCGAGGTAGGCGAAGGTGATCTTCCGCAGCGGCTTGGCGCTGTGCTCGGTCATGGTGAGCACGTCGGCGAGCATCTGGGTGGGGTGCCAGTCGTCGGTGAGGCCGTTGTAGACGGGCACACCCGCGTACGCGGCCAGCTCCTCGACCTTGGCCTGACTGTCGCCGCGGTACTCGATGGCGTCGTACATCCGGCCCAGCACGCGGGCGGTGTCCTTCACGGACTCCTTGTGCCCGATCTGCGAACCGGACGGGTCGAGACAGGTCGTGTGGGCCCCCTGGTCGGCCGCGGCGACCTCGAACGCGCAGCGGGTGCGCGTCGAGGTCTTCTCGAAGATCAGCGCGATGTTCCGCCCGCGCAGATACCGGTTCTCGGTCCCGGCCTTCTTGGCGGCCTTCAGCTCGGCGGCCAGCTCCACCAGGCCGCGGAACTCCTCCTCGGTGAAGTCCAGCTCCTTGAGGAAGTGGCGGCCGGCGAGGGCGGTCGGGACTGTCGCCATGGCGGGCGCTCCCTATGTCGACTACAGCGGACCTTGGAAGTCTATACGATCCTTCACATTTCTATACAGCGTCTCGTTCCACGGGACAGCTCATGCACCGGGGACCGCCCCGGCCCCGGCCCAGCTCACTGCCCGGGATCTCGATCACCTCGATGCCCTGCTTGCGCAGGTGGGTGTTGGTGGTGGAGTTGCGCTCATAGGCGACGACGACACCCGGTTCGACGGCCAGGACGTTGCAGCCGTCGTCCCACTGCTCGCGTTCGGCGGCGTGCACGTCCTGGGTGGCGGTCAGCACCCGGATCTCCCCGAGGCCGAGCGCGGCGGCGATCGCCCGGTGCATGTGCTCCGGAGGGTGGTCGGTGACCTTCAGCTCCTGTTCACCGGCCCCCGGCTCGATGGTGTACGAGCGGAGCATGCCGAGCCCGGCGTACTGGGTGAAGGTGTCACCGTCGACCATGGTCATCACCGTGTCGAGGTGCATGAACGCACGCCGCTTGGGCATGTCGAGCGCGACGATGGTGCGCGCGGAGCCGGCCGCGAACAGCTTGTGCGCCAGCATCTCCACGGCCTGCGGCGTGGTGCGCTCACTCATTCCGATCAGCACAGCGCCGCCACCGATGACCAGGACGTCACCGCCCTCGATCGTGGAAGGGTAGTCGGCCTGCCCCCGGGACCAGACACGGAACGTTTCCGCACGGAAGAGCGGGTGGTGGCGGTAGATCGCCTCGAAGTGGACGGTCTCCCGCTGCCGGGCGGGCCAGCGCATGGCGTTGATGGAGACACCGTCGTAGATCCAGGCCGAGGTGTCACGGGTGAACAGGTGGTTGGGCAGCGGGCGGAGGAGGAAGTCGTCCAGGTCCATGACGTGGAAGCGGACGGAGGCCGGTTCCGCGTGGGCGTCCAGGAACTCCCGCTTGGTCATGCCGCCGACCAGGGCCTCGGCCAGCTCTTCCGGGGTCAGCCGGTCGAAGGCGGCGCGCAGGTGGTCGGTGGCGAGGGGGCCGTACTCCTTCTCGTCGAAGACCCGGTCCAGGACGAGCGTGCGGGCCTCGGGGAACGCCAGGGTCTCGGCGAGCAGCTCCCCGAAGAGATGGACGACCACCCCGCGGTCGCGCAGTACGTCGGCGAACCCGTCGTGCTCGGCGCGCGCCCGGCGCACCCAGAGCACATCGTCGAAGAGCAGGGCGTCCTTGTTGCTGGGGGTGAGCCTTTTGAGCTCAAGATCCGGCCGGTGCAGGATGACGCGGCGCAGCCGCCCGGCCTCGGAGTCGACATGGAATCCCATGCCTCCATCCTGACCATCGAGGCCCCGCTTCACCCTCCGCTCGGCCGTTTCCGCGCCCTCCGATTCTCGTCCCCATGACGACAAGTGGCCGCACGGGCACGGCCCACGGCCCACGGACGGCTCCGCCGCGCACAGCAGCGGAACGGAAGCGCTCCGGAAGCGGGCGGTGGCTGTCCGCGGAAGCGGGAGCCGATCTTTGCTGGAGACATGCCCAGTTCAGCCGACACCGGTCGGCCCGAGTGCCGGCCCGCGCTCGTCCACGCCGCGCAGGAACCCCTCGACCGCCGACAGGTCGGAACGCTCCAGGTCGTCGGCGCGCAGGACGACGCGCAGCTCGGGGCAGACCGCGGGGTCCTGGCCGAGGCTGCGGGTGAAGGTCTCGACGATCAGCAGCAGCAGCTGGGTGCGGTCGAGTTCGACGAGGCGGGACAGGCCCGCGCCGATCAGCGGTATGGCCACCGGTTTGAACAGGCCGTGCAGGGCGACCGACGGCCACAGGCGTTCCAGGCTCACCCGGAGGTCCGCCGGGGCGGACCGGGCGCGCAGGTCGTTGCCGAGCCGGGAGTAGGCGAGGGCGAAGACCCGGCGTTTGCCGACGGGCACCGCCACCGCCGTACCGATCGGGTAGCGGGTGCGCCGGCCGCGCCGCTTGTCCCGGACGCTCTCCGTGGCCAGCGGCACGAACTCCCTCAGCCCACGGCGCAGTTTGTCGTCCAGGAGCCGGTGCCGGCCCTCGAAGAGGCGGTCGACGAGCTGGCCCTGCACGCTCTCCCGGCTGATCACGACGTCGTCGGCGAAGGTGTCGAAGGTGTCGGAGAACCCGATGACCAGGTTGGCGTCCTCCTGGTCGAACAGGTCACCGCGCACCACGACGACGTCCACCCGCAGCCCGCGCAGGGTGTGGCGCAGCAGTTCGTCCCCGTGCCGCTCGCGCAGCCGGGCGTTCAGCCGGGCGAGGGTGGCGGCGGCCTCGGGGTCCTCGGGCCGTTCCCGCGCCGTCTGTTCGGCCACCGGCAGGGCGAGGTCGTAGCGGCCCAGCGCGGTGTGCCCGGCGATCAGTTCCCGCAGCGCGGTCTCCCTGAGCTGGGTGAGCCGTCGCACCGGTACGGTCGCGAACTCCTCGCCCTGCGCCTCGGCCAGCGGCGGGCCGCACCAGAGCCGCAGGGCGTCGCCCAGCAGCCGGACGGCCGAGGCCGGTGCCGCGCGCAGCGCGTCGCCCACCAGACGGGCGAACTCGAGGCTGTCCAGTTCGCCGTCGTCCAGGTCCAGTCGGTAGGTGCTCTCGGCTCCGCGCGCGGTCGGCAGCTGTCCGGTGCGCACGATCCGGGCACCGTGCCCCGGCCCGGCGAGGTCGAACGCGCGCCGCAGCTCCAGTATCCGCTTCTGCACCTCGTTGCGGTTGCGCAGATCCTGGTGCGGCAGCTGAACGGTCTGCTGCCAGACGTCCCGGTACAGCCGGCGCGCGGTCACGGCCTCGCCCTCGGCGGCGACCAGGCGGACCAGCAGCCGTGCCGTCAGCGGGGTGAGGCGTACCGGGGCGCCGTTGACGTCCAGCCGGAGCGGACCCAGGACGCTCACGCGTATGCGCGGGGTACGGGTCTGCACGCGCCTCGCCCCCTCCGCCGCGTGACGTCCCGTCAACAATGGTGTCAGGGTAGCAAGATGTCCTGGAGGCAATCATGCGATTGACCGGTCCGTCCGGACGCATCCGGCCCGCGCGGTCCCGGTTCGCACGGTCCTGGCGCGGACGGCGGGTGTTCGCGGGAAGCGCGCTCGTGGCCTTCGGCGCGGTGTCGGCCGTCGTGCAGTTCGTCGGCCAGCTGTTCCCGGGCACCGTCTCCCGGCCGGGGCCGGTGCTGGCCGGGTCGGTGGCCCTGTGCCTGGCCTGGGGGCTGGCCCGGGCCCGGCCGCAGGCTTCCGTACGGCAGGAGTTCGGGCGCCCCGGTATGACGGTGGTGGTCGAGGAGGGTGACCTGTTCGAGCAGGCCGGCCATCTGGTGGTGGGGTTCACCGACACCTTCGACACCCGGGTGGACGACGGTGGAGTCATCAACGACGGGAGTGTGCAGGGCCAGTTGCTGGCCCGTCGCTACGCGGGGGACTCGGGCCGGCTGGACGCGGAGCTGGCCGCCGCGCTGACGGGGGTGGCCCCGGTGTCGTGGGAGAGCGCACGGGACAAGCCGCGGGGCAAGCGGGCGCGGTATCCGGTCGGGACGGTCGCCGTCCTCGGTTCCCGGCCTGCGCTGGTCTTCGCGGTCGCCTACAGCCGGATGGGCAACGACTGCGTCGCGTCCAGCGGCGTGGAGGACCTGTGGCTCGGCCTGGACCGGCTGTGGGACGCCGTCCGCCGGCACGGCCAACTGGAGTGCCTCACCATGCCGTTGACCGGGGCGGGGCTCGCCCGGCTGCACGACCTCGACGAGGACAGCCTGCTGCGGCTGATCCTGCTGTCGTTCGTCGTGCACTCGTGGGAGCGGCGGGTCTGCCGCGAGCTGCGTGTGGTGGTCCGCCCCGGTGAGCTGGGGCGGATCGACCTGCCGGAGACCGGCGCGTTCCTGGCCGGGCTGGCGGCGGGCGCCCGGCGCCACGTCTGACCCCGGGCGGCGCCCCGGGTACGACGCCGAGCGGTACGGGCCCGTCCCCCGACCGTGACCGACCACCGGGCCCGTACCGCGGTTCAGCGGGTCGGCGGAGCTCCCCGCCCGGTGCGGCCGTACGCCGACAGGTGGCGGTACGGCCAGGTCTGCAGCCATTCGGAGCGGGTGTCGTCGACCGTGCAGCCCGCCAGCTTCAGCCGTTGGGCGATCTTGCGCAGGGCTGACTCCGAGCCGTCGAACCGGACGACGTTGCGGCCCGCGATGTCGGCGATCGTGCGCAGCTCGCCGACCTCCACCATCAGCGTGCGCTCCGGGTAGGCCATCAGCACCATGCCCAGCTCGATCAGCACGTTGGGCCGGGGCTGGCCGGTCGGCTCGGTCTCGTACGGCGGCTCGTTCGCGCCCCGCAGCTGAGGGTGCAGCTGGACGATGTCGTCCGGGGTGAGCAGCACGAGCGCGGCCTGGGCCTGCTCGGGAGCCTTCGCGACGACCTCGCCGAGGAAGGGCGCCGTCTTGCCGGTGGCCCTGACCAGGTCCTCCCACTCCAGCGGGCGCAGGTCGAGCAGGCGCAGCAGGTCGAACATCTTCGTGCGCACCTCCTCGTCCCGCCCGTGGACGACGAAGACGTTGCGGCGGCGGTCCGCGGACGGGCCCTCCCGGTCCGGGCGGGTGTCGGGGGCGGCGGCGGGAGGGCCGCCGTAGTGGTTCTGCGTGCCGGAGTTGGTGGTGTTGTGGTCACCGGTGACGAAGCTGTTGTTGCGCCCGAAGTCGTTCCTGCTTCCGTAGTCGCTGCTGTTGCCGCCCGTGGAGGTGTGCGTCATGCAGATCCCGCCCCCTTGCCGCCGGCCGAGCCGCCGAAGTTGTTCTGCGTGCCGGAGTTGGTGGTGTTGTGGTCGCCGTTCACGAAGCTGTTGTTGTGCCCGTAGTTGTTGAGGATGTTCGTCTGCCGGGCCTCGTGCTCCGCCAGGTCGACGTTGTGCTCGAACAGGAAGTCCCGCAGGACGTGCAGAAGTTGGCGCTCCACGATCTGCGTGTACTTGATCGTGTCCGTCTCCTGGAAGAAGACGTGGAAGCGGGTGCTGGTCGCCATCTCACGGACACTGGTGACCGCCCCGCGGTTCAGGACGGCGTCAGCGTAGCGGCCGAGGCCGAACTCGCTGGTGTCGGCCGGCTGCGGCACCCGGATCCGGTTCCTGGACCACGGCAGCTGCGGGAGCACGCGGGCACCGGCCGCCTTGGCGGCGGCCGACCGCAGGGCGGAGTGGGGCGTGCCGCGCAGGGTGTGCCAGGCCACCTTGAGCAGCACTCGCTCGTCCAGGGCGGCAGGAAGCCGGTCCACCAGCTGGAAGCTCTTCTCGATCGGCGCCAGCACGTACGAGTAGAACTCGGTGTGCAGGGTGTTCCCCTTGAGGTCGAAGCCCACGAAAGCCGTGGTGACCAGCTCCTGATTCCAGGACCCCACCCGGATGCACAGGTACTCGCGTCCCGCGTCGTAGACGTCGTCCCAGTGGCCGTCGAGCTGTTCGGGGGTCGGTTCCGCCACACCCCGGAGGGTCGTGACGGCTGTGCTGAAGGTGCTGCGCTCGACGGCGAGGCCCTCGATCCGCTGCGTCGGGCGTGCCTGGGCCCGCAGCCGGGCGGTCATGCGGTCCCCGACGTAGGCGGTCAGCTCCTCGACGGTGAAGGGCACGACCTCCTTGCGCTTGGGCTCCTGGCCGGTCGCTCCGGGTGCCGCGGCGTGCCCCGCGCCGGGCCGGTCGTCGAGCACGCCGACCGGCGCGCCGATCATCAGTTCCGCGTTGGACCAGCGGCGCACCTGCTTGCCCGCGCCGACGAACGGCTTGTAGCCGCCGTAGCGGATCACCGTGCCGTCCGAGGTCTGCTCCCGCTTGATCTTGTCGACCAGTTCGGGTGTCAGCTCGGGGTGGTCGGGGTACGACCCGTCGAATCCCCTCCCCCGGCGCGCGCCGCCGGTCGGGGCGGTCAGCCGACGCGAGAGCGTCTGCAGGGTGACGACCCGCCGCAGGAACGCGGTGACCCAGAGCAGCCAGAGCACCGCCAGCGCCGCGGTGAAGCCGTTCAGGGCGCCGACGACCATGAGAAGGAACGTGACGACGACGCCCGTGATGAGCACGGCCAGCCGGAGGCGCTGGAGCCGGCGCGCCGCCAGCGCGTGCGCCAGCACGGGAACCGCGTCGTAGCCGTACGACGGCGCCACCACCCGGTACTGGTGGGTCAGCAACTCGCGGATCACACCGGCCCGGTAGACGGGGTCGAGGTAGGTGCCCGCGCACAGCAGCCGGGTGGCGTTGCTCGTCGCGTCGGCGGCCGGACGGCCCGGGACCGGACCGTCCGGTTCCGGCGCTGGAGCGGGCACGGTGAGGAAGTCACTCGCCATTGTTTTCTCGCTCCGCTCTGTTCAGCCGGTGGGGCTCATGGAGGCGCCGGTGATGACCCCGTCGACCACGGTGTACCGGCCGCTGTACGACTTCTGCGTGCCGTCGGTCTGCTGGGCGAGGAGATGCACCCAGACCGCCTCGCCCTGGACGGAGTCGACGGTGACGTCGTCCCGTGCGGTGGTCGCGTAGCCCGACACGAAGGAGGTGTAGGACACGTCGAGGTTCTTGCCGCCCAGGTCCCAGGCGGTCTGGTAGTCGCGCTCGTTGATGGCTTCGAAGAAGCGGTTGACCGTCCCCTCGGGGCCGGTCGTGCCGTCGGTCGCCTCGGTGCTCGCGGCGCTCGCGGTGTCGGTCGGGATCGGGGCCGTGTCCGTGGCGTCGGCGCCGTAGCTGGGGTCCGAGGGCTCGGTGGTGTAGTACGCCGTGGAGGCGTCCGGTGCCGGCGCGTCCGCTGTCGACGGGTCGTATCCGCCGGAGTAGCCGCCCGAATAGCCGCCGTTGCCGTCGAAGGAGGGGGCACCGGAGCCGCTGCCGTCCTCCGAGCCCACATGGGGCACGATGGCCATGAGCAGGATCAACAGAAAGGGGACACCACCGATGATCAGCGCGTATGTCCGCTCCCTGCCGCCACTGGGTAACAGGCTCGGCGGCTCGTAGGTGTGGTTCATGGGTCCTCGCAACTCCCGGCAGAGCGCCGGGACGTGGCTTGTTCCGTCGGTATGACGACAGTCACTCTGCCCGACATCCGCCGCTCGGGAGCCGGTTTCGCGCTTCCGATGCGCTTCCGATCCGGTCGTGGGACGGGGCGGCGGCCCACCGGGGCTCAGATCGCCGTGCACGGGACCGGCCACCGCCGGACCCGCGGTGGCAGGGTCACCGCCCAGCCTCCGGCGGCCAGGACCAGCCGCTCGGCGGCCAGCAGGCCCAGCGCCTCGTGCCCGACGGAGTCCAGGGCGTCGACCGGTGTGGGCTCCAGGAGCCGCAGGAACGTGTCGTGGAGACCGGGATGGTCCAGGGTGAGCCGTGCGGCCGTGCCCCGCTCCCGGCGGTCCAGGACGGTGACGAAGTCCGGGCCGCGCCGGTGGTAGAGGGAGCCGTGCCGGTAGGCCGCCCGCCAGGCCGTCAGCTCTCCCGCATCAGGAGTGAGTTCGGCGGGCGGCGGAAGGTGGCGCAGCAGGGCCGGGTCGTACGACGGTGTGCCCGCCGCCCGCCAGCTCACCGGCAGTCCCAGGCCCTGGCACTCGCGCAGGAACCGCACCGCCTGCGCCGTCTCGTGGCCGGTTCCGCTGAGGTCCAGCGGCTCGGCCGTCTCCACCCGGCGGCCGGTGAGCCGATGCGGCACGGCTCCGGGCAGCCCGCTCATCCGGCCCCCTCGGGCAGCCGCACCGGCTCGCCCCAGGTGGGCAGCGAGACGTAGGTGGCGCCGTCGCGGAACACCAGGCCGAGCTCCCACGCCTGTGCGACCCAGGCGTGCAGGTCCCGAGCCGGCACCCCGTGACCGTCGGCGGTCAGCAGGCGGTGCAGTGCGGGCACGGTCCGGCCGTCCTCCAGGTGACGCAGGGCCTCGGCCCGCCAGCCGGTGAAGCGGTGAGTGGCGGGCGGACGGCCGTGCCGACGGTCGTGCACCAGCAGCTGTGCGCCGTCCTCCTCGAACAGCAGCCTGGAGTGCGCGTGGCCGGTCCGCCATGCGGCCACCGCCTCCTTCAGCCGCCGCTCGGACGGCCCGGCGACACCGGCGGGTTCGCTGTCGAACAGGTAGACCAGGTCGGTGAGTTCGTCCTCGGGCAGGTCGTAGACGTGCTGGTACATCTCGGCCGGGCGGCGCTTGCCGAAGCCGAGGCCGGGGTCGGTGAAGTGCGGGCTGAACCGCTCCAGCTGGATGCGGTGGGCGCCGCTCGGCGGCTGGAGGTGGACCAGCGCGGGGAGCTGGTCGATGACGGGCGTGTAGTCGTCGGCGGTCTCACCGGGGAAGCCGTACAGCAGGTTCCAGGAACAGGTGAGGGCGTGGTTCTCGCACTCGCGCAGGGTGCGGACGTTACGGGCGGCGGTGACGCCCTTGTCCATGAGGTCCAGGACACGGCTGCCGAGGCTCTCGATGCCGGGCTGGATGTGCACCGTGCCGGAGGCACCGAGGAGCCGGAGCTGGTCGGGGGTGAGGTTGGACTTGACCTCGTAGTGCAGCCGCAGGTCCCAGCCGCTTGCGACGACGCGGGGCAGGAAGTCGCGGAAGTAGGCCATGTCGATGATGTTGTCGACGGTGACCACGTCGAGCAGGCGGTGGCGGCGCACCAGCCGGTCGATCTCCGTCCACAGCCGCTCCCCCGGTTTGGCGCGGAAGGTCATCGCGGTCCCGTTCAGGCCGCAGAAGGTGCAGTGGTGCTTCTCGCCCCACCAGCAGCCGCGGGCGCCCTCCACGACCAGCTTCGGGTGGATGTACTCCCGCACCGGGGAGGCGTCCAGGGCGGCCTGCCACTGGTCGTAGTCGGGCGCGGGTATGTCTGCCGGGGCCACGGTCCGCCGGCTTTCCGTATTGGCCCGCGACACCGTGCCGTCCCACCAGCACAGGCCGGGGACGTCCACGGGGTCGGTGCCCGCGTCCAGGTGCCGCAACAGGCCCGGGAAGGCGTACTCGGCCTCCCCGCGGACCACGTGGTCGACGAATGGGTGGTTGCGGTGCAGCGCGTGACCCATCGGGCCGTCGCAGTTGCTGCCGCCGAGAACGACCGTCAACTCCGGTCGGCGCCGCTTGAGTTCGCGGGCCAGGGCGAGCGACGGCACGTTCTGCATGAAGGTGCTGGTGAACCCGACGACGTCCGGCTCGCCCGCCAGCACCTCGGTGGCACAGGCGTCGACGAAGGGCGCCGCGTACGGCCGCATCGCCATGGCCGTGTCGATGAAGACGTCCCGGCCGGCCGCGTAGTCCCGCAGCCGGGCCACACCCCAGCCGGCGTCGTCGTACAGGGCTCCGGAGAAGACCCAGTCGCCGAGGCCGTGGAAGATCGCGTCGCTGCCGACCTCCACGTAGTCCCCCGGCCGCAGCCGGCCGCCGGAGTGCTCCAGCAGGAACTCCGCCCAGCGCAGGGAGCCGTGGAACTCGGTGACCTCGTCGCCGGGGCGGGCCTGCCGCACGATCCGGTTCAGCAGCCCCAGTTGCAGGGAGGGCAGGTCGAGCGGATGCCACGGCATCGTGACCAGGTGGACGCGCATGCTCAGCGGGTCGGCCGCTTCTCCAGGATCGCCGGCCGGCGAGTGGTGCTCTGCCGGTCCTCGCGGACCACGATCTTCTTGATCTCCACGTCCGTCACTCCCCTCGCGGCATGCGAACACCCTTGTGCCGCACGGCCGTCCACCATATGGACCACAATGTGTGCGACACAAGGGTGTGGTGTGACCGAGGGAGTCACAGGCGCGGGTCGACCGGTTCCGACTCCAGTGCCAGCACCCCGAACACCGCCTCGTGCACCCGCCACAGCGGTTCCCCGCCGGTGAGCCGGTCCAGGGCCTCCAGGCCGAGGGCGTACTCGCGCAGGGCGAGCGACCGCTTGTGGTTCAGGAACCGCTGCCGCAGCCGGGCGAGGTTGTCCGGCCGGGTGTACTCCGGACCGTAGACGATCCGCAGGTACTCGCGGCCCCGGCACTTGACGCCGGGCTGCACGAGCCGGTTCTCGGCGTTGCGGACCAGCGCGCCGAGCGGTTTGACGACCATGCCCTCGCCGCCCCGGCCGGTCATCTCCAGCCACCAGTCGACGCCCGCGCGGACCGACTCCGGGTCACCGGTGTCGACGTACAGCCGCCGGGTGGTCCCCAGCAGTCCGCTGCCGTCGTGCTCCACCAGGCGGTCGATCAGGGCCAGTTGTTCGTCATGCGGCAGCACGGCAAGGTTGCGGCCCTGGGCGGCCAGCAGCTGGAAGGGGGCCAGCCGGACCCCGTCCAGACCCTCGGTGGTCCAGCAGTAGCGGCGGTAGGCGGCCGTGAACGCGGCGGCGTCCGCGGCCCGTTCCCGCTGCCGGCCGAGCAGGCCCGCAACGTCGGCGCCACGCGCGGCTGCCGCTTCCAGGGCGGCGAGCGCACCCGGGAACACCGCGCCGGCGGCGGCGCCCACGGCCGCGTACTGGCCGCGCAGCAGCCCCGCGGCCTTCAGTGACCACGGCATCAGTTCGGCGTCCAGCAGCAGCCAGTTGGTGCCGAGTTCGTCCCAGAGCCCGGCGTCCGTGACCGCCGAGCGCAGCCGGCCGAGGATCTCCTCCGTCATCCGCCCGTCGTCGAAGAAAGGCCGCCCGGTACGGGTGTACAGCGAGCCCGTCGGACCGTCCACGCCGAAGCGCCTGCGCGCCGCCTCCGCGTCCCGGCACACCAGGGCCACGGCCCGCGAGCCCATGTGCTTCTCCTCGCACACCACCCGCGCGACCCCGTCCCGGGCGTACTGCGCGAACGCCTCCCGCGGGTGTTCCAGGTAACCGTCCACCTGCGAAGTGGCCGTGGGCGCCATGGTCGGCGGCAGGTACGGCAGCAGGCGGGGGTCGGCGGCGAAGCGGCTCATGACCTCCAGGGCCGCCGCCGCGTTCTCCTCGCGGACCGCCACCCTGCCGGCGTGCCGGGTCTCCACGGCCCGGCGGCCGTGCACGTCCGCCAGGTCCAGCGGCCGGCCGTCGTGCCCACCGGGCGCCTCGGTGCGCAGCGGCTTCGCCGGCTCGTACCAGACACGTTCCGCCGGTACGTCGACCAGCTCGCGCTCCGGCCAGCGCAGCGCGGTCAGCTTGCCGCCGAAGACGGCGCCGGTGTCCAGGCAGATGGTGTTGTTCAGCCATGTGGCTTCCGGCACGGGCGTGTGGCCGTAGACCACCGCGGCCCGGCCGCGATAGTCCTCCGCCCACGGGTACCGCACCGGCAGCCCGAACTCGTCGGTCTCGCCCGTGGTGTCGCCGTAGAGGGCGTGCGAGCGGACCCGGCCGGAGGTGCGGCCGTGGTACTTCTCCGGCAGTCCGGCGTGGCAGACCACGAGCCGGCCGCCGTCCAGGACGTAGTGGCTGACCAGCCCGTCCAGGAACCGCCGCACCTCGTGCCGGAACTCCTCGCTCTCGCCCTCCATCTGCGCGACGGTCTCGGCGAGCCCGTGGGTGTGCTGGACGCTGCGGCCCTTGAGGTGGCGGCCGTACTTGTTCTCGTGGTTGCCGGGCACGCACAGGGCGTTGCCCGACTTCACCATCGACATCACGCGGCGCAGCACACCGGGGCTGTCCGGGCCGCGGTCCACCAGGTCGCCGACGAACACGGCGGTACGGCCCTCCGGGTGCACCCCGTCGGCGTAGCCCAGCTTCGTCAGCAGCGATTCGAGTTCGGCGGAGCAGCCGTGGATGTCGCCGATGATGTCGAAGGGGCCGGTGAGGTGGGTCAGGTCGTTGTACCGCTTCTCGGTGACGACGGTGGCGTGCTCGGCCTCGGCCACTCCGCGCAGGACGTGCACCTTGCGGAAACCCTCGCGCTCCAGGTGCCGGAGCGAGCGGCGCAGTTCGCGGATGTGGCGCTGGATGACCCGGCGGGGCATGCCGGCCCGGTCGGCGCGGGCCGCGTTCCGCTCGGCGCACACCTCCTCCGGCACGTCGAGCACGATGGCGATGGGCAGCACGTCGTGCTCCCTGGCCAGTTCGACGAGCCGGCGCCGGCTGTCCGCCTGCACGCTGGTGGCGTCCACGACGGTGCGGCGGCCGGCGGCCAGCCGTTTGCCGGCGATGTAGTACAGGACGTCGAAGGCGTCCGAGGTCGCGCTCTGGTCGTTCTCGTCGTCGCGGACCAGGCCGCGGCAGAAGTCGGAGGAGATCACCTCGGTGGGCTTGAAGTGCTCGCGGGCGAAGGTGGACTTGCCGGAGCCGGAGGCGCCGACGAGGACGACGAGGGAGAGGTCGGTGACAGGGAGGACTCGTCCCTCGTGCTGTGTCGCGGTCATGCCGTCCTCGCCTCCTTCTCGGTGCTCATGCCAGGTGTGTGCCGGGTGAGAACGGCCATCTGCGTGGGTGGGCCGACCTCCGGGTCGTCCGGTCCGACGGGTAGGAACTCCACGCTGTAGCCGTGGCGTTCGGCCACCGTCCGGGCCCATGCCGCAAACTCCTCACGGGTCCACTCGAAGCGGTGGTCGCCGTGCCGGGCGTGACCGGCGGGCAGGGACTCCCAGCGGACGTTGTACTCGACGTTCGGGGTGGTCACGATGACCGTGCCGGGACGGGCCGCGCCGAACACCGCGTACTCCAGGGCGGGCAGCCGGGGCGGGTCCAGGTGCTCGATGACCTCGCTGAGCACGGCGGCGTCGTACCCCTTGAGCCGGCTGTCGGTGTAGGTGAGCGATCCCTGGAAGAGCTTGACGCGTGCAGCCTGCCGCTCGCCCATGCGGTCCAGCTTCAGCCGCCGGGAGGCGATGGTCAGGGCACGCATCGACACGTCGACACCGATGACCTCGGTGAACCGCACGTCCTTGAGCAGCGCCCGCACCAGTTCACCCTGCCCGCAGCCGAGGTCGAGGACCCGGGTGGCGCCGGACGCCCGCAGCGCCTGGACGATGGCGTCCCGTCGCTGCACGGCGAGCGGGGTCGGTTTCTCCTCCGTCTCGGTCTCTGCCCTGACGGCGTTGTCGATGTCCTCGACCTCGCTGTCGTCGGCCTCCGCGAGCCGCACCAGCTCCAGCCTCTCCATCGCCTCGCGCGTCAGCGACCAGCGGCGCGAGAGATAGCGGCTGGTGATCAGCTTCTGCTCCGGGTGCTCGGCCAGCCAGCCCTCACCGGCCCGCAGCAGCTTGTCGACCTCGTCGGCGGAGACCCAGTAGTGCTTGGCGTCGTCGAGCACCGGCAGCAGGACGTACAGGTGGCGCAGCGCCTCGGCGAGGGTCAGCCGCTCCGACTCCAGCAGGAGGCGGACGTAGCGCGAGTCGCCCCACTCCGGGAACGCGGCGTCGAGCGGGACGGGGTCGGCGGTCACGGTCCAGCCGAGCGGCGCGAACAGGCGCCGGACGAGTTCCGGGCCGCCACGGGCGGGCAGCGCGGGCACCTCGATGCGCAGCGGCAGCGGGGCGGCGGCCCGCTCCGGGCGGGCGTCGCACATCCCGCGCAGAGCGCTGGAGAACACATTGCTCAGCGCGACCGCGAGCAGCGAGGAGGCCGCGTAGGGGCGGTCGTTGACGTACTGCGCGAGTGCCGCGTCGGGTGCGCCGCCGCGGCCCTTGCCCTTCCCCCGCCGGACGAGCGCGACGGGGTCGATCTCCAGCAGCAGGGCGGCCGTGCAGCGCTCGGCGTCCGCCTGGGGGTAGAACACGTGCGCCGTGCCGTACGAGGTGGAGAACGCCTGCGCCTTGCCGGGGTGCTTGTGCAGCAGGTACCCCAGGTCGGTGGCCGGGTGCCCGGCCGTACCGGTGGTGGAGATCGTCACGAACATGCCGTCGAGTCTCTCCGGCCGGGCCGCCGCCGACCACCGGTTTTCGGGGCGGCCGTGGCCGGCCAGGGACGTGCCCGCGGCCGGCCCTGCGCGCCCTGGCCGGCCGCGGGCGCGCCGGGGCGGCCGTCCGGGAGGCATCCGGGGGCACCCGGGGGGGCCGTCCGGGAGGCACCCGGGGGGCGTCCGTGAGGCACCCGGGGGGCGTCCGTGAGGCACCCGGGGCGGCCGTTCGGCTCATGACGCGTCGGCGATGATCTTCCGGGCGTTCGCGACGGCCTTCTCGTTCATGACGCGCCGTTCGTCCAGCGCCTTCCTGTTGCCGGCGATGGCGGTCTTCTGCCGGCTGCTCTCGGCGGCGTACGCCGCCTGGATGTAACCGGTGTCGAGTTTGCACCGGGCGTCCGCGGCGGCGGTCTTCTTCTCCTTGTCCGACGGTTCGCCGGTGCCGAACCAGTCGGTGTCGAGGGACGCCTCGTCCGGATCGGGGTAGTGGAAGCCCTTGTCCTTCATGCAGTCCGACCAGGCACGGTCGGCCTTCTTCCAGTCGGGTTCCTTCTTCGCCTGCTTGCGCGCTTCGGCCCACAGCTGCATGGCGACCGAGTAGTAGCCGGAGAGCTGCACGCCGCCGATCTTCGTCGGCTTCGGCTCGGGGCCGAAGATCTTCCGGGTCGCCTGGCCCAGGCAACCGCCCTCGGGGATGGGGTTGCCGTGCGCCCGGTGACTGTCGCCGGACTCGAAGGTACCGGTGAGGGCGGTGTGCTGGTCGGCGGGCCACTCCATGGGCTGGTCCGCGGATTCCTGTTCCTGCCGCTGCCGGTTGTGGTAGCCGTGCTCGGCCGCCAGATCGGGATCGTCCACCCCGTACGGGCTGTCGTCGCCGACCTTGCTGCTGCGGGAGAGGGTGCCCTGCCGCACCGGGTACGTCGACTCGACCGTCCTGAGGTCGAGCGTCGCGAAGCCGGTGAACCCGAGCTTGACCATGCACTGCTTGGCGAGCATCCACTGCGCCGTGCCGACGGCCTTTCCGTCACCGGACGTCGGGTCCGGTATGTACGCCTGCAACGGGAACGCCTTCATGGTGTTGAGGCGGTGGGCCCCGTCGTCGGCGTCGTCGTCGCCGACGAACTGGCATGCCGACACGGCGAGCAGGCCGGTGAGGGCCAGAGGGAGGAGTTTACGCACCGGGTCATACGATCAGTCCTGGATCACGCACGCTGTGATGGAACCCACAGTTCCGGCACACGGCGTCCACAGCACGGTCATGTGATCTCCGTTATGGCCGCCCGGGCCGTGGGCCTGATGGAGTGAGCCCCCGTCAACTGACCACTGACAGAAGGGGGAACCATGACCATCGGCCACGGAACCCGGACACGATCCAGAGCCGCCGTCGCCCTGACGGCCGGCGCCGTCCTGGGCGCGGGGGTCCTCGCGACCGCTCCCGCCCAGGCGGACACGGCACCGACCGCGGCCTCCTCGGCGCGCACCGCCACGGCGGCGCCGCAGGTGTCGGCGCAGGGCGCGTACGCCATGAACCCGGCCACGGGCAAACAGCTCTTCGGCAAGGCGCCGGACGGCCGGCTGCGGACCGGCTCCACCACGAAGATCATGACGGCGCTCGTGGTGCTGTCGCAGCGGAACGTGAACCTCGAGAAGAAGGTGAAGATCAAGAAGGAGTACACGGACTATGTCATCGACCCGGTGACACACGTCCAGCGCTACTCCAGCGCGAACCTGATCCTCGGTGACTCGATGAAGGTGCGCGACCTGCTGTACGGCCTGCTGCTCCCGTCCGGCTGCGACGCGGCCTACGCGCTGGCGGACACCTACGGCACGGGCTCGACGACGGCCCAGCGGACCAAGTCGTTCATCGGCAGGATGAACAGCAAGGCGCGCGAACTGGGCCTGGGGAACACCCACTTCGATTCCTTCGACGGGGTGTCCAACGGGAAGAACTACTCCTCGCCGCGGGACCTGGCCAAGCTGGCCGGGGTCGCGCTGAAGAACAAGACGTTCAAAAAGGTCGTCGGTACCAAGGTCTACGACGACATGCAGTCGTACCGGCCCGGTGGCGGCACGCACGCCATGGTGCCGTGGAACAACTCCAACAAGCTCCTCACCTCCTACCGGGGCGCGTTCGGCGTGAAGACCGGCTCCGGGCCGGAGGCGAAGTTCTGCCTGGTGTTCGCGGCCACCCGCGGCTCCAGGACGGTCGTGGGCAGCATCCTCGCGGACACGTCCGCGGACCAGCGATTCAAGGACGCGGCGAAGATCCTCGACTACGGCTTCACCCGGCTCGGCTGAGCCGGACCGGGGGGACCACCGGGTCCCCCCGGCTCTCCGGGCTCCCAACGGCGCTCCGGGCTCCCAACGGCGCTCGGACGTCCTCGCGGCCGGCATTCCGGGCCAGGGTGGCCAGGTTGAGGCCGGGGCCGAGCGTGTCGATCCAGAAGCGGGCGGGGCCGGCCGGGCCCACCGGTGGGCCCGGCCGCGGCGGTCACGACAGCTGGGACTGGACCTGGGCGGAGATCAGCTCCAGGTGGTCCAGGTCGCCGAGGTCGAGCAGTTGGAGGTAGATCCGCCGGGAGCCGGTCTCCGCGTACCGGCCGATCTTGTCGACGACCTCGGCCGGGGAGCCGGCCAGCCCGTTGGCCTTCAGCTCGTCCACCTCACGGCCGATCGCGGCGGCGCGACGGGCCACCTCCCGGTCGTCCTTGCCGACACAGACGATGAGCGCGTTGGAGTACGTCAGATCGTCCGCCTCGCGGCCCGCCTCCGCCGCCGCGGCCCGCACCCGGCCGAACTGCCGCTCGCTGTCCTCGATCGAGGCGAACGGGATGTTGAACTCGTCGGCGTACCGGGCGGCGAGCCGCGGGGTCCGGGTGGCGCCGTGGCCGCCGATGAGCACCGGGATCTTCCGCTGCGCGGGCTTGGGCAGCGCCGGCGACTCCGTGAGGTCGTAGTACGTGCCGTGGAAGTCGAAGGTCTTGCCGACCTCGGTCGCCCACAGCCCGGTGACGATCGCGAGCTGCTCCTCCAGACGGGCGAACTTCTCCTTGGGGAACGGGATGCCGTACGCCTTGTGCTCCTCCTCGAACCAGCCCGCGCCGAGGCCGAGCTCCACCCGGCCACCGGACATCTGGTCGACCTGGGCGACCTGGATGGCGAGCACGCCGGGCAGCCGGAAGGTGCCGGCGGTCATCAGGGTGCCGAGACGGATGCGCTTGGTCTCACGGGCCAGGCCGGCCAGCGTGATCCAGGCGTCCGTGGGGCCGGGCAGGCCGTCCGCGCTCCCCATGCGCAGATAGTGGTCGGAGCGGAAGAACGCGTCGAAACCGAGGTCCTCGGTGGCCTTCGCCACGGTGAGCAGGGTGTCGTAGGTGGCCCCTTGCTGGGGCTCGGTGAAAATTCGAAGGTCCATACACCCATCCTGCACGGCGACCGCCGCGTCAACCGCGCCGGCGTCGTCGGGCACGGCCGTCCCCGGTCGGGTGAAAGTCGTCCACCCTGCGCGCGGGCCTTGCCCCGGGCCGGTGACCGGACCTCGCGGTGATCGTTGGTCCGTCGGAGCCGGACCGTCCGGCGCCCGCGCCGGACGGTGGCCGCCGTCGCGCGTCACCGCGCCGGTCGTGCCGGGCCGGGGGCCGAGGAGGCCGTCTTGTCCGAAGAGTCCGTTCCCCAGCAGGGAGGCGCCGCCGGGCGGGCCGACGACTCCACCGGTCGTCCGAAGGGGCTGCCGGAGCAGATGGAGGAGCTGATGGCGGCGCTGAACGCGGATCTGTCGGCGCTGGCGGACCTTCGGTCCGCGGGCCCCGGATTCGACAAGGCCGACGAGACGGCCTGAATCGCACACCCCGCCCGCTCACCCGCCGGACACACTTCCTCGGGCACGCACGACGTCGAGCGGTCTCCCGCGGGCGTGCGCACACCGGGCGCTCTCCCCTCGCGGGGTCAGACGCCGAGTGGTCTGCTCTCGCAGGTCACAGGCCAGGCGGTCTGCTCGCGCGGGCTCATGCGCCGAGCGCTCTGCCCTCGCGGGGTCAAACGCCGGACGGGCTGTCGTGGGTGTCCTCCGGCAACATCTCCTCCCGCGCGGCCAGTTTGCGCAGCATCTCCCGGACGCGGTCGCGGGACTCGTCGGCCGCGTCGATCGCCTCCATGCACTGCCAGTACGTCGCCTCGTCGGCAGCGGCGCTGGCCAGGCCGACCAGGGCTATGCCGACCTCGCCGAGCAGGCCGCCGAGGCAGATCAGGGTCTCGCGGGCGTCGTCCAGCTCGGTGAGCTGGGCGGCGCGCAGGTCGCCGGGGTCGAGTTCGGGCGGGTCCAGGACTCCGCAGCCCCGGCCCGCCAGCTCGGTCAGTCCCAGCGCCTCGCCGCGCAGCTCCGGCGGGCCGGAGACCGCGAGGCGACTTCCGATCGCCTGTGCCAGGGCCTGCGCCTGCCAGACCTCCGCCATCATCTCCGCCGCGTCGGCACCGCCCGCCAGGGCTCGCCTGCCGGTGAGGATGAGCCGTATCGCATCCATGTGTTGCCCCCGTTCACCCGCCGCGTCATCTCGCACGGCCGCCTGAACTCGTTTGTTCACTACCCAGCGTGAGGGTCCATGGGGCGAAAAGCCAGAGGAAGCCCGAAATCTGTGGACAACAATTCGGATTCGGCCGCCGATTCGACTCCGGAGAGTGATAACGGAATCTATCAGTCCGCCTGTTGTCCCTCCGGGCCGCTGTCCCGGTGGCCCTGCGGACCGGTGTCCCGTCGCCCCTCGGGGCCGGTGCCCCGGTGGCCCTGCGGACCGGTGTCCCGCCACCCTTCGGGGCCCGGAACCGGGAAGCGCCGTTCGTTGCGGTCGATCTTGGCTGCCAGGGCGGCCAGCGGATCGATGCCGAGGACCTCGCAGAACTGGAGCAGATAGGCCAGCACGTCGGCGACCTCGTCCGTGACGCGATGCGCCGTGCCGGGGTCGTCCATCACCCGGGCGGACTCCTCCGGCGTCAGCCACTGGAAGATCTCCATCAGTTCGGAGGCTTCCACCGAGAGGGCGGCGACCAGGTTCTTCGGTGTGTGGTACGGCTGCCAGTTCCGCGCGGCGGCGAACGCGGCCAGCCGCTGCTGGAGTCGGGCCAGGTCGGGGTGTTCCGTCACGGGTTCAGGTGTACCACCGTGACGCCGGGGGTCCCGGCGGACCAGGAGGCGTCGCTCACCGCGGCCACGCAGCGGATGTGCCCGCGCTCGCCCATCCGGGCGGCCGTCCCCAGCAACTCCCGCCGCTGGGCGGGGTCCAGGCCGCGGTCGAAGCCGTCGGCGAGGACGGTGAGCGTGCGCAGGGCGTCGGGCACCTCGCCCGGGGCGTCCATGTCCAGCACGCCCGGTCCGGTCAGCAGTACCAGCGTCAGCGCGAGGTAGCGCAGCTCGCCGTCGCCGAGCCGGGCGATGCCGGTACGGAAACCGTCGCCGCGGTCGAGCAGCGCCCGCACCGTGCCGTCGGCCAGCGGTTCGGCGACCAGGTCGGCCACCCGGCCGACACACCCCGCGTGCAGCGCCTCGACCAGCAGGCCGTGCCGGCGACCGCACTCCGCGCGCGTGCGCCACAGCACGTCGGCGAGGTTGTCGCAGCCCGGCAGCAGCCGGCCGGAGCCGGTCGGGACGGGCTCCCGCATGCGCTCGGGACGGGGATCGCAGGGGAAGACCGAGCGCAGGGCCACGACCATCTGCTCCGCCGCGGCGAGCACATGACGCTGCCCGTCGGTCTTGCCGGCCACGCGCAGCGGCAGCAGGGCGGTGCCCAGGCGGTCGTCGGGCAGCGGGGCGCGGGTCACCGGGGCGGAACCCGCGGTGTGCCAGGCGGCCTGGACGGTGCGCCGCCCGGGGTCGCGCAGGGCGGTCTCCAGCAGGACGACTCCCCGTGCGGTCAGCCGCTCCCCCACGATCCGCAGATCCGGTTCGGCCTGCACGGCGAGGTCCAGCCGGACCGGGCCCTCCGCGCCGTCGGCCGTACACCCGATCCGGAAGCCCCGGCGCCCCTCGGTGTCGGGGCGCGCCCGCTCCGGAACGCAGGCGACCGGGTCCGCGAACGCCTCTTGGAGCGGGGCGCCGCCGCCGAGCCGCGCCAGCGCCTCGTACGCACCGAGCGCGGTCGTCTTGCCCGCCCCGCTGGGCCCCGCGAACACGGTGACCGGTCCCAGCGGGAACCCGGCCCGCCGGTGCCCGGCGAAGGCCGACAGCCGCAGCTCGGTGATCCGGGAGCGCAGGTCGAGGGGTGGGCGGGAGCGCGCGGGGACGGCCCCGGCGGACACGCCGGCCGCCGACGGCTCGGCCGGCACGGAGGGCACGGAGGGCACGGAGGGCACGGAGGGCACGGCCATATGCGGACCGTAGGACTCCGCCGACACGCCGAACCGTTTCGCCGTCGGGACGTTCCTACGATCGGGGGACGAGCGTGGTCCCGGCGCCCTCACCGGGACCGCCGCCGGCCGTCAGCCGCCCGAGATGCCCGCGCCCTCCATCAGCCCGCTGACCTCCGTACCCGGCGGAGTGAGGAGGAAGACGTTGCGGTCGACGCGGTGCATCCCGCTGCCCAGGCCGAAGACGACGCCCGTGCTGAAGTCGAGGACGCGCTTGGCGACGTCGCCCTCCGCACTGGACAGGTCGAGCAGGACCGGCACCCCGGCCATCAGGGTCTCGGCGACCTCCCGGGCGTCCGCGAAGACGTTGACACGCAGGACCACGAACCGGCGCCGGGTCTCGGTCTCCGCATCGGGCAGCGAGCGGTGGCCCACCGCGGACGGCCAGGCGTCCCGGCCCCGCAGCGGCACGACCTGGGCGAGCCCTTCCCACTGTTCATCGGTGACGTCGTAACGGCTCACCGGCTCCCCCCGACCTGACTCGCACTCAATCCCTGCACCAGCCAATTCTTACGCCAAGTCACCCGTCCGGCCCAACAGCGACACGGTGCGCGACCGGTCCCGTAGTCCTCTCCCGGTGCCATTTGGGCGCTTCGCTCCGAATAGGAAGTTTTTTACCGGGCTCGTACCCCGGCTTCTCACCGGCCGGGCCGCGCGGGAACCGGTCGCCGGAACGAAAGCGGAACCGGTCACAACCGCAAGAAGATAAACCTCACAGCCCGTTACCGGCCCCCTGTCCGACGGCCTGGCCTAGCATCCGAGCCATGACGGTCCTGCCTGACGACGGGCTCTCACTGGCCGCCGAGTTCCCTGACGCGACGCACGAGCAGTGGCAACGCCTGGTCGAGGGCGTGCTGCGCAAGTCAGGCAAGGAGCTTACCGGCGAGTCAGCTGAGGACGCCCTGTCCACGACGCTGGAGGACGGGCTGCGCACCCGGCCCCTGTACACCGCGCGCGACAGCGCGCCCGACCCCGGCCTGCCGGGCTTCGCCCCCTTCGTGCGGGGCAGCCGTCCGGAGGGCACCAGCACGAGCGGCTGGGACGTACGGCAGCGGCACACGGCGTTCGCCGACGGCACGGCGGACGCCGTGCTCGCCGACCTGGAGAACGGCGGCACCTCCCTCTGGCTGGTGCTGGGCGAGGGTGGCATCCCCGTCTCCGAGCTGGGCCGTGCCCTCGACGGCGTCTACCTCGACCTGGCGCCGGTCGTCCTGGACGCGGGCCGCGACACCGAGCGGGCCGCCGAGGCCCTGCTGCGGCTGTACGCGGACAAGGGCGTGGACGCCAAGGCCGTACGCGGCGGTCTGGGCGGCGACCCGCTCGGGTACGAGGCCCGCACCGGGACCCCGCTCGACTTCGCGCCGTACGCCGCCCTGGCCGCACGCTGTGCCGCGGAGTACCCGGGGCTGCGCGCGCTGACCGTGGACGCGCTGCCGTACCACGAGGCGGGCGGCTCGGCCGCGCAGGAGCTGGGCGCCTCGCTGGCCACCGGCGTGGCGTATCTGCGTGAGCTGACCGAGGCCGGGCTCGGCGTCGAGCAGGCCGTCGCCCAGCTGGAGTTCCGTTACGCGGCCACCGCCGACCAGTTCCTGACCATCGCCAAGCTGCGCGCGGCGCGCCGGCTGTGGGCGCGGGTCGCCGAGGTGTGCGGGGCGCCGGACGCGGGCGCGCAGGTGCAGCACGTGGTGACCTCGCCGGTGATGATGAGCCGCCGCGATCCGTGGGTGAACATGCTCCGCACGACGGTCGCGACCCTCGCCGCGGGGGTGGGCGGCGCCGACGCCGTGACCGTGCTGCCGTTCGACCACGCGCTCGGACTGCCCGACGCGTTCGCCCGGCGGATCGCCCGTAACACCTCCTCCATCCTGATCGAGGAGTCCCACCTGGCCCGGGTCATCGACCCGGCGGGTGGTTCCTGGTACGTCGAGCGGCTGACGGACGAACTCGCCGAGGCCGCGTGGAAGTTCTTCCGGTCCGTCGAACGTGACGGCGGCCAGGCGGCCGGCTTGCGCTCCGGCCGGATCCGCACCGACCTGGCGACGACCTGGGCGGAGCGGTCCAAGCGGCTGGCCAAGCGGCGTGAACCCATCACCGGGGTCAGCGAGTTCCCGCTGCTGTCCGAGAAGCCGGTGGAGCGCGTGCCCGCGCCCGAGCCGCCCTCGGGCGGGCTGCCGCGGGTGCGCCGCGACGAGGCGTACGAGGAGCTGCGCGCCCGTTCCGACGCCCATCTGGCGGCGACCGGCGCCCGGCCCCGGATCTTCCTCGCCACGATCGGCTCGGCCTCCGAGTACACCGCGCGCGCCACCTTCGCCGCCAACCTCTTCCAGGCCGGCGGCGTCGAACCGGTCACCGAGGGCCGCTTCGAGGACAGCGGTGCCACCGAGGCCGTGCTGTGCTCCAGCGACGCGCTCTACGCCGAGCAGGCCGAGCGGACCGCCGAGTCGCTGCGCGCGGCCGGTGCCCGCCATGTGTTCCTGGCCGGCCGGGGCGACCACCCCGGTATCGACTCGTACGTCTTCGCGGGCTGTGACGCCGTGGATGTGCTGTCCGCGACCCTCGACCGCATGGGAGTGTCCTGATGGGAATCCCCGACTTCTCCGGCATCGAGCTGGGGTCCCCGGTCTCCGACGGCGGCGACGGTGAGTGGCGCGCGGCCGTCGAGCGGGCCACCGGCGGCACGCAGCCGCTGTGGGAGACCCCGGAGGGCATCGGGGTCAAGCCGCTGTACACCGGCCGTGACCTGGAGGGCCTGGACTTCCTGGGCACCTACCCGGGCATCGCGCCGTACCTGCGCGGCCCGTACCCGACGATGTACGTCAACCAGCCCTGGACGATCCGCCAGTACGCGGGCTTCTCCACCGCCGAGGAGTCCAACGCGTTCTACCGGCGCAATCTGGCGGCCGGTCAGAAGGGCCTGTCGGTCGCCTTCGACCTGCCCACGCACCGGGGCTACGACAGCGACCACCCGCGCGTGACGGGTGACGTCGGCATGGCGGGCGTCGCCATCGACTCGATCTACGACATGCGGCAGTTGTTCGACGGCATCCCGCTGGACAAGATGACCGTGTCGATGACGATGAACGGCGCCGTGCTGCCGGTGCTGGCGCTGTACATCGTGGCGGCGGAGGAACAGGGCGTACCGCCCGAGAAGCTGGCCGGGACCATTCAGAACGACATTCTGAAGGAGTTCATGGTCCGCAACACCTACATCTATCCGCCGAAGCCGTCGATGCGGATCATCTCCGACATCTTCGCGTACACCTCGCAGCGGATGCCCCGCTACAACTCCATCTCCATCTCCGGCTACCACATCCAGGAGGCCGGTGCCACGGCCGACCTGGAGCTGGCGTACACCCTCGCGGACGGCGTGGAGTACCTCCGCGCCGGGCGGGAGGCGGGGCTGGACGTGGACGCGTTCGCCCCGCGCCTGTCGTTCTTCTGGGCGATCGGCATGAACTTCTTCATGGAGGTCGCCAAGCTGCGGGCGGCGCGCCTGCTGTGGGCCAAGCTGGTCTCCCAGTTCGAGCCGAAGAACACCAAGTCCCTGTCGCTGCGCACGCATTCCCAGACGTCGGGCTGGTCGCTGACCGCGCAGGACGTGTTCAACAACGTCACCCGTACCTGTGTGGAGGCGATGGCGGCGACCCAGGGGCACACCCAGTCGCTGCACACCAACGCCCTCGACGAGGCCCTCGCGCTGCCCACCGACTTCTCCGCGCGCATCGCCCGCAACACCCAGCTGCTCATCCAGCAGGAGTCGGGGACGACACGGGTGATCGACCCGTGGGGCGGCAGCGCCTACGTGGAGCGGCTGACGTACGACCTCGCCCGCAAGGCATGGGCGCACATCCAGGAGGTCGAGCAGGCGGGCGGCATGGCGCAGGCCATCGACGCCGGTATCCCGAAGCTGCGCGTGGAGGAGGCGGCGGCCCGCACCCAGGCCCGCATCGACTCCGGGCGGCAGCCGGTGATCGGCGTCAACAAGTACCGGGTGGACAGCGACGAGCAGATCGAGGTCCTCAAGGTCGACAACTCCTCCGTGCGCGCCCAGCAGATCGAGAAGCTGCGGCGGCTGCGGGAGGAACGGGACGAGGTCGCGTGCCGGGACGCGCTGGACGCGCTGACCCGGGCGGCCGACGGCAACGACAACCTGCTGGAGCTGGCCGTGCGCGCGGCCCGCGCCAAGGCGACGGTCGGTGAGATCTCGGACGCCCTGGAGAAGGTGTACGGCCGGCACGCCGGCCAGATCCGTACGATTTCCGGTGTGTACCGCAACGAAGCAGGCCAGTCCCCGTCCGTGCACCGCACCAGGGCCCTGGTGGACGCGTTCGAGGAGGCCGAGGGGCGCCGGCCGCGCATCCTGGTGGCCAAGATGGGCCAGGACGGCCACGACCGCGGCCAGAAGGTGATCGCCACCGCCTTCGCCGACCTCGGCTTCGACGTCGACGTCGGCCCGCTGTTCCAGACGCCCGAGGAGGTCGCCCGGCAGGCGGTCGAGGCGGACGTGCACGTGGTCGGGGTGTCCTCGCTGGCCGCCGGTCACCTCACGCTCGTCCCGGCGCTGCGCGAGCAGCTCGCCGAGGAGGGCCGCGAGGACATCATGATCGTGGTCGGCGGGGTGATCCCGCCGCAGGACGTGCCGACCCTGCTGGAGATGGGCGCCACGGCCGTGTTCCCGCCCGGGACGGTGATCCCGGACGCGGCCCACGACCTGGTCAAGCGGCTGTCGGCCGACCTCGGCCACGAGCTGTAGCGCCGATGGCAGTGATCGATCTCGACACGTATGTGAAGGGTGTGCTCGACGGGAAGCGGTCCCTGGTGGCCCGCGCCATCACGCTCGTCGAGTCGACCCGGCCACAGCACCGGGCGCTGGCCCAGCAACTGCTCACCGAGCTGCTGCCGCACAGCGGCCGGGCGCGGCGGATCGGCGTGAGCGGGGTACCGGGTGTCGGCAAGTCGACGTTCATCGACGCGTTCGGCACGATGCTGACCTCGCTGGGGCACCGGGTGGCCGTCCTGGCCGTCGACCCCTCCTCGACCCGTACGGGCGGCTCCATCCTGGGCGACAAGACCAGGATGGAGCGGCTGGCGGTCGACCCGGCGGCCTTCGTGCGGCCCTCCCCCAGCGCGGGCACGCTGGGCGGGGTCGCCAAGGCCACCCGGGAGTCGGTGGTGGTGATGGAGGCGGCCGGCTACGACGTGATCCTCGTGGAGACCGTCGGCGTCGGCCAGTCCGAGACCGCGGTCGCCGACATGGTCGACTCCTTCCTGCTGCTGACCCTGGCCCGCACGGGCGACCAGCTCCAGGGCATCAAGAAGGGCGTCCTGGAGCTGGCCGACGTGATCGCCGTCAACAAGGCGGACGGCCCGCACGAACGCGACGCCCGGGCCGCGGCCCGCGAACTGGCGGGCGCCCTGCGGCTGATGCACGGCAAGGACGCCTTCTGGACGCCGCCGGTGCTGCACTGCAGCGCCCGGGAGGCGGCCGGCCTGGACACCGTGTGGGAGCGGCTGGAGCAGCACCGGACGCTGCTGGACTCCACCGGGAAGCTGGCCGCCAAGCGCCGGGACCAGCAGGTCGGCTGGACCTGGGCGATGGTCCGCGACGAGCTGCTCGGCCGGCTGCACGCCGATCCGGCGGTGCGTGCGGCCGCCCCGGATCTCGAACGGCAGGTCAGGGAGGGCCGGTTGACGGCGACCCTGGCGGCGGAACGGATCCTGGCGGCCTTCGAGGGGCGTACGGCGCCCGCCGCCGGAAGCTGAGCTCCGTGGCCCCGCCGCGCTCACCGGCGCGACGGGGCACGAGCCGCCTTCCGGCGTGCGCCCCGCCGGAAGGCGGCTTGCCTACCAGGCGACGGGCAGCGACGTGACCCCGTGGATCAGCCGGCCGGAGGACCGCGGGACCTCCTCGGCCGGCATGTCCAGCCGCAGCGAGGGGAACCGGCGCAGCAGGCTCTCGAGCGCGATCTCCAGTTCCAGACGGGCCAGTCCCGCGCCGAGGCAGTAGTGGATGCCGTAGCCGAACGTCAGGTGCTGGGCGCCCGGGGCGCGGGTGACGTCGAGGGAGTCGGCATCGGTGAACTGTCCGGCGTCGCGGTTGGCCGAGGCCAGGGACGCCAGGACCGCGGTGCCCGCGGGCACGACGGTGTCGCCCAGCGTCACCTCCTCCGTGGCGATGCGCAGGGTCGCCTCGTCACCGGGGGGCACGAAGCGCAGCAGTTCCTCCACTGCGGCGGGGACCGTACCGGGGTCGCGGCGCACCGCCTCGAACTGCCGGGGGTGCGTCAGCAGCGCCAGGACACCGTTGGCGATCTGGTTGGTCGTGGTCTCGTGCCCGGCGATGAGGAGGGTGATGGCCAGGTGGAGCAGTTCCTCCTCGTCGAGCCGTTCGGCGTCCGCCTCGTGGATCGACACCAGGGCGGAGAGGAGGTCGTCGCCCGGCTCCTTCCGTTTGGCGGCGATGAGCCCGCCCAGGTAGGTCGCGAGACCCGTGTGGGCGGCGACGATCCGCTCGACCGGCAGGGAGACCGTCGACAGGACGGTGCCGGACCATTCGGCGATCTGCTCGCGTTCGTCGAGCGGGACCCCGAGCAGTTCACAGATGACGGTCACGGGCAGCGGGAAGGCGAGGGCGGGGACGAGGTCGGCCGGCGACCCGGTCCGCTCCATCGCGTCCAGCAGCTCGTCGGTGCGGCTCTGGATGCGCGGTCGCAGAGCCGCCACCCGGCGGGCGGTGAACTCCCGGGACACCAGCCGGCGGACGCGGGTGTGCTCCGGCGGGTCCATGCTGAGCAGGTTCTTGGCGTTCTGCGGCTCGGTCCCGATCCGGGGGGCACCGGGCCGGGCGGTGGCGGCGCGGCTGAACCGGGCGTCGGACAGCACCGTGCGCACCGACTCGTAGTCGGTGACGAGGAGGGCGTGGTCCCCGCTGGGCATCCGGATGTCCGCGACCGGACACGTCTCCCTCAGCCGCTTGTAGTGCGGGCACGGTTCGAGCGCGGTGGGCCGCTCGAACGGGTAGGCGAGGGTGTCTTTCTCGACCGGGTTGTCGGTCACGTGCGTACTGCCAATCTGTCGGGTGTGTGGGGGGGGAGCCGGCGGCCGGGCCGCCGCGCTCAGGCGGTGCGGAACCGGTTGATGGCCGGCTCGTGCCGCTCCCGCAGTTCGGGGTCGGTGACGCCCAGGCCCTCCCGCGGGGCCAGGCACAGCACACCGACCTTGCCGTGGTGGCGGTTGCGGTGGACGTCATCGACCGCCCGGCCGATGTCCGTGAGCGGGTAGGTGCGGGAGAGGGTGGGGTGGATGCGGCCCTTGACGACGAGCCGGTTGGCCTCCCACGCCTCGCGGTAGTTGGCGAAGTGGGAGCCGATGATCCGCTTGAGGTGCATCCACAGGTAGCGGTTGTCGAACTCGTGCCGGTAGCCGGAGGTGGAGGCACAGGTGACGATCGTGCCGCCCCTGCGGGCGACGTAGACCGAGGCACCGAAGGTCTCCCGCCCCGGGTGCTCGAACACGATGTCCACGTCCTCACCGCCGGTCAGCTCGCGGATCCGGTTCCCGAGGCGCTTCCACTCCCGGGGGTCCTGGGTGTGCTCGTCCCGCCAGAACCGGTAGTTCTCCGCGCTGCGGTCGATGATCGACTCGACGCCCATCGCGCGGCAGATCTCCGCCTTCTGCTCGCTGGAGACCACGCAGATCGGTATCGCGCCCCCCGCCAGCGCGTACTGAGTGGCGTACGAACCGAGGCCCCCGCCTGCGCCCCAGATCAGCACGGTGTCGCCGACCTTCATGCCGGCGCCGTTGCGCGAGACGAGCTGGCGGTAGGCGGTGGAGTTGACGAGGCCGGGTGCGGCGGCCTCCTCCCAGGTCAGGTGGCCGGCCTTGGGCATCAGCTGGTTGGCCTTCACCAGCGCCAGCTGAGCCAGCCCGCCGTAGTTGGTCTCGAAGCCCCAGATCCGCTGCTCGGGGTCGAGCATGGTGTCGTCGTGGCCGGCCGCGTCCTCCAGCTCGACGGACAGGCAGTGCGCCACCACGCGGTCACCGGGGTGCCAGCGGCGCACTCCCGGGCCGGTGCGCAGGACCACGCCGGACAGGTCGGAGCCGATGACGTGGTAGGGCAGGTCGTGCCGGGCGGCCGAGCCGCCGGTGCGGGCGTAGCGTTCGAGGAAGGCGAAGGTCGGCACGGGCGAGAACAGCGCGCTCCACACCGTGTTGTAGTTGACGGAGCTCGCCATGACGGCGATCAGAGCCTCGCCCGGGCCGGGCTCCGGGGTCGGTACGTCGTGGATGTGCAGGGCCTTGGCGGGTTCCCGGTCGCCGACCGGGAGGCCGTCGAACATGTCCTGCTCGTCCTTGAACAGCACGGCGGCACGGTACGACTCCGGTACCGGCAGGGACGCGAAGTCCCGGGTCTCCGCGTCGGACGACTCGATCGCGGCGACGAGATCGGCTATCACTGAGACTTCCTTTGTTCCAGAGGGCTGCGGAACCGTCAGGTGGTGGCCGCGCCCGCCACCACCTGACGGAGGGGCTACTGGTTGAGCTTCACCGGCAGTTCGGTCAGACCACGCATCACCAGCCCCGGCCGCCAGCGCAGATCGGCCGACGGGTCCAGGCGCTCCATCCGGGGGAAGCGCTCCAGCAGCTGGCGGAAGGCGATGTGGGCCTCCAGCCGGGCCAGCGGGGCGCCCAGGCAGTAGTGGATGCCGTAGCCGAAGGCCATGTGCTGGTTGGGGCTGCGTTCGGCGTCGAAGGTCATCGCGTCGGAGAAGACCTGCTCGTCGCGGTTGGCGGAGAGCAGGGAGATCAGCACCAGCTCGCCTTCCTCGATGGTCCGGCCGCCCAGTTCCAGGGTCTCGGTGGCGACCCGGAAGCTGGCGCCGGGCACCGGGCTCTCGAAGCGCAGGAACTCCTCGACGGCCGCCGGGATCGCCTCGTGGTCGGCGCGCAGGCGGTCGGCCAGCTCGGGCCGGTCCAGCAGCAGGGCCGTGCCGTTGCCCAGCAGGTTCACGGTGGTCTCGTAGCCGGCGATGATGAGCAGGAAGCACATCGAGGTCAGCTCGTGCTCGGCGAGCCGGTCCTCGTCGTCCCGGGCGGTGATCATCGCCGACAGCAGCTTGTCGTCCGGCTCGGCCCGCTTCTGCTCGACGAGGTCGCGGACGTAGTGGACGAACTCGGTGACCACCTCGACGGGGAAGTTCTGGGTGCCCACGCCCGCCAGGTAGGCGTTGGACCAGGCGCGGAAGCGCTCGTGGTCCGAGACGGGCACGCCGAGCAGCTCGCAGATCACCTGCATCGGCAGCGGGTAGGCCAGGTCGTGGATCGCGTCCGGCTGTTCCTGCACGGCCATCTTGTCCAGCAGGTCGCTGGTCATCTGCTCGACCATCGGCCGCAGCCGTTCGATCCGCTTGGCCGTGAACACCGAGGAGACCAGCCGCCGCAGCCGGGTGTGGTCGGTGCCGTCCACCCGGAGCATGTGGGTGCCCATGCTGGCCCGGATCTCGGCGGGCAGGATGTCCTGGGCGACGATGCGGGTGCCGATCCGGTTGGACAGCCGGGCGTCACCGAGCCCCGCCCGGCAGTCGGCGTACTGGGTGACGAGCCACAGCGGCACGCCGTTGGGCAGCTGGACCTGGAAGAGCGGGCGCTCCTCGCGCAGGCGCTCGAAGAGGTCGTGCGGGGACTTCACGCCGTATTCGGCGTAGAGGTCGGCGAAGGTGACCATGTACGTGTGCTCCTTGTGATGTCGGGGCTCGGTCGGGCGTGATGTCGGGGCTCAGTCGAGAGCCGGCTGCTTGGCCGGCGCGGGGGCGGCGGCGGGGGCCTTGAGGGCCGGGATGCCCAGCGCCACCACGCCGCCGAGCAGCAGGACCGCGACGCAGATCCACAGGCCGGGGATGACCGCGTCGGTGAAGGCCGCGGGCGAGGTGTAGCTGCCGCCGCGGCTGGTGAACACGGTCGTGAGGACGGCGATGCCGAGCGCGCTGCCGATCTCCCGGACGGTCGCGTTGGTGCCGGACGCCTTGCCGATGTCCTGGGGCTGGACGGAGCTGACGACGACCGTGGCGCTCGGCGCGAAGATCAGGCCGGTGCCGATGCCGCACAGCATGTACGGCGCCACCATCTGCCAGTCCGCGGTGCCGGGGTCGGAGATCAGCGCGCACCAGGCCAGACCCACGGCTGCCAGGCCGAGTCCGGCGGCGATCAGCCGGGCCGGGCCGACCTTGGGGATGAGCTTGCCCGCGTACGGGGCGCAGATGGTCGGCATGACGGCCCACGGCAGCGTCCACAGGCCGGCCACGAACGGCGAGTGGTGGCGGGCCACCTGGAGGTACTGGGCGAGGAAGAAGATCGAACCGAACAGGCCGAAGTAGACGGCCAGGGAGGAGATGTTCGTCAGGGTGAAGGCGCGGCTGCGGTAGATGCGCAGCGGCAGCAGCGGTTCGGCCGTGCGGCGCTCCCACAGCACGAACAGCAGCAGCAGGACCGCGGCCGCGGCGTACTTCCCGAGCACGCGGGAGGAGGTCCAGCCGTAGTCGCTGCTGTCCACGATCGCCCAGACGAGGGCGAGCACACCGGCCGCGCCGAGCAGCAGTCCGAGCAGGTCCAGTCCGGCGGCGGCGCCCCGGCTCTCGGCGTGCACGCGCAGCACCAGCGGTACGGCGATGAGTCCGATGGGAACGTTCAGCCAGAACAGCCAGTGCCAGCCGATGCCGGTGGTGATGGCGCCGCCGATCAGCGGGGCGATGCCGACGGCCAGACTGCTGATGCTGGACCACACGCCGATCGCCACGCCGCGCTTCTCCGGCGGCACGGCCACGGTCAGCATCGTCAGCGACAGCGGCAGGACGGCGGCCGCGCTCATGCCCTGCAGGGCGCGCAGGGTGATGAGGGCCTCGGTCGAGGTGGACAGGGCGCAGCCGACCGAGAACAGCACGAACAGCGTGAGCCCGGAGACGAAGACCTTGCGGCGTCCGTACCGGTCGCCGAGGCCGGCCGCGACGAGCAGCAGGCCGGCGAAGCCGAGGATGTAGCTGTTGGTGATCCACTGCAGGCCCTGGACCGAGGCGTCCAGGTCACGCCGTATGGACGCGAGGGCGTTGGTGACCACCAGGTTGTCCAGCGCGACCATGAACATCGGCAGGGACACGGCGAGGACGGTCAGTCCGAACGGCGGGCGTGCCGGGGCAGCCGCTTCGTTTGCCATTGCTCGTTCTTTCTGTTTCGGGGGGTGTGCCGGCGCCGGGGGCGCCGGAGGTGTGCGGTCAGTGGAAGCGCGCGAGGTCCTCGGCCAGCGCCCGGGCCACCTGGGCCTTCTGCTCGGCGAGGTAGAAGTGGCCGCCGGGGAAGCTGCGCAGGGTGAAGCCGCCCTCGGTGTGGTCGCGCCACTCCTCGGCCTCGGTGCGCGAGACCTGCGGGTCGTCGTCGCCGACGAACACACTGATCGGGCAGCGAAGAGCCGGTCCCGGCCGGTACTGGTACGACTCCACCGCGAGGTAGTCGCCGCGGATGGCCGGCATGATCATCCGGATGATGTCGTCGTCGAGGAGGAGCCGGTCGTCGGTGCCGTTCAGGCGGCGGATCTCGGCGATGACCCCGTCGTCGTCCATCAGGCGGACCTTGGTGTCGCGCAGGGTGGGCGGGGCGGTGCGGCCGGAGGCGACCAGTCCGAGCAGTTCGAGCGAGGAACCACGCTCGATCCGGCGGGCCACCTCGAAGGCCACACAGGCACCCATGCTGTGGCCGAACAGCACCAGCCGGCGCCGCGGCAGGGACTCCAGCACGGGGAGGATCTCGTCGGCGAGCCGGTCGACGGACGTGATCGGCGCCTCGGCGCGCCGGTCCTGCCGTCCCGGGTACTGCACGGACAGCACCTCGGCGACGGGCCCCAGGGCGGCGGCGAGCGGGCGGAAGTAGCTTGCCGAGCCGCCCGCGTGGGGGAAGCAGACCAGGGTCAGGTCGGTGTCCTGGGGGGCCGGTGGGAAACGGTGGATCCAGAGCTGTTGTGCAGTCAGGGCGTTGGTCATCCCCGTACCTCCGTGCGCAGCCAGGACGCGATGGCGTCGGCGGTTGTCCGATGGTGTTCGTCGAGCATCGAGAAGTGGTCTCCGGGTACGTCGACCACGTGGTGGGCGTACTCCCAGCCCGCCCCGCGTTCGCCCTGCGGCACGCCGGGGACCTCGGCGGTGGCGCGCAGCAGCAGCACGGGGGTGTCCAGGGGGTGCGGGGTCCACTCCGCGAAGGCCCGGAAGTAGCCGCCCATCGCCACCAGCCGCTGGTCGTCCAGGAGTTCGGCGGCCATGTCGTTCTCCAGCAGCTGCGAGACCATCAGCCGGGTGCTGGACCGGTCCGCGCTGCGGGCGAAGGTGTCGGCCAGGACGACGGCGGCGGCCGGCGTGCCGAGCGTGGCCAGGTGGGCGGCGACGGCGTGCGCGATCCAGCCGCCGGAGGAGCGGCCGAGCAGCACGGTCCGGCGGCCCGCGGCGAGTTCGACGGCGGTCTGCGCCTGCGCGGTGATCAGTGCCTCGGCCGAGCGGGGCAGCGGTTCGCCGGCCGCGAAGCCGGGGTGCGGCAGCGCCCAGACCTCTCCGGCCGCGCCGAGCGCCGAGCCGAGCCGCAGATACTCCTGCGGTCCGGAGACGGCGCTGAGCGAGGGGAAGCACAGGACGGCGAGGTCTCCCGTGCCGGCGGTGACACGGACCGGGGTGGGCCAGCGGTCCGCGTCGGCGCGCCGCTCGAAGTCCGGCCGTAGGGCCGCGGCGGCGGTCAGCAGCTGGAACCCCTCGGTCAGCCGGCCGGTGCGGTGGGCGTGCCGGAACAGGCCGGTCAGCGGGTCGCCGGCCGTCTGCCCGCCGGGCGTCTGCGCCAGGCACTCCGCGAGGTGGGCGGCCAGCGCGTGGACCGTGGGGTGGTCGAAGATCAGCGTCGCGGGCAGCGGCAGTCCGCTGGAGTCCCGGAGCCGGTTGCGCAGTTGCATGGCCGTCAGGGACTCGAATCCGAGTTCCACGAAGGACCGGTCCGGATCGACGTCCTGCGGCGTGGCGTGGCCGAGGACGGCGGCGGCGGCCGTGCGGACGTGGTCGGTGATCGCGGCGGCCCGCTCCTCGTCGTCGGCGAGGCGGGCGAGGATCGCCGGCAGCGCGTCGGTGTCCTCCTGCGCGGTGGGGGCGGGCGCGGGCGCGGCGGGCAGCGTCGCGGCGGGGGTGGACGCCAGCCAGAACGAGCGCCGCTGGAACGCGTAGCGCGGCAGTTCGACGCGCCGGGCGTCCGGGATGGCGGCGGTGAAGTCCACGGCGGCGCCGCCCACGTGCAGTTCGCCGGCCGACGCCAGGAAGCGGCCGAGGTGCCCCTCGTCGCGCACCAGTGAGCCGGTCACCGTGACGCGGCCGGCCCCGGTGGTCTCGGCCGTCTCCGTGATGCCGCCGACGAGCACGGGGTGCGGGCTCGCCTCCACGAAGTACCGGAAACCGTCCTGGACGAGCAGCCGTACGGTGTCCTCGAACCGCACGGTGCGGCGCAGGTTGCGGTACCAGTAGTCGGCGTCCAGCTCCGTTCCGTCGAGCGGGGTGCCGGTGACCGACGAGTAGAACGGCACGTCGGCGGGTTTGGGGGTGACGACGGACAACCGGGTCAGCAGTTCCTCGCGGACGGCCTCGACCTGCGGTGAGTGGGAGGCGTAGTCCACCGGCACCCGGCGCACGCGCACCCCGTCCGTCTCGCTCAGCGCCAGGAAGGCGTCGAGGGCGTCGGCGTCACCGGCGACCACGGTCGCGCCGGGGCCGTTGACCGCGGCGACCGCGAGCCGGTCCGCCCAGGGGGCGAGCCGGGGCGTCACCCGGTCCGCGGGCAGGGCGACCGACGCCATGCCGCCGCGGCCGGCCAGTCGGGTCAGGACCTGGCTGCGCAGGGCGACCACCAGCGCGGCGTCCTCCAGCGACAGGGCGCCGGCGACACAGGCGGCGGCGATCTCGCCCTGCGAGTGGCCGGCGACGGCGTCCGGCTCGATGCCGTACGACTGCCACAGGGCGGCCAGCGACACCATGACGGCGAACAGGGCGGGCTGGACCACGTCCACCCGGTCGAGGGAGGGCGCCTCCGGGTCGCCGCGCAGTACCCGGGTCAGCGACCAGTCCACGTGCGGGGCGAGCGCGTCCTCACAGGCCCGCAGACGGTTGTGGAAGACCGGGGAGGAGGCGGCGAGTTCGACGGCCATGCCGCGCCACTGCGAGCCCTGGCCCGGGAAGACGAAGGCGGTGCGGCCGGCCGTGCGGGCGGCGCTCGTGCCGCGCACCGTGCCCGGGACGTCCTGGCCGTCCGCCAGGGCGCCGAGCCGGGCGAGCAGGTCGTCGCGGCCGTCGGCGACGACGACCGCGCGGTGGTCCAGCGCGGCGCGGCCGGTGATCAGGGACCAGGCCGCGTCGGCGGCGGACTGTTCCGGGTGGTCGAGCAGGTGCGCGCGCAGCCGGGCGGCCTGGGCGCGCAGGGCCTGCGGGGTACGGGCGGAGAGCACCCACGGCAGGGGGCCACGAGCCGCACCGGCGGCGGCTTCCCCAGCCGAGACCGCACCGGCCACGGCTTCCCCAGCCAGGACCGCACCGGCCACGGCTTTCCCGGCCAGGACCGCTCCCGCCGCGGCTTCCGCAGCCAGGGCCGCGCCCGCGGCGACCCGTCCGGTCGGCATCCCGCCGGCTGCCGGTCGCCCGGCCTCGGTGGGCCGCTGCGCGGCGGCCGGCCCCGGCTGCTCAGCCGTGGCCGGCCCGGACCGCGCCGCGGCGGGTTCCCCGGCCGGGTCCCCGGGCTGTTCGAGGATGACGTGGGCGTTGGTGCCGCTCATCCCGAAGGAGGAGACGGCGGCGCGGCGCGGGCGGTCCGTGCGGGGCCAGGGCCGTGCCTCGGTCAGCAGCTCCACGGACCCCGCGGACCAGTCGATCTGCGGGGACGGGGCGTCGACGTGCAGGGTCTTGGGCAGGGTCCCGTGCCGCATGGCCTGCACCATCTTGATCACGCCGCCGACGCCGGCCGCCGCCATGGTGTGTCCGATGTTCGACTTCAGCGAGCCGAGCCGGAGTGGGCTGCCGGCCGGGCGGTGCTGGCCGTAGGTGGCGAGCAGGGCCTGGGCCTCGATGGGGTCGCCGAGCCGGGTGCCGGTGCCGTGTGCCTCGACGACGTCGACGTCCGCGGGGTTCAGGCGGGCGTCGGCGAGGGCCTGCCGAATCACCCGGCGCTGGGCGCGGCCGTTGGGCGCGGTCAGACCGGTGCTGGCGCCGTCCTGGTTGACGGCACTGCCCCGCACCACGGCCAGCACCGGGTGCCCGAGCCGGTGCGCGTCGGACAGCCGCTCCAGCAGGAGCAGGCCCACGCCCTCCCCCCAGGAGGTGCCGTCGGCCGCGGCGGCGAAGGACTTGCAGCGGCCGTCCGCGGCCAGGCCGCCCTGGGCGCCGAAGTCCGCGAACGCGCCGGGCGAGCTCATCACCGTCGCACCGCCGGCCAGCGCCATCGCGCACTCCTCGCGGCGCAGCGCCTGGGCCGCCAGGTGCAGGGCCACCAGGGAGGAGGAGCAGGCCGTGTCGACGGTGACGGCGGGGCCCTCCAGGCCGAGGAAGTAGGAGATCCGCCCGGAGGCGACGCTCCCGGAGTTCCCGGTGCTGAGGTAGCCCATCACCTCGGCGGGGAGGGCCTCGGCCCGGGTGGCGTAGTCGTGCAGGTTCAGGCCCGTGAAGACGCCGACCGGTTCACCGCGGGCGGCGGACGGGTCGAGGCCGGCCGCCTCGAACGCCTCCCAGGCCGCCTCCATCAGCAGCCGCTGCTGCGGGTCCATGGCCAGGGCCTCGCGCGGTGAGATGCCGAAGAAGTCGGCGTCGAACTCGTCCGCGCGGTGCAGGAATCCGCCGTGGCCCGTTCCGCCGGCCGGCCAGCCCCGGTTGTCCGGGAAGCCGGTGATGGCGTCCCGGCCCTGCGACACCAGCTCCCACAGGCCGTCCGGGTCGTCGACGCCGCCCGGGTAGCGGCAGCTCATGCCGATGATCGCCACCGGTTCGTGCCGGCGGTCGGTCAGCTCGCGCACCTGCCGGCGGGCCTCGCGCAGGTCGGCCGTCGCGCGCTTGAGGTAGTCGAGGTACTTCGCCTCGTTGGTCACAGGTTCCGTGCTCACGGCGACTCCAGTTCGGCGTCCAGCAGGTCGAAGATCTCCTCGGCGGTGGCGGACTCCAGGTCGGTCGCCGCCGGGCGGTCCACCGGCCGCTCCCGGGAGCCGGTGAGGGCGTGCAGCCGGGCGTGGATCTCCTCGCGTTCCGTGCCCTCGCCGGGCAGCGCGGACAGCAGCGCCTCCAGCCGGTCCAGTTCGCGGTGGAGTTCGCGGACACCGGACAGCTCGGCCGCGGCCTCCTCCGCCAGCCGCTCGGCGAGCGCGGCGGGGGTGGGGCAGTCGAACAGCACGGTCGGCGGCACCTGGAGGCCGGTGGCCGCCGTCACCTGGTTGCGCAGTTCCACGGCGGTGAGCGAGTCGATGCCGATGTCCTTGAACGACTGCGCCGGGTCCACGTCGTCGGGGCCGGCGTGCCCGAAGACCACGGCGGTGCCGCGGCGGACGATGTCGAGCAGCGTGCGGGCCCGGTCGTCCGGCGCCAGTGCGAGCAGCCTCTCCCTGGCCCCGGGCGCCGCGGCGGGCGCGGCCGTGACCGTGCGCCGGACCGGCGAGGACGCAGCAGCGGTGCGCTGTGCCGCCGGGCGGGGCAGGTCGGCCGGTACGGGACGCAGGCCCACGCGGTCCGCCGACGCGACCGGCAGTCCGTCCTGGTCGGTCAGCAGGAGGGACACCGCGTCCGGCGCGTCAGGCGCGGCCGGGGCGACGCGGACGCGGACGGTCGTGGCGCCGGTGGCGTGCACGGACACGCCCGACCAGGACACGGGCAGCAGGCCGACCGACCCGGTCAGCCCGAGCGGGTGCAGCGCGGCGTCCAGGAGGACGGGGTGGACGCCGTACCGGTCCGCGTCCTGCGCCTCGGCCGGCCCGAGGGCGACCTCGGCGAACATTTCCGCGTCGCGGCGCCACACGGACCGGACGGCCTGGAAGGCCGGTCCGTGGTCGAGTCCCGCCTGCGCGAGCAGCCCGTAGAGGTCCTCGGCCGCGGCCGGTCCGGCACCGGCCGGTGGCCACGCGGCCAGGGTGGTGTCCGGGGCGGGGCCGGTGGGGCGCAGGGTGCCGTGGGCGTTGCGGACCCATCCCCCGAGGCCGGAGTTCTCCTCGGGCCGCGAGTGCAGTTCGACGGTGCGCTCGTCACCGGACGGGCCGACGCTCAGCCGGAGCTGGACGCCTCCCCGGTCCGGCAGGACCAGCGGGGTGTCGAGGGTGAGTTCCTCGATGAACTCGAAGCCGGTCGCGTCCCCGGCCCGCAGGACCATGTCGAGGACGGCCGAGGCGGGCAGCACCGGCGTCCCGGCGACGGTGTGCTCGGCGAGCCAGGGGTGGGTGTCGGCGGCGAGCCGGCCGGAGAACACCAGCCCGTCGCTGCCGGGCAGTTCGATGGCGGCGCCCAGCAACGGGTGGTCCACCGCGCCGATTCCGGCCGCGCCCAGGTCCTCCGGCGGCGTCGACGGCGCGTCGAGCCAGTAGCGCTGCCGCTGGAAAGCGTAGGTGGGCAGCTCGGTGCGGGGCGGGCGGGGTCCGTCGAACGCCGCCGACCAGTCCACCGGGGTGCCGCAGAACGCCGGCCAGTCCACGGCCACGCCGTGCGCGTGCAGCTGGACCACGGCCCGGCTCAGGCTCTGCACCTCGCCGGTGCCGCCACGCAGACAGGGCACGAAGGGGACGGCTTCGGCGTCCGCCGGCAGGCAGTTGGGGCCCATCGCGGACAGCACCCCGTCCGGGCCGACCTCCAGGAAGGTGGTCACGCCGTCGGCCGCCAGGGCGGACACGGCGTCGTGGAAGCGCACGGGCTGCCGGACGTGCCGCACCCAGTATTCCGGGCTGCCGAGTTCCTCGGCCGTGACCGGACGGCCGGTCACGGTGGAGACGAACGGCGTGCCGGCCGGGGCGAACCGGACGCGGTGCGCCACCTCGGCGAAGCGGTCCAGCATGGGGTCCATGAGCGGTGAGTGGAAGGCGTGGCTGACCTCGAGGCGCTTGGTCTTGCGGCCCAGGGCGCGCAGCCGTTCGGCGATGCCGAGCACCGCCTCGGCGGAGCCGGACAGGACGACGGCGGACGGCCCGTTGACGGCGGCGACACCGACCTGGTCGGCCGCCTCGGCGACGAGGTCGAGCACTTCCCGCTCGGTGGCCTGTACGGCGACCATGGCGCCGCCCGCCGGCAGTTCCTGCATCAGCCGCCCGCGGGCCGCGACCAGGGCGGCGGCGTCGGGCAGGGCGAAGAGGCCGGTGACGTGCGCGGCGGCCAGTTCGCCGATGGAGTGCCCGGCGACGGCGTCGGGCCGGATGCCCCAGTGTTCGATCAGCCGGTAGAGGGCGACTTCCAGGGCGAAGACGGCGGGCTGGGTGTACCCGGTCTGGTGGAGCAGGGCCGCCTCGGGGCTGTCCTCGGCGGCGAGGACGATCTCCTTGAGCGGCCGGTCGAGATGCGCGTCCAGGGCGGCGCACACCTCGTCGAAGGCTGTGGCGAAGACGGGGTACGCGTCGTACAGCTCGCGGCCCATGCCGAGTCGCTGGCTGCCCTGCCCGGTGAACAGGACGGCGAGCCGGCCGGAGCGGCGGCGGCCCTCGGCGACTCCCGCGGCGGCCTCACCGGCGGCCACGGCGGCCAGGCCGCGCAGGAGTTCGGCACGTTCCTGGGCCACCACCACGGCCCGGTGTTCGAAGGCGGTCCGGGTGGTCAGCAGCGCGTGTCCGGCGGCGCCCAGGTCGAGCTCGGGGCGCTCGGTGACGAAGGCGTGCAGCCGCTCGGCCTGTGCGCGCAGCGCCGGCTGTGTCTTGGCCGATATCACCCAGGGGACCGGACCGAACTCCGTGTCGGGCACCGGTTCGGCCGCCGGGGCCTGTTCGAGGATGACGTGGGCGTTGGTGCCGCTCAGCCCGAAGGAGGAGACGGCTGCCCGGCGCGGCCGGCCGGCCTCGGGCCAGTCCCGCCGCTCGGTCAGCAGCTCCACCGACCCCACCGACCAGTCCACATGCGAGGACGGCGCGTCCACGTGCAACGTCTTGGGCAGCACACCGTGCCTGAGCGCCATCACCATCTTGATGACACCGCCCACACCGGCGGCAGCCTGCGCATGCCCGATGTTCGACTTCAACGACCCGAGGAACAGCGGCCGTTCGTCAGTGCGCTCCTGGCCGTAGGTCGCCAGCAACGCCTGCGCCTCGATCGGGTCACCCAACCGCGTACCCGTGCCGTGCGCCTCGACCGCGTCGACGTCCGCCGGGCGCAACCGCGCATCGGCCAACGCCTGCCGGATGACGCGCTGCTGGGAGGGCCCGTTGGGCGCGGTCAGGCCGTTGCTGGCGCCGTCCTGGTTGACGGCGCTGCCCCGGACCACGGCGAGCACCGGATGCCCCAGCCGCACCGCGTCCGACAGACGCTCCACCACCAGCACACCCGCGCCCTCGGCCCAGCCGGTACCGTCCGCGCCCTCCGCGAACGCCTTGCACCGCCCGTCCGGGGACAGTCCACGCTGCCGGCTGAAGTCCAGGAACGCCGCCGGTGACGACATCACCGTCACACCGCCCGCCAGCGCCATCGCGCACTCACCGCGCCGCAGCGCCTGCACCGCCAGATGCAGCGTCACCAGCGACGACGAACACGCCGTGTCCACCGTGACGGCCGGCCCTTCCAGGCCGAACGTGTACGACAGCCGCCCGGCTGCCACGCTGCCCGCGGTGCCGGTGCCGCGGAACGCCTCCAGTTCCTCGGGGACGGTACGCAGCCGGGTGAGGTAGTCGCGGTTCATCAGGCCCATGTAGACGCCGGTGCGGCTGCCGCGCAGCGAGGTGGGGTCGATGCCCGCCCGCTCGAACGCCTCCCACGACGTCTCCAGCAGCAACCGCTGCTGCGGGTCCATCGCCAACGCCTCACGCGGCGAGACACCGAAGAACCCCGCGTCGAAGTCCGCCGCCTCGTGCAGGAACCCGCCCTCACACGTGTAGACCTTCCCGCGCACCTGAGGATCCGGATCGTAGAGACCCTCCAGGTCCCAGCCACGGTCCACCGGGAAGCCGGAGATCGCGTCCGAACCGGTGACCACCAGCTCCCACAGGTCCTCCGGCGAACTCACCCCGCCGGGGAAACGGCAGCCGACACCCACGATGGCGATCGGATCGTCATCCGTGCCGGTGACGGGTCCGGCGGTGCCGGTGCTGTCGGTGGTGTCCTCCGCCAGGAGTTCCCGGCGCAGATACGCCGCCAGCGCGGCCGGGGTGGGGTAGTCGAAGACGAGGGTGGGGGGCAGGGCCAGTCCGGTGAGGGGGCCGAGCGCGTTGCGCAGTTCGACGGCGCTGAGCGAGTCGACGCCGAGGTCGCGGAAGGTGTGCTCGGCCCCGATGGCGTCGGGTGTGGCGTGGCCGAGGACGGTCGCGGCGTGGGTGCGCACCACGTCGAGCAGCACACCGTCGCGTTCGGTGGCGGGCAGCGCCAGCAGCCGGTCGCGCAGCGCCGCGGTGGGCGCGACCGCTGTCCGCGCGGTACGGCGGGAGGTGCGGATGACTCCGCTGAGCAGCGGCGGTATCTCGCTGCCTGGCCGCGGCGCGGTGTCGAGCCGCATCGGGAGCAGGGCCGCCCGGTCTGCGGCGAGGCAGGCGTCGAAGAGCGCCAGGCCGTCCTCGACGGTGAGCGGGGCGAAGCCGGCCCGCTCGATGCGGGCGAGGTCCGCCTCGGCCAGGTGGCCGGTGATGCCGCTGCGTTCGCCCCACAGACCCCAGGCGAGCGACAGGGCGCTCTGTCCGGCCGCGCGGCGGTGGGCGGCCAGGCCGTCCAGGAAGGCGTTGGCCGCCGCGTACCCGCTCTGTCCCGCGCCGCCGAACACCCCGGCGGCGGAGGAGAACAGCACGAAGTGCGCCAGGTCCAGGTCCCGGGTGAGTTCGTGGAGGTGGAGCGCGGCATCGGCCTTGGGCCGCAGCACCGCGTCGGCCTGCTCCGGAAGGAGGGATTCCAGGAGTGCGTCGGCGACGATCCCGGCCGCGTGGACGACGCCGGTCAGCGGGTGTCCGGCGGGGATGCCGGCCAGCAGTCCGGCGAGGGCGGACCGGTCGGCCACGTCGCAGGCGACGACCGACACGGTGGCGCCCAGCTCGCCGAGTTCGGCCGCCAGCGCCTCGGCGCCCTCGGCGGCCGGCCCTCGGCGGCTGGTCAGCAGCAGATGGCGGACGCCGTGTGCCGTCACCAGGTGCCGTGCGACGGCCGCGCCGAGGGTGCCGGTGCCGCCGGTGACCAGGACGGTTCCGTCCGGCCGGAACGCGGCGGCGCCGGTGGGGACCTCGGCCCGGGCGAGCCGGGCCACCGACCAGGTGCCGCCGCGGACGAGGAACTGCGGCTCGGTGCCGAGCACGGCTGCCGTGAGCGGCTCCGCGGGGCGGTCGGTGTCGACCAGGACGAACCGCCCCGGGTGCTCGGTCTGTGCGGAACGCACCAGGCCGTGCAGCGCGGCGGCGGCCGGGTGGGTGACCTGCTCGCCGGTCGCGCCGCCGGTGACGAGGACCAGCCGGGCGGTGCCGAAGCGCTCGTCGGCCAGCCATGCCCGCAGCAGCCGCAGGGTGCGGTGGACCGCTTGGTGGAGGTCGTCGAGCGCGGGCCGCTCGCGCACGACCACCACGTCGGGGAGGGCCGCACCGGCGTCGAGCGCGGCCGCGAGGGCCGGCAGGTCGGGGTAGTGGTCGTCCGTCGCGGGGCCGACGCCGGCCCAGCTGCCCGGGGCCAGCTGCTCCGCCGCCTCCACGGGGAGCCAGTCGAGCCGGTACAGGGCGTCCGCGGTGGCCGAGGTGCGCAGCGCCTCGGCCGTGACGGGCCGTACCACCAGCGACTCCACGGACGCCACCGGCAGTCCGGCCGGATCGGCCACCGTCAGGGTCATCGTGTCCTGGCCGGCCGGGGCCAGCCGCACCCGCAGGGTGTCGGCGCCGGTGGCGAACAGCCGCACCCCGGCCCAGTGGAACGGCAGCCGCGGCCGGCCCGCGCCGGCCGCCGGTTCGGTGAGGCTCCACACGTGCAGCGCGCTGTCCAGCAGTGCCGGGTGCACGCCGTACCCCTCGGCCGGCTCCTCGGACAGGGCGACCTCGGCGAAGACCTCGGCGCCGCGTCGCCAGGCCGCGCGTACGCCACGGAAGGCCGGGCCGTAGTCGAGTCCGGCGGTGGCGAGGTCGTCGTACAGCGTGTCCACCGGGAGGGCGTGGGCGCCCTGCGGGGGCCAGTGCGCCAGGTCCGGGCCCGGTGCTTCCACGGCGTCGTCGGCGGTCAGGGTGCCGGTGGCGTGCCGGGTCCACGGCCGGTCGGGGAGGCCGTCGGGCCGGGCGAAGACGGTCAGTGCGCGCCGGCCCTCCGGGTCCGCGGCGCCGATGGCCACCTGGATCTGGACGGCGCCCTGTTCGGGCAGGACGAGCGGGGACTCCAGGGTCAGCTGCTCGAGCGTGCGGCAGCCGGACAGGTCGGCGGCGTGGAGCGCCAGGTCGACGAAGGCGGTGCCCGGCAGCAGCACCGTGCCGCCCACCGCGTGGTCCGCGAGCCACGGCTGGGTACGCGCCGACAGGCGTCCGGTGAGCAGGAGTTCGTCGGCGCCCGCCACCGACACCGCAGCGCCCAGCAGCGGGTGGTCGGCGCCGCGCAGACCCAGCTCGGCCGGCCGGGCGGAGCCGGCGGCCGGGGAGTCGGCGAGCCAGTAGGAGGCGCGGTCGAAGGCGTACGTGGGCAGCTCGGTACGGCGCGGACCGAGGTGGCCGAAGACGGCGTCGGCGTCGACGTCGATGCCGCGTACGTACAGATGGGCCAGGGCGGTCAGCAGCGTGTCGGGCTCCGGGCGCCCGTCGGCCAGGGTGGGCAGCAGTACCGCGTCACTGTCCTCGGCGAGACACTCGCGTCCCATCAGGGACTGCATCGCGACCGGGCCGAGCTCCAGGTAGGTGCGGACGCCGTCGGCCTCCAGGGTGCGCATCCCGTCCAGGAACCGGACGGCGCCACGGACGTGGCGGCCCCAGTACTCCGGGGAGCAGAACTCGTCGGGGTCCGCCAGCCGGCCGTCCAGGCAGTCGATGACGGGGATGCGCGGCCGGCTGAAGTCCAGTGCGCGGACCGCGGCCACGAACGGTTCCAGGACCGGTTCCATGTGCGCGGAGTGGAACGCCCGGCCGAAGGACATCCGGTGGGTCCGCCGGCCGGCGGCCTGCCACTCGTCGCCGATCCGCGCGACGAGTTCCTCGTCACCGGAGACGACCACCTGCCGCGGGCCGTTGACCAGGGCGATGTCGGCCGTGCCGGAGCGGCCCCGCAGGGAGGCGCGGACCTCGTCCTCGGACGCCTCGATCGCGACCATCGTGCCGCCGGGCGGCGTCCGCTGGAGCAGCCGGCCCCGCGTGGTGACGAAGGCGGACGCGTCCGCCAGCGACAGGGCACCGGTCACGTGCAGCACCGCCGAGTCCCCGTTGGAGCCGCCGAAGACGACGTCGGGCCGGATGCCCCAGTGCTCGACCAGCCGGTAGAGGGCGACCTCCAGGGCGAACACCGCCGGGTGACCGTAGTCGGCCTGGGCGAGCAACGCGGCCTCCGGACTGCCCTCGGCGGCGAAGACGATCTCCTTCAGCGGCCGGTCGAGATGCGCGTCCAGGGCGGCGCACACCTCGTCGAAGGCCGCCGCGTAGAACGGGTACGCCTCGTACAGCTCACGGCCCATGCCCAGGCGCTGGCTGCCCTGGAAGGTGAACAGGAAGGCGAGCTTGCCGTCGCCGCGTGCGCCCCGCACCACGTGGGCCGCGGGCTCGCCGGCCGCCACGGCGGCGAGCCCGGCCAGCAGCTCGGCGCGGTCCCCGGCCAGGACGACGGCCCGGTGCTCGAACCCGGAACGGCGGCGCAGCAGCGAGTACGCCGCGTCGACCAGGTCGAGTTCCGGCCGCTCGGTGACGAAGGCGTGCAACCGCTCGGCCTGTGCGCGCAGCGCCGTCTGAGTCTTGGCGGATATCACCCAGGGCAGCAGTGCGTACGGCCGGTCGGGCGCCGCCTCCGGTTCGGCCGCGGGGGCCTGTTCGAGGATGACGTGGGCGTTGGTGCCGCTCAGCCCGAAGGAGGAGACGGCTGCCCGGCGCGGCCGGCCGGCCTCGGGCCAGTCCCGCCGCTCGGTCAGCAGCTCCACCGACCCCGCCGACCAGTCCACATGCGACGACGGCGCGTCCACGTGCAACGTCTTCGGCAGCACACCGTGCCTGAGCGCCATCACCATCTTGATGACACCGCCCACACCGGCGGCAGCCTGCGCATGCCCGATGTTCGACTTCAACGACCCCAGGAACAGCGGCCGTTCACCGTCCCGCTCCTGGCCGTAGGTCGCGATGAGCGCCTGCGCCTCGATCGGGTCACCCAACCGCGTACCCGTGCCGTGCGCCTCGACCGCGTCCACATCTCCGGCACCGAGCCGGGCGTCCGCCAGGGCCTGCCGGATCACCCGCTGCTGCGAGGGCCCGTTGGGCGCGGTCAGACCGTTGCTGGCGCCGTCCTGGTTGACCGCGCTGCCCCGCACCACGGCCAGCACCGGATGCCCCAGCCGCACAGCGTCCGACAGACGCTCCACCACCAGCACACCCACACCCTCACCGAAGCCGGTGCCGTCCGCGCCCTCCGCGAACGCCTTGCACCGCCCGTCCGGGGACAGTCCACGCTGCCGGCTGAAGTCCAGGAACGCCGCCGGTGACGACATCACCGTCACACCGCCCGCCAGCGCCATCGCGCACTCACCGCGCCGCAGCGCCTGCACCGCCAGATGCAGCGTCACCAGCGACGACGAACACGCCGTGTCCACCGTGAGGGTGGGGCCCTCCAGGCCGAAGGTGTACGCGATGCGCCCGGCCGCGATACTGCCCGCGGTACCGGTGCCGAGGTGGCCCTCCAGATCCTCGGGTACACCGCCGGCGTGAACGGCGTAGTCGTGGTACATCAGGCCCATGTAGACGCCGGTGCGGCTGCCGCGCAGCGACGCCGGATCGATGCCCGCCCGCTCGAACGCCTCCCACGACGTCTCCAGCAGCAACCGCTGCTGCGGATCCACCGCCAACGCCTCACGCGGGGAGACGCCGAAGAACCCCGCGTCGAACTCCGCCGCCTCGTGCAGGAAGCCGCCCTCTCGGGCATAGACCGTCCCGCGCACCTGAGGATCCGGATCGTAGAGACCCTCCAGGTCCCAGCCGCGGTCCACCGGAAAACCGGAGATCACGTCCGAGCCGGTGGCCACCAGCTCCCACAGGTCCTCCGGGGAGCGCACCCCGCCGGGGAAACGGCAGCCGACACCCACGATGGCGATCGGCTCGTGCGCCTTGGCGTCGACGTCACTGAGCCTCTGGTTCGCCTGCCGGAGGTCGGCCGTCATCCGCTTCAGGTACTCGAGGAGTTTTTCCTGCTCTGCCATCGCCTTGCCCAATGCCTTTCGAAGATCACGTAGGAAGTGCCGTTCAGCGCCTTGAAGCGGCCCGTGTCACACGGATCCGAATTCCTTGTCGATGAGGCCGAACAGCTCGTCGGCTGTGGCCGAGGCGAGTTCCTGGTCGATGCCCGCGCTGCCACCGCCGGTGCCGGCGACCTTCGCGGCGAGAGCGCGCAGCCGGGACGACACCTGCTCCGGGTCCGGGATCAGGGACAGGGAGGAGAGCAGGGCGGACTCGAGCCTGTCCAGCTCCGCCAGGACCGCGGCCGAGTCCGGGTCCGGGCCGTCGTCGAAGAGCTCGCTGCCGAGGTGGTCGGCCAGGGCGGCCGGGGAGGGGTGGTCGAACACGACGGTCGGCGGAAGCTTCACACCGGTCGCCGCACTCAGCTGGTTGCGCAGCTGGACGGCGGTGAGCGAGTCGAAGCCCAGTTCCTTGAAGGCGTGGTCCGCCGTCACCGAGCCGGATCCCGAGTGCCCGAGCACCGCGGCGGCATGGGTGCGGACGAGGTCCAGCAGGGCTGTCCGGCGCTCTTCCTCGGGCAGCCCCAGGAGTTGCTCCCGAGCCGAGGCGGACGTGGACCGTGCGGTGCCCGGCCCGGCGTGCGCGGGGTTGCGCACCTCGTGCCGGAGCACCGGCGGTACGTCCTGGCGGCGGAGCTCCGCGTGGTCGAGGCGGATCGGCACCAGCACGGGCTCTCCGGAGTTCCGCGCGGTGTCGAAGAGGCCCAGCGCCTCCTCGGAGGACAGGCCGAGGACGCCCGACCGGCCCGCACCCTCGCCCTGCGTGTCGGAGAGCGACGCCGTCAGCTCACTGCGCTCGCTCCACAGGCCCCACGGCAGGGACAGCGCCGGCAGTCCGGCCGCGGCGCGGTGGGCGGCGAGGGCGTCCAGGAACACGTTGGCCGCCGCGTAGTTGCCCTGGCCGGGGGTGCCGAGCACACCGGCCGCGGAGGAGAAGAGGACGAATGCCTTGAGGGGGTGGTGGCGGGTGAGCCGGTGGAGGTTGAGCGCGGCGTCGACCTTCGGACGCAGGACGCGGTCCAGCCG
>NZ_JBITZL010000015.1:103715-109132 GCF_044546845.1 Streptomyces sp. NPDC053076 | reverse complement strand
TCACAGAACCGCTCAGCGACTTCCTCGGCGCCATCGGACATCCGCCCAGCCTAGGACGCAAAGCTACCCAAATCCGAGGTTCAGACACAGGCACTGAACATGCACAGACCCGTACGGCTTTCGCCGCGTTTGTCCCCTCAATTCACCCGACACGATGCGCGCCACCCCTTTCCCGTGGTCAGCTGCACCCGCCAACTCTGCGCCGTGACGGTGCTCCTGGTCCGATCAGTCGTGGAGGTCGTGGAGGTCGTGGATCGGCCGTGTCCGAACGGGCGCCGCGTCTCGTGCCGATGTCGCCCGCGGGCGTGGCCGGGGCGGCACCCGGATCCCGGGTGCCGCCCCTGCTGATGGTGCGGGTGTCAGCTGACGTTGACCGCGGTCCAGGCCGCGGCGACCGTCTTGTACTCAGTACTGTCGGCGCCGTACAGGTCCGCCGCCGCCTTCAAAGTGCCTTCGCGGGCCGCCTTGTAGTCGGTCGTCGACGTGAAGTACGTCGTCAGCGCCTTGTACCAGATCTGCAGAGCCTTGTCGCGGCCGATGCCGCTGACCTTTGAGCCGTCCTGGGTGGGCGAGTCGTAGTTGACGCCGTTGATCGTCTTGGCGCCGCTGCCCTCGCTCAAGAGGTAGAAGAAGTGGTTGGCCACGCCGGAGGAGTTGTGCACGTCCTTGTTGCCTACGTCCGCGGACCAGTTGTCGGCGGAGCCGCCGTCCTTGCTGGGCTTGTCCATGTAGCGCAGCGGGGTGCCGTCGCCGTTGATGTCGATCTTCTCGCCGATGAGGTAGTCGCCGACGTCGGAGGAGTTGTTCGCGAAGAACTCGACGCCCGTGCCGAAGATGTCGCTGGTGGCCTCGTTGAGGCCGCCGGACTCGCCCGAGTACTCCAGACCCGCGGTGTTGGAGGTGACGCCGTGGCTCATCTCGTGGCCGGCCACGTCCAGCGAGGTCAGCGGGTCGGAATCGCCGGCGCCGTCGCCGTAGGTCATGCAGAAGCAGCTGTCGTCCCAGAACGCGTTCACGTACGCGTTGCCGTAGTGCACCCGGGAGTAGGCGCCGACTCCGTCGTTCTTGATGCCGTTGCGTTGGAAGGTGTTCTTGTAGAAGTCCCAGGTCTCCTGGGCGCCGTAGGCGGCGTCGGCGGCTGCCGTGGCCGCGGTCGCGACCTTCCCGTCGCCCCAGGTGTCCTCGGACTGGGAGAACAGGGTGCCGGTGCCCGAGGATCCGTGGTCGAGGTTGTAGGTCTTGTGGCCGCCGCGCGAGGCGTCGGTGAGGGTGTACGACGATCCGGATTGTGCGGTCGTCAGGTCCACTTTGCCGCTGTAGTGCGTGTTGCCGACGCCGGTCTCGATGCCCTGGTACTCGAAGAGCTTCTTGCCGGTGGCCGCGTCGGTGATGACGTGCAGCCGGCTCGGGGTGCCGTCGTCCTGGAGACCGCCGACGACCGTCTCGTAGGCGAGGACGGCCTTGCCCGAGCCGGCCCAGATCACCTTGCGGGCGCCGTCGGCGGCGGTCTGGGCGGAGCCGAGGGTTCTGGCGGCGGACACCGCCTGCTTCTCGGCCTCTGCCGTGGTGATCCTCGGCGTGAGCGACGCCACCTTGATGGCCGACCTGGCCGCCCTGGTCACGCCCTCGGTCCTGCCGGACCCGGTGGTGTGGACGATCAGGTCGCCGCCGAGGACGGGAAGACCGCCGTACGTGCGCTCGTAACGGGTGTGCACCGTGCCGTCGACGTCCTTGACGACGTCCTTGGCAACCAGCTTCTCCTTGGCACCGAGACCTATTCGCCGCGCGGTCCCGGCGGCGCCGGTCTGCGCCTTGTGGATGAGCGTGGTCCGAGCGGCGGCGGACAGGGCGGTCGGGGCCGCCGCGATCGGCTTCGCGGACAGGGGTGCGGCCGCGATCTGTGCGGAGGCACTGGTGGTCGGACCAGTGGCGAGGAGGGCTCCGGAGGCCACAGCGGTGGCGATGGCCAGAGTGGTGCGCTTGTGGCGCACAGGGAGGAGGCTCACGGAAAATGGCTCCTTGTCGTGGGGGGGTTGGTCGCCCGGTCGGTACGAGGCCGAACGGAACGGCTGCGGATACGAAGTCGTGCTCGTACAGCGGGTGAACAGCGACTTTTAGTTGTGACCCGTACATGTCATATACGTGTGAGCGATGTCGGCCGGAAATCGGCCGACCACTCGGAACGGGGAGAGTTGCATGCAGACACCGCCGCCACGCTTCGGCGGAGCCGACAGCGGCCGGTGCCGCGCGGGACAGCCGGAGACCGCCCTGCCCGACATGTGCGGCGCGGGGCGGCACCGAGAGGCGGACATCGCCGCCGCCTTCGCTACTCGGAACTCATGCGCGCGAGCGGCACTCCCGGCATTCTCGGGACGCCGTTGAAGGCCGTACGCCATCGGCGGTCCGGTAGCCGGCCGTGCGGTCCAGCTCCGGCAGGACCCCCTGCGGCCCGCGGCTCCCTGCGCGACGCCGGTGACAGCGGTGCCGTCACCAGCCGTGCACCAGGAACCCGCGGCGGGCCGGCGGTGGTCAGACCTGTCTGGCGCGCCCTTGCCCAAGCAGCCGAAGCTGGACGGGTTCGGGCAGGCCGAAGTGGGCACAGCGCATGAACTCTCCATGACATGTGGGGGGTTGGAGACGCATGCACGAGACAACCTCAACGGCGGCCCCGCGCGCCACGGGCGTGGATCAGATACGACAACTCCCCCACGTCTCCTCCACCTCATGCCCACCCGCCACCACAACTCCCGCAGCGGAATGGGCCGTTCTATCGAGCGGAGGTCTGACAGCGCGGTCTCTGCCGGACGGCTCCCGCTCCCCTACCGGCCGGCGCTCGTACTTGTGCCGCACCGCTTGGTCGGCGTTCGTCACGTCTTCCGGGGAGTGACCGTCAGGACCTTGAAGGCCACCAAGGGGTGGAACAGCGAGGCCGGTGAGGCCACCATGTTCACCACGCGTACGAAAGCGGCCCACACTGCCGCGTCCTTCACCGCCACATGGAAGAGCCGTGTGTTGTACCAGTGGGCGAAGCGCGCGACGAGGGGCTGCCCCTCCGGGGCCCACATCAGGTCCGAGTTGGTGGACAGCGTCCACGGACCCAGCAGCAGTCGGCCCAGCTTCTTCTGGAAGGCGCCGCCGACGCCGTCCAGCCGTCCGCCCGCCCGGCGCCGGTTCAGCATGCGCTGGAGCAGTTCTGCCTCCAGCGCAGCCACCGTCAGGCCCTGGCCGTACACGGGATTGAAGACGCAGACGGCGTCACCGACGGCGATGAGGCGATCCGGCCAGTCCCTCACGGTATGGAAGAGCCGCCACTGATTGTCGGCATTGGTGTAGCGGCGGGTGGGCTCCTGGACGGTGCGCCGACCGATCTGCTCGGCCAGGCGCGGGTTGTTCAGGCTCTCGGCGAACGCCAGGTAGCCCGTGTCGTCGGTCGGCGGCTGGTCCTCGAACGCGAACAGCGAGCAGGTCCACCGATTGCGCTCCACGGCGAGGAGGACCCCGGCCCGGGGCACACTCGGAGCGAACAGCATCTGATAGGCGACGTAGTAGTCCGGCTGGCCGGGGCGACTCGCCTCGGGCCGGTCGAAGTTCATCGACGTGTAGGTGACCTTTGCCTTCACGGTCCGCTTGGGCGGCACGCTGATCCCCGCCGCGGTCAGCCAGTCCGTCAGGGAACTGGACCGTCCCGAGGCGTCGACGACCAGATCGGCGGCCACCTCGAAGGGCTCCGAGGGCTCCGCGCCCTGTGAGCGACACGTCACGCCGCTCACCCGGCCGGAGGGGTCGCGGGTCAGACCCGTGCACCGGGTGGACGGGCTCAGCCTGACCTGGGGAAGCGCGAGCACCTTGCGGCGCAGGCGGCGTTCCAGCTCGTCGCGGGTGAAGGTCTGGACGCGCACGCCCGTGCGGTCTCGGGGCGCGAGTCCGACGGGCAGGAGGAAGTCGATGCCCTCCCCGTAGTCGAACACCGGGGCTCCCGCTGCTCGCAGCTCCTCACGCAGGCCCGGGAACAGCCGCTCCAGGATCTCCCCACCTTTGGCCAGCAGGGCGTGAGCGTGGTAGCCCTGCGGAGCGCCGGCATGGGCGCCGGTGTCCTCGTCGACGGCGTCCCGTTCCACCACGACGACCTCGCTGAAGAAGTCGGCCAGCACACGCGCGGTCACCAGCCCCGCGTAACTGCCGCCGATGACAACGGCCTTGTCCCACGGGCGATCTGTCTTCATGTCGTCTCCCACGTGTGATCGGGGCGAGGCGCCGCGCGTCTACCAAGTCAACGGCACTGTCGAGGCGCCTGATACGGGGCTCGAGAAGCGCCCGGGGAGCGCGTACGATCCCACGACCCGACACCGGCGCAGCACACATCGGTCAAGCATGGGTCCACGAGCCCGCTGCCGTACGGTCGAATCCGGTCGGCTGCGACGGCGGTACGACTTCGGGGCGCGTACGCCGGCCGTGGTTGCCGTGTCGTCGAGGGGACGCTTGGCGGCCAGTTGGCCCGTGTTCGCGGTGGGCGAGCGCGCAGTGGGAGGACATGCTGGTGTGAGGGGCCGTCTACCGCGACCCCTCACCGGCCGTTTTCGCACGGCTGAGGTTCAGGCCGGCCTCGCCCGACCGGCGCCGCGCCGCCACACTCGGGCACGCCGGTCACCGTCCGCCACGGCGGCGAGGGTAGGCCGCGTCCTGCTACTTCTTGACCTTCTCGTCGTTGTCCTTGAAGCAGACGACGAACCAATCGCCCGAGCCCGACTGGGTGAGCGAGCCGGTCGTGCCCGGGACGTCGGAGCACGAGAGGGTATCGACGACTGCGTTTTCGTCCATCTTCAGGACCTTGTAGTCGGCATGCGGGTCAGTGCAGTCGAGCTTCTTGGTCTTCGCTTGCTTCTCCGTCCCGATGTTCTGGAAACAGTCCCCCGCCTTGAGCGTCGCGGACTGGTCCTTCGTGTCGTACGGGCCCAGAGTGCAGAACGCCACCAGGCCCGCGAGGACGAGGACCAGACCGAGGAAGATCAGGCGGTTCCGCCGTATCTGCTCCGGGGTGTACGAGGAGCCGCGCAGGGGCGGTACTTGGGACACAGACAGTTCCTCAGACAGTGGGGACGTGCGAAGACGACCATGAATGTAGCCCACCCGCCTGTACTCGGCGTTCCCCGCCCCCTGTTGGTCCCTGCCCCGCCGGCGCCGGGGCTCGATGTCGACGGGCGCGGGGGGGAGGACCGGCAGCAATGCGCGAGCCCGCGTGGAGCACGCTTCGCGCGTAGGCAGGGGATCGACGTGCTGTCCGGCGTTCGCCGGCCCGTCGCGGGGCCGGCGAACGCCCGCCCCGTCGCGCCCGCGGGGCGACCAGTACCGCGGCCTCGACCCTCAGCCGCGGCCCCGGCTAGGGGCGCCCCGCGGCCCCACCCGGGGGAGAGGTGTCC
>NZ_JBITZL010000015.1:0-103705 GCF_044546845.1 Streptomyces sp. NPDC053076 | reverse complement strand
CGCGGGGGGGGGGGGGGCGCCCGGCCCCCTCGGCGCCCGCCCGGGTGGCCCGCCGTGCGGGGTTCGGCTGGGGGGGGGGGGGGGGGGGGGGGGCCCCGGGCGGGGGGGGGGCCGCCCCAACGCCCGACCTGTCGCGCCGGCTGGGCGACATGTACGGCTGCCTCGACCGTCAGCCGCTGCACCGGATCGCGGCGCCCGGCGGCCACACCGGGAGGAGAGGTGACCGGACACCATGCCCATGACCTCTCCCCCGGCGGTCCCGTGTCTGATCCGGTGCGGGACCGGTCAGATCGCTCATGGATGCGGTGCGACACCCTCGTCGACCGGCAGGGACACCGGCTCGGCGCCCGATGGCGAGCCGGAGGCCGAACCCGCGCCGGACACCCGACCGGCGCCGGGGGGCAGACCCGAGCCCGGGACCGGCCCCGAACGGGAGGGCACCGCAGGGGACTTCGTGCGCTGGGCCCGTGCGCGGGCCTCGCCCTTCGCGCGCGGTGCCGCGCGGCCCGTCCGGCGCAGCGCCAGATGCAGTACCGGCATCAGGACGCAGGTGACCGCGGCGCTCTGCCACAACAGCGCGTCGAGCCGGCCGGACGCCAGGTACGCGCCCGCGGCGACCGCCGCAAGCGCGCACACTCCGCGGTCCACGATGCTCTCCACGGACAGCAGCGTGGCGCGCGGTGCGCCCGCCGGGATGGCGTCGTTGATGAGTTTGCGCTGGACGGGATAGACGAACCCGGTGATCGCGGCGAACGCGCACAGCAACGCCACCACGAGCCAGGGACCGCCGAGGGCGGTGCCCGCCAGGACCACGGCGAGGGCCACGCTCAGCAGGGACACCCACTGGGCCGGAGCCAGCCGACGGCTCAGCCACTGCGGACGCGCCGAGGCCACCGCTTCGGCCACCGTCATGGCCGCGAGCACACTGCCGTGTGCGTTCTCCCCGATCCCGTGATCCAGGAGCACCGGCTGGAAGAGGTTGACCTGGCAGATGCGCGACAGCGTGAACACCGCCACGCCCTGCACCATGAGCAGCGGCAGCCACGGGGAGACGCGCAGGGCCCGCAGAGCGGCACCCGTGTCGCGCAGCAGGGTTCCGCTCCGCCGCCCGCGCGCGCCCGGCCCGGTGTCCTTGCCGCGCGGCGCGAGCCGCGGCAGCGCCAGCGCACAGCCCAGCGACCCGGCGGCACTGGCCGCGCTCAGCACGTACGGCGTCTGCGCGGCCAGCGCCATCAACGGACCGACGAGCGGCCAGCAGACGACCTTGGCGGCCAGCCCGAGGGACCGCGCGGTGCCCTCGGCCCTCAGGTAGTGGGCCTCCGCCCCCTCGGCGCGCAGACCGTCGTACAGATAGGCGCTCGCCGCGCCCGACGTGAGCGAGCGTCCGGCCGCGATGGCGAGGAAATGCACGAGGAAGCCGGTGTACGAGGGGGCCAGAACCGGCGCCATGTTCGCGGCCGTCATGACGACCGCGCCCGCGCGCAGGCAGTTGCGGGCGCCGATTCGGTCGGCGATGGCACCGGTCGGTATCTCGAACAGGCAGAACGCGATGTAGTAGATGCTCTGGATGCCGAAGATCTGATGGTCGGACAGCCCGGCGTCACGCTGGTAGGCGTAGAAGACCGGCATCCACCACAGCAGGTTGAACAGCAGCTGGAACCCGTTGTTCAGGCGGATGATCCGACGGGCCACCGGGGAGGCGACCGGCTCGGTTCGACGGTGCCACCGTACGGGCATACGGCGCCTCACCGGGCGTAGGGGCGGATCTGGACCAGACGGAACGCCCCCTCGTCGGTCATCAGCCACTCGATGTCCAGGGCGTCGTCCGCGTCCTCCGCGCTGAAGTGGGATTGCAGCAGGCGTCCGGTGAGGGCCAGCCGGGCGAGAGCCGTACGGGTCTCCGGCGGCAGGTCCTCACCCGCGGTGCCGACGTCCATCGTGCGCCCACCGCCCTCGACGGTGTTGTAGAGGTACTGCTGCGGCAGGATGGTGCCGTCCACCACTCGCTCCGGCGAACCGGGCGTGCAGTTGAGGTACACGTTGCGGAAGTCCTCACGCCGGGTCGGGTTGCAGGTCACCAGCACGCCCCCGAGGCTGGCGGGCACGTACTCCTGGACGATCACGCCCATGTAGGTGTCGTCCAGGGAGATGCCGACCTGGTGCCGCAGGCGCACACTGCGCGGCGACAGCAGTGACGCCCACACCTGGCGCACGGCGTCCAGGAGCTGTTCCGCTCCGCGAACGGTGGTCACCGAGTCGTAGATCCCCGCGGCGGAGAAGCCGGGCAGGTCCTCGGCGTTGGACGAGGAGCGCACCACCATGCGGTGCCGGCCGGCGAGCAGCCCCGGCACCGACGCCGTGATCGACCGGGCCACCTCGTCCGGCATCGGTGTGCTCCGCACGAGGTGCTGCAGGTTCAGGCACAACGGGTCCACGATGTCGAACGCTTCGAGTTCCAGGGCCATCTTCAGCTTTCCGATGCCCTGTTGGAGGGCCGGTGAGGAGGTCAGGAACAGATGGTGCAGGCGGAACGGCAGCGCTACGCCTTCGGGGGCGCGGACGGTCTCCGCCACGCATCGGGCCGCGGCGGCTCGCAGCCGCTCCGGTGAGGTCTCCTGCTCGCCGAGCCGAGCGGCGAGATGGCCGAGGAGATCGCGGCGCGGCGGGCGCGGGCGCGTGTAGAACGCCGTCAGATCGGCGGTGCGGCTGTCCAGGACGTGGTGCAGTTCGCCGAGGTTGGCGGCCTTGGTGCCGTAACTGTCACGGTCGGTGCGCCGTAGTCGGTGCAGGGCCAGGACCGGGGCCTCCTCTAGCAGCGGGGTCTCGATGCGGATGCGCTGCTGGTGCCAGGCCGGTTTCTGCAAGTCCGGTGCGGCGGAGAGTGGTTCGAGCGTGATGGAGTCCTCGCGCACCCGGTAGCGCACCCAGGCGCCGTCCAGGCCGTCGCCTCCCGTGAGGGTGTCGAAGTCGCGGACGATCGCGTTCGGGATGCCCCAGCCCGAGGCCAGCACATTGGTGTGCGAGAGGGGCGTGATGGGGGCGGTGTTGATGAAGCCGGCGACCCTGGGGACGTCGTCCGGCAGGCGGGGCATGGCGACGATGTCCGCCCAGCCCAGTCGCGCGGCGGCGGCCTCGTACTCGGCCATGGTGCGGAAGTGGCGCAGGCGGCCCTCGGCCTCCCCTGGGTTGAGGCAGGTGCGCGTGCGGTTGCCGAACAGGGCGTGGCTCAGGATGCGTGGCACGCGTGCCTCGCTGACCGAGGCCAGTTCGTGCTCCTGACCGTGGTTGGCGGGCTTCAGCAGCAGCGGCAGCCGCCCGTCGACCCGCCCGCGCACATAGAGGTAGAACTCCTCCAGCAGAGCGCCGTGCATGGTGTCCGCCTCGGTGGTCTCCAGCACCAGGAAGGGGCTCTCGGAGCCGTCCGCCGTCTCCTCGCTGTGCAGGGACAGCACCCCCAGCAGGAAACGCCGCCCGGGGTCCATGTACACGGAGGCGTTGAAGGCGTCGAGGTCGGCGTCCAGTTCCTCCAGGGTCATGCCGAGGACGTGGGTGGCGATGTAGTTGACGTGGAAGGGGTGCACCCGGGTGTCGAGCAGGTGCCAGGTGCTCTCGACACGGTCCACCACGACCTTCAGGTACGGGTGTCCGGCGAGCACCCCGGACAGCGTGCGGAACAGCGGCAGCGACAGGTTGGCGCCGACGACGGTGCGGTCCCCGCCCGTTCCGGGAACCTCGGTCTCACCCAGTGTCAGGGTCATACCGTCACCTCCTGCGGGACGTACACCGGCAGGAGGTGCGGCATGGCGTCCACCAGGGCGGTGAAGTCGCGGACGACGGCCTGCGGCCGGTCGGCTGACAGCAGGCACAGCCCCGCCATGGTGTTGGCGCCCGCGGCCGGATCGTAGACCGGCACCGGTGTGCCGTCCGGCAACGAGCTCTCCCCGACGACGGTCAGCGTGCTGCCCGCGCCGACCGGGGCGGAACGGATCACCGAGCCGGAGTCCCACAGGTGCCGGCGCGGCCACGGCGCGCCCGCGCCGTCCACGGCGAGGACGACCAGGGACCCGGCCGCGCCGTCGGCGTCCGCGGGCGTGAGCGCCCCGGGCGGCCAGTCGGGCGAGCCGCCGAGCAACTGCTCGGTGAACAAGGCGATCATGTCGAGCCCGAAGACCTCCTCGATCTGCGGCACGGTCATCGCGCCGCCGAAGCGCGCCGCCGTCTCGATCACCCACATGCGGCCGTCCGCGCCCAGCTTGATCTCGGTGTGCGTACCGCAGTCCCGCAGCCCGAGCGCCTCCACGGCCCGCCGGGCCAGATCCACGATCCTGGCCTGGGCCTCGGTGCCGACCGCGGCCGGGGTGATGCCGGCGCGCTCGGTGAACGGCGCCACCGTCGGCATCCGGCCGCTCAGGCAGACCGGCCGGAAGACGCCCTGGACGACCACGCCCTCGACGCTGACGTAGTCGCCCCAGCCGGATCCCTCGAACCACTCCTCGGCGCAGCCGGTGACGATTTCCTCCACGATGAAGTCCTCACCGGCGCCGGCGACATGGAGTTCCGCGTAGCCGAGCCGCGCCGACTCGGTCATCACGGCGTGCGACCGCGCCCAGGCACCCGGGACGTCCGCGGGTCCCTCGATGATCTGGTGCGCGGTCGAACCGGCGCTCCAGGCCGCCTTCAGCAGCAAGGGGCAGGACAGTTCGGCCACGGCGGCCGCCAACTGCCCCACGGACGTGACGGTGCGGAACCGGGGCTGGGGTATGCCCCGGCGGTCCCACGTGGCGCGCATCAGGCGCTTGTCGCGGGCGAGGGCCGCGGTGGGCCCGGCGCCCCGCAGTCCGAGCCGCCGGGACGCCTCGGCGACCGCGACCACCGCGTACTCCGAGAAGGTGACGACGGCGTCCGCGCCGACCTCGTGGGCGCGGGACGCGATGAGTTCGACCAGATCGTCCGTACCTGCTTCCCCGCGGACCACCGAGGCGCACAGCCCCTCCGCGTGCTCCGCCACACCGGCGGGCAGTTCGCTGAGTGCCAGCAGGTGCACGGCTGCCCTCGCGGCCACCCGATCCAGGGCGTACCCGACCGGCGGTCCGCCCTTCGCATGCACGTACAGCACCTTCGCCACTGCTACCCAACTCCTTCTGCTGTCCGGGTTCTTGCTCCTGTCGCGCGATGGTTCGCGCGGTGCGCGGCGTGGCGGTGGCCGGGATGCGCCGGCCTGCCGGCCGCCGATTCGCGGTCTCATACCAGCGAAGCAGTCCGGGTGCCCTTCCTACGGCGTGCCGAGCGTGAACGTCTCAGGCAAATGCCTTACTCCGCAGGGCGGTTGCCGCCATGTGAAGGTTCGGTGATGTGTTAGTGCCCGACTCGGGCGTACACCTGCGACATCCAGCGCATTCCGGGCGGCCCGGCATGCGCTATCACCTACGGGACACGCATGATGTGTCACTCAACGTGATGTTCGTGCAAAATTGAAGGAGTTGAGCCGTGGACGAGGCCGATCTCAAGACGCTGCTCGCGACTCTCCCGGTGTTCTGGTGGGAGGCCGACGGCGGTGCGGGCATGGTGGACAGCGGGGGCGGCGCCTTCGCGGACGAACACATCGCGCAACGCTTCCTGGAGGCCCTGCGGAACGACCACGGCGGCCCGTCGGCGTTACTGGACGACGGCCGCTACCAGACGCGGTTCGAGGGCCGCACTTTCGACGTCAACCGGTCGGTCCGGGGTGACGGTGTGCAGCGCCGGCGCAGCCGGGGAGTCGCGGTCGAGGTGAGCGACGCGGCGGCCGGTACGGGGGCGTGCGCGGCGTTCGCCGACCTGAGCCCCGCCGCCGTGTTCGTCCGCGACGCCGATGGCCGCTACGTCTGGGCCAACCACGCCTACGCCCACCTGTACGGGACCACACGCGACCACCTGATCGGCCGCCACCTGACCGAGACGGACGGCCCGGAGGACGCGGCCCGGTTCCTCGCTTTCGACAAGGAGGTTCTCACCGGCGGCCACTCCGTCCGGCACACCCTCGTCTACCGGCGCCCGGACGGTTCCCCCGGGCACGCGGCCGGATACCGCTTCCCCGTCACCTGGGGCACGCTGCCCTGCGTGGCGGGCATCTATGTGGACATCACCGAGTACACCCACGCACTGGACCAGCGGCGTCAGGCCGAGGAGGATCTGCGCGCCCTGCGGGACCACAGCGGCCTGCCGTGCTTACGGCTGTCGGCGGACGGAGTGGTCGGGGAGGCCAGCTCCGCGGTCGCCGAACTGCTGCGCGTCCGGCTCCGTGACCTCGTCGGTTCACCGGCCGACGGCCTGCTGGCCAGGACACCGGAACGCGCCGCGCTCCACAGAGTCTGGGACGACCTCATAGGCGGCCGGCGCAGAAGCGCGCGCACCAGTGCCGTGCTCGTCGACGGCGACCAGCGCCAGCGCCGCGCCTGGGTCCATCTGAGCGCTGTGCGCCGTACCGGGGACTGGCTTCCCGACGTCTGGGCGGTCATCACCGGACTCGGTCTGAGCCATGAGCCGCATCCTCCGCTGACCGCCGCCCAGGTGCGGATTCTCGCCCTGCTGGCCGCCGGGCACAGCAACGCCGGCATCGCCGAGGCGCTGCACCTCTCGCGGCAGACGGTCGACTACCATCTGAGCCGCCTCCGGCACCTCCTGGGGGGCGCGACCCGCCCGGCGCTCGTCGCCCGCGCCTACGTGCTCGGCATCCTCTCCCCGCACACCTGGCCGCCCCGCTCCACCACGGCGGCACATCCACTCAGCCCCGCCTGACGGGTCGTCCCCGGGGCCGACGACCAGACGGAACGCTTCTTCAGGCGCGGTGCCAGCTGGCCCAGCAGCACGCCTGCTTTTTCTGTTGGCGCCGCTCATCGCTGCCTCCGGCGTTGCGGCGGTTGCCCGTGGCCGGGTACTCCCATGAACCGGCGGCATGTTCGCGCCCCGCGGATCTACGGCTTGGGGCAGCTGGTCGTGGCCATCGCGCTGTGCCGGCAGATGTTCTTCGGATTGTTGATCAGCGACTCGGACGTTCGCCCGTCGGGAACGCTGATCGGCAGCGCTGTTCTCCTGGCGGGCCTCATCGTCATGATGGTGGGCCAGCTCGCCGGTGGTAAGCGGAAGCCCGGCGGTGCACCGTAGGCCTTACGCCTCCCTACGGACACCCCCTCGAAGGCCAGAAACTTTCCCCCGGGCCCCAGCGACGGGAAGGACGCGGCCGGGGCAGCGCGACTGCCGATTCCGGCTGGGCATCACTACCGCCGGGCGCAAGGAGGGTGGAACGGCGGGTTTCGGCGAGCGATTCGCCGCTGCCCGGAGCAGCGCCCTCGTTAGACTTCACCGACGTGGATCACCGGGGCTGAGGGGCAGGTATGGCAGGCAGCCGAGCGGAGGCTCGTACCAGGCACCCCCGGCACGGACGCCGGGGCGAGGCACGGCTGCCGGCAGTCGTCGCCACGGCGTGCGCCATCCTCCTCTACCTGGCGTTGCCGCAGAGCTTGCTCATCGCACCCCGATTCGTGCTGCCCGCTTTGGAATTGCTGCTGCTCGTACCGCTCATCGCCATCAACCCCAAGCGGCTCACCCGCCAGACGAGAGCGTTTCGCGTCCTGTCGCTGACGCTGGTGGGTGTCATCGCCGCAAGCAATCTGATCGCCCTCGGCATCTTGATCCACGAGCTGCTGTACGCCGGAGTGAAGAACGGTCACGCACTGCTGCTGGCCGCACTCCAGGTCTGGCTGACCAACATCATCGTCTTCGGGCTGGCCTACTGGGAGTTGGACCGGGGCGGCCCCGTCAGCCGTACTCAGTCACCTCGCTCCGACTTTCCCCTGGCGGACTTCCGGTTCTCTCAGGACGAGAACGACGACGCCGTAGGGGAGGTCGCGGACGGCGCCAGCGGCAGATCGGACTGGGTGCCGACGCTGATTGACTACTTGTACGTGTCCGTCACGAATTCGACGGCCTTCAGCCCGACCGACACGATGCCGCTCACGACCCGGGCCAAGCTCATGATGAGCGTCCAGAGCATCTCCGCCCTGCTCACCTCACTCCTCGTGATCGCCCGCGCCGTCAGCATCCTCCACTGAGTCAAACGCACCCGCAGGCAGCCGGCCGGAGGACCTCCCCGCGATCACCCTGGACCTGGTAGGAGAGCGAGCCAGCCCAACCGGCCGGGAACACTTTCAACGAACCCGGAGTCAGGGCTCGACGAGGAGACCGCGATCGCTGGGCGGACTCCGCCCGTGTGCTTTTCGACAACGCCACCGAACAGAACACCCGTGAGGGCCGGCAGTGACCTTCTGCCATGCTGCTTGCCATGTCCGCGCGAAATCGAAGACTGCCCCGGCACCGTGCCTGGCCACTGACCACCACCGACATCAAGGAGTGTCTGGGCGCCTACATGACCCGAGTCACGGATCTGCAGTTTCTCACCGGGCATGACAGCGGGACCATCGTCCTGGGAGCAGCATGGGTCGCTCCGAACCCCCGCAACTACGGCCGCGGCATTCACCCGGACATGGTCGGCTTCCGCATAACCGTCCACCCGGTCGATGCCGCTGAACGTGCTGCCACCCGCGGTGTTCTTCGAGTGCACGCCCTCCCGCAACTCCATGAATGGATCACGCAGGCGATCGCTGCCGACGAGACCTGGCAACTGACTCCTCACCAGCGCTACTGGCGGCTCGCCGACGGCCATCTCACCCACCGCGACGAAGCGTGAACCGAGTCGGCCACCTCCCTGACACGGTGCCTTGGAGGTCGCTTCATTCTGTTGTTTCATCCCTGGATGCGTCTTTGATGTACTGGTGTCGGGTCTCGCCAGGGATGCAGGTCGAGCCGCCCGGTGGCGCCTTCGTCGAGCCCGACGACCACGGGCTCGGACGCTCCCGGGGCGGGCTGACCACCAAGCTCCACCTGGCGGTCGAGCAGGCCCAGAAGCCGATGTCGCTGGTGATCACGGCCGGACAGCGCGGTGACTCCCCGCAGTTCCAGGTGGCCCTGGGCCGTATCCGGGTGCCTCGGCTCGGGCCAGGCCGTCCGCGCACCCGTCCGGACAAGGTTCGCGCCGGCAAGGCGTACGGCTCCCGCGCGAACCGCGTTGACCTGCGCAAGCGCGGTATCCCCTGCACGATCCCGGAGAAGCGCGACCAGATCGCCAACCGCAAGAAGTGCGGTTCCCGGGGTGGTCGGCCGCCGAAGTTCCACGCCGCGGATTACAAAGAGCGCCATGCGGTGGAGTGCGGCATCAATCGCCTCAAGCGCCACCGAGCAGTGGCGACGAGGTACGACAAGCTCGCCGTCCGCCATGAGGCGACCGTGCTGGTCGCGGCCATCAATGAATGGGTGTGACCTGCACGGTGGCGGGGACCTCGCGAGGCTGGGACGAGCTCAGGGCCGGTGACACATCACTCGATTCCGAGGGGTCCGATGCCCAGGTCCTCACGCATGAGGCGACGCATCTGCGCCATAGCCTTGCGCCGCCGCTCTACCAGGGGCGCGTCGTCCGCGGAGCCGACAGCCACTCCACGGGCATAGGCGTCGCGGATCGCGCGCAGGCGGTGGAACGCCTCGTTCCCCGCCTCCACGACCTGCGGGGGGCCCACGAGCCAGAGGCGTTCGCTCGCCGTGTAGATGCCGGTGCCGCGCACGGCTTCCCGCACCGCCGCGTCGCGTGCCGACTCGGACATGTGGTCGCCCAAGGCGACGGCCCGTATCTCCTCACCCGCGGCTTTGAGGGCGGAAACATACTCCGTGTAGACCTCGCGCCGTACTTCCAGAGCGTGCCTGGCTTCCTCCCGCCGCCACCGGTTGCGATCGGCGATCAGAGTGGCTGCGATACCGATGACGGCACCGGTCAGTGTGGAGAGCAGGGGCGTCCAGTCCATGTGTCGCAGCTTGTCGAAATCGGTGCGCTGGCACCAGTGCTTTCGCTACGCATGGCTGTGACCAGCACTTTCGAAACACGCCCTAGCCCTGGGTGGCTCAAGTGCCCCTTTCGAAGGTCGAGTTGTACGCGGCGATACGCCATGACGCTCGGGTCGAAGGGCTGTCCAGCAGGGCTTTGTCCGCGAAGTACGGGGTGGGCCGCAGGACGGTGGCGCTGGCGCTGGAGTCGGTGTGGCCGCCGCCGCGCAAGCGACAGGTTGACGTTCGGCGGGAACATCATCGCGACCGGCACCGACTCCTACCGTCTGGCCGCCACCCGTGCCCGCGCCGAACAGCAGGCCGCCGCTGTCACCGCGGGCTGACCAGACGGCGCCGTTCTGCTGTGGGCCCCAGACTCCTGTCCGTGCCTCACGGTGCCGAAAGTACCCACTGCCGCGATGTGACGCATGCCACATGCAGTTCCTGTCAGTAATCGGGGCGCTGTTCCGCTCAAGTCACGCAGAGCCAAGCGAACCGACAGGAGCAGCACATGAAGCACCGCATCGTCGTCCTCGGCGCCGGCTATGCCGGGGCCTACGTGGCCGGAACCCTGGCCCGTCGGCTGTCCCCGGCGGACACCGAGATCACCGTGGTCAACGCCGAGCCGGACTTCGTCCAGCGGCTGCGGCTGCACCAGCTCGCGGCCGGCCAGGAGATCGAGGCTCCACAGCTCGCCGACGTCTTTGTGGGCACGGGGATACGGCTGCACCTGGCCCGTGTCACCACCGTCGACCCCGAGCGCCAGGTCGTCGCCGTGGCCGACGCCGAGGGCGGCGGCGAACTCGGCTACGACACGCTCCTCTACGCGCTCGGCAGCCACGCCGCCGACCGCGGCGTCCCCGGCGTGGCCGAGCACGCCTTCGACGTCAGCAGTCGTCCGGCGGCGCTGCGCCTGCGCGAGCGCCTGGACAGCCTGAGCAGGGGGGACGAGGAGGGGAGTGTGCTGGTCGTCGGCGACGGGTTGACCGGCATCGAGACCGCCACCGAGATCGCCGAATCCCGGCCCGGCCTGTCGGTGGCGCTGGTCGCCCGCGGCGAGCTGGGCGCCCCGCTCTCCGCCGGAGCCCGCAGCCACCTGCGCCGGGCCTGCGACCGGCTGGGCATCACCGTCCTGGAACACACCAGCGTCGAAGCCGTCGAAGCGACGCGGGTGCTGTGCGCCGACGGCACCGCCCTGGCGTCCGACGCAACCGTGTGGACGGCAGGGTTCACGGTCAGCCCCATCGCCGCCAGCAGCGGGCTGGAGGTCACCGAGAACGGTCGGATCGTCGTCGATCGCACCATGCGGTCGGTCTCGCACCCGAACGTCTACGCCGCCGGCGACAGTGCCTACGCCATCGGCGACAACGGCCGGCCGCTGCCGATGTCCTGCGCTTCGGCCGGTTACACCGGCATGCAGGCCACGTCCGCGATCGTGGGACGCCTGACCGGCCGCAAGATCCCGAACACCAAGCTGGAGTACCTGGGCAACCACATCAGCCTCGGGCGGCGGGACGGGATCCTGCAGATGGTCGACGGCGAAGCGCAAGCAAAGCCGAAGTATGTGGGCGGCCGGAAGGCAGCGCGGGTCAAGGCGGGCATCCTCAAGATGTCGCTGTGGACCACCTCGCACCCGACCTTCGGCCTGCCCAAGCTCAAGCGCCGCCTGGCCGCCGTACCGGATGCGGCAGCCGAGAGGACGGTCGCGTAGCCGCCTGACGAGGAAGGTCCACGTGGACAGCACCGCCACTGATCGCTTCGACACCAGCCGGTTCGAGGCCAGCCGGAACCGGCTGGCCTCGCTGGCGTACCGGCTGCTGGGCTCCGCCGCCGACGCCGAAGACGCCGTGCAGGACGCGTTCCTGCACTGGCAGGCCACCGACCGGCAACTGATCAAGGTGCCCGAAGCATGGCTGACCAAGGTCGTCACCAACCTGTGCCTCGACCGGCTCCGCTCGGCACAAGCCCGCCGCGAACGCACCGTCGGCGCCTGGCTGCCCGAACCGCTCCTGGACGGCGACCCGATGCTCGGCCCGGCCGACACGTTCGAGCAGCGCGAATCGGTCTCCCTGGCCGTGCTGACTCTCATGGAACGCCTGTCACCCCTTAAGCGGGCCGTCTACGTCCTGCGCGAAGCGTTCTCCCACAGCCACGCCGAGATCGCCGAGATCCTCGACATCACCGAATCCGCAAGCCAGCAACACCTCCACCGGGCCCGGCACCGCATCACCGCCGCGCGCCCCAGCGGCGGCGAAGTCGACCCGGCATCCGCCCGCAGGATCGTCGAGGAATTCCTCGCCGCTGCCTCCTCAGGCCGCACCGAACGCCTGGTGGCGCTGCTCACCGACGACGCGACCGCGATCGCCGACTCCCACGGCGCCGGCGCGGCCAAGACGCTGCTGCAGTACGACACTCCGCAGCGCATCGCCGCCATCGCGCGGGCCGGTTTCAAACCCACACCCGCGAAACGGCGACTTGCCGGCGGCACGCCCGCCATCCACTACGCGCTCGTCAACGGCGCCCCCGCCATCCTCTTCATGATCGGCGACCAGGTCATCGGCGCCGTGACGTTCGACATCACAGGCGGCAAGATCGCAACCGTGCGCGGCATCGCCGCCCCCACCCGCCTCGTCCGCCTCACCGAAGCCTGGCGGCAGCACGGACCGGACACGCCGCTCGTCACCCAATGGTGACCCGACACGGGCTCAACCCGCCACAGGGGGCCGCCAGGTGGAGTCATTTCTCACCTACAAAATCGGCACCCCCACCCACCGGGTGGAGTCAGAACTGACCTACAGGTGGCGTCAACCGTCACCTACGAAGCCAACCCGGCCGCCCGGCTGTGGCATTCCGCGACCATGCTGCGCGAGCACCGCTGTGACGGGCACGTCGCCGCTCTCGTCGGCGTGCGCATCGGCGGCACGGAGGCCCACGTGCTCGACGCGCTGGCGCGGGGCATCCACCCGCCGGAGTCGTTCGGGCGCCTCCATCACCTGCCGAAGGAGCGGCTGGCCGCGGTCATGGACGGCTTGCGCGAGCGCGGGCTCGTCGACACCGACGGCCGGTTCACCGATGCCGGGCGGGAAACCAAGCAACGTATCGAAGCCCTCACCGACGAGCTCGCCGCCCCGCCGTACGACGCCCTGTCCCCCGCCGAGCTCGACGAGCTGGCCGCCGAGCTCGAAACCGTCACCGCGACGCTGGTGGCCGCGGGGTCGCAGTGACGAGCAGCGACTGACGGGACGAGGACAGGTTTTGGCGCTTCAGCCGGCGGTTGACCGCTCTGGCCGGCAGGGCTGCGCGCGGCAGACGGCGAGCCGTTCTCGGCTGTGCGGGGACCGGCCGGTGCGTCAAGACCGTAACTGCCGGAGCGCTTCAGGTGGCGGGACCTACGAGGTCCTGGGTGCCGAGGACGGTGATGAGGGCGAGGCGTTCGGCTTCCTCGGTGCCGGGTTCTGCGGTGTACACCATGATCCGCAGGTCGCTGCCCGCCACGGTGAGGACGTCGCAGTCCAGCGTGACGGGCCCGACCTGCGGGTGGTCGATCGTCTTCCGTGAGCCTTCGTGACGGCCGACGGCGCCCGCGTTCCACAGCTCGGCGAACCGCTCGCTGCCGCCACGCAGTTCGGCGATCAGCCGCTGGAGCCGCCGGTCGGCCGGGTAGCGTTCGGATGCCTCACGCAGGTCGGCGACGAGCGCGGCCTCATGGTCGCGCTGCGCCTGCGGTGTGCGCCGGGCCCCGGTCCCGGGGCCGAGGAAGTGGCGCCACACGCCGTTGCGCTCGTAGCCGCGCCGACCGGACGTGTCGCCCATCAGGGCAGCGTAGGGCGCGTTGGCCACGAGTAGGGTCCAGGTGGCGTCGAAGACCGCCACGGGCGTCCCCGTCAGGCGGTCCAGCAGCCGTTGGACGCTCGGGGTGATGTGCGTCGGCACCGTCTCCGGGCCCGGCGGCGCGAGCCCGGCGAGCCGGAACAGATGCGCGCGCTCCTCCTCCGACAGCCGGAGCGCCCGGGCCAGGGCCTCCACGACCTGGGTCGAGGGGTTGGTGGCACGTCCCTGCTCAAGCCGTGTGACGTAGTCGACGGAGATCCCGGCCAGCATGGCCAGTTCCTCGCGGCGCAGCCCTGCCGCGCGCCGCTGTCCGCCGGCCGGCAACCCCGCCGCCTCGGGCCGGACCCGGTCGCGCCAGCGACGCACCGCCTTGCCGAACTCCGCCGTCGTCATGCGTCCAGTGTGCCCAGCCGAACGTGCATGTGCCTGGTACCGCTGTTCCCAGGAAGGCGGGACTCCTGGCTGTGCGAGCGGATGAGGTGGACTGTGGAGGCATGACGACAACGCTGATCACCGGAGCGAACAAGGGTCTCGGCTACGAGACCGCCCGCCGCCTCATCGGCGCGGGCCACACCGTCTACATCGGCAGCCGGGACGCGGCTCGCGGTCGCCGCGCGGCCGGACAGTTGGGCGCCGGGGCTCGGGCCGTACAGCTCGACGTCACCGATGACGCGTCCGTCGCGGCCGCGGTGAAGACCATCGAAGCCGAAGGCGGCCTCGACGTGCTGATAAACAATGCCGGCATCGAGGTGCGCGGCCCGAACAACGAGGTGCCCACTGCTGCGAACACCACCGCCGGCATGATGCGGGAAGTATTCGAGACCAACGTCTTCGGTACGGTGCGGGTCACCCGAGCGTTCCTGCCGCTGCTGCAGCAGTCCGCGACACCGGTCGTGATCAACGTCAGCAGCGGCCTGGCCTCGCTCACGCACGTGTCGGAGCCGGGCCACCCGACCGCCGCCTACCCCGGGGTCGCGTACCCGGCTTCGAAGACGGCGGTCAACATGATCACCGTGCAGTACGCGAAGGCGTTCCCGGACATGCGGATCAACGCGGTCGAGCCGGGTTTCACCAAGACGGATCTGAACGGCAACACCGGGACCCAGACGGTCGAGGAGGGCGTCGGGATCATCGTCCGCATGGCGCAGGTGATCCCGGACGGCCCTACCGGTGGGTACTTCGATGCCGCGGGACCTCTGCCCTGGTAGGCACCGGGCGTGTCTGCCCTAGACCAGTGCCGTGTCCCCGGTCGGCGTCGGTCGCGCACACCCGGTGACTTGCCCGGGCTGTACCGGTGGCACGGCCTGAAGGTGCTGGGCGGCCTCGGCGGCGGTGCAGGCATCGGCTGCGGTGTGGGAGGAGGTGAAAGTGAACGCGCGGCGGGACGGTCCGTTCGCCCGCAGGTCCGCCAGCCGTTCCATGGCCTCGCCGACCGTCGGGAGGTGACCGGCCGGGACCCACCAGAGGACCAAGTGCGCCTCGACGTGCCGCTCGAACCAGTCGCGGCGTCGCCGCATCGCCTCAAGGTGGCCGCTGCGGTAGGTGAAGTCCCACAGGGCCTGCCGGGTCTCCCACACCGACAGGTTGACCATGACGTTCTCGCCCGCCGGGCGCAGGCCCGTGGCGTCGGCCTCTCCCTCTTCCACGAGCCGCCACACGAAGCCGGGTGTGCCGTCGGCGGCGGCGTTGACCGGGTCGAGCATATCGACGAAGGGCGCCATGCGGGGGTCATCGAGGGGGTGGCGGAGGGCGGCGACGTTGAATTGGGCGAGGTGGGCGGCACGCGTGGATGCGGTCATGGCCTCATCCCAGCATGGCCCAACTTCTATGTCAATGACAGTTGTTTTTAGAATCCTCGATCACTACACAGCACTCCCCGGGGCGGGCGTCCATGCGGGCGCGGACAGGACCGTCCGTGCCGAGCAGACCCTCCAGCAGCGCGAGGTTCATGCCGCAGACCAGCGGCGGGTAGCGATCGGCGACGGCATGGAAGGGACAGTTGCGCATACGCACGACGCGCGCGGCCGCGTCGGACGGCTTCTTGGCGCCTTCGGGGTCCTCCGCACCTTCCAGATGCGGTTCGTAGCCGCGGGCAGCCAGCAACTCCGCAGCCTCGTCAAGGCCGGCGCATGGCGCTGCCGAGCCACGCAGGGCCTCACCCCGGCGGCGCGCTGCCGCACGGAGCTCGACATCCAGGCCGGCCCGCTCGGCGGCCTCGGCGAGCAGCTCGGCAGCGGTGCGGTAGTCGCGGGCGGGCAGCGACACCGCCCGCTCGGCACGCGCCCGCGTGTACACCTTGGCGGGGCGGCCCGCCCCCGGCCCCGAGCGGCCCGTCAAGCGGCGGCTACCGCTCTCCAGCAGCCCGACCTCGGCCAGCTTGTCCAGGTGGTGCGCGGCGAGCGTGCGCGCCACCCCGGCCGCCTCGGCAGCCTCGTTGCGGCCGACCTCGCGGCCCTGCGCCGCCACGTACTCGTACAGACGGCGCCGCACCGGATCCTGCAACGCCGCGATCGCTTCGATGTCCTCCATCCGGCCATTGTAGGAACAACACAGGTTGGATATAGAAGCGCGGAGATAGCCGCCCCCTCGGCGTGCAGTAGGGAGTCGTCGATGCCGTTGACCATGTAGGTGTGCGGCGGGCATGGGGATACCGGGATTGATCAGATGACCGCGCCACCGCCGCGGGGCATGGTCGGCCACGCCACCTCGACGACGCGGTCCCGCAGGAACTCGGCTTCGGCTCGGGCATGACGTACGCGACGACATCCACGAAGCCTTCCTCACCCTCGGATGCGCGCTGATCTGCCGGCGACGACTGAACTCCCGACAGGAGTTTCAGGACAGGCGCGGCTTACGGCGACGACCCGGTGATGACCTCAGGCCGGCTTGCGCCACACGGAGATGTGCTTCGCGGAGTCCTGGGTGAACGGCGCCCCGTCCCAGTCCGCGACGCGACGTTCCCTCTCGAGCCCAGCGATCCGCGCCATCAGGTCGAGCTCTGCCGGCCAGGCGTAGCGGTGCCGGGAGTTGTCGCGGCGGTAGCTGCCGTCGTCGTGGTCGCGGGTGAAGTGGTGCGAGACGAGAATCTGCTCGACGAGGTCGAAGGTGTCGAAGCCGAGATGCTGCTCAGAGACGTCGAACGGCACCGCGACTTGGCCGGGCGGCAGGAACCGCAGCGGCGGCACGCCCAACTCGATGACGAATCGGCCACCGGGCTCCAGATGACGTGCGGCGTTGCGGAAGCACTCGACCTGCTCGTCCTGCGTGAGCAGGTTCGTGATGGTGTTGTAGACGAGATAGACCAGGGTGAACTCGCCGGGAACGACGGTGGTGGCCATGTCCCCGATGACTACCGGGAGCGTGTCCTCGTCGATCTTGCGCCGCAGCACCGCTGCCATGTGCTCGGACAGTTCGATGCCCACTACCGGCACGCCGCGTTCCCGCAGCGGGACGCCCACTCGTCCGGTCCCGATGGCGAACTCCAGTGCCCGGCCGTCACCGGCAAGCTCGGCGAGGAAGGCGAGAGTCGGTCCGAGAACGGCGGCCGAGGACGTCTGGGCCTCCTCGGCGTCGTAGCGGTCGGCGGTCGCACGGGTCCACAGCTCACTACTCGTCACGGACGGCCACTTTGCCGGGCGCCGGGGGACGCTGTCGACGCATTTACCTTCCATCGGCTCCGATCACACGGTTCGGGGCGGGCCGCTACAGACCTTCAGGGCACCGCCCGGCTCGGGGCCGCACGGGCACGACAGTGGTGCGCTCGTTCTCCTCAAAGCAGCGTGCACCGCCCACGGGGAGCTGTTGGCGGTAGACCCCCTCAGGGGCACATGTGCCCCAGAGCGCGGTGGCTCATCCACACCGCGACATCGCATACCCGCAACGCGCTCACCGTTTCCGGCCGGCAATCCGGCTTCCCGACCGCCTCACCGACACCGACGACGGGAAGATCGACACCCACCTCTCCGGTCGTTCCCTGCTCACCGTCCTCGTCACCACCCACAGCATCCTCAACCGGGGGGGCAGACGACGACCCAGCCGCCTGGTCCCTGGCCTCCGCGATCAACCGCCGCACCCGCCAGGCCGTCACCTCCGCCTCCCTGGCCCGGTCCGACGCCAGCGTCACCACCGTCATCCACGACGTCGCTGAACCGTCAATGACCTCCATGCCGCAGCCCATGCCTTCCAGACAGACACCGACCAGCCCTGGACACTGCCGATCTACGGCGGTCGCCCCGTCGACGAGCAGGCGGCTTCGGCAGGCCACGCCGTGGTCAAAGCGGTGTGGGCCTGAGATGTGGCCACGTGCTGGTCGCAGCCCGGCCCCACGCCCCGTACTCGGTAGGCACGTCCCGCCACGGAACACCGGTCCGGACTCGGAACCGTATGCCGTCCGTCGATCAGCTGCCGCCGAGACCAGACCGGCGGCCTCCCCGCCTTCCTGCCCGTTGCACGCCGGCAGTGGCGCGGTCCGCGCCTCTTCCTCCGCCGTGGCATCGCTCCGGGAAGTGGGGATCGGCGCGGTCCGGTGGGGATCGGCGCGGTCCGTGCGCACCGGCGTCCTGCACAGGTCACGAGGCCGCTGCCGCGAGGGTGAGCCTGCCGTCGTGGACTTCGGCGGTCTGGTCGACGGCGGTGAGGTGGGTGCGGTCGTGGGTGACCAGGACGGTGGCGGTGGCCTGCTGGTGGGTGAGCCGGGTGATCAGGTCGATGACAGCGGCGCCGCGTTCGTGGTCGAGGGCGCTGGTGGGTTCGTCGACCAGGAGGACGGTGGGGTCGTTCATCAGGGCGCGGGCGATGTTGATGCGCTGGCGCTGGCCGCCGGAGAGCTGGTGGGGCCGGCGGCCGGCCTGGTCGGCAAGGCCGACCGCGTCGAGGAGTTCCATGGCCCGGTTTCGGGCGGTGCGGGGCTTGCGGCCGTCGATCTGGGCCATGATCTGGAGTTGTTCGGCGGCGGTGAGGGACGGCAGCAGGTTGGGCTGCTGGAAAACGATGCCGATCTTGTGGCGGCGCAGGGCGGTCAGCTCGCCCCGGTTCAGGCCGGTGGTAGTGGTGCCGTCGATGGTGACGGTGCCGGCGTCGGGTGTGATGAGGGTTGCGGCGACGGCCAGGAGACTGGACTTGCCGGAGCCGGAGGGGCCGACCACAGCGGTCAGGCTGCCCTGACGAACCTCCAGGTTGACGTGGTCGAGGGCGGTGAGCCGGGTGTCACCGTCGGGGTAGGTGAGGGTGATGTCGGTCAGCTCCAGGCTCATCGGGCGCTCCCCAGAGCGGTCAGCGGGTCGACCGAGGTGATCCGGCGGATGGACAGAGCGGCGCCGAGGACGCCGAGGGCGATCATCACCGTGGCCGGGATCAGGACGGTGCCGGCGGTGAGGACGAAGGGCACGGCGCTGCCGGCGACGAGGGCTCCCAGGCCGGCGGCGACGCCGGTGCCGATCACGGTGCCGCCGACGAGCAGGACCACGGCCTGGCCCAGAGCGTCCTTGAGCAGGTCGGCGGTGGAGGCGCCCAGGGCTTTCAGGACGGCGACGTCACCGCTGCGCTGGAGGGTCCAGACGGTGAAGAAGGCTCCGATGACCAGAGCGGAGATGGCGAACAGGAATCCGCGCATCAGCTGCAGGGAGCCGTTCTCGGAGGTGTAGGAGCCGATCGCGGACAGCGAGTCGTGGGTGGAGACGGTTTTGGTGTCGGCTTGCTGGTCGGTTGCCGTCACATCGGCCTTGGTGGTGGTGCTCAGGGCGACGACAGTGGCGGTCGGGCCGGCACCGTCACTCCCGGGTGGTGCGCTCTTCTGCCAGACAGTGAGGCTGGTCCAGATGACCGGAGTGTGGCTGAAGTAGGCGTCGCCCTGCACCGCGGCGACCTTCAGCTGCCGCCCGGCCAGGGTGAGGTGGTCGCCGGTCTGCACGCCGAGGTCATCGGCGGCCGTGGCGGACAGCACCACCGACTCGTCGTCGATCTTGCTGCTGTCCGGGGCCAGGCCGGAGTCGGCCTGGACGCCGAAAAGGGAGACGGCGATGCTGTGGTACCCGGCCGTGGCCTTGGTGATGGTGATCCCGAGCGGTTCGGCGCTTTCGACGCCCGGGGCCTTGGACCACCGCTGCCACTGCTTCTGGGTGACGGTGGAGTTGGCGTACGACAGGTCCTGACCGCCGGTGGGAGCCTGGAAGGCGATTCTGTCGGCGGGCAATCCCGTGATCGCGGATATGTTCTGCCGGCCCAGGCCGGCCGTCAGCCCGGACAGCAGGCCGACGAGCAGGGTGATCAGTACGATGACGGTTCCCATCAGGGCGAAGCGCCCCTTGGCGAACCTCAGGTCTCTCCAGGCGACGAACACGGCCTTGGCCTGTCCTTTCCGGTGGCGAAGCGGTGTGACTCCACCGTCGCCGCCGGCCCCCTGTGTGCGCGTCTGGCGCAGGAGGGCAGTTCACGGGCCGAACGGCAGCACAAGCCCTCTAACTTTCGACGGAGGCAGCCGGGAGCATGCCCTCGTAGCCTGGAGGGCACTGTGAACACCTCCGCCCCCGCCCTGACCCCCACCACCCGGACCCTGGCCTGGTGCCTGCACCTGCTGATCATCGGCCTGCTCACCCTGGCCGCCGGCCGGGCCGTCGCCGACGGCCAGTCCCACGCCGGGTCGACCGTCGCCGCTGCGGCGGCCTGCGCCGCGGTGTACGCCGCCGGGCCGCTCCTGCCCAGCGTCCGCCGCTCCCGGCGGGCCGCCGCCCTGTGGCTGGCGGCCGTGGGCGTCGTATGGCTGGTGCTGCTGGCCCTGTCCTCCGACGGGGTGTGGGTGGCGTTCCCGCTGTACTTCCTCCAGCTCCATCTGCTGCCCCGCCGCGCCGGACTGGCGGCTGTGACCACCACCGCGGCGGCGGCCATCGCCGGCTTCGCCGCCCACCAGCACTACTTCAGCGCGGCCATGGCGATCGGCCCCGCGCTCGGCGCCGCCGTCGCTGTCGCGGTGGTGTGGGCGTACCAGGCCCTGTACCGCGAGAGCGAACAGCGCAGACGCCTGATCGAGGAGCTCACCGCAACCCGCGCCGACCTGGCCCGGGCCCAGCACACCGCCGGAGTCCTCGCCGAACGCGAACGCCTGGCCCGCGAGATCCACGACACCCTCGCCCAGGGGCTCTCCAGCATCCAGCTGCTGCTGCGCGCCGCCGAACGCGCCCTGCCCGACCGGCCCGATGCCGCCGGCCGCCACGTCGATGCGGCCCGCCAGGCAGCCGTGGACAACCTCGCCGAGGCCCGTCGCTTCGTCGCCGCCCTCACCCCGCCCGCGCTGGAAGACACCACCCTGGCCGGTGCCCTGGAGCGCCTGTGCACCACCGCCGGCTCCCGCCACCGCATCACCGCGCGCTTCCACCTCACCGGCGACCCCGTCCCGCTCGCCACCGCGCACGAAGTCGCCCTTCTGCGTATCGCCCAGTCCGCCCTCGCCAACACCGTCAGCCACGCCCACGCCACCACCGCCGAGATCACCCTCAGCTACGGCGACGACCACGTCGCCCTCGGCGTCGTCGACGACGGCACGGGCTTCGATCCCGACCGGCCGCCCACCCCTGACCCCGAAGGCGGCGGCTTCGGCCTGGCGGCCATGCGCGCCCGCGTGCACTCCCTGGGTGGCGCCCTGACCCTCTCATCCACCCCCGGCCACGGCACCAGCCTGGCCGCCCAGCTCCCCCTCACCCCGACCGCCGACAGCACGCCCGAGGCCCGCTCGTGACCGACCCGACCCCTATTCGCCTTCTCCTGGCCGACGACCACCCCGTGGTCCGGGCCGGGCTGCGCGCCGTGCTGGAAACCGAGCCCGGCCTCGTCGTCGTGGCCGAGGCCGCAACCGCCGAGGACGCCGTCGCACGTGCCGCCGAGGGCGACATCGACGTCGTTCTCATGGACCTGCAGTTCGGGAAGGGCATGGGCGGTGCCGAAGCCACCGCCCAGATCACCGCCCGGGCGGGCTCCCCCCGCGTCGTGGTCGTCACCACCTACGACTCCGACGCCGACACCCTGCCCGCCATCGAAGCCGGCGCCACCGGCTACCTCCTCAAGGACGCTCCGCCCGAAGACCTGGCGGCCGCCGTGCGCACCGCCGCCGCCGGCCGCACCACCCTGGCCCCCACGGTCGCCGAAAGACTCATGAACCGGCTGCGCATGCCCGGCACCGCTCTGACCCGGCGGGAGACCGAAGTCCTCGCCCTGGTCGCCGACGGCCTGTCCAACCAGGCCATCGGCCACCGCCTCCACCTCACGGAGGGCACCGTCAAGTCCCACCTCGCCCGCGTCTACACCAAACTCGGTGTCGAGTCACGCACCGCAGCCGTCGCCACCGCCACCGACCTCGGCCTCATCCGCCGCTGACCGGAAACCACCCCTGAACCCGTCGCAGAATCCTCTTGGGACACCGCTTCTGATGATGTCGCCCGGAGTCGGCGAGACAAGGAGCACTCCACGAGTCCGGATCACCGGACGACTTCGCGCGTCGGTCCGCTGGTGCGAGTCAGGTGGAAGAAGGCCGGAACGGTGGCTTCGCTTGCGCCGGCCTTGGCAGCCGGTGCGGGGAGTCCGGCTGCGGCAACCGCTCAGTCTGCGACCCGAGCGATGACAGCCGGCCATGACGAGCAGGCCCTCACCTGACCCATCAGGCGACTTTCTGCACACACATACGGCGCAGATGGATGGCCGGCCCTTCGCTCACACCACGTCATACATGGCGAACGCCGGAGCACACTCCACCGCGGTACGACGGCGGTCTCTCGCCGGGTTCTCGACGGCGGGAGGGCGAAGGCCGCCGGGGGGCCGGCTTCCGTATGCTGACGGCCTGCAAGCGCTGGGCGACTTGAGGGGAGCGCGTGCCGCTGCACAGGGACGACCCGAGGTCCATCGGCGGTTACAAGCTGGTCGGCCGGCTCGGAGCCGGCGGCATGGGCCGGGTCTATCGGGGCAGATCACGCTCCGGCCGCGAGGTCGCCGTCAAGGTCGTGCACGCCCAGTACGCCCGCGACTCCGTCTTCCGCGCCCGTTTCCGGCAGGAGATCGAGGCCGCCCACCGGGTCAGCGGCGCCTTCACCGCGGCCGTGGTGGACGCCGACCCCGAAGCCAAAGCCCCCTGGATGGCCACCCAGTACGTGCCCGGCCAGTCGCTCGCCGCCCACATCCGCGACCAAGGACCCCTGCGCGTCACCGAGTTGCGGCCGCTGGCGCTGGGCCTGGTGGAGGCCCTGCGGGACATCCACCGGGCTGGAGTGGTGCACCGCGACCTGAAACCTGCCCACGTCCTGCTGGCCGACGACGGCCCCCGCGTCATCGACTTCGGCATCTCCCGGGCGGTCGAGAGCCACCACACCCTCACCGAGACCGGCCAGGTCATCGGCAACCCGCCGTTCATGTCCCCCGAGCAGTTCACCGACGCCCGCACGGTCGGACCCGCCTCGGACGTCTTCTCCCTCGGCGCACTGCTGGTGTACTGCGTCACCGGACGCGGCCCCTTCGACGCCGACAGCCCCTACCTCACCGGATACCGGGTGGTCCACAACGAGCCCGTCCTGGACGGGGTGGCCGGACGGCTGCGCGCGGAACTGGACCGGTGCCTGGCCAAGGACCCGGCCGACAGGCCCGAACCGGAGGAACTGGCACGGGCGTTGGCCGAGGCGCTGCCCGAGCCGCCACCCGGCGGACCGCGGAGGCTGACCCGGCGGCCGCTCTCCGCGCCTCCCGGCAGCGCGCCCCACGCCGCCGCCGAGACCACCACCAACCGCCGCCCCCGATGACGTACCGTACGCACGCTCACGGCTGTCTCCGGTGCGCTCGCCGCAGCCCTGACGGGATACCTCCTGCTCGCCCCGGACGACAGCGACGGCACCGCACGGGTCGACTCCGCACCCGCCGCCCGCTGGAGCGCCCTGCCCACCGACTGGAAGCCATGGCAGACGACCGCGTACGCGGTCGCCGAACGGGGCGTGAAGAAGGCACCGGGGTACGAGGGCAACAGAGCACCGGCCTGCTTACCGGACGACGACGCCCTCTACTGCGCCGGCAGCGCACTTCTCCCGGAACGCGTCGACGCCACCACCGGACGCACCCTGTGGCGCTCCGGCATCACCCCCGCCTCCCTCCCGGCCGACCGCTACGTCACGGCCGTCCTCGGCACCCATGAGGGCGTGGTCCTGGTGGAGCTGACGATCACCGACGAGGACGGCAGGGGGAACTCCCAGTCGGTCCTCGCTCGGGGGCGAGGCCCGCGACGTACGGCGTCCGGGCGCCTGCCATCGGCCGGCCCGAGCCACCCGCTCTCGCACAGCTTCTGGGCACAGGAGACCGAGGAGCCGTGGGACCGCCGACGGGACCGTGCGTGCGGGAGCGCCATGCAAGCGTGGCTTCGGCAGCGAGCGCAGGTCGAGGGGGGATGGAGGAGGCTGTCGAGAGCGCCGTTGAGGGAGCTGTTGAGGGGCGGCGCGCGCAAGGCGCTGGGAGGGCCTGGGGGCCAGGCTCGCATCACGGTGGCGGTGGAGCCGCCCGAGGCGGCCCCACCGCGCGGACGAGCCGGCTTCTACTGGTGAGCGCTGATCACACCGGCGGTGCTGAGCACGATGTACACGCCGTTGGCGACGCCACCGTCGTCGTGCTGGTTCGCCTCCAGCGTGCCGTCCACCGAGTTCTCGTTGCCGAGGATCTGCGCGCGGTAGTGAAGGTCGCCGAGCTTCGCGACCTTGGCCGTCCAACCGCCCGGGAGCTTGAACGTGCCCGGCCCGCGGTGGCCGCCGCCCATCCAGGAATGGACGTGACCGTCCAGCGTGAGCACGATGAACATGTCGTTGGCGTCGAGCCCGGCGTCGTCCTGGTCCGCCTCCAGCGTGCCGAGCACCTGACCCTGGTGGACGATCTTGGCGCGGTAGTGCTGGGCGCCGAGTGCGTAGATCTCAGCCGTGCTGCCGTCCGCCAGGGGCTCCTTGCGGACCGGGGCCGCCGCCTTTAACGAGGCGGACTGTGCGCCGGTCCGGGACTTGCCTGCGGTGGTCGTGGAGTTGCTGGGCGCACTGCCGTCGCCGGTGGGGTGGGAGGCGGAGACAGAGTCCTTCTTCTCCTGGCCGGCGGCGTGTTTGTCCCCGCTCTGGCAAGCGGCCAGGGAGAACGCCGCTGCGGCGGCGACGGCCACCAGGCCGGTGGAACGGGCGGTACGGGCGGTACGGCGAGCGGGGTGAGTGGTCATGATGGAAGCCCCCAGGGGGGTGTCAGGATGCGGCATCCGCGCCTGCTCCCGCAGGGCGACCGGCCGGATCTGCTGTTCGCTGCATCCCGTGAGATGACACCCTCCCAGTGTTTGTTCATCCGGTTCTGTCCGTACTTGGCAACAAGGGGACCGGGCGGCGTCGCGGGAGTCCTCGACTCCCAGGGCATCGCCCCTGCTTGAGACGGTGAAACCAGCGTGCGACGACGTTGCGACGCTTGCAGAAGGCATCCAGGCACGGCGACCAGCGGTTGCCGGACCGGTCAGCACGGCGCTGAACGGCGTCGGGGTGACCGTAGCGCCCGGGGCGGCCGGGGAGGTCAGAGCCCGCCCGTGTTGAGCAGCCGGTTGGGAGTGTCGGAGCGTACGCCGCGCACGACACCGCGGGTGGCCGTGTGGTCGAGCCAGACGTGGACCTCGTCGGCCGTGGCATGGGGATGCGCCGACAGGTACAGCGCGATCACGCCGGTCGCATGCGGTGCCGCCCAGGATGTCGCGCCGTCGTTCTCCGTGGTCGTACCACCGCCGGCGAGGGCGGCGGTCACCTTCTGGCCGGGGGCGTACAGGTCCACGCACCGTCCGTAGCCCGATCCGTAGGAGCCGCCGTCGCTCCACGCGCGGTCGTTCGAGGTGGAGGCCGCCACGACGATCGTGCCGGGAACTCCGGCCGGCGAGTGCTTGCACGCGTCGTCATGGAAGTTGCCGGCCGACACCACCGTCGGGATCCCCGCGTCGACCATCTTCTTCACAGCGGACTCCAGGGCCGCCGACCGGTGGTCGAGGTTGAGCGACATATTCACCACCGCGGGCTTCTGCGCGTGCGCGGTGACCCACTTGACCGACTTCACCAGGGCCGCCTCGGTCGCGGCCGGGGAGCCGCCGCCCTCGCTTTCGCACAGGATGCCCTGGACCCGTACGAGCTCCGCTTTGGGGGCCACCCCGTACCTCGTGCCGCCGATGATGCCCGCGACGAACGTGCCGTGGCCGAGCCCTGCCTCGTTGAAGCAGTCACCGGAATCCTTGGGGCCCACGAAGTCGGCGCCGAGGTGGGCGCGCCCGCCGAACTCCTTGTGGGCGATGGCCATCCCGGTGTCGATCACGTAGACATGAACGCCCTTGCCCGTGGCCGTGGTGGTGAGCTTCCCGTTCAAGGGCCGCGATCGCTGGTCCAGAATGTCCAGGTTCCACGGCACGGGCCGGCTGAGGGACGGCACCGCGGCCTGCGCGATCCCGGACATCTTTCCCACGGTGCCGGTAGACGTCGGCGCCGAGCCGGACGGCGCCGCCTGCCAGGAGGGCGCCACGGACTCGCGCCCCCCGCGCGCGGACGCCTTCCCGCCGCTGCCGTCGGCCGCAGCGCCGGCGCCCCCGCCACATGCCGAGGCTCCGAGCACCGTCACCATGGCCACCGCCATGAGACCGGCCTTGGTCATGTTCCGCGTCACAATGTCCCCCCTGCTTCGTCCACAGTCAGCGCACAAGACGGCCACAGGGGGCGGGCGGTTCCGGCGGGCAGGCGGCTCCGGCGGGCAGGCAGGCGAGCGGTGGTTGAGCCGCCGCGCCAGCTGGAACGCAGCATGGCGACGCGCGCGACCCTGCGTCCCGGACCCGGCTGACCGGGGCTCAGCCCCTCACGCCGTCGTCAGGAGCGCGCGAGCCGGGCCGCGAGACAGGGCGCGGTGGCGCTGCGGCGGGCCCTCGCCACCTTGGCCGGCGGGTCCGCCGCGACCACCCGCCCGCCCGCGTCGCCGCCGCCCGGCCCGAGGTCGATGACCCAGTCGGCGGTGGCGATCGTGTCCAGGTCGTGCTCGACGAGGACGACCGTGTTGCCGGCGTCGACGAGCCGGTGCAGCTGTCGCAGCAGCAGCGCGATGTCCGAGGGGTGCAGCACCGCCGTCAGCTCGTCGAGCAGGTAGAGCGCGTGCCCGCGCCGGGCTCGCTGCAGTTCGGTGGCCAGTTTGATGCGCTGCGCCTCACCACCGCGGAGTTCCGTCACGGGCTGGCCCAACCTCAGGTACCCCCGTCCCACCTCGCGCAACGTCTCCAGACTGCGGGAGGCGGCCGGGACGGAGGACAGGAACTCGGCGGCGGCGTCGACGGACAGCGCCAGCACTTCCGCGATGTTCTTGCCGTGGTCGATCTTGAAGCGGGGGGGAGCTAAGCCGACCCCGACCGGCCTCGTCGACCGAACGCGTGCCTCCATACTCCTTGCCGGATCCGGCCGGCAGCACAGCCTCGAGCGCTCTGACGAGAACGACATCGCAGAAGAGCTACACCGCTGATCGGCCGCACCACGAAGCTACGGCCAAGCCTTGCACATGACCGGGGCCCGCTCCTCGCCTCACTTGCTTGGACCTCGAAGTGAGCGGGGAGGGCGGGGAGTGAAGAGCAGGTCCTGATCACCTGTCGGTAGCCTCGGGCCATGACTGGTGACTGGCGGATGGACCGGATCGGGGCCGCTCTGCGTGGGCAGAACCCGACGGTGCTGCGGCGACTTGAGTCCGGTTTTGCGGTGATCGGCGACGTTCAATTCCTGCCCGGGTACTCAGTTCTCCTCGCGGACGACCCGGGTGTCCAACGGCTGTCTGACCTGTCGAGGGCCAAGCGACTGTCGTTCCTGTCCGACATGGACCAACTCGGAGAAGCGGTCGAGCGGTCCTGCCGGCGGCTGGACCCCGACTTTCGCCGGGTCAACCTGGAGATCCTCGGCAACACTGACCCGTTCCTGCATGCCCATATATGGCCGCGGTTCGAGTGGGAGCCGGCCGAACTGGTGGGCAAGCTGGTGTGGCTGTATCCGCCTGAGCGGTGGAGTGACGAGCGGTTCAGGCTCGGCCCCCAGCACGACGTGCTGCGGGATGCGATCCGCAGTGAACTGGACCGGTTGCGTTCGGTGGTCTGACGGTGTGGGGCCGTCGACCGTGAGGTCGGCGGGCCTAGTGGTCCGTGACCGTCGGTCGGGGGTGGCCGTGGGGACAGAGGGTGTGCAGGAGATGGCGAGTTATGGCGTAGTTCATATCGCGGAGCCTGTCTGCCGACGCTTTGGCGCACCTGAGTACTCGTACTCAGGTGCGCCATACCGGACCCGGTGGTCAGGGAGTGGAGGGGCGAGCGAACCGGGTGAAGTACTCCAGCGCCGCGATGTCGTCGACGGCCTCGCGCCCGGCGACCTGGTCGATGTCGGCGCCCTGCAGCAGGCGTTTGACGGGGACTTCCAGCTTCTTGCCGGTGCGGGTGTGCGGCAGGGCGGGCACCTCGATGATCGTGTCGGGGACGTGTCGTGGTGAGGCGTGGGTATGGATCGCGGTCGCGATGGTGTCGCGCAGTTCGTCGGTCAGTTCGTGACCGGGTTCCAGCACGACGAACAGGGGCATCCAGTAGTCCCGTCGGGGAGTTCGGCGCCGATGACAAGGCTTTCGCGAATGCCGGGCAGTTCGTCGACGACGGCGTAGATGTCGGCGCTGCCGAGCCTCACACCATGTCGGTTGAGGGTGGAGTCGGAGCGGCCGGAGACGATGACGCTGCCGTGTGCGGTGCGGGTCATCCAGTCGCCGTGCCGCCAGACTCCCGGGTAGGAAGCGAAGTACGTCTGGTGGTAGCGGCTGCCGTCGGGATCGTTCCAGAAGTAGAGCGGCATCGAGGGCATGGGCCTGGTGACCACGAGTTCGCCGACCTCGCCGGTGACGGGCCGGCCCTGAGCGTCGAACGCCTGGAGCGCGACGCCCAAAAGCGGTGCGGAGATCTCGCCGGGCCACACGGGTGTGAGGGGGGGCGCTGCCGGCGAAGCCGCTGACGATGTCGGTACCGCCGCTGGTGGAGGCGATCTGGACGCGGTGGCCGACATGGTCGCGGACCCAGTGGTACGCCTGGGCGGGCAGGGGCGCCCCGGTGGAGCCGAGGATGCGCAACGCGGACAGGTCGAGGTCGCGTCCGGGGGCGAGACCGGCTTTGGCGGAAGCCTGGAGGTAGCCGGGACTGATGCCGAGGACGGAGGTGCGGTGTTCGGCGGCCAGCTCCCACAGCCTTTCCGGGCCCGGGTGGGCGGGGCTGCCGTCGTAGAGGACGATGGTGGCCCCGACCAGCAGGCCGGAGACGACCATGTTCCACATCATCCAGTTGTGATGGTGTGCCACAGGAAGCGGTCGCCGGGGCCGAGGTTGAGGTGCAGGCCGAGCAGTTTGTGGTGGTCGAGCAGGACCCCGCCGTGCCCGTGCACGATGCCTTTGGGGGTACCGGTGGTGCCGGAGGAGAACAACACCCACAGCGGTGCGTCGAAGGGCACTTGCTCGAAAACGCACTCGGCGGGGTCGGCGAGCGCGACGTCCCAGGGCACCGTGTCCGCGTCCGGGTCAGCGGGCAGGCCGAGGTTCGGGACCTCCACGGTGGCGCGGACGGACGGCAGAGCCTGCCGTAGTGCGGCGGTCTGCGCGCGGCAGTCGTGCCGGCGGCCGTTCCAGCTGTAGCCGTCGGCGGCGAAGAGGACGACGGGTTCGAGCTGCGCGAAGCGTTTCGCGGCACCTTCGGCGCCGTAGTCCTGGCCGCAAGCCGACCACACGGCGCCGATACTCGCACAGGCCAGGAACGCGATCACGCTGTGGAGGGTGTCGGGCAGGTAGCCGGCCACCCGGTCCCCGGCCGTGACGCCCTGGCGGCGCAGCCACGCCGACAGGGCACCGACCTGGCGGCGCAGATCGGCCCAAGACGTGTGGTGGTGCCTTCCTCGCTGACCGAGATCACCGCGACGTCTGCGGGGGCGCCGACGCGGAGGGCGTGCTCGGCGTAGTTCAGCCGGGCGCCGCGGAACCAGCGCGTGGCCGGCATCGGGGCGTCGTCCAGAACACCCTCCGAGGTGCCGCTGATGCGGATGTCGAAGAACTCCCCCACAGCCGCCCAGAAGCCCGCCAGGTCCTGCACCGACCACGTCCACAGAGCTTCGTAGTCGGCGTGTTCGACACCGGTGCGCCGGGCGACGAAGTCGATGAACCGCGCGATGCGCGACTGTGAAGGCAGCGCAGCGTGCTTCAGTGAAGATCCGACCGGACCTCGGTCAGTCGATGCCTTCGACTATGCGGAAGTCGCGCTCCACGCCGTCGGAGAGGGCGACCAGCGCCTCCTGGTAGGCCGCACTCGCATGTGCGGCGACCGCCTGTTCGAAGCTGTCGAACTCGATCAGGACGGTGCGCTCGGCGATTCCGGCGTCATGCGCCACGACCCGACCGCCACGGACGAGGACCCGGCCGCCCCCGGCCTTGACGGCCGCAGCGGCCAGCTTGTTGTATGCAGCCAGCTTCTCAGGGTCTGAAATGGTGCGGTAGGCGCTGACCCAGTAGCCCTTGGGCATGGAACCTCCAGTGTGGGGATGAGTGCATCTGACTTACGGGTTGGTCTCGGGTGAGCGTCGGCGGGCGAGGGCGAGGCTTGTCAGCGTCGTGATCGTCATGGCGCCGATGCCGACCAGCGCCGCGGTGGTGAAGGCGCTGTCGTCGGGGAAGAGGTGGCCGGGGCCGGTGCCCGCGGCGAGGATCAGGCCGCCGATGGCGCTGCCCAGGGAGTACCCGACGCTGCGGACGACGTAGTTGAAGCTCATGGCGCTCGACGTCTCGCTCTTGGGGGTGACGGCCAGGATGACGCCGGGCATCGCGGCCGAGAAGCCGCCGACGCCGAAGCCGAGCACGCCCATCGCCGCGAACAGTTCGGCCAGGTCCGACCGGGCCGCCGCGAACAGGGCGAACCCGCCGCCGACCATGACGGCGCTGCCGGCCAGGAGCAGGGGGTCGGCGATCCGCGTCCGGACCCGCGGCGTGAGCTTGCCGGCGACGAACCCCAGCACCGAGAACGGGATGAGGACCAGCCCGGCGACGAAGGTCGTCAGCCCGAAGCCGTAGCCGGCGCCGTGCGGCGTCTGCGCGTACCGGGTGATGAGCGTGAGCAGGAGGTACATGCCGATCCCGCCGACGAACATGGCGAGGTTCGCCCCGGCGACCGCCGGGTGCCGCACCGCCCGCACATCGACCAGGGGCGTCGTGCTGCGCAGCTCGATGACGGCCCAGACGCAGAGGAGCACCACCGCGACGACGGCGAGGCCCGCCGCCACGGCGAGGTGCCGGCTCCACAGATTCCGTTCGCCGGCGAGGAACAGCACCAGGAGCAGCGCGGCGGCCAGGACGACCGCGCCTGCCACGTCCACGTGGGCGGAGCGGCCTTCAGGGGCTTCGGGCATGGAGCGCCACGCGGTCAGGAGGGCGGCGGCGGTGACGACCAGGCCGAGGCCGTAGGCGGCCCGTACCCCGCCGAGCTCGGCGAGCAGTGCGGCCAGCGGGTAGCCGACGCCGGCCCCGATGATCGAGACCACCGAGATCAGGGCGATCACGGCCGCGCTGCGCTCCTCGGGGAGGTGGTCCCGGGCCACGCCCATCATCAGCGCCGTCAGCCCGAGCCCGACGCCCTGGGCCGCCCTGCCGGCCAGCAGCCACGCGAACGGCAGCGGCAGCGGCAGCACGGTCAGCGCGCTGCCGGCGACGACGACCGCCAGCGTGGCGAGGATCGTGGCCCGCCGGTGCGGGCCGGCTCCGATCCGTCCCAGGACCGGCGTGGCGACGGCGCCGCTGAGCAGCGCGGCGGTCAGCGTCCACTGCGCGCTGCCGAGCGAGACGTGGAACGAGGTCGCCACGCTGGTGATGAGCGGCGTCCCGAGGCTGGCGACCGCCGCCACGACCAGAGCGATGAACATCAGGGCGGGGACCAGCAGCCGCGCCTCGGAACGCGCCACCGGGAACGCCTTCACCGCGTCCCCGCCGACCGGCTGCCCGGTCACTGCTTCGGCCCTTCGCGGTCCTGGCTTTCGAGCTCTGCCAGATGCTTCAGCGCCGGAAGGGCCGCCACCAGCGCCTCGACCTCGTCGCCGGTGAGCTCGCCGATCAACCGCTCGAACGCGTGGACGCCCGCCTGGCGCCGCGTCCGGACATAGGAGGCGCCGGCCTCGGTCAGGCACACCAGCGTGACCCGCTTGTCGGACGCGTCGCCCCGCCGCTCGACCAGGCCGGACTCCTCCATCACCCGGACCAGGGCGGTCATCGCGGGCTGGGTGACGCCCTCGACCGCGGCCAGATCGGTGATGCGCCGCGGGCCGGTCCGGTCCAGGGTGGCCAGGGTGGCGGCGGACGTCAGGCTCATGTCCCGGGGCAGGCGTCTCGCGGCCCTGGTGGCCAGGCCGTAGAGGGCTGCCCCGATGGCGGCGGACGCGCCAGGAGCGGTGTCTTGACGACTCACGCCCGAAGCATAGCGTTTTTATATTCATAGTTTATGGAAATGGCCGACTGGCGCGGGTGGCCTCGATCCGCACCGGCGACGGCGGCCGGCCATCGCGCTCGGTGCGCAGCCGGAACCTGCCGCGCCCGTCGACCAGGAAGTGTTCGTCCAGCACCTCCGGCGCGTGCTGGGCCATGCCGTCTCAGTGCCCGGCCACCGGCGTGAAGGAATTCAAGGGGGACAACGGCAACCACTCCAAGGTCAAGGCCGTCCTCACCGCCGAGGTGGGCGAAGACGCCGAACCGCAGAAGGTGACCGTCACCTGCGAGGCGGTCCCCTACGTCTGGGAATCCGTCGGATGGTTCGGGGAGTACAACAAGCTGAATCCCGAGTTCGTGCCGAAGATGGACATCACTCTGGCCCTGACCGGTCCCGACGGCGCGACGGTCAGCTCCGAGGACATCACTATGGTTGGCAAGGAAGTGCCGTATCCGCTCAAGGCCGAGCGCGTCTTCCGCAACCTGGCCCTGGGCACCTACAAGGTCACGGTGAGCGGGGTGAAGACCCCCGGCAGGAGAACCACAGACGGCCGCAACCACACCGGCAGGGACCGGGTAGCCCTGGGTGAACAGTCCGTCGAGTTCACCATCGGCGACTGAACCCCACCAGGGGCGGCCGCCCCTGCCTTACGGCTCCCCCGCGCGGGCGGGCCGTAAGGGCCTTGGGACTGCTGCGACTGTGCTGGTCACAGCCACTCGTTGAGGACTGAGACCAGCACGCTCGCCTCGTAGGGACTCTGCGCGCCGCGCGCCGGTCGGGTGAACGACCGGCGCGGGGGCGCGCCCGTCCGTCGACGGAAGGCTGACTTGTTTCCGAGAACGGTCACCGGATGGGTCCGCTCCCCGCAGTCGATCGAGGTCCGCTTCGGCACGAGCCGGGCCGGGGCCGTCGACGTCGCGCTCTACACCACGGCGTCCGTCGACGCGGTCGTCCCCGCCCATCCGGAGGTCGACTGGGAGCAGCTGCGTTAGGACAAGGATCTCTGGCTATCTCATGTGCCATCTGAGGCGACACCGGGAGGGCGGGGAGACCGTTAGGTTCCCTGACCTCTTGTTGTCTCAGAGGGAGTTGGGGTGGATCACTTCTTTGTGTCTCACGGCAAGCTGCGTCGGTTCTACGAGGCACCGCCTGGCGTCGATCTCGATGCGGTGGCGTACGTCCAGCGGCCCGGGGCGGTGAAGGAGGGCACGCCCTTCTTCCTTGATCTCGGCATGCGTCCGGCCGAGCCGTTGTGCTCGTTCTTCCTGGAGCTGTCGAAGTCGCTCAAGGCGAAGTCGCTGGAGGACTACACGTACGACGCCTTGGACTTGGTCGACTTCCTAGGCCAAATCTCCCTGGCGACCGACCTTTTGTCGGCTACGGAAGACGATCTGGTGGCTTACCGGGACGACTGCACCGAGCACCGTGAGGCGCCGGACAAGCCGGCCACGTGGCGAAAGCGCCGGTCGCTGATCAACAACTTCTACGACTGGGCCGTCGATGCGAGGCTGCTCGGTCAGCGGCCGTACTTTCGCCGCAGCAACGGACGGGACGTGCTGGCCTGGGGCGCCACGACCGAGCTGGACGTGCGCCACCTGACCTTCCGGCAGTGGCGGTTCCTCAAGCGGGTGGGCCTGCGCGGCTGTCTCCCCGGTGGCCTGGTCGATCCCGCCTTCCGGAGCCGCGCCCCGCTGCGCAACAGCGCGGCCGGCGAACTGGCGATCACGACGGGGATGCGGCTGCGCGAGTTCAGCTGCCTGCTCGACATCGTCGGCCCGCCGCGTCGGGGACGTCTCCCCGGCTGAGGTGATGTTGCAGGCCATCGCCAAGTTCGGGCTGCCGCGGGTGGTGGCCGTCCAACACGCGACGCTGCGAGAGATCGATCTGTATCGCCGCACTGAGCGGGCCGCGATGGTGCGGTCCTCGGTGAAGGCCCTATGCCGGCGCAGGCTCGTCGTCGACGACGTCGACCTGCGGCAGATGAAGCTGCGGGGCACCCTGCACGGGCGGCGCCGGACCTTCCGCGCCGAGGCGATGTCCGCCGAGGTCCGCCGGGTTGCCGTCATCGAGGGCGACCTCGGCCTGGAGCCGATGGCCCTGTTCGTCGGCCGCGGCGGACGGATGCTGTCCAAGCAGCGCTGGGAACCCGGTTGGTCGACCTGCTCAGGGCCCGCCGGGCAGGTGAGAAGGTCGCGGTCGGGCCCGGCGCCGACCGGCTGCATGCCGGCCTGGACAAGGTCATCTCAACCATGAACGAGGATCCCGTCCTACGGGCGCAGATCGCCGATGAACAGGCCGAGGCAGCGCTGCTCGCCACCCAGTTCACCAACCTCCACCTGGGAACCGTCAACCACTGCATGTTCGACGCCCCGCAAGCCGAATGCCAGAACGAACTGCCCACCGATCAGCGCGGCACGGCTCCGCTGATCGGCGCCTGCCAACCCGACCGCTGCCGCAACTCCGTGATCACCCGACGCCACGCTCCCATCTGGATCGCCGAGGAAGACGACCTCACAGCCAGAGCCCAGGGCCCCGCCCTGTCACCACCCGGCCGCGAAGCCGTCCTGATCCGCCTCGCCGACGTCCAGCGCATCACCCGCACGCTTCGACAAGAAGGAGTCACCCCCTGCTGCCGGTGTCCGCCAAGACCGCCACCAAGCTCCGCGAGGCCATGGCCCGGCTGCTGGCCGGCGAGCCCCTGCACACCGACGGCGCCCTCACCAAGGAGAACCTCGCCCGAGAAGCCCACGTCAGCCACGCCACCGTCCACCGCGCCGACGACATCCTCACCGAATGGAACGCCAAGGTCGCCCAACCCGTCCTCCGCACCCCCGGGGAAGTCACCCGGGACGAGACGATCGCAGCGCTCCGCAATCAGCTTCGTGAGGCCAGAGCCGAGATCACGCAGCTCAACGGCAAACTCGACGCCCTCGCAACAGTAACCGCGAACCTCTTCCACGAGAACCAGGCCCTGAAGAAGCACGAAAGCCGCCGAAGACTCGCCGCTCTCCCCTCCTCCCAATAGCACGTTCAAGGAGCATGCGAGCGCACACGTGGTGCTGGTCAACCTCTCCGAGGAACAGTGGTGCCTCAACTGGCGTGCACTCAGTGGGTCGTCAGCAGGTCTTTCGGTAGGGCACCTCCGGAAGATACGTCTTCCAGTCAGCTCGGGACAGACCAGCACCGACACGAGCACAGATGCCAGCGGCTGCTCGCCGGGGGTCGATGACGTACTTCTGCCAGGGCACGTGCTCGCCTGCTGTGTAGACCGCCTGGTCGTCCGGGCTGAATGCGACGGACAGGATCCCGTCGCCGGGTGTCGGCAGGGATTCGCCGAGTGGTTGGTGAGACGCCACATCCCACAACTGCACCGTTCCCTGGGATCCGGCCACGGCCAGGGTGCTGCCGTCGTGGGAGAACGCCAGCGCGCTCACTTCCTCCCCGTCCTCCCGCCCAGAGCTGAAACTTCCCGCCAGCGCGCCCAGCCGTCGGCGCAGCCCGCCGTCCCACAAAGAAACGCGGCCGTCGCCATCGTCCACGACGAGATACCTGCTATCCGGGCTGAACGCGAATACGTCTGCGTCCCCAGTCTCGTTGGGGGAATCCATGCCGGAGGGCGAGTGAATCACTCTGCCGTCACCGGACAGCAGCAGGTGACCATCGGGCCGGACCGCCGCGAGCGCGGTGCCCGGACCGAATCCGGCGTCCTGGTGGTAGTGCAGAGTATGAACAATCGCCCGGCTCCGCACGCTGCGCACGGTGACCCCGTTGCGTTCCATCTCCGTGGTCATCAGGCTCCTGCCGTCGGGGCTCAGCAGCATCCCCGTGAACCCCGCGTCTGGGTCCGAGCCAGCTGCCGCGACGAAGCTGTTGATGACCTGGTGTCGCGGGACGTCCCACACCCGGACCTGGTCGGGGTGGTGTGCGGGGTCGTCCATTCCGGCCATGCCGTAAGCGAAAGTCCTCCCGTCCCTGCTCAGTGACATGAGCTCCGTGGGCTCGCCGCCGTCGGGGGGAGGCAGGGCAATGCCTGGCGGGTGTGCGACCACGCGTCCGCCCGCTGCGTCGCGCAGCTCGAACTGTTCTGTGCGGCCATGTCTCCAGGCCAGGCCCAAGGTGGTGCCGTCTTCGTTGAGGACGGCGTCGCGGGCCGCGGTGTGATGCCAACCCGGGTTGGTCGCACGACCCAGGTCGATTGTCCGCACTCCCATGCCTGGCGCCAGGCTTTCCGAGACGTAGCGGATCTGGTGGGCGCGCAGGTCCAGGTGTAACTCACTGGTGGAATCGGTGACCAGTGGATAGCGCAGTACCGGAGCCTGCGGGTTACTCAACCGCCACAGCTGGATCTCGTTTGTCCCGGAGCTGGCGCTGGCCAGGAACCGTCCGTCCGTGCTGAAAACGAAGGTGCTGGGAGAGGTCAGGCGAAGTTCAAGACGTTTCCTGCCTGAGGGGACTTCCCATAGCTGGATCCCGTGGTCATCGGAGAACGCCAGGGTGTGGCCATCGGGGCTGAAATGCATCTGGCCGTAGTCTTGATCGTGGTCTGGATCGGGCGAGCAAAGGTGCTTGGGGAACCAGCCGGTGGAAAGCTGCCTCTGGCTGCGCACGTCCCACAGCTCAAGTGATCCGCTCTTTCGGCAGAACGCGACGAGGCGGCCATCGGGACCGGCGGCCATGTACGGCGCGATCCCGCGTGCTGCCCGTCGGGTGAACAGGCGACGCTGGGTTTGTATGTCCCACAGTTGCATCTGGTCATCGGTGCCCGTGAGTACTGTCCGTCCGTCGGCGCTGAGCTGCTGTCCGGACCAGCTGGGGGGCAAGCGGAGCGCGTCGCCGACCCCGTGTCCGTGAAAGCGTCCTTCCCGAATGTCCCAGAGTCTGATGTCTTCTACTTCTCCGTCTACGAGCAGAGTCCGCGCGTCGGGGGTCATGCCGTGGAGGCTGTCGGCCTGGCTACCGAGGCCCTTGAAGATGCCGATCTTGCGATGCGTCGCTACGTCCCATCTCACAACCTGGTGGGCGCCAGCGGACACCAGGATGCGGCCGTCTGCGCTGAGGAACTGTTGGGCACTGGGATCCGTGGGCGGGGCGAAATTGGCTTCCTCTCGCTGGGCCAGGGCGCCGAGCAGTGCGGAGCGGGTCTCGGGGGTGTGGCTGGTGCTCCAGGCAGCGACAGCGAGTTGGAGAGCCGTGGCCGGATCAGAGGAGCGCAGGCTGGTGGCGACCGCGGCGGCCCGCCGGGCGGCGGCCTGCGTACGCTGCCGGTCGCTGGCCTCGTTCTGTTGCCAGGCGACCACTCCTGCCACCAGGGCGAGCACCAGCAGCAGGGATAGGCCGGCTGCGAAAGAACGCAGCCATCGTCGTTCCTTGTCGCGGAGCGCGCGGCTTGCGGCCAGGAATGCCTGCTCGAGGCGGGTGAGCTCAGCCTCCCGGTGCGTCGTGAAGATCTCCTCGGCCGCCGCCAGGCGTACACCTCGGTACAAGGCTCCCGCATCCCGCCCAAGGCTGTCCCACGCCTGGGCGTCCTGACTCAATCTGCGGTGCAGGGCCAGCTGCTGGCGCCCCTCCTCGATCCATTGCTTCAGGCGCGGCCACGCGGTGATCAGGGCCTCGTGTGTGAGATCGACAAGGTCTTCGTCGAGTGTGATCAGGCGAGAGCGGGCCAGTTGCTCCAAGACGATCGCAGTGTCTGCGGAGTCTCCAAAATCGAATTCGCTGCGCTGAGCGGGTCGACGCGTGTCCGGGGTTCCCTCACCGGGGGTGATCAGGCGCAGCAGGATATGGCGGGCGAGGATCGCCTGGGTCGGGGTGAGGTCGCCGTGAACGTTTTCGGCGGTACGGGCAATCGCGCCGTGCAGCCCACCGGCCGCCTCGTAGGCGGCCTCGGTTAGTGCGCGGCCCTTGCGGCGATACCAGGTCTCGAGTAGGGCGTGCGACATTAGCGGCAGAGCCCCGGGTTCGCCTTCGACCTCATCCAAGAGGCGTGCGCTCAGGGCGCGTTCCACGATCATCCCCGCTTTTTGGGCGGGCTTGACGATCGACTCACGCAACTCGTCGCGGCTCATTGGACCGGCCAGCACAGTCCCGTCCTGCAGGGCCGCGGTCAGGGCCGGGTGTTCGGCGCAGCGACCGAGGAAGTCGGCCCGCACGGCGATGACGACGCGCAGATGACTCGCGGCATCGGTGGCCGCCAGGAGTCGGTCGATGAACTGGTCGCGCTCGGCAGGGTCCTGGCAGAGGGTGTAGAGCTCTTCGAACTGGTCCACGATCAGCCACGTGTCCCCGTCGCCGTCCTTCGGGGTCAGCCGCTGTTCGTGGGTGCGCAGGGGGTGTTCGCCTGGGGTGAGGACGCGCAGCGCGGCTGGCTGCGGGCTGGCCGGGTCCGGGGCACGGAGGCGGGGGATGAGGCCGGCACGCAGTAGAGAGGACTTGCCGCTGCCCGACGGGCCGAACACCGCAGTGAACCGACGGGAACGTGTTAGCTCGACCAGGCGGTCGGTGAGTTCGTCGCGGCCGAAGAACAGATTGGCGTCGCCCGGCTCGAAGCGGGCCAGGCCCCGGTACGGGGGCTCGGCGTTCTCATCCTCGGTGCGGGGCTCGGCCGCCATTTCCGCGGCCGCCTCGCGCCACAGCTCCCCCCACTCCTTCTCGTCGCCGCCGCAGGCACGCACGTATGCGAGAACAACCGGCAGGGTTGGCAGCCGCTCACCCCCGGCCGCCTGCGACAGCGTGCTCGCACCCTGACCTGTGCGCTGCGCCATCACGCGGTAGGTCGGACTCCCGGCCTCCGCACGGAGTTTGCGTAACTCGGCAGCCAGCCGTGCAACCGGCCCCGCACTCGGATCGAGTGGGCTCTCAGGACGTCCTGCCATCGACGGCTCACCCCTCTACCCGCCGCCTCCCCCGCGGATGCGGCGCGATCACCCGGACGCTACGCATGCCCGGGGAGAAGAGCAAACGACAGGCGTCTTCTTTGGTCAGCGTCGTGCGCCGTGCCCGTGACCTGCAATGCAGCCATTGATCAGGGTGGTTGAACCGGCTGCCCATTCAATCCCCAGTCCGCTGAACTCGTTGTCGTGAACCCGCTGACGCCCGCAACGGCGGCTCCAAGCTCAGTCCGCGGGCTGGTCCGGCGAGTCAGTCCATCGAGGGAAGAGGAAGTACACATGCATGCACTTAAGTCCATCGGAATCGCCGCAGCGAGTGCTGGTCTCCTGCTTGCACCGATCACCGCAGCAGGGGCTGCCAGCCCTGAACCGTCCACGCCCCAGACCAACAGCAGCAGCGCAGCTGCAGCGGGCTGGAACTGCCGTGACACCTCCAGCACCATCACTGGCGCGAAGGTCACAGCTCACATCTGCTGGAAGGGCACGCAGGTAAGCGCCAGCGGGCGGATCTACGACACGAAGGCCGACCACCACAAGGCATGCGTCAAGGTCCACTACGTCACCCGCAACGGAGTCGGCACTCCTCTCATCAGTTGTGACGAAAGGGGTGCGGGAACGAGCACCTCCTGGGGGCATCGCGAGGACTACGGAAAGAAGTACTGGATCAAGGCGTGCACCAACAACTGGACCGGCACGAAGTGTGACGCCCACTGGCGCTGAGCACACCCCGGCCGTGAACAGCGGAAAGCCAGCCAGGGGAGCTGGCCGGCGTGAGGGGACCGGCCAGCGCTTCTGCCTATGAACAGCTGCTGAACAGGGCGACCAGGCGTCTGGGCGTCGTGCAGGCAGTGAGCAACGAACGCCGCCGGGCGGGCCGGTCACCGACCGGCCCGCCCGGCGTCTCCCGAAGGCCGCTCGCCCACCCGGCTGGCCCGTCCACCCACGCCCATATACGAGGGGAGTGTGTCACGTGAATCCGAGCAAGCACCCGGGCGCGGTACTCGAATTCGAGGAGTATGTCCGTACCCGGCAGGACGCTCTGCTGCGCAGCGCTCGCCGCCTTGTCGGCGACCCGCTCACCGCCCAGGATCTCCTTCAGACCGCGCTGTTACGCACCTACCACCGGTGGGAGCGCATAGTGGACAAGCAGCTCGCGGACGCCTACTTGCGTCGTGTCATGATCAACACCCGCACCGAGTGGTGGCGGGCACGGAAACTGGAAGAGCTCCCCACCGAGCATCTGCCGGACGCGTCTGTCGAAGACTGGGTCGATCAGCACGCCGATCGTGCACTGCTCATGGACATCGTCAAGACGCTGCCGCCCCAGCAAGTCAACGTCTTGGTCCTTCGGTACTGGGAGCAGATGTCCACCGACGAGACGGCCGCCGCCCTCGGCATGGCGCCCGGCACGGTCAAAAGCACACTGCACCGGGCACTCGCCCAGCTCCGACAGGAGCTAAAGCACCGCGACCCCGACTCTGCTTCGCAAGCAGCTGGCACTGCGAACTCGCCGACGCAGAGCCTGACCGGCACGATCACTGCGCCGGACGCACCGCACCCCTGCTGCGCACGGACACGGCGAACTGGTTGACGTACTTCGTCAACCAGTACTCTCGGCTCCGCTACGAAGGGATGGAGCTGTTCAACTCTCGCTGAGACACATCACTTGGTCGTTCAGCCGGTGCTAACGCTTCGACGCCGCGGTCTCGGCTGAGGCAGCAGGCTGAGACAGTCCAATTGTTCCTAAGGTCCGCACGGTGGAGAAGGGTCGACGCTCTCCGCTTGCGGCGCTGCGCCCGGAGCCGGCACCCGTACCGGCGTAAGCCTCCGAGGAACTGCGCGGGCAGCTGCAGGACGCCGAGGGCGAAGCGGCCGGTGCAGCCGCGGCGCTGCAGACGCTGACGAACGCCGTCCGCCGCGCCGGTGAAGCGGCCGGCGCACTCGCCCAGCAGCGTGCCGCCCAGACCCTCACGCAGAACAGGCTCACCGCTCTGGTGCAGGCACGTCCCGGTAGCGACCTGGATGAGGCCCGGGCTACGAAGGTTCGGGCGCAGAACATGCTGGACGGCATCCATCGCCATGAGGCAGCACACACGGCAGGCGACGGGCTGGCCGCCGGTGACACCTGTCCCGTCTGCACCAGGACGCTGCCGGAGGCCTACCAGCCGCCGGAGCCGCAGAACGCTGAGGCCCTCACCCGCGCCAGGGCCACGGTGAAGGCCTCCGCCGCGCTGGCCGACGCCGAGCGGGAGCACGCCCGGCACGCGCACGAGGTCGAACAGCTCCAGGCGGCCCAGGACGAACACCGGCGCCAGGTGCAGGAAGCCACCGCCCTGCTGGAGGCTTCCCTGCCCCGGTGCGAGAGCGGGCCCAGGAACTCGCCGTACGCAGCAGCTACCCCCAACCCGCGGCGTATGCGAAGGAGCTGGAGAGCGCTGCCGTACGAGTTCTGACCCGCGTGGTCGAATCCGCGGCACCGACTGCCTCCGAGCAGGAGAACCTGGCGGATGCACTGCTGCGGGACGCCCGCGGCCGTGTTGCGCAGATGCAGGAGGCGGCCGACGCCGGCAGGAATGAGCTGGCACGGGAGGAGGCCGAGCGGGGCGCCGCGCGCGCTTCGCTGGAAACGGCCCTGCCTCACAGAAACGACACGCGCAGGCACGCCAGACCACCGAGCGCCTGGAGAACGAGCGGCGCGGTCTGGTGGCGAGTTTGTCTGCACTGCCCGAACTCGCGCATGCGAAACAGGAACTGTCCCAGCGGCAGGAGAAGCTGCGCGCGCTAGAGCACTCACTGCTGACCGAACGGGGCGAGCTGAACGAACGCCAGCAGCAGGAAGTTGCCCAGCCTCTGCACTGACTCGGGGCCCAGCTGCAGCGATGGGCGGACAGCGCTCTCAGCACGGCCGCGCTCATCGAGGAGGCACAGCGCCCCGCGCTGCCCGCCCCGGCCAGGACGCACGACCTCACGGCCACGGAGAAGTACGCCGCAGACCTGGACAGGGCCAGCACCCTGGTGCTGGCAGCTCTGGACGAACACGACACCGCGGCACGTGCAGCCATGGCAGAGCTCACCACGCGGCTGTCTATGCACGCCGAAACAGTGACCGCCGCCTACCCGGATACCACCGTATTGCAGGTGACCGCCGAAACAGATCCGCTGGACTCCACTCTCCTGGACGGCTTGAGCAGCCAGGCCGGCACCCTGCGCAACGAGGCCAGGCGCGCCCTGCAGGACATGGAGAAGGCCCTGTCCCAGGTTCCGCATCAAGAACCGGCTGGCGGCAGCGATCACTGTTGGCGAGCGCCAGCTGGCCGCGTGGCAGGCCGTGAGCACGCACATGACAGACGGGAAGTTCCTCGGCCACCTCAATGGCGCCGAGGACCGCGGTGTCACCGCCGGCGGCAGCCGGTGTCACCGGCGTGGAGGTGCGGTAGGCGGCCTGGACCGCCCCGTTGCTGGGTTCCGGCCGCTCTGTGGCGGAGGCGGGGGTCACGGTGCCGTCGGCTGCGGGGTCGACGGTGGCGGTGAGGGCTCCAGGTAGTGCAGGACCAGCGACGCGACCACGTCGTCGAACGCGCCGTCCTTGAACGGCAGGTGCTCGCCCAGGTCGGCCACGTGCAGGGCTACGTCATCACCGAGCCTCTGCCTGGCCAGTGCGAGCATCCCGGCGCTGGCGTCGATCCCGGTGGCGACCGCGCCGCGGTCGCGCAGTGCGGCGGTCAGTGGGCCCGAGCCGCAGCCGGCGTCCAGAACTCGGTGGCCAGCCACGTCTCCGGCAAGGGCTAACATCGCGGGCCGTTCGTAGTAGCGTTCACGAGGTTGTTCTCGTTCTCCGCCGCATACGCCTCGGCGAAACTGTCGTAGTCGTCGTTCGAATTCGCTGTCATCTCGGACACGCCGCCCGACCGATGTGACTGAGCGTCCTACTTGGCCAGTGAGCATTTCAGTCGGCCAGTCGTGCGCTCAGCGGGGTTGCAACCTGTACTCAGGTACAGGTTTACCGTCGGAGGTGTCCCCAGCACCGGGGACTGATGACGGGAGTGAGCGCGATGAGTGATCTTGCGTGGATGCCGCAGTCCTGCACCCTGCCCACCGAGGAGCGGCCCCTGCGGGTCGCGGAGTGGGATGCGCTGTTCGCCAAGCGGCTGACCGCGCTGTCCCGGCCCCAGCCGCTCCGCCTGCGCCTCGACCTGGCCGGCGGAGAAGGCGTGGAGGACCGGGTCCGTGACCTGGTGGAGCGCGAGAGCGGCTGCTGCTCGTTCTTCACCTTCACCACTACCCCCGGCCAGGACCTGATCCGGCTGGACATCTCCGTGGACCAATCGCACGAGCCGGTCCTGAACGCCCTTGCCGCCCGGACCGCTGCCGCCGGGGAGCAGCGGTGAGCACGGGCCTGCGCAGCGGGCAGGTCGCTGAGGCGGCCGGGGTGAACATCCAGACGCTGCGCTACTACGAGCGACGTGGCCTGCTGGCCGAGCCGGACCGCAGCAACGGCGGCCACCGCCTCTACGGCGAGGATGCGGTGACCGCGCTGCGGGTGATCAAGGCCGCCCAAAGGCTCGGGTTCACGCTGGAGGAGGTCGCCGAGCTCCTGGAGGCCGGCCGACACCGGCACGGCCGCCCCGTAGCCGGGCTCCAGGACCGTGCGGCGGCCAAGCTCGCCGAGGTCGACGCGAAGATCGCCGACCTCACCACCATCCGCACCGCCCTGGCCGCCGCCGTGGAGGCGGGCTGCGACGACCTGACCGTGTGCGCGTCCAGCACGTGCTGCCCCATCCCTTTCACCGACCTCGCCGAGGAGAACCGACATGCCGGCCCCTGCTGCTGACCCCCGCCCCCACCGCGCCCCGAAGGCGCTCGGGGGACTTGCCGCGCTGGCCTGTGTGGCGTGCTGCGCGCTGCCCGTCCTGATCACAGCCGGGGTCGTCGGAGCCGGGGCCGGGGCGGTGGTGGGGTGGCTGCCCGCCCTCTCCGTCGTCCTGGCCGTGTTCGCCGCCGGGACCTGGTGGCTCAGCCAGCGCCGCCGCTCCTGCTCCTGCACGTCCGCAGGGGAGGACGGGTGCGGCTGCAAGGCGTCCGCCGACCCGCTGAAGATCACCGGTGTGGGCCGCCAGTAGGGTCGGCCGTTATGACCGTCGCTCGTTCCGTTGCCCTGTTCGTCGTCGCCGCCCTCTCCGAGATCGGCGGTGCCTGGCTGGTGTGGCAGGGCATCCGCGAGCACAAAGGCTGGATCTGGATCGGCGCTGGCGTCATCGCCCTCGGCCTGTACGGCGTGGTGGCGACCTGGCAACAGGATGACAACTTCGGTCGCATCCTCGCCGCGTACGGCGGGATCTTCGTCGCGGGATCGATCGCCTGGGGCATGGTCGCCGACGGGTATCGCCCCGACCGCTACGACGTCATCGGTGCCCTGGTCTGCCTCGCCGGTATGGCCGTGATCATGTACGCCCCCCGCTCGCACTGACTCCACTGCAGCCCCGAAGTGCCGGCTCAGGCGACCCCAGACAGCCGGAACGAGTCGCGCCGAAGGCGTACCGAAATCTGAGCGCCGCAGTCGGCCAGACTGGCCAACTGCGGCGCTCAGTTACAGCGGTCGGGGGTCGCACCCGGCGTGGTCGGCCTCATGGTCGGGGCGACCACGCGGGCTCAGCGGCGGCGGAGTTCCTCAGCCCAGTTCCGAAGCGGTCCTTCAAGGACCAGGTTGTCGCCGCGGGCCGCGGTCTGGAGCAGCTGGGCGCACACGGTCGCTTCGGCGACGAGGCCGGCCGGACTGCCCAGCACGGGGAAGGCGACGCGGACGCGGGCGGCAGTGTCCGGTTGGAGCAGCGAGTGGGCGTAGAGAGTGGCAGCGTCGAACCCCTATGGGGCTATGCCCCATCCTTCCCAGTCCAGCAGACGCAGCGGTTCGGTGAGGTTCGCCCAGTGGACATCCGCGTGGGCTGTTGTCCACGCAGGAGACGGCCGGGGCGGGGATGCCCACGAACTCGGGGATGGCCCGCTCCATGTACTGCTGCCGTACGGCGACGCGGCCGGTGTCTGTGGCCGCCACTTTCTCCAGCGTCCCGGCGAGGTCGTTCCACCAGGAGTCCGGCAGCTGGGCCTCGCGCTGGAGGACCGGGTCGTCGGACAGGACCGGGTCATCGACGCGGACCGACAGCTCCGCCCGGTAGGCGGTGCCGTCGTCGACGGCGTCGTGGACTGCCAGGAGGGCGGGCCGGTGGCCGTCGAGGTCGCCGAAGGCGTGCTGGGCATCGAGGGCGCCGTCCCACAACTTCCCCGACGCCTTGCCCTCCGGGGCCGACACCAGGCGCAGCCAGGCGGGCACGCCCGTAGCGGTGCGGGCCGGGGCACCCAGGGTGCGCCCGGCCCAACCCCAGAACTCCGCGCCCGGCTCCACCTGGACGTCCAGGGCCTTCGCGGTGTGCGCGTGGTGGGCGCGCATGCGCTGTTCGGTGTCCGGGTCAGGGGGAGCGAGTACACCGGTGATCTCCCGCAACTTGGCGGCGGTCAGGGAGGGTTGGGCGACGGCGTCGGCCGCCTCCTTCCAGTGTGGCGCACCGGAGGCGGCGAGAAGGACGTTTGTCACTCCTGGGCATGACGCGACGGCGAGGAGGCACGCCTGTGCGGGGGTCAGGCCCGGCCGGATGAGGTCGGCGAGCTCCTGGTCGACCATGCCGGGGAGTTCCCCGCCGTGCAGCGGGGCCGACGCCATCACCCGCAGTCCCTCCTCGGCGGCGGCCGGGAGCGGGCCACGACCGTGAAGGGCCTGCACGATCGGCGTCATCATCACCAGGCTGACCGGCAGTTGGACGGCGGCCAGGTGGTGCTGTCCGCCGGCGGCTTCGGCGGCCAGGGCGAGCAGCTCCTCCACCGTGAACGCCTCCTCCTCCATGCCCGCCCACGTGGCGACGCCGTACCCCGCCACGTGCCCAGCTGCGGCTTCTTCCTCCAGGGCAGGTGTGCGCTCCGGGCGTCCGGCGCGTGACTGCACGGCCGCTGCCGCCGTAGCCATGCCGCCGCGGGTCACACGCGCTGCTCGCCCGGGCCGCTCGCGCAGTTCGGCAGCTAAGTGAACCCAGTCGTTCGGCCTGCCGCGACCGGCCGCACCGCGGCTTCCCCTGCTCGCCACCGTGGTCCTGAAGGGGGCGTTTTCCCCTGCCTGCTGCTGTGGTCTGCAGCTTCGGCCCCTATCGGCGCTCATCCCCTTCACCGATGCCCAGGCTCCCCGGTTCAGCTGTGCAGCGGGCCGCGACAGCGCGTCACATGCTCCGCATGGGGCACACGAGGCGGTGGGCAGGATGCCTCGGGGCGCAGCTGTTCGCCCGGAGGTGCGGGTGTGGCCCGGACCTCGGGGTCCGGGCCACCTGGTGTGCATGCAGAACGGCCCCGCGCGACGCACACGCGCGCGGGAGTGCGCCCATCGCTTCGAGGGAACCGGATGCGCACCACCGGCCGTCGTTCAGGCCCGGGTGTAGCCGCCGTCGGCGAAGAGTTCGGCGCCGGTGACGAACGACGAGGCGTCCGAAGCCAGGAAGAGGGCGGCCTCGGCGATCTCCTCGGCGTCGGCCAGCCGCCCCAGTGGCACGACGGCCTCGGCGAACTGGTCGACGTCCGGCCCTGCGGCGCCTAGCAGGCCAGGGGTCCGCGTGGGCCCCGGGCTGAGCACGTTGACCCGGAATCGGCGCTTCCGCGACTGCCGGGCCCAGTTGTGCACAAGGTTGCTCAGCGCCGCCTTCGAGGCGCTGTAAACCTCGAGTTGCTCATTGGGCCGCACGCTGTTGCTCGAGCCGATGACCAGGATGGAGGCGTTCTCCGCCAACAGCGGAAGCGCCTTCTGAACGGTGAATAGTGGGCCCTTGACGTTGACGGCGAGCGTCATGTCGACGTTCGCTTCGGTGTGGTCGCCGAGCGCGGCGTCCGCGACGATTCCCGCGTTGGCGACCAGCACGTCGATGCGTCCGGCCTCCTCGCGGACTCGCGCGTAGAGCGCGTCCAGGTCGGCCAGGACCGAGACGTCGGACCGTACGCCGGTGGCCGCAGGGCCCATCTCCTTGACTGCCCCTTCAAGGCGGTCGATGTCCCGGCCGGTCACGAAAACCCGTGCGCCCTCCCGGATGAAGCGCTGAGCGATGGCCAGCCCGATCCCGCTGGTCCCTCCGGTGATCACGGCCACCTTCTCTTGAAGCACGCCTGGCATGTCGAACCCCTTCAGTTATGGAATGGATCGTCCATAACGTAGGCAGTAATGGACGATCGAGTCAAGAACGGATAGGCTGAGACCATGCCGAGACCGCGCACATTCGACGAACCCCAAGTCCTGGAGCGGGCCCGGGAACAGTTCTGGGCGACCGGCTATGCAGGAACCCGGATGGACGACATCGCCCAGGCGACCGGCCTGGGCAAGGGCAGCCTGTACGGCGCATTCGGTGACAAGGGCAAGCTGTTCCACCGTGTGTTTGGCGACTGGTGCACCGCAGTCGTTGAGGTGGCCGAAGAGCGGCTGGCAGGTGGCCCGGACGCAGAGGCGTTGGCCCGGCTGTCGGGATACGTGCACCTCATGGCGGAGAACACCGCCTCCGACACCGAGCGCCGCGGGTGCCTGTTGGCCAAGGGCGCGGCGGAACTGGCCCAGCATGATCCGACGGTCGCCGGACGGTCGGCCGAGACCATGACGGCACTGCTGACCCTGCTGCGGACGGAGATCAGCGCCGCCCAGCGCCACGGCGACATCGATAGCGCTGCGGATCCGGAGCGGTTGGCGGCACTACTGCTGACGGTGGTCCGCGGTATCGAGGCGGTAGGCAAGGCCGGCCTGGACCCGGAGATGCTGCGGAACATTGCAGACACCGCACTGTCGGTCCTGCCCAAGCCCGAGGGGCAGAAACGCCTCGCAACCGGGCGCAGTCCGGCCCGCCCGAACTGACTTGGTGCCATCACGGTCACATAATCCGCCGGACAGGGCCTATGTCCCGTGTTCTGGTGCTATCTGACGACGTGTGCCGTCGCCCGCGTCTCATAGCTGGTCATCCCCGAGACCGCAGACGCGACCGCAGACCGAACGGCGTGCTGGCAGCGTCGAATCGCCGCCCGGTCTTTCCCAACAGAGTAAGCCCGGTACGGTCGTTCGTCGCCGGCGACGTGCTCGTCGCGGACTCCTCGGGCGTCGGCTCGTCGTCCCGGTCCTGCCGCTCGGTTTCGCCGATCAGGCAGTCGGGACACGGGTCTCCAGCACCATGCTCGCCGCTCTCGTCGTGTCCCCACGCTCGTAGGCCTCGCCCTCGGCTTAGGCACCGAATCAATCAGCACACCTGACACCTTCAGCAGACCGTCAACACACCTCACACCAGTGGAGGAGAATCATGAATGACCCCACAAGCGCCCCCCGTGTCTCCGGCAACCCGGTCCACGACCTGCCGCTGCCCGACCTGGCCGGTTTCACCCACCGTTGGGTCGACGCGGGCGGCGTCCGACTTCACGCGGTTGAGGGCGGTCAGCCGGACGGTCCAGCCGTCGTGTTGCTCGCCGGGTTCCCGCAGACCTGGTGGGCATGGCGCAAGGTGATGCCGAACCTGGCCGACCGATTCCGAGTCATCGCGATTGACCTGCCGGGCCAGGGCCACTCCGAACGCCCGGACATCGGCTACGACACGCACACGGTCGCTGCGCACGTCCACGCCGCGGTCAAGGCGATCGGAGTCTCGACATACTGGCTGGTCGCCCACGACATCGGCGCGTGGGTCGCCTTTTCCCTCGCCTTGAAGTACCAGAGCCAGTTGCGTGGCCTGGCACTGCTCGACGCCGGTATCCCGGGCATCACACTCCCTGACGCCATTCCGACCGACCCCGAGCAGGCTTGGAAGACCTGGCACTTCGCCTTCCACCTCGTGCCCGACCTGCCCGAGACACTGCTCGCCGGCCGTGAAAGGGAGTACGTCGGCTGGTTCCTGAAGGCCAAGGCCCTCTCCTCCAACACCTTCGACGACGCCGAAATTGAGCACTACGCTGCGTCCGTGGCCGTCGGCGGCGGCCTTCGTGCATCCCTTTCCTACTACCGGGACGCCGCCGAGTCGGCGCAGAAGAACCACGAAGGGCTGGAGCAACAGCGCCTGACGGTCCCGGTTCTTGGGATCTCCAGCAGCCACGGCTCGATCCCCGACATGGCAGCTTCCATCAGGCCGTGGGCCGACCACACCACCGGGATCGTCGTGCCGGACGCCGGACACTTCATCCCCGATGAACAGCCCGATGCCGTCGCTGCCGCACTGACCGACTTCATCACTGAGGATGACTGAGACTTGGCGGGAGCAAGTGTTCGGAACCGGCACCCGCACCCCTCGCTTGATCCTTAACCTGTGTGGCGGGGCTTCGGGGTGGTTGTCTTCTTCTTCGGTCCTTTTGCTGGCATGGTTTTCTTGGGTGTGTGCACGTCGTGGCGGGGTGCGGGACGGGTGTTTTCCCGGCCCGGCGGCCGGCCCGGGGAGGGTGGGTTTCGGTGCTCCGGCCGGGCAGGCGGCCTGTGGGCGGATGTGCCGGAAGTCGCGGCGAACGCGAGCGGGAGTGAGCCTCTCCGGAGGGCTGAGTTTTCCCCAGGGACAGTGCCGGTCGGCTGCGAGCGGGCGAGCCAGAGGCAGTTGGGTATAGGCGGCGAGAGGATCAGCGGTCGGCGGCCTCGGGTGTCCGGGGGTGCAGCCGGTCCCAGGAGCGGGCTCTGGCGGTGCCGTAAAGACATGTCGGCGAGAGTTTCGGTGTCCGGGACGCCCCAGGTGTCGGGCTGCCCGAAGACGAATTCGCGGCCGTGCCGGGGCGGCCGGCCCTGGGTGTGAGGCTGCCGGAGCGGGACGGCCCGCCGCAGGACGCGGTCCGAGCGCAACCGGGCCAGCACCTGCACCGGCAGGTCCCTTAGCAAGAAGGCGAGACGAGGTGCGTCGTAGCCGGCGTCCACGATGACGAGGATCCCGGTTCCCCTTCCTGCCATTGACCTGCCTGGATCAGTCCTCAGAGGCGGCGGCCAGGCGCACGGGGCTCCAGTGCTCTGCTTGCACGCACTTGTGCACGGTAAGCACCGGGGGAACATCCGCGATCGCGTGCGAAGGCGCGGGTGAAGGAGGGCACGGATCGGTAGCCCACCTGCGCCGATATGTCCTCTACGGTCTCTGCGGTGTCGCGGAGGCGGATCGCCGCGAGGTCCATCCGCCATTGGGCGAGGTACCTCGCGGGGCTTCGGGCCATGCTCGACTGGAACCGCCGTGACAGCGTCGCTCGCGACACCGAGGCCGCGGAGGCCAAGCTGTCGACGGTCCACTCGGCCGCAGGGTCAGCGTGGATGCGCTCGATCGCCTCGCGAACCAGCGGATCCTCAACCCAGCCGAGCCACGTCCCGCGCTGCTGCGTCGGGTTCAGCGCCGACCACGCCCGCACCAGCTGAATCAGCACGATCTCAACGAGGCTGTCCACGATCGTGGGCGTACCGAGCTGTGGCCGCGAGAGCTCTCGCTCCATCAGCTTGACAATGTCCCCCAGGTGCGAGCCGCCTACCTCGCCGCCAGGGATGTACACGACACCGGGCACCTCATCGAGCACTTGCGTCCTCGTCGAGTGGTCGCAGTCGTAGAAGATCGTCAGCAACCGGCTCCGGACCGCGCCGTTGCCCAGTCGCAGCGGCCCATCTTCTGGCTGCGGCGAGGAGGCCGAAGCGTGGACCTGGTGTGCCGGGTTGGCCGAACCTGGGGCGTCGCCCAGGCGATGCGACACTCCTGCCGGTAGGAGGACCACGTCACCAGCCGTCAGCTCGGACTGCTTGCCGTCAATGTGACTCAACCAGACTGTTCCGGCCAGGACGGCGTGCACCGCCATGGCCGGACTGTCGGACAGCTCGATCGACCAGCCACTGCCGGCCGCGACCCAGGGCCCGAGGGTGCCGCGGAAGCCCGACAGCCGAAGCACTTCAGAGATGAGGTCCACAGCGCGACACTAATGCACTCACCGGGTGCGACAGGTGGATAGGAAGTGCGCTCCGTACGGACATGGTCCGCCGCCGCACAGCCTCATAGCGTGAGAGCCCCACAGGGCGACCGGGAGAAACGATGAAGGTGCAAGGAAAGACCGCGTTGGTCACCGGCGTTGGCGTCGGCAACCTCGGACAGTACTTCGCGCAGGAATTGCTCCTGCGAGGTGCCGCCAAGGTGTACGCCACGGCGCGGCGACCGGAACTCATCGACGTGCCCGGTGTTGAGGTGCTTCACCTCGATCTGACGGACAGTGCCACGATCGCGCGAGCAGCGAGCACCGCCGCCGACACCGACCTGCTCATCAACAACGCCGCGATGTTCGACGCTGAGAACGACTTCCTGCATGGGGATCTCGAGGTGATGCACTGCATCTTCGACACGAACGTGTTCGGCACTCTTAGGGTGACTCGGGAGTTCGCTCCGGTCCTCGCCCGTGCTGAGGGGGGTGGAGCGGTCCTGAACGTGCTCTCCGCGATGGCATGGTCCAACTTCCAGGGTCTCGACGTCTACGGCGCGTCGAAGGCCGCGACCTGGAGCATGACCAACGCCCTGCGTAGTGAGCTGGCCCCACAGGGCACCCAGGTCACCAGCCTTGTCTTCGGCATGGCAGGAACGCGAGCCATGCACGACTTCGCAGACACGGTCGCCGGCGAGGGCGCCCTCGACGCCGTCATCACTGCCCCGGAGGTGATCGTGAGATCGGCTCTCGACGGACTCGAGGCCGGCGAACTGGAAGTGCTGGGCGACCAGCTGGCCGTCGAGGCGAAGACGGCGCTCTCGGACAAACCTCGATCGGTCTACGCAGAGCTGGCGGCGAAGCTACTGCCGTAGTAGCCCGCCCAGGAGACGCAAGGATCGTCCAGGCGGAATCGAATTGCTCTGCCCCTACCTTGCCGTTCGGCGGGTGGCACGCCCTACCTGGGCCAGGGCGCGGCGCAGGCGATCCACGACGCGGTCGCCCTCGGCATCGTCTGCACCGGCGCGACCAGTGCCAGCTTGCCAGCCGCGCTGACCCGTTACGACGCCGAGCGCCGGCCGGTCGCGCTGAAGATGGTCGAACGCGCCGCCTCCTTCGGTGGTGTCGGTCGGCGGCTGACGCATCCCGCCACGGTCGTGCTCAGGGACACCGCGTTCCGCCTGACCCCAGACCGTCTCGCCGTCTCGGGTATGCGGAGAGCTAGCGCGTGGCAGAGCAACGCGACTGACCTCGCTGATCGCGGAATAGGGGCGGCATAGATCCTTTCGGGTACCGCCGCGTCGAGCGGTCTATCGACGTCAATGAGCACGGACAAGACTGAATCGAGCCGGGCTCCGAAACCGCGCGCGCTGGGTCCAGGGGCGTGGGTCGAGATTCCGCCGACGGTGCCGGCCGGGATCAACACCCGACTGCATCGTGAAGCAGCAGCGGCATTGCTCGCGAGCTGCCTCGACCGGCGTAGACCCAGCAGTGTCGATGCCCTGAGACCGATCAGGAAATGCGCTATGCGGCGCCAGCACACGTGAGGTCGACTCGCTCGTAGACGACCGTGCAGCGCTCACACCGACAGAGCCGCGCGCCTCGAGGGCGAGGCCGACCTCGCCGATCCACGGCCACCCGGGTGGCGACTCCGTCCGTCGCTCAGGATGTGACGGCCGAACAGCAACGCCGCCGACCCGCAGCGGGCTGTGCGCATGACGCCTTACTCCCGTCTGCCCGCTGACCGAGTCAGGGCCGCTAACAGTGTCAACAATTCGTCTTGGAGTTCTTCATGTTCACCACCATCGCTCACGCCGTCACCCGGCGGGCCCGAGCGATCCTTGCCGTCAGCGTTCTCGCTACCGTGCTCGCTGGAGTGCTCGGCGCGGGGGTCTTCGACCGATTCGGAGCGCAGGGCTACAACGACCCCTCCTCGGACTCGACCAAGGCCAAGGAGATCGCCGAACAGGCCTTCGGCGGTTCGCCCGACCTGGTCTTCCTCGTCACCACCGGGTCGGGGACGCTCGACGACCCCGCGGCGCGCCAGGCCGGCAAGCAGATCACGCAACGGCTCCGGTCCGACTCCGACCTTGCCTCGGTGACCTCGTGGTTCGACACCCGGAACCCCGGCCTGCGCTCCAAGGACGGCAAGCAAGCACTCATCCTCGCGCGGATCGACGCACCCGACGAGAAGAAGCAGGAGCGGGCCGGTCCCATCCTGGACCGGTACAACGACACCAAGACCGGTCCAACCGAGCTCCTGGTCGGGGGGCCGCTCGGTGCGGACCTCAACCGACAGAGCACCTCGGACGTCGCGTTGGCCGAGTCCATTGCCATCCCGGTGACGATCCTGCTGCTCGTCGTCGTCTTCGGCAGTATTGTGGCCGCCCTTGTCCCGCTCCTCATGGCCCTCATCTCGGTAGTGGTCTCCCTCGCTGCGCTCTTCATGGTCACCCAGTTCACTGACGTCAGCGTCTTCGCCCTCAACCTCATCACCGCTCTCGGGCTGGGCCTCTCCGTCGACTACGCGCTTTTGATGGTGAGCCGGTACAACGAGGAGCTGGCCCGTGGCGCCGACGTGGACGGCGCGATCCGCACCACGATCAGGACGGCAGGAAAGACGGTGATGTTCAGTGCGGTCACCGTGATCGCCGCACTGTCCTCCCTGTTCGTCTTCCCCCCCTACTTCGTGCGTTCCTTCGCCTACGCTGGCATCGCCGTGGTCGCCGGTGCGATCGTCTCGGCGGTCATCGTGCTACCCGCGTTGCTGAAGGTCCTGGGCCGGCGCGTGAACGCCGGCCGGATCTCGTGGATCGGACGCCGGACGTTGCACGCCACGCCCGAGCGTGCCGTGTGGGCGCGGCTCGCCGCGACGGTGTTGCGGCGGCCGGCCTGGTTCGCCCTGCCCGTCCTCGCCGTCCTCCTCGCCCTCGCCAGCCCCCTGCTGGGCCTCTCACTGCAGAACCCCGACGACCGTGTCCTTGCCCAGTCCGCACCCGCGCACCAGGTAGGCGACGCCCTTCGCGGCAACTTCGCAGGCTCGACCGCGGACAATCTCGACGTCTTCGTCAAGGGTGACACCTCGCCCGCACAACTCGGGGAGTTCGCCGCGGCACTTAGCCGAGTCAAGGGCACGGCCGCAGTCGCCACGAGCATCGGGACCTGGTCCGGCGGCGCGATGACCGCCCCCGCTAACCCTGCCTCGGCCGCGCTCCAAGCCACGGGTCTGCAGCGCGTCAGCGCCGGCCTTCGAGTGGACCCCGCCTCCGACGAGGCACGCAGCGTGGTCGGCCAGGTCCGCGACCTTGCGGCACCCACGGGTACGCGTGTGCTCGTGGGCGGACCAACGGCTACGACCATCGACGACCAGAACGCCATCGTCGACCGGCTCTGGCTCGCCGGGCTGGTGATCGTCGCGGCAACGTTCGTCCTGCTGTTCCTCTTCACCGGCAGCGTCGTCCAACCGCTCCGGGCACTGTTGAGCAACGTGGTGACACTGTCCGCCACACTCGGGATCGCGGTGTGGGTGTTCCAGCGAGGTCATGGCGCGGACGCCCTGGGCTTCACCGCTCAGCCGCTCAACCTGGCCATCCTGCTGCTCTCGGTGTGCATCGCTTTCGGGCTCAGCATGGACTACGAGGTCTTCCTGCTCGGGCGCATCAAGGAGCTGCGCGACCGGGGAGCGAGCACGGCCCAGGCGGTCGTCTCCGGTGTCGGACACACCGGTCGCATCATCACCTCATGCGCGCTGCTGCTGTCGGTGAGCTTCTTCGCCTTCCTCACCGGCAACGTGAGCATGACCATGCTGCTCGGCCTGGCAACAGGACTGGCGATCATCATCGACGCGACAGTGGTGCGTGCGATCTTGGTCCCCGCCGCCATGGGGCTGCTCGGCGACAAGGCGTGGTACGCCCCGAACTGGCTCGGCCGCGTTCACGACAGGTACGGCTTCAGCGAGGCCGAGGACACCCCCACAGCCTCCCTGCACGGCGCGACCACCCAGTCCGTGTGAGCTGCCGATCTTTCGGGCCGCACAAGACAATGACCCATCAGCAAATGAAAGCAGACCTCTTATGAACCTCACACCGACCACTCCCAGCGCCGCCGAGCTGCCAGCCAGCGTCCGGGGTCTCCGTGACGCCATCAACTCCCACGACGCACAGCGAGTCGGGGACGTCTTCACCTCTGACTACAGAGCGGTCATTCCTTTGCACCCCTCGCTGAACTTCACGGGCAACGACCTGGTGGTGCGCAATTGGGCGGGCATCTTCGGGCAGATCCCCGATATCCAGGCCGAGGTTCTGCGGACCGCTCTGAACGGTGACGAGGTCTGGTCGGAGTGGAGGCTGACGGGCACCAGGGCCAATGGCGATGCCGCCGAGCTGGGCGGGCCAGTCATCTGGGTCGAACGTGATGGTCTGATTGCGCACGCCCGCTTCTACCTCGACCCGGTGACTGCGCCGGCCGCACACCCGGCAGCCGGCCCTTCGTGAACTAGCGCCCAGCTGGAGCAACTGGCAGCTTGACGTGCGTGTCACAGGCATTCCCCGTAGGGAGCAGTTGGGGACCGGACGCTGCGTCTGAACGGCACGCACGCCATTGCGCGCTGTACACCCAGATTCTGGCCGCTCCGGCGCCGCGGTCGCCGCAGCGCGAGGTTCGCCGCGGTGCCTGCTCCCCAGCGCGCCGGTGCGACCCGACGTGAACGTCTTGGCGATACGCGCCGGCGGGTCGCCGGTGTCGGCCGTCAGTCGGGCCAGGGTGAAGGCGTGCGGCGGAAGCGCCGACCGTCGCCGGAACCTCGCTTCGAGTGCCGTCCACGAGCAGGCGAAGCAGCGCGCCGGGGTCGGTTTGCGCAGCGATCCGCTCGTAGATGCCGCCGGCCTCCGCGGCGCGCACTCCGTCCTCGATGAGTGTGCGTAGCAAACCGCTCTTGCCTCCGACCGCCGCGTACACGGTGGGCGCCGCTACCCGCGCTGCGCGGGAGATGTCCTCCACCCGGGTGGCGAAATAGCCCCGCTCGATGAACAGCTCTCGTGCTGCCAGCAGGATCGCCTGCCGTGTCGCCGCCGCGTACTCGGCCCGCCGGCCCGTCCCTTGTCCTACCACCCCTATCCATCAGAAGAGGTTGTCACATGATCTTTCCGGTACTCGAAGACCTGGCTCGCCTGTGCGTCGGCATCACGCCCGAACACGACAAGCTCCCCACCCCGTGCGACGACTTCGACGTGAGCGAGTTGCGCCGCCACCTGCTGGGCTGGCTCAGCTACTTCGACGCCGCCCTCACTGACCCGGCCGGCAGCGACCGGCCCGACCCGACCGCCTTCACTGGCCCCGACCATCCGAGTGCCGTGATCGCGCAGCTCACCATCACGATCCGATCGGCTCTCGCCGCTGGCGTCGAGACAGCTCCCGTGAATGTTCCGCTGCTGGGCGGCGCCTATCCGGGCTCCGTAGTCATCGACCTGCTGCTGATCGAAACGCTCGGCCACGGCTGGGACCTGGCCCGCGCCACCGGCCAGTCATGGAACCCGGACCCGCAAACCTGCCAGCATGCCCTCACCGTGCTCGAAGGCGTGATCCAGCCGGAATACCGTGGCCCCGGCATGCCCTTCGGCCCCGAAATCGCCATCGAAGCAAGCGCACCACCTCTGGACCGGCTGGTCGCTTTCACCGGCCGTAACCCCGCGTGGGCCTGAGCCCGTTGGACTTCGCGTCAGGATCACGGGCGGTCGATCATGGGCGGCGGCCGCTGGTTTGGTTGTGACCCACGGTGATCTGAGCAGCTAAGAACGGGCTGTGCTGGAAACCGTTGCCGTCTCCAGGACGCGGACGGCCTCCCGGTCGGGGTGGAACGGCCGCGGGTGGGACCTCGAGGCGGCGGGCACGGCGACGGCGCGCGGCCGGGTGCGGGAGCTCAGGCGCTCCGCACGCCGCCTTGCATGGACCTGGGCGGCCAGGGCGCCGGCGGCGAGGCGGGCCCGCTCGTACTGAGGCGCTCAGATGAGCCACCCAGGCGTATAGAGGTGCCCATAGCAGGCAGACCCGGACCGATTCGGAGTATCGGTCCGGATCAGGCGGTAGCGCTGATCCGCCCGAATCCGAAACGGTCCACGACCTCGTGACAACGGGGTGCACCGCGGGAATCGACCCTCGGCAATGCTCACGCGAGTTCTGGCCACTGCGCTGGCGGAGCGTGACGACCGGCGTTCGTCCGGACAGCGGCCAGGTAGCCGGACCAGTCTGTCCTGTGCGTACTTGGCCCACGGTGTGCCGGTCAGGAATGGACGTCCAGCAAATCCCTGATGACGGCTGGAGACATGTCACCCGTCCCACTCAACTTGAATGCGGCTCACCGAAGTTCGGCCGACGACGCCAACACGCGCCTGTGCCACACCGACCCGGCAGCCGATTCGGTACCGGGTCGGGAACGGCTGCGGATCCGTGGTCTGGGACTCAGGACTCCGGCATGACCTCGTCCGCCTGCATGCCCTTCGGACCCTGCACCGCAACGAAGGTCACCTTCTGGCCCTCCTTGAGGGACTTGGCGGCGTATTGGATCGCCCTGAAGTGCACGAAGAGGTCGGGGCCGCTTTCGGGGGTGATGAAGCCGAACCCCTTCTCATCGTTGAACCACTTCACGGTGCCGGCCTGGCGCTCAGACATAACCGCTCCCTTGAATCACGCACTCCGACCGGACGCACAGGACGCCCGACGAGCCGATCATCCCCGCTAGGCGAACGAAGGTCACGGAACCAAGAGGTCTTGGCTGGTTATCGTCGGCCAAACCGCTCGCAATGCCGATGCCGAATGATCCGCATGATCAAACTTCAGTGAGACGCGCTCTTAACTCACGCCCAGGCGGTGGCGTACGTAGCGCTCATGCTCCGTCGCCGCTCGCCGCTCGCCGCTCGCCGCTCGCCGCTCGCCGCAGCGAGGCATGGAGAGTGGCACTGACACTCTCCACCAGCCTCAGCGTGATTTCTTGTCGGCGAGGAACCCAGCCCCGCCTTGCCACCAATGTGGCGACGTGGGAGCGAACGCTGCCACATGAACGCCGTCACCCCTACGGATGACGGAGCGCCATGGAACCCCAGGATCTGGCACAGTCTGTCAACACGCTGACTTGCCACTAAGCTCCGTGAGGCCATGGCCCGACTGCTGGCCGGCGAGCCCCTGCACACCGACGGCGCCCTCACCAAGGAAAACCTCGCCCGAGAAGCCCAGGTCAGCCACGCGACCGTCCACCGCGCCGACGACATCCTCACCGAATGGAACACCAAGGTCGCCCGACCCGTCCTACGCACCCCCGGCGAAGTCACCCGTGACGAGACGATCGCCCAGCTCCGCAAACAACTTCGTGAGGCCAGAGCCGAGATCACCCAGCTGAACGGCAAACTCGACGCCCTCGCGACAGTGACCGCGAATCTCTACCACGAGAACCAGGCTTTGAAGAAGCACGACAGCCGCCGAAGACTCGCCCCTCTCCCCTCCAGCAAATGAGCACGGTCACTGGCCGGGGCAGGTCGTGGAGGGAGAGGCAAGCCTCACAGGTGGGCGCGGATCTCGTCCGTCTGCTCCGGTCTTCTGGCGTTCGTCATCAGCTCGACCGCCCTGTTCCACGCCTGGCGCGCTTCGGGAACACATCCCTGCACGGCCCGGATATCGCCGATCTGCCTCAGGCAGACTCGACTCGTGGATGGGGCAAGCGTGGAGACCTTGCCCCATCTTTCGGCGAGTCACATGAGAATTTCGACCCCGACTCGACCTCCATCGCTGCTTCACGGGCACGGCGGCCGGAAGGCGATGTCCCCGACGTACTGCCGCCACTCCTTCTCCGTGAGGGTGTGTTTCGTGACAGCGCAGATGCGTCTGATGGCCCGGTCGGGGTTCAGCTCCCAGAGCCGGGCCGTGCCGTCCTGGCTACCTGTGGCGAGGAAACGCCCGTCGGCGCTGAAAGCGACGGCGGACACGGGCTCGGAATGCTCCGTGAGCGGGCTCCCGAGGAGCGTCGGTCGGCCGTTGCCGGTCAGGTCCCACAGACGGACGTCTTCGTCGTCGCCGGCGGTGGCGAGGGTGTGGCCGTCGGGGCCGAACGCCACGGCGGCGAAGGAGTTCGCTTCGTCCCCGAGAAGCAGGCCGAGGCCGGTCCGGCGGACCGCGAGCCTCTTGGGATGCGTGGGATCGCCGATGTCCCAGAACGAACCCTTGTCGCCATCCGCGCCGGCGAGGATGCGTCCGTCGGAGCTGAAAGCCACGTCGATGGAGTCGCCGATGGTGCTGGTGAGAGGCCTACCGACTGGCTTGGGGTGACGGGGGTCTCTGGTGTCCCAGAGGTAGATCTTGTCCTGTTCGCCGACGGCGGCGAGGGTATGTCCGTCAGGGCTGAAGGCCATCGACGGGATCCAGTCTCCCGCCACACTCAGGGGAGGGCTGAGGTGCCTGGGGTGTGTCGGATCGCTGGTGTCCCACAACCACACCCTGCCACCACCGGCCGTGGCGAGGACCTGACCGCGAGGCCTGAACGCCGCCATCGTGCCGCGTAGTTGGCCGACGATGCGTCGTGGGCGCTCGCGGTCGTCGAGGTTCCACAATGAGACCCCGCTGTCGATATCGCTCGGGTCGAATTCTTCTGCAATGGCCAAGGTGGATCCGTCGGGACTCAACGACACCGCGTCGATGAAGGTTCCGTCGCCTGTCAGGAAGGTGGGGGGAAGAGTCCAGACATGGACTGTGTCCCCGACGGCGATCAGGGTGTGTCCGTCCGGACCGAAGTTCAATCCCACGGCCCTTGTCTGGCCGAAGGGTTGGCCCAGGGCGATCGGGCCAGCCACGATGGTGACGTTCCACAGCCGCACCGTGTTTTCCTGCGCGGTGGCGAGGACATGGCCATCAGGGCTGAAAGCCATCGCTGAGATCTCGTCGTCGGGGATTCGGAGAGGATTGCCGAGACGCTTTGCTTGACTCGGTCGCGTGATGTCCCACAGCTGGATGCCGCTGATGGATTCCTCGCCGACGCGGGTCGAGACGGCCAGCAGGTTCCCACGTGGGCTGAATACCACGTCCTGACCGACCAGAGACTTGCCGAGGCGCGTGACGTGGGTTGGACGAGTGGCATCCCACAGCTGGACTCTGTACCACCCACCCTCGGGATACACGGTGGCCAGCAGGTGTCCGGTTGGACTGAAGACCGCCTTGTCGCCGAGCCACGGGCTGCCGAGGCTTTCGGGGTGCGCCGGCCGACTGGTGTCCCACAGTTGGACCTGCGTGTCCGCGTGGTCGCCGACATCAGTGGTGATGGCCAGTGTCTGCCCATCGGGGCTGAAGGCCAGCGTGCTGACGTCGCCGACGGGGACGGGGACGTTGAGAGCCGTCGGGGCGGCCGGACGCGTGGTGTCCCACAGGCGAAGCACGTCCGTGGAACTCGTCTTCGAAAAACTTTCGCCGACGGTGGCGAGCACGTGCCCGAACGGGCTGAACGCCATCAGGTTGCCGCCTCGGACGGGGTGGCCGATGCGTCTGGGATCGGTGAGGTCGGTGGCATCCCACAGCTGGATCGTGTAGTCGCTCGCCATGGTGGCGAGGACCTTCCCGTCCGGGCTCAGCGCGGCCGACTGCCCCTGGTTCGAGCTCGGCTCGCTGACCGTGGAGAACAACGGAGTCGCCGTCGCGTTCACCAGATCCGTATAGGCCTGCGGCGACGGATGCATGCGATAGGCGGCGACGTCCAACTGGGCCGCGACGGACACGTTCTGGTTCCTGTACGACGTTTCTGCGCCGCGTAACTCGGCGGCCTCGGCGGTGAGTTGCCGGGAGACGGCGATGTCCCGTTGACTCCGGGCCGTGGAGCGTTGGTCGAAGGCCGTGCCAGCGGCTACGGAGGCGAGCAGTACCAGGACGGCCAGGGCGGCGCTGAGGGCTCGCAGCCGCCGGGTGGTACGGGTGGCCGCTCGCTGTTCCTGGTGGCGTGCGTCCAGGCTCGCCGCCAGAAAGGCCCTTTCCAGGGGGGTCAGGTGGCCAGGGTCGGTGAAGGCTTCCGCCGCCACCGCGAGGCGTGTGCCGCGGTAGAGCGCGCCGGGGTCGCGGCTGAGGCTGTTCCAGGCTCTCGCGGCTTCGGTGAGTTGACGGTGCAGGCGCAGGCGCTCACGGGCTTCGTCGATCCAATGCCGCAGTCGGGGCCACCCGGTGATGAGGGCTTCATGGGCGATGTCGACCGTGTTCTCGTCGAGTGTGACGAGGCGCGCCCGGGCCAGACGGTTCAGGATGATCGCGGTGTCGGTGGAATCATCGAAGTCGAACTCCTCGCGCTGGGCGGGCCGACGGGTGTCCGGGGTTCCGGCACCAGGGGTGATCAGCCGCAGCAGAATACGGCGGGCGAGATCGGCCTGCGTCGGGGTGAGGCTCGCGTGGACGTCCTCGGCGGTGCGGGTGATGGCGCCGTGTAGGCAGCCGGCGGCCTCGTAGGCCTCGGGGGTGAGGGCACGGCCTTTGCGACGACGCCAGGTCTCCAGCAGTGCATGCGACATCAGCGGCAGGGCCCCGGGCTCCCCTTCGACCTCGTTGAGAATGCGCGTCGTCAGTCCGCGTTCCACGATCAGACCGGCGGTCTGTGCGGGTCTGACGATGGCCTGGCGTAGTTCCTCCCGGCTCATAGGGCCGACGAGCACGGTGCCGTCCTGCAGGGCGGCGGTCAGGGCAGGGTGTTCAGCGCACCGGCCGAGGAAGTCCGCGCGCACGGAGATGACGACGCGCAGTCTGCTCCCGGGATCGGTAGCGGCCAGGAGGTGGTCTATGAACTGGTCGCGCTCGTCCGGGTCGTGGCACAGGGTGTAGAGCTCTTCGAACTGATCCACGATCAGCCATGTGTCCCCGTCGTCATCCTTCGGGGTCAGCCGCTGTTCATGGGTGCGCAGAGGGTGCTCGCCAGGGGAGAGGACGCGCACCGCGGCCAGCTGTGGGGTGGCCTGGTCCGGGTTGCGGAGGCGGGGGATGAGGCCGGCACGCAGCAGGGAGGATTTTCCGCTGCCTGAGGGGCCGAAAACCGCGCTGAATCGGTGGGAGCGGGTCAGGGCGAGCAGACGGTCGGTGAGCTCGTCGCGGCCGAAGAACAGGTCGGCGTCGCCCGGTTCGAAACGGGCCAGCCCCCTGTACGGAGGCCCGGCATCCTCATCCTCGGCCCGGGGTTCCGCCGCTACTTCAGCGGCCGCCTGTCGCCAGCGCTCCTCCCACTCCTCCGGATCACCGCCGCACGCCCTCACATAGGCCAGCACGACGGGCAGGGTCGGCAACCGCTCACCACCAGCAGCCTGCGACAGGGTGCTGGTCCCCTGACCCCCGCGCTGCGCCATCACCCGGTAGGTCGGGCTTCCGGCCTCCGCACGGAGTTTGCGTAACTCGGCCGCGAACCGCGCCACCGGCCCGGTGCTCGGATCGAGTGGGCTCTCCGGACGTCCCGCCATCGACAGCTCACCCCTCTGGCCGCCCGCTTCCCCCGTGGACGCGGCGCGAGGCCGGACAAGGTACGCAACCTCGTGGCAGGAGCGCAATCCGAAGGCGCCTCCTTTGGCCACCGCGCCAACGCCGTGCCCGTGACCTGCAGCGCGGCCATTGTTCAGGGCGGCAAAACCGGCTGCCCATTCAATTCCCGACCCGCTGAACTCGGTGATGCACGGCGGTCGCCCAGGCCCAGCGGTCAGTTGTCGGACGGCTCAACGGACCTCCGGCACACACACGTGGCCAGGCGGCCCACCACCCGAATGAAGCAATGAAGGAGCCAGCGTTCATGAACGAGAGCGAACAGACACCGCCGTACCCGCAGGGCGGCGCTGGGGTCTTCGACATCGACCCCGACCAGACCGGCGTCAGCCAGGACCCCGCCACCGAGGTCACCTCCGACCTCGACGCACTCCCCGACGACATGGAGCTCTGACACCTGCCATGGGAACCGCAAACGGAATGATCGCCGCCGCCCGCAAGCTGCTCGGCACCACCGAGCACCCGCCCGGCTCCAACCACAACCTCATCACCTCGTGGTACGGCTTCTCCGGCCCGTGGTGCGACATGTCCATCAGCTACGAGGCCGCCCACTCCGACAACCTCAAGGGCGTCATGGGCAAGTTCGCCCTCACCACCGCCCACGCCCGCGCCTTCCAGAGCCACGGCCGCTGGCACTACGGTCTGGGCGGCATCCGCCCCGGCGACGTCGTCTTCTTCGACTTCTCCGGCGGCCGCTCCATCAGCGGCATCGACCACGTCGGCCTGGTGGAGGCCGTCCACTCCAACGGCACCATCACCACCCTGGAGGGCAACACCTCCGACGCCTTCCGCCGCCGGGTCCGCGGCCGCGCCTGCGTGGTCGGCTACGGCCGCCCCGCCTACGACGGCGCGGCCCCGATGCCGAGCCACGACGGCATCCTCCGCAAGGGCTCCACCGGCCTGGCGGTCAAGACCCTGCAGAAGAACCTGAACACCGTGCAGAAGGCCGGCCTCACCGTCGACGGTCAGTTCGGCGCCGCCACCGACAAGGCCCTACGCACCTTCCAGTCGAAGCACAAGCTGACCGTGGACGGAGAGTACGGCCCGCACACCGCCGCCGTGATGAAGGCCGCCCTCGCCGGCCACAGCGGTGTCATCAAGCCCAAGGCCCTCGTCGCAGCCCCAGCACCGCTCGCCGTGGACGGCCAGTTCGGGCCCGCCACCTGCGCCGCCCTGCAGCGCACCCTCAACAGCAAGACGGGGGCCGGGCTGGACGTCGACGGCGCCTTCGGTCCGCTGACCGTCACGGCCTTGCAGACCTACCTGCAGGTCACCACCGACGGCGTCACCGGACCCGACACCGTCACCGCCCTCAACAAGCACCTCGGCCTCACCCCCCAGGACACCTGGGACACCGGCACCACCACCCAGCTCCAGAAGGCCCTCAACGCCAGCAGCTTCTGAACCTGCCGGGCGATCTGACGGTGAAGCCGTCATCGACATCCACACACTGAGCCACCTTCACGGCCTGCCGCAACAGGCCCAAGACGAGAGGAGAACGCTCATGCGCCTCATCCCCAAGACCGCTCTTGCCGCGATGGCCTTACTGATCAGCGGACTGCTGTCAGGCACCGCCACCGCCCATGCCCAGCCGGCCGACGTTTCCATCCAGTCGGCTTGGACCGCCCAGCACACGAGGGGGGATGTCGTCGGAGCCCACGCATCCGGGAGCATCTACAAGCGCGGGGACGGCCGCGTGCAGCTGACCGGCAAGCTGTGGGACACCAAGTCCGACCACAAGTTGGCCATCCTCCAGATCTGGGCCACATACGCCGACGGAGGCCACCGCTACGAACGCGATGTGACCGGTAGCTCCAAGGCACTCGGCTCCGACGGCTACAACTTCGCCTCATCGGTCCGCGACATCCAGGTCCAGGAATGCCTGGGCCACAAGACCGGCGCGGGCCGCCTGGTCTTCGACAAGTGCGCGCCCGGGTGGGCCACCATCTGGTAGTCGCCCGCCGCACCCCCCGAGGTGCCCCATGGCAGGCATGGGGCGCCTCGGGTACTACCGCAGCGTGCCGCGCTGCTATGGGGTAACTGCCGCAGCGCCCCGGCCATCGGCCCATCGTGATCAAAGACGACCGCTGTTCGCGCCCGGGCGACGGCGAGCCGCAGTGGGCGCCAGGCGGGAGCGTCTCGGCCCGCCCAGTGACTTCCCACGCCGGCCCCGCGGCACGTCCCGGATGCTCATGCCCACAGAACAGGAGCCAGATCATGAACGCTCGTAAGCGCGTTGGCGAGGTGCTGGAATTCGAAGAGTACGTGCGCGTGCGGCACGACGCGTTGCTCCGCAGCGCCCGGCGCCTGGTCCCCGACCCGCTCGACGCCCAGGATCTGCTGCAGACCGCGCTACTCCGCACCTACCCCCAGTGGGAACGCATGGCCGACAAGCAGCTTGCAGACGCCTATCTGCGCCGCGTCATGATCAACACGCGCACCGAGTGGTGGCGAGCCCGGAAGCTTCAGGAACTGCCCACCGAGCAGCTGCCGGAGATGGGCATCGAGGACTCCACCGAGCAGCACGCCGACCGCGACCTGCTGATCGGCATCATGAAAACGCTGACGCCGCAGCAGCGCAGCGTCGTCGTGCTGCGGCATTGGGAGCAAATGTCCACCGACGAGACGGCCACCGCTCTCGGCATGGCACCTGGAACCGTCAAGAGCACACTGCACCGAACACTCGCCCAACTCCGCCAGGAGCTGCACCGCCATGGCCACGAGCGTGTCCGGCCGGCCCAGGGCGCGCAGCGGCCGAGCGATTCCAGCGCCGCGTGAGCCCACCGATGCCTCGGCGACAAGCACCGCAGTGGATGAATGCGCCGCGGGTCCGCTCCCCGCAGGTGCTCCGTACCGCCGACTGCAACCGCGCGGCCGCCTCTGCGGGCGACAGAGCCCCTACGGTAGACAAGATCTTGCACCCGCGAATCAGGAGGCTCAATGTCGGATCAGGTGACGGCACTGGCGATGACCGGTGCCACCACCCTCGTGGCCGCCATGGCCACCAGCGCCTGGGAATCCGCCCGTAGCAGGGCCGTGGCGTTGTTCGGCCGGCGCGGTGACGCGGAGCGCGACATCCGGGCCCGGTTGGACCGCAGCGCCGTACGCGTCCGGGCCGCTGAGCCGGCCGACTCGGCCGACGCGGTCCGTGACAGCCAGATCGCACGGTGGCAGGACGACCTGCTCGACCTCCTGAGCGATCGCCCGGAGACCGAGAGCGAACTCCGAGCCCTGATCGACGACATCCAGCGCCAGTTGCCACCCGTCCAGCAGCAGTGGACACAGCACGTGATCGCGCGAGACGGCGGCTCGGCGTTCGGCGCTCTGGGGCCCGGCAGCAGCGTCAACGTCCACTACCACACCGACTACGGGGAACAGCCGCCCACACCCCCCGCCGGCCCTGCGGTGGGCGGCACCCGGTGACTCCCTCGTCCTCGGAAGCCGGACAGCCGCCGCAGGATTCCGCCATGCGGCAAGTGGTACGGGCCGAGAACGGCTTCGCCTATGGGGCGATCGGCGCGGACATACATGTTCTCGGCGACGGGGTTCCGCTGTATGTACTGGAGAACTGGCGGCCGGTGGCGCAGCCGGATCCGGAGTTTCTGCGGGAGTTACCCAGCCGGATGCTCAACGCCCGCTTCGCCGTGGTGGCCTTCACCGGGCGCCGGGACGAACTCGCCGGCCTGCGCAGCTGGCGCCAGGACGGCCCCCGGCTGGCGGCACGCTGGCTGCACGGGCCGGGAGGCCAGGGAAAGACGCGTCTGGCCGCCCAGTTCGCCCAGGACTCACTTGCGGATGGGTGGAAGGTCGTCACCGCCACCCACGGTCCCGGCACCGTCCTGCCACCACCAGGGAGCCAGGACCTGCGCCTCGACGGCACCGCCGGCCTGCTGGTGATCATCGATTATGCCGACCGCTGGCCACTGACCCATTTGACCTGGCTCTTCAGCAACGCTCTCTTCCACCAGTCCGCCGTCCGTACCCGCATCCTGATGCTGGCGCGCAACGACGACGCGTGGCCCGCGATCCGTGCCGCCCTGGCCAATCACCAGGCCGGCACCTCCTCGCAGTTCCTGCCCCCGCTGCCGCACGACGACGACCGCCCCGAAGAGCGACTGGAAATGTTCGAGGTGGCCCGCGACAGCTTCGCGACCCGGTACGGCATATCCGCCATGCCCGCCGCGGACATCAGCCCTCCGGGACCGCTGGATGATCAGGAGTTCGGACTGATCCTGGCCGTGCACATCGCCGCGCTCGTGGCCGTCGACGCTCACGTCGCCGGTCGTCGGCCCCCTCGCGACATGGCCGGACTGACCATGTACCTCCTGGACCGCGAACACCTTCACTGGCGGCGCCTGTTCGGCGACGGCGACCACAAACGCGACTTCGGTGGCCAGCCGTACGCGACACCTCCGGAGACGATGAACCAGGCTGTCTTCACCGCTGCCCTCACCGGCTCCCTCGCCCGCCCCGCAGGCGCGGCCGCGCTGGATACCCTCGAACTGGGAACGCCCGCCGAGCGAGTGCTCGCCGACCACGCCGTGTGCTATCCGCCGTCCGGCGACACTGTCCTGGAACCGCTGACCCCCGACCGCCTCGCCGAGGACTTCATCGCCCTCACCCTCCCGGGCCATCAGGCCGAGTATCCCGCCCAGGCCTGGGCCGCTCCCACCCTCGCGCAATTGCTTCCGCAGGACCGCGGGAACCCGACCGCGTGGTGGACGGGTCGCACGATCACCTTCCTCGTCGCCGCGGCGGACCGCTGGCCGCACCTCGGCCCTCAGCACGTCTACCCGCTGTTGCGCGCCGCCCCCGAACTCGCCGTCGCCGCGGGCAGCACCGCTCTCGCCAGCCTGGCCCGCCACAACGACATCGAGCCCGCGCTCCTGGAGGCCATCGAGGACCACTTCCCCGACGGTTCGGATCCCGACCTCGACGCGGGCATCGCCGTGCTGACCGCTCGCCTCACACAGAGTCGGCTTGCGCTCAGCGACGATCCAGCCTGGCACGCAGCCGTCCACCACTATCTGGGCAACCGGCTGGCAAACGCCGGCATGCATCAGGAGGCTCTGGCGGCGACAGAGGCCGCAGCATCGATGTACGAGCAGCTCGTCCGGGCCGATCCTGCAGAATTCGCCGCCCGCTTCGCCGGCGCGTGCTCCAACCTGACCGCGCGGCTGAGCGCGGTGGGCCGTAGAGAGGAAGCTCTGCCTCGCGCGGAGGAAGCTGTTGCCCTGTTGCGGAACCTGGCCAATGACAATCAGGCCGCACATACACAAGACCTTGCCCTGGCACTCACCAACCTCGGCGGCGCACTGCGGGACATGGGAAGACCCGAGGAAGCCGTTACCGTCGCCCAGGAGGCTGTCGCCCTCTGGCGGCATCTGGTCAAAGAGGATCCAACCGCACACGCGCCGGACTTCGTCACTGCGCTTACCAATCTTTCCTGGTGTCTGGGCGAAGCCGGCCGGCTCGCCGAGGCCCCCGCCGTCAGCGAGGAGGCCGTGGCGGTCTGCCAGGGCCTGGCCGAGACGAATCCGACGGCCTTCGATCCCCGGCTGGCCACGGCACTGACCAACCTCAGTCACAGTTGGTCCATCGGGCTGGGCCGGCCGGACAAGGCCCTGGCCCCCGCAGAGGAGGCCGGGGCTCTCGTGCGGCGGCTGGCCGGGAAGAACCCGGCACGCTTCGAACCAAGACTGGCCGAAGCGCTGTCGAACCTCGGTGCCATCCATCTCAACCTGCGCCACAGCCAGGACGGGTTACTCTGTGCGGAGGAAGCCGCAGCCGTCCTGCGGCGACTAGCCGCGACGAACCCGGCAGCCTTCGAGCCGGAACTCGCTAATGCCCTGAGCAATCTCGCGGGACACCTCAGCATCGCAGATCGGGCCTCGGCCGCCCTGGGACCTGCGGCGGAAGCCGTCGCGGTCTGGCGCCGACTGGCCATGGGCAATCCGGCTGCTTTCGAACCCGACCTCGCCCTGTCACTCGTCAACCTCAGTGTGTCCCAGGCGGAGGCGGGGCATGGAGTGGAAGCACTGGACGCATGTCGTGAGGCCGTCGCGCTTTTCCGCCGCCTGACCGCAGTGAGTCAGGCCCGGCATGAGGAAAGCCTCGCCATGGCTCTGGACAACCTCACTGCCCGATTGGTCGAAACAGGCCGAGTGCGGGAGGCGCTCGATCCGGCGGGAGAGGTCGTGGCCATGCGCAAGCGGATGCTTCGGGAATCGCCCCGTGGAAGCGCAGATCTCGCCTCGTCGCTGGCCGGGCTCGGCAGGATTCTCGCTGACCTGGGGCGCACGGCCGAGGCCGCGGACGCATACGCGGAGGCGGTCGCCGTGTACGGGCATTTGGCCGACATCGATCTGGCTGCCTATGGAGGCCAACTCGCCGAAACACTGGGCGCGTTGAACACGCAGTTGTGGAGGGCCGGAGAAGTAGGGAAGTCCCTGGCCCCTCTTCAGGCACTGGTCGACGTGCGCCGCATGATGCTGCAGATGCTCGGCGCAGACCACGAGGCAGACCTCGCCGAAGCGCTCGACGAACTCGCTATCCAGTTGGGGCAGATGGGCAGATCCGCCGAGGCCGTGGCAGCGCTCGGGGACGCCGTCGCACTGTGGCGCCGTCTTGCTGACGCCCATCCAGGCAGGTATGAGCACGCCCTTGCCCAGGCGCTGCACGACCTCGGAATCCGCCTTGGAGAGACCGAGAAGAGAGAAGACGGCCTCCTGGTCACCCTGGAGGCCACGGCGATTCGCCGCCGGCTGGCCGAACGCGATCCGGCCGTGCACGAACCTGGTCTCGCCCACTCCCTGCACAACGTGGCCGTCGACCTCTTCGCGCTGCACCGGTTCACGGAAGCCGTCAGCGCAGCCCGGGAGGCCACAGTGGTCTGCGCACGCGCGGCTGTCGGAGAACCGGCGGCCTTCCGCCAGCCTCTCGCCACCCTGGTGAACAACCTCCGCAAGGCACTGCTTCAGCTCGGCTTGCCGCACGACGCGCTGGCCGCGACTCAGGACGCCGTATCGATGTACCGACAGCTGGCTGACCAGGACGCCGCTGTCTTCGCGGGCGACTTCGCCAGCACACTCAATAATCTCGGCATCCGGCTGCTGGAGGTCGGCTGGCACGAGGAAGGACTGACCCGGATCAGGGAAGCGGTCGACGTCTACCGGCGGCTCGCCCGGCAGGACCCGGCCGCCCATTCACCCGGTCTGGCCCAGATCCTGGGCAACCTCTCTGCCCGGCTGTGGGACGTGGGACGGCAGGACGAGAGCATGGCGATGCTCCGGGAACAGGTGTCCGTGTACTCAGGACTCGCCCACCACAGCCACGAGTTCATCCCCGGATACGCCGATGCCCTCGCCGACCTCGGCCACTACCTGTCCGCGCTGGGCCGGGCGACGGAAGCCCTGTCCGCGTCGACGGCCGCCGTCGCCGTCTACCGACAGGTGTCCGGCGACCCCGCTGTCGCGGCCGGGACCGCCGATGCCCTCTTGCTGTTCGCCCAGGTGAGAGCCGAAGCCCAGCGAGAACTTCCCGAGGGCCGGGCAGCTTCCGGCTGACCGCCTCGAGCGTGAGGTCCGCGTGCGCTGGCGGCCGCAGGTCAGGGGCAACGCGAAGCAGGCCGCGACCACCACCGGCGGCGGCATCATGATCGATGTCCAGGCCCGGTTCGGCTACACCACCGCCCCCGGCAGCACCGACGACGCCCGCGTGCGCCACCTCACCCTCGCCCCGGCCACGCTGCCCGTCTCTTCCACGCCCAGGAGGCCGGTCTCACCGAGGACCAGCCCCGCCAGATCGCCGCAGAGGCCCTGGGCGAGGTCTACCCGCCGCGCCCACGGCCTCGAAGTGGAGCTCACCGACCTCCTCGACCTCGAGTTCGAGCAGTAACCGGTCAGTGGGCACCGGGACAGGAGACCAGGAACAGATGCCGGGGAGAGCTCAGGACGGCCGTGTGGCGAGGATCTTAGGTTTCGGCCATGGTCCCTCCTCGTGCCGGCCCTACCTGGGGAGGTTCGGTACCGGTCTGCTCGCTGACCATGTACTGGGCGTACCAGTCGGGCCAGTCCGGATCCTCCTGGCCGATGAGTTTCTCGTGTTCCCCATGGGCGGCGGCTGCGCGCCGCAGCGCACCAGCCAGATCGGTCGCCGAAGTGAAGGAGGTCGGTCCGGGATCGGCACGGCCGGGGAGCCGGTTCGTGACCTCCTGGCAGCCAGGTGTTTCCGTCGGGATCACGGAAGGTGGCACGCGAGAAGTAGCTGCGCCGCTCCGGGTCGAGGCCCTCGATCGGACCGTCCGGTCCGGGGTGGAAGACGGGGCCGACCTCGATTCCGGCTGTGAGCAGCGCGGTGCGGGCGGCTTCCACGTCCGAGACGATCAGGTATCCCTTGCCGGAACCGGGCGCGGCCGACGTCAGGTCGGTGCCGAACTGGACCGAGCACGAGGAGCCGGGGTGAACTGGACGACGGAGGGCGGTGTCCGGTCCAGCCTCCAGTCGAGGCGGCCGTAGAAGTCCTTTGCCCGTTCAATGCTCCGACACCGGGATGACGAGCACTTCGACCTTCATGTCGATGTCGTTCACTTTCATGGATCCGCCCGCTTCGCCGGGCCCCGCTGGGTGTGAAGCGGAGCAGCATCGCCGCGTCGGCACAGTGGTGCCGGGCCGGAGGGCGTCACGCTTGTGCCGGGCCCGCTTCGCGTGCCTGAGGCACACGGCCGGCATTGGATTGAACCGCGCTATCCGGCCGCGGCCGGGTACTTCCCGGCGTACGGTCGCAGGTGGTCGATCTCCGTCTTCTCCGCGTACTGCTCGCTCTGGCTGAGGAAGTGACGGACGTGGGTCTGACGTCCGTGTTCCTCGAAGGCGGCGCGGTCGGCGTACAGCTCGAAGAAACGATCTTCGCGGCTGCACCGACCCGCTGGAGGCGCTGGTTCGGTGCTCCCTCGACCTCGCTGCAGGCGTACACCAGGGTGCCCGGCTCACCCCTCGACAGCCTCCCGGACCAGTTCGTCGAACGCTTCACCAGCACCGTCACGCAGCGGGAAGCGGGCACAAAGCGCCATCTGGCTCATTCCTGCCTCCTTCCGCCTCTCCCAGTCTCCCCAGGCAGCGGGCCGCGCGCGCGTCGACGGCGCTCAGGTGTGGCGTCTGCCCGGCGGAGCCGAGGGCCTCGGGCGTGTGCCGAGGTCGTGCGGGGCGACGGGCCCCGCCGCGCGGCAGTGCCTCACGGTGGCTGTCGGCGTCAGCGAGTGAACAGCTCGGGGTTCTTGCGGACGAACTCGGCTACTCCTGCGGCGGACCGCTCGGTGATCTCTGCCATGCCGTCTGCCTGGCGGTCATAGCGCCCGGCCTGGTGGAGGCGAGCCATGGTGGAGATGTGCTGGAGTACATGGGCCGGCAGTCCCAGTGCCGCGAGATCGTTGTCGAGCCATTCCTGCAACGGGACGTCGGTGTAGCCGACCGTGCGGTGCAGAGCATCGGAAATCTCCGCGGCCAGGGCGGTGACGTCCTGTGATCGGGGACCGGTCAGCTCATGGGTCCGGCCGACGTGCCCGGCCGGATGGGCCAGAATCTCCTCGACGGCGGCGGCAACGTCACCGGCTGCGATCGGGGAGGTTTTGGCCTTGCCGAACGGCCACCTGATGACGCCGTCCTTGGCGATCGAGGAGAACACGGTCTTGAAGAGCGGGTTCTCCATGAAGACGGTGGGCCGGACCTGGACCACGGGCAGGCCTGACCAGTCGAGAACCTGCTCGACCAGCCACTGCTGACGATGCTGGTGCGACTCGGAGCCGCTGGTGGCGTCCATTTCGGAGACGGTCAGCTGCGACATGTTGACGAACGCCTCCAGGCGTCCGTAGGCGCGCGCGACCGCCGCTGTGGTCACGGCAGCCAGCAGATACTGGGCCGACACGGCCATGCCGAAATACATCCGGCCGCAGCCGTCGAGGGCGTCGGCGACATCACGGGCACACGTCAGGTCTCCGACCACGACTTCCGCACCCGTGGCGCGCAGCGCCTGCGCTCGGTCGTCGTCCTGGCGCACCAGAGCACGGACCTGGAAGCCCCGGCGCCGCAGCCCTTGGACCACGGTCCTGCCGACGGCCCCGACGCTGCCCGCAGCACCGGTCACCAGAATGGGCCGCATGCCTGCTTCCGGGCTGTAGTCCATGTCGGCAGACTGCGACCCGCATGGCCAGGGCGCAACCGGAGTGTGACACCACAGACGTCACCCAAGGCACCATTGGTTCGTGATGCCCTGGGCGGACGCGACCGCCGCACAACGCCACGAGCTGCTGCGGGAACCGGCCGAGCTGCGCGCCCTGGTCGACGCCCTGGCCTCGGTGCTGGCCGCCGCGCACGGGCACGGCTGGCTGCACCGCGACATCAAACCGTCGAACATCCTTCACTTCGAAGGCCGCTGGACCCTCGCCGACTGGGGCATCGTTCGCCGGCCACCAGGCCAGACCACCAAGGTGGCCGCACCCGCCTCTACATCGGCACCGAGGGCTTCGCCGCCCCGGAACTGTCCGGAACGCCGCACGATGCCACGGCGTCCAGTGACATTTACAGCATCGGCAGAGTCGTCACCTGGGCCCTCACCGGCAAACCGCCGGAGACCAACCTGCCGCTGCTGCCCCCTCCCGGCCCGTGGCACACCATCGTCCGCGCCGCCACCCAGCAGGATCCGCCACGCCGCCCCCAGACCGTCAGCGACCTGCTCGCCCTGGTCGACCGCGAACACGCGGCCATCCCCGAAGACCCCCTCCCGGCCGCCCAGACGCTGCTCGAAGCCGCCCGCACCGCCGACTCGGCCGCCGCGGACACGCTGCTGACCTGGTCGGCGACCACCCCCAGGACTACGAACTCCACGTCGGCGTACTCGCCCACCTCGACATCCAGCAGGCCGGACCAGCCCTCGGGCGAAACCCCGCACAAGCTCACAACCTCCTGCGCGCCCTGGCCGAGCACGTCGACGGCGACGCCACCCACATCGTGCAGTTCGGCGACGCCGTAGCGGTCGTGATCTGGCTGCACGGCATCTGCTCCTACGCCGCCAACCACCGCGACTGGGACCTGCTGGAAGAGGCCGCCCACACCATGTGCACCTGGGACGGCACCTGGGACCAGTGGAACGCCCGGGACAAAATCGGCCCCTGGCTGCGAGCCCTGAACAATGAGGCCGCATCCGTCATCGCCGCCGTGCTGCGCGACCACCCGCAATCCGCCCAGCACTTCAGCCACATAGCCGACGACCGCACCGCCGACCCCCGCATACGCCAGGCAGTCCGCACCAGCACGACTAACTGAAGCGGCCGTCGCGGGCGATGTGCCAACCGACGACACCGAAGAAGCAGCCGAGCCGGTCTGGACGCGTCTTGCCCAGAGAGTCCTCCCCGCGCGCCGCGCGCAGAGCCTGCCGGACGGCGCGGAGGTGCCGCCGTAGAGTTCGCCCCGTCAAAGAGAGCGCTCTCTTCAACCGACGCCCACCAGGCCCACCGTCGGCGTTCTCCAGTCTCGTCTCCCGCTCGCGCTTCTGTGGTGCCGTGTCCGATACCGGCTGGGACGGTCTACCGTGTCGTGTCATGACGGTCTTGGTCATCGGCGGGAGCGGCTTTCTGGGCGCCGAGTTGGTCCGGCGGGCGGCCATGGCCGGGCTCCTAACGGCCGCGACCTACGCGACCAGGCCCGGCACCACTTCCCACGCCGCGTGGTACGCACTTGACCTGCGGGACCCCGGACGCGTGGACGCCGTCATGACCGAAGTCGGCGCGGATCTTGTCATCAACGCATCGAGCGGCAACGCCGACTGAGCGGTAACGGCTCAGGGGCCCGTCCGGCTGGCGATGGCGGCGGCGAAGTATGGAAGCCGCCTGGTCCACGTGTCCAGCGACGCGGTGTTCTCCGGCGCCCGAGTCCATTACGACGAGTCGTGCCTGCCTGACCCCGTCACCCCGTACGGGGCGGCGAAGGCGGCGGCGGAGACCGGGATCCTTCTCGTGCATCCGCGGGCCGTCGTCGCCCGCATGTCGCTGATCATCGGCGATGGGGGTTCCGTGCATGAGCGCGTCGTGCATGAACTGGCCGCCGGTACCCGCGACGGCGCCCTGTTCACCGACGACACCCGCTGCCCGGTGCACGTCGCCGACCTGGCCGCCGCCCTCCTGGAACTGGCGTGCGGCGACGCCGCCGGCGTCCGCCATCTCGCAGGGCCCGATGCGGTGAGCCGTCACGAGTTCGGCACTCTTATCGCCAGGCGTGACGGCCTGGATGCCTCCCGGCTGCCCACGGGCCTGCGTGCCCACAGCACGCTTCCCGGCGCCCTCGACGTACGCCTCGACAGCCGGGCCACCCAGCTGCATCTTCGCACCACGCTGCGCGGTGCCCACCAGTTCTGCACCACACCAGCGTGCCCCCCCCCAGCCCGACACCGAGCTGCGGGCTCGGTGTCGGGGCAGGCGCCAGTCAGCGGCGATCGCGGTAAGAGCGTTCGCGCGGGCGTGGCCGCCCCGCTGCCCTGTCACAGCTGAGGGATCTCACTGTCCATGAAGTGCGGCTAGGTGGTCCTGGCAGTTTCGGCGCCCCTCCAGCGGCGCACCCCGGCGGTCTCACCCGCTGCCAAATCGCCTCGACCATGATCCCTGCCGCCTCGTACCACTCCTCGTCCCCCTGGAACGGGACGGCCACCGTGCGAGGGAAGCGAAACTCGCATCGGACGTAAGCAGCGCTGGCAGGATGGGCCGGGACAGGGCGCACCGAGCCCCCTCCCGGGGGGGAGAGAACAAGGGCATGCTGAGAGCCGGAACGACCTGCACCGAGGCAATTGATTTCCTGGATAACGATCTCGTGGGCGGGAGTCTCAACGACGTCTCCAACCGGATCCCTCACATGATGAGAACGGGCGCGGAAGCCGAGGCCGAGATGCGGGCCGTGCGCAAGCGGTACGACGAGTGGACCTGGAAGGCCGCCGAGGAGCTCAACCGGCGGTTCGGCGACCGGGAGATCGCGGGGCATCTCCGTGCGGGCCGCTACCGGGCGATCCTCACCGCGCCGTTGGAGGAGGCCCGGCTGATGATGTATGTGGAACTTGCCGAGCTTCAGGACTACTTCAGATCCGTGGCCAACCGGGTGCGTGCCATGCAGGAGCGGTACGGGCGCGTCGGTGCCGTGCGGTACGCGGTGCTGGACACGAACACCACGCTGCACTTCACGCGGTTCGACAAGGTTTCCTGGCAGAAGGTGTTCGGAAAGGGCGCCGCGGTCATGGTGCCGCGCGTCGTGGTCGACGAGATCGACACCAAGAGCTACCAGACGGGGGACAAGAAGATCTCCCGGCGGGCGCGCGGCGTGTTCCGGTTGCTGGAGTCGGTGCTGGAAGCAGGGCCCGAGAAGGCGATCGCGGACGACGGAACGCCAGTGTTCGTCGGGGCCGATGAGCCTGGGCATGCCCGCCTTCCCGTGCCGGACGACGAGTTGGTGGCCTCGGCACTGCGTCTGTACCAGGCCGTCGCTCCCTCGGGGGTCGTGGTCGTCAGCCGCGACATCGGAGTGCGGACCCGTGCCCGCGTCTGGGGGCTGCCTGCACGGCCCCTGCCCGACAGGTACCTGATTGAGGGCGGCGAACTTCGCCGGCAGGAACTGGAACAGGCCGCCGCCGAGCTCGTGCCGGGCGGGGGCGTGCCGCAGCAGCCAGCCCGAACCGAAGGAATCCGCCGCATCCTCCCCACGGCCGGCGGTACGTCAGGCAGGGAACGGCTCGTGACCGAACAGGACGGGCAGGGTCGCCAGGAGCGTGCGGACGCGGTGGACCGCGAGATGGCCGCACGCCTGCTGCCCGACGCCGTCGTGCGAGCGCTGGGCCACTGGTGGGAGGTGAATGCGTCGGTTTACGCGGACGGGACACCCGGCGCGCACACGATCCGCTATACGCCCAGCCGGTGGGCGCAGATTACTCCGTGGCCGGAGGCGCTGGCGCCCAACTCCGCAGGCGGTGACGCTGCGGTCAGCCGGGCGGAGGTGGTCTCGGCCGTCGCCGGCGCGCTGCGGCGCGAGGCGTTCAGGGAGGCACTGGTCGCGACGTATGTGTGGGGCAAGGGAAAGCGCGGCACTCCCGGCGGCAGCGGCCCGGCCACCCTGCATAAGATCCTGGCCTTCGACGGCCTGGACTCGGCGCTGGCCACCGCGGTCACCGCACTGCGCGAGCACGGTGCACCACAGGCGTACGCCGCGCTCCAGGGGCAGGTTCCCGGGCTCGGGCCAGCCTTCTTCACCAAGTTCCTCTACTTCACCGGCATCGCGCTGCCGCCCGTCGACGGCGTGCGGCCGCTCATCCTCGACCGGGTGCTGTCCAGACGCCTGAGGTCGATGGCCGCCACGGTCGGCCGCGAGAGCGGCCACGATGTGGACGGCTCGGTCGCCTCCTGGGTCTGGTCGGACGGGAACTGGTCGCCCCACCGCTACCGGGTCTACCTCTCCTTCATGCACGCCGCCGCCGAACAGCTGGCCGCAGGCGACAGCTGGCCGTCCGGCGCAAGCCCCGACCTGCTCGAATGCGCGCTGTTCACCACCGGCTGGGAGACATCCGGCTGACGTCACGCTGTGCCGGTACGGGGCGCGGTGGAAACGGGCACCGCTCGCCTGCGCGCAGGGGGGCATCGAGATCGGAGAACAGTCAGGGGCACTGCTGCCCGCCTTGTCAGTGGGCCTGGGCGCGCGCGGCGTAGTGCTCCTGCAGCCGGTCGAGCATGGTGTGACAGTAGTCGGCCAGCGGCCGGTGCTGGTCCTCGTCGATGACGAGGGCGACGGTGTGGACGCCGTCGGCTCCCGGGATGGCCGCACGCGGCTGGGAAGCGCGCAGGCGATCGCCCAGACGGGTTCGTAGGCGGTGCCGAGGATGTTCTCGCCGTCGGCGCCGGGCGGGATGTAGACGGGGACGACAGGCGCCGAGCTTCACGGTGTCGCTGTCGACGCGGATCGTCTCGCGGGCGGCGGGGATGCGGCCTTCGCGGTGCAGGAAGAGCTCCAGAAGCTGGACGGTCTGGGCGAAGGAGCGGTGGGTACGGTGGGCGGGTTCGCCTCGGAGAGTGAGGCGCAGGGCGTCATCATCTCATGTAGCCGTAGGCGGGTGGTTCCCGCCACGCGGTCGTCCCGCGTGCGGCGGTGTGCCAGGGCCCACCGGCCGCGTGGCTCCGTACGGACTCGGCGGTGCCGCCGCACGCGGTCACGAGGCACAGCACGGCGCCCGTCAGCGCGGCGGCGGACAGCGGGCGGGCCGGGAAACGTCCAGCACTCATGGGACTCCTCCGGTTCGGTTACCGCAACGACGCGGAAGGACCCCGGTTCGTTCACCGCCCGCCCCGCCCCCGATCCGTGCACGGCCCGCCGCACCCGGGGACGGCGAGCAGGCCGCGGCTCGCACACACCTGCCGGCCCGACGCGGGGCCCCTCGGAAGGGGTACCGGTCAGTGCTGCCAGTAGTCGCGCTGGGGGAGTTCCACCCACAGGTCGGGGGGCCCGGTGAAGGGCAGCGGGTCGGCGGGGAAGAGGCCCGCGTGGGCGCAGCACTCGGCGATCGCGTGGGAGCCGTAGAGGTACGCGGTGAGGACCTCCTCGGGAGGCGTACCGGTGTCCGGGCCCCCGCCGGGGTGCAGGTCCCAGCCCTCGACGACACCGTCGCGCACGAGGCTGCCCTGGTTGCCGCTCTTGGGGTTGGCGTACATGCCGTAGCAGACGGTGCCGGCGGAGAGCAGGGCCTGTACGCCCGGCATCTGAGGCCCGTACCCCCAGGGCTGGGTGACGACACAACCGCCCTGTACGGTCGTCACCCCGACGATGCGCAGGCTGTCGTCCGTGTCGACGCCGTACGGGTCGTCCAGCAGCTCGGCGAGCAGCCCGGCGCCCGGCGGCACCGCTGCCAGGCGCCGTACGGCCTCCTGCGCGTCGATGCCGGCCACGCAGGCCAGTCCCGTGCCGTCGTAGTAGCCGACGTCGGCCAGGGCCGCGATGCGCCGCCGGCCGTCCCGCGCCGCCGCGGACTCCGCCTCGCTGAGCCCCGGTTCGCCCTCGGGCAGCGGGAACAGGCCCGGTGTCGGCCCGGCCAGGCTCAGCCGCCCCGGTGACCAGCCGGCCAGCACCGGCCGCCACGGGTCGGCTCCCGCGGCGACGAGGACGCGTGCGATCTCCGGCCGGTGCCCGACCACCGCCTCCCACAGTGCGGTCGTACCGTCCTCCAGCGCGTCGACGTCGGCGACGCGCCCGGCCAGCTCCGCGACGACCTCGGGCGAGCCGAACGCCACGGCCCGGTGCAGCGGCCGTTCCCGGCACGGCAGCGCCTCCGGATCGGCGCCCTGGTCGAGCCGTCGCCGGATGTCCCGGTGGTCAAGCCAGCCCTCCCAGTCGACACCGCCCTCCCAACCGTCCCCCGGTCCCGTCCCCATGTCGCCTCCCGCACCCCGCCCGACGGCACCCTGCCGCACACCGACCACCCTTGCAGACAGGTCCGACAACGCCACCGCCGTCTGTTCGAGGGCACCAACGTCTCTGAGGGCCGCGGGACGACGCAGCCCCTCGAGATCGTCTGGGCGCCGTACGTCGACGCGCGGTTCGCCCCCTGTCTTGCCGGACTCGTCCTGGGCGGGCAGGGACTTACCGGAATGGGCAGGGCCATGGCCCTCATGGTCGCCGCCGCCGGCGGCCCACGCCGGGCGCGATCGTCGCCGCGGGCGGGGGCCGGTTCTCCCGCAGGGACCTCGACAACGCCCTGAACGGCCGGGCTCTGGCCAGCGAGCAACTGCTGATCGACTTCGCCGCGGCCATCGGTGCCGGCGAGAGGGTCACCCGTGCCCTGCTGGACGGCCGCTCGCGGATCCTGGCCGGGCCGCCTGGGCCGCTGCACTCCTACCCGTGCGCGGAGTTCGACTGGGCCGAGGAGCAGCGCCAGCGGAAGGAAGCTGCCCTGGCGTGGCGCGTGGAACCCGAGCTCGACTGGTACGACCAGCATCTGCGCAACGATCGTTCAGATGATCGGCCAACGAGGTCCGTGGTCGGCGTCGTTGACCCACATGTACTGGGTGGTGCCGCTATCTGTGACGGTCATCCCGAAGTCGTACAGGGCGGGCTTGCCCAGAGCCAGCCACGTGTCCCAGGCCGCTTCCAGTTCGTCGGCCAGGCTGCGGGGGCCGCCCTGGGTGGCGACCGTGCGGCCGTTGCCGATGGCCGAGAGCACGGTCCAGGACCGCTCGGTGTCGTGGATCCAGGCGTTGAGGCCGTCCGCGTCCCGGGCGAGGGTCATGCGGAGGTACGGCAGAGCGACGCGTAGCGCGAACCGTAGATGGACGTCGTCCTGGAGAGGGGCGAGGTCGCGGAGGAAGGGCCGCTCCCCGTGAGATTCACTGCGAGCGCGGACCTGGGTGAAGCCGGGCTCGGGGTTCAGGGTGCGGCGGTCGGGCATGAACTGGGCCAGGCCTTGCACCCACCCGGTGGCGGACTGGACGTCGTCGGCGACGGTCAGCGCGACGTGTCCAAGACGGCCCCACGGGGTGACGATCCGCCCGCCCGGCTTCGTCTGCTCGACCCACGCCCACGGGATCCGCTCGACGGCGTAGGTGGCCAGGACGCGGTCGTAGGGGGCCGCGGGCGCCCATCCCTGGTTCCCGTCGCCGACCCACACGTCCACCGCGGCGCCGGCTTCGGCCAGTGCGCGACGTGCCGTCTCGGTCAGGACGGGGTCTGCCTCGACACTGACGACATGTCCCGGGCCGGCCCGCCAGTTCAGCAGGGCGGCGTTCCATCCGTTGCCCGTGCCCAGCTCCAGCACCCGGTGGCCGGGTTCGAGCAGCAGTGAGTCCAGCATGTCGACCACCACGGCCTGGCTGGACAGGCTCGATGTCGGCAGTCCGTCCGTGACCTGGGTGACGGTCGCCGTATCGGGCCCGGGATGCACCTCACTCGCCCAGCCGGCCGGATCACTGCCCTGATCCACCGGCACATAGGCGTGCCCATCCCACCGCCACAAGCGCTGGGGGGCGAACCGGTGCCGGGGCAGTTCGTCGACGGCCCCGCGGATCCAGGCGGAGCGCTGCGGCCAGTCGCCCCGCTGGTCCATAGCAGCGGCCACGGACCGGCGGAGGCTGTCGACGTCGGAGGTGATCACCACCGTGCTGGCCTACTTCTTGTGTTTGCCGTCGCTGGGCGGAGGCGGAGGGACCTGCCCGTCGCTGTTACCGGGCGGCGGGTTGCCCGAGCTCGGATCGGCCGGCGGCTTCTCGTGCTTGCCCATCGTTTCCTCCCAGCGCAACTGACGGCAGGGCCATGATGGCGAGCCTTGCCGCCGCTGTCGGCCGGATACCGGAAATCACCGGTGAGACGGCCGAAATCACCCCGAACTGCCGGGCGAGCTCGCTGGGGCGTCCGCCGGCCGCCCCGGGCTGCGAGCGACGCGGCCCGGGTGGAGGTGGTCGAAATGTCTGCCCTGGCTCCTGGCTGTGCAAGGGGAGCCGGATCATGAGGGGGCACCGTGCTGTGCGGGCGGCGACGCCGGGGCGGGCGCAGCGCGGCAAGTGGCTCGGCGCGCTGCAGGGCGGCGAAGACCTTTCGGTCGGGCGCGCCCCAGCGCAGCCGCCGTGAACGGCGTCGGTGGACTGGCCGTCGGTGTCGAAATTCTCCCTGCCCCTCGTGATCAGAAGCTGAGAGGGTGTGCCCGTATGGCTCGGAGTTGAGGAAGACGGAGTGTCCCGCATTGATCATCTTGGACGCAAACATCATCAAAGGGACCAGTCTGCGGTCTTCTGTCGCAGATATGCTCCGCGCCATCCGGGCCGCGGGCGTGGAGCGGGTGGGTACTCCGTGGATCGCCGTGGAGGAGGTCGCCGCACAGCAGGTCCTGGCCTACCAGGCGAAGCACGACGCGGCCAGGGCGGCTGTAGATGAGCTGCACAAGGCCACGCCTTGGGATCACGTCGCCCACCCGAAAAGGTGGCAGGATGAGCACGTGCGTGAGCACTGGCGGGAGCGGTACGCGTCCATCACGGAAGTCCTGGAGACGTCCCCGGCTGTCTACCAGCAAGCCCTGTACCGGGAGACGAACCTGATCGAGCCGTGCAAGACCGTCAACAGCGGCAAGCACAAGACAGGGGCCCGCGATGCCGCGATCTGGTTGACGGCGGTCGAGTACGCGCGCGACCACCCGGAAGAGACCGTGTACTTCGTCAGCAACGACACGGATCACTCCAGCGACGGGAAGTTGCCGGAGCCGATGCAGCGGGACATCGCCGGCATGGAGGACGAGAGCTCCTGGACACCGCGGAGACCCGCGCGGTGGTTTTGGAGGCGGCTCGAGCATCCACCAAGCGCTATCGGATGATCAGCGGCGCACGGCTGCTCCAAGACGGGGATACCTACAAGCTCCGAAAGCTGGGAACGTCCAGCTGGGCTCCTACGGCGGTGGCGCTGGACAAGGTGCTGGAGGTGAGCGGCCGCGAGGTCGGCGGTCACCACTGGTTTACAGTCTGGGTCCGGTGGTTGCTCAGGGAGCCGCTCCGGGGCGACGGGTATCAGCGGGCGTACGCCTGGCAGACACGCGTCCTGTTGAGCACGGCGGACGACCAGGCCGTAACCGTCCTGGACTCCAGGCGTCCGGACCCCATCACGGAGGAGGACATCCCCCGGGTTGCCGGAGCTCCCTTCGGACGCGGAGCGTCCGCGGCTGCTGGGTGAAGCGCACGTCAGCGCGTTGCTGAACACTCCTGCGATGCAGGCCACTCTGGCAAGCATCGCCGAGCGAGTCGCGCCCGATCTGTCTCCCTTGGAGGCAGCTCTGCACAAGGCGTTCAGCGAGATCCAGGTTGGTGGCGATTGGCGGGGCCGGCTTGCAGAGATCCCGCGAGACCTGCCAATCGAAGTGTCTGACGACGAGGAGTAGACGTCCTATCGGCGACCCCCTCCCCCGACGCCCGTACCACGGATGAAGCTGCGCCCCCACCAGGAGGCTGCGGCCGTCGGACGGGCGCTGCGCTACACCGAAGGCCGGATCTTTCTGGCGGCTCGGAGATCTCGAACGCGCGAGCGAGGCGCGGCTCAGCCGCAGAACTACCGGGCACTGGCCTGAGGCACCGGGCGTGATTGGGGAGGGCGGATGGGGTTCACCGCGGTCCACGCCGACTGGGGGCGGCTGGATGCGTCGTTGGACGATCTCGGGTGCGGCCGTGCCTGGGAGGACGTCCACCGGGTCAAGGGGCTGCAGCTGGCGTGCCCGGAGTGTGGGGGCCGGGTGTTCGCGCGGGTCTCATCACGCCATGCCCGGCACTTCTACCACCAGGAGCGTCCGCGCGAGTGCGAGCTGGCGAACGAGTCCCCGGAGCACCACCTGCTGAAGCTGGAGCTGGCCATGGCCACCCGGGCGGCGGGGTGGAGGGCAGAGCTGGAGGTCAGCAGCGAGACGGGGAACTGGCGTGCCGACGTGCTGGTCTTCGATGAGCAGGACCGTGCGTTCATGGCCCTGGAAGCGCAGCTGTCGCCGATGACGCCACAGGATGCGCGGATGCGGACGGACCGCTATGCGCGCGACGGTGTCGGGGTGTGCTGGGTCGGGCTGCAGGGGCGGCCGTGGCAGCGGGCCGTCCTTCTCTGCGGGTGGAGTACCCCGAAGAACGCGGGGCCGGCTGGTCGGTGCGGCACGGTCTGGCGCGCTATACCTGGGTCCCGTGCACGCTGGCTGGGAAGGCGGGCTGGACCCACATCACCTGCCTGCTCGGCGATGCGATCCGGTGGATCTGCCAGGGGCGTGTGCACCCCCACACCGGACCGGGCGGGACGGTGTGGTGGACGGCCCCCGCGTACGTGGAACTGGCGGCCGCCCGCGCACGGCTGGAGGCGGATGCCGATGCCGCCGCGCGTGCCCGGGCCGCCGGGCAGGCCCGCCGGTCTGCCGCCGCGCACGCCGCTGCCGCCGAACGGCGTCTGCAGGAGGCGCTGCTGCAAGCACAGGAGCGGCGGACCGAGCAGGAACGTCTGGCCGTGTTCCTCGAACACGCCGGGATAGATGCCGGGGTGTGGCCCGCCTTCGCTCGGCTCGTCCGCACCGTCTCCGGCAAGACGGTCGAGTACGGCGGCCAGAGTCCCGCGCACGGCAACGGGCTGCTCGTCTACAGCAGGCCCCACCCGGGCCGGGAGTTCCGGCTCGCCGGTGTGGTGTGCCCCGATCCTGAAGCACTCACCCGGTGGCCGGCAGAGCTGACGATCCTGGTACCCAGCCAAACCTGGCTCGCCCGCATCCAGGCCGCCGCCCGCAGCCCGCTGAAAGTCGCAGTGCTGAACCCGAGCACCAAGCACTGCACCTTCCTGCGCATCCGACCCCAGCCCCCGGCCTGCCCGCAAACGCAGGCACGTCCTGTAAACCGCACCTGATGCACCTCACGTTCATCGGGATGCGGTCCTTCGAAGCTTGCTCAGCCCTCTCGATCTTCCGGTGGGCGAAGACGACGTGGACTGCCTCACCGCCCGGGTATCTCGTCGAGCGACCGGGCGGTGAGAGAGTGGTCGCATGTGCGGCCGATACGTCTCCACCCGGCGCCCGCAGGACCTGGCGCAGCTGTTCCACGCCGACGAGTGGCCAGCCACCGAGGCGCTCGCACCGAACTGGAACGTCGCCCCGACCAACGACGTCTGGGCGGTCCTGGAGCGCACCCCGCGCGACGACGACGGGGCAGCGCCCGCACGGGAGTTGCGGCCGCTGCGCTGGGGTCTGGTGCCGTCCTGGGCGAAGGAGCCGAAGATCGGCGCGCGGATGATCAACGCCCGGGTGGAGACCGTGCACGAGAAACCGGTCTTCCGCCGCGCGTTCGTCAAGCGCCGCTGCCTGCTCCCCGCGGACGGCTTCTACGAGTGGCAGCCGGGCACGGACCCGGCCACCGGCAAAGCACGCAAGCAGCCCTACTTCATCCACCCCGAAGACGACCAGGTCATGGCGCTCGCCGGTCTGTACGAGTACTGGCGCGACCCGGCCGTCTCCCAGGACGACGACCCGGCCGCCTGGCTGATGACCTGCACCATCACAGAACGTGGCTGGAGCAACGGAACTGCCCGCGGGGAGGACTGGAGCGACGGCTATACCGAAACCGTGCTGCTCGACGACCCCGCGCGTGGCGAGAAATGGGCGCTGTTGTCGCCGCTGGCGTTGTGGACGGACGTCATGGTCGAAGCCGAGCGGTTGGGCTTCGATCTGGACGAGCAACGCGCCGAGGCGTCCGAAGGCTGATGCCTGTGCCGGGGCCGGGGCGGCGTAGACGGCTTGTGCGATGTGCGGGCCTCCACTGGGCCCCGGGGCCGCCCGACGAAACGGACTGGCCTGGATGATTTCCGCTCACGGGAGGAAGCCGAGACTTTGGAGACGGTGGTGTACTCACCGGCGCGCAGCAACCCGGCGCTCGGCCAGCGCTCCCGAGTCATCCGCCAGCGGGAGCTGACTTTGGCCAGTGCTTCGCAACCTCATCAGCCCGACCATCAAGCGTCCCTGAGGGACGCATTCCCGGGCGGTGACCCGCCAATGATCCCAACGCCACTCCCCCGGTGCCATCACGGGACACCAGACCGCAGCAGCCGCCCCCTGAAGATCACTGCTCCGTCACAGATGGGACCCGGTCGCAGCCCGGGCGGGGTCCAGGACAGCCGCAGGCGGCTGAGGTAGCCGTAGAGGCCAGACAAATCTGCCCACTGCCGTACGGCCGGTGAACCACCTGGTGGCCGTACAACTCTTCCCACGACCAGCTGAGTCAGCTTGGCTCTGGAAAAAGCAGTCATCGGGGCTCACGGCAGGCCCGGCAGCCTCGGCACGCAACAGCGCGTCGTCGAGGAGTGCGATGAAGCGTCGCTGCCGCCCGCTGTTTATATGCGGGTGGTGACGATTGGAGCCGGTGTCACCTCTCGGGGCTGGCGCTGCGAAGATCCGCTGGGCATCACCGGGGCGCGCCCCTGGCCTACGGGCTTATCCGAAGTCGTGAGCGTCGATCTCACCGACGGGCAGGGCCTGGCAACGCCGGGGACTGGCTGGTCGTCTCGACGACCTACTGAGGGACACTGCCGGCCATGGGCGGGCCCGGGCCGGCACCACCCTGTTATCCGCGATCCAACGTCACCCTGAACAGTCGAAAATCAATAAGAGTGCACCACAATCAATTCAATCATCGAGATGCCGGATTCTATCCGCGAATGCCAGACTGAAGGTGTCGCTTCCTTCACCTTAAAGGGGGTTCCCTCCTAAAGCTTGACGGTAAAACTAAGGCATCCTAGATAGGGATATTCTCCAGCTTTCAACTTAGTCAGAGGCAGTGCCGTGCGTAGCAAGGGTGCTGGCCTCGGAACTCACGACACCCAGCGATGCCGTCCATGAGCTACCGGTGACTCTGCACGATGCTCTAGAGCCTGTCACTGCGGCGGCGCGTGCCACGCTTGATCAATTGCGTAAGGCCGGTCCGGACGAGGTAGCGGTCGAGTTCGGTGTTGATCTCGCCGTTGAGGCTGGGGCCGTGATCACCAAGGGCCAAGCTGGTTGCCACCTGAAGGTGACCTTGTCGTGAATGGACGAAGCCGGTCATCCCTCGCCCACGTGAGAGGCGGGACTGAGCCGTGAAGAGCACTGAGGTGCCGGACGGCAGCATCGTTCCGGACCTGCCGACCGCTGTGGCACAGATTCTCGGACCGACCGGGAAGGCGGTCGGAGCCGGATTCCTGGTTGCCGAAGGCGTCCTGGTCACGTGTGCGCATGTCATCCAGGCTGCAGGAGGCAGGCCGGGTGGAAAAGTGCGCGTGGCCTTCCCGCATGTGGGAGGCACGCGCCCGGTCATGGGCCATATCTCGGAGGATCAGTGGCGTGCTACTGAGGCCGAAGATGTGGCCGTTGTGCGGCTGATCGGTGCCCCGGCGGGCATGGGGGTGTTGCCGTTGGGCTCGGCGGTGGGTTGCCGGGGCCATCACGTGCGTTCGTTTGGGTTTCCCGCCCAGGCTCGGCCCGAGGGACACTTTGGCTTCGGTGTGGCCGGCGATCTATTGCCGGCAGGGCCCGGGGGCGGGGGCATGCTTGTTCAGTTGACTTCCGCCAACGACCTCACGACTGGGTTCAGCGGCGGGCCCGTCCTTGATGAGGCGACTGGTCTCGTCATTGGCATGCTGACTGAGATTGCTGCCCCCGATGCCTACGAGCGTGGGCAGGGGATCGCCTACGTCACCCCCGCAGAGGTATTGCGGGAAGTGCTGCCCGGGCTGACTGTGCGGGAGATGTGCCCTTACCGGGGTCTGGAGCCGTTCACTGCGCAACAGGCGCGCTGGTTCGAAGGCCGCAAGGACGCCGTGCGGCAGGTCGTTGCGAACCTGGCGGGACAGCGGCGGCTGACGCTGCTGCTCGGGCCGTCCGGCTCAGGCAAGTCGTCTCTCATCCAGGCCGGCGTGCTGCGCGCGCTGGCCGCGGGCGCGTTGCCGGGCAGTGACCAATGGCTGCCCGTCCTCGCTCGTCCTAGGCAGAACCTGCTCGCTGAAGCCGAGCACGCTGGACTTTTCGGGGCCAGCACCGACGGGATTGCCAAAGCGGTGACCCGCACGCTGGCAGCCAGCCCCGGCTGCCAGCGTGTCCTGCTGGTCATCGATCAGTTCGAAGAGCTCTTCACCCAGCCTTTCAACGGCCGGCAGCGAGGCGTTCGGGCCGCAGCGGACGAGATCATCAAGGCGGTCGGCTCCGACGCCGCGGTGAGCGTGATCCTAGTGATGCGGGACGACTTTTACCCCCAGCTGGCGGCTCTGGCGCCCAGGCTGCTGCAAGCGGCAACGCCGGGGCTTCTCAATGTGCCCGGTACCCTGAGCCATCAGGACCTGCACGACATCATCACCCTCCCAGCCCAAGACGTGGGGCTTCACTTTCAACCAGGGCTGCCGGAGCAGATCGTCACCGACGTGCTCGCCGTCACCCCCGAGGCAGCCGCGTGCCGCCAAGCGCCCGTCACCGTACTGCCCTTGCTCGAACTGACGCTCAGCCAGCTATGGCTTCGGCGACAGGACGGATACCTCACCCATGCGGCCTACCGTCGCCTCGGAGCGGTTAGCGGAAGCCTGACCACTTGGTGCGACACCGCCCTCAAGAACCTGTCCACCGAGCAACGGAACATCGCCCGGAGGATTTTGACCTCTTTGGTGCACCCCGCCGACCCCGGTCGCAGCGTTCCCGCTGTGCGTGCACAGGTCCCCCTCAACGAACTACGCGACTTGGCCGCCGTCCCCGGCGATACACCAGACGGAGGCCAAGCCGTCGATGAGGTCATCGCCGCCTTGACACTCCACCGGATCATTACCACTCAGACGCTCCGTCCCTCTCGAGGCGGTTCTGATGCCGTTCCGGGAGAGCCGGTGGCCGAGCTAGTACACGATGCGCTGATCCGTGACTGGGGTGCATTGCGCGAGTGGGTTGCACAAGACCATCGCTTCCAGGACTGGCTGGACAACACCCGTGAGCGGCGGACTCGTTGGGCTGCCACATCCGACGCGGGGGACCTGCTCGGCGGAAGCGCACTTGCGGAGGGCCTCGAATGGTCACGGAAGCGTCGGCTGCCGGGCGACATCGCGGCCTTCCTCGCTGCCAGTAAGCAGCGCCAACAGGCTGCTATCCGGCGTAGCAGGCGCCTTAATACCGTCCTTGCTTCTCTGCTGGCACTCGCGCTCATTGCCGCAGGGAGTGCCCTGTGGCAATGGCGGACGGCCGATGCAGAACGACGAGCCAGCCTCTCCCGGCAGCTCTCCGCGGAGTCAAACACGCTCATCGAAAGGAATCCCGATCTGGCCTCGTTGCTGGCTGTCCACGCATACCGCGCGAGCCCTACTCCGGAGGCCGTGGCAAGTCTGCAGAACGCCGCCGTGCTTTCTTCTCCATTGCACCGGCGGCTGGTCGTTCACACGCGTGAGGTGTTTTCAGTGGCATTCAGCCCTGACGGTCATACGCTTGCCACCGGCAGCGTTGACCGCACTGCACGGCTGCGGGACGTAGCCACCGGTAGAATCCGCGCCGTCTTCGCCGGCCACCAAGGTCCCGTGTGGTCGGTGGCGTTCAGCCCCGACGGACGCACAATCGCCACCGCCAGTGCCGACCACACCGTACGGCTGTGGGATGTAGCCACCGGCAAAACCCGCACCATCCTCACCGGCCACCACGACTTGGTGAGCTGGGTTACGTTCAGCCCCGACGGACGCGCACTCGCCACCGCCGGCAAAGACCACACCGCCCGCCTTTGGGACGTAGCAACGGGCAAAACTCGCGCCATCCTCACCGGTCACCACGACTGGGTGTATTCGGCGGCGTTCAGCCCCGACGGACGCACAGTCGCCACCGCCAGTGCCGACCACACCGTACGGGTGTGGGATGTAGCCACCGGCAAAACCCGCACCATCCTCACCGGCCACACGGACGCGGTTTGGGCCGTCAAGTTCAGTCCCGACGGACGCACACTCGCCACTGGCAGCTCTGATCGGACAGTCCGGTTGTGGAACCTGGCCACCAGCAAGACTCGCACCATCCTCACTGGCCACACGGATCAAGCGTGGGCGCTCGCTTTCAGCCCCGACGGACGCAGCCTCGCGAGCGCCAGTGCCGACCACACCGTCCGGTTGTGGGACCTAGCCACAGCCAAGACGCGCATCGTCCTCACCGGCCACACGGGCGCGGTAGAGGCTGTGGCCTTCGGCCCCGGCGGACGCACCCTCGCCACCGCCAGCGACGACAAGACCGTGCGCCTGTGGGACCTGGCCACACCGGCCTCCAAGACTCGCATCGCCCTGACAGGTCACACGGGCCCGGTCGGGTCGCTAGCCTTCAGCCCTGACGGACGCACGCTCGCCACCGCCAGCGACGACAAGACCGCCCGATTGTGGAAGGTGGCCACCGGCAAGACCCGAACCGTCCTCACCGGCCACACGGACGCGGTTTGGGCCGTCAAGTTCAGTCCCGACGGACGCACACTTGCCACCGGCAGCGTCGACGGAACGGTACGGCTGTGGGACCCAGCCACCGGCAAGACCCGCGCTGTCCTTCACGGCCACACTGACACGGTGAACTCCTTGGCGTTCAGCCCTGACGGACACACCCTCGCCACCGGCAGCGACGACGAGACCGTACGCCTCTGGGACGTCGTCACAGGCCGCCTTCGCAAGACACTCGTCGTCAACCAAGAGGCCGGCTTCTCCGCGCTCGCGGTGGCGTTCAGCCCGGACGGGCACACCCTCGCCATCGGCTTGAACGACAACACCGTCCGACTGTTGGACGTGACAACAGGCAAGTCCCGCAACGTCCTCACCGGCCACACCGACATAGTGCGCTCCTTGGCGTTCAGCCCTGACGGACACACCCTCGCCACCGGCAGCGACGACGAGACCGTACGCCTGTGGAACCTAGCCAACGGCAAGGCCCGCATCGTCCTCACCGGCCACACAGGCGCGGTAGAGGCCGTGGCGTTCAGCCCTGACGGACACACTCTCGCCACCGGCGGCGCGGACAACACCGCACGGCTATGGGACGTAGCTACAGGGAGGCCCCTCACCACGTTCGCCGGCCACACGGACTGGGTGCTGGCCGTGGCGTTCAGCCCCGACAACGGGACTCTCGCCACCGGCAGTTCCGACCAAACTGTTCGCCTTTGGGACTCGGTCCTGCTCAAGCCCGACGCAGCAATCCGCACCATCTGCCGAAATGTGAACCGCGGTCTCACTGCGGACGAACAAGCGGTCTACCTGCCCGGCCAATCCGTACGTCCCGCATGCCAAGCAAGTTGACCTGCCGACGGCCCAGCATCACCGGCCAGAACGCATCCAACTAAAACCGGCTGACGCACCCCGGGGCCCAGCGGGCCAGCCCGCGCCGCGGCCGACCAGGTGGCGGCGGCTGGTCCCAGTGCGCCGCCGTGCTGCTCGGACTACACCACAGCGGGGCCGGCGCCGCGGGGGCGTCCAGGGTGATAGAGGAGACCGCCTCCGGAGGACGCGGCGGTCATGACATGAAGCCTCGAACAAGGCCGGCCGCGCACGCCCTGTTCGCGGCGATCTCCGGCACACAGGCCGATGCCCGATACCGCGGACCCGAAGCTCGCAGGGCTCTCCCGCTTCCACGACCTCCAGTAGAGACAGGGAGATGCCGTCGTGCGAGGGTAGTCCGATGCCGCGCCGGCAAGCACCGGTGAGGGGGCTCCGGTCCGAGGTAGCGGTCTTCCGAGAGCATGCCTCCTAGGTGCATCGGCGTCGTCCCGCTCTACGTCTTCGCGGCTGTCCTGCTGCCCGCCTTCCAAGGGCACCAGTATCCCGCGTCCCACCGACACCGATCCCGCATCAGCGTCGAGTCATGTCCAGGCGTTCTCACTCAACATGTAGGACGCTCACCAAAGGTGCGGTAGGCCTGCTCACGGGCACATGGCCCCTTCGAAAAAGCAGTCTCATTCAAGACGCTGCGCCGCAGGGGGGACCCCACAACATCAGTGAGACCTCACAGGTGAGGAAGCCGAGAGCGACCGAAGCGACCGACTGTCGGTGCCGGCCCGGGAACTGCTGAGGTTCAGCACGCCGCGTGACCCTACGCAGCTGGCGGCGTTCATCAACCTGCGGGTCCTCAACCCCGAACACCAGCACTGGCGACTCGGCATCGAAGCCGCCACCGTCTACAACCGGCTCCACGGCCACCTGAAAGTGCCGTTCACCTACCGCGTCCCCGAGTGCGGGGACCAGGAGGCGGAACCCGAGGGGTGGCCAGCCGTCCTCGCCTCCTTCCCACTGGGGCAATGGATCGCGGACGCGAGGCGCTTCTACACCCGCGGCGACATGGACGCCGACCGCACCGTGCAGCTGGAGCGCCTCGGCATGGTCTGGTCACACTTCGATGTCGCGTGGGAGGAGGGCCTGGCCGCCGCCCGTGGGTGGGCGGCGGAACACGGGCATCTCCTGGCACCGACGGACGCCACCTACAAGGGTTACCGCGTAGGGCTGTTTCTGAAGAACGCGCGGGCGGCCGCACGACGAGCGCAGGACATCGAGCAGCGGCGTGCCGAAGGCCTGCCGGTGGGCTCGGCGGCCAGCGCGCTTGCGGAGGAGCGGCGCGAGCAGCTGGAGGACATCGACCCAGCCTGGTGCCCCACCTGGCCCGTGGAATGGCAACGCGCCTTCCACCTCACCCAACAACATCTGGAAGCTGGCGGCGAGCTGCCCACCAAGCCGGGCGACATCGTGCACCAGGGCGAGGACCTCGGACGATGGGTACGCTCCGTTCGCCTCGGCTGGGACAACCTCACCGGCGCCCAGCAATGGCTGTGCGAACACATCCTCGGCATCCAACCCGCCACCGACAACGAGAAGCCCAAGCCCCCCATGAATCAGGCCGACAAGTGGGCGATGCACTTCGCTGCCGCCCGGCAGTACTACCAGCGCGAAGGACACCTCCAGGTGCCCAGAAAACACGTCGAGACCATCGTCCTCGGCGGCGAGGGGGATGACAGCCAGGACCAGGAGCAGCGGGAGCTCCGGCTGGGGGCATGGATCAGCAACCAGAGATCCAGAGCCGCCACGCTCACGCCCGAGCGCGTCGAGCACCTCTCCACCATCGGCATGCGCTGGACGTAACCCAGACGTACGCAGTACCCGCGACGTCCCCGGAGCGTATGCGTGGCGTACATTCGCGTACGCGTACATGGCCGTCATCAGTGCCCGGGCCGGGCGACGGTAGATACGGCCCGCCCGGATCGGCTGCCGGCCGTCTGCACCAACTGGCGGGCGGTAACGCGGGATCACGGCTTGAGTGGTGGCGGATCGTGGGCCGGGACGCGGCGATCTTCCCGGAGGCGGTGGCCGTGGCGCAGGCGCTGCTGGAGCCGGCGGGATGCACCGGCTGGGCGAGCGGCTGGGCCGCACCTGGCTGGGACCGGGCCATGGCCGAGGTGCGCTGTCGTTCGTCGAGGTGCATCCAGACTGCGGTCAGCAGGATGAGATCGAAGCGGCGTTCTTGTCCGAGTCAGCTCGGGGAGCTCGGGAAGCGCGTCATCGACCCATTCGATCCCCTGGCCGGCATGGAGTCGTTGGCCCAGCGCGCGCAGCTCGGCGGTGGGTTCGGCGGCGACGACCCGGTGTCCCCGGGCGGCCAACGCCGCCGCGTCACGCCCGCTGCCCGCCCCGACATCCAGCACGGAGCTCGGCCGGGAGGGGAACAGGTGAAGCACCTCGCGGTGTACCTCGTTGAAGGTCACGCTCTCGTACTGCTCGGCAAGAGCCTCCGCTGCCTCGCCGTATCCGGCGGTACTGGCCATGGCGTGCAACTGGTCGCTACCTGTCTCGCTGATCATGACGAGGCACCCTACGTCTGCTCCGGCTTGGTCACCACGATGAAGATCACTGCTCGCGAAGGATGTGCTTGCGATCGCGCTGATCGGAAGTCCGTCACCAAGGGGCGCACGTCACCCTCTCGGGTCCCCGCTGAAAAGAGCTCAGTAGTAGTGGCGACGGCCGCCGACGGCGTGACCGAGGAGGCCGGCGCCCCACAGGATGAGGCCGATGACGGCGAGGACGATGCTGGTGGTCCACATCTCGGCAACGAAGCTGATGATGAGCAGGATGACGCCGACGATGATGGTGACTCGTCGTCGATGCGGGGTGCTGCGGCTCGGTGGTTCGTCAGACGGCCTTGACGACGGTGCCGGCGCCTTCGAGCGCGGCGACCTCGTCGTCGGGTGCGGTCGTGTCGGTGACAAGGGTGTGCAGAAGCGTGGCGGGGCCGACGTGGGCATAGGCGGTGCGGCCGAGTTTGCCGCCATCTGCGACGACGATGACGCGGCGGGCTGAGGCGATGCCCGCCTTCTTCACCGCCGCGTCGTCGAGGTCGAAGGCGGTCAGGCCCTCGGCCGCGTTCAAGCCGCAGCAGCCGATGACCGCGGTATCGAAGCGCAGCGCGGCCAAGGAAGTGAGGGTGAGGGGGCCGGTCAGGGCTCCTTCGGCGGCGCGGGGCCGTCCGCCGGGCACCATCAGCACGGCCTGGCCAGGGGGGTCGCTGAGGGCGTGGATGGCCTGAAGCGACAGAGGCATCACGGTGACCGGCCGCTCGCGCAGGAGGCGAGCGACCTCCAGGCAGGTGGTGCCGCTGTCCAACAGGACGCTCTCGCCGTCGGCGATGAGCGCGGACACCTCGGCGGCGATTCGACGCTTGGCGTCGACGGCCTCGCGGGCACGCAGCGCGAACGGCGGCTCCTCGCCGCGCAGCAACAGGGTCCGGGCGCCACCGCGGAAACGTTCGAGCACGCCCTGGCCGGCGAGAACGTCCAAGTCACGCCGGATGGTCATCTCCGATGCGCCGGTCAGCGCGGCGAGGCCTCGGACGGTGATCTGGCCCGACTCCCTGACGGCCTGCGCGATCACGGAGTGACGGTGTGCGTTGCTCATACCCGTGATTGAACACCATCGACTAGCGAACATAAAGGGTGTTCCAAATGGAGCTTTTGAACAGAAAGAATGTTCGCTAGGGCCCGTCCACGTGGGCCGCGTTCGTGGGCTGGGCACTATTCGGTCTGGGCGTGGCGGGCTGCATCCCCCAGCTGTTCAGCGCGACCGGCCGCGCCGACCCCGCCGCGGCCGGCGCGAACGTCTCCCGGGTCGCCGGGCTCGGCTACCTCGGCATGCTCGCCGGGCCCGCCCGTGATCGGCTGGCTGACCCACCTCACCGCACTGAACCACACTTTCCTGCTGCTGACCCTGCTCTGCGCGACCACCGCCATGACCGCGGGCGTCCTGCGCACCGGCTCCGGCGCCACGCCCGAGCCGGCACCCGAGCTGGCGTCCAGCAAACATTGACCGCCTGCGCGGCACCACGATGCCGCACAGGCGCCCCACCCCACCCAGCCCGCGACACCACCCCGGATCAGGGAGCCCCGCCATGTCCACCGACCGACGCATCGTGCTGTTCGACCTCTTCGGGGTCATCGCCTGCCACCAACGCCCCGGCGCCCTGGGACAGATGGCCGCCCGCTGCGGCGCACCCGCCGACGCCTTCGCCGACGCCTACTGGGCCTACCGCCCGGCCCACGACGCCGCCCAACAGACCGCGGCCGCGTACTGGACCACCGTCCTGAAACGGCTGTCACGCCCCATCGACGCGGACACGATCGAGGCACTGCGGCTCGCCGACATCGACAGCTGGTCCCGGGTCGACGATCGCATGGTCACCTACGCGCAGGGCCTGCGGGACCGCGCCGAGGTCGCACTGCTGTCCAACATCCCCTCCGACCACGCGGACGCCTTTTTCGCCGCCCAGCCCTGGCTGCGGCACCTCAACCTCGTCGCTTTCTCCGGGAAGACCAAGGCGGCGAAGCCGGACTCGGCGGCGTTCCACCACTGCGTTACCGGCCTGCGGGCCGCCCCATCCGACTTCCTCTTCATCGACGACCGCGAGGACAACGTGCGCGCAGCCCAGGCTCTCGGCATGACCGCACACCTCTTCACCCACCTCGACGAGCTGACAGCGACCATCGACACCTGGCTGCCTCCTCATCGAGGACCGGTTGGCCATCGTCCGGGTGACCGGCAGGGAGGCCCCGTCTTGCAGGTGCACGGCAGCGGAGAGGCGCCCTTCTGAGCAGGGTGGCGGGGCGCCCCCCGCGGGGCGCCCCCCCCCCCGCCCGGGGGGGGGGGGGGGGGGGGCGCACCCCCCCCCCCCCCCCCCCCCCCCCCCCCACCCAAACCCCCCGGGGGGGGGGCCGCGCCGCCCGCCGCCGCCCCCCCCCCCCCCCCCCCCCCCCCCCCCCCCCCCCGCCACCCTGCCGTCGAAGCGGCGGGCTGCGGGAGCGCTACCCGCCACCCCCGGCCGGCCCGCGCCCGCTACCGATCGCGGCACTTCGTACCAGGCGGAGGTGTCAAGGCCGACCCGGACGATGCGGCCGAGGTGGGCGCTGAGCGCGGTGATCAGGTCCGGCAGTTCGGCCAGGACGTGCTTGGAGCGGGGCCACCAGGCTCCGTCGAACATCCCGTCCCGCGACATCGTCGGTGCCAGCACCAGGCGCTGCAACTGCGGTACACCGGGCACGGACCACGGCCCGGGAGAGGCAGGGCTGGGGAGGGGGACGGCATTGTTTTGGGCCGCCCGTCCGGTCCGCGAGGGACTGCCATACCCAGGGCGACACCAACGCGAATGCCGGTATACCTCCTGTACCAAGGACGTCTCTCGCGTGTGCACCGGCACCGCCCCCCGTGCCATGGCCGCCCTGCGGAACTCGCCATCGGAGCCCCCGATCTATCCTTTCATATGCGTGGCACGCAGGATTTGCGACATTGGCGCTGACTGGAGTTCCGTGAAGGGCCAGGTCATCGGCCGGAAATGCAGGATCGTTTCCTGCGGGATGACGCTCTGCGCCGTCAGTCCGTGGCCTGCTCGCCGCAGAACACCGTCTTGATGAGCCGGTCGAGGGCCTTCGGGATCTCCTGTGCCGGGTCGGTCTCGGCGTCGCCGGTGGTGAGTCCGGCGGTGAGGGTCTTGCTGCCGTCCGGCGTGCTGATCATCAGTGCTCCGTAGCCCCCCGGGGCGCCTCCGTTGTGGTGGACGATGGTGACGCCGGTGTCCGGGCCCAGGTCCTGGACGAACAGGCCCAGGCCGTAGCCGAGCATTCCGTGCGGCGTGCGCATCTCGGCCAGCAGCGGGGCGGGCAGCAGCTTGCCTCCCAGCAGTGCGGAGAAGAAGGTGTGGAGGTCCCGGGTGGTTGAGATCAGGTCTCCGGCGCCGACGAGGATCGAGAGGTTCTGGCGGGTGACGTCGACGACCTTCCACTGGTCGGCGTCCTGGTAGCGGTAGTAGCCGTGGGCGTGCGGCTCGGGGAGCTCCGGCGAGCTTCCCGGCACCACGGTGTCCCGCAGCCCGAGCGGCCGCAGGATGCGCCGCTCCATCTCCTCGGCGTACGAGTGGTCGCCGGCCTTCTCGATCAGCAGCACGGCCAGCGTGTAGTTGGTGTTGGAGTAGCTCTGGTCGGTACCCGGCTCGAACCGTGCGGGCTTGGACAGCGCGAACCGTACGAGTTCCTCCGGCCGGTAGGTGTGGAACCGGTTGTCCACCCACGGCTTGCCCACCGCGGGCAGCCCCGGCACGAACGTGCCCTCGGAGTCGAGATCGCCGGTGTAACTGGGCAACCCGCTGGTGTGCTGCAGCAGCATCCGTACGGTGATCCGCTGGTTCAGCCCCAACTCGGGCAGGTGGTCGGCCACCGGGGCGTCCAATTCGATCCTGCCATCTGCCACCAGGTGCAGCACCAGGGCCGCGACGAAGGTCTTGGTGGAGCTGCCCACCCAGAACCGTCCGTCCGTTGACGGCTTGGCGGTCTCACCCAGCTTGCGCACCCCGGCGCTGCCGATCCACTCGCCCTGCTCGTCATTCACCCGCATCTGCATCCCGGCGAATCCGGCATCGACGAACACCTCGATGGCCTTCTGCAGTTCCGGGCGCTTCTGCCCAGCGCTGTTCTCGGCGGTCTCGACGGTGCGCAGGGACTCGCTCATGGTCGTTCCTTCTGTTCGGGTTGACGGGGCCATCAGAGTGGGTGGTGTTCAGAGGCTGCGGGCGGTGATGTCGCCGTAGGCGGTGGTCGCGTGGATGGCGAGGTCGGCGATGCCTTCGGTGTTCCTGAGTGAGTTGTGGATGCGGCCGTGGGTGGTGCCGGCATCCAGGGAGGCGGAGACTCCGGGGGCGGCGCAGACCGACACGTCGCCAGCCTCGGTGCGCAGTTCGAGCGTGCCGCTCATGGCCTCGGCGATGCGGATGCCGCCCTTTCGGGTGCTGATCACGGCGGAGCGGCTGAGGCGGCCGACCGAGATGTCTCCGACCTGGAGGGTGAGGCGGGCACCGGTGGCCTCGTCGATCTCGACCGAGCCCTGAGCGCTCTCGAACGTGATGTCACCGAGCCGTCCGACGGTCCGGAGCCCGGCTCTGGCCACCTTCGCCTCGACACGGGAGCCGGCGGGCAGCCGGACGGTCACCTCGACGGCTCCGGTGTTGCCGATGAGCTGGCTCTTCGGGAGTGCGGCCTCGACCCACAGGAGGCCGTCGGTGTAGCCGATCCGGGTCTGCTCGGCGGCCGTCACGTCGCGGTTCTTCGAGGCGTCCGCGGGCAGGACCTCGACCGTGGTGTCGGCCCGGTCGGCGGCCACGATGTGGACGTTCCCCGCGGGTACGTCGAGGACGATGGAGATCGGGGCTGGGGTGTCGAAATTCTGCATCTTGCTCTTCTCGCTCTTGTTCTCTTGTTGGGCGGTGGGTCAGATTCCTGCGGGCGGCACCCATTCGGTGAGCTGGACGACCACCCCGTTGGGGTCGACCAGTCGCACCACCAGCTCGCCCCAGGGCTGCTGGCACAGAGTCACGGATAGGCCGACTACGTCGTTCCGCAGCCGCTCGTACTCGGCCGCGGCACCGGTGACCCCAAGTGACACGACCACGTCGGTGGGCCCTTGGTCGGGCCCGTGCTGCTCGACGTCGCGCCGCGCAAAGACGAGGCCGACGGCCGCGTCGTCACGCGCGAGCTCCACGAAGTCCTCGTCGACCAGGACTTCGCGGAAGCCCAGGTGGGCGGTGAAGAACTCGCTGGAGGCGGCGGGATCGGTGACCGTCAGGGACACCGAGGAGGACACGACGTTCATCGCTGCGTCCCTCCTTCTTGCTTGATCCGTGGGACGGATCAAGCTTGGGGCGCGGCGGTACGGGGAACAACGACGGCTATCGCAAGGGTCGTTAACCCCTCGGTTTACGGTGGGTCACAGCTGGAGCGTGTGGAGGTGGCGCACGGTCTCGGCGAGGGCCCGGATGGCGTCGCTCTCGGTCTCGGCGCGCCACACCAGGCCGAAGCTCAGCGGTCGTAGGTCGCTGAAGGAGCAGTGCTCGGAACCTGCGGATCAGCAGGGGAGGACGTACCTTCCCTGGTGATCGATCGAAAGGTCACCGAGCAAGGCCGGCGTAGGCGCGTCGGCCCGGAGGGCACGTCCGTGCTCACCGTAGTCAACACCGACGGCACCCCCGCCGGCCGGGCGTCGCTGCTGGACGAGATCGTCCGGGAGGGCGCCCGGCGGATGCTCGCCGCCGGGCTGGAGGCCGAGGTCAACTCCTACATAGCCGAGTTATCCGACCGGCGGGACCGGGACGGCCGGCGTCTGGTGGTGCGCAACGGCTACCACCAGCCGCGGAAGGTCACCACCGCCGCCGAATCGGTTCGAAGTGAAGGCCCCGCGGGTGAATGACAAGAGGGTCGACGAGGCCACCGGGGAGCGCGAGAGGTTCTCCTCCCCGATCCTGACGTCCTGGTGCCGCAGGTCACCGAAGATCGCTGCTCTACCTGCACGGCCTGTCCACCGGCGACTTCGTGCCCGCGCTGGAGCAGTTCCTCGGCTCGGCCGCCGGTCTGTCGCCGGCCACCGTCACGCGGCTGACCGCCCAGTGGCGGGCCGACCACCGGGCGTTCCAAGAGCGCGACCTGTCCGGCACCGACTACGTCTACGTGTGGGGGGACGGCACCAAGGAACTGGTCGCCATGGCCGACGGCCACCACGAATCGTCCGAGGCCTGGGCCAGCCTGCTGCGGGACTGCGCCCACCGCGGCATGCGCGCCCCGGTCCTGGCCGTGGGCGATGGTGCGCTCGGCTTCTGGAAGGCTCTGCGCGAGGTCTTCCCCGCCACCCGCGAGCAGAGGTGCTGGGTCCGCGAAATCGTCAACGTCCTCGACGCCCTGGCCAAGTCCGCGCAGCCGGCCGCGAAGAAGGCCCTGAGGAGACATACAACGTCGAGGACCGCGAGCACGCCGAGCAGGCCATCACTACCTTCGCCAGGCTCTCCGGGACGAAGTTCCCGAAGGCCGTCAAGAAGATCACCGAGACCAGAAGAGCTGCTGGCTTTCTACGACGTCCCGGACGAGCACTGGATCCATCTGCGGACCACCAATTCCATCGAGTCGACCTTCGCCACCGTCCGGTTACGGACCAAGGTCACCAAGGGAGCGGGCAGCAGGGCGGCCGCTCTGGCCATGGTGTTCGAACTGGTCGAGTCCGCCCAGCACCGGTGGCGCGCGGTGAACGCACCCCGTCTCGTCGCACTCGTCTGCGCCGGCGCCTGCTTCGAGCGCGGCATACTCGTCGCACGTCCCAACCAGGAGGCAGCGTGATCACCCTCGAGCCTGAAACCATCCGCACCGACCGGCTGGACTTACTTCCCCTGCAGGTCGAGCACGCCGACGAGATGGCCGCGGTGCTGTCGGACCCCGGCCTGCACACCTTCATCGGCGGCACCCCGGACACCGCGCAGGACCTGCGCGCCCGCTACGAACGTCTGGTGGCCGGCTCACCGAGCCCCGGCGAATCCTGGTGCAACTGGGTCATCCGACTCCGTGACGCCTCCTGCCTGGCCGGCTATGTCCAAGCGACGGTCACCGCCGACGACCGCGGAGCCGCTGCAGAGATCGCCTGGGTGACAGGCAGCCCCTGGCAACGACGCGGCATCGCCACCGAAGCCACCGGAGGGCTCGTCGCCTGGCTCCGACAGTGCCCGGTGCACACACTCATCGCCCACATCCACCCGGACCACCAGGCATCCGCCGCCGTCGCCACCGCAGCCGGCTTCACCCCCACCAACCAGTCGCACGACGGAGAGACCAGATGGCAGCTGACGATCAGCTGACTACGCACATCCACAGGCCTTGACGATTACTTTCGCTGAAGGGCAGCCAGAGGATGTCCAGGCAGCCCCAGTAGCGGGTGAGTGATGTGGGAGGGATTGACTTTGACCACCTCGCCGGCGCTGACGATCGTGTAGATCTCGTCCGGCGCGGTGACCATGGGCCCGCGCTCGATCGTGCGCCCGGCGGGGGGTGCGGGTCCGAAGCTGTCGGCCCAGTAGTCGGGTACCTGTGGCGAGTTGGTGTGTTGGACGTCGGCGAGCATCTCCACGAAGACGGAGGTGCGGGCGCCCAGTTCGTGGACCAGGGCAACGGCCGGCATTCGCGGGTCGGTGAACAACACCGGGCCCACGGTGACGTCGTCCTCCCGCACGGGCAGCCAGGCGACCAGGACGTCGATGCCCCGCGCCGCAGCCCGACGAAGGGTTCGTTGAAGGGTGCGTGGCGGATCGACAGTTCCCACTGCGGATGCCGTGAGCGGAACGTCTGCGAGTAGAGCCGCAGATCGTAGGCGTTTCTGGGGATCACGCCGACGCTCAGCCGGCCGCTGACTCCGCGGGCGGCCATCCGCGCGCGTTCCGGGGACCGTGCAGGCCCGCGTAGACCGGCCGCAGGTCATCGCGCAGCTGTCGGCCGACTTTGGTCATGCGCACGCTGCGGCTGGTGCGGTCGAACAGCTGGGCGCCGATCCGCCGCTCCGGGCCGTGATCGCCTGGCTTACCCAGGCGGGGGACACGTGCAGCCGCTCCGCGAACGGCCGAAGTGCAGTTCCTCGGCCAGCACCAGGAAGATCTCGATGCCACGCACTTCCACAGCCAACCCCCCTGGCGAAGCCCCGACGACCCGGCTGTCGCGCACCGCGGAAGCCTCTCGCGCCCTCAGCCGGGCAGGAGCCCCAGGTCGCTCACGACGCGAGCGAAGGCACGGATCATCTCGTTCTCGGACTCGGTCCGCCACACCAGCGAGTACGCCAGCGGCTCCAGCCCCTTGACCGGCAGGTAGGCGATGTCCGGACGCGGGTAGTAGCGGGCCATGTGCGCTGGAAAGAGGGCGACCGCCTCCCTCATGCCCACCAGCATGAAGATCTCCTCGGCGATGTTCACAATGGCGCCCCGGTCGATGAACCGACCATGTGGTGTGTGCTCCGGGACGTAGTGGTCCCTCCAGTGGTCGGGCGCCGGGCGGGTGGACACGTGCTGGAAGTCGCTCGCCTCCTCCAGGGTGACCGAGGACCACCGCGCGAGCGGATGCTCAAGGTCTACGGCCAGCGTTCTCGGCTCGGAGAAGAGCGTGGGACCCACGGTCAGGTCGGGTTCCTGGACGGCAGGCCAGGTGACCAGGATGTCGGCCTCCCCGTTGCGCAGTTGGGCGAAGGGGTCGGCGTAGGTCGACATGCGCAGCCGCAGCTCCCACTGCGGGTGCCGGGCACGAAAGGTCTCGAAGTAGCGGCGCAGCTCCTGGATGTTGACGGGGAACAGGCTCACCCGGAGCGTGCCCGTCTTTCCCCGGGCGGCCAGCCGTGCACGCTCCAGACTCTGCGTCAGACCGTGGTGCACGAGGCGCAGATCATCCCGCAGTTGCTCACCGAGAAGCGTCAGCCGGACATTGCGGCTGTCCCGGGCGAACAGCTCCGCACCGATGGAGCGCTCCTGCTTCTTGATCGCCTGACTGACCCGCGCCGTGGAAACGTGCAACCGCTCCGCGGCCCGGCCGAAGTGCAGTTCCTCGGCCAGAGTCAGAAAGATCTCGATGTCGCGCAGCTCCACGTACCCCCACTTTCCCCGTACCGCCCACGCAACGGGCACCGCGACCGTATATCAGACCAGTCTCGCAAGGACCAACGGACACCGAGTCGGCGAGCGTCACCGACTGCGGCCGGACCGCCCTCCGGCCTGGCGTACCTTGCTCCGGCACTCGCTCAGTCGCACCGTGGGTGTACTAGGGTCTGTTGCGAAAGTGGATCAAGGTCGTGAAATGATCACTTGCCGTGGGGCGTGGTGACCTGACGCATGGCCAGTGGGTTCGGCTTGTTCGCAAAAGGGGGATCTGCAGAAGGAGCCTCCTGGTGGCGTCGACGCCGAGCCTACGGCTCTCGCGCGAACCGCGCGTACCTGCGCAGACGAGGTCTGGTGCGCCGTGGCGGGATCTCCCCGAGCGGTACGGGCCGTGGGCGGCGCCCCAGACGACGACCGGAGCGGCGAGCGTCAGCGACAGCCACTGCCAGATTCTCCTGGTCCGCCACCGTATGCCGTCGATCAGCTGCCGACGGGTCCACGTCAGCCACCCGACCCGCCCTGATCGGCTCACCTGGGACTCCCCAGCCGCCGCGTTCGCAGAGAAGCTGCCCGAGACGGCAGCCGAGCTGTACATGAACGACGCCTCGGATGAGGACCTGGCGAAGGCTGAGAAGCTCCCCGCGTCGTCGATCGACGCTTCTACCTAGAGGCCGCGGCCGGGGTGACCAGCTTCATCCTCGCCGGACGCTTCCTGGCGACCACTTCCCCACCGCCGAAGAGGCCCAGATCGCCGCCTCGAGGTGGGCGCCTGGCCAGATCATCGACAGCGAGGAGCTCGGCTGCGCCTGAGCCGGATGATGGCGGCGGAACTGCCCGCTGGACCGGCCGGGTTCTTCCCCATGCCCACGCCACCCGGCTCTGTCATGCCTTCCGGGCCGGCGAGTGTGGGAGAAGCCGCGCTGGCCATGGCCGCAGGCACGCAGTCCATGCCGGCGGCGATGCCGGTGGAGCGGCTCCGTTCCCTGATCACCCAGCTCGTGCGGGCATCGCAGCGGATCCGCAAGGACCACCGGCAGCTGACCGACACCGAGCGGGACCTGTTCAACGACGCCCTGCGACAGGCCCATGGCACTCGGGAGTACAAGGAACTCGTGGACTCCCACAAGGACATGAGCCAACGACACCACGGAACCATGCCCGGGATGCCGCCGGAGTCCATCCAGCGGTTCCTGCCCTGGCACCGCGCCTACGGCCTCAAGTTCGAGGACCTGCTGCGCACCGTCCACCCCGCCGTCACGGTTCCCTACTGGGACTACGCCGATGACCACGCCCGTCCCGACTGGGTGTGGCAACCCTCCGGCGTGAACCGTCCGACGCCCGGTATCAGGCCGAACGGAAATCCGACGTCGGCCCTTCCGACCCAGTCGACCATCGACGGCCTCCTGCAGCGCCCCACCTTCACGGCTTTCACCTACGGACGCGTGATGGGCGGCAGCATCAGAATCGATGGCGTGGAAATGACCGCCCACAACGGCGCTGTCACGTTGTTGGGTGGGTAGGTGCTGATGGCACGTCGTGGCGTGGTGGAGCCCGGTTCCGGGCTGTGGTCAGACCGCGGTGGCGAACC
>NZ_JBITZL010000014.1:32755-153778 GCF_044546845.1 Streptomyces sp. NPDC053076 | reverse complement strand
CCCCGCTCCGGCACCACGAGCGGCGCCTCGATCACCAACTCCTCCACCACACCGCAACCGACCTCGTCACCAGCACGAACCGCCAACTCGACCAGACCCGTGCCCGGCACGAGGACAACCCCGCTCACCGCGTGATCGGCCAGCCAAGGATGCGTCCGCAGAGACAACCGGGAGGTGCACAAGACACCACCGGTCTCCGGCACCGCCACCACCGCACCCAACAACGGATGATCAACACCCGCCTGACCAAGCGCGACAGCATCGACAGCAGGAGTCGAACGCAGCCAGTAATGCTCGTGATCGAAGGCGTACGTCGGGAGCTCAATGTGTGAAGCACCGGCAACCGGCAGCATTGCCGCCCAGTCCACGACCACACCCTGGACGAACAGTTCGGCCATCGAGATCAGCAGTCGGCCCAGGCCGCCCTCCTCACGGCGCAGCGAACCACCGACCACGACACGAGACCGGACCATGTCATCCGCCTCGTCCACGATCTCGCTGACCGGCTGGACCAGAACCGGGTGAGCGCTGGACTCCACGAAGACGGTGTGGCCGCCGGCCAGGAGGTCGGCGATGGCGGGACCGAAACGGACCTGGCCACGCAGGTTCCGATACCAGTAGCCGCCGTCGAGGACACCCGCCTCCCGCACCCACAAACCCGTCACAGTCGAGTAGAAAGGAACCAGCGGCGCCTGAGCACGGATGTCGGAGAACGCCTCGCCCAGGATCTCCTCGATCGCCTCGACATGCCGTGTGTGGGAGGCGTAATCCACCGCGACCCGGCGCACCCGCACACCCTCCGCGGCAAGAACCTCCAGCGCCTCGTCGAGAGCCTCGGCATCACCGGCGATCACCACCGAGGACGGACCGTTGACCGCCGCCACCTCGACTCGATCGGCCCACCGCGCAAGTCGCTCGAGCACCTCAGCCTCAGGCAGCGCCACCGACGCCATACCACCCCGGCCCGCCAAATCGCCCGCGATGACCTGACTGCGTACCGCCACAATCCGGGCAGCATCCTCCAGCGACAACGCACCCGCCACACACGCAGCCGCGATCTCACCCTGCGAATGACCCACCACCGCATCCGGCACCACACCGACCGACGACCAGACGGCGGCAAGGCCGATCATCACCGCGAAACTCGCCGGCTGCAGCACATCCACCCGCTCCAGGAGATCGGCCGGAGCATCGCCTCGCAGCACATCCACCAGCGACCAGTCCACCCAAGGCTTCAACGCCGCCGCGCACTCAGCGATCCGCTCCGCGAACACCGGTGAGGAGTCCAGGAGTTCGCGACCCATGCCGGCCCACTGCGAACCCTGACCGGGGAACACCAGAACCGTCCGCCCCGCGACCGCGGCCGACGCCAATCCGCCCGTGACCACACCCCGACGAGACTCACCCCGCGCCAGCGCCTCCAGACCCGCCACAGCCTCACCCCGCGAGCCGACCACCACCACCGCACGCTCGGACAACACCGCACGCTGACCAACCAACGCCGCGGCCACGTCCGTCAGGGGCACCTTCTCGCCGGACTCCACAAAGGACGCCAACCGCTCCGCCTGCCCCACCAGGGACGCCGCCGAGGCAGCGGACACGACCAACGGCACCACACCGGCGGTCGATGCGGCCGGCGCCGCGGGCTGCTCCTGCGGTGCCTGCTCCAGGATCAGGTGCGCGTTCGTGCCGCTGATGCCGAAACTGGAGACACCGGCGCGGCGCGGCCTGCCCTCCTCCGACCAAGCGCGGGCCTCGGTGAGCAGTTCGACCGCGCCCGCCGCCCAGTCGACCTGGGGCGTCGGCTCCGTCACGTTGAGCGTGGGCGGCATGATGCCGTGTCGGAGCGCCTGCACCATCTTGATCACGGCGGAGACGCCGGCCGCGGCCTGCGTGTGACCTACGTTGGACTTGAGCGAGCCCAGCCAGAGCGGGCGCTCCGGGTCCCGGTCCCGGCCGTACGTGGCGAGCAGGGCTTGCGCCTCGATGGGATCGCCGAGCTCCGTGCCGGTGCCGTGCGCCTCCACAACGTCGATGTCGGCCGCGGCGAGGCCACCATTGGCGAGCGCCTTGCGGATGACCCGCTGCTGCGAGGGCCCGTTGGGGGCGGTCAGGCCGTTCGACGCGCCGTCCTGGTTCACGGCCGAGCTGCGGACGACCGCGAGCACCCGGTGGCCGCGTCTGCGGGCCTCCGAGAGGCGTTCCAGGACGACGATGCCGACGCCCTCGGACAGGATGGTGCCGTCGGCACCGGCCGAGAACGCCTTGACCCGGCCGTCGGCGGCGAGGCCGCGCTGGCGCGACATGCCGCGCAGGCCGATCGGTGAGCCCATGACGGCGACACCGCCTGCGAGGGCGAGCGAGCATTCGCCCTGACGCAGTGCCTGGGCAGCGAGGTGGATGGCGACGAGGGACGAGGAGCAGGCCGTGTCGACGGTGACCGCGGGGCCCTCGAAGCCGAACACGTATGACACCCTGCCGGAGGCCACGCTACCGGCGGTGGCCGTCGTGACGAAGCCTTCGAGTTCGTCGGGCACGTTACTGAGGGACTCGATGTAGTCGTGGATGGAGACGCCCGAGAAGACACCGATATTGTCGCCGCGCGCGGAGTGGGGGTCGATGCCGGCCCGCTCCAGGGCCTCCCACGAGGTTTCGAGGAGGAGCCGCTGCTGTGGGTCCATGGCGAGCGCCTCGCGCGGCGAGATGCCGAAGAAGCTGGCGTCGAACTGGGCGGCGCTGTGCAGGAATCCGCCCTTGTGGACGTAGGCCGTGCCGGGCTTGTCGGGGTCGGCGTCGAACAGGCCGTCGAGGTCCCAGCCGCGGTCGTCCGGGAGGTCCACCATGCCGTCGCGGCCCTCGGCCACGAGACGCCAGAGGCCGTCGGGGTCGTCGACGCCGCCCGGCAGGCGGCAGGCCATGCCGACGATGGCGATGGGCTCGTCGGGCTCGGCGGGGACGGTGGGGGTGGCGGTGGCGGTGGCACCGGCCGTGTCGTCGCCGAGCTCCTCGCGCAGGTAGCGGGCGAGTGCCACCGGGGTGGGGTAGTCGAAGATGAGGGTGGCGGGGAGTTTGACGCCGGTGGCGGCGCCGAGCCGGTTGCGGAGTTCGACCGCGGTGAGCGAGTCGAAGCCGATCTCGCTGAACCCTCGTGTGCCCTGGGCGAGTTCGGCGGCGTTGAAGCCGAGGACCGCGGTGGCTTCGGCCTGCACGATGCCGAGGAGGACGGCTTCCTGTTCGGCCTCGGGCAGTCCGGCGAGGCGCCGGAACAGGTCACTGCCGTCGCCTGCGCCGGCGCGTGCGAGGCGGCGGCCACTGCGCACCAGGCCGCGCAGGAGGTGCGGGACGGTGCCGCCGGAGGCCGCGTCGGCGCGCAAGGACCGCAGGTCGAGCTTGATCGGTACGAGCAGGGTGTGTTCGGCTCGCAGGCCGGTGTCGAGCAGGGCTAGGGCCTCGGCGGGGGTGAGGGGCAGGATGCCGCCGCGGCTCATACGGGCCTGGTCGATCTCGCTGAGGTGGGCGGTCAGGCCGGTGCTCTGCTCCCACAGGCCCCAGGCCATCGAGACACCGGGCAGGCCCGCGGCCCGCCGGTGGGCCATGAGCGCGTCGAGATAGGAGTTGGCGGCGGCGTAGCTGCCCTGGCCGGCGGAGCCGAGCAGAGCGGCGGCGGAGGAGAAGACGATGAACGAGGCGAGTTGCGGGACAAGTTCGCGGGTCAGCTCGTCCAGGTGGCGGACGGCGGTGACCTTCGGGGCGAAGACTCCCTCGATGCGCTCCGGCGTCAGTGCGCCGATCACACCGTCGTCCAAGACCCCTGCGAGGTGGACGACACCAGTGAGCGGGTGCTCGGCGGGCACGGCCGCCAGAAGGGCCGCCACGGCGTCCCGGTCGGCGACATCGCACGCGCAGACCGTCACCGCCGCGCCCGACTCGCCGAGTTCGGCGGCCAGTTCGGCCGCGCCCTGCGCGTCGGGACCGCGGCGGCTGACCAGCAGCAGGTGTCGTACACCGTGCTCAGCCACCAGGTGCCGGGCGACTAGGGCGCCCAGGGAACCGGTGCCGCCGGTGACCAGGACGGTGCCCCCGGGGGCGAAGGCGTACGCACTCCCGGTCCTGGTCTCGGCACCAGCGTCGGCGTCGAGGGCGGGCTCGGTCTCGACGGCAGCCGCGCGTACCAGACGCGGGGCCGACAGGACCGTGCCGCGAACGGCGACCAGCGGCTCCGCGGTGGCGAGCACGGGACCCAGGACGGGACCCGCTCCGGCCGAACCGGCAGGGTCGAGGTCGACGAGCACGATCCGGTCGGGGTTCTCGGCCTGGGCAGCCCGGACCAGACCCCACACGGCGGCACCGGCCGGATCGGTGACGTCAGCGTCGCCGCCCGCGGGCACCGCACCCCGGGTCACGACGACGAGAGGTACGGCGTCCAGGGCAGGTGCGGCGGCCAGCCACGCCTGGACCACGGCCATGACGCGGGTGGTGAGGCCGAACGGGTCCTCGGCGTCGCCGGTCGTCGCCGTGAGGACGGCGACCGGCGGCAGGGTCTCGCGGGCGGCGAGCGCCGTCACGTCGTCGACGGTGGCGAGAGGCGCCCAGGAGGCGGGGGCGGCGGCGCCCTCGGGGGCGGGCAGCGGGGGCCACTCCACGCGGAACAGCGAGTCGCGGCTCTCCCGGCCGGCCGCGCCGGCGCCGAGCTGCTCGGCGGTGACCGGCAGGGATACCAGCGAGTCCATGGTCAGGACGAGGTCGCCGGTCTCGTCGGCGGCCTGGAACGAGAGCGCGTCTGGGCCGCTCGGGGCGACTCGTACGCGCAGGGCGGAGGCGCCCAGGGCGTGCAGGACGAGACCGTTCCAGGCGAAGGGCAGAACTTTGCGGTCGTCCTCGGGGTTGGCGAAGGCGTTGGTGTGCAGGGCGGCGTCGAGCAGGGCCGGGTGGATGCCGAACCGGTCGGCGTTCTCGCGCTGCTCGGGCGGCAGGACAGCCTCGGCGAACAGTTCGTCGCCGCGCCGCCACACGCCGCGCAGGCCTTGGAAGGCCGGACCGTAGGCGTATCCGCGGGCGGCCAGATCCGAGTAGAAGTCGTCGATGGCGACGGGCTGCGCGCCGGCCGGAGGCCAGGCGGCGAAGTCGACGGCGGGCGTCGTGCCGTCGGCCCAGGCGGCGTTGGAGAGCAGGCCGGTGGCATGCCGGGTCCATCCCTCCTGCCCCGCCTCGTCGGAGGTCTCCTCGCGGAGGGAGTAGACATCCACGGTGCGCGAGCCGTTGGGGCTGGCGCCGCTGACGGTGACCTGGATTCGGACGCCGCCCTGCTCGGGCAGCACGAGCGGTGACTCGATGACGAGTTCCTCCAGGACACCGCAGCCGAACTCGTCGCCGGCTCGGACCGCCAGATCGACGTAGATGGTTCCGGGTACGACGACCGCGCCTGCGATGGCGTGGTCCGCGAGCCACGGGTGGGTGCGTAGGGAGAGTCGGGAGGTGAGGACCAGACCGTCGGACTGTGGCAGCGGGACCACCGCGCCGAGCAGCGGGTGGTCGGTGCCGGTCAGGCCGAGCGAGGCGGCGTCGTTCGCGGTGCCGGTCAGCTGGATCCAGTAGTGCTGGTGGTCGAAGGCGTATGTCGGGAGGTCGATGCGGCCAGTGTCGGCTCCGGCCGCAAGGACGCCGCTCCAGTCGACGTGGACGCCTCGGACGAAGAGCTCGGCCATCGAGGTGAACAGGCGGCGCGGGCCGCCGTCTTCACGGCGCAGGGAGCCGGTCACGACGGCATCGGCCTCGGCGCGGACCACGATCTCGCTGATCGGCTGGACCAGGACGGGGTGGGCGCTGGACTCCACGAACACGGTGTGGCCGTCGGCCAGGAGGTCAGCGATCGCTGGACCGAAGCGGACCTGCCGGCGCAGGTTGCGGTACCAATAGCCGCCGTCGAGGACACCAGCCTCGCGAATCCACTCGCCGGTCACGGTGGAGAAGAACGGCACGGCAGGAGCCTGGCTGCGGATGTCGGCGAAGGCCTCGCTCAGGATCTCCTGGACGGCTTCGACATGCCGGGTGTGCGAGGCATAGTCGACTGCGATGCGGCGCACGCGTACGCCTTGGTCCTCCAGCGCGTCGATGGCCTCGTCGAGGGCTTCGGCGTCACCGGCGATCACCACTGACACCGGACCGTTGACCGCCGCGACTTCGATCCGGCCGGCCCACCGCTCCAGACGCTCGACGGCCTCTGTCTCAGACAGCGCCACCGACGCCATACCGCCACGGCCCGCCAGACTTGCGGCGATGACCTGACTACGTACGGCCACAATGCGAGCAGCGTTCTCCAGGGACAGTGCGCCCGACACACACGCGGCAGCGATCTCACCCTGCGAGTGACCGACCACCGCATCCGGCACCACACCGACCGACGACCAGACGGCGGCAAGGCCGATCATCACCGCGAAGCTCGCAGGCTGCAGCACATCCACGCACTCCAGGAGTTCGGGCGGAGCATCCCCTCGCAGCACATCCACCAGCGACCAGTCGACCCACCGCTCAAGCGCCGCCGCGCACTCAGCGATCCGCTCCGCGAACACCGGTGAGGAATCGAGGAGTTCGCGGCCCATGCCGGTCCATTGCGAACCCTGCCCTGGAAAGACGAGCACGACCTTTCCGGCCCCGCCCGGCGTCGACGCGCTGCCGACGGCCACCGCGCGTGCGGCCTCGCCGCGCGCAAGCGCGCCCAGGCCCGCCAGGGCCTCTTCGGGCGAGTCGGCCACGACGACCGCCCGCTCGGCGAGCGTCGCCCGGCCGGTGGCCAATGCGGCCGCCACGTCGGCGAGCTCGACCGTGCCGGACGCCTCGACGAACGAAAGCAGACGCTCCGCCTGGCCGGTAAGCGAGGCGGCCGTGGCCGCCGACAGCACCAGCGGCACCACGCCGTCGACCGCTGGAGCCGGAGAGGGGCCGGAGGCAGTTTCTGCGGCGGGCTCTTCTTCCAGCGCCTGCTCCAGGATCAGGTGGGCGTTCGTACCGCTGGCACCGAACGAAGACACACCGGCCCGGCGCGGCCGGCCCACCTCTGGCCACGCGCGGGCCTCCGTCAGCAGCTCCACCGAGCCCGCCGTCCAGTCCACCTGCGAGGTGGGGGCGTCGACGTGCCGGGTGGCGGGCATGACACCGTGCCGCAGCGCCTGCACCATGTTGATCACTGCGGCCACGCCGGAGGCGGCCTGGGTGTGGCCGATTACCGACTTGACCGAGCCTAGCCACAGCGGCCGGTCCTCCGACCGGTCCTGGCCGTACGTAGCGATCAGGGCTTGCGCCTCGATCGGGTCACCAAGAATGGTGCCGGTGCCGTGGCCCTCGACCATGTCGATGTCGGCCGTAGTGAGGTCGGCGCTCTCCAGCGCCTTGCGGATGACGCGCTGCTGCGCGGGTCCGTTGGGCGCCGTCAGGCCGTTGGAAGCGCCGTCCTGGTTGAGGGCGGAGCCGCGGATCACCGCGAGGACCCGGTGTCCGTTGCGGCGTGCTTCCGACAGCCGCTCGAGCAGGATCACACCTGCGCCTTCGGCCCAGCTGGAGCCGTCCGCGCAGGCCGCGTACGACTTGCAGCGGCCGTCGAAAGCGAGGCCGCGCTGCCGGGCGAAGCCGACGAACCCGCCGGGGGTCGCCATCACGGTGGCGCCGCCGGCCAAGGCCATGGAGCACTCGCCTCGCCGCAGTGCCTGGGCGGCCAGGTGGATGGCAACCATGGAGGAGGAACACATGGTGTCGACGGTGACGGCAGGGCCTTCGAGGCCGAGTGTGTAGGCGACCCGTCCCGAGGCGATGCCGCCCGCGGTGCCCAGGGCGCGCTCCAGGCTGAGGAAGCCTTCGAGGCCGCTGAGGTCGGGCGCGTAGTCCTGGTGGACCATGCCGGCGAACACGCCGATGTCAGTGCCGCGTACGGAGTGCGGGTCGACGCCGGCTCGTTCGAGTGCCTCCCAGGAGACCTCGAGGAGCTGCCGCTGCTGAGGGTCCATCGCGAGCGCCTCGCGCGGGGATATCCCGAAGAACGCGGCGTCGAATTGGCCGGCGTCGTGCAGGAACGCGCCCTCGCGGACGTACGTCGTGCCGGGGTTGTCCGGGTCGGGGTCGTAGAGGCCCTCCAGATCCCAGCCGCGGTCCTCGGGGAAGGTGGTGTAGACGTCAGTGCCGTCGGTCACCACCCGCCACAGGTCCTCGGGGGTGCGTATGCCGCCCGCGTACCGACAGGCCATCGAAACGATCGCGATGGGTTCGGCCGAGGACTCGGAGAGACGCTGGTTCTCCTGCTGGAGCCGCGCGTTCTCCTTGAGCGAGGCACGCAGTGCGTTGACGATCTGCTCGTCCGGTGCCGTCATCTCGGTAGGTCCTCCGTCTTTGTCGCTGTCGGTAAACCAAATGTCGGTAAGTCGGGTGATCAGTCGGTGTCGTTTCCCAGGGCGCGCTTTACGAGGTCGGCGACGTCCATCACGTCGATCAGGTCGGCGTCGTCCTCAGCGGCGGGCATCACCGGGTCTGGCTCGGGAGTCGTCACCCCGGGGGGCGGAGCCGTCCTCGGGACCAATGAGGCTGAACAGCATGTCGAGAAGGCCGGCCTCCCGGAACCGGGCGAGCGGGACCTGATCAGAACGCAGGAAACCGACGAGGGCGTCCAGGGTCGGATAGTCGAAGATGAGGGTCGCGGGCGGCTGCAAAGTACGAGGTCGGTTGACGCGGCGCGGAACCCTCATCGCGGTTTGTTGCTGGGCAATTCTGTGACTGCGGAGGGTCCGCGAATATCGAGGGCTGCCTCCACGAGATTAGACAGGGCCGCCTTCGTGGGGCATCCCCTGGTCTGGTAGCTCCCGGCTGCGTCCAAGGAAGTGGTGTAGGGCTCCCACCCAATCCACGCCTTTGTTCCGGTGTCGGAGTGAGTGTCCGGATATAAGAATGGCCACCGGCTGATCTTCGAGATGTCAAAGTTCCGAAGGAGATCAGCAACGGACCACTGGCACCTCTGGCACCTCTGGCACCTCTGGCACCTGCTCGGCGAGGCGGCGCACACAGGGAAGCCCTGGCGCACGGCGCGGACCAACGTCCGCCTCACCACGTAGGACACGGTTCAAGTCAGGTGATCAGTTGGTGTCGTTTCCCAGGGCGCGCTTTACGAGGTCGGCGACGTCCATCACGTCGATGAGGTCGGCGTCGTCCTCAGCGGCGGGCATCACCGGGTCTGGCTCGGGAGTCGTCACTTCGGGGGCGGAGCGGTCCTCGGGACCGACGAGGCTGAGCAGCATGTCGAGAAGGCCGGCCTCCCGGAACCGGGCGAGCGGGACCTGCGCGAGTACGCGCCGCAGATCGTCCTCCCGCGTGTCCAGGTCGTCGTCGCCCGTTTCCGTCAGCAGTTCAGACCGCAGGAAACCGACGAGGGCGTCCGGGGTCGGATAGTCGAAGATGAGGGTCGCGGGCAGTCGTAGACCGGTGGCCACGTGCAGGCTGTTGCGGAGGTTGACCGCGGCGAGCGAGTCGAAACCGACCTCCTGGAAGGACTGGAGCGGGCCGATGCTGTCCGTGCTGCTGTGTCCGAGGACGGTCGAGGCCTGTCCGCACACCAGCCGGAGCAAGAGACGGTTCTGTTCCGCCTCGGGGACGTTGCGGAGGGAGTCCACCAGGGATGAGGTGATGCTGATGTTCTCGGCATCGGGCTGGGAGGCGCGCAGGGCGGCGGCGGCCTCGGGCAGGTCAGCGAAGAGCGGGCTGACCCGTACAGAGGTGAACGCCGGGATAAACGCCTCCCAGTCCATGTCGACGACCGTCACGGCTTTCTCTCGCGCTTCCACGGCCTGTTCGAACGCGGTCATCGCGATCTGTTGGGTCATCGGCAGGACACCGCGGCGGCGCAGCTGCGCGAGGGTCGCCTCGTCCATGGCAGGGCCGATTTCGTCGAGGGCTCCCCAGGCGATCGAGGTGGCCGCGAGTCCTCGGCCGCGGCGCCGTTCGACCAGGGCATCCAGGACTGCGTTGGCCGCGCCAGAGACGCCCTGGCCACCACCACCCCAGATTCCGGCGATCGAGGAGAAGACCACGAAGGCATCGAGCGGGGCCCCGCCGGCGTCAGTGTCGGTGAACAGTTCGTCGAGCCATAGAGCGGTGTCGACCTTGGCCGCGAAGACCTCGGTGAGGTCGGCGAGGCCGGTGTCGGCGATGTTGCTGGTCCAGGCGGTGTCGGCGGCGTGCACGACGGCGGTGAGCGGCTGCTTCTCCGGGGTCTCGGCGATGAGTCGGGCGAGCGTTGCACGGTCGGCGTCGGCGCAGGAGACGACTGTCGTCTCCACCCCGGTGGCCGCGAGCTTGTCCAGCAACTTGGTGACGGCGTCGGCGGGCGCCTGAGCCGTGGTCGTGATGATGAGACGGCGCGCGCCGGACCGGGCGAGCCAGAGCGAGGCATGTGCGCCGAGGGCCTCGGCGCCGCCCGTCACAAGGACTGTGCCATGAGGCTGCCAGCCGCCGTCGGCGGGCGCCTCGGGTGCGGGCTTGCGGGTGAGTCGCCTGCTGTAGACGCCGGAGCGGCGTACGGCGAGCTGGTCGTCCCCCGCTGCGCCGTTCAGAGCGCCCACGAGATACTGCGCGGTGCGGGCGTCGGCGGTTGCCGGTAGGTCGACCAGGCCGCCCCACCGGTCGGGGTGTTCAAGGGCCACGGCGCGGCCCAGGCCCCAGAGCGCGGCCTCGCCAGGATCGGTAACGGTGTCCTGGATACCGGTGTTCACCACGCCCCGGGTCAGACACCACATTGGCCCGTTGACGCCCGCGTCTCCGAGGGCCTGAATCAGCGCGAGGGTCCTGGCGGTGGTGACAGTGGTGTCCTGCGTGCCGTCGAGGGCGAGCAGGGAGAGAACTCCTGCCGGCTCGTACTCGGCTCGGATGCCGCTCAACTGCTCGGTGAGCCCCGTGCGGGTGAAGGCAGAGGGAGCGATCTCCAAGGGCACGATGTCGAGTCCCTGGGCACCGAGCGCCGCGAGGAGCTCGGCCACCGGGGAGCCGGCCGTGGAGTCAGCCGGGAAACCGATCGCGCCTTCGATCGGGCATCCCGGCGGCAGTACGGCGAGCCAGCGGCCCGCGGGTACTCCCGACACCTCCCGGTCCAGGGGCCGCCAGGTGATGGCGTAGCGGAGGCGCTCAGCGCTGGACCGCTGCTGGCGCCTGCCGCGCCAGTCCGCCAGCACCGGCACGACAGTGCGCAGGGCGTCTCGCAGACTGTCGGAGTCCGACGCGAGCAGTCCGGCGAGCGAGTCCGCGTCGGTCTGCTCGACGGCGCTCCAGAAGTCCGCGTCGGTGTCCTCGCCCGAGGCTCCGCTGCCGTCGGTGTCATCGGCCTCCTGCAACCAGTAGTGACGTCGATCGAAGGCGTACGTCGGGAGCTCGACCTGCGATGCACCGGCACCGGACGGCAGCATTGCCGCCCAGTCCACAGGAACGCCCCGGACAAAAAGCTCGGCTATCGAGGTGAACAGCCGGTGCAGACCGCCCTCGTCACGGCGCAGTGTGCCACCGACGACAGCACGCAGCCGGACCGTGTCATCCGCCTGGTCCACGATCTCATTGACCGGCTGCACCAGAACCGGATGGGCACTGACCTCCACGAACACCGTATGACCGCCGGCTAGAAGGTCGGCGATGGCGGGACCGAAACGGACCTGACTACGCAGGTTCCGATACCAGTACCCGCCGCCCAGCACACCCGCCTCCCGCACCCACTCACCCGTCACAGTCGAGTAGAAAGGAATCAGCGGGGCTTGGGCACGGATGTCGGAGAACGCCTCGCCCAGGATCTCCTCGATCGCCTCGACATGCCGGGTGTGGGAGGCGTAATCCACCGCCACCCGGCGCACCCGCACACCCTCCGCCGCAAGAACCTCCAGCGCCTCGTCGAGAGCCTCGGCATCACCGGCGATCACCACCGAGGACGGACCGTTGACCGCCGCCACCTCGACCCGGCCCGACCACCGCTCGATACGCTCGGCCACTTCTGCCTCGGACAGCGCCACCGACGCCATACCACCCCGCCCCGCCAGACTGCCCGCAATCACCTGACTGCGGACCGCCACCACCCGGGCAGCATCCTCCAGCGACAACACACCCGCCACACACGCGGCCGCGATCTCGCCCTGCGAATGACCCACCACCGCATCCGGCACCACACCCACCGACGCCCACACCGCAGCCAGACCCACCATCACCGCAAAACTCGCCGGCTGCACCACATCCACCCGCTCCAGGAGATCGGCCGGAGCATCCCCCCGCAACACATCAACGAGCGACCAGTCCGCCCACCGCTCCAACGCCGCCGCACACTCAGCGATCCGCTCCGCGAACACCGACGACGAGTCCAGGAGCTCACGCCCCATCCCCACCCACTGCGAACCCTGCCCCGGGAACACCAGAACCGTCCGCCCCGCACCCACCGCGCTGCCAGTGACCAGACGGGGATGGGACTCACCCCGCGCCAGCGCACCAAGCCCCGCCAACGCCTCCTCCCCGGAGTCGGCCACGATCACCGCACGCTCGGACAGCATCGCCCGCTGAGCGACCAACGCGCCCGCCACGTGCGGCAGTGTGCCCGCGTTCTCCCCGACGAACGACACCAGCCGCTCCGCCTGCCCCACCAGCGAACCAGGACTCCGCGCCGACACCACCAGCGGCACCACAACGGGCGCAGCGGGCAGCTCCACACCGCTCTCTGCCGCCGGCGCCACGGCGGGCTCTTCGGGTGACTCCTCCAGGATCACGTGGGCGTTGGTGCCGCTCGCGCCGAAGGAGGAAACGGCGGCTCGGCGCGGCCGGCCCGTGTGCGGCCATTCTCGCGCCTCTCTGAGCAGTTCGACCGCGCCGGCCGTCCAGTCCACCTGCGGTGTCGGCTCCTCCACATGGAGCGTCGGCGGCATGACTCCGTGTCGCAGCGCCTCGACCATCTTGATGACGCCGGAGACACCCGCCGCTGCCTGGGTGTGGCCGATGTTGGACTTCAGCGAGCCGAGCCACAGCGGACGGTCGGCGGGCCGGTCCTGTCCGTAGGTGGCAAGCAGTGCCTGGACCTCGATCGGGTCGCCCAGGGAGGTGCCGGTGCCGTGGCCCTCGACAATGTCGACGTCCTTCGGCGATAGGCCCGCGTCGGACAGAGCGCGCCGAATGACGCGCTGCTGGGAGGGTCCGTTGGGGGCGGTCAGGCCGTTCGAGGCGCCGTCCTGATTGACAGCGCTGCCGCGCAGCACGGCCAGGATTTGGTGGCCGTTGCGGCGGGCCTCCGACAGACGCTCCAGGACGATTACGCCCACGCCCTCGGCCCAGCCGGTGCCGTCGGCGGTCGAGGAGTACGCCTTGCACCGGCCGTCGGCGGAGAGACCGCGCTGGCGGGCGAACTCCACGAAGGCGTCCGGGCTGGACATGACGGTCGCACCACCTGCGAGGGCGAGCGAGCACTCTCCGCGCCGTAGCGCCTGGGTCGCCAGGTGCATCGCCACGAGGGAGGACGAACAAGCCGTGTCGATGGTCACCGCCGGCCCTTCGAAGCCGAACACGTACGACACGCGTCCCGACGCCACGCTCGACGAAGTGCCGGTCATCACGTAGCCCCGGACGTCCTCGGGGATCTGCCGCAGCCGGGTGACGTAGTCGTGGTGGACGATGCCGGTGAAAACACCGATGTCACGGCCCCGGGCGGAGAGGGGGTCGATTCCGGCCCGCTCCAGGGCCTCCCATGAGGTCTCCAGGAGCAGCCGCTGCTGCGGATCCATCGCGAGGGCCTCGCGCGGCGAGATCCCGAAGAGTCCGGCGTCGAATTGGGTGGCGTCGTGCAGGAATCCGCCGACGCGGGTGTAGGTGGTGCCAGGGTGGGCGGGGTCGGGGTGGTAGAGCTTGTCGATGTCCCAGTTCCGGTCCTGCGGGAAGCCGGAGAGCGCGTCGCGCTCCTCGGCAACCAGTCGCCACAGTTCCTCGGGGGTGTTGACGCCGCCGGGCAGGCGGGTGCTCATGGCGATGATGGCGATCGGCTCGTTGGGGTCCGCGAGCACGGCAGGTCCGGATGGGACGACTCCAGCCGACAAGTTCGCGGCTTCCTCACCGAGCAGTTCGGTGCGCAGGTGCCAGGCGAGGGCGGAAGGGGTCGGGTAGTCGAAGGCAAGGCTGCTGGGAAGGCTCATGCCGGTGAAGTCGTGCAACCGGTTGCGGAGTTTGACGGCGCTGAGGGAGTCGAAGCCGAGGTCCTTGAAAGGCTGCTCTTCGTCGAGGGCTTCAGCGCTGGTGTGGCCGAGAACGACGGCCGCGCTCTCCTTCACAAGGTCCAGCAGGACGCGCTGCTGTTCGGTGGCTCCAAGCGCGGCGAGCCGGTGGGCCAGCGATCCACTCTCGGCGGCCGGCCGTCCCACGACCCGTCGGACGAACGGCCCGTCCTCCGTCGCCCGTGCCTCGCGAAGAGCGGGGGTGCCGACCGCGGCGGCGATGACGGTGCTGTCCATGCGGCCCAGGGTCAGTGGTCCGAGTGCGGCGACTGGTTCGCCCGTGTGGTCGGCGAGCTCCACGAGGTGGCGTCCGCCCTCCACAGGCGTAGCCCGCAGCCGCAGGGCGGTGGCGCCCTCGGCGTACACGGCCAGGTCGGCGCAGATGGTGAGATCGCGCGCTCTCTCACCGGTGCGGCCGGCCAGGAGGCGAAGGACGGTGTCGAGGAGTGCGGGATGGAGGGTGAACCCCGCGGCCTCATCGACGAGTTCCGGAGGCAGGGAGACGTCGGCGAAGAGCTGGCCGTCTTGTTCCGCCAGGCCGTGTATTCGCACCCCGCGGATGTCGAGGAGGTCCGCCGGGGCGTCGGCTCCGGTGGCCGGCCAGGTACGCAGGTCGAAGGATGGCGTGGGCAGGCCGGGCCGGAGCAGTGCGCGGGCGTGGCGCGTCCAGGTGCTGTCCTCGTCGCCGGCCCGCCTGCTGTGGACGACGACCGGGCGCAGCCCGTCCCGGCCGGGGACATCGACGTGGACACGGAGCTGGAGGTGGCCGTGCTCGGGCACGGTCAGCGGGGTGTCGACGATGATCTGCTCGACGGCGCCGCTTCCCGCCTCGGTTCCGGCGTGGACCAGCAGGTCGAGGAGTACGGCGGCCGCAACGGTATCGGTGCCGGGATCGAGGAGCCGACCGAGGGCACGCCGGTCGAGCCGCCCGGTGAGCACCACACGGGTGCCGCCGTCGCTGACCGGGCTGACGTGGTCGTCGTCGGGGATCTCGACTGCCGTGCCGAGAAGCGGGTGCCCGGTGGGGCGGGCGCCGAGCGCCTCGGCGTCGGTGGCGGTGGTCTCGGGTTCGACCCAGTACCGCTGGTGCTGGAAGGCGTACGTGGGCAGCTCGGTACCGATCGCCGTGGCCGGGGTGCCGAGGAGAGCGGACCAGTCGATGTCCGTACCGCGGACATGCAGTTCGGCGAGTGCGGTGAGGACGGCGGTCTCCTCGGAGCCGTCCTCGCTCAGGGTGGCGAAGCAGCCCCGGTGGTCCGTGCCGAGAGTGGCGAGGGCGAGGGCGGTCAGGCCGCCGCCGGGTCCGACCTCCAGGAGGGTTTTGGCGCCCTGGTCGCACAGCGCGGTGACTGCGTCGGCGAACCGCACGGCATGGCGCACTTGGTCGGCCCAGTACTCCGGGGTGGCGAACTGGCCGTCCTTCGCAGGTGCACCGGTGAGCGTGGAGATGACGGGGATGGCGGCTGGGCGGGGACGCAGCCGGGCAATGACAGCTCGGAACTCGTCGAGCATGGGGGCCATCAGTGGCGAGTGGAAGGCATGACTGACCTTCAGGCGTTTGGTCTTCCGGCCCTGTTCGGCCAGTCGCGCGGCCACGTCGAGGACGGTGTCCTCGGCACCGGAGAGCACGATGGCGCCGGGTCCGTTAACTGCGGCGATAGCGATCTCGCCCGTGGCCCCCTCCAGCAGTGGTGCCACCTCGGCCTCGGTCGCCTGCACGGCGACCATTGCGCCGCCCTCGGGCAGGGCCTGCATCAACCGGCCGCGGGCGGCGACCAGTTCGCCTGCCTCCGCCAGGTCAAGGACTCCGGCGGCATAGGCGGCGGAGATCTCGCCGACTGAGTGTCCGGCGACCAGGTCCGGACGTACACCCCAGGAGGCGAAGAGCTGGAACAGAGCGGTCTCCAGGGCGAAGAGACCTGCCTGCGTGTACAGGGTACGGTCGAGCAGTGCGGCCTCCGCCGTGCCGGGCTCGGCGAACACCACCTCGCGCAGCGGACGCTCCAGATGACCATCCAAGTGTCGTTCAACAGCCTCGCACGCGGCGGTGAAGGCGTTCCGGAAAAGCGGGTGTCGCTCAGCGAGTTCGCGGCCCATGCCGGCCCACTGGCTGCCCTGCCCAGTGAAGAGGAAGGCCAGCTTGCCCTCAGAGGGGCTGCCGGTGACGGTGCCGGCAGTAGGCGTGCCGTTGCCGAGCGCGCGCAGCGCATCGGCAAGCTGCTGCCGGTCGGTGGCCAGCAGGACCGCCCGGTGGTCGAGCTGGGCACGAGTGGTGGCCAGCGCGTGCGCGGTGTCGGTAAGGGCCGGCTCAGGGCGTGCCTCGACGAAGCGAGCAAGGCGCCCGGCCTGGGCGCACAGAGCCGCCGCTGTCCGGGCCGACACAGGCACGGGCAGAAGAGCGGAACCTGACCCTACGAGATCTGTGGCGGGTGCCGCATCGGCAGCATGCGCCTGGTCGGAGGCGGTTGCCGATCCGATGCCAGGTGCCAGTTCGTTCGTCGCCGCCCAGTCGGAGGCCTCAGCGTCCTCCACCGGCGCCTGCTGGATCACGATGTGCGCGTTGGTGCCGCCGATACCGAAGGACGAGATGCCAGCGCGCCGCGGGTGCCCGGTCTCGGGCCACTGGCGAGTCTCTGCGAGCAGTTCCACCGCGCCTGTGGACCAGTCCACGTGCGTTGAGGGGCGGTCCACGTGCAGCGTGCGGGGCAAGACGCCGTGCCGCATCGCCATCACCATTTTGATGACGCCTGCCATACCTGCCGCGGCTTGCGTGTGCCCGATGTTGGACTTGACCGAGCCGAGCCACAGCGGGCGGTCGGCGGGTCGGCCCTGCCCGTAGGTAGCGAGCAATGCCTGCGCCTCGATCGGGTCACCGAGGACCGTTCCCGTGCCGTGGCCCTCGACCGCGTCCACATCCGATGTCGACAGACCGGCGTCGGCGAGCGCCTTGCGGATCACCCGCTGTTGTGAGAGTCCGTTCGGCGCCGTAAGTCCGTTGGACGCACCGTCCTGGTTGACCGCGGTGCCTCGGACCACCGCGAGGACCTGGTGACCGCGGCGGCGTGCGTCGGAGAGCCGTTCTACGAGGAGCACGCCGACGCCCTCGGACCAGCCGGTTCCGTCCGCCGCGTCGGCGAAGGCCTTGCAGCGGCCGTCCTGGGAGAGGCCGCGCTGCCGGGAGAACTCGACGAAGGTCTCCAGGTTGCCCATGACCATCACGCCGCCGGCGAGGGCCATGGAGCACTCACCCTGCTGAAGTGCGCGGACCGCCATGTGGAGGGCGACGAGCGAGGACGAGCAGGCCGTGTCGATCGTGATGGCCGGGCCCTCGAAGCCGAACTGGTAGGCGATCCGGCCTGAGATGACGCTGCCGGAATTGCCGGTCAGGCGGAAGCCCTCGATGCCGGACGCGTGGTGCGTCCGTACCGTGTAGTCGTGGCTGTTGACGCCGGCGAAGACGCCGATGTCCTGCCCGGCGAGCCCGCTCGGGTCGATCGCGGCGCGTTCGAACGCCTCCCAGGAGGTTTCCAGGAGCAGCCGCTGCTGGGGGTCCATCGCGAGCGCCTCGTTCGGTGAGATCCCGAAGAAGGCAGCGTCGAAGCCGGTCGCATCGTCGAGGAACGCGCCGTGCCGTACGTAGGTCTTGCCGACGCTGTCAGGGTCGGCGTCGTAGTGCCGGTCGATGTCCCAGCCGCGGTCGTCGGGGAACTCTCCGATGGCGTCGACGCCTTCGGCAACCAGCCTCCACAGGTCTTCAGGGCTCTCCACACCGCCGGGGAAGCGGCAGGCCATCGCGACGATGGCGATTGGATCGTCGGAGAGGGCAACCACCGTGGCGGTGGTGTGCTCCTCAGCGCTCCGCTCCTGGCCGTCACCCCACTGTTCGTCGTCACCGAAGAGCCGTGCACGCAGGTGGTCGGCGAGCAGCGTCGGCTTCGGGTAGTCGAAGACAATGGTGGAAGAGAGGCTGAGAGCGGTCGCGGTCGCGAGCCGGTTGCGCAGCTCGACGGCGGTCAGCGAGTCGAAGCCGGCGTCCTTGAAGGCACGGTCGGCGCGGATGGCGTCAGCGCCGGAGTGGCCAAGCACCTGGGCGGCGTTCCGGCGGACGACGTCCACCAGTGCCTCTGTGCACTCCCGCTTGCCCAGGCGGTCGAGCCGCTGACGCAGGGAGTCGGTTACGGCCGTGTGCGAGGACGCGGCCGCTGGCCGAGGAGCAGGCGCGAGGCCGCGCAGCAGCGGTGCTACGGGAGTTCCGGCGCGGGCGGATGCCCTCAGTGCGGGCAGGTCGAACCGGGTGGCCACGAGCGCGGCAGGGGTCTCGTCGCCCGCCCGCAGGGCCGTGTCGAGGAGCGCCATGCCCTCGGCGGCGGAGAGCCCGACCATGCCGAGGCGCCGGGTGCGGTGCAGGTCTGTGGCGCCGAGGTGTCGGGTCATGCCGCTGGCGTCGTTCCAGTAGCCCCATGCGAGGGAGATGCCGGGCAGGCCGGAGCGGTGGCGGTGGAGGGCGAGGGCGTCCAGGGAGGCATTGGCGGCGGCGTAGTTGCCCTGGCCGGGGTTGCCGAGGACTCCAGCGGCGGAGGAGAAGAGGACGAACGCCGCAAGATCGATGTCCCGGGTCAGTTCGTGCAGGTGCAGTGCGGCGTCAAGTTTCGGCCGCAGCACGGTGTCGAAACGCTCCGGGGTCAGAGCCGTGAGCACGCCGTCGTCGAGGACTCCGGCGGTGTGAACGACGGCGGTGAGCGGGTGCGCATCCGGTACGGCGGCCAGGAGCGCCGCGACAGCGTCCCGGTCGGCGGTGTCGCACGCGGCGATGGTGACGGTCGTGCCGAGGGCGGTCAGTTCCTCGTGCAGCGCCGCCGCCCCTTCGGCATCCGGTCCGCTCCGGCTGGCCAGCAGCAAGTGCCGTACGCCGTGTTCGGTCGCCAAGTGCCGGGCGACGAGACTGCCGAGCGTCCCCGTGCCGCCCGTGACAACAACGGTGCCGTCGGGGTTGAGCTCGCGCCGGGGACCTTCGGCAAGCGGGGCGCGCTTCAGCCGAGGGACGAAGGCCACGCCACCGCGCACACGGACTCGGGGCTCGCCTGTGGCCACCGCGAGCTGCACGGCGTTCACGGCCGTCGTGTGCTTGGACGTCGCCGCACTGCCGCAGTGCTCGGCATGGTCGCTCTCGACAAGGACGATGCGGTCCGGGTGCTCCGACTGTGCCGAACGCAGCAGGCCCGACACGGCGGCTACGGTGACATCGTCCTCGGCGTCCGGGACGATCACGACGAGGCGGGTGTGCGCCAGGCCCGGTGCCGCCAGCCATGCCTGGACAACGGCCAACGCGGCGGCGACAACCTCGCGCGGGTCGGCGGGCGCGTGCCCGGCCTCATACACCAGCAGGCCCGGTACCGCTGGACCGTCCGCCGCGAGGCCAGCAACATCTTCGGCATCGACGACGACCGCCGTGGTGCCGGCGTCCTCAGTCATCTCACCCGGGGAAAGGGGAAGCTCAACCCAGTCGACCTGGAACAGGGCCCCAGGGGCCTCCTCGGACTCTGCCTGTTCGGGTGAAAACGGCTCGGCGACAACGGCATCAGCGGTCAGCACGGGCGCGCCGGTGGCGTCCGTCAGCTCAAAGCGGGTCACCCCTGTGGTGTCACGGGCTGCGCGTACCCGCACCGCCGCGGCGCCGGAGGCCAGCAAGGCCACCCCGCTCCACCGGGTCGCGATCACGTCCTCATCAGGAAACGCCGTTCGCACCGCTGCGTCGAGCAGCGCCGGATGCAGGCCGTAGCGGTCGGCATCGCCGACCGCCTTGTCGAGGGCCACATCGGCTGCGGGGCTGCCGGTAGGCCACGGGGCGCCGGAAGTGGACGGGGTCACCGGGCCGGGCACCAACGTGCCGTGCGCGTGGCGTGTCCACACCGCGTCCAGGCCGGCGTTGTCCGGGCGGGAGTACACCTCGACCGGCCGCCGCCCCTGCTCATCGGCCTCCCCGACGGTCATCTGCACGGCTCTGCCACCGCGCAGCGGCAACAACACGGGCCGGTCCACGGTCAACCCCTCGACCACCGGACTGCCCACCTCGTCACCGAACCGGATGGCCAGCTCGACCAACGCCGCGCTCGGCACGACGACGACGTCACCGACGGCGTGATCACCCAGCCAGGGGTGCGCATCCACCGACCACCGCGAGGTCGTCATGAAACCACCGGAGTCCGGCCGGCCGACGATCGCCCCGATCAGCGGATGATCAGCACCCGCCTGACCGAGCGCGACGGCATCGACAGCAGGAGTGGAACGCAGCCAGTAATGCTCGTGATCGAAGGCATACGTCGGCAGATCGACCTGGGCGGCGGCGGCACTGGCCGGGAGGACACCCGCCCAGTCGACGGGGACGCCTCGGACGAACAGTTCGGCCATCGAGGTCAGCAGTCGGCGCGGGCCGCCATCGTCACGGCGTAGCGAACCGGCCACCACGGCCTCTGTGTCGGTCTGGTCGACGATCTCGCTGACCGGCTGGACCAGGACGGGGTGAGCGCTGGACTCCACGAAGACCGAGTAACCCTCACCCAGGAGGTCGGCGACTGCGGGACCGAAACGGACCTGGCCACGCAAATTCCGATACCAGTACCCGCCGCCCAGCACACCCGCCTCCCGCACCCACTCACCCGTCACAGTCGAGTAGAAAGGAACCAGCGGGGCCTGAGCACGGATGTCGGCGAAGGCGGTTATCAGTACGTCTTCGACCGCTTCGACATGCCGTGTGTGGGAAGCGTAATCCACCGCGACCCGGCGCACGCGGACGCCATCCGCCGCAAGGACGTCGAGGGCTTCGGCGAGGGCTTCGGCGTCCCCGGCGATCACCACCGAGGACGGACCGTTGACCGCCGCCACCTCGACTCGATCGGCCCACCGCGCAAGTCGCTCGAGCACCTCAGCCTCAGGCAGCGCCACCGACGCCATACCACCCCGGCCCGCCAAATCGCCCGCGATGACCTGACTGCGTACCGCCACCACCCGGGCCGCGTCCTGCAGCGACAACGCACCCGCCACACACGCAGCCGCGATCTCACCCTGCGAATGGCCCACCACCGCATCCGGCACCACACCGACCGACGACCAGACGGCGGCAAGGCCGATCATCACCGCGAAACTCGCAGGCTGCAGCACATCCACGCGCTCCAGGAGATCGGCCGGAGCATCCCCCCGCAGCACATCCACCAGCGACCAGTCCACCCAAGGCTCCAACGCCGCCGCGCACTCAGCGATCCGCTCCGCGAACACCGGTGAGCAGTCCAGGAGTTCGCCACCCATGCCGACCCACTGCGAACCCTGACCGGGGAACACCAGAACCGTCCGCCCCGCGACCGCGGCCGACGCCAATCCGCCCGTGACCACACCACGACGAGACTCACCCCGCGCCAGCGCCTCCAGACCCGCCACAGCCTCACCCCGCGAGCCGGCCACCACCACCGCACGCTCGGACAACACCGCACGCTGACCAACCAACGCCGCCGCCACGTCCGTCAGGGGCACCTTCTCGCCGGACTCCACAAAGGACGCCAACCGCTCCGCCTGCCCCACCAGGGACGCCGCCGAGGCAGCGGACACGACCAACGGCACCACACCATCAACGACGTCTGCCGTCAGCCCAGACTCGACGGGCTCCGCATTGACGGGCTCCGTCTCCGGCGCCTGCTCCAGGATCAGGTGCGCATTCGTCCCACTGAGACCGAAGGACGACACACCAGCGCGGCGGGGCCGACCGGTTTCTGGCCACGCGCGAACCTCGGTCAGCACCTGGACGGCACCCGCCGACCAGTCCACCTGCGACGATGGAGCATTGAAATGCAGCGTCGACGGCATCACGCCGTGCCGCAGCGCCTCCACCATCTTGATCACACCAGCCACCCCCGCCGCCGCCTGCGTGTGACCGATGTTCGACTTCAGGGAACCCAGCCACAACGGGCGCCCGGGTTGCCGGTCACGGCCGTACGTCGCCAGCAGGGCCTGCGCCTCGATGGGATCGCCGAGTACCGTGCCGGTGCCGTGCCCTTCCACTACGTCAACCTCAGCCGCCGAGAGACCAGCCGACGCCAACGCCTTACGGATCACCCGCTGCTGCGAAAGACCATTCGGCGCCGTCAGACCATTCGACGCGCCGTCCTGATTGATCGCGCTGCCGCGGATCACCGCAAGGATCCGGTGCCCGTTGCGCCGCGCCTCCGACAGCCGCTCCAGGACCACCACCCCGGCGCCCTCGGCCCAGCCAGTACCGTCCGCGGCATCCGCGTACGACTTGCACCGGCCGTCCGAGGACAGTGCACGTTGCCGCGAGAACTCCACGAACGTGGAGGGGTCCGCCATCACCGTCGCGCCGCCTGCCAGCGCCATGGAGCACTCGCCCTGGCGCAGCGACTGGACCGCCAGATGCATGGCCACGAGGGAGGATGAGCAGGCCGTGTCCACGGTGATCGCAGGGCCCTCGAAACCGAACACGTACGACACGCGCCCGGATGCCACGCTCGACGCCGTGCCCGTCTCGCCGAAGCCCTCGAGTTCCGCTGGAGCCGCACCCGACAGCCCGTACCCTTGTCCCATCAGGCCTGAAAAGATCCCGACGTCACGACCTTTCAGCGTCCGTGGGTCGATCCCGGACCGCTCCAGCGCCTCCCACGAGGTCTCCAGCAGCAGCCGTTGCTGCGGATCCATGGCAAGTGCCTCACGCGGTGAGATCCCGAAGAACCCGGCGTCGAACAGGCCCGCCTCGTGCAGGAAGCCGCCCTGATCGACATACGACGTGCCGGTCTTCTCCGGGTCAGCATCGAACAGGCCGTCCAGATCCCAGCCTCGGTCCTCCGGGAAGCCGGACACACCGTCCCGGCCCTCTCTGACCAGCCGCCACAGGTCCTGGGGGCTCGCCACACCGCCTGGAAGGCGGCACGCCATACCCACGATTGCAATCGGCTCCGCGGGGTTGGCGGCCCCGGTCCGATCCTTGTCAGCCGTCGCCTCCCCGGCCGTGTCGTGCAGACCCAGGATCCTGGCCCGAAGGTGTGCGGCAAGGGCCTCGGGAGTCGGGTGGTCGAAGGTCACGGTTGTGGGCAGACGCAGCCCGGTCCGTTCGGTCAGCCGGTTGCGCAGCTCGACGACGGCGAGGGAGCCGAGGCCGAGGTCGCGGAAGGACCGGCCCACCGGGGTTGGTTCGGTGCTCGTGTGGGTGTGGACGGCGGCAGTCTCGTTGCGGATCATCTCGCCGAGCAGGGCAAGCTGGGCCCGCTCGTCCAGATCGGCCAGGCGTGCGCGTAGGGCGGCGGTGATCGTCTCGTCGGCCTGGGCGGTGGCGTGGGGCTCCTGTTCCGTCAGAGTGTCGAGTAGCGTCTGCACTCGGTCGCCGGGGTTGATGGTGCTCGGCCAAAGCGCCAGCAGGGCCGGGGATCCGGTCTCGATCAGCGCGTCGAAGGCGGCGGGGCCCTCGTCCGACCGGCCGAGGGCCAGCAGCGAGCCGGGCAATCCGTGCAGTCGGCGGTTGCGGACCACGGCCTCGGTGAGGGCGGCGGTGACCACCGTCGAGGGGAGGCCGTCGGACTGCGCGCCCACCAGTGCGGCAGCGTCGGTCACCACGACGAACGCGGTGAGATCGTCGTCGGCGGTGAAGTCATGCAGTGTTCGGGCGAGTTCGGGATCATCAGCGGTGTGGACGACCGCGGTCACTGGACCGGTCCTGGACAGCGCCTCGTACAACTCCAGCGAATCCGAGCCGTCGGCCACGACGCGGACGATATCCACCCCCTCCGGCAGTGGCTCGTCCTGGCTCCACTCGTCGTAGGTGTTCGTTGCCTGGACGAGCACGAGGTGTCGTGTTCCGTGCTCGGTGACCAGGTGGCGGGCGAGGACCGAGCCAGTCTTGGTGTCGGCACCTGTAACGACCACGACGCCGTCAATCCCCGGCGTGGCAAGATCCGGCCTGTCGGCGACGGGGAGGCGCACGAGCCTGGGCCGCATCAGTTCCCCGTCCCGTACGGCGAGCTGGGGCAGGCCCGAGGAGACGGCGGCGATCAGCGCCGCAGCGTACTCGGACTCCGGGGTGCGGGCTTCGACGTCGACGATTGTCAGCGGCGCGGCGTCACCCCCATCGGCCTGTGCAGCCCGTGCGGCTGCCCACAGGGCAACTTCGGCGCCATCTGGCGCCTCGTCCAGGTCGGTGACGCCCATCGCGCCCCGGGTGAGGACGACGAGCCGGGACCCGGTCTCCTTGCTCCCTCCAGCGCAGGTCGGCGTCAATGTGTCCGCGTCTGCCTCTGCGAGGACCGTCACGTCGGTGGCCGTGTCAGGGGTGGTGCGTGACGTTGAAAGGTCAGCGTATTGCCGTACGTCGGCGACGCCGGCCTTCCGAAGAGCGGCGACCAGGCCGTCGGTGACGGCGGTCCGACCAACTACTGCCCAGCGCAGCTCTTCCGGCGCGTCAGGGGAGACTGCCACCCTGCTCCAGTCCCTCAGCATCAGTCTCTCGTGGTGACCGTCGGCGGCGTATCGCAGCCGGGCCGGCAAGTCAGCGAGAAGGCGCCGGACGACCTTCCCCGAGGCGGTCCTCGGGATGGTCCGGGCCTCGTATATGCGCTCGGGGAGCTTGTACTGGGAGAGTTGGGTGCGGCAGTGGTCGAGCAGCCGGGCGAGGTCGACGCCGGCCGGACCAGGGACCACCCAGGCGACGGGGACCTCGCCGAGGGTGTCGTGAGGCATGCCGGCGACTGCGACGTCGGCCACGCCCTCGGCCACGCGCAAGGTGGCCTCGATCTCGTCGGGGTGGATGTTCTCACCGCCGCGGATGATGACATCCCTGAGACGGCCGCAGATGGTCAAGTAGCCGGCTTCGTCGCGCCGGGCCAGGTCGCCGGTGTGGAACCAGCCGTTCTGTAGGGCCTCGGCGGTGGCCTGTGGGTTGTTGTGGTAGCCCACCATGACGTTCGGCCCGCTGACCCAGACCTCGCCCTCGTGCCCGGCGGGCACGTCCTGCCCGGTGCGGGGGTCGACGATCCGGACTCCGACACCGGGCACGGGAAGGCCACAGGAGCCCTCGACCAAGTGGCCGTCGGGCGGGTTGATGGTGATGGCCCCGCAGGTTTCGGTGCTGCCGTAGGCGTCGACGAGGGGGATGCCGAAGGTCTCCTCGAAGGAGCGGCGCAGTCCAGGGCCGGTGACGGCACCGCCGACGAGGCCGACCCTGAGATCGGGCAGCGAGAGGCCGGTGCGGCGGGCGCTGCCGACCAGGTGGTGGTAGGTGGTGGGAACGCCGGCCAGGAAGGTGGACCGGTCCTCGCGTAGGGCAGTCAGAATGTCGTCGGCCGAACTGCCGTCCATGATCCGGGCGGTGGCGCCAGAGACAGTGACGGACAGGACACAGGCAATGTGGGACAGGCTGTGGAAGAGCGGCAGTGGCCACAGCACGCGGTCATGCCCGGAGAGTCCGGGCACGGGAATGTAGCAGGAGGCAACGGAGTAGAGGCAGTTGCGCTGCGTGGAAAGGACGCCCTTGGGGCGGCCGGTGGTACCCGAGGTGTAGAACATCCAGGCCACCTCGTCAAGGCCGAGGTTGTCCGGGGCATCGTTGACGGGCTCGGTGGCGGCGAGTTCCTCGAACGGTACGGTGCCCGGGGGCAGCATGTGCCCGGCACGGGCGCCGGTGGCGCCAGCCACGACGACGGACACCCCGCGGGTCGCACGGGGAATTGACTGAAGGAAAGTTTCTGCGTGTGCAGTGCCGGTGAGGGCGAACGCCGCTGCGCTGTCGGCCAGGAGGTATTTGATTTCCGCCGGGGCGGCCTGTGGGTTGATCGGTACGCCGATGCCGCCAGCCCGTACCACGGCGAGGTAGCTCTCCACCATCGCCACCGAGTTGCCGAGACACAGAGCCACCCGGTCGCCGCGCCGGACACCGAGGCCGACCAGGTGACCGCCCAGTCTCCTCGTCCGTGCGTCGAGTTCCCTGTAGGTGACCGCGTACCGGTCGTCCTCGAAAGCGATCTTGTCCGGGAACCGGCCCGCGTTCTCACTCAGGATGACCGGAAGCGGGGTGATCAGGTCGGGAAGCACCTTGACTCGAACTCCTAACCGGCTATCGGGGATGGCCAACTGCTGTTCGGCAAGCATGTATGTCTGTAGGGGTGAGTCAGCTCGACCGTGTGATGGTCGGCCTCCGAGCTTGCGATGTCTCGGACCGGCCGGCGCAGCCTGAGCAGGGCAGAAGGACTCCGGATGGTCCGCGAAGGCCGAGGACTGACCTGCATGACACTAGACAGGACGGCCTTCGCGGGGCATCCCCTGCTCTGGTAGGTCCCGGTCGAAGGTATGAGAGCGTGGTGGTGACCCGTGCTGTAGCTCACCTGGGTGGTCTCGTCCTTCCAGAACCGGTAGTCCTCGGCGCTGCGGTCGATGACCGCTTCGGCTCCCATGGAGCGGCGGACGGCCGCCCTCTGCGGCGAGGAGTCCACACAGATCGGGTTCGCTCCCCCGGCGAGCGCCAACTGGGGGCGCACGAGCCGAGTCCGCCGCTCGCGCCCCAGATCAGTACATTGTCGCCCTGCTTCAGCTGCGCGCCGTTGCGGGAGACCAGCTGCCGGTAGGCGGTCGAGTTCACCAGCCCCGGCGAGGCGGCCTCCTCCCAGGTCAGATGCTCCGGCTTGGGCATCAACTGGTTGGACTTCACCAGCACCAGCTCAGCGAGGCCGCCGAAGTTGGTCGGAGGCATCCGTAGCGCTCGAGGAAGCCGAAGGTCGGCACGGGTCCTCGGCCGGCTGGCGATGCGCTTCCGCCCGCCCGCGGTCTCCAGCGGGTTGCGGCAAGCGGGTGCGGACTCCTAAGAGATCTGCGTGCATGCAGGCATCAGGCGGCGAGCTTCTTGAGCGTCTCCTGGGCAGTTGCCAGGGACTTCTCCCCCAGCGGCTTGAGCTCCGCCATGGCCGGCACGATCGCGGCCTGGGTCAACTCGGCGTGCACGAAAGTGAGGTTGTCCGCGAGACCGATCGCCTTCAGGATGTGCCGCAGGTACGGCTCCTGGTAGTCCTGGCCCTCGCGCGGGGTCCCCGGAGCGTAGGAGCCGCCGCGCGCGGTCACCACGATGACCGTCTTGCCGCTGAGCGGACCGGAATCGGCCCCCGGGAGGATCGCGTGGGCCGGGCTGACCAGCAGGTCGATCCAGGCTTTGACGCTTGACGGGATCGTGTAGTTGTACATCGGCACGCCGAGCACGATCGTGTCGGCGTCATGCACTTCAGACACCACCGTGTCGACGAGCGCCTTCTCCTCGTCCGTCTGACGGTGATCGCGGCTGGGGTCCAGAACGTACTCGCGCACGGGATGGGTGAGATGAGGGATGGGCTGGGCGGCCAGGTCGCGGTAGACGTAGCCAGCGTCAGGGTGGTTCTGCCGCCACTGGGTCGCGAAATACGAGGTCAGCTGACGCGACGTGGAACCCTCATGGCGGATGCTCGCATCGATGTGAAGAAGAGAAGACACAAAGACCCCTGGAATTTGCTGGGCAGTTCGTCAAGACCGCAGTTGGTCCGCGAAACCGAGAGCTGACCTACACCACACTAGACAGTGCGGTCTTCGCGAGGCATCCCCTGGTCTGGTAGCTCCTGGCCGAAGGCATGAGACCCATGAGGATGGCATGTAGGTCTGGCATCATGCGTAGCTCGACAGGCATTTCCCAGCACCGAGCTTGGTCTGGGCCCGCCGCTGTACTGATGGGCCCCTGGACTACGGCTGGATCGGGCAGCGCATTCCGCGGGAAGTGATCTGCGATGCGCCAGTTTTGAGTAGTTCTTCCGGTTGTCCTTCCCGGTGCGGCGGCGGGTGCGGATCAGGGTGCCGTCGAGCAGGACTACCACTCCGCCGGACCGTGCGATCTTCTTCAGCGCGCGGTCCAGGCGCGGGGCCCGTGTGGCGAGCATGGCGAGTACTCGGCTGCTGGTCGCCGGTGACGTCGCCGAAACGGTCGCCGACATCCGCTGGACCCTTGAACTACTGGCCGGCCGCTTCCGCAAGGTGAGCACACCCTGGAGGCCAAGCAGGAGTTCGTACGGCGCTACAGCGTGGCCTTGGCCGGTGCGGAACCGCTCTTCCGGTTCATGCAACCGCACGCTCGGACGGCCGTAGTGTGCAGTGTCGGTCACCCTCACGGGTGACGTTGAGCACGTCACCCACTCCACCAATGCGTGCGGCAGATCGAGTGCGGCAGGATACGGAACCAATAGGGCTCCTGAGCTGGAGAGTTGAGAGCTAGACACCTCTCTCGACGGCACGGGAGCCCTGCCCGTTGCCTACGCGGTCCCGCCGTCACCCGTCCGGAGGCCACCCTGAAAACCCCCAATATTGGTCCAGTCCCTTGCCAATTCCACACGTGAGGAGATCTGTAGCTTGCAGAATATTTTCTTTAGATGGTAGGCCACAGTATGAGGAGATATGAAAAGGTGTTTAGCCGTCTGGGTGTTGGTCATTCCTTGTGCTACCAATCCAGCCACCTTAGCTTCTGTTTCGGTGAGATTTGCGATCGCTGACGGTGGGGTTGCGTGCCAACGGGATTGGTGGTGCCGAACACCGAGACCCCACAGTCTCTTCTTGATTCGCAAGGCATCGAGTGGGGCTCCCGCCTTGATATAGGCGTCAGCGCTCTGCTCAAATATTCTTATGGCCTGGTCCTGTTGCGACCACTCACGGGCCAAGAACTTTCCGATGTCTTCTATAGTCGAAGCTCGCGCCCAGGGGTGGACCTGCGTCTTCGCAGCGAGCCGGAGATCGACCAAGTTTCGCTCGAATAGACTTTGCGCGTGGAGGGCTGAAGCGGCTAGCGCATGGTGCTGCGGGTTCATTTCAGCCAGTTTCTGAGCTAGCTTCACTGCTTTGTGCGCCGTTGACTTCTGGTCGAATTTCAGCGCCAGCCGCACGATCCAGGGGGCGGCAGCCGACTGCGACAGGAGTACGCTCCTGCTGACCGGGCTGAAGTCAACGAGTTCCTCGATGACTGGTGCGACGCCCTCGGCTCCCCTTTGGGCTTCGCGTATCCGCACGTTTACCCATGCGCACTGTCCCGCCAGCAGGGTGAGACGCCCCATGAATGCGTCGTCGGTTATCATCTGCATGTGTGACGAAGCCGCATTCACTTCTGCACGCCGCAAAGCGATCAATGCCAGGATGAGGTGACTCGCGATACGGATTTCAGAGTCACCCTCGGGTTGCGCAAGCACCTGGTCACTCAGGGCCGCTGCTGCGTCCAGGTCTCCGGCCATGAAAGCCAGGTGTGACCGGGCTAGCGAGAGTCCGGCCGGGGAGATCACCGGGCCGAAGAGACTGCTATTCGGATTCTCTGGATGGTAGAGAAGTTTCGTTACGCGTTTGAATTCTCCTCTCCTTGTCAGCACGAAAGCCAACCACATTCTAGTACGCAGCTCACAGTCGCATGAAGAGTCAGGGGCTGTCTTGGCAGCAGATTCTTCAGCAAGATACAGACTGCGGTCGGACCAGCCATTCAGCCAGAGAGCTATCGACTGTCGGATGAGTTGACATTTTGCGCATGTTCCAGCATTGGGAAATATGTGCGCAGAATCTGCCAGAAATGACCTTGCCGGCATTTAAAATCCTTCCCCCGTTCCTCAGCGATCAGGCTTTCAGGTTCGATTTAAACTTTCAAGCGCCCTTCCCGGCCATCATGGCTTGATGTGATCGCTCTCGACAATGACCTTAAATATTGACTGAGCCGTTTCAAACCTGCCACTCCAGGGTAGGGACGGGGGCGCGGCAATTGACGGCATTCGATTCGAATTGCACCGGGACCTGCGGAAGATCCGCCACGCCTTCAGTCGTGTGACGCCGCCGTCGACCGGCGCCCGTGCCGTGGCCAGGGCTCGGTTGACGGTTTGCTGAATTGGCCTGGCCCTCCTGCACGGCCGTTCCGCCGAGGCGGCCGCCCGCATCGCGCGGCAGGCCGACGACCTGGGGCTGACGACCGAGCGGCGCGGGGGCGTCGAGGAGTGCGTGCGCTACCTCGCGAACAAGGAGCCCTACCTGGGCTACGCGCAGACCCCGGAGCAGGGCTGGCCGATCGCGACCGGGGTGGTGGAGGGCGCATGCCGCCACTTGATCGCGGACCGCTTCGACATCACCGGATCCCGGTGGAGCGTCGAGGGTGCCGAAGCCCTCCTCCTGCTCCGCGCCGTGATCATCAACGGAGACTTCGAGGAATACTGGCTTCACCACATCGAACAAGAACATCTCCGCACTCGGCGGGCCCGCCACGAGGACGGATACGCCCTCACCGCTTGACCGAGCAGGTCACTACGAAAGAGCCGCACCCACCTGAGTTGGCCGGTCGGCCGCAGCCTGCTTCCATCCGACGTCTTGGCCTCCACCGTCGACGACCACAGCGCACACATTGTGGTTGCGGTGTCGACACATCCCGGCCAGCCCAGAACGTCTACTCTCCGATCGATTCGGTGTGGATCAGGTACCCCCAGTCCTTCCACTCGACTACTACGTGGAGTACTTCACCAAGCTCCGGGAGCAGCTCCCCGATGCCAGTTACCGCGGCGAGCACTGCCGTTCACAGACCAGCTGCGCTTGATGTCACAAAGTTGCAGGTCAATGACACCCGAGTAGGGAACCCGAAGATCCACCGCCTCTAGATGTGCACGGCTCAACTAGTGCCAACTGTCCCTCTTTAATGCCAACTAAAATTCTTCGTCACAGAAGGCTAGCGCCGCACCCGCGGCATCCCCAGACCGATCCAGGAGATGATCTCGCGCTGGATCTCGTTGTTGCCGCCGCCGAAGGTGAAGATGACCGCCGAGCGGTAGCCGCGCTCCAGTTCGCCGTGCAGGACGGCACCGGCCGAGCCCTCCTTCAGCGAGCCGGCCGCGGCGACGATCTCCATGAGCCAGGCGTAGGCGTCCCGGCGGGCCTCGGAGCCGTAGACCTTGACCGCCGAGGCGTCCTGCGGGGTGAGCGTGCCCTCCTCGACGGCGGTCACCATCTGCCAGTTGAGGAGCTTCAGCGCGTCGAGCCGGACGTGCGTGCGGGCGAGCAGCCGGCGCACCCAGGGCAGGTCGGCCACCCGGCGGCCGTCGGCGAGCTTCGTCTCCCGTGCCCAGCGCTGTACGTCGTGCAGCGCGCGGATGGCCATGGTGCCGTGGGCGGCGAGGGTGACGCGTTCGTGGTTGAGCTGGTTGGTGATCAGCCGCCAGCCCTGGTTCTCCTCGCCGACACGGCGGGATGCGGGGACGCGCACGTTCTCGTAGTAGCTCGCGGTGGTGTCGTGGGACGCGAGGGTGCGGATGACCGTGCAGGAGTAGCCGGGGTCGGAGGTCGGCACCAGCAGCATGGTGATGCCCTTGTGCGGCGGGGCCTCGGGGTCGGTGCGCACGGCCAGCCACACCCAGTCCGCGGTGTCGCCGTTGGTCGTCCAGATCTTCTGCCCGTTGACGACGTACTCGTCCGCGTCGCGGACCGCCCGGGTCCGCAGCGCGGCGAGGTCGGTGCCGGCGTCGGGCTCGCTGTAGCCGATCGCGAAGTCGATCTCGCCGGAGAGGATGCGGGGCAGGAAGTACGCCTTCTGCTCGTCGGTGCCGTACCGCATGATCGTCGGCCCGACCGTGTTCAGCGCCATCAGCGGCAGCGGTACGCCCGCCTGCGCGGCCTCGTCGAAGAAGATGAACTGTTCCATGGCGGTCATCCCGCGCCCGCCGTACTCCTCGGGCCAGCCGACGCCGAGCCATCCGTCCGTGCCGAGCCTGCGGATGGTGGCGCGGTAGAACCGCTTCTGCGTGGCCGGGTCGGTGTACCGGGCGTAGGCGTTGTCCGGGACCAGATCGGCGAAGTAGGCACGCAGTTCGGTGCGCAGCCGCTGCTGCTCGGGCGTGTGGTCGAGGTGCACGGCGCCTCCAGGCTCCCCAAGGGCGGTCCTGACGGCGCACACCGTAGAACGTGTTGCAGAAATTGGGAATGCCGGGGCGCGGGCGGATTCGGCTCACGCGCTGCCGGGGCGCCGGCGAATTCGGCTCACGCGCCCGGACCGGGGGGTACGAGGCTCACTCGAGCATCTTCAGGAAGTCGGCGCAGGCGTCGGCGCAGGCCCGGCAGGTGGCCGCGGCCGACTCGGCGCCAGGATGCGCGTCGAAGGCGCGGGCGCACTCCAGGCACACCGAGCGGCACCACTCCACGCGGACCCGCATCCCCTCCTCGTCCTGTCGGTTCTCCTCGCCCAGCGCACGGCAGGTGGCGTCGCACACCTCGGCGCACATGATGCCCAGTCGGCGCACCCGCTCCTGGTGCTCGGTGCCGTCCGGGTCGACGAGGCTGGCCCGCACGGCGCAGGCCCGGGCGCACTCCGTGCACGCCTGGGCACAGGTGAAACGGTCCTCCAGGAACCGGTAGAGCTGCTGCTGCGAAGTCGGCGGTGTCACACCCTGCGGGTAGCCGGGGTCGGCGGCCACAAACCACTGCCCTGGGGCCGCCCCAAGCCCGTACCGCGCACCGGGGTGAGCGGTCACCGTGCAGCACCCCTGATGACCCATAGTGTCCGGGTTCGTACCGTTCTGTGCGGGGTATCCCTGTCCTATGAACACCGCATCGATGCAGCTGGCCGAGGCGAGTGGCCTGATGAGCCTCTTCATGTTCGTCGTGGCCGTGGGCGTGCTCGCGCTGCTCGCCGGCGGCTTCTGGATGACCTCCCGCGTCAGGTACCGCGAGTCGGCGCGCCCCCGCCCCGAGGAACAGCCCAAGATGCCGCCGGGCGGACCGGTGCACGAGGTCCGGGAGAGCAACAGGGAAGCCACGGAGGTACCACGGACCGCCAAGGGCGAGCGCCCGCTCACCCCGTACGAGCTGAGCAACATGGACACCCGGCCGGGCACGTCGGAGTCGAAGGACCGCCCGCGCTGGAGCAACGGCTCCAGCGGCTCGTTCGGCGGCGGCGGACTCGGCGCCCACTGAGCCCCTCCCCCGCCCCGCCCACGCCAACCCGGCCCGCGCCGGACCGCCGTACGCCCCTAGGAAACGTTCCGGGCGGCGTCCAGGCGGCCGACGCGGGCCATGTTCTGCCGGTCCTCCGGGTCCTGGCTGGGCTCGGCCGTGAACCAGGCGTCGAGGATCTCCTTCAGCACCGGTTCGGAGACCAGCCGGAGGCTCAGCGCGAGGACGTTGGCGTCGTTCCAGCGGCGCGCGCCGTCCGCCGTGGCCGCGTCCGTGCACAGCGCCGCGCGTACGCCCGGCACCTTGTTCGCCGCGATGGACGCGCCCGTGCCGGTCCAGCAGCACACCACCGCCTGGTCGGCCGCGCCCTCCGCCACCTCACGGGCGGCGGCCGCCGAACAGACCGCCCACTGCGCGTCGGCCCCGGGCCGCAGCGCGCCGTGCTCGCGGACGTCGTGGCCACGGCGCCGCAGCTCCGCCACCAGGAGGCGGGCGACGGGTTCGTCCATGTCGGAGGAGACGGAGATCCGCATGTCCGGAGCGTAACGCCCGTCCGGCGGCGCCGGGACACCCCGCACATGGCGAACGGTGCCGGAGGGCCGTTCTGAGGGGATGCGCCAGGTCAGGCGGACCGGCGGATCAGGGGTGGTCGGGCTGCTGCGCCAGCGGAACCCCGCCGCCCTCTCCGCCGCCCTTGGCGCCCTTGTCCGAGCCGTGCGGACGGTCGCGCCCCGCGCGGTCGGTCGTCTCGCGGGCTCTCAGCTCGCCGCTGTCCTGTGGGGCGGCGCCTCCTTTGTCACTGCGCCGCTGTCCGGGCTGCTCCGGATTCGACATGCGCCGGACTCCCTCCGGGGGTCCCAGGGCGGCACGGGTGACGCACGAATCGCGGCGGGCCGACTCAGGGCACGGCGACGCACGGATGCCTCCGTGGCCCACCCCGTCAACCGCATCGAGCCCAGCGGGCTGTGGGCGGTCGGCTTCTCCTGCTCACCGCGCGGGGCGGGTCAGCGCCCGGTGGAGGTGCTCCAGGGCGTCCAGGAGCACCGAACGGTGGTACCAGCTCAGCCAGACCGCGGTGTCCGAGGCCAGCAGTGCGAGCGCCTCGGCCTGCGCGGCGGTCGGCCGGTGGCCGGCGTCGGTCCAGTGCAGGCTGATCACGCCGGTGCACGAGCCGGCGGAGGAGAGCACCGGGATGCTCTGCAGGGCGCGGGCACCGGTGGTCAGCAGGGCGCACCGGCACTCGTCGGAGAGCAGCGGGTCCGTGGCGACGTCCGGCACGCTCACCTGGCAGCCCCGGGTGCGGGCCGCCGCGTCGGCGGTGCCGTCGCCACGGCCGCGCACGAGATGGTCGAGGAACGCCTCCGCACAGCCGTAGTGCGTCTCCAGCGTCAGGGCGTTCACGGCCGGGTCCACGAGCTGCACGTACCCGGCGGGCGACCGGCCGACGGCCAGCGCCTCGTGCAGGACGGCGTCGATCATCTGCCGCCGGTAGCGGGGGTCCCGGCCACCGCGGGCCAGGATCCGCAGCCGCGGCACGGGCAGGCACCGGCGGCCCGGGAACCACACCTCGCCGCTCGGTGGCCGGGCCACCACCACGGCCGAGACCAGGACGCGCAGCGGCACGTTGAACCGTTGCGACGCCTCGCGCAGCGCCCGGAAGGCACTGCCGGAGTCCGGCAGGCCGTAGCGGACCATGAGCACGCCCTGCGCCATGCCGATCACCGGCGCGGTACGCACCCGGGCACGCAGCGCGCGGACCTCCTTGTGCAGGTCCTCGTACGAGGGCCGCAGCGGATCCGCGATCTGCGACCGCCAGGCGGGCAGCTCCTCCACCCGGGAGGCGGCGCGGGCCAGCTCGCGCAGCGCCTCGTCGAGGGTGGCGTACAGCTGGACGCCGGTCAGGCGGGCCAGGTGCACCGCCTCGCGCACCCCGGGCCGGGCGCGGACGATGATCAGGTCAGGACGTCCGGTGCGGGTACGGGTCGTCTCGCTGAGCGTGCGGAGCACGGCGGCGCCGCCGAGCTGTACGTGGGCCATGTCGAGCACGGGGCGCAGTCCGGCGCGGTCCGCCTGTTCCAGGTGGCCGCGCAGTTCGTCCGACCAGGCCCGGGCGCCGTGGGCGTCGAGGCTGCCGGACATGCGCAGCAGCAGCGCGCCTTCGGCGGGCAGTCCCTCGACGACGGAGGAATCGATGACGAGGGGAGCCGGTGCGGCCGGCCGGCCGGAAGAGGGTCTCATCGCATCACCCAGACAGGACGTCCCGAAGAAGCGGCTCGGCCTCTTCCTGACCTTGGCACCACCATGCACGGTAGGTCCCCTGCCATCAAACGCTCATCCACCGCGCCGGGCGGGGCGACACGTCCGGCAACCGGTCCGACGCCACGCCGGGCGACCGGCCCGACGGCACGTCCGGCAACCGGTCCGACGGCACGCCGGGCGACCGGTCCGGCGACCGGCCCAGTGACACATCCACCACGCCGGGCGGGGCGACACGTCCGGCGACCGCTCCGGTGACACGTCCGACGGCCGCCGGGGCTGTCTCCCGGTTCTCGCCGATCTCGCGGGGCCCGGAGACGGCCTGACGCTGAAGAGAGCGGCCGGCCGGGCTACAAAGCTCCGCATACGCCGGCTCCCTGCCGGGCCGGCCGGGGCCGCCGGTGCGCCGGCCGGGCTAGCCCGCGCCGCCTGGCTGGACCGGGCCGCCGGGCTCCGCGCACGCCGGGCCCCCGGCCGCGAGGGCGAGCAGGGCGGAGTCCAGGCAGGCGTGCACCCGGACTCCCGGCAGACCGGCCGCGGTCAGGTCCTCCCGCACGTGCGGTCTGGGCTGTACGACGGACAGCGCGCGGCCGGAGCGGGCGAGGTCCCCGGTCCCCCGGTCCAGGAGGTCGGCGGCGGGGCAGGCGAGATACACCTCGGTCAGGTCCAGCAGCGGGTGGTCGCCGGCCCCGCCGGTCTCCACGAGGTGCTCGGCGAGGGCCTCGGCGAACCGCCCGGCGTTGCAGGCGTCGACCGTGCCCCGGGCCTTCAGGACGCTGATCCCGCCGAGCCCGGCGCGGTGCTCGCGCACGGTCCGCAGCGACAGGGGGGCCGGGCCGCCGGGACGGACGCGGGCCGGAGCGGACGGCTGACCGATTTCCATGAGGAACGGCCTTCCTGCGCGGGGAGGAAGGATCGGCGGCCGCCTTCTTGACCGGGAGTTCACTGTGCCCTCACCTGGATGCCGGACGCAACGACGCCTTCGGGGCGTGTCGTACCGCCGGGGCAGTCAGCCGACGTACCGCCGCCGTGCGGGTGAGTTCCTGCGGCCCGCTCCAGCGCGGCGAGCCGGCGCTCCAGGTCCCCCCGGGACGGGGTCGCGCCGGCGCAGCACCCACGGCAGCCCCGCGGTGGCGCAGTTCGTCGCGGCGGTTGTGGGTGATCAGGACGACGGTCGTACGGTCGTCGGGGCCGGTCCGGGGCGTCATCGTGCGTCTCCTCCCGGGCGTCCGGCCGCGTCCCGGTCGAGCAGGCGGGCGGCGTGTTCGACGCGCGGGGGCAGCGTCCGGCGGCCGGCGACGGCGGCCGGGAACCGGGCGACGGTCTCCTTGAGGGCGCGCCGCGCGCCGGGGCGGCCGGCCGCGGCGGCCAGCGCGAGACCGGTGCCGGCGCGCAGGGCGACCGGCCAGGGGCGGCGCAGGCAGGTGGTGAGCACGTGGTTGCGCCGGACGAGGAAGGAGCGGCCGCTGCGGCCGTGGCCCTCGGGGTGGTGGCGGGCACGCAGGGTGGGCTCGTAGGCGACGCCCCAGCCGGCGGCGGACAGGTCGTAGGCGAGCAGGGTCTCCTCGCCGCCGAAGAACAGCAGCGGGTGGTAGCCGCCGACATCGAGGAACGCCTCCCGGCGGACCACGCAGGCGCAGCCCAGGAAGCCGAGCACCGGGTGCCCGGGCAGGTCCGGCTCGGTCGGCAGGGGCGAGGCGGCGAGCACGGCGTTGAGGGGGTCCTCCACGGCCTCGTCGCCGACCAGGGTGCGGGCGGCGAGCAGGCCGAGCCGGGGGTGGCCGTCCAGGAGGTCGGCGGCGCGGGTGAGGCTGCCCGGGTCCCACCAGGAGTCGTCGTCGCTGAAGGCGACGTAGGGGGTGCGGGCGTGCCGCACGGCAAGGTTGCGGCCGAGGGCCCCGGTGTTGGCGCCGGGCCGCAGCAGGCGGCTGATCGCCGGGTGCCCGGCCACGGTCCGGCGGGTGGTCTCGTGGCGGGAGTTGTCGACCACGATGACCGGTGGCTGTTCGGGCAGCGCGGCCAGCGCGTCCAGGGTGCGCAGCAGGCTGACGCTGCGGTCGCGGGTGATGACGGCGACGGTGATCCGGGTGTCGCCCGGGGCGGTGGGCCGGCGGACGCGGCCGGCGGCGGGCTCAGTGGACATGGGCCGCCTCCGGTCCGGTCGGCCGTCGGTGGCCGCGGGCGCCCCGCAGGAGCGTCAGACAGGCCGCGGCGACCTCGCCGGTGCGGAGGCGCAACAGCCGGGCGTCGGGGGTGCGGCCGTGCGGGTCGCCGGGTGGGCCCGGTCTCCACAGGGCCAGGTGGTCTGGGCCCGACGGAGGCCCCCACAGGCGCGGGGAGACGGGCCCGAACAGGGTGACGGAGCGGGTGCCGTAGGCCACCGCGAGATGGGCGAGCCCGGTGTCGCCGCTGAGCACCAGGGATGCCTCGGCGACCAGCGCGGACAGTTGCCCGAGCGGCAGGCCGCCGGTCAGCGCGTCGTGGCCGGGCTGTCCGCTGCGTTCGGCGACCGAGCGGACCAGAGCGTCCTCGCCGGGGCCGCCGGTGAGGACGACGTGGTGGCCGGCGGCGCGCAGGCACCGGACGACGGCGGCGAACCGTTCCGCCGGCCAGCGGCGGGAGCCCGAGGCCGCGCCGGGATGCACCACGACCGCGCCCGGGGCCGAGGACGGCGTGGCGGGCCGGGGCAGCCGTAGGTCCCGGGGGTCGGCCGGGATGCCGTAGCCGTGCAGGAAGGCGCACCAGCGGTCCCGTTCGTTGGCGCGGCCGAGCCACGGCGGGCCGTCCGGGCAGGCGTGGGCGAGGAGCCGGCGCGGATGCAGGGCGGCCAGGGCGTCGCGGCTCTCGGGGCCGTTGCCGTGCAGGTCGACAGCCACGTCGGGCGGGGGGCCGGGCCAGTGGCCGAGGTCCGGCACCGCGCGGCCCGGCGCCTCGGCCGCGAGGACGGCGTCGACCGCCCCGGTGGCCAGGGCGAGTTCGGTGAGGCCCGGTGGCTGGGCGAGGACGACCTGGTGGCCGGGGAAGGCCCGGCGGACGCCACGCAGCGCGGGCACGCCGGCCAGCAGATCGCCGAGGCCCAGCGCGCGCAGGACCAGAACACGCGGTGTGCTCGCGGGATGCTCGGTGATCACCGACAGGGTCCTCCGGTGGGTGGGGGGCATAGGGCGTGACCGTGGCGAGCGACGGGTGCCGGCCGGATCCGGAGCGGCACCCGCTCGCCCAGGTCGCTGCGGGTCACTCGCGTCCCGCCCGCGCACCGGAACCGAGGAGCGTGACCGTGGCGAACGGCGGATGCCGGCCGGATCAGGGGCCGCACCCGCCCACCCCGAACCCTGCGAGGCCGATGCACCCTTCGGTGGGGTGCTCGGGTCCCGCCCGCACGCCGGAACCGAGGAGCGTGACCGTGGCGAACGACGGATGCCGGCCGGAACAGGGGCCGCACCCGCCCACCCCGAACCCTGCGAGGCCGGAACACCCTTCGGGTCACTCGCGCCCCGCCCGCGCACCGGAACCGAGGAGCGTGACCGTGGCGAACGGCGGATGCCGGCCGGAACAGGGGCCGCACCCGCCCACCCCGAACCCTGCGAGGCCGGAACACCCTTCGGGTCACTCGCGCCCCGCCCGCACGCCGGAACCGAGGAGCGTGACCGTGGCGAACGGCGGATGCCGGCCGGATCAGGGGCCGCACCCGCCCGCCCCGAACGCGGCGAGGCCGATGCACCCTTCGGGTCACTCGCGCCCCGCCCGCACGCCGGAACCGTGGAGTGTGACCGTGGCGAGCGACGGGTGCCGGCCGGATCAGGGGCCGCACCCGCCCACCCCGAACCCTGCGAGGCCGATGCACCCTTCGGTGGGGCGCTCGGGTCCCGGCCGCGTGCCGGATGCAGGTGGACGGCGCTCGGATCAGGGGCGGCGCCCGGTCGGCCAAGGGGCTGTGGGGTCGGTGCGTCCTGCGGTCGGGTGCTCGCTCTCGGGACGCGTGGGACGGGTGCGGCGGTCATGTCGGCCGTCCCGCGGCCGGTGCGGGGGCCGACGCCGCGCGGCGGGCGAGGCCGGTGGTGGAGCGGCCGTCGAGGTAGGGCAGCAGCAGGACCTGTCCGCCCCAGCTCTCCACCAGGGGCTGTTCGGGCAGCCGGGTCCGGGCGTAGTCGCCGCCCTTGGCCCAGATGTGCGGCCGGAGTTCGCCGAGGATGCGTTCGGGGGTGTCCTCGTCGAAGACGGCGACGGCGTCCACGCACTCCAGGGCGCGCAGCACTCGTACGCGGTCGGCGGCCGGGACGAGAGGGCGGCCGTCTCCCTTGCGGCGGCGCACGGAGTCGTCGGAGTTGACGCAGACGACGAGGCAGTCGCCGGCCCGGCGGGCCGCCTGGAGCAGGGCGACGTGCCCGGCGTGCAGCAGGTCGAAGCAGCCGCCCGCGGCGACGACGGTGCCGCCCGCGGCCCGGACCCGGGCGGCGGTGCGCACGGCGTCCGCGGTCGTGTCGCCGTCGGTGGCGGGCTCGGTGACCGTCTCCGGGTCGTCCGGGACGGCGACCGCGCGGGCGCCGCCCTCGGCGACGTAGCGGGTGGCGGCGTGGACGGCGCCTTGTACGGCGGCCTCGGTGAGGGTCCCGTCGGCGAGCAGACCGGCGGCGGCTGCCGCGAACCGGTCACCGGCGCCGCACGGGTCGCCCGTGGCGGCGGCGGGGGTCGGCACGAGCAGCGGGGTGTCGCCGTGCGAGAGCAGGGCCCCGCGGTCGCCGAGGGTTACCGCGACGGCCCGGGCCTGCCAGGCGCGGACGAGGACCCGGGCGTCCCGGGCGGCGGTACGCAGTCCGGCCGGGTCGCCGCTGTCCTCGTCGTCCAGTTGCCGGGCGAAGGCGCGGGCCTCCTGAGCCGAGGGCGTGGCCAGGCGGACGCCGGGGACCGGGGGCCTGCCGCGTACATGGGGGTCCCAGACGACGGGGGCCGCCGTGCGGGCCAGCGCGTCGCGGAGGACGTCGGCGGTGCCGCGACCGTAGTCGGCGACGAGGACTCCGGAGGCTGACGCGATCGCGGCGACCGCCTCCGGGGTGGCCTCGCGGGCGCGGCCCTCGCCGTCGTCGAGGCGCAGCAGTGGCCGGTCCCCGGCCATGACGCGGGTCTTGCTGCTCAGGGTGCCCTCCAGCGGCACCTCGACCAGGCCGACCCGGTCGGCCAGCAGCTCCCGGAGGGTGTCGCTGGCGGCGTCGGCGCCGAGGGCGGTGACCAGGGTGACGGGGCGTCCGTCGGCGGCCGCGAGGCAGGCGGCGAGGGCCGCGCCGCCGGGGCGGGAGCTGCGCCGGGTGCCGTGGACGACGGGCACGGGCGCGTCGGGTGCCAGCCGCTCGGCCCGGCCGCACAGGTCGTGGTCGAGCAGGGCGTCGCCCACGACGACCAGGGGCGTCCGGGAGGCGGTCATGCGTGTCCCTTCCTGGGCGCGGCGGGCGTGCCGGGCGCGGTCCGGCCGACGGTGCGGGCGCGGCCGACGAGGCGGCCCACGACACCCGTTCTGCCGTCGGCGGCCGGTCTGCCGTCGGCCCGGTGGCCGGCCTCGCCGCGCTCCACGGCCTGGTCGAACGCCTCGCACAGCATGTGCACGGCCACGAGGTGCAGTTCCTGGACGGTGGCGGCGACGGGGGCGTCGACGCACAGCGTCTCGTCCGCGCCGAGCTGGAGCGGGTTGGGGGACCGCCCGGTCAGCGCCCACACGGTCATGCCGCTCCGGTGCGCGCGGTCGGCGGCGGCCAGCAGGTTGGCGCTGGCGCCGCTGGTGGACAGCAGCAGGAGCACGTCTCCGGGGCGGCCGTGGGCGGCGGTCTGGCGGGCGAACACCTCCTGGACGCCGTAGTCGTTGGCGATCGCGGTGGTGGAGGAGGTGTCGGCGTGCAGGGCGACCGCGGAGAACGGCGGGCGGTCGTCGCGGTAGCGGCCGACGAGTTCGGCGGTGAGGTGCTGGGCCTGGGCGGCGCTGCCGCCGTTGCCGGCGACGAGCAGCCGGGCGCCCGAGCCCAGGCGCCGGGCGAGTTCGGTGCCCCAGCGTTCGATGAGCGGTCCGCAGTCGCGGAAGGTCTCCAGGGCCTTCATCAGGCCGTCGCAGTGGGTGGTGTCCGGGACGGTGTTCCCGTGGTTGCCCTGGTCCCTTTGGTTGCCCTGGTCCCCTTGGTTTCCCCGGTCCCCTTGGTTTCCCCGGTTCCTCTGGTCCCCCTGGTTGCCCTGGCTCCCTTGTTTTCTCCGGCTTCCCTGGTTCCCGTGGTTTCCCTGGTTCCCGTGGTTTCCCTGGTTCCCGTGGTTCCCCTGCGTGGTTCCGGTGACGGTCTTCATCGGACGACTCCCGAGAGCGAGCGGATCGAGGACACGGCGCCGTACACCCCGACCACGCCGTCGCCCACCCGGTCCCAGGTGTAGTGGGTGAGGACCCGGGTGCGGCCGGCGGCTCCGTACCGGGCGAGCCGGTCGGGGTCGGCGAGGAGGGCGCGGACGGCCGCGCTGAGGTCGTGGTCGTCGTCGGCCGGGACCAGGAGGCCCGTGGTGCCGTCCACGACCGTGTCGAGCTGGCCGCCGACCGCGGTGGCGACGACCGGCGTGCCGCAGGCCATGGCCTCCAGCGGGACGATGCCGAAGGGCTCGTACAGCGGCAGCGACAGCACCAGGTCGGCGCTGGACATCAGCCGGGGCATCCGGGCCCGGCCGACCCCGCCGAGCAGGGTGACCCGGTCGCAGACCCCGTACTCGCCGGCGATGCCGTACAGGCGCGCGGCCTCGGGTTCGGTGCCGAGCAGATCGGTCTCCGGGCCGCCGGCGATGAGGAGTTCGGCGTCGGGGATGCCGGCCAGGGCGCGGATGGCGCGGTCGAAGCCCTTCCGGGGCACGAGCCGGCCGACGGCCAGCAGCCGTCTGCGGGCACCGGGCGGGCGGGTGCCGGCGACCGGGGCGAACTGGTCGGGGTCGACGCCGCAGGGGACGACGTCGATCCGGTCCTCCGGCAGCCCCATGGCCTTGAGTTCGGCCACCTCGTCGCTACAGGTGGCGATGATCCGGGCGCACTCGTGGCCGATGGCCTCCTCGATCGCGAGGCGCTGCGGCGGGCTGGTGTCGGCGGCGCCCTGGTAGCGCTTCTTCACCGTGCCGAGCGCGTGGTAGGTCTGCACCACGGGGATGCCGAGGTCGCGGGCGCCGGCGAGGGCGGCCAGGCCCGACATCCAGAAGTGGGCGTGCACCACGTCCGGCGGGCTCTTGGCCCACTGCCGGGCCAGGAAGTTCCCGAACTCGGTCATGTGCGGCAGGAGGTCGTCCTTGGGGACGGGCGCGGGTGGTCCGGCGGGTACGTGCACCACCTGCACGCCGTCGATGAGGGTCACCCGGTCCGGCAGGCCGGCCGAGTCCCGCCGGGTGTAGACGGTGACCCGGTACCCCTTTCTGGCGAGCTGCCGGGCGACCTGCGCGACGTACACGTTCTGGCCGCCGGCGTCCGGTCCGCCGAGCGCGGCCAGCGGGCTGGCGTGTTCGGAGACCATGGCGACGCGCCCGGCCGTGTGCGTAGTGCGGCTCATCGGGTGACCTCCTTGATCAGGCGCTCCCAGTCGTCCAGGAAGCGCCGCTCTCCGTAGCGGGCCTGGGCCGCGGCCCGGGCCGCCGCACCGGTCGTGCGGGCCAGTTCGGGGTCGGCGAGGAAGGCCCGTACGGCGTCCTCCAGTACGTCGAGTCGGTTCGAGACGACCCCGGCGCCGGCGGGTACCGCCTCCCGGACCTCGGTGGTGTCCAGGGCGACCACGGGCATGCCGAGGAACATGGCCTCCAGCAGGGACAGGCCGAGCGAGGTCCAGCGCACGGGGTGCAGATAGAGGCGGCACCTGGCCATCTCGCGGTGCAGTGCGTGCTGGGGCAGGTCCCGGGCGCGGCAGCGCTCGGACGGCAGGCCGAGGTGTGCGGCGAGTCCTTCGGTGCGCATCCCGAAGACGTCCAGGGGCGCGGACCGGGCGAACCGGGTCAGCAGGTCGGTACCGGTGGTACGGCCCCTGCGCACGGGCTCGTTGACGACGACGGCCGCCCGCCGTTCGGTGCCGGTCCACAGTCGCCCGGGGTCGATGATGCCGTGCTCCACGACCTCGGTCGGGGCCTGGCCGTTGTCCCACATCAGCCGGTTGAAGTGGGTGACGTGCACGACGGGGAGCCTGGACTGGCCCGCCAGCGGGTGGAGCTGCCGCTCGGGTGAGCCGTCGGGGCTGTTGTGCTCGACGTACACGGCGGGCACGTCCACGCCGGGCCGGCGCCCCGTCCAGCGCAGGGCGAGGTCGAGTTCGTGCGGGCGCTGCAGGACCATCAGGTCGATGTCGGCGTCCCACAGTTCGCGGGGCGTGAGTTCCCGTACGGACCGTGGCCAGTCCCAGGTCTCCGCGCGGCCGAGACCGTCGGGTCCGCGGTCCTCGGTGACGGGGACCAGGTAGGTGTGCGGGCCCTGCACGAAGGCGGTGAGCCAGGATCCGTGCACGTGCCAGACGAGGATGTTCATGAGTGCCGCTCCTGGATGAGCTTGTGCACCGCGCGCACCACGTCCTGGCCGGTGACCTCGTCCAGGCAGGGGTGGCCGGGCACCGGGCAGGTGAGGGCCCGGGTGTCCGCGCACGGCGCCGACTGGTCGCCGAGCAGGATGACGGGGACGCCGTACGGCGCCCAGCGGCCGGCCGGGACCACGGGCGCGAACAGGGACACGACCGGGGTGCCGACGGCGGCGGCGAGGTGGGCGGGTCCGGTGTTGGCGCTGATCACGACGTCGGCCATGCGCAGCACCCCGGCGAGGGTGCGCGGGCCGGTGCGCCCGCCGAGGTCCACGGCCACGTCGCCGCCGACCTGCCGGGTGAGGGCCGTCTCGCCGGGGCCGCCGGTGACGACGACGCGGTGTCCGGCGTCGGCGAGCAGGGTGACCGCCTCGGCGCAGCGGTGGGGGCTCCAGGCGCGGGCGGGGGCGCTGGCGCCCGGGTGCAGGACGACGTACGGGCCGGAGCCGGTCAGGCCGCTGGTGTCCGGGGGCGGGAGGACGCGCAGGCGTCCGTCGTCGCCCGGGGGCGGCGGGAACCCCATGGCCGCCGCGGTGTCCAGGGCCGCCTCCGCCTCGTGCCGGCCGGCCTGTCGCCGGTGGCGTACGTCGAGGAGCCGGCCGGGGTGGTCGACGCTGTCGGCGCCGATCCGGCGGACGCCGGCGAGCCGCAGCAGCAGTGCGGTGGGCAGCGGGCTCTGGTGGAAGGAGGTGAGGACGAGCGCGGTGTCGTGGGCCCCGGCGCGCAGCCGCCCGAGCAGGGCGTCGATGTCCGCCGGGGTGACCGGGGGCGGGTCGAAGCCCTCCCAGGGCGCCTCCCACACCAGGACCTCGTCCACGCCGGGCAGCAACCGGGCGGCGTCCGCGCCGCGCGGGCCGCACAGCAGGGTGACGTGTGTGCTGCGGGCGGCGACGGCGCGGACGGCGGGGCCGGCGAGCAGCACGTCACCGAAGCTGTCGAGCCGGACGACGAGGGTCCTCATGCCGACGCCCTCCCCGTGGTCGCTGCGAGAGCGCTTCGTACGGCGGTGAGCACATCGGGGGCACTCTGACCGGAGAAACGTTTCACCTCCGCCGGTGCCGTGGCCGCGTTCGGCACCAGCACTCCCCGGGCGCCCGCCGCGTGGGCGGCCAGCACGTCGGCGGCGATGTCACCGATCACCAGGCAGGCGGCCGCCGGGACGCCCAGCCGGGCGGCGGCGGTGCGGATCAGGCCCGGCCGCGGCTTGCGGCAGGCACAGCCGGCATCGGGGGCGTGCGGGCAGAACACCCACGTGTCCAGCCCGCCGAGCAGCGCGTCGGCCCGCGCGTTGACGGCGAGCACCTGCTCGACGGTGAGCAGTCCGCGCCCGATGCCGGACTGGTTGCTGACCACGCCGGTGGCCAGGCCGTGGGACCGGACCAGCGCGACGGCCCGCGCGGCGCCCGGCAGCAACCGGACCCGGTCGGGGTCGCCGTTGTACGGCACGTCCGCCACGAGCGTGCCGTCGCGGTCGAACAGAACCGCGGACACGGTGGTCATCCGGCACCCCCCAGCGGCCGGGCGTGCCGGTGTCGGACGACTCCGCGCACCCAGTGCCGTACGGCGAGGGGCGGTATGAGCACGCTGGTGCCGAGCATCCCGGCGATCTCGCGGCCGGTACGCGGGCCGGGCAGGATGCGGGCGAGGGCGAACTCGGCCGTGCCGAGCGTCCACAGGGCCGCGCAGGCGGTGGCCGCCCGGCGCCGCCCGGCCAGGGCGCAGGAGGCGGCGGCGAGGGCCGCGCCGGTGACCGCCAGGTGGCGGGGCAGCCGGCCGCGGGGCGCCTGCGCACGGTCCCACCAGTCGCGGCCGTGCAGCCGGTTCATCAGGACGTCGTCGGCGTTGCCGCGCTGCGCGGGCAGGGAGGCCCACCAGTGGGCCGGGCGGACCGGGTGCCGGGTGACCCGGGTGCCCCGGACCAGGGACCAGCCGGCCCGCTGCACGCGCAAGGCGAGGTCGGCGTCCTCGCGGAAGGCCCGCGGGAAGCGTTCGTCGAAACCGCCGGTCCGCTTGAGCGCCTCGGTGCGGTACGCCATGTCGGCGGTGGCCCAGGCGGCGTTCTCCAGGCCCTTGGTGGTGCGTTCCCAGTCGGTGGGCCGGCGGTCCGGGGGCAGGGGGACCCGTAGCTTCCCCTGGACGCCGCCGACCTCGGTCCCGGCCGCGCGCAGATCCTCGGCGAGCCGCCGGGACCAGTCCGGCAGCACCTGGACGTCGTCGTCCAGGAAGACCGTCCAGGGCGTACGGACGGTGCGCCAGCCGGCGTTCCGGGCGGCGGCCGGCCCCATGCCGCCGGTGCCCAGGGTGCGCACGCGGTCGAGCAGCTGTCCGGCCGTCTCCAGCGGCAGGCCGCCCTCCGGCGCGGGCCGGTCGTCGACGACGACCACCTCGTGCGGCGGATGGCCCTCGGCCGCGGCGAGCGCGCGCAGGCACTCGGCGAGGCAGGGGCGGCCGATCGTCGGGACGACGACGGTGTAGCCGGGCGCGCCGGTCATGCGAACGCCTTCCCGCGGCGGATCGCGAACGGGCCGAGCACCAGCAGGTCCACGGGTGCCGAGCCGAAGCACTCCAGGGCGTCCCGGGGATCGTCGACCATGGGCCGCCCGGCGGTGTTGAGGCTGGTGTTGACCACCACCGGTAGTCCGGTGCGCCGTTCGAAGCCCTCGATCACGCGCGCCACCAGGGGCTCCTGGGCGCGGTCCACGGTCTGGATGCGCGCCGTGCCGTCGACGTGGACCACGGCCGGGATGCGGGCCTTCCAGTCGGCGGCCACCTCGTGCACGAACAGCATGTGCGGGCTGGGCAGCGGCCCGTCGAAGATGTCCCCCGCCCGCTCGGCGAGCACCATGGGCGCCACGGGCCGGAACTCCTCGCGCCCCTTGACCGCGTTGAGCCGCTCCAGGTTGGCGGCATGGCCCGGGTGGGCGAGCAGCGAGCGGTGCCCGAGCGCGCGGGGCCCGTACTCGCTGCGCCCCTGGAACCAGGCCACGATCCCGTCGGCGGCCAGTGCCTCCGCGGCGGTCTCGGCGATGTCGGCGGGCTCCTCGTAGGGTACGGCCGCCCGCTCCAGCCACGCGCGCAGCTCGGCGTCGCTCCAGCCGCGGCCCAGGGCGGCCGTCGGCATCGGCTCCAGGGTGTCCTTCTGCCCGGCGACATGCGCCGCCGCGCCCAGGGCCGTCCCCGCGTCGCCGGCGGCGGGCTGCACCCACACGTGCCGGAAGCCGCTCTCCCGCCACAGCCGGGTGTTCGCGACACAGTTGAGCGCGACGCCCCCGGCCAGGGTGAGCGCGTCCTCTCCGGTGCGTTCGCGCAGCCACCGGGCGAGGGCCAGCATGGTCTCCTCCAGGCAGAGCTGGGCACTGGCGGCGAGGTCGGCGTGGTCCTTGCTCCAGGGCCCGCCGGCCGGGCGCACCGGGACCAGGTCGGCCCAGGGCACCGGGCGGGCGCGGAAACCGCCCGCGTCGTCCGCCTGGACGTACTCCCGCAGTTGTCCGGCGAAGCGCGGAGTGCCGTAGGAGGCGAGCGCCATGACCTTGAACTCGTCGCTGCTGCGCAGGAAGCCGAGGTGCTGGGTGAGGTCCTCGTAGAACAGGCCGAGGGAGTCGGGCAGCGACTGGGTACCGAGGACCGTCAGTTCTCGGTTGGTGCACCGGCCGGCCAGGTGCGAGCCGCACTCGCCGCGGCCGTCCAGGACGAGGACGGCGCAGTCGGGGTACGGCGAGAGCGGACCGGCGGAGGACGCGTGCGCCACGTGGTGCGGCACGAACCTGACCTTGGCCGGGTCGAGTCCCGGCAGCGCCTCGGCGAGGAAGTCCGGCGCCCGGCGGGCGTACTCCTGGCGCAGGTGGTCCCAGGGGTCGTGCAGTCCCAGCCGCTCGGCGGGAAGGGCCAGGGAAGGATCGTAGGAGTAGGCGACGGCGTCCAGGTCGGACGAGGTCAGGCCGGCCTGCTGAAGGCACCAGCGGGCCGACTGCTCGGGCAGCTCCCAGGCGGAGAAGGGTACGGGCCGCTTCCCGTGCTTGCGACGGGAGAACCGCTCCTCCTCCGCCGCCGCCACGACCTTGCCGTCGGTGATCAGGGCGGCGGCGGGGTCGTGGAAGAGTGCGTTGATACCGAGGACATGCATGCGCTGTCTCCAGGGCCGGGGAAGGGCGGGGGTCAGGACTGCGGGGCCGGGTCCTCCACGCGCGGGACCGGCTCCGGGGGCAGGGCCGCGAAGTAGGCGATGGTCTGCTTCAGGCCCTCCTCCCACGGGACCTGCGGCGACCAGCCGAGCAGTTCGCGCGCGAGGGTGGTGTCGGGGCGGCGCCTGCCGGGGTCGTCGACGGGCCGGTCTATGAACGCGATCGGGGAGCGGGAGCCGGTGAGGGCGACCACGCGGCGGGCCAGGTCGGCGACGGTGATCTCGTCGCTGCCGCCGATGTTCACCGGCCGCACGGACCTGCTCCCGGCCACCCGCAGGATGCCGTCGACCGTGTCGTCCACGTAGCACAGCGAGCGGGTCTGGCTGCCGTCACCGGTCACCGTGAGCGGCTCGCCGGCCAGGGCCTGGCAGATGAAGGTGGGCACGGCGCGGCCGTCGTCGGCCCGCATCCGCGGTCCGTAGGTGTTGAACAGCCGTACTATCCCGGCGTTCGTCCCCCTGGTGCCCATGTGCGCGGTGACCAGGGCCTCGGCGAACCGCTTCGACTCGTCGTACACGCTGCGCGGCCCGACCGGGTTGACGTTGCCCCAGTAGCCCTCGTGCTGCGGGTGCACCTGCGGATCGCCGTACACCTCGGAGGTGGAGGCGAGCAGGACACGCGCGCCGTCGCGCTCGGCGATCGCCAGGGCGTTGCGCGTGCCGAGGCTGCCCACGTCCAGGGTCTCCAGCGGCATGCGCAGGTAGTCGGCCGGCGAGGCCGGGCAGGCGAAGTGCAGGACGAGGTCGTACGGGCCCGCCAGCCGCTCGGGGCAGTCGGCGGCGCTGACGTCGCAGTGCACGTACCGGAACCCGGGCCGGTCCTCCAGGTGCGCGACGTTCTCGCGCCGCCCGCAGGCCAGGTTGTCGGCGCAGTCGACTTCGACACCTGAATCCAGCAGCCGTTCGCACAGATGGGAGCCGAGGAAGCCGGCGCCGCCGGTCACGAGGGCGCGCCGCCAGGAGAACGGTGTGTCACCACTCATCGGGCTATTCCCTTCGTCGTCCTTCGTCCGCGCCGTTCGCGTACCGGATGTCCGTCCACGAGCACCGGGAAGGCGCTCGGCGGAAGTTCGGCGCGTGCCGCGTCACCGGGCCCACGTCATCGGCCCGTCGGAGAGGAAGAGGCCAGGGCTCGGGTCCCCTCGTCCGGAGGACCACCCTGGGTCGGCCGCCACTGGCTGGACGGCACTGGCAGCGGAGTTCCCCTACCAGTTGGTTTCATACGTTGGAGTCTTATTCTCCGGAATTGCGGGTGTTCGCGCGACTTCGCGGCGTCCATACCACGGTGACGGCATGGCCGCACGACGACGACGCCCCGGTGGTGCGATGGGCCCGGCCCCGGGGCGGTCCGGACGGCCGCCGTCCGTCACTCGATGTACTGACCGTGCGCGGGAGGCCGTGTAGCGCGCCGTGCCCGGGGCACTCGGCGCGGCGACGGCCGGCCGTTCACGGCCCGCCGCGTTCCACGCAGGAGGTACGACAATGGGTCACGGCGGAAACGTCATCCAGGAGCTGACCACCGATCACCGTGAGGTCGAGGAGATCTTCGGCCGCATCGAGGCGCTGCCGCCCGGCTCCAAGGAACGCAAGAACCTCTGCGACCAGGCCACGATCGAACTGGTCCGCCACTCGGTCGCCGAAGAGGCGTACGTCTACCCGGCGGTGCGCGAGCACCTCACGGGCGGCGACGCCCTGGCCGACAAGGAGATCGAGGACCACGCCAAGGCCGAGCAGATCATGAAGGACCTGGAGGGCTGCGAGGCGGACGATCCGCAGTTCGACAGGCTCATGACGCAGCTGATGAGTGAGATCCGGTCCCATGTCGCCGACGAGGAACAGAATCTCTTCCCGCAGCTGGAGGCGGCCTGTCCGCCGGACGCGCTGATGGACCTCGGCGACAAGGTCCGCCGCGCGAAGAAGACGGCGCCGACCCGTCCGCATCCGTCGGCACCGGACACTCCCCCCGCCAACAAGCTGCTGGCCCCGGGCGCCGGCCTGGTCGACCGGATGCGCGACGCGCTGTCGGGGCGGGGCAAGGAGAGCTGATCCGAGTCCGGTCCGCCCGGACAGTCCACGGGCCCGGGGCGTTGCCCGGGCCCGTACCCCTGTTCAGCTCCGTGTCAGCCCGTCTCAGTCTCCCTCCCGCCCTGCTGTTCAGCCCGCATCACAGCCACGGAGTGACCTGGGCTCCCGGGCGGGGCCGGGGGCGCGGGCGGGCCGCGCGGCACAGCAGCCGGAACGCCTGGAAGAGAGTGAGCGGCCAGAGCAGCGCGAAGCACCACAGCAGCGTGGGATCCGAGGTGCGGATGCCCATGACGGCGACGAACACCGACGCCATCGCCAGCAGCAGCACCGCCACCGGGAGCCAGACTCCGCGCCGTCCCGCGCCCATGCGGCGCGCCAGCCGCCGGTCCTGCCGGAGATTCGCCTCGATCTGCAACAGCGCGAGCCGTTCGCGCGCCGACAGCCGTACCTCGTCGTGCATGTCCCACATCTCCCACTCGTCCACGGCGACGCCACCTCCTCCGCCGGTCGGCGGCCTCCCGGTCCCGGACCACCGAGTTCCCCGGACCGCCCGGCCGATGCGACGCCGCCCGCAGGAGGGCCCGCCCGTGCCGATCTCGGAAATGTGCCGGATGGGAAAAGCCCCCGCCGAAGAACCGGTGGTCGTTCGAGCGGCGGCAGAGCGAGAATCCGCGACGAACATGACCTTCGCTGCCACAAGGCCGATACTGAGGAGCAAGGCTCTGTCCACCTGCCCCACGGCGCGCTCAGGGGGGATCCGATGACTCATCGGCCAAGCCGGTGTCCGGTCGGCGTCAGCACCGCCGGAACCCGTTCCGGGCCGCCCCGGACCGCATCGACCGACAACTGGCCGCACCTGGCCTGAACAGCGAAGACACCGGTCAGGGACTCACCTGCTCATCCTGCTGGGAGATAGGCATGAAGATGCTGATCAACGTACCGGAGACGGTCGTGGCGGACGCGCTGCGCGGAATGGCGGCCGCGCATCCCGACCTGCACGTGGATGTGGAGAACCGGGTGATCGTCCGCCGCGACGCCCCCGTGGCCGGGCAGGTCGCGCTCGTGTCGGGCGGTGGCTCCGGGCACGAGCCGCTGCACGGCGGGTTCGTCGGCCCGGGCATGCTCTCCGCCGCCTGTCCCGGAGAGGTCTTCACCTCGCCGGTGCCGGACCAGATGGCGCGGGCCGCGGCGGCCGTGGACAGCGGGGCGGGTGTTCTGTTCATCGTGAAGAACTACACCGGTGACGTGCTGAACTTCGACATGGCGGCCGAGCTGGCCGAGGACGAGGGCATCCAGGTCGCCAAGGTGCTCGTCAACGACGACGTGGCCGTCACCGACAGCCTCTACACGGCCGGCCGGCGGGGCACCGGCGCGACCCTCTTCGTGGAGAAGATCGCGGGCGCCGCCGCGGCCGAGGGTCAGCCGCTGGAAGGCGTGGAGTCCATCGGCCGTCAGGTCAACGAGAACTCCCGCAGCTTCGGCGTGGCCCTCAGCGCCTGTACGACCCCGGCCAAGGGCAGCCCCACCTTCGATCTGCCGGACGGCGAACTGGAGTTGGGCATCGGCATCCACGGCGAGCCGGGCCGGGAGCGGCGGCCGATGATGACCTCCGGGGAGATCGCCGACTTCGCGGTCAACGCCATCCTGGAGGACATGCCGCCGCGCAACCCCGTCCTGGTGCTGGTCAACGGCATGGGCGCGACCCCTCTGCTGGAGCTGTACGGGTTCAACGCCGAGGTGCAGCGGGTGCTTCGGGAACGCGGCGTCAGCGTGGCCCGCACCCTCGTCGGCAACTACGTCACCTCCCTGGACATGGCGGGCGCCTCGGTGACGTTGTGCCAGGTCGACGAGGAGCTGCTGCGGCTGTGGGACGCGCCGGTGAAGACCCCGGCGCTGCGCTGGGGAATGTGATCCGCCGCAGCGGACGGTCACCGACCGGCCGTACGCAACGGTCACCGATCCGGCCGCAAGGCCAACAGCCCTACCAGGCAAGGAGATACAGTGCTCGACGCCGACTTCTTCCGTCGTTGGATGACGACGGCCGCCGCGTCCGTCGACCGCGAGGCGGAGCGGCTCACCACGCTCGACTCGGCCATCGGGGACGCCGACCACGGCAGCAATCTGCAGCGCGGGTTCACGGCCGTGGCGGCCGTCCTGGAGAAGGAGGCGCCGGACACCCCGGGTGCCGTCCTGACCCTGGCCGGGCGGCAGTTGATCTCGACGGTCGGGGGTGCGTCCGGGCCGCTGTACGGCACCCTGCTGCGCCGGACCGGCAAGGCGCTCGGCGATGCCGCCGAGGTCGGCGAGGAGCAGCTGGCCGCGGCGCTGCGCGAGGGCGTGGACGGGGTGATGAAACTCGGCGGGGCGGCGCCCGGCGACAAGACCATGATCGACGCCCTGGTACCGGCCGTGGACGCGCTGGCGTCCGGGTTCGCCGCCGCGCGGGCCGCCGCGGAGCAGGGTGCGGAGGCCACCATCCCGCTGCAGGCCCGCAAGGGCCGGGCGAGTTATCTGGGCGAGCGTAGCATCGGCCACCAGGATCCCGGGGCGACCTCGTCGGCGCTGCTGATCGCCGCGCTGGCCGACACGGCGGAGGCGGACGGTGAGTGAGGAGAGGTTGGTCGGGATCGTGCTGGTGTCGCACAGCGCTGAAGTGGCCGCCTCGGTCGGGGAACTGGCGAAGGGCCTGGCGGGCGGCGCGACCGCGGTGCCGGTGGCCCCTGCGGGCGGCACCGAGGGCGGCGGACTCGGCACCAGCGCCGAGCTGATCGCCGCCGCGGCGGCTTCGGTCAACCGGGGGGCCGGGGTGGCGGTGCTCACCGACCTCGGCAGCGCGGTGCTCACGGTGAAGGCGCTGCTCGCCGAGGGCGACGAACTGCCGGACGGCACACGTCTGGTGGACGCGCCGTTCGTCGAGGGCGCGGTGGCCGCGGTGGTCACCGCCGCCGCGGGCGCCGACCTGGACGCGGTCGAGGCCGCGGCGGCGGAGGCGTACAGCTACCGGAAGGCGTGACGGGGGCACCCCGCGGGGCCGGTCGGCGCCTCTCGCCGAACCGCCTGACCGGCCCTTCCCCGCCACCGCGCGCGCCGACCCGGCCGCGGTCGAGACCGCGGCAGGCGGCAGGCGGCAGACGGCAGGCGGCAGGTGGCAGGCGGCAGCGGAGGCGTACCGCTACCGGAAGGCGTCACGGGGGTACCCCGCGGGGCCGGTCAGTGTTGTGCCACGAAGCGCCTGGCCAGCCGTTTCCCCGTCGCCACCGCCGCCGCGTGGTCCTCGATGGAGCTGACCCGGGAGTTCCGGAAGACGATGTAGGTCACGCCGGAGGGCACCCCGCCGGTGCGCGGGTCGGGCCGGATGCCGAGGGCGCGGGCGGTGGCATAGGAAGCCTCGCCGATGAGGTCGCGCGGGCCGGTGTCACCGACGACCGCGTACCGCACCCGGCCGCGATAGACGACGGCGGCCACGGAGCCTCCGCGTACGCCGAACCGCCCGGCGTTCCAGCGGTGACTGCGTGCCGGGACCACGATGTAGGGCAGCCTCTCGGCGCTCAGGTGGCGGCCGTCGGACTGCTGGAAGGCGGTGGCGGCGGCGAACACCGGGTCGGTGCGGCGGTTGCAGCGCGCGGTGGGCCGGCCGTCGCAGTCGATGTCCAGGTCGGCCTTCCAGAAGACGGCGTCACGGGTTCCGCAGACGGGCACGGTCGCGGAGTTGCCCGCGTCGGTGCGGAACCGGCCCCGGGAGAGCTGCTTGCACGCGCCGACCCGGGACAGGAGGTCGGCGGCGGTGACGGCGTGCTCGCCGAGGTCGGCGGCGGTGACGGCGTGCTCGCCATGGGCCACGGGCCGCTGGGGAGGCGGGACTGCGGTGGCCGGCGCGGCCGGCGCCGCCGGGGCGAGCAGGGCGGCGCCGGCCGCGGCCAGCGTCAGCGACGGGACACGCACGATGAGGGACCCTCTCGTTGGGGACAAAGCGGACATCGAGCACACTGTGCTGCCGGTCCGGGCGTGCGGCCACGGGGGCCGCCGTGAAGGGGCCGGATGGAGCACGTTCCTGACACCCGGTAGGTGACAGCGGGCCAGGGAAGGGCTGTTCACCAGGGGCAGTTCTGCGCGAGGGGACAACAGGGGCCAGGGGTCCGGGACGTGTGCCGGGCCGGACCCCCGGCCACCCGCGCCGGCGCGGGATCGGGACGACAGCGTGTCCGCGCCACCGGCCTGAACTTCCCTGCCGTGTAGGGCAGTTCAGCCGCCAGAAGGATAAGCATACGTAATGCCCGGGGAGGGTCACCAACGCGGCCCCCTTGCTGCGACCGCACCGGCCGGGCCATATTGGTCCGGACCTTTACGTGATGCCGAGGCCGTCCTGGAGGGCGCCGTGCGACGCGTTCCCCCTTCGCTCGTGCTGGTCTGCGGGGCGCTGCTGCTGGTCGTGTCCTGCGGCTGGAGCCGGGCCGACGACGGCGAGGGCCGGATGCCGGGGGCTCCGGCCGGGGTCACCGCCGCGGCGGGCAGCGCCACGAGCGTGCACGTGATGTGGAACGCGGCGCCCGACGCGGGGGTCCGCTCCTACGAGGTCTATCGCGGCACCACGAAGGTAGCCGAAGTACCAGGTGTGCAGCACATGGTGGACGTCACCAGGCTCAGGCCGTCCACCATGTATGCCTTCACCGTGCGGGCTCGGGGCGGCGCGGGCCGGCTGGGCCCGCCGAGCCCGGCGGTACGGGCGCGGACACCGGCCATGACGGCGGCCGACCGCTCGGCTCCGACCCGGCCGGACAGGACCACCGGGCGAGCCGTGGGCAGCCGCGCCGTCCAGCTGTCCTGGGGCGCGTCCCGGGACGACCGGGGCGTGGTGTCGTACGACGTCTACCAGAGCGGAGTGAAGATCCACAGCGTTGGCGGGAACCAGACCGCCACCGTCGTCACCGGGCTGCGTCCCGGCGGCCGTTACGTCTTCACGGTGCGGGCCCGGGACGCCGCCGACAACCTCTCCCCCGCCGGCGCACCGGTCCCCCTCACCACCCCGGGCCACGACGACGGCCGGAACACCGCACCCACCGGGTTCACCGCCGCCACCCACGGCTCCGACGGCGCGTACTACATCGACCTCGCCTGGGACCCGCCGCGCGCGGACGGCGTGATCACCGAGTACCAGATCCAGCTGGACGGCACCGCGGCCACCTCGCTCGTCTGGGGCGGCACGCCACCGCACGGCCGGGCACACCACAGTTTCTACGTGGGCACCGTGGCCGGGGAGGAGCACCGGGTACGGCTGCGGGCGCGACTGCCCGACGGCAGCTGGGGCGGCTACTCGACGGAGCGAACGGTGACCACGGGCGGCTGACCGCCCGGCGGCCCGTCACCCCGCCACCCCGGCGGCCCGTCACCCCGTCACCCCGCCACCCAGTCACCCCGTCACCCCGCCGAACCGTCGCTCCGTCACCCCGCCGAGCCGTCGCCCCATCGCCCCTTCGTCACCCGACCCGACCACGGGCCCTCCCCACCGGACCGTCGGCAATTCTCCCTGCGCCGGACGGAGGAACCTGTCACCTGACCGGCCTCCTCCCGCATGCGTGGGTGCCCGGCGCGGCGTTGGCTGCGGTGGAGGCAGCACGGACGCTTCCCTACCCTCGGCGGCGCATGGGACGTACCGCCAACCGTGCCGCCGGAGGCCAGCCCATGGACAACTCGCGACTTCTGCTCCGCTCCGGCCTGACCCTGGCGGCCGCCGCCGCGCTCCCGGCCGCGCTCGCCGGGCCGTCCGCCGCGGCCTCGGGCATCTCGGTCAGCACCACCGGCTCCACGGTCTCGGTGGTCACCAGCGCGTGCACCCAGATCAACAGCAGCTGGGGAACCGCGGCCCTGCTCACCAGCAGCCAGGCGAACTTCGCCCAGGGCCGGCAGGTGGCACTGTCCGGCACGACCATCAGCCAGTCCGCGGCGTGGACGGGGGTGAACCCGGGGACGTACACCGTGGTCGTGGTCTGCTCCAGCGGCATTACCGCCGGCAGTCAGTCCGTGATCGTCTCCGCGTCCAGCAGCAGCAGCCGCCCTACGATCTCGGCGACGTCCACCGCGGCTCCCTCGCGGGGCGTGATGGGCGGCCTCGGCGGCGCCGCCCGCGACTACGGCCCCCTGACCCTGGGCATCGGCGCGGCCCTGGTCGGCGCCGGAGTCCTCGCCACGGGCTGGGTCCTGCGCCGACGCTCGAAGCCGTACCGGCTCTGAACCGCCGGCACCGGGCAACGAGCGCGCGTCAGCACACGGCACGAACCCTCCACCGCGCGTCAGCACACGGCACGAACCCTCCACCGCGCGTCGCCGCATGGCCCAAGCCATCAGCGCGCCCCGCCCCGCGCGCCGGCCCACGGCCCAAGTCATTCGTCGCGCGTCAGCGAATCGCACAAGCCATCCGCCGGGCTCCGCCCCGCGCGGCAGCACACGGCGCAAGCCGTCAGCCGCGCTCCGGCCCCTCCACGGGCAGTTCGCCGAACTCCGCAAGGGCGTGGGTGAGCCACTGGGTCCAGAAGGTCTCCAGGTCGATCCCCGCCCGCAGGACCAGGTGGCGCAGCCGGTCCTCCGGGGCGTCCCTGTCCGGCGGGAAGTCGCGCTGCTGGATCTCCTCGTACTCCGCCAACTGCCGCCGGTGCAGCTCCAGATGACGGCGCAGATCGGCCTCCAGGCCCGCGGTGCCGACCACGGCCGCCGCGCGCAGCCGCAGCAGGAGCGGATCCCGCATGGACCGGGGGTCCTGCGCGGCAGCGGTCCAGCGGGCCAGTTCGGCACGGCCCGCGGGCAGGACCTCGTAGCTCTTCTTCTGCCCACGGGCCGGCTGCTCGGCCGGCAGCGTGCGGATGAAGCCCTCGGCCTCCAGTTTCCCGAGCTCGCGATAGATCTGCTGGTGCGTCGCGGACCAGAAGTAGCCGATCGACTTGTCGAACCGGCGGGTCAGCTCCAGCCCCGACGACGGCTTTTCCAGCAGGGCGGTGAGAATCGCGTGCGGGAGTGACATGGGTTCATCCTAGGGACGGGCCGGTGCCGGGAACACGCTCCGGCGTCTACAGCGCCGCCGCCAGCTCCGTGCCCTGTTTGATCGCCCGCTTGGCGTCCAGTTCGGCCGCGATGTCCGCGCCGCCGATCAGATGCGCGCTGCGTCCGGCGGCGACCAGCGCCTCGTACAGGTCGCGGCGCGGCTCCTGGCCGGTGCACAGCACCACCGTGTCGACCTCCAGGACGGTGCTCTCCTCGCCGACGGTGATGTGCAGGCCGGCGTCGTCGATCCGGTCGTAGCGCACCCCCGGCACCATGGTCACACCCCGGTGCTTCAGCTCGGCGCGGTGGATCCAGCCGGTGGTCTTGCCGAGTCCGGCGCCGACCTTGGTCGCCTTGCGCTGGAGCAGGTGGACGGTGCGCGGCGGGGCCGGCCGCTGCGGCGCGGCGAGGCCGCCCGGCGCCTGGTAGTCCATGTCGACGCCCCAGTTGCGGAAGTACGTCTCCGGGGACTCGCTCGCCTTGTCACCGCCGTCGGTGAGGTACTCGGCGACGTCGAAGCCGATGCCGCCGGCGCCGAGGATGGCGACGCGGTCGCCGACGGGGGCGCCGTCGCGCAGCACGTCGAGGTAGCCGAGGACGCGGGGGTGGTCGACGCCGGGGATGTCCGGGGTGCGCGGGGTGACGCCGGAGGCGACGACGACCTCGTCGAAGCCTGCGACGGTCTCGGCGGTGACCCACGTGTCCAGGCGTACGTCGACGCCGTGCGCGTCGAGCTGGTGGCGGAAGTAGCGCAGCGTCTCGTCGAACTCCTGCTTGCCCGGCACCTTGCGGGCGACGTTGAGCTGGCCGCCGATCTCGCTCGCCGCGTCGAACAGGGTGACCGCGTGGCCGCGTTCGGCCGCGGAGACCGCGCAGGCGAGGCCGGCCGGGCCGGCGCCGACGACGGCGACCCGCTTCTTCAGCCGGGTGGGGGCGAGCACCAGCTCGGTCTCGTGGCAGGCGCGCGGGTTGACCAGGCAGGAGGTGATCTGCCCGCTGAAGGTGTGGTCGAGGCAAGCCTGGTTGCAGCCGATGCAGGTGTTGATGGCCTCCGGGGTGCCGGCGGCGGCCTTGGCGACGAAGTCGGGGTCGGCGAGCATCGGCCGGGCCATGGAGACCATGTCCGCGTATCCCCCGGCCAGCAACTCCTCGGCGAGTTCCGGGGTGTTGATGCGGTTGGTGGTCACCAGGGGCACCGAGACCGCGCCCATGAGCTTCTTGGTGACCCAGGTGTACGCGCCGCGCGGCACGGAGGTGGCGATGGTGGGGATGCGGGCCTCGTGCCAGCCGATGCCGGTGTTGATGATCGTGGCCCCGGCGGCCTCGACGGCCTTGCCGAGGGTGATCACCTCGTCCAGCGAGGAGCCGCCCGGAACGAGGTCCAGCATGGAGAGCCGGTAGATGACGATGAAGTCGTCGCCGACGGCCTCGCGCACCCGCTTGACGATCTCGACGGGGAACCGCATCCGGTTCTCGTACGAACCGCCCCAGCGGTCGGTGCGCCGGTTGGTCTGCGCGGCGATGAACTCGTTGATGAGATAACCCTCGGAGCCCATGATCTCGACACCGTCGTAGCCGGCCTGCCGGGCGAGACGGGCGGCGCGGGCGTAGTCGTCGATCGTGCGCTCGACGTCGGCGTCGGTCAGCTCGCGCGGCGCGAACGGGCTGATCGGCGCCTGCAGCGGGCTCGGCGCGACGAGGTCCTGGTGGTAGGCGTAGCGACCGAAGTGCAGGATCTGCATGGCGATCCGGCCGCCCTCGCGGTGCACGGCCTCGGTGACGACGCGGTGCCGCTCGGCCTCCGCCTCGGTGGTGAGCTTGGCTCCGCCCTCGTACGGCCGTCCCTCGTCGTTGGGGGCGATGCCGCCGGTGACGATGAGGCCGACCCCGCCGCGCGCGCGGGCCGCGTAGAACGCCGCCATCCGCTCGAAGCCGCGCTCGGCCTCCTCCAGGCCGACGTGCATCGAGCCCATGAGCACACGGTTGGGCAAGGTGGTGAAACCCAGGTCGAGCGGGGTCATCAGGTGGGGGTAACGGCTCATCGGGCCCTCCGTGCGCGGTGTCGTCGCCTCTTGTTGTAGAGGAAGTCCCACGCTTTATGCAACTAGTTGCACAACCGACGACGGGTGACTCCGGCCACTCTGTACCTACTAGTATGTACATTGAAGTGACACCGATCCGCCGCCCGGAAGGACGCTCCGTCATGCCCTTCGTCCGCATAGACACGCTCGGCGCCGACCCCGCCCGCCTCGACGCGCTAGGCCAGGCCGTCCAGGACGCGCTCGTGGAGACACTGGGCGTACCGCCCGGGGACCGCTTCCGGGTGCTGACCGGCCACGACGGCGTCACCGGCACCATGCGTCACGGCGACTACCCCGGTGTCCACCGGGACGACTCGGTGGTGTTCGTCGCGATCACCCTGCGCGCCGGGCGCGGCGTGGACCGCAAGCGGGCGATGTACCGGCGGATCGCCGAGCTGGTGCACGAGCGCACCGGCACCGAGCCGCGCAACGTCTTCGTCACCCTGACCGAGAACGGCGACGCCGACTGGTCCTTCGGCCACGGCCTGGCGCAGTACGCCCCGGCCGACGGCGGGTCGGCCGGGGCGTCGTCCTGACCGGTCAGCGGCTCTCCAGGCGCAGGTGCAGGTCCCGCTCCTGGTCGCCGGAGGCCGCACAGGTCTCCTCCACGGTGAACATCGAGTCCAGGGTGGTGCGGAACCGGTTCACGGCCCAGGGGCCGCCCTGCACGTCCGCCTGGACCGAGTCGCCGAGGTGAACCGGCGGACAGCCCCCGCCCCGGGCGTCCGCGACGTCATAGGTGCCGAGCCACACCATCGGCCGGGTCTCGTGAAGCTGCTGAGGGTCCTCGTCCGCGCCCCGGTCGGTGGCGAAGCAGGACCTCAGCGCATTGAAGACGAGGCGGGCGTCCTCCTTGGAACCGCTGAGCTCCACCGTGACGGTTTCGGGGTGCGACCGCTCCGTGTCTGCCATGATCGCTCCTTTCGCGCGCTGCGGTGGAACGGGGTACCCCGCCTGACCGCTTCCACCCCCAGCAAAGCACCACCGGCTGCCGCGCACACCTCATACGCACCCGGACCGCCGCCCTCAGCCACGCCCGGCCACCCGCGGCGCCGGGGTCGCCACGCCGGCCGCCCTCGGCCGCCCTCAGCCCCGCCGCAGCCCCGCCTCAGCCCCGCCTCAGCCCCGCGAGAACTTGTACGTCTTGCTGTCCGTCAGCACGCAGAAGCCGGGCGAGACCACGATCACGCGCAGCACGCCGCTACGTCGGTCGTAGTCGATGCCCTCCGCCTCGAAGGCGCCCGAGCAGGAGCTGCGCAGCGGCAGCTGACGCAGGGCGGTGACATGACCGGAGACGTCCGCCGTGCCGTTCGGCGCGGCCGACAGGTCGATCTGGAGCAGGGGCTTGGTGAGGCCGAAGAGGCTGCCCTCGGGGTCGTCGGAGGAGCACAGCAGGGTGGTCGGGCCGGAGAAGTCGCAGCCCTGGACGTCGCGCACGGCGTGGTCCAGGCGGACGGCGGAGACCTGCGGGAGGTTCGCCGAGGGGGAGGTGGACGGGTTGACGCCCGGGGTCGGGAAGACCAGCAGGCGGGTCATCGTGCCCCACTCGCCGGACAGCATCCACTGGCCGTCGGGCGAGATCGCGTCCCAGGAGTTGTTCAGCGCCTCGCCCGCGCCGAGCGTGTGGACGTACTCCGACCAGGCGCCGCCGGGGGTCTGCACGCGGTACATCTTCGCGTTGCCGGAGTCCCGCTGGTAGGGCTCGATGTAGTAGCCGTTGTACGAGGCGTCGGGGTCGCCGACGTGGTTCCAGCCGCGGCTGGAGACACCGATCGGGACGGTGCCGATGCCGGTGTACCGGTTGGGGCTGTTCGCCGGGACCTCCACCGACGTCAGACCCTGACTCTCGGTCAGCGGGTCGGCGCGGTCGGAGCCGGTCTCCGTCCAGCCGTCGGCCGCGCCGGCCGGCGTGGGTGTGACGAGGGACACGACGGCGGCGGTGGCGAGGATGACGAGTCCGGCGAGGACTCCGTGACAACGTTGCCGGAGGGACGCGGGCATGGCGGACTCCTCGGACGGGGAGGGGAGCACTCGGTCGGCGGACAGTCTGGCGTGGCGCGATAGTCATGTACAGGCCAATGCAGCAACATGAGCGTGAACTCTCACGGCTCGCGGGACGGCGCTGTACCGTCTCGGCAAGGAGGCCCCGCGGTGCGCGCACCACCGGTACGGCGGCTCCGGCGGACGTCCGCCGCCGAGTTGAGGGATGGTGGAGGTAGACGGCGACGGCGTCGGAGAGTCGGGTGTGAGCGCGGTAGATCAAGGGGAGTCGGTACGGGGGACGACGTGCCGTGCGGACGGGCGAAGGCGGTGCGTGGCATGAGTGCAGCCGAGGCTCCTGCGACGGAGAGTGGCGAGCCGGCACGCGGGCCGGTGCGTCCCAGCGGCCTGCTCGACGTCCTGCGCGTGGCATCGGTGGTGCTGGACACCGACGGCCGGATCGTCCTGTGGAGTCCGCAGGCGGAGGAGCTCTTCGGGTACTCCGCGCAGGAGGCCCTCGGGGAGTACGCCGCCCGGCTGATGGTGAACGAACAGCACATCGAGCTGGTCGCCAAGCTCTTCGCCGACGTGCTGCGCACCGGGCAGAGCTGGGCCGGCGGCTTCCCCGTCCGGCACAAGGACGGCACCACCCGTCTGGTGGAGTTCCGCAACATGCGGCTGCTGGACGACCGCGGGGACGTCTACGCGCTCGGGCTGGCCGCCGACCAGTCGACCGTACGGCGGCTGGAGCAGGACGTGGCACTGTCCGAGCGGATGGTGAAGCAGTCCCCGATCGGCTACGCCGTCCTCGACACCGAACTGCGGTTCGTCTCCGTGAACCCGGCCCTTGAGGTGATCAACGGCGTGCCGGCCGCCGAGCACGTGGGCAGGACGCTGCCGGAGGTGCTGCCGCTGCTGAACGTCCACGCCCTGCAGGCGGCTGCCCGGCAGGTGCTGGCGACGGGCGCGCCGCTGATCGGCGGCACGCTCGTCGGCCGTACCCCGGCCGATCCGGAGGAGGACCACACCTGGTCGCACTCGCTGTACCGGCTGGAGGACATCCTCGGCAACGTGCTCGGTGTGGCCGTCTCGCTGGTCGACATCACGGAGCAGCACCGGGCCTCCGTGGAGGCGGAGGCCGCGCGGCGCCGGCTCGCGGTCATCGCCGACGCCTCCGCCCGGATCGGTACGACGCTGGAACTGGAGCGCACCGCCTGCGAGCTGGCGGAGGTCGCCGTGCCGGAACTGGCGGACGTGGCGGCCGTGGACCTGCTGGACGCGGTGGTCGAGGGCCGGCCCAGCGCACTGGGCCCCTCGGAGTCGGCGGTGATCCGGGCGCTCGCCCTGCGCCCGGAGGACGGGACGGACGCCGTACGGGCCGCCGACCTGCCCGGCCAGATCGCCCGGTACGCCCCCGACCGCCTGGTCACCGAATGCGTGCGCACCGGGGAGGCGGTGCTGGTGCCGCAGGTGAAGGACGAGCATCTGCCGCGCATCGCCCGCTCCGCCGAGGCCGCCGTGCTGCTCGGCCGGGCGGGCCTGCACTCCTACCTCGCGGTGCCACTGATCGCGCGCGGCCAGGTACTGGGCGCGCTCGACCTCAAGCGCACCCGCAACCCGGCTCCCTTCGACGAGGACGACGTCGTGCTGGCGCGCGAGCTGGCCGCCCGTGCGGCCGTGCAGATCGACAACGCGCGCTGGTACCAGAACGCCCGCAACACCGCGCTGACCCTGCAGCGCAGCCTGCTGCCCAGTCATCCGCCGGTCACCACCGGCCTGGAGGTGGCCTCCCGTTACCAGCCGGCGGGCGCTACCAGCGAGGTCGGCGGCGACTGGTTCGACGTCATCCCGCTCGAGGGGGGCAAGACCGCGCTCGTCGTCGGCGACGTGATGGGCAGCGGCGTCAGCGCGGCGGCCACGATGGGCCGGCTGCGCACCGCGACGACCACCCTGGCCGCGCTCGACCTCGACCCGGCCCGGTTGCTGGAGCACCTGGACAAGACGACCTCGGGCCTGGACCACTCCATCGCGACCTGCGTGTACGCCGTCCACGACCCGCACTTGCGCCAGTGCCGGATCGCCAACGCCGGCCATCTGCCGCCGGCCCGGGTGCGCCCCGGCCGCCCGCCGGAGCTGCTCGACCTGCCCACCGGGGTGCCCCTGGGGGTGGGCGGGGTCGGCTTCCTCACCGTCACGGTCGACTTCGAGCCGGGCGACGAGCTGGTGTTCTACACGGACGGGCTGGTGGAGACCCGCCGTCACTCGCTGGACGAGCGCCTGGCCTTCCTGCTGTCCCTCCTCGACGACCCCGCCCGCCCCCTGGAGGAAGCCTGCGACCACCTGCTGCGCACGCTGCACCACCCGGACAACCATGACGACGTGGCCCTGCTCATCGCCCGGGCGCAGCCCCTGCCGTAGCCGTCGCGGCCCCGGCGGACGCCTCCCCACCCGGCCGCCTCAGCGCCTCAGCGACTCAGCGACTCAGCGACTCAGCGACTCAGCACGGTCTCCCGCTCCAGGTGACGGCGGTGTCACCCTCGACGACGGCACGACCGACGAGGTACGGCCGGACCCGCGCGTGCGGATCGTCGGGACGTCGGGACGTCGGTCGCGGACACCTTCTTCCCCCGGCCAGGACGGCCAGCACGGCCAGGGCAGCTAGGGCAGCTAGGGCAGCACACCGATCACCACATGTGCGTACAGCTCGTCCGACACGGCCAGACGGGTCGTCAGGCCGGCCGCGGCGAACGCCTCCAGGGCGGCCGGTGCCTGGCGTTCGCTGGTCTCGCTCAGCAGGCAGCCGCCGGGGGCGAGCCACTCGGGTGCGCCGGTGGCCACCCGCCGCAGCACATCGAGGCCGTCCGCGCCGCCGTCCAGCGCGACCGCCGGCTCGTGGTCGCGGGCCTCGGCCGGGAGCAGGGCCACTTCGGCGGTGGGGACGTAGGGCACGTTGGCCGTCAGGACGCCCACCCGGCCGCGCAGGGCCGGGGGCAGGGCGTCGTACAGGTCGCCCTGGTGGGCCCGGCCACCGAAGGCGGCGAGGTTGCGGCGGGCACAGCGCACGGCGGCCGGATCGATGTCGGCCGCATGCACCTCGGCCCCGCCCAGGGTGTGCGCGAGGGCCGCGCCGAGCGCGCCGGAACCGCAGCACAGGTCCACGACGACGGTCGCGTCCGGCGCGATGGCCAGCGCCTGGTCGACCAGGAACTCGGTACGGCGGCGGGGGACGAACACGCCGGGTTCCACGGTGACGCGCAGCCCGTGGAACCGGGCCCAGCCGAGGACCTGTTCGAGCGGCAGACCGGCGGCGCGCCGGTCCACCATTCCGGCCGCCTCCGCGGGGGTACGGGCGGTGGCGAGGATCAACTCGGCCTCGTCCTCGGCGAAGACGCACCCGGCGGCGCGGAGTGCGCGGACGGCGGCGGCCGAAGAGAACGGTACGGGAAGGGGCATGGGAGCCGAAGCCTTTCGGGAGCGCAAAACCTTCAGGGCGCTCCCGCGGTCACCGCTACCGGTGTACCGCGCCGTCACGTGGAGGGAGCACCCCGTCCGACACAGCGGTAATGGGTCTCACCTCCTCTTTCCAGGGCCGCGAACGTCCGCGACCGGACGGCCACTTTACCCCAGCACCCACGCCCGCCCGCCGCCGGGTGCGGGGAGTCGGCCGCTCCGTCCTGCCGGTTGCGGGCATCCGGCCCGGACGGCGGCACCTCCCGTGCCGGACGCGGGTGTTCAGACGCCGACCGTTTCCTCGAGTTCCGCCTCCGCCTCCTCCTCCGCCTTCTCCGCCTCCTCGGTCGCGGCCGGCTCGGACTCGCGCTCGGTGTCGGGGTGGGCGCGGTGGTGGTGGGGCCGGCGGGAGTGCTCGTGGAGGGCGGCGAGCGCGGTCACCGCGACACCGGCCAGCAGCCAGGCGGCGAGGGTCCACACGTTGCGGGCGAGGCCGTCGTCGGCGAAGTACAGCAGGCTGCGGATGCCCTCGACGAAGCCCGCGCCGTTCCAGAAGGCGTGCAGGGTGCCGAAGAAGCCGTTCTGCAGTTCGGGCCGGAACAGACCGCCGGAGCTGGTGAAGTTCAGCATGACGAACAGCACCATCATGGTCAGTGTGGTCCACCGCTTCAGGAACGTGTGCAGGCCGACGCCGATGAGGAGGATGCCCGCCGAGTACAGCCAGGCCATGCCCCACACGCCCGCGAGGTCGTGGTGGGCGAGGTGGAACACCGGCCCGGCGAGCAGCGCGCCGATGCCGCTCACCACCGCGGCGACGCCCAGGGCGAGCAGCGCCCGGATCCGCATGGCGAGACCGGCGCCCGCGGCGCCCAGCGCGGCGACCGAGGCGTAGGAGCCGATGCTGACCGCGATCAGCAGGAAGAACAGGCCCTGTCCGGTGGGGTCGTCGGCGACCGGCTCGGCCACGTCGGTGACCTTCAGCGGCACGCCCTCCTCGGCGGCGACCGGCATGAACACCTTCTCCACGGCCGTGGCGCCCATGTCGGAGGCGGCGCTCGCCACCAGCAACTCGGGTGCCTCGGCACTCGGCACATAGGCTCCGGTCACCTCACGGGACTTGAGCAGGCCGACGGCGTCGGCACGGGTGGTCACCGTACGGACGTCGAGCTTGTCCCCCGCGGTGTCCTTGACCGTCTGCGCGAAGACCTTGGCCTTCGGGGCGGCGCCGACGACGGCGACCGGCAGGTGGTGCGGCTCCGGGGTGACGAACGCCCCCATGTACGCGAGCCCCATGCCTATGCACATCAGCAGCGGGGTGATCAGGTGCGTGAGCACATGGCGCAGTGCCGGTGACCTCATCGAGCGCGACCCTCCAAAGGTTGGCTTATACAACTCTCTACTCAAGTTGTACTATACAACTAGAACGCCGGAGGAGGTATTCCCGTGAGCGCAGCGGAGTCGGCCGTCGAGACGATCCAGCGCGAGATGACCATCTTCGCCCGCCGGGCCCGCGCCTCGGCGGGCCGCATGCACCCCGAGCTGTCCTTGGTGTCGTACACCCTGCTCGGCCACCTGGAGGAGCGCGACGGCTGCCGGGCGACGGACCTGGCGGCGCACTACGCCCTGGACAAGTCCACGGTGAGCCGCCAGGTGGCGGCGCTGGAGCGGGCCGGCCTCATCGAGCGCCGGCTGGATCCGGAGGACCACCGGGTCCAGGTCCTGCATCTGACGGAGGCCGGCCGGGAGATCCTCGCCCAGGTCACCCGCAGCCGCCGGGCCGCCTTCCGGGAGCGGCTCGCGGACTGGCCGGCGGACGACCTGGTGCGGTTCGCGGCCTACCTGGAGCGGTACAACGCGGGATCGGCCGGCGCCGACGCGGACTGAGGGTCAGCCGGGCTGCGGCACCGGCACCGCCGCACGGCCGTCGGCCAGCCGTTCGGGCGCCCGCGCCTCGAGGAACGCCGTGCGGCGGCGCAGCCGGAAGCCGAGGGACTCGTACAGGCTGATGGCGCCCGTGTTCGCGGCACTGGCGTGCAGGAACGGGGTCTCCCCACGCTCCCGGATGCCGTGCGCGACCGCGAGGATCAGCCGGGTGGCCAGGCCCTCGCCACGGAAGGCGGGGTCGGTGCAGACGGCACTGATCTCGGTCCAGCCGGGCGGGTGCAGCCGCTCCCCCGCCATGGCGATCAGTGCTCCGCCCCGCCGGATGCCGAGGTAGGTGCCGAGTTCCACGGTGCGCGGCAGGAACGGCCCGGGCCGGGTGCGCGCCACCAGGTCGAGCATCTCGGGCACGTCCGCCGGGCCGAGGCGTACCGCCTCCGGGTCCGGTGCGGCGGCGAGGCCGTCGTCGACGTACTGCACGCCCTCGACCCGGAAGGTGATCTCCCAGTCCCCGGGGACCTCCCCGTGGACGCCGGGCAGCGGGATCTCGGCGCCGGGGCCGGCCAGCGCGGCAAGGTCCGCCCAGTCCCGCGCGTCCGGTTCGTCGGGCAGCGCCAGCCACGGCGTGACGTCGAGGGGGTAGCGCAGCACCCGGCCGCGCCGCTCGGCGAAGTGGGCGTGCGGGCCGGTCAGGGAGGCCAGGGCCGGGTTGTCGAGGACGTGCGGCACCGCGTCGGCGGTCCGGCCGGGGCCACCCGGGCGGCTCACGGCGCTCATACGGCCACCTCGATCCCGTTCCTGGGGACGTACGCCTGGGGCATCCTCGGTCCTCACTTCTCTCGTCCTGTCAGCGGCCCGTCTCCGGTGCTGCCACCCGGATGTCTTCTCCCGCCGCCACCGCGCGTCTCTCGCGCGGGTCACCCGCGCACCGGAGCCGCACCGGAGTCGGCACCGATCGGCAAGGCGTGCCGCCGGGCCGGTATTCCCCGCCCCGGAAAGAGTTCATACGGCCGCAACGATGAGGGCGCCGACCTGGGGCGGAGCACCCGGGGCGACAGCGTACGGTTGAAGCATGAACGTCACGCGAGGCTTCACGGGCCGCCCGCGCCACCACAACCCCGGACTGCCTCCCGGGCAGTACGACGCGCGCGACGACTGGCCCGTCCTGTCCGCCGAGGTCACTCCGGACCTCACGGCCACCGACTGGTCCTTCCGCATCGACGGCCTGGTCGAGCACCCGCACACCTGGGACTGGGACGCCGCGCACGCGCTGCCGGCGTCGGCGTACGACGGCGACATCCACTGTGTGACCGGCTGGTCGAAGTTCGGTGTGCGGTTCGGCGGTGTCTCGCTGGACGCCTTCCTCGCTGTGGTCAGACCACATGGGTCCGCCACACATGCCCTCGCCTACTCCCACACCGGCTACACCACCAACCTGCCGCTCGCCGACCTCTCCGGCGGCCGGGCCTGGATCGCCTGGGAGTACGACGGCGCACCACTGCCGCCCGAACACGGCGGTCCGGCCCGGCTCCTGGTGCCTCACCTGTACTTCTGGAAGAGCGCCAAGTGGATCGCGGGCATCACGCTGCTGGACCACGACGAGCCGGGCTTCTGGGAGCGCAACGGCTACCACGCGCGCGGCAACCCCTGGCAGGAACAGCGGTACTCCGGTGACTGAGACGACGACTCCCGTGACGCGGTTCGCGGTGCCCGGGCGGATCGCCGTGAACGGCCAGGCGGCGACGGTGTGGCAGACCGCCACGCTGACGGAGATCCGCCGCGAGACGCCGCACGCCGCCACGTTCCGACTGGCGGTGCCGGCCTGGGCGGGGCATCTGCCGGGCCAGCACCTGATGCTGCGGCTGACCGCCGCGGACGGCTATGTGGCGCAGCGCCACTATTCGATCGCGTCGGCGCCGGACGACTCCGGGCACATCGAGCTGACCCTGGACCGGGTGCCCGACGGCGAGGTCTCCGGCTGGTTCCACACCGTCGCGCGGCCCGGGGACACGGTCCAGGTGCGCGGTCCGCTGAGCGGCTTCTTCGCCTGGCCGGGCGACCGGCCCGCGCTGCTGCTGGGGGCCGGGTCCGGGGTCGTGCCGCTGATGTCGATGGTGCGGTACCACCGGGCGCGCGGCCTCGCCCTCCCGCTGCGGATGCTGGTGTCGGCCCGCAGTCCCGCGGAGCTGATCTACGCGGCCGAACTGGGCGCGGAGACGACGCCCGTGTTCACCCGCAGCGCGCCGACGGGCGTGGCGGTGGGACGTATGACGGCCGCACATGTGGCGCCGCTCCTGGCCGAGCAGCCCGCCGGTGGGTGGGAAGCCTATGTGTGCGGATCCAACGGGTTCGCCGAGCATGCCTCCCGGCTGCTGGTCGCGGCCGGCCAGCCCGTGGAGCGGATCCGGATCGAGCGGTTCGGCTGAGCGCCCGGGTCGCGCGGCGGAGCCCGGCGCGCGATCGTGGGGCTCATGGTGCGTGCTGTGCGCCATATGGGCTGGAACTGGCGGTTCACGGGCTGCGCGAGGTGCTCCGCACGGGGTACGAGACGGGTGTGGACGCTCGTGTGCGTGCGCGGCGGGGGCGGTGGACCGGCCATCCGGCTCTCCCGGGTCTCCGGCTCCGGCGGTGGCGAGGAGGTGGACATGCGTACCCCGGTGCATGGCTGGCGTTGGCGGCGCAATCCGCTACGGCGCCGGACGGATGTCGTGGAGGCGTGGACGGTGCTGGTGGTCGTCGTCCTGCTGTCCGTGGTCGCCCCGCTGGTCGGCGTGGCCGCGGGCCTGTACGCCCATGACCAGGCCCGGGCGCTCGCCGTGGAGCGGCGGGCCGAGCGCCACCAGGTTCGTGCCGTGGTGATCGGCGGTCCGCCCGAGCGGCGGGCCGCGCTGGAGGGAGACCGCCGGCATCCTTACCGCGCTCAGGTCCGGTGGACCGAACCGGGCAAGGGGGCCCGGACGGCATGGGCCCGCGTGCCGACGGGGACTCGCGCCGGGGAGCCGGTCTCGGTGTGGTTCGACTCCGGGGGCCGCAGTGTGGCGCCGCCACCGGACGACCTGGCGGTGTGGCAGCACACGGTGACCGTCGGGCTGTGCGCGGCGGGTGGCACGGCGACGGTGGTACTTCTCGGCCACCTGATCGGGCGCCGGATCGCCCTGCGCCACCGGCTGGAGGAGTGGGAGCGGGAGTGGGCCCGGACAGGGCCCCGGTGGACGCAGCCACGGATGTGACAGCCGGTTGGCCCGATCCGTGTGAACGTGATCGTGCTTCGGCACGTCTCTTGCGAGCGAGCGCCGGCTCACTTCTGGACCCGCGCATCGGCGTTTTTGAGGCGGTGCCAAGACACGCGTCCGCCCCCGACGTGAGCCTGGCGAGTCATCCGATCACCCACGTACCGTGAGACGACCGGTCTCCTTTCACAAAGGTGGTTGTCGATGGCCTTGTTCGATCTGCCCCTCGACGAACTGCGCACCTACCGTGGCGAAACCACCGAGCCGGAGGACTTCGACACCTTCTGGGACGAGACGCTCCGGCAGGCCCGCGCGCACGAACTGGACGTGCGCTTCGAGCCGGTGGAGACCGGACTCGCCACGATCGAGGTGTACGACGTGACGTTCGCCGGGTTCGGCGGTCACCCCGTCAGGGGCTGGCTGCGCCTGCCCGCCGGGACCACGGAGCCGCTGCCGCTGGTCGTGGAGTTCCTCGGTTACGGCGGCGGGCGCGGCCTGCCGCACGAGAGTCTGCTGTGGGCCTCGACGGGTCGCGCCCATTTCCTGATGGACACCCGCGGGCAGGGCAGCGGCTGGGGCGGCGGAGGCGCGACGGCGGACCCGGTGGGCGCGGCGCCGGCGTACCCCGGGTACATGACGCGGGGCATCGAAGCGCCCGAGAACTACTACTACCGCCGGGTGTTCACGGACGCCGTGCGCGCGGTCGAGGCGGCCCGTGCGCATCCGCTGGCGGATGCCACCCGAACGGTCGCGACCGGCGCGAGCCAGGGCGGCGGCATCACGATCGCCGTCGGCGGCCTGGTGCCCGACCTGGTCGCGGTCGCCCCGGACGTACCGTTCCTGTGTGACTTCCCGCGTGCGGTGACGCTGACGGACCGGCACCCGTACCGGGAGATCGCCCTGTACCTCAGGACCCACCGTGGACGCTCGGAGGACGTGCGGCGCACGCTGTCCTACTTCGACGCGGTGCACTTCGCGGCCCGGGGCCGGGCACCGGCCCTGTTCTCGGCGGCTCTGGAGGACGAGACGTGCCCGCCGTCGACGGTGTTCGCGGCGTTCAACGCGTGGGGGCACCGGGACAAGGCCATCGAGGTGTACGACTTCAACGACCACGAGGGCGGCGGCCCCTTCCACGAGGCCGAGAAGATCCGCTGGCTGCGCTCGCACGCCTGACGCGGCCGCGGCCGGCCGGCTGCAGCCGGGCGGCCGGCCGCGGCCGAGGGCGCCTTCGCGACCCCTCCTGACGCGCTTCCCTTCCCTCCGATCCGACCAGTCGGTACGTTCGGTTCGCCCGGGCGCGGTGCCGTGGCCCGGATCCCGGCGACGGAGGTCATATGTCCGTGCGGAAGACACAGCAGACACCGGAGACGCACGCGCGGATCCACGGGCACTGCGATCCGCGGTTCGCCGCGGTCCGGGAGGCGTTCGAGGAGAACTTCCGCACCCGGGGCGAACTGGGCGCCGCGGTGGCGGTCACCGTCGCCGGGAAGAGCGTGGTGGACCTCTGGGGCGGCTGGGCGGACGCGGCACGCACCCGGCCCTGGGAGCGCGACACCGTGGTGAACGTGTGGTCGACCACCAAGGGTCCGGTGGCCATGTGCGCGCACATTCTCGCCGACCGGGGGCTGCTCGACCTGGACGCGCCGGTGACCGCGTACTGGCCCGAGTTCGCCGCCGCGGGCAAGGAGAGGGTGCTCGTACGACACCTCCTGTCGCACCGGGCCGGACTTGCCGGGCTGCGCGAGCCGCACACGCTGGAGGAGCTGTACGACTGGGAGGCGACCACCGCGCGGCTCGCGGCCACGGCGCCCTGGTGGGAGCCGGGCACCCGGTCCGGGTACCACGCGCTGACGTACGGCTTCCTGGTCGGGGAGGTCGTACGACGGGTCTCGGGGCTGCGGCCCGGGGCCTTTCTGGCGCGGGAGGTGACCGGACCGCTCGGCGTCGACTTCACGATCGGCCTGCCGGCGCGGGACCACGGCCGGGCGGCCGAACTGGTGCGTCCGCCGGCCGCCTCGGCCACCGAAAGGGCCGCACTCTTCGGCCAGTTGCCGCCGGTCGCGCTGGCCGCCCTGACCAATCCCGCGGTCGGGGCCGCACAGGCGAACAGCACCGGCTGGCGGGCGGCGGAGGTCCCCGCGGCCAACGGTCACGGCAGCGCCCGGTCGGTGGCGGCGCTGTACGGCGTCTTCGCCGGGCGCGGCGCGCACGGTGGCCGGCGGATCCTGTCGCCGCAGGCCGCGGAGCGCGTCCGCGAGGGCCAGGGCAGCTGTCGCGACCTGGTGCTGGGGGCGGGCTTCGAGGGCGAGACCGAGATCGGGCTCGGTCTGTGGCTGAGCGGGCCGCAGGGGGCGTACGGCCCGAACCCGCGGGCTTTCGGCCATGACGGCTTCGGCGGCTCCTGTGGACTCGCCGATCCGGAGGCGGGCGCGTCGCTGGGTTACGTCATGAACCGGATGGGGCCGGGCATCGCCAATGATCCACGGAAGGCGGCTCTGGTCGACGCCCTCTACAGCGCCTTGTGAGCGTGCGGCGCGGCGTCTGGTGACCGCCGTGGCCGCGGGTGGATTTCGGCCGAACCGGCAGGCCGCTCTTCCGTTGTGGTTTAGACCAATGCTAATTGTGGTCGCGCAACGAGCCCGCACGACTACGTCTTGTCACCGACAGGAGGGCGCGGCATGGCCCGCACCACCCCGCACGATCCCCCGCCCGACGACGGCCGGCCCCTGTACGGCCAGATCGCGGCGCTGCTCCTCGGCGAACTGCGCGACGGCACCATCGCACCGGGTGAACGGCTGCCCGGCGAGCGGCACCTGGCCGCGCACTTCGGGGTCAGCCGGGAGACCGTCCGACAGGCACTGGAGGTGCTGCGCCGCAGCGGTCTGGTCGCCACCGACCGGCGGGGCAGCCACGCCACGCTGCCCGGCCGGCCGGCCGAGACTGCGGAGTCGCTCACCTTCCCGGTGGGCGCCCGGCCGACGGATCTGTGTGCGGTGGACCGGGCCACGGTGACCTGGGAGGAACCGCCGCCGGAACACGCGCGGGCGCTGGGACTCGCTCCGCACCGGCCGACGCTGATGCACCGCTACCTGTCGGCGACACCGGACGGCCGGTCGCTGCGGACGGCACTGACGTCGTTCTCGCCGGTGGCGCTGGCCGAGGTGGCCGAGCTGGCCCGCTACCGGGACCGGGCCGACGGGGTGACGCCCGCACAACTGCGCCGTGCCTACGACTGGATGCGCAAGGCGGGGCTGTCCCTGCACCACCGGGACGCCATCACCCAGGTCGGTGACGCCTCCTCGGTACGGGTGACCCGGCGCGTGCACGACCAGTACGCGCGCCCGCTGGAGATCACCGATCTGGTGGTGAACGCCGAACAGGACGCGCTGGTCTACGAGTTCACCCTGCCCGCCGCGGGTTGACCGCCGGGCCCGGCGCATCGGTTCTGCGGGCCACCACCAGCCTGCCGCGCGGGCTGCCGTCGGCTCGGCGGCCGAACTCGGGCAGCACGCGCAGTTCGACCGCCAGGCCCGCCCGCTCCAGTTCCCCCAGCATGGCGCCGAGTCGGAGGGCTCGGTAGTACATGACGAAGGGCGGTCGCCACAGCGCGTTGCGTACCCGCATCGCCCCGTCGAAGCCGAGCAGCAACCAGAAGGCGGGGTGTGCCGGGTGGGGCGGGGCGAACACCGGGAAGGCGAAGCGGCCACCGGGCCGCAGAACCGAGCGGACCTGGGCGCAGAGCCCCGGCAGTTCCCGGGGCAGGAAGTGACCGAAGGCCCCGAAGGAGACGACCAGATCGAAGGCGGCCGTGAACGGCAGGGACCGGGCGTCAGCGCGCACCCAGTCGACCCGGGGTGCGCCGGCGGGCCGCACCCGGTCGCGGGCGACGTCGAGCATGCCGGCGCTGAAGTCGACCCCGGTGACGCTACGGTGGCACAGTCCCGCCAGCAGCCGTGTCCCGGCCCCGGTCCCGCAGCACAGGTCGAGTCCGTCCGCGAACGGGCCGAGCGGCGCCACCGCCTTCGCCACGGCGTCCAGCACCTGGTCGGGCGTCCGGAAAGGGGTCTGGTCGAACTTCGGCGCGAGCAGGTCATAGCCGCGCTCGACGGACGACAGTGCCTGCACGCAGAGTTCGCGGAGCGTGGGACCTTCAGGACCGAACATGCCCTCACCCTATGACGGCGACCCCGGCCACCGGCGCCCACCGCCACACCGGTCTGCGGGCCGCCCACGCCGCTCCTACCGGCCACGGCAACCCGGCCACCGCCGCCCGCTGCGGCCACGGCACCCCCGGCCACCGCCCCCGCCCCGGCATGGCCACCGCCGCCCGCTGCGGGCGCCGGATCACCGCGGCGGGCGGCCGGTCCGGCCGGTGTCAGCCGAAGCTGTCGTGGCAGAGCCGTGCGATCTCGGGTGAGGTCACGCCGTCCGCCTGGCGGCACAGGACGCGCATCTGGTCGGCGCCGGGCCGGCTGAAGACGGGGCGGGGCCGAGGGGCCGGGCCGCGGCGTACGGGCGGTTTCCGTGCCGGGCGGAGGCGGCGCACCGGCGGGGCGGCCGGCGCCCCGGCCCGGGGAGGCGCCACGGGCACGCGCCGGCGGCCGGGCCCGGGGCTCCGCGTCGGCCCGGCCGCCGAGTCCGGCCGGGCCGGATGTCCGTGGCCCGTGCGGACGAGCGCCGTCCGGGCGGCCGGCTCTCTCGGCGGGGCCTTGAGGACCGACGGTCTCACCGCGATGTCCCGCGGTGGGGCGGCGTCGGGTGTGGGACGGGAGCTCACGGTGGTGCAGCCGGCGACGGTCACCAGCGCCGCCACCAGCAGCGGAAGAAGTCGGCGAGGCACCCGCCCACTGTGGCGTACACCCGGCGGCGACCGCCCGAACCACGCGGCAGCACCACCCCGACGAGCGACGGGCCGGGCTGACGGGCCGCGTCGCCGGAACGGGCCGGCCACCGGCAACGCGCGGGCTCCGTCACCGCTCCGAGGCGGTCCCCTGGCGGGTGGGCCCGGGTGCGGCGACGTCACGGCGCTGCTCCAGGACCGCGAGGACGCGCTCGCACCAGCGCAGGTTCTCCTCCTCGAAGCCGATTCCGCCCAGGAGGGTGAGGTACGGCCCGACCCGGCCGGAGGTGCGCAGGAACTCCTCCTCGGTACGCCCGTCGAGCAGGGCCTCGCGGACCCGCCGGTAGCGATCGAGCTTTCCGCGCGCCCAGCCCATGCGCTCCTCGATCAGCGCCCGGGTGACGTCCGGGTCGCCGCCGTCCATGGCCTGGACCTTGATGAGGAGTTCGTCGCGGATGGCGGTGGGCCGCTTCGGCGGTTCGGCGGCGAACGCGCTCAGCTCCCCCCGGCCGGCCTCGGTGAGCGTGAACATCCGCTTGTTGGGACGGCGTTCCTGCTCCACCGTACGGGCCTGGACCAGCCCGTCCTGCGCGAGGCGCTCCAGTTCCCGGTAGAGCTGCTGCGGGGTGGCGGGCCAGAAGTTCGCGAGGGAGACGTCGAAGGTCTTCGACAGCTCGTAGCCCGAGGCGTCGCCCTCCAGCAGGGCGGCCAGGACGGCGTACTTGAGCGACATATGGACAGGCTAACAGCCGTTGATTAATCTCATCCGCACCTAATCAATTAATTGACTATGTGAGGTGATCCTGTGCGCGCGTTCCGCGAGGCCGTGGAAGCCGGGGACCCGGCCGCCGTCGAGGCGCTGCTGGCCGAGGACGTCGTCTTCACCAGCCCGGTCGTCTTCAAGCCGTATCGCGGCAAGGCGATCACCGCGGCGATCCTGCGCGCGGTCGTCCAGGTCTTCGAGGACTTCCACTACGTCCGGGAGGTCGGCGAACCGGACGGCACGGACCACGCGCTGGTCTTCCGGGCCCGGGTGGGCGGCCGGGAGCTGACCGGCTGCGACTTCCTGCACGTGAACGAGGACGGCCTGATCGACGACTTCATGGTCATGGTCCGTCCGCTGTCGGGCGCGCAGGCCCTCGCCGAGGCCATGGGCGCGCGGTTCGAGCAGATCGCCGAGGAAGCGGAGGCGCGGTCCGCGTGAGCGACCGCGCCCCGGCCGGCGGTGGTCAGTCCCGGAGCTGCTTCAGCGTCGCCCTGGTGTCGGTCTTCAGCCAGTCGGTCACCTCGGTGAGCGCGGGCGGATCCTTGTCCTCGTCGTAGGAGGAGAGGTAGGCGCTGTAGCTCATCGTGTACGTCACCCAGCCGTCACGGACGGCGAGTGTGGCGTACCGGGAGCCGCTTGAGGAGGCTTTCGCGGTGTCCTGGCTGACCAGGTACGCCTCGTCACCGATGCCCTCGACCGGGTCGACGTCGTAACCGGTGTGGCTGTCGCCGTAGTTCTTCCAGGTGGCGGTGAACTCGGGCCCGGGGTCGGTCTTCCTGTGCAGGTCCAGCTGCATGGTCAGGTAGGCGTCCGCGTACGACGAACCGGACTTCTTCAGCCCCAGGCTGCAGTAACCCTCGTCCAGCGCCGTGTCGTCGAGCGAGGTGTGGGTCGGCGAGGAGTCGTTCTCGGTGTACTCCTCCTTGAAGGAGGAGTAGTCGCCGCTGGAGCACATGTCCTTGGGCGCCGAATAGCCACGCAGGTCCGCGCTGTCGCCCTTCCCGCCGATGAGGAAGACACCGGCCGCCCACGCGGCGGAGGCCACGAGGGCCCCGACGGCGGCCCACAGCACCGCCCGGCCGGCCCCTTTGCCGCCACCGGCCGGAGGGACGGGCGGCACTGGCCCGTACGGGGGCGCCTGCACATAGGGGTTCCCGGGCTGCGGCTGCCCCGGCACCGGCTGGCCGACCAGCGTGGGCTGCGCGTAGAAGGCTCCCGCCGGGGGCGACTGCGGGTGCGGGTAAGGATAGGCCGTCGGCTGCGGCGGGACGGCCGGCTGCTGAGCAGGCTGGTCGGCGGGCTGCGGTGGCTGCGGTGGCGTGGACATGCCGCGAAGATAGTACATGGTTGGCGGTCAAGTCCCCCGACGTCCGGGATCGTTATGGTCTGCGGACATCTGCTACGTATCCATGACGGTGTGCCTGGTCACGCGGCTCAGGACGCGGGCGGTGCGAGCCGCACCGGCAGGCTCCGCACGCTGTTGCCGACGAATCCCGCGTGCGGCGCCAGATCGGCCTCGTCCACGGCCGGCCGCAGCGCCGGGAAGCGGGTGAACAGCCGTTCCAGGGCGACCGTGGCCTCCAGCCGGGCCAGCGGTGCGCCCAGGCAGTAGTGGGCGCCGTGCCCGAGGGACAGGTGACGTGCGGCGCCGGCCCGGGTGGGGCGGGTGACGTCGAAGCGGTCGGCGTCCGGGCCGTGGGCCGCCGGATCACGGCCGGCCGCGGAGTAGCCGGCGAGCACGGGCGTCCCGGCGGGGATGAGCGTGCCGGCGACCGTCAGGTCCCGCACGGGATAGCGGAACGGGAAGTAACTGACCGGCGCGTCCCAGCGCAGCGTCTCCTCCACCGCGTCCGCCCAGCTCACCTGGCCTGCGCGGACCAGGGCGAACTGCTCGGGGTGGGCACACAGGGCGCGTACGGCGTTGGTGATCAGGTTGAGGGTGGTCTCGTGCCCGGCGATGATCATCAGCAGCAGGGTGCCGATCAGCTCCTGCCGGCTGAGCCGGTCGCCGCCCTCGTCCCGGGCGGCGATGAGCGCGCTGGTGAGGTCGTCGCCGGGCCGGGCGGTCTTCGCCGCGACAATCTCAGCCAGGACGGCGACGAGTTCACGGTTGGCGGCGACGGCCTCGGCGGGTGCGGTGTCGGTGGCCACGACCTGGCTGCCCAGGCGATGCAGTCGGTCACGGAACTCGACGTGCACCCCCAGGAGTTCACAGATCACCCCCATCGGCAGGGGCAGCGCGTAGTGCCGCCGCAGATCGGCGACCCCGGCACCCTCGGCGGCGGCGCGAGCCAGGCCGTCGAGCAGAGACTCGGTCAACTCCTCGATCCATGGCCGTAGTTCCGCCACCCGACGGGGCGTGAAAGCGCGGGCGGCCAGGGACCGCAGCCGCCGGTGGTCGTCACCGTCCGCCGTGGTCATCCCCGGGACGGTGGCGAACGTCAGCAACGGCCAGCCCGCGGCGATCCTCCCCTCGCTCAGGGCGGTGAAGTACCGCGCGTCCTTGGCGACTTCGGGGTGCTGCAGGAACTCCTTCAGCGCCTCGTGCCCGAGGACGGCCATGCCCTCGATCCCACCGGGCAGCTCGACCGGGGCGACGGCGCCCTGGGCCAGCAGCCGCGCGTTGACGGCGTGCGGGCAGCCGCCGGCGGGGTCCAGGCGGTACGGGGGGCGTGCGGGTGAGGTCTCCACCGGTTCCTCCTGACGTTCCCCTGACAAGACGATCGATGGTAGGGCCGGCCACGGGATTCCTGAGCGGTGTCCGGTGCGGCCACCCGGGAATAGCGTGGTCGGGCGGTTTGTTGGCGAAGTCACGGACACGGAAGCCCGGCCGGTGGTACCGTGCCGTCAGCACTCGCGTATGCCGACCATGGGCACCGGTGCCAGTTTCTCCCTCTCCGCTGATCCGTTCGCCGTCCTCCCGGATCTCCCGGTTCCCGGCACATCAGCTTCCCAGCACCACCTCGCGACGGGCGTTCGCCGCCGTACCCGAGGTGCTGTTCCCGCCGTCCGGGGGCCGCCGCAGGCACGCCTCCCCCTCACGGCCACTCCCCCCTTCACTTCTCCCGTCCGTCCGCGAAAGGACTCCCGCCATGACCACCACTCTCGAACACCCTCCCGAGGCCCGGCAGGCATCGGCCGCTCCGCTCGTCTCCGGCGTCCTGGACGTCGACACGCACGGGCAGGGGCGTCTGAGGGCCGCCGGGCTGCTCCCCTCCCCCACCGATTTCCAGGTCCCACCGGCGCTGATCCGCCGCCACGGACTGCGCAAGGGTGACCTGGTCGAGGGCGTCCGGGGCGCACAGCGGGCCCTGACCGAGGTCGCGCGCGTCAACGGGCGGGTGCCCGGGGAACTGCGCTCCCGGCGGCACTTCCGCGACCTCACCCCGCTCCACCCGCACCAGCGCCTCCGCCTCGAACACCCCGCCGCCAAGCTGGCCGGACGGCTCATCGATCTGCTCGCTCCGGTCGGCAAGGGCCAGCGCGGCCTCATCGTGGCCCCGCCGAAGAGCGGCAAGACCGTGCTGATCCAGCAGCTCGCCGCCGCCGTGGCCGGCAACCACCCCGAGTGCCGGCTGATGGTGCTCCTGCTGGACGAGCGGCCCGAGGAGGTCACCGAGATGCGCCGCTCGGTGCGCGGCGAGGTGTACGCCTCCACCTTCGACCGGTCGCCCAAGGAGCACATCGCCCTCGCCGAGCTCGTCGTGGAACGGGCCAAGCGCCTGGTGGAGGCCGGTGAGGACGTCGTCGTACTGCTGGACTCGCTGACCCGGCTGTGCCGGGCCCACAACAACGCCTCCGCCGCCGGCGGCCGTACCCTGAGCGGCGGCGTCGACGCCGGTGCGCTGCTCGGCCCCAAGCGGTTCTTCGGTGCCGCGCGTCAGGCCGAGGAGGGCGGCTCGCTCACCATCCTCGCCTCCGCCCTGGTGGACACCGGTTCCCGTGCCGACGGCTACTTCTTCGAGGAGCTGAAGGGCACGGGCAACATGGAGCTCCGACTGGACCGGGAACTCGCCGGCCGCCGCGTCTTCCCCGCCGTGGACATCGACGCCAGCGGCACCCGGCGCGAGGAACTCCTGCTCACCCCGGCCGAGTTGACGGCCGTGCACGGTCTGCGCCGTGCCCTGCGCGCCCGGGAGACCGGGCCGTCCGCCCTGGAGACCCTTCTCGAACGGATGCGCGCCACCCCCGACAACGCCGCGTTCCTGCGGCAGATCCGGCCCACCCTGCCGGCCGGCTGACACCCGGCCACGGGTGACCGGATGCGGCATCCGGGTTGCTCGGCGACCCGAACGGCCCGGGCAGCGTGGTGCACACGGACCAGGTTCGTACGTTGATCATATGGTCACCGGATTCTCATCTCGCGTAGCTGTGTCGGCCTGCTCCCTCTGTGTGGCGGGCCTGCTGGTGCTCTCACCGGCCGCAGCCGCCGCCGGACCCCGGGGCGGAGAGCCCGCCCCGCCCCGTCCCCGGGCGGCGATGCCCGGGCCGGCCCTGCTCTACCACTCCGGCACGCAGGTCAGACCGCACCTGGGCACCCCCGAGGTGCCCGAGGTCTCGGCGCTGTCCTGGCTCGTCGCCGACGCGGGCACCGGTGAGGTGCTGGCCGCGAACGACGCGCACCGCGGACTGCCGCCCGCGAGCACGCTCAAGACCCTGTTCGCGCTCACCGTGCTGCCGACGCTGCCCAGCGGGCTCCAGCACACCGTGCGGTACGAGGAACTGGCGGACGTCGGCGAGGGCAGCAGCCTGGTCGGCGTCGAGGAGGGGCACACCTACCAGGTGGCCGACCTGTGGCGCGGGGTCTTCCTCAGCTCCGGCAACGACGCCGTGCACGTGCTCGCCAGGCTCGGCGGCGGCTGGGCGGCCACGGCCGCCCGCATGCAGGCCAAGGCCCGCACGCTCGGTGCTCTGGACACCCATGTGGTCTCCCCGGACGGCTACGACGCTCCCGGCCAGGTGTCCTCCGCCTTCGACCTGGCGGTCTTCGGCCGGGCGGGCCTGCACAACCCGGACTTCGCCCGGTACTGCTCCACCGCCGAGGCGAGCTTCCCCGGTGACGGGTCGTCGTACCCCATCGAGAACACCAACCGGCTGCTGACCGGCGAGGACGGAGTGGCGCCGTACCCGGGGCTGATCGGGATCAAGAACGGCTACACCAGCAACGCGGGCAACACCCTGGTCGCCGCGGCCCGCCGGGACGGGCGCACCCTCGTGGTGAGCGTGCTGAACCCTCAGGCCGAGGGCGGGTTGACCGTGTACGAGGAGGCCCGGGCGCTGCTCGACTGGGGCTTCGCGGCGGACGGACAGGTGGACCCGGTCGGCTCGCTGGACGGGCTGCGCCCGGCCGGTCCCGCCGATGCGTCCGCCGCGCCGGTGGCGGCGGCCGGGGCGCCGGCACCGGACGGCGACTCTGGCTGGTCCGGCACCGCCTTCGTCGCCGGACTCTCCGGGCTCGGCGCGGGAGCCGTGGCCCTGGCACTGCGCGCCAAGGGCGGCCGGTCGGCCCGTGGCTGACCCGTCGGCAGACCGAGCAGCAGGCCCAGCGAGATCCATGTGTAGAGGTTGCCGCCGAGGAACCCGCCGAGGCCGGAGGCGTCGTCGAACCACAGCCACACCACGCTGGTGCACAGCGTCGCGTAGAGGGCGCCCGCGATCCGCAGGTGCCCGGCGCGCACCAGCACCGCGAAGGACGGCAGCAGCCAGACCAGATGGTGCACCCAGGTGATCGGGCTGACCAGGCAGGCCGTCGCGCCGGTGAGTGCGAACGCCGCCGTCCAGTCGCCGGCCGCGACCGCCCGGCGGCTGCGCCGGGCCCACACCCACAGCGTCAGCAGGACCGCCGTCGCCCACAGGGGGCGGCCGGACTCGCCGAGCCGGGCCAGCACTCCCTGCAGCGACTGGTTCGACACGTAGTCGAGGCGCCCCACCCGACCGGTGTCCCAGAGCGCCTCGGTCCAGTAGACGCGGGAGGCCGCCGGATCCACCCAGGCGGCCAGCGCGGTCGCGGCGACGGCGACGGCTGTGGCGGTTCCGGCCGCCCGCCGGCGCCCGGCGAGCAGCAGCAGGCCGATGAACAGGGCGGGTGTGAGCTTCACGGCGGCGGCGAGCCCGATCCCGGCACCGGCCCGGCGGCCCCGGCCGGTGGCCAGCAGCACGCAGTCGACGAGGACCAGAGCCAGCAGCACCAGGTTCACCTGGCCGAAGCTGAAGGTGTCCCGAAGCGGCTCGAACAGGGCGAGCAGACACAGGCACAGCGCCCACCGGTACCAGCCGTGGCGCCGCCAGTGCGGACCGGCCAGCAGCCGCAGGACGCCGGCGAGCGCGGCCAGGTTCACCAGCAGGGACACCACGATCGCCGGGGTCCGGCCGAGCAGGGCCAGCGGCAGCATGGCGACGGCGGCGAACGGCGGATACGTGAAGCCGTACAAGGTGCCCGGCACCCGGTAGTCGTAGAGCCGGCCGTCGTGGTGCGCCCAGGTGTGCACGGCGCCGTAGTACACATGCAGGTCGAAGAAGCCGCGCAGCAGCGGCACGGTGGCCGTGAACACGGTCACCGCGGCCACCAGGGACACGATGAGGAGCAGCCGGCCCCGGTCCGTGCGCGGGCCCCACGCCGCCAGGCGCCCGGGCAGCCCCGGTCCTCCCGTCGGGCCCGTCATGCCGTGCGCCCCGGGGCCGGGGCCCGGGCCGCCTGGTGCGCCTGCCACAGGACGACCACGCCGAGCAAGCCGCCGGAGACCGCGAGCACCAGCTGCCCGAGGTCGGCGGGGCCGCCGCTGGGCAGCACCGCCAGGGCCAGCACGCCCGCCAGGGCGGCCACCCGGTGCCGTACCGAGGGGCTGGGCGCGGCGGCGGCGATGAGGAACAGGCCCCACAGCACGTACCAGGGCCGGATGGCGGGGCCGAAGGCCGCGACCATGAGCAGGCTCAGGCCGAGCGCGTACACCGGCCGGGGGCGCAGCCGGAGCCATACCAGCAGCACGGCCACGGCGGTGGCCGCGAGGCCGAACAGGTGCCAGGCCGGGACGGCCAGCGGGGCCAGACCGCTGTCCAGGCGGGTGAGCAGGGCGCCGGTGGCCCGGCCCAGCAGGCTGGTCAGGGCCCAGTTGTGCGCCGAGACCGGGGTGTCCAGCGCGCCGATCCAGCCGTAGCCCGTGCCGGCCACGGCCGTGGCGGCGACCGTGGTCGCCGCGGAGGCCACCGCCGTGGTCAGGGCGGCCGGCAGTGGCGGGCGGCCGGAGCGGACCCGCAGGGCCACGACTGCCGGCAGACCGAGCGCGGCCGGTGCCTTGACCAGGGCGGCGAGGGTGACGAGGACGGCGCCGACGGCGGGCCTGCGGCGGGCGGCGACCAGGCCGAGCCCGAGCAGGCCGAGCATCAGGGCGTCGTTGTGGGCGCCCGCGACCAGGTGCAGCAGCACCAGCGGGTTGAGGGCGCCGAGCCACAGTGCCGCGGCCGGATCGGCGCCGCTGTGCCGGGCGAGGCGGGGCAGCGCTGCCGCCATGAGGGCCACGCCGAGCAGGGCGACCAGGCGCATCCCGAGCAGGCCCGCGGGCAGTTCGCCGCGGGTCGCCCCGGACAGCGCGGAGGCCAGGGCGAGGAAGGCGGGCCCGTAAGGAGCGCCGGTGTGCCGCCACATCGGGGCGACCTCGTCGGGGAGCGTGCCGCCGAGCCGGTCCGGACCGTTGGCGTAGACGTCCAGGTGGGCGTCGACCATGGCACCCTGCGCGAGGTAGCTGTATACGTCCCGGCTGAACAGCGGCGGGGCGAGCAGCAGCGGGGCCGCCCAGACGGCCAGGATGAACAGCAGCGCGCGCGGGGTGGGCGGCCGCGGACCTCGCACCAGGCGGCCGAGGAGCACCCAGGCCGCCACCAGCAGGACGACGCCGAAGTACACGCCGACCAGGCCGAGCGCCGCCTGAACCGAGGCCGGCGCCAGGAGGTCCCGGACGGGCAGGGCGCCGGCCGTCTCCCCGCCGAGCGCGAGGAAGGCGGTACCGGCCAGGCCCAGTACCTGACAGCTGCGGAGATCGGCGGGGAACGCCATGGCCAACACCGGCTCAGCGTGTCAACACCGAGTGGCCGGAAGGCGACGCTCCCTTCACCTGCGGGCGGCCCGCACGTGACCGGCGTGTGAGGAGCGATGACTCCTGAGGGTCCGGGCGGCCACCAGGACATCGCACGCGGACGGGACGGCACGTGACCACGGTGACGAGCGACTCCTCCTGCGCGCAGGCAAGTCGCCGGACGCCCGGTCAGAACACGGACAGACCGGTGAGCGTGGTGAAGCGGTCCAGGGCCGCGACCCCGGCCACCGAGTTGCCGCGTTCGTCCAGACCGGGGCTCCACACGCACAGCGTGCACCGGCCCGGTACGACCGCGATGATCCCGCCGCCGACCCCGCTCTTGCCGGGCAGGCCCACCCGGTAGGCGAAGTCGCCGGCCGCGTCGTACGTGCCGCAGGTCAGCATGACCGCGTTGACCTGCTTGGCCTCGCTGCGGCTGAGCAGCCGGCTGCCGTCGGCGCGGATGCCGTGGCGGGCGAGGAAGCCGGTGGCCAGGGCGAGGTCGGCGCAGGACGCGGCGATGGAGCACTGCCGGAAGTACTGGTCGAGCAGGACCGGTACGTCGTTGTCGATGTTGTCGTAGGACGCCATGAAGTGGGCGAGGGCGGCGTTGCGGTCGCCGTGGGCGGTCTCGGAGGCGGCGACCTCCCGGTCGAAGTCGAGGCCGGGGTTGCCGCTCTCGGTGCGCAGGAAGGACAGCAGTTCACCGGCCGCGTCCCCGGTACGGGTCTGGAGGCGGTCGGTGACGACGAGGGCACCCGCGTTGATGAACGGGTTCCGCGGGATGCCGTTCTCGTACTCCAGCTGGACCAGGGAGTTGAACGGGTTGCCGGAGGGCTCGCGGCCCACGTGCTCCCAGAGTTCGTCGCCCTCGCGGGCCAGGTCCAGGGCGAGCGTGAAGACCTTGGTGATCGACTGCGTGGAGAACGGCTGCCGCCACTCCCCCACCCCGTACACGGTGCCGTCCAGCTCGGCGACGGCCATGCCGAAGCTGCGCGGGTCGCAGGCGGCGAGGGCCGGGATGTAGTCGGCGGGACGCCCGCGCCCGGGGGTGCGGCTGATCTCCTCGGCGATGCGCTCCAGGACCGGCAGGAAGGTGAGCGAGGACGTCGTTGTCATGATCGCCATTGTGCCTCCCGGCCCGTCCCGCAGCGTACTGGTGGTGGCGTCGCCGCAGGTCAGGCGGCCGGGGCGGCGCTGCCCGCGACGACCTCGGGGCGCAGCAGGCCGGCCAGCCGCTCGGCCGGCAGCAGCCCCTTCTCCAGCACCAGTTCGGCCACGCCGCGGCCGGTGGCGAGGGCCTCCTTGGCGATGTCGGTCGCCGCCGTGTAGCCGATGTACGGGTTGAGCGCGGTGACCAGGCCGATGGAGTTCTCCACGGTGGCGCGCAGCCGCTCGGTGTTGGCGGTGATGCCGGACACGCAGCGCTCGGCCAGCGTGCGGCAGGCGCTCCGCAGATGCGTGATCGACTCCGACAGGGAGTGCAGGATGATCGGCTCGAAGGCGTTGAGCTGGAGTTGTCCGGCCTCGGCGGCCATCGTGATGGCGACGTCGTTGCCGATCACCTCGAAGGCGACCTGGTTGACGACCTCGGGGATGACGGGGTTGACCTTGCCCGGCATGATCGAGGAACCGGCCTGCACCGGCGGCAGGTTGATCTCGCCGAGGCCCGCACGCGGCCCGGAGGACAGCAGGCGCAGGTCGTTGCAGCTCTTGGAGAGCTTGACCGCGATCCGCTTGAGGACGCCGGACATCTGGACGAAGGCACCGCAGTCCTGGGTGGCTTCGACCAGGTTGGCGGCCGTGACCAGGGGCAGTCCGGTGATGGCGGACAGGTGCTTGCGGACGGCCTCGGCGTACCCGGCGGGGGCGTTGAGGCCGGTGCCGATGGCCGTGGCACCCAGGTTGATCTCCTGGATCAGCTCGACGGCCTCGGCGAGACGGCTACGGTCCTCCTCGATCATGACGGCGAACGCGGAGAACTCCTGGCCGAGCGTCATCGGCACCGCGTCCTGCAACTGTGTACGGCCCATCTTGAGCACGTCACGGAACTCCAGGGCCTTACGGGCGAAGGCGTCCTGGAGTACGGCCATCGCCTTGAGCAGTCCATGTACCGCGAAGACCGTCGCCGTCTTGACGGCGGTGGGGTACACGTCATTGGTCGACTGGCCCAGGTTGACGTCCTCGTTGGGGTGCAGATGCGTGTACTGCCCCTTGGCGTGGCCGAGCAGTTCCAGCGCGCGGTTCGCCACGACCTCGTTGGCGTTCATGTTCGTCGACGTGCCGGCACCGCCCTGGATGACGTCCACGACGAACTGGTCGTGCAGCTTTCCGGCGCGGATCTCACGGCAGGCGGCGACGATCGCGGCGGCCTTCCCCGGCTCCAGCAGTCCGAGTTCCTCGTTGGCGAGGGCGGCGGCCTCCTTCACGGCGGCCAGGGCGTCGATCAGGTGCGGGTAGGCGGAGATCGGGGTGCCGGTGATGGGGAAGTTCTCCGTGGCGCGCAGGGTGTGGATGCCCCAGTACGCGTCGGCGGGGACGTCGCGGTCGCCGAGCAGATCGTGTTCGCTGCGCGTGGCGGCGGTCATGAGGGTGGGGTTCTCTTTCTGAGGTACGGAGGTGAGGCGCCCCGGGAGGGGCGCCGGAAAGGGCGCCCGCCCCGGGAGGGGCGGCGGAAAGGGCGCGATCGGCCACGAACGGCCCGCGGACCGACGACGGCCCGCCGCCGCCTTCGGGCTGCGGCGACCTACGCGCAGGCGGTGAGTGACTCGGGAGCCAGCGCAGGCACGGGCCGCACGCACCCCACCGGCTTCCCACCCCCGAGCAGCGGTTCCCCCGCGAACTCGGTCAGCAGGCCGGGGTCCACGCCCGCGCGAACGAGCGCGGCCGCGGTGACCGGTATGCGCGCGCGGTTCGCCCCGTCGGCGATCTTCACAGCGACGGCGGTGCCGTCGGGCAGCGCGGCGACCTGCACGCCCTCGAAGCCGTCCTTGGCGAGCAGGCCGGGCACGGCCCGCATCAGCGCGGCGACGTCCCGGTGGGAGCCGGAGGCCATCTCGGCGTGCTCGCGCATCGCCGCGGCCACCCGGGCCTCGGGGGTGCCGGGTGCGGCGGCGGTGATCCGGGCGAGGGCGCGGGCGAGGCCGTGCAGGGAGATGGAGAACAGCGGGGCGCCGCAGCCGTCCACGGTGACCCGGGCGACGCGCCGGCCGGTCAGCTCCTCGACGGTCGCGGCGACGGCCTGCTGGAGCGGGTGTGCCGGATCGAGGTAGTCGTCCAGGGACCAGCCGTTGAGCTGGGCGGTCCACAGCATGGCGGCGTGCTTGCCGGAGCAGTTCTGGGCGAGGCGGGAGGGCAGCCGGCCCGCGCGGACCCAGGCGTCGCGGACGACCGGGTCGAACGGCATGTCGGGCACGTTGCGCAGGTCGTCCTCGGTGAGGCCGGCGAGTTCGAGGATGCGCCGGGTGCCGGCGATGTGGCGCTCCTCGCCCGAGTGGCTCGCGGCGGCCAGCGACAGCAGTTCGCCGTCCAGCGGCAGCCCGGCCCGCAGCATGGCCACGGCCTGGAGGGGCTTGAGAGCCGAGCGCGGGTAGAAGGCGGCCTCGGTGTCGCCGAGCTGGAACGCCACCTCGCCGTCGGCACCGAGGACGACGACGGAGCCGTAGTGGACGCCCTCCACGACGCCGCCGCGGACGAGGTGGGCGACGGGGGCGTGGAGAGGTTCGCGGACGATGGGTGCGTCGGCGGGAGAACTGTTGTGCATCACTGCCTGTATCACGGGGTCGGGGTCGGCCGGAGCGCGGGTCACGCGTCGGCGCCGGTGGATGTGCTGTTCAGCGGGGCTCGGACGCCGGCGTCGACATGGCCGGACGAGGGTCGCGTCGGGTCGTGGAGGCGCGGCTCGCTCAGGCCCTCGGGCGCGCCTTGCGCCGGTGAGCCGGTCCGCTGGGGACGCACGATGTCGGTGAGGGTCGTCTCGACACGGTCCAGGTGGTGGCTCATGGCCTCCACCGCGTCGCGCTCGCAGCCGTCGGACAGGGCCTCCACGATCGCCCGGTGCTCGCGGTTGGACTGCTCGCGGCGGCCGCCCAGCTCGTTGAGGAAGGCCGACTGGCGCGCCAGCGCGTCGCGGATCTCCTCGATGACCCGGCGGAAGACCGGGTTCTGGGCGGCCTCGGCCACGGCGAGGTGGAAGAGGGTGTCCATCGCGACCCAGGCGGTGGTGTCCGTCTCCCGTTCCATGCGGTCGAGCAGATGGGCCAGGTGGTCCAGGTTCTCCGGGGTGCGCCGCAGGGCCGCGTAGCCGGCGACCGGGATCTCTATGTGGCGGCGCACCTCCAGCAGGTCGCTGGCCGCGTAGTCGCCGAAGGTGGGGTCCTCGACGGCGTTCGCGATGACGAAGGTGCCCTTCCCGGTCCGGGAGACCGTCAGGCCCATCGTCTGCAGCGCGCGCAGCGCCTCGCGCAGCACGGGCCGGGACACCTCGAGGGTGCGGCACAGCTCGGCCTCGGAGGGCAGCTTGTCGCCGATGGCGTAGCGGCCGCGCTCGATGGCGCCGCGGAGGTGGTCGAGCACCGCTTCCATGGCGCTGACGCGCCGAGGGACCGGACCACCTGTCTGGCTGTCTGACAGGTTCACGGAGCGAATCCTGCGGGCTGCGGGCAGGGCCTGTCAAGGCGGCGGCCACGGAGACGCTCACGGGGTGCGGCACCCGGTGCGGGCTTCCGCACCCCGTCGGTGATCAGACGCGTTCCGTCAGCTGTTGAGCGTGCCGGTGCCGAGCAGGCCGAGCAGGAGCACGCCGATGACGATCCGGTAGATCACGAAGGCGTTGAAGGAGTGCTTGGCGACGAACTTCAGCAGCCAGGCGATGGAGGCGTAGGCGACCACGAACGACACGATCGTGCCGACGGCCAGCGGGGCGGCGCCGACACCCGCGCCGAGGGCGTCCTTCAGCTCGTACAGGCCCGCGCCGGTCAGGGCCGGGATGCCGAGGAAGAAGGACAGCCGGGTGGCGGCGACGCGGTCCAGGTCCAGGATGAGCGCGGTGGACATGGTGGCGCCGGAGCGTGAGAAGCCGGGGAAGAGCAGGGCGAGGATCTGGGAGCAGCCGACCCACATCGCGTCCTTGAAGGACGTGTCGTCCTCACCGCGCTTGTGCCGGCCCATCTGGTCGGCGGCCCACATCACGCCGGAGCCGACGATCAGCGAGCCGGCGACCACCCACAAAGAGGCGAGCGGACCGTCGATCAGCGGTTTGGCGGCCAGGCCCACGACAACGATCGGAATGGTGGCGGCGATCACCCACCAGGCGAACTTGTAGTCGTGGTGGTAGCGCTCCTCCCGGTGGGTCAGACCGCGGAACCAGGCGGTCATGATCCGCTTGATGTCCTTGAAGAAGTACACGAGCACGGCGGCGATGGCACCGACCTGGATGACGGCGGAGAAACCGACGACGGACTTGTCGTCGACGGGGATGTCCATGAGTCCCTCAGTGATCTTGAGGTGGCCGGTGGAGGACACCGGGAGGAACTCGGTCACCCCCTCGACTACTCCGAGGACGACGGCTTGACCGACGGAGATGGCGCTCATGGGATCCAGTTCTGAGGAGGGTTGGTCGACAGTGCTGTCGACAGTACTCACCGGGGCCGGGAGGTCGGCAAGCGCCTAGGCCCACAGGGCGCCGGCGAGCCAGGCGCCGGCGAACGCCGCCGCGAGTCCCGCCACCACACTGGCCACGACGTTCACGGCAGCGTAGAGGCCGGAGCCGGCCTCGGTCAGCCGCAGGGTCTCGTAGGAGAAGGTCGAGTACGTCGTCAGCGCACCGCACAGCCCGGTGCCCACCAGAAGCCGCAGCTGGGGGCCTGCGGCCCCGGCCGAGACGGCGCCGGTGAGCAGCCCGAGGACCAGGCAGCCGACCACGTTCACCACGAAGGTGCCCCACGGGAAGAACGAGTCGTGGCGGGCCTGCACGGCGCGGTCGGTGAGATAGCGCAGGGGCGCGCCGATCACGGCCCCCACGGCGACCAGCAGCCAGTTCACAACGACCTCTTACCCTCCGGGTCCGTTCTGTCCGGACCGGGGGCGCGTCCCCCGTAGCGGACGGTGCAGTCCTCCAGCGTCGCCAGCCCCTCGCCGACCTGCGGCAGGAACGCCCGGACCCGCTCCTCGGCGTCCACGACGGCCATCGCGGCCGGCAGGTCCTCGCTCAGGGACGGCCGGCGGGAGGCGTGGCTGCGGGAGGAGGCACCGCGGCCCTCGACGCCCCGGAAGGCGCCGGCACCGGCGAGCCCGGCGGCGTGCGCGCGGTGCACGATGTGCGAGTGGAGGGGCTCGGGGTGGCCGGTGTCGTTCTCGCCGAGGTGGACGGCCGGCCGCGGGGCGCGGCCGGTGAGTGACGTCATCGTTGCCTCCCGCCGAAGACCCGGCGGGCGGCGGCCGAGGCCAGCCACACCGCCGCGAGGGCCGCGCACAGGGTAGCGGCCAGATAGGCGAGCCCCGGGCCGGGGCGCCCGGCGACGGCCAGTCCACGGACGTCGACCGCGTAGGTGGAGAACGTGGTGAAGCCGCCGAGGACGCCGGTGCCGAGGAACGGCCGCAGGAGACGATGAGGGGCCCGCGTCCCGGTGACGAGCACCATGAGAACGCCCATGGCCGCACACCCGGCGACGTTGGTCCAGAAGGTCGCCCAGGGGAAGCCCCGCGAGGGCGTGGGCCAGGCGAGCGTGAGCGCGTAACGGCCCACCGCGCCGAGGGCTCCGCCGATCGCCACGACCGCGATCACGGGCGCCTGCGCACGCCACTCGGAGCGCCGGTGAGGCACACTGCGGACGCTGGGCGGCTGCGTCCCCGGGGCTGTCATGCTGGTACGTCTCCTGTTCGGCCCTGCCCCGACGGGTGATCACGGCCAGGACCAGCGTACCGCCGGGTCAGCGGTCGGCAGGCCGCGCGCAGACCGCCACTCCGGGCTCCCAGATGCTGCCGAGCACCAGGTGGTCACCGGTCGCGCAGACGCTGGTGACCATGCGGAAGCCGGACCGGCGGCGGGTGAGGTGGTGGACGGTACGGCCCTGGTCGTCGACGGCGACGACGCCGGTGGTGCCGCTCGGGCGGTAGGGCGCGTGCACGGCGGCGCGGGCGGCGACGCGGCGGACGGCCGGCGGGGTGCGGTGCAGCAGGTGCAGCGGGGGGAGCCGGGGGCCGGCCAGGGCGACCCAGATCGGCCCGTCGGGGCCCTCGCGCCAGAGGTTGTCCGGCATGCCGGGAAGGTCGGCGAAGGATTCGGCGTGGCCGGCGCGGGGACCGGTGAGCCGGCAGCGGATGAGGCGGCAGGTGCCGGTCTCGGCGATCACCAGGAAGGAGCCGTCGGCGCTCGCCGCGAGTCCGTTGGCGAACTGGAGGCCCTCCAGCAGGACTTCGGGTTCTCCGCCGTCGGGGGCGAGCCGCAGGAGGCGTCCGGTGCCGGTGTGTTCGACGATGTCGCCGATCCACCGGTCGAGGGGGTGACGGCGGCTGGAGACGGTGACGTACACGCTGCCGTCGGCCAGGGCGACGGCGTTGCTGCAGAAGCGGAGCCGCTCCCCCGCCACCGAGTCCGCGAGGACGCGGACGGTGCCGTCACCGGTGTTCACGCGCAGCAGGCCGCGTTCGGCGTCGCACACCAACAGGTCTCCGTCCGGCAGGAGTTCGAGCCCGAGGGGACGGCCGCCGGTCTCGGCCAGGACCTCCACGCGGGCCGTGAGCGGGTCGCCGGGGTGGTGGACGCGCAGAATGCGCCCGTCCTCGACCCCGGTCAGCACGCGCCCGTGCGGATCGGGCACCACGTCCTCGGGGCCACGGGCACCCAGGGAGATGTAGTGCAGTGGCACGAGTTCCGTGGGTCGGTCCATGTGCGGTCCCTTCTGTCGGTCGCCCCTGCCGGTCACCCGCGTCACCAGCCCTTCTCGAACACCCTGGCCACCTCGGCGATGCGGATCTCGTCGCGACGGTAGTGGATGCGGCAGCGGATCCGGCGGGTGCGCAGGACGCCGAGGCGGGTGAGGAAGTGCAGGTGCGCGCGGGCGGTCCGGCGGGGCACGCCCAGCTTGGCGGCGACGGCCCGCGCGGTGACGCCGGTCTCGGCGAGATCGTGGCGGCTCGGGGCCGGGAAGTGGACCGCCGGGTCCTTGAGCCACTCCAGGATGGTCTGCCGCATCCGGCCCGAGGGAGTCACCGTCATCCGTCCGCCTCCCGTTCCGGGCCTCCTCGTACGCAGTCTTCCCACTGTGGCGCGGGCGACGCCGTCCCGCCCGCGACTCGGCGGCCGTTGTCCGGTACGCAGCGGCCGTCCGACCGGCCAGGTGTCCCGCCACCTCCGGGAACACGCCGAGAACCCGGCCGCGGTGTGCGGCCGTGCCCGTCGCGGACGGCTCGGCGATGGCTGAACCACGTCATGGAGAACGGCTCACCGGCGGCGGGCCGCGCAGCGCGTCCCCGACCCGGCGCGGACTGGATCGTGCGTCTTGTCCTCCGGACGCGTCAGCGGCGGCACCGCCACACACTCGATGGCGCCGGTGCTGCGACGGGCGTGGAGACGGGCCTCGCGCTTGTCGGCGGCGCCCGGCTCCACCTCCGTGCGGGCGTCCCCGGTACCCGGGACCGGTCCCGGGCCGGCGGCCGGTCGGGGAGCGTGAGCCGGGCGCTTCAGCCCAGCTGCCGAGACCGGTCTGACCAGACCGGTCTCGTAGGCGAGGACCACCGCCTGGGCGCGGTCGCGCAGGCCGAGTTCGGCGAAGCCCCCGGTGCAGATCCGGGCCCTGCACCCGACGAGCCGGCAGATGCTGTTCCGGTTCCGGTTCCGGGACGCGGCGACGGAGAGCGGGCTGCGCACGGAACTCGCCGAGGTGACGGGGAGGCTGCCGCGGGGCGCGCTCGCCGGCTCCCGGTCGTATCGCCGTCCTGGGGGCGCTGGTGCCGGCCCGGCGCGCCGCCCGCCTCACCCTCGCCGAGATGCTCCGCAACGAGTGGCGGCGGCAACCGGTCAGGATCGGAGAAGCCGCCCAGGGCTCCCCGGCCCTAGCGTGAGAGCACCGACGAGGAACCCGTCGGGTCACGCATCTCGAAGGAGTGAGTCCCATGACCGCCGGCCTGCAGACGATCATCTACCCGGTGAAGGACCTGGGCCCCGCCAAGGCCCTCTTCGGCGCACTGCTGGGCGTCGAGCCGTACGCGGACGAGCCCTACTACGTCGGCTACAAGGCCGCCGGCCAGGACGTCGGCCTCGACCCGAACGGGCACGCCAAGGGCATGACCGGACCGGTGCCGTACTGGCACGTGACGGACCTGCGGCAGCGTCTCGCGGCCCTGCTGGAGGCGGGCGCGGAGCTGCTCCAGGACGCGCAGGACGTCGGCGGCGGCCGGCTGATCGCCTCGGTGAAGGACACCGACGGGAACCTCGTGGGACTGCTCCAGGATCCGGCCGCCTGAGGCTCTCGCGTCCGCCGCCTCACAAACTAGTTGCACAGTCAATGATTGGCTGGATCGGTGCTACGGTGCGGGTATGGCAGTCACAACGGCCGAAGCCCGGCTCGAAGAACGCTGGCGGGACATCCTCGCGGTGCACGCGCGCACGATGTGCGAGATCGACCGCGCCCTGCATCCGCACGGGCTGGGCGCCAGCGACTTCGAGGTGCTGGACATCCTGGCGACGGAACGGCCCGACCAGGGCGAGCAGTGCCGGGTGCAGAACCTGGTCGGCCGGGTCCACCTCAGCCAGAGCGCCCTGTCCCGGCTGATCGGCCGGCTGGAGAAGGACGGCCTGGTGGAGCGCTCGGTCTGCGCCGAGGACCGCCGCGGGGTATGGGTCGCGCTCACCTCCAAGGGCCGCGCGCTGCACGCCGAGGTGCTGCCCCTGCAGCGCGCGGCGCTGCGGCGGATGCTGGCCGAGCAGGAGCGCTGACCGCAGCCCCCCTCGCGCTCGCCGCACTTGTCGGATGGCTCCCCGCCGAGACCTTCCCTGCCCCGGGGCCGGTGACTACCCGGGCGCGGGAGGCGGTTCCGGCCGTCCTTCGTCGGGGCGCCGGTCCACCGGGCGAAGCGGCGGGATGGGGTCGGCCGGGAAGTCGCGGAACCCGGTCCACAGGGCGGGTACGGCGTCGCAGCGACGGCACAGGTCGTAGGCGATCGCCTCGTAGTTGACCCGCCAGCCGCGGAAGTGCGGCCATGCCTCCTTCGCGGTGCGCCGGGAGCGGAATCCGGCCTGCGCCAGCATGCTCACGGCTCCGTCGAACTCGGCGAAGCCGAGCCGGATCGGGGCCTGCGGTGACGGGTCGGCGTCGAAGGGCAGGCGCAGGGCGCGGGCGATGTCGCGCAGCGCGGTGAATCCGGCGCGCAGCACCAGCCGGGCCTCCGGCGGGGCCTGCCTCGGGTTCAGGGCGAGCTGCATGGCCGCGGCGTCCATCACGGCGACCAGACCGACCAGCCAGCTGCGGTGCGGACGCGGGGAGCGGAAGGTCAGCAGGACGGGGTAGGTGGAGTGGCTCTCCCCCATGTCCGAGGCGAGCCGTTCCCAGGCCCGGTACAGCTCCGGCAGCGCGGTCTCGGTGTCCACCAGCCACTGCCGGGCGAGGATCTCGGGCCCCCAGGCGGGCTCGCCGGCCCGCGCCTGGAGCAGGGTGACCTCCAGTTCGCGGCGGTTGTAGGCGGCGTACAGGGTGGGCAGATAGGCGATCTGGAGGGCGATCAGGACCGGTCCGGTGGCCGCGGCCAGGAAGTCGATCACCGACAGTTTCAGCCGGGCGCCGCTGGCGAAGCCGAGCGTGAACAGGCTGGAGCCGGCCTCCCGGAACGCCGTGCCCCAGGACAGCGGGGACAGCGCGTACAACAGGAGCCCGAAACCCAGGAGGGCACCGCCGAGCCAGCTGGCGAGCATGCCGATCAGCATCAGCGGCGCGAGCCAGGTCTGGGCCCGGTCGACGGCCTCGTAGCCGCCGCGGAGCGCGGTGAGCCGGAGTGCTCGGCGCAGCAGCCACCAGAGGCGGAACACCAGCCCGGAGTAGAGACCTCGCGGGACCACGAGGGTGCGCAGGATGCTGCTCAGGACCAGCCCCAGGACGAGCACCCCGGCCGCGCCCGCGATGTATTCCATGAGCTCATTCTGTCGCCCGAGGCGATGGAACGACCGGTCTCACGGGCGGGTGCGGCGTGGTCAGCGGGCCAGCAGCGTACGCACCCCTTGGGAGGTGAGGGTGAGGGAGTGGGCGGAGCTGCCGTCGATGGCGAGGGAGAGATTCTCGTCGGGCCACTGCGCGGCGAGCGCGCCGAGCGGGATCAGGCGGTAGCGCGAGACGAAGGGCAGCAGCTCGGCCATCTCACCCTCCGTCGTGAACACCGGGACGACCTGGTCGCCTCCTGGCTGTTCCAGGATGGGCAGGGCCACCGTCGTGGCGTCGGCGCCCTCGCCGTCGAGCGCGTCGTCCGGAACCGGAACGAGTACGTCACTGTGCGCGAGGGTGTCCAGGGCGGCCTGGTCCTCGGCGTTCTCGACCAGTGCGTCCAGTGCCTGCTGGGCAGGTGTCGGCAGGTCGTCGTGTGCGGGTGTCTCCATGGCAGATCCCCAGGTAGCGGCGGTGGTACGGCCCGCCCGGGCGGGCTGGTGCCCGGGCGGGCTCCCGGCTCGCGTACCCGGTGGGGTCCGGCGCATGCGTGCGGATCGGCAGGAGGTCCGGTGACGGGCGGCTGCCCGTGGGGGCTCCGTCGTCCGGCGGGCGGCCGTCCCACAGGACGTAGGAGCCCTTGCCGGTACGGGGGGTGATCGGGCCCCGCCCGGTCAGTTCGGCGAGGGCCGCGCGGATCGTCGTACGGCTGACGGCGAACCGCTGGGCGAGGGCGTGCTGCCCGGGCAGCCGCTCTCCTGCCGGGCGGCTGCCGGCGCGGATCTCCCGGCCGGGGATCCGGCTGATCCGCCGGTGATCGGGCGGCGCGAGGCCGGTCAGGGCCCCGGTTCCGCGAGCAGGTCGGCGATGGTGGTGACCCGGACCAGCGGCCGGTACAGCTCCATGATCTGCAGGGCCTTGAGGTGGGAGTCGTCGTCGACGCCGGCGCAGGCGTCCGCCACGACGAGCACTTCCGCGCCGGCGTCCGCGGCGGCCAGGGCGGTGGACAGCACGCAGCAGTCGGTGCTGACGCCGGCCAGCACCAGGCGGCCGTCCGGGCCGAGGCGGGAGGCGAGTTCCGGGGTCCACTTGCCGAAGGTGGTGGCGTCCACGACGTGGTCCGCGAGGTCCGAGAACCCGTCGGTCAGCTCCCAGAGTCGGCGTCCGCGGGCCGGTGGGCGAAGGGCCACTGGTCGTAGTAGGCGCGCCAGGCGCCGGCCGGTTGCTCGGGGGCCAGGAAGCGGGTGAAGGTCGCCCGGCCGGCGTAGGCCGGCAGCAGGCTGTGCACACCCGCCGCCGCATCGGCGTACCGGGGCGTGGCCCAGGGGCTCGCCGGGTCGGCGAAGACGCGCTGCATGTCGATGACGGCGAGATGTCCGGCGCTCATGCACTCACCACCTCATGGCCGGTGGGGTCCCGGGTCTCCTGGGCGCGAACCCGGCCCCGGCCCAGCAGCAGCGTGCCGAGGAAGGCGAGCGCCAGGGCGGCCAGGACGCCCAGGTTGGCGTACGCCCAGGCGCCCGTCCTGCCGCCGAGGCCGAACGGTTCGAGCAGATAGCCCTGCCAGCTCAGCCAGCCCGCGGCGGTGTTGGTGACCAGGCCCCACCCGACGGCGGTGGCTGCGAGGGTGAGGAACAGCGGGAGGAGGGGGACGTCCCCGTAGCGGCCGTGCGGGCGGTACAGGTCGGCCTCGTCGTAGTCCCGGCGGCGCAGGGCCAGGTCGGCGAGGATGACGCCGGCCCAGGCGGCGATGGGCACGCCGAGGGTGGTGAGGAAGCCCATGAACTGACCGAGGAAGTCGTCGGCGAAGAACACGATGTAGACCGCCCCGGCGATCATCAGCACGCCGTCGAGGAGCGCGGCCAGGTAGCGGGGCACCCGCAGGCCGGCCGAGAGCAGGGCCAGGCCGGAGGAGTAGATGTCGAGGACGGCACCGCCGACCAGGCCGAGGACGGCGACCACGGCGAACGGCACCAGGAACCAGGTCGGCAGGATCGTGGTCAGCGCGCCGATCGGGTCGGCCGCGATGGCCTTGCTGAGCTCCTCGGAGGAACCGGCCAGCAGCAGGCCGAAGACCAGCAGGACCAGCGGGGCGAGGGAGGCGCCGAAGGCAGTCCACCCGATCACTCCCCGGCCGGCGGAACCGCGGGGCAGGTAGCGGGAGTAGTCGGCGGCGGCGTTGACCCAGCCGAGGCCGAAACCGGTCATCATGAACACCAGCGCACCGATGCACTCCTGCGCCGAGCCCGCGGGGACGGCGCCGACCGTGCTCCAGTGGACGCGGTCAGCGACGAGGGCGATGTAGACGATGGTGAGAACGCCGGTGATCAGGGTGATCCAGGTCTGCAGCCGCATGATCACATCGAAACCCATGACCCCGCCCGCCACGGTCAGCGCGGCGACCACCAGGAGGCCGAGCACCTCGGTGCTGGTGCCGCCGCCCCAGCCGAGGCGGCCGAAGACCGTCGCGGTGGCCATCGTGGCGAGCGCCGTGAGGACGGTCTCCCAGCCGACGGTGAGCATCCAGGAGACGACGGACGGCAGCCGGTTGCCGCGCACGCCGTACGCGGCCCGGCTGAGCACCATGGTCGGCGCCGAGCCGCGCTTTCCGGCGACCGCGATGAAGCCGCACAGCAGGAACGAGACGACGATACCGAGCACGCCGGCGCCGAGGGCCTGCCAGAAGGAGATGCCGAAACCGAACGCGAAGGCCCCGTAACCGAGGCCGAGGACCGAGACGTTGGCCCCGAACCAGGGCCAGAACAGGGTGCGCGGGGTGCCCCGCCGCTCGGCGTCCTCGATCACGTCGAGGCCGTGGGTCTCCACTTGGAGGGACCGGCCGGTGGGTGCGCCGCCGAGAGGCTCCCGCGGGTCCGTCATCGCGCGGCCACCTGTCCTGCCTGTCCAGACATGTCCACAAGCTAGGTCGGCCCCCGAGGGGCGTCAAGGCCGGAATGGTCATGGGAGCAGCGCCGCGTGCGGGGCGCCCTGACCGGGGCTGTCGCGGCAGTTCACCCGTCAGCGGTCGAACTCCTCGTGGATCGGGGTCTTCGGCTCTTCCCACAGATGCTGGGCCGGGCCGGGCCTGCCGCCGCGCCGTGTCTGTCGCCCCTGCCGTACGGCGCGGTGACCGAGGTCCGCGTGCGGCGTCACCGGGACCGACCTGGCCACCTCCGCGCGGTCGGCGTACTCCTCGGCGGGCATGCCGCGCAGGGTCTCGACGACGTCGTCCGAGGCTCCCGCCTCCCGCGCGGCCGAGACCAGCCGGTCCCGGCCGGCCGGGTAGGTCACGTCCTTCAACGCTTCCAGCACCTCCGGGACGCTGGTGTGTGCCCTGCCCATGGCGCCTCCCCGTGCGCGGGTCCCGTGCCTGCCGCAGCACCCCCGGGGGGCTGTGCGGCTGTCTGTTCCCGAAGTCTCCGGGTACCCGTACGCCCCGGGACGCACCACCCCTCGGGTCCCCGATTCCGCTTCGATCGCCGGGCGCCCGACCCGTCCGGCGCAGCCGCGCGGTGACCGGACGCCCCGTGGTCCGGCCAACGCCGTGTGGCGTGGTGCCCGCCGACCCGCGAGCCGGCGAGAGGTGACATCCGTCACAGCCGAGACGCCTACTAGGCGGGACACATAGTAGTTACCCCATCCTCGACATATGGGATTTGTCCGGCTTGGTACAGGCGTGGGCTGCTGTTCGGATGCCGACGGGCCGGCCGTTCGGCAGTACGCCGTATATGTCGCCGGACATGCGTTCCTGACGCTGCGACGGTGTTGCGCAAACGTCGCGGTCGCGAAGTCGGCATTTCTCCGTCCGCCTGACAAGGGCCGGGCGGGCCTACGAAGCGCGGTAGTAGGACCCGCTCTTTGCGCTCCTCGTGAGGCCGTCCCAAGAATGAGAGCTCCGCGATCACCGAACGAGGTTGACGTATGGGCCAGCACCGCAAAACGAAGCACTACCGGCGAATAGTCATCACCGTCGCCGCCATCGGCGCCGTGGGCGTACCGTCCGTGGCCCTGGCCTGCTCCGAGTGGCCGTACGGCACGCAGGAGCAGTCGCAGGCCGCCGTGCCGAGCGCGCCCGGGGCACAGTGGCAGCCCGCCGCGAGGCATTACCCCAGCAACGGCTACGCACCCGCCGTACCGCAGCCCGCCATGCCGCAGCCCGCCATGCCGCGGACCGCCGCGCCGAAGGCCGCCGCGCCACAGACGGCCGCGCCGCGGACCGCCGCGGCGGCCGCTCCGCGGGTCACGGCTCGTCCGAGCGCCAAGAAGCCGGTCACGGCCCCCCGGCCCGCGTGGACCAGCGCTCCGCAGGCCACCGCCGCCCCGACCGCCTCCAGTTCCGCGCCCGCGGCGTCCGCCGCGCCGAGCACCCCGAAGCCGACCGCGACGGAGTCCGGGGTCACCGGCGAGATCCTGCGGCTCGTCAACGCCGAGCGGCAGACGGCCGGTTGCCGGCCCCTGACCCTGAACTCGACGCTCACCAAGGCCGCGCAGGCCCACAGCGCGGACATGGCGGCTCACCAGAACATGTCGCACACCGGATCCGACGGGTCGTCCCCCGGCGACCGCATCACACGCGCCGGCTACACCTGGAGCAGCTACGGCGAGAACGTCGCCTACGGCTACTCCACGGCGCAGCAGGTCATGGACGGCTGGATGTCCAGCCCGGGCCACCGGGCCAACATCCTCAACTGCGGGTTCAAGGAGATCGGCGTCGGTCTCGCGCAGCCCGGCAGCTACTGGACCCAGGACTTCGGCACGGCCCGGTGACCATCCCCGGCCGGCGGGTCGGCCCGTCGGCCGGGTCCGGGGGCTCGGGGGTGACGGCCCGGCCCGGGCGGCGGTTCAGAGCTTGGCGCCGAAGTCCTGGGTCCACCAGGGGCCGCCCGAGCCGTTGTGGACGCCCACGCCGATGTTCTTGAACGAGCAGTTGAGGATGTTGGCGCGGTGGCCGGGGCTGTTCATCCAGGAGTCCATCACGGCCTGCGGGGTCTGCTGGCCCCGGGCGATGTTCTCGCCGTAGGTGGACCAGCGGTAGCCGGCCGCGGTGATGCGTTCGCCGGGGCCGTTGCCGTCCGGGTCCGTGTGGTCGAAGAAGCCGCGGGCGGCCATGTCGTCGGAGAGACCCTGAGCGGCGTTGTCCAGTTGCGTGTCCTCGGTGACCGGACCGCATCCGGCCGCCGCCCGCTCCTTGTTCACCAGCGCGACCACCTGTGCCACCGTGCCGGTGGGCGCCGGCTGTGCCTGCGCGGTGCGGGAGACCCGCGGAGCGACGCGCACGGTCTGCTCCGGCTCGGGAGTGCGGCTCTTCTTGACGGGGCGGGGGCTCTTGGCGGGGCTCGGCTTCTTCGAGTGCGACGGAGACGGTGACGCGGAAGCGGACGCCGTGGGTGACGACGTCGCGACGGCGCTGGGCTCCGAGAGTTCCGCGACGGGAGCGCCGGCGGCCGGTGCCGCCGTCGCCTGCCTGGTCTCCGGCCCGGAGTCGGGGCCGAAGTACCACAGCCCGCCGCCCGCCACGCAGGCCGCCACCACGGCGCCTCCGACGGCCCGGCGCCGGTTTCGCCGCTGTCGCCGCGCCTCGCCCCGGGCGGTCGTACGACGACGAGAGGCGCGCAGTCCGACCTGCCCCGTCCTGGTGCCCGAGCCGTCGCCGTCCGCGTCCGGACCGCCGATGCCTCGGTCGGGCCCGCCGGCACCCTGGTCCGGCACGGCGGAGTCGTGCTGCCATCCGGCCGAGCCTCCGTCAGGTCCGGCCGAGCCCGCGTCCGGTCCGACGGCGCCCCGGTCCGTGGCCAGGTGGGCGGTTGCGGTGTCCGGGAGGAGCGGGGCGGCCGAGCCGGTCGTGGTCATGCCGGTCACGGCGGACCGCGTGGTCGCGAGCAGTGCCGAGGACACCGCGACCAGGGCCAGACCGGCCAGCAGACCCTCCGCCGGCAGCAGACCGCTCCACAGACCGCCGCAGCGCACGCAGTCGCGGGCGTGCCGGGCTATCCGCTTGCGCCAGAGGGCGGAGGGCAGCCCGTCCCACGAGGCCAGCAGACCGGGCAGTTCCGCGCAGGCCGGCCGCGCGTCCAGCGCCCGTACCACCACGCGGGCCGTCTCCAGCCGCGCCTTCATCCGCTGCACCCGTACCGCGGTGTGCTGCGGCGACACCCCCAGGGCCGCGGCGACCTCGGTGCGGGTCAGCTCACCGGCGCACTCCAGCCACCACAGCGACAGCACCTCCCGGTCGTCCGGTTCCAGCCAGCGTGTGGCGCGCGCGGTCTCCTGGCGCTGGCCGGACAGCTGGAGCCGGACGATGGTCAGGTCCACGAAGTCGGCGCCCGGGTCGGCGACATCGGCGGCCTCGTCGACGGCATCCGGGGCGAGCTGCCGGTCCTGCCAGTGGGCCCGCACCCGGTTCATCGCGATGGCCACGAGCCAGGAGCGGAAACTCTCCGGGGTGCGCAGGTCGCCGAGCGATCCGAGGGCCCGGAGCATCGTGTCCTGAACTACGTCGTCTACGTCGACCGAACCGTTCAGGGCCCGGCCCACGATGTTGTACACCAGCGGCAGGTAGGCGCTGACCAGGGCGTCCTGGGCCGCCGGGTCTCCCGCTCGGGCGGCGTTCACCAGTGCCGCCGGATCCACCGTGTGCTGTGTACTCATCAGAGCTTCCCTGTCGTCGACGCCGAACGATGCTGTCCGTTACCTGGGAGACCGCTCGGTGCGGTGCCGATAACAGTTCCTCGGAAAATCGTTCGAGAGGGAAGCTCAGCGGAGCGGCGCGACGACCGCAAGGAGAGAGATCACACCGGGCGGGCCCGGCACCGCTCACCCGCCATCGGCGCCCATCCGGTGGGCCGGGCGCTGGAGCGTCAACTTCGGCCTCATGCGGACCGGTTGGCGGGCGCGGTGATCCCGGACTGCGGCCACATCGCCCCACTGGACCGCCCGGAGACACTGCCGGCTCTGCTGGAGCCGTTCCTGGCCCGAACCGGCGCACCTGACCCGGAACTCCACGCGAACCGACGTACGCGATCCGGGGCCCGGCGCGAACCGACGTACGCGATCCGGAGGCCGACGTGCTCAGGCGGGCTTCGACGAGGACACCGGCGTCACCGTGACCTTGTCGTCGCATTGGGCGAACACGCCGCCGTCAGTGAGCGCCACTTGGTGTCTGCCCGCACCGGGCAGACCGACCACCAGCGTCGGAAACACGGAGGGTGTCGCGCCGGACTTGCAGTACCCGTCGGCCTCGCCCTGCACCTGCACGAAGGTCAGCTTCACCCATGCCTTGCCACCCGGCGCGAGACGCACGGGGGTCGCGGTACCGGTACGGGTGCCTCGGGCTCCGGCGGCGTGGCGTGCGCCGGGCCGGTGCGGTCCGCGGCGAGGATGGCGCTCGGCAGGAGCGGACCGGGAGACGGGTGGGCGGGTATGACGGTGAACCGTGTCGGCCTGGTCGTGCACGGCGGACGCGCCGAGGCGGTGGCCACCGCGCGAATCGTGCGCGCATGGTGTGCCGAGCACGCGGTGGGCTGCGCGGACATCGACGTGTGGCAGGAGGGCGCGCGGCACAGCGCCCGCGAGGAGGTCGACAGCGCGGGCGACCCGGACCTCATCGTCACCCTGGGCGGCGACGGCACCTTCCTGCGCGGTTCCCGGCTGGCGGCCGAGAACGACGCCCTGGTGCTCGGGGTCGACCTCGGCCGGGTCGGCTTCCTCACGGAGGTCCCCGCCACGGCGGTGCGCGAGGCGCTGGACGCCGTACGGGAGGAACGGATCAGCGTCGAGAGCCGGATGCTCCTCACCCTGCGGGCGTCGTGCCGGCTGGAGGTGCCCACGCACATGGAGGCGCTGCTGCGGTACGGCCGCGGGCCCATGCTGCCCCCGCCCCGGGTGCGTACGGACTGCGTGGCGGGCAGTGACTGGGGTGTCGCGCTGGACGTCACCGCCCTGAACGACGTGGTCGTGGAGAAGCTGGCCCGGGACCGGCAGGTGTCGGTCGCGGTGTACCTGGCGGGCCGGCTCCTCGCCTGCTACTCGGCCGACGCCCTGCTGGTGGCCACGCCCACGGGGTCCACGGCGTACAGCTTCGCCGCGGGCGGCCCGGTGGTCTCGCCCCGCGCGGAGGGGCTGGTGTTCACGCCGGTCGCGCCGCACATGGTGTTCAACCGCTCGGTGGTCGCCGCGCCGGACGAGCCGATCGCGCTGCGGGTGCTCCCAGGGTCGGGCCAGGCCGCGGTCAGCATCGACGGCCAGCTGCGCGGGGTGCTGAGCCCCGGTGACTGGATCGGGGTGTACGCCGCCGAGCGCCGGCTGAAGGCGGTCAGGCTCGGTCCGATGGACTTCTACGGTCGATTGCGGGAGCGCATGAACCTCACCGACGCTCCGGCCGCGCTCGCCGACGGGGACGCCGCTCCGCTGTGGCCGGTGACCACACCGCCGCCGGACGACCTGGCGCACCTGGCGCTCCCGCCGTTGCCGGGCGACGCGTCACCGGCCCCCTGAAAGCTCGCCACCGGCGCTCTGAAAAGCTCGTCACCGGCACCCGGAATGCTCGCCTCCGTCGGCCGGGGCTCGGCCTCGGCTTCGCCTCCGGCGCCCAACGGGGGGGGACCGAGGCGGCACTCCGGTCGTCCGCTGGAATGCCGGCGATAAGTGGGGGCGGGCCACTTGCGCGAACCGGCCATGACCCCGATGGCCGTTCGAACGCCGGGGCGCCGCAACGTGGGGTGTGCCCCCTGTGGTCGTATATTCCATGGTGCGCTCGAGCCGTCGGATCGGCGTGGTCCTCGGCCGCACCGGAGAACGGCCACCAGGGCCGTACCGTAGCGTGGGCATGCCCCACCGGAATAAGGAGATGTGGATGTCGACAGTCGAGCTGAACACCAACTTCGGTCGGATCGTGCTGGAACTCAACGACGCCGAGGCGCCCAAGACCGTCGAGAACTTCCTGTCGTACGTGCGCAGCGGCCACTACGACGGCACGATTTTCCACCGGGTAATTAGCGGCTTTATGATCCAGGGCGGCGGTTTCACCCCGGACATGGAACAGAAGCCCACTCAGGCGCCCATCCAGAATGAGGCCGACAACGGGCTGAAGAACAACAACTACACCGTGGCGATGGCGCGGACGGGTGACCCGCACTCCGCGACGGCCCAGTTCTTCATCAACGTTTCGGACAACGCCTTCCTCAACTTCTCGGGGAAGAACCCGAACGGCTGGGGCTACGCCGTGTTCGGCCGGGTCACCGAGGGCCAGGATGTCGTCGACTCCATCAAGGGCGTGAAGACGGGCAGCCGCCACGGCCACCAGGACGTCCCCACCGAGTCCGTCGTCATCGAGTCCGCCAAGGTCCTCGGCTGACGTACACCGCGGGGCGGCACCGGTGGACCGGTGCCGCCCGCGTCATACCGCCCGGCCCGCCGGATGTCCGGGGCCGGGCTCCCGGGGCCGGGCTCAGACCGCCGCCCCGCCGCCGGGCCCCAGCCGTCGTAGCGTGGCCTCGATACGGTCCACTACGGCCTGCCGCTGCCCCACCAGGTAGAAGTGGCCCCCCGGGTACACATGGAGCTCGAACGGGCCGTCGGTCTCCTGGGACCAGGTCCGGGCCTCGTCGGGGGTCACCCGGGGATCGGCGTCGCCCGTCATGACGACGAGGGGGCTGCGCAGCCGCGGCCCGGGGGTGCGCCGGTAGGTCTCCACCGCGCGGTAGTCGGCCCGTAGCGCGGGCAGGACCATCTGCCGCAGGTCCTCGTCCTGGAGCAGGGCGGAGTCGGTGCCCCCGAGCTTGGTGACCTCCTCGATCAGCCGCGCGTCGTCGCCCTGGTGCACGTTCTCGGTCCGCTCGATGGACAGGCCCCGGCGGCCGGAGAGGAAGAGCACAGCGGGGGGCCGCCCGGCGGCCTCCAGGAGCTGGGCCAGTTCGAAGCCGACCATGGCACCCATGCTGTGCCCGAACAGTGCCAGGGGCGTCTCCTCCCGCCGGTCCAGGGCGCGGAACACCCCTTGCGCGAGTTCCTGGACGGAGCCCGCCGGGGTTTCCTCGATGCGGTCCTGGCGGCCGGGGTACTGCACCGCGCGCACGTCCACCGCCGGGGACAGCGCCTTGGAGACGGGGAAGTAGAAGCTCGCCGAGCCGCCGGCGTGCGGCAGGCAGAGCAGCCGCGGTGCGCCCGGCTTCGACTCATGGAAACCGCGCAGCCACAACGAGTGCCCTGCGCCGGACTGATCGACCATCGTGTCCCCCTCGGTGAAACGTGCTGTCCTCGAAACGTGCTCGTACAGAAAGTAGTTGATGCCGGGGGCCCTCCGGCGACGAGTGGCCGACCGCTCGGACGGACCTCGCTGGACAGCACGCCCACCACGATCTAGACTTCCCGTCTAGATATGGATATTCCGTCGATGACGGCCGGGACGGCCACGGGAAGGGCGTCATGACTCACGCCGCGGACAGTGCGGACGAGCACCTCGTCCGAGAGGCCGAGAAGATCGCTGTCGCGCTGGGCCGGATGTTCCCCGGCCTGTGCGAGGTGGTGCTGCACGACCTGCGGAATCCGGACCACGCGATCCGCGCGATCGAGAACAACCTGTCGGGCCGTCAGGTCGGTGACTCGGCGACCGAGTTGGGTCTGGCCCGCATCGCCGACCCGGAGTACCCGAGCGTCATCCAGAACTATCCCAACCGGTTCCCCGACGGCCGCCCGGCGAAGAGCACGTCCATCGGCATCAAGAACGCCGCCGGCGAGTACGTCGCGGCGCTGTGCCTGAACCTCGACGTGTCCGTCCTGTCTCCGGTGACCCTCGCCCTGTCCAACCTCGTGGCGACGGACACCGAGCACCGTGACCAGCCACTGGAGACTCTGCGGGACCGCACCGCGCGCGAGCTGCGCGAAGCGGTCGAGGCCCGGGCCGCCGAGCGCGCGTCCACGCCCCGCTCACTGGGCCGCGAGGACAAGAAGGCGCTCGTACGACAACTGCAGCGCGACGGCTACTTCGACTCGCGCGACGCCGCGCAGACCATCGCGGACCTGCTCGGCGTGTCCCGGGCGACGGTCTACAACTACGCGAAGTGAAGGTCACTTGCCCATGAGCCCCGCCCCCTCCCCCGCCGCCCGGAGTCTGGCCGACCCCGACACTCCGTTCGCCGTCGTCGACATCCACAGGACACGGCGCAACATCGCGCGGCTGCGGGCGAGGGCGGACCGCCTCGGGGTGGCCCTGCGCCCCCATGTGAAGACGGCCAAGAGTCCCGACGCCGCCGCCCTCCTGCACGACGGCGCTCCCGGCCCCGTCACCGTCTCCACCCTCGCCGAGGCCGAGGCGTTCGCCGACGCGGGTCACTGCGACATCACCTACGCCGTCGGCATCGAACCGCGCAAACTCCCGCGTGTGGTCGCGCTGTCGCGCCGTGGCGTCACCGTGCGCGTCCTGCTGGACAGCACCGAACAGGCGACGTTCGTCGCGTCGGCCGCGCGTGAGGCAGGCATCGCCCTTCCCGCCCAGATCGAGATCGACTGCGACGGACACCGAGGTGGTCTCAAGCCCGACGCCCCCGGGCTCACCGGGATCGCCCGGATCCTGCACGACGCGGGCTGCCTGGACGGCGTGCTGACCCACGCCGGCGAGTCGTACTTCTGCCACACCGCCGAGGAGCGGCGCGAGGCTGCGCGGAACGAACGCGACGCCGCGGTCAGCGCGGCCGAGCGGCTCCGCGCGGCCGGCCTGCCCGTGGCCACGGTCAGCGTGGGCTCCACGCCCACCGCCCATGCCGCGGACGACCTCACCGGGGTCACCGAACTCCGCGCGGGCAACTATGTCTTCTTCGACCTGGTGATGGCCGGCCTCGGCGTCTGCGACCTGGCCGACCTCGCCCTGTCGGTCGTGGTCACCGTCATCGGCCACCGCCCCGAGTACGGGTGGATCGTCACCGACGGCGGCTGGATGGCCATGTCCCGCGACCGCGGCACCGCCGTGCAGGCGCAGGATGAGGGCTACGGCCTGGTCGCCGACCTTTCCGGCGCCCTGATCCCGAACCTGGTCATGACCGCCGCCAGCCAGGAACACGGCACCCTCACCACCCGCGACGGCGCCGTCCTGCCCGACCTGCCCATCGGCACCCGGCTGCGTGTCCTGCCCCACCACGCCTGTGCCACCGCCGCCCAGCACCACGGCTACCACGTCATCGACGGCGCCCGCGGCACGGCAGCCGCGCCTGCCGTCGAGGCGTACTGGCCCCGCGTCACCGGCTGGTGACCGCCTGCCCGCCACGCCTGCTACCGCCGGCACCCGACCCACCACCATGCGAAGGACAGCCCATGGCCGCCGAACCGCCCGTTTCGTTCACCGACGTCCGCGAGGCCGCCGCCCGCCTCAAGGGCATCGTCCACCGCACTCCCGTGCTCACCTCCCGCACCCTGAACTCCCTCGTGGGCGCCGAGGTGTTCATCAAGGCCGAGAACTTCCAGCGGATCGGGTCCTTCAAGTTCCGCGGCGCCTACAACGCCGCCGCCCAACTCCCCCCGGAGCAACTGGCCAAGGGCGTCGCCGCCTACTCCTCCGGCAACCACGCCCAGGCCACCGCGCTGGCCGCCCGCGAACTGGGCACCAGCGCCGTCATCCTGATGCCGGAGGACGCTCCCCGCTCCAAGCTGGCGGCGACCGCCGGTTACGGGGCGGAGATCGTCACCTACGACCGCTACACCCAGGACCGCACCGCGCTCGGCCACGCCCTGGCCGCGGACCGCGGCCTGACCCTGATCCCGCCCTACGACCATCCGCACGTCATCGTCGGCCAGGGCACCGCCGCCCTCGAACTCCTGGAGGAGACCGGCCCGCTGGACGCGTTGCTGGTGCCCGTGGGCGGGGGCGGGCTCATCGCCGGAAGCGCCACCGCGGCCACGGCACTGCACCCCGGTATCCGGGTCATCGGCGTCGAGCCCGAGGCGGGTGACGACACCAAGCGCTCCCTGGAGAGCGGCGTACGTGTCACCGTCCCGGTCCCCCGCACCATCGCCGACGGACAGGCCCTGGCCACCCCCGGCGAGCTCACCTTCCCCGTCAACCAGCGCCTGGTCGACTCCATCGCGCTCGTCAGCGACGCCGAGATCGTCACCGCGATGCGGTTCGCCTTCGAACGCCTGAAGATCGTCCTCGAACCCAGCGGCGCCACGCCCCTGGCCGCGCTCCTCGCCGGACGCGTCGACAACCCCCCGCGCCGGATCGGGATCATCGCGTCCGGCGGCAACATCGACACCCACCGTTTCACCACACTCATGACCAACTGACCTCGCGGACGCCCCGCTCAGCTGTCCCTAGGCATCGTGGGTGATGACTGCTTCGGGTCGGACCTGCCTGATGTGGTCGACGAGGCGCTCGACGGCTTCGTCGACCGGTGCGTCGCACCATCGGGGCCGGCCGGGGGCGGAGGCGGGGACACGGTGGTCCGCGTACCCGAGCAAGCGCGGGCTCGGAAACCCGGAGGGCCGTCAGGGAGCCGGCGCTCGGGGACCCCGAAAGCCGTCAGGGAGTCGGCGGGTTGACGGGCGCGCGGTCCGCCGGGCGCCCAGGTGACCGTGACGACGGCCGTACGGGTGCCCGCGGCGGCGTGCTGGGCGAGGACACCACCGGCGATGAGGCCTCGTCCGATGAGCGCCTCGTCGTCGGGATGTGCGGACACGGCGAGCAGGCCGGACACCACGGCTTCCTCCGAGGGTGCCTGACGGGCTCTCACCGGATCGCGGACGTACTCCGGTCCCGGATCCGACTCCAGGCTCACGTCTCCCCCCAGTCCCAGGTGTCGAAGTACCCGGCCGTACCCGTCCGGCGGGCCTCCGTCACGGCTGTCAGTCGCGCGAAGTCCTGGACCGGCATCAACGGCCGCCATGCCTCCAGGGGCAGCACGCGGATCTCGTCGTGCTCCTCCGGATCGAGGGTGATCCCCCGGATCTGCGCCTCGCTGAGGCGGCCCCCGTCGAAGATCACGCCCATGGTGCTGAACGGCCACTCGTCGCCGGGCAGCCCGTAGACCGCGGCCAGTAACCTGGGCGGCCCGGTGACCGTGATGCCGGTCTCCTCGTGGCACTCCCGCACAGCCGTCTGCCAGGGCCGCTCGCCGGGTTCCATCGTGCCGCCGGCCATCTGCCACGGGTGGGCGGGGCTGTACGGTGCGTGCAGCTGGACCGGCCGGTCCTGCTCGTCGGTGAAATGGATACAGGCGAAGCCGGTCGCCTTCATCAGTTGCTCGGCATACTGCTCGGGCGGCAGCCAGGTGCGGCTCACGGCGTCTCCTCTTTCTGCCGGCCCCGGTCCGGGAGCCGGGTCATGCGCATCGGAGCCGGGCCCGCAGGGCCGGCCGCCGCTTTGCCCCAATGCCCGCTCGACGACGTCCCGGACGGGCGGTGTCAGTCGCCGTGACGACGGATCGGCATCGGCGCCCGGGACGAGGTGGAGTCTGTCGGCGGCGGGATCGTAGGCGATCTCGTCCCCCGGTTGCTGGAAGTGCACCGCGAGCCGGGCTCCGGCCGCGTACGCGTCGAGCCCTGCCTTGCAGTAGGCCACCGTCCCGGCGGGGATGGCGTCGAGGCGGACCCAGTCCATCGCGTCGCACACCTCCGGCTCCGCGATCCGTGGGTCGCCCTGCCACCGCCGGACCTCGAAGAAGAAGCCGGTCCGGGAGTGTCCGCCGGGACCGCGGTGGTGCACGATGACGGCTGACCGGGCGTCGGAGGCGTCGATGACGACGCCGGTCTCCTCCCGGGCCTCGCGGAGCAGGGCGGTGACGACGTCCTCGTGCGGGCCGTCCAGGTGCCCGGACGGCAGGTGCCAGAGGCCGGCGGCGTAGACCGTGCCGGCCCGCCGTGACATCAGCACCTCGGGGCCGCCGGCGGTCTGTCTTCTCAGGATCAGGTGAACGTCCAGCGGCTCCCGGTGCCGCTCGCGGACGGTGCGGCGCGTGTGCGACTCGGCGGTGGTCAACTCCTTCACCAGCCCATCTCGGTGTAGAGCTGGCCGACGCGGATCCCGTCGATGGCGGCTCGGGCGTAGGGGACGATCGGTTCCGGCAGGTTCTCCGGCCGCCACCACTGCCAGGTGAGGCACTTGTCGGGCTCGCGCACCTCCGGGGTGCCCTGCCAGCGGCGTACGCGGAACACCAGCTGCATGCGCGGCCCCGAGCCCGGATCGTCGACGAGGTGCACGGCGTGCACGTACTCCGCGTCGGCCGGGTCGATGACCAGACCGGCCTCCTCCCGGGCTTCCCGGACGAGGCATCCGAGGGCCGGCTCCCGCTCGCAGTGCCCCGCGAGGAAGTGCCAGGTCCGGCCGGCGTAGGCGCTGTCGGGATGCCGCAGCCCGAGCAGGGCCCGCCCCGCCCCGTCCTCCAGGTACAGGTGCACGCCGATCACCTGAGGCAGGGTCCCACCGGCGGACGGCTTCGCCGGGAGGACGGGGAGGGGAGGCGACGGGTCGTCAGGCGCCGCCCGGCGGGGCGTCTCGCCGGTCACCCGGCCTCCTCCGGGCGGGTTTCGCTGCCGCCGCGGGGGGCGGGCAGCGGGTGTCTCGGTGGCGGAGCGAGGCCGAACTGGGCCGCCTGGGCCATGTACATCTCCCGGTACAGGCCGGCCGGCCCGGACATGAGCTGATCGTGGGTGCCTTCCTCGGCGAGGTGTCCCTCGTGGAGCACGTAGATGCGGTCCGCCCGCGCGGTCGCGGCGAGCCGGTGGGTGACCAGTACCACCGCGTGACCGGCGGCGGCCAGCGACCACAGGCTTTCGAAGGCCGCGATCTCCGCGTGCGGGTCGAGGGCGGAGGTGGGCTCGTCGACCAGGCAGAAGGGGGCGGCGCGGTACCGGCTGCGGGCGGTGACCAGCTTCTGCCACTGCCCGCCGGAGAGCTGGACGCCACGCTCGTACCCTTTGAAGACGATCGAGTCCCAGCCGTGCGGCAAGCCCTCGACCAGGTCGTGCACGTCGGCTTCCCGCGCGGCCTCTCGCACCCGGTCCATGTCCCGGGGACGGTCTCCGGCGCCGATGGCCACGTTCGTGGCGGCGGTCATCTCCCAGCGCGGGAAGTCCTGCGCGATCAGTCCGACCGACGCGAAGACCTGCGCACGGTCAGCCGTCCGGAGCTCGACGCGCTCGCCGGGCGGCCCTTCCCACCACACATTCCCGCTGGTGGGCAGCAGAAGTCCGGCAAGGACCTTCGTCAGTGTGGTCTTGCCCGAGCCGTTGGCGCCCACCAGGGCGATCACCTCGCCCCTGCGGACGGTCAGGCTCACTCCCTTCAGCGAGGGTCCCGCGGCGCCCGGGTAGGTGTAGGAGACGTCCTCCACGCGCACCGCGTGCACCGGAGCGGGCAGGGGTGCGCCGGTGGGCGGGATGGCGTGCTCGGCGGCCAGTTCGGTGGCGTTCTTGGTGTCGGTGAGGAACAGCATCTCCTCGTAGAGCCGGTTGACCTGTTGCACCAGGGAGGTCAGCCGGGCGGTGGAGTTGCGGATGGCGATCACCGCGGTGCCGCCGACGGCCAGCGCCAGTCCACCGCTGGTCAGCAGCCACCACAGCACTCCGTAGCAGGCGAGTGACGCCATGCCGGAGAAGCCGCCGGCGACGAGGTCGGTGTGGGCCTGCGCCCGCGCCAGACGGCGCTGCTCCGCCTCCGTCTGGCGGGCCATCTCGTCGTATCCGACGAGCAGTTTCTCGCCGGCCGCGTGGACGCGGATCTCTCCGGCGGCGTGCGGACGGGTCAGGCACGCCAGCATCGAGGCGATCGCCCGCCGGTGGTCCACCCAGTGCAGCCGCGAGGTGTAGTCGCGGCGAGCCGAACGCACCGCGCCCCACCCCTTGGGCAGGGCGATCGCCAGCAGCATCGGCAGCAGCGCCCAGTGCAGCGAGGCCAGCACCGCGGCGGCGGCGACCATGCCGATCAGGACGTTGCCCACGCCCACCGACAGCCGGAGCATGCTGCGCGCCGAGTCGGTGCCGAACTTGCCCGCTTCCAGGACGCGTTGGACCTCGGGCCGCTCGGTCGCCTCGACCTCGACCCGGGTGACGGCTTCGTAGTAACGGGCGGACACGGCGCGCTCCACCTGGGGTTCCAGCCGTCCGGACATCGCCGTCGAGTACGCCGTGAGCAACGCCGACCCCACCGACACCACCGCCAGCAGTGCCAGCGAGGGCAGCGCCTCGCGCAGCTTGTCCGCGGTCGGTCCCGTGGCGAACAGCCGCGTGAGGACGTTGTTGACCGCGACCAGTCCCCCGGCGGCCAGCACGCCGAGCCCGACTTGCGCCGTGACGACCCCGGCCAGTCCCCGCCGGTCGGTCTCCCAGCCGATGCGGAGCACCATCCCGGCCATCCGCGGCAGGGCCGTGGCCATCTGCCCGAAGCCCGTCCGGGTCAGGGCGCCTTCGTGGCGCACGTACGACTGGTCCCAGCGCAGTCGGCCGCCGAACAGTTCCCGCTCGGCGTCCGAGACCCCGCTCGCCACCGGGTCACGCTTCTTCCCCAGCTTCCTTCCGGCCCAGGTCACCGTGGTCCCCCTCGACGGTCGTCCGGTGGTGTCGTCAGGTTCAACGACCCGGCCGCGATATCGAACACACGTATTTCGGACGGAGCCCGATCCGCCGTACAGAGCGGGTCCGGGAACATGCGGGATGCACGGACCCTTGTCCGGCAACGGACACGCGCGGGACGCGAGTGGCCGAAACGCCGCTGCCCTCACCGGCGGCACCGACCGGACGGTCCGACCGCGCCCTCCTGCGCCCGGTGAAGCGGATCTGTCCACCGGGCCTCGATCAGTCGCGGTCCCCGGGCGTGACGGGGATGCGGGACCGTTGCGGAGGCCCCACGCGTGCCTTACGGTAACGCGCGTCAACCCCGAACCTCTCCTGGGGAGTTGATACGACGTGCTGTCCCTCCGGAACACTCTCGCCTTCGCCGCGACCGTCGGCGCCCTCGTCCTGACACAGTCCCCGGCGCGTGCGGCCGTCCCGCCGCAGCACGCGGTCATCGTCTGTCAGACCGCCAGCTTCTACGCCAACTACAACAGCTCCACCGGCCCCACGGGGCTGCTCCGCACCCTCGGCTACGGCGACAAGGTGGGCCACACCCCCGGCGCCCACCCCGTCTACAACGGCTGGGCCGCCACCTTCGACTACGGCCCCAACGACTGGGGTTACGTCCGCTACGAGTGCATCGGCGGCTACGACTCCTGGTGAGAGCCCGGCAGCCCGCGCTTCGTGAGCCTCCGCCCCGCCCCTCTCCCTCGCCTCCCTCGCTTCCCTCCCGACCACGCCAGCGAAAGGACGTCCATGAGGACTCCCATGTCGGCACTCGGTCCGCGTCGCGCGGCCACCGTCATCGCGGCGGTGGGTGCCGCCGTCCTGCTCGCCACCGTCCCGGCAGCGGCCGCGAACGGCACCATCGGTGTCCGCGAGACGGTCTGCGCCGACGACCTCTACGTCCGTACCGCCCCGCTCGGCGCCTGGACGGGCACCCTCTACAAGGGCCAGACGTTCCTGGTGGAGAGCAAACAGGGCAGCTGGGCCTACGGCTTCGCTTTCGGTGACATCAACCGCCGCGGCTGGGTCCAGGACGGCTGGTTCTGCTGACACCACCGGGTCGCGCCTGACAGCGCGGGACCACTCCTGACACAGCGGGCCGCGCCTGACACCGCGGGCCGCGCAGCTTCCCACTCCGATCTGGAGGGTTCCGTGGACCGCAAGATGCGACGGCTCGTTCACCGCGCGCTGGTCACCGCCGTGCTCGCCGTCGCCGCCGCGCTCGGCACGGTGTCACCCGGCGCGAGTGCCGCGGACCGGGCGGCCGGTGCCGGACCGGCCACCGCTCCCCCGCACAGCCCGCGTGTGCCACTGCGCGTGGCCACCTACAACATCCACGCCGGCGCCGGCGAGGACAACGTCTTCGACCTCGACCGGACGGCGGCGACGATCCGGGCCCTCCGCGCCGACGTGATCGGCCTCCAGGAGGTCGACGTGCACTGGGGGGCTCGCAGCGCCTTCACCGACGAGGCCCGGGAACTGGCCGCACGACTGCACATGCGGTTCTTCTTCGCGCCGATCTACGACCTCCCCGGGGACACGGCGGACGGGCCGCGGCGGCAGTACGGCGTAGCGGTACTGAGTCGCTTTCCGCTGCGCGACGCGCAGAACCACGAGATCACCCGGCTGTCCACGCAGACACCCGACCCGGTGCCGGCCCCGGCGCCGGGCTTCGCCGAGGTGTCGGTCAGGGTCCGGGGCACCCGTGTGCACGTGTACTCGACCCACCTGGACTACCGCACGGATCCCTCCGTCCGGCGTGCCCAGGTCGACGACATGCTGGCCGTGCTGGCGGAGGACCCCGGTCCGAAGGTCCTCCTGGGCGACTTCAACGCCGAACCGAACGCGCCCGAACTGACGAAGCTGTGGGGCCCCTTGCGTGATGCCGCCCCGAGCGGCGGCAACACCTACCCGGCGATCGACCCGGTCAAGCGCATCGACCTCGTGACCGTCTCACCGGACGTCGCCGTGACCGGCACGCGCACGGGGGAGACGGCGGCCTCCGATCACCGCCCGGTGGTCGCGGACCTCCTGCTGCGTCACCACGGCCACTGAGCCGGAGGCCGAAGACCCCGGCCGAAAGTTCAGGCCTCCTGATGCCGCAGCGGGCGTCGGCCCCCGTCGTCCTCGGTCTCACGGACGCGTACTCGTTCTGCCACCCGCGCGGCCCGTCGACACCGTGCCGCCCGGACCGGCGTCCGAACGGCGTGTCATGCCACACCGGGGCACCGGCGCTCGCATCACTGTGCGCCGGGGTCACGGAGGCCGACTGCGTCATGCCGCCAGAACGGCTCCGCATAGACCAGCGTCCCCGTCATCCATGGCTCATGCTTCGGGAGCCTGATGGCCTGGAAGGCGCCGTCCGGGATACGCAGGGATGGCTTTCGGAAGCCCAGGCCATCACCGGGCGCGAAGCCGAAACGCGAGTAATAGCCTGGATCGCCCTCCAGGAAGACGAGGGGAACACCTCGCTGCGCGAGGATCCCCAGTCCGTGTCGGACCAGGGCTGAGCCGAGACCGCGCTTATGGAGCTCAGGCATCACGGCCAACGGGCTGAGGACGTGCACATCGACCAGCCGCCGGGGGGCATCGAGCAGACTGCGGGTGAACATGGCGTGGCCGACGACCCGCCCGTCGTGCTCGGCGACCAGCGAGAGACCGTCCTCGGGCGTGATGGTGTCCCGCAGGGTATCGACCAGGTCGGCCACGACGAGGCCATGGTCACCGAACGCCTGCAGGTGAACGTTCCGCACGGCCCGTCTGTCGCTCGGAAGTTCTTCGCGAAGATCCATGCCCGGAGGGTAGAGGCCCCTCCGGGTGGCTCGCACACGGTTTTGGAGCCGGCTCGTCCGGGTGCCGGCGCGGCAGCGCCGCGAACGCGCCGCGCAGGCAATCGGCCGCCTCACCCCCGAAGGGCTCCCCGTTGTCCGGAAGGAGTCAGCGCGCGGCCGGAACCGCTCGCCCGGCGGTCGTCACCGGCTTGGGGTTCAGCAGGCGCTCGGCCAGTTCACCGAAGGCCAGACCGAAACCCATCCACAGGACGGCTTGGATGGCCAGCGCGGACAGGCGGAACCGCCACAGCAACGTGGCCGGGAAGTCGTTCGGCACCTCGTTGATGACCGGCAGGAACTCATAGGCCAGACCGATCACTACGGCGAACGCGGCCACCGCGACCACGGTCGCCCACCAGGTGCCCAGGCTGGGCGTCAGACGCTTGCCCAGGATGGTGGCGGCGACCGCGAGGAGGACGCTGAGCAGCATCATCAGGAAGTACAGGGTGGTCCGCTTGCCGATGGTGTCGGGCTCGCCCACCGACGGCGGGTTGGCCGGGTACTTCAGGAACGGCACGACGTAGACGGCGAGCAGCGCGGAGCCCGACAGCAACAGCGCCGTGGCGCGCGGGCCGAAGCGGCCGACGCGGCCCAGCGCGAAGCAGAAGGCGAGCGCGGCGATGCCGCCGAAGGCGACCCCGTAGACCAGGACGCCGGTGGCGAGGCCGGCGGTGGACTGCAGGGAGCGCGAGACGACCTCCATCTCGTGCTCGTGGGAGTGGGCGTCCTCGAAGCTGATCGCCTTGTCCACGCTCGGCTCACCGAGGAGGTAGGCCGCGATCAGGGCGAGCACGCCGGCCGCGAGGCCGGCGAGCATGCCCCGTACAAGGAGGTTCCGTACGGTTGCGGAGTTCATGGTGGTGCGGTTCCCCTCGCGTCAGTGGCAGGGGAAACCGAGCAGGTGGCGGGCGTCGTGCACCCACTCGTGGACGTCCGTGCCGTTGAACACGGAGGTGGCGCCCTGCTCGGCGCCGACGAAGTAGAGCAGGATCAGCATGAGTACGCCGAAGAAGACCGCCCAGGGAGCTATCGCCTTCAGCGGCAGCTTGGCGGGAACGGCGGGGGTGGCTGTCGGCTGGGCGACGGTCTGCGCCATGGCAGGCCCTCCTCTGGGAGTTCGCGTCCCATCTCGGTGGTGCACATGACGACGGCCACGGGTCTGACTCACGAGGCGTCTGGAGAACGCCTCGCACACAGTGGCGCGACCGTGCCGGGTTTCCACCGGCTTCCGTCTCGCCGTCGTCGATATCGGACAGACCGTACCGCGTGACCGGCGCACGGCCAAGACCGCGCCCGCCGGGGTGATCTTCCTCTCGCGCCGCCGGGCGGCCCTGAGGTGTGTGGGTGAGCGGTACGGCACTCCGGGACGTCCCGCCCCGAAGGCGCCCGTGGCCTCCACCTGGTCGGCGGTCGCGAACACCGTGCGGAGCGGGTGCCGTTCGAAGCGGGCGCCTTGCGCGAGCATCGCCTCGACGAGCCGTCCGAGCGCATCCTTCGGCGTGAGATCCGGGCGCGCTGAGGACGGTTGACGGTCACTGGTCGCCGTTGGGGCGGCCGGGCCCGGGTCCGGCCGGGGTTCTCGCCGGGGCGGTTCTCAGGGTTCCGCACGGCGCCGCGGCGGTGTGAAGGCGTACAGGTCGAGGATGTCGGGTCGGGGAGCCACGCCGGGACCGCCGGCTCGCACCCAGGTGACGATGTCCTCGGTCGCCTCCGCATCGTTGACGAGTCCGAGCCAGACCGGCCGCGCGCCGGCGGCCCGGCCCACGGCGGAGGGCTGTACGACGATGACGTTGGCCTGATCGCACACGTCGAGGCACTCGGAGACGCGCACCGGCACCTCCGCTTCCAGCCGCGCGGTCTGCGCGGCGTGATCGACCCCGGTCACCTTGGGGCTGCCGCAACAGCAGTCCCGGCACACGACGACCCGGCACGGCACCGGACCGCCGCCCGGCACGCCCAGGGGCGGTCCCTCTTCCACCGGTTGCCCGACCATGCCGCGCCACTCCCCTCCCGGGGAGATCCGCCCCGGTGTTCCTTCGAGGAGGCGACCGCGTGAGTCTCCTGGCTCCCGGGTCGCCGCTCGTCCCGCCTTCCCACCCCGATGGGGCGGTGGCCTGCCGGAACTCGCTCACCGGTCACAGTGGCGGGACCGCGCCGGATTCACACCGGCTTCCTCGGACCGCCGTCGCCTTATGTCGCCGCTCATCATTCCATCAGCGGCGCCGCGCCGTCACCCGGCCGCTGCGCGGACGGGCGCCGGCGAGCGGTGCGGGACGCGCCTCACCCCGTCAGCGGAAGAAGACGACCGACCGGAGCTTCAGACGCTCGCTGCCGTAGCCGGTGCGCGGGCGCAGCGTGAACGAGTCACCCGTGCAGTCCGGCTCGGTGAACACGATCGCGTACTCGTCGGTCCGGTTGCGCGGGGAGTGGGCCGGAGAACTGGAGCCGGGATCCGCGACCTCGGGGAGGGTGACGCACTCCCCGCTGTCCGGGTCCTCCAGAACCGCGATCCGGGGGGAGCCGTCCAGACCGGTGTACGTGTACTGGAACTCTCCCGACGCGGCGAAGGCGGAGGCGGGAACGGCGAGGGTCAGGGCGAGGGCGCCGAAGGCGGCGACCGCGGCAGTGCGAAGGCGCATGACTGTGGAGTCCCTTCACGAGCAGTGACGACGTGCGGAGTCACGAGCAGTGACGACGTGCGGCGTCAACCAGCAGTGGTGACGTGCGGAGTCACGAGGAGTGACGATGTGCGGGGTCACCCTTCCCGGGATCGCGTCGTCCCTCTCGGTCACCAGGCGGCAAATCGATCCACCGTCACCCGAACGAGTCAGCCGGGCGCGGATCCGCCCACCCGGAAGCCTCGCCGCACGCGCCCGCGGCGTGTGCCGTCGGCCCGTCGTCAGCTCCGGGGCCGGACCGTGTCCGGGTTCCGCGAACCCACCGCCGGGCCACCCGCGCGGGCGACCAGCCAAGGCGCCGACGGCAGGCGCCCGTTCATGTGGTCAGTCCCGCGTCGGACGCAGCACGAGGCAGACGAAGCCGAACGTGTCCCGGTAGCCGCGCAGCCATTCGTCCCGATGGACCGTGGCCGTCTCGAGCGCCTGGGAGCCGTCCGGATCGGCGCGATGGTCCAGGGCCCACGAGGCCAGCGACCCCGTCCAGGCCCACTCGTAGTCGTCCAGCTCCCGCCGCGTGCTGATGTGCCCGTGGACGGGTGTCCATCCGTCCGCGACGACCCGGTCCAGCGTGGTCGGCAGGTCGGCGAGGTCACCGAGCATCTCGACCGTCTCGGCGGAGGGCTCCCGTTCCCAGAATCCGTCACCGACCAGGACGCGCCCGCCGGGAGCCAGGTGCTCGCGCACCGCGTCGAGGGTGGGCAGGAGGCCGCCGAAGGCGTGCGTGGAACCCACGCAGAGCACCAGGTCGAAGGCGTGGGGGGCGGTGAAGCCGGCGGCGTCCTCCCGGTGGAGGACCAGACGGTCCTCCACACCGAGCCGGCGCGCCTCCCGCAGGGCGCGCGCCAATGAGCCCTCGGAGATGTCGACGCCCTCGGCACGCAGCCGCGGATACGTGGTCAGGGCCCGCAGGAGCCACTCTCCCCCGCCGCAGCCGAGGTCCAGCACGCGCTCGTCCCCGCGCGGGAGACCGCGCTCCAGCAGCCTCCGCACCGACTCGTCGTCGAGCGGAGCCGCGATCGGGTGATCCGCGTGAGCGTGCCGGGAGATCTCTTCTCGGTCCATCGGTGGAGCCTCACACGGCCGGCGGCGCACGCGCACCTGATTTCCGGCGGTCCGGCGCTCACTCGAACGGGTCAGCCGGCACGGCTCGTCCGGGCAGGGCCCTCCGCACCCGGCCGGCGGTGAGGCGTGCGGGGCCCGCCCCTCACCCGAAGTGACTAATACCGGCACGCGCATCCCTTGTCTCCACTGGCCCGTCCCCCATTCGGAGTTGCGGCCGTCCGGGCGACATGAGTCCGTGGGAGTCGTGTCCCGCCGGATCTCACTTCAGGAGGAGACATGGGCACCAACCACCAGGGCCAGTCGGCCGAAAAGCTGAACGTCGTCTTCGCGGTCCGCGTCGTCGAGGGCGGCGAACAGGGATTCCTGGATCTGTACGAACAGCTCCGGAAGTCCGTGGCCGGCACCCCCGGCCACATCATCGAGAGGCTCGGCGAACCCGCCGACGACTCCCGGCAGTGGGTGATCACCAGCGAATGGGAGTCGGCCGAAGCCTTCTTCGCCTGGCAGCAGAGCGAGGAGCACCAGGAGCTGGTCGCACCGCTGCGCCAGTGGGTCGACCAGAGGCAGTCGCTGCGGTTCCGGGTGATCAAGGAGACGAAGGGGGTGGCGTCATGACGCGCGGCGTCGACGGCCCCGTCGCCGTACTCGGCCTGGGCGCGATGGGCGCCGGGCTGGCCGGCCGCCTCCTCGACCAGGGCATACCGGTCCGCGTCTGGAACCGTACCGCGGACCGGACGGCGCCACTCGCCGAGGCGGGCGCCCACGTCGCCACCCACCCCGCCGACGCCGTCACGGGTACGAGCGCCGTCATCTGCGTCGTGTCCGACGGCGAAGCCCTCGGCACCGTGCTGCGCGGCCCCGACGGCGTGCTGGCCGAGGGCCCCTACCCGGGCGTCGTGCTCTGCGCCAGCACCGTCGCCCCCGAGGAGGTCGTCCAGATCGCCGGGGACATCCCGCAGATCCTGGACATGGGCATGCTGGGCAACCGCGACCACGCCCGCGACGGAGAGCTGCGGCTGTTCGTCGGCGGCGAGCAGGAGGCGGTCAAGGCCGCCCTGCCGCTGCTCCGGACGCTGGGCAAGGAAGTGGTCCATCTGGGCGCACTCGGCTCCGGCATGCGGATGAAACTGCTCCTCAACCTGCTGATGGGCATCGAGGTGCAGGCGCTGGCCGAGGCGACCGAGCTGGCGAGCGCCTGCGGCCTCGACCGGCAGCAGGTCCTCAAGACCATCGCGGGCAGCGGTTTCGCCTCACCGGTCATGGCGTTCAAGTCCCGGCGCCTGGCCTCCGCGCGCTTCGACGAGCCGGACTTCCGGCTGCGGCTGATGGCGAAAGACCTCATGCTCGCTACCAAGCAGGCAGCAGCAGTCGGCCTGAGCCTGCCGCTGGCGACCGCCGCGGCGGAGACCCACGTCCGCGCCACCGAGCAAGGACTGGGCGACCAGGACTGTGCCGCGGTCACCCGCGCACTCGCACCGAAACCGGGAACCGATACGTGATCATCGACATCCACGGGCACCTGTCCCCACCGGAAGCGGCCAAGCGCTTCCCCATGCCCCCGAGCCTGACCGACGTGGACGGCATGCTCGCCGCCCGCGCCGAGGCCGGCATCGACCTCACCATCATCGGCAGCCCCGTGGGGGCCGGCGCGATGGCGAGGGTGCCGGGCGTCGACAACTACGCCCAGCCCCGTGACCGGTTGCGCGGCTTCCACTCCTGGATGTCGGGCCTGATCCGCAAGTTCCCGGACCAGTTGCGCGGGTACGTCTACGCCAACCCCTTCGGGGACGACGACCACCTCGAAGGAGTGCGGGAAACCCTGGCGGACCCCGCCTTCGTCGGTCTGATCACCACGTCCAGCGTCCACGGGGAACTGCTCGGCTCACCACGTGCCGACTCCTTCTTCGCGCTGGCCGCGGAGGCGGAGGTGCCGGTCCTGGTGCACGCCCCGGCCGAACCGGTCGGCACGGAACGGGTGGACGGGATCGGCTTCGTCGAGCAGATCGGCCGCTTCGGCGACGTCACGATGGGCATGGCCATGATCGCTTTCGCGGGATGGCTGGACAAGTACCCGGGTCTGCGACTGATCGGCGCGACCGGCGGCGGCGCGATGGCGCTGCTGCCGGAGCGCCTGCAGACCGCGGCGCGGGGCCCCCCCCCCGGCGGGGGGGGGGCCCCCCCCGGGGGGCCCCCCCGCCCCCCCCCCCCCCCCCCCCCCCCCGAGCGCCCCC
>NZ_JBITZL010000014.1:0-32748 GCF_044546845.1 Streptomyces sp. NPDC053076 | reverse complement strand
ACGGGGGGGGGGGGGGGGGGGGGGGGGGGGGGGGGCGGGGGGGGGGGGGGGGGGGGGGCGGGGGGGGCGCCCCCCCCCGCCCCCCCCCCGCGCCCCCGCCCCCCCCCCCCCCCCCCCCCCCCCCGCCCGCGGGCGGCCCCGAGGCACCCTCCGCCGACCCGGCCGCCGCGCTGCGCCGCATGTACGTCGACACGAGCCCGTTCAGCGCGGCGCACCTGAGCCTGAACGCGGAGGTGCTGGGGCCCGAACGGATGCTGTTCGGCACCGACTCACCGCCGATGGCCGCGCCACTGGAGGACTTCGTCCACCTGATCGAGAAGCTGCCGCTCGACAAGGCGTCCCAGCAGCTCATCCTCGGCGGCAACGCCGAAGCCCTCTTCGACCTGAGGAGCCGCCCGTGACCACCACGCAAGAGGCCGTGGCCGCAGCCGAACAGTGCGCCCCGGAGTTCCGGCGCGACCCGTACGCCGTCTACGCCCGGCTCCGGCAGGAGGCGCCGGTCTGCCCCATGAGACCGCCGCACGGCAACGAGACCTACCTGATCACCCGGTACGAGGACGCGCGGGCCGCCCTCTCGGACCCGCGGCTGAGCAAGGACATGTACGGGGCCATGGACGCCTACCGGAGGATCTTCGGTGACTCGTCCGTCGCACTGGACGACAACATGCTCAACTCCGACGCGCCCAAGCACACCCGGCTGCGCAGGCTGGTCAACTCGGCGTTCACCCCGCGACGCGTGCAGGCGCTGCGGCCGCGGATCGGGGAGATCGTCCAGGACCTGCTCGACGAGTGCCCCGTCCAGGAGCCCCTCGACCTGCTGCCGGCGTTCGCGTTCCCGCTGCCGATCATCGTGATCTGCGACCTGCTCGGCGTACCGCCGCAGGACCGGTCGCGGATGCAGCACCTGTCCACCACCGTGGCGCAGACCGGCTTCGGCGAGGAGTTCAAGCGGGCCCAGCAGAAGGCGGAGGAGGATCTGCACGCCTACTTCACGCAGCTCATCACCGCCAAGCGGGAACACCCGGGTGACGACCTGCTCAGCGCGCTCACCGCGGTCCGGGACAACGAGGACGGCGGGCTCACCGAGAGTGAACTCGTCTCCACCGCCTTCCTGTTGATGTTCGCCGGCCACAAGACGACCGCCTACCTCATCGGCAACGCCGTCCACCACCTCCTGTCGCATCCCGCGCAGCTGCGCGCCGTGCGGGAGAACCCGGAGCTGATCCGTGCGGCGGTCGAGGAACTGGTGCGCTACGACGGTTCCGTGGAGAGCGCGACGTTCCGCTACGCGACCGAGGACGTGGAGTACAGCGGGACCCGGATCCCCAAGGGCGCCCTGGTCCAGATCGCGCTCAGCTCGGCCAACCGCGATCCGCTGAAGTTCGAGGCACCGGACCAGCTGGACGTGACGCGGCCGGGCAACGCGCAGGACGCCCACCTCGGGTTCGGGCACGGCAGCCACTACTGTCTGGGAGCCCCGCTGGCCCGGCTGGAGACGCAGCTGGCTCTCACGCTCCTGTTCGACCGGTTCCCGAGGATGGCCCTGGCCGACACCGCCGGCGGGCCACGGTGGCTGGAGGTTCCGTTCCCCGCCTTCCGGGGCCTGGCGGAGCTGCCGGTCGTCCTCGACCCCGCCGGCTGACGCCGGGTCCGCCACGGACGCGGGGCGCTCGGTACCGCCGGACGCCCCGCGGTGGCGGACGAACGCGCGCCTACCGGCCCAGCCCTCGCGTACCCCGCTGGTGCTGGTGGCGGGGCAGCAGGTGCGGTCGGCCATCGGGCCGGAGGCGAACCTCTCCAACGTCGACGCCCGACGCTGATGAGGCCGCTCGTCGGCTGGGCGGCCGAGCCGGCGTGCGCGCAGGATGTGCCGCGCGCGCTCGCCCAGGCCGTCTTCGAGGTGCGGTTGCAGCGTCGGCCGTCCTACCTCTCGTCCCGTACGACGACTGGGGCGCCGACGCCGACGACAACGCGTCGGCCCTGCTGGACCGCCGGGTCGAGCACGCCGGGGTCCCGGCGCGGAGCGTCGCTGCTCGACGGGTACACCGCCGCCCTCGTGGCGAAGGCAGAGGCGCTGACCGTGGGCGACCCCGCCCGGGAGGACGTGGCACTCGGCCCGATCATCGACCGGCGGCAGCTGGAGCGGGTGCGTCCAGCTTTCCGGTCGTCGAGGTCGTCACCGACCTCGAACTCCTCGAAGACGGCAGCACCTTAACGATCCGCTCCTGGATCGAAGACCGCACCCAGCTGGAGGGACTGCGCGGATTCGCGGAAACGTCGTTGGGCAGGTGTCGGGGGCTGGCTACGGTCCGGATCGTGCCTGTGGAATTTCTGAGTGATGAGCAGGCCAAGGCCGCCCCTGGACAGCCGAAACGTTCTGGGCGCGATGCTGGGCGCCCCGGAGCTGGTGGCGAGATCAGCGCCGACCGGGCCGCGGACCGCGGAGGCGTCTTCCGCCCCCCGCTCCGGCTCAAGTGGCTGCGCCTAGACGTGGGGGTGAAGGTGACTGCTCTGAGCGGGTCACACCATGTCGAAGTAATGCATCTGCTAGGCCACTGACGCCAACATATCCCTTATATTCATTTTCAGGCGTCTTGGAGCGAGCTGTAGATTCGGAAGGGACCCCAATGTCTTCAGAGAGCCCCGCCGTCAAGACCGTGTACTCCGACCGGGCCGAGCTCACGGCAGAGGAAAAGGCGGCGATCGACTCGCTCAACGCCTCCTGGGCAGCTGTCAGAATGCCCGAGGGGTACGAGGCGATTACGGAGGTTCGCAAGTCGCTCGCCAAAGAGACCCGTGAGGCACTGAAGTCCGCGATCCCGGATCTGGAGGAGCGCGGTCGCGCTCAGAGAGAGCGGATCGCGCCTGAGCTCGAACGGCTCAAAGGCACTGCGTGGCAGCCGCTGGACAGCCCTGTCATGCGGCGCGCCCCGTCCGCGTCAATCCTTCCAGGCGACGACGGACCAAGCGCGCGTGGCGTAATCTTCCCCCCACCCCACCATGATGTGCTCCAGCCCGCGCACGTGGGTGAACTGTGGAGGTCCTCGGTAGGCGGGTTCTCGAGTGACCCGGGCATCCTCTACGACGTCGATCAGGACCCCCCTCGGATCTTCGGACACGCCGGCTACACCGGCGACGCACTCCTCAATGGCACGGTGGGCCTCGCGATGACGTTCACCCTCCCTCCCGGGCGCATGGAGTACACAAACCGGACGGTCTTCGCGGTCGACCCCACGATGCAGATCTTGGGCCTTATCTCCGGCTATACCGGGTACTACCACCCAATCTTTGCCGCGGACGACAAGTGGGCGAAGTGCTGGGAGTCCGTCGAGGTGACCGTCACGCTCAGCTCCGGCGAGTGGCTGGCAGGGAACTCGCTGTCGGAGGAACTCACCGATCTCCAAAACGTCTTTCCGGTGGGTATGTCGGATGATCGCCGGGCCTATGGATGGATGCCCGGTCCCCTGAGATTCACGGCGAACATGCAGGATCTCCGCGAGCGCGGTGTATCGATTATCCTGCGCGCCGCGATTCGCTACGATTTCCAGCTCGAAGGTGAGAGCGACCTCTGGTTTCGATACCGGAGCGGCTCAGCCAGTGAGTCCGTGCCAGCAGTCGACAACGCGCTGACCTTCAGCTGCAGGCCCGGCGTGGTCACGTCCGTCCCCTGAATCTGAATCCGCCGACAGTAGCCGCTTGTCCGCCCTCGGGGATCAACAAGCGCGAGCTGACCTAAACGGACTGCGGGCCGCTGAGGCCAAGGACAGCAAGCGTGCGCCGGCCTTCCCAGCCGGAAGGCCGGCGCCGTGCGTACCGCGTACCGCGTACCGCGTACCGGGAGGGCCTCTCCATCGCCGCCCTCGCTCACGACCACGGCGTCAGCCTCGGTGCCTCCGCGCGGCCGTCGCCGACCTCCTGGCCGAGCACGCGACCGTCGGCCGGCGCTCCGGCCCCAGAGCTGCCGCTCACTCGACATGCCCGGCAAGGTCGCGGGCTTCCTCCGCACCGCAGAACTGGAGTCCGCCGAACGAGCCGCGCTCCGTTGTTTTCGCGGCCGTTACTACTGCGGCCCCGGGAGGAGATCTTCGTCGGCGGTGTGGCCGGACTGGTGCTGGGAGGGTTCGTGGCCGGCCGGCGCGGCATCAAGCGCACCACCCTCGGCTGGTTCGCGGTCTCGGTGGCCATGCTGGCCTGTCTCAGCATCAAGATGGACAGCGAGCTGCTGCTGGACGTGGTCGTCTTCCTGACCGGTGTGTTCCTCTTCTCGGCGCAGGTGCTCGTCTACGCGTACGTGACGAGCTTCTGCCCCGCCCCGTCCGCGGCACCGCCCTCGGCTCGGCGTCCGGCATCGGCCGCGTCGGCTCCATCGTGGGGCCGTCGATCACCGGCGCCCTGGTGACCGCCGGCATCGGTCACCCCCGGGGCTTCTACTTCTTCGCCACGGTCGCCGCCCTCGCCTTCCTGTCCGTACTCACCCTTCCCGGCACGCGGGAGACGGCGGCCGAGCCCGCCGTCCGACGGGCCTGGGCACGAAACGCCCGATGACGGCGCGGCGGGGGCCGCTCGGTGGTGTGCGGTCAGGGATCGGCGTGCTGCGCTGCCGGTGTCGACGCCACTGCCGCGGTCGCGAGTGGTTGGGCACGGACGATGAGGAGGGCGACGTCGTCGTGGCCCGCCGGGTGCCGCAGTTGCCGCAGCAGCCGGTCGCAGGTCTCCTCCGCGGTCCGGTCCGGCTCTGTCAGGAGGGTGAGCAGGTCGTCCAGGCGTTCGTCGATGGGGTCGTTGCGGGTTTCGACCAGTCCGTCGGTGTACAGCACGAGACGGTCGCCGGGCAGCAGGTCGAGGGTGGTGGTCTCGAAGGGGACACCGCCGACGCCGAGCGGAGTCCCGGTGGGCAGGTCGAGGAGTTCCGGCCGCTCCCCGGCCCGCACCAGGACCGGGGGCAGATGACCGGCGGACGCCACGTGCAGCTGGGCGCGGTGGGGGTCGTACACCGCGTACACGCAGGTGGCGATGTAGGGGTCCAGGTCGCGGGTGATCTTGTCGAGGTGGGTGAGGATCCGGGCCGGGTCGAGGTCGAGGTCGGCCAGGGTGGAGGTGGCGGTGCGCAGGCGGCCCATGGTGGTGGCGGCCGGGATGCCGCTGCCCATGACGTCGCCCACCGCGAGCGCCGTGCGGTCACCGCTGAGGGGGATCACGTCGTACCAGTCGCCGCCGACCTCGTGGAAGACCTGGGCGGGCCGGTAGCGGGCGGCGACCTCGAGGCCGGGCCGCCGGGGCGGTAGCTGCGGGAGCAGGCTGCGCTGCAGGGTCTCGGCGGCGTTGCGGATGTGCTGGTGCAGGACGGCGTTGTCGATGCTCAGCGCGGCGGACGAGGCCAGCTCACAGGCGAGGGTGAGGTCGTCCTCGTCGAACGGCAGGGGGTTGCGGGCGCGGGCCAGGCCCATGACGCCGATGACCTGTCCACGGGCGATGAGCGGAACGGCCATGTCGGTGTGGACGCCGGCCTGGGCGAGCAGGTGGCCGGTCTCGGGGTCGGCGGCGACCCGGGAGATCTCCCCGCTGTCCAGGTGGGTGATCAGGTGGGGACGGAGGGTGCGGATGCAGTGGGACGCCGGGTGATCGGCGTGGTAGGTGGTGAGGTGGCCCGGCTGCACGATCGCCTGGGCGGCGTCGGTGGGGTACGCGGTCTTCACCGCCAGGGCGCGGAACAGCGCCGGTCCCTCGTCGAGTTCCGGACGGCCCGTGCGCAGGACCGAGTCCAGGAGGTCCACGGCGACCATGTCGGCCAGATCGGGCACCACGACGTCGGCCAGTTCCCGCGCGGTCCGCTCCACCTCCAGGGTGGTGCCGATCCGGGCCGACCCGTTGGCCATGAGGCGCAGGCGCTGCTGGGCCTCGTCGGCCTTCTTGGCCGCCCGGTATCGGTCGGTGACGTCCACCACGACGGTGGCGATGCCCAATACACGGCCGTGGTGGTCCTCCAGCCGGTAGACCGACAGCGCCCAGGCATGGTCGTTGTCCGGGTCGGCGGCGGTACGGCCCACCACCTGCCGTTCCACCACGGGGACGCCGGATGCCAGGACCTGCCGCATCACGGTCTCCGCCCCCTGGAAGGCCGCGCCGGGCACGATGTCGCGGAAGCCACGGCCGGCGTGGTCGGCCTCGGGGACGCCGTGCATGGCCGCCAGAGCCGGATTGATGGACAGATACCGCAGCTCGGTGTCGAGGACGGCCAGCCCGATCGGTGCCTGGGCGACCAGCCGGTCGGACAGGGCCAGCTTGCGTTCCATCTGCCGCAACGTGTTGCGGTCGGTGGCCAGGCCCAGGGCGTAGTGGTCGCCGAGGTTGTCGGTCAGCCGCATGTTGCGGAACTCGACCATCCGGGTGGTGCCGTCCTTGAGCCGGACGGGGAACGCCCCCGCCCAGCTGCGGCCGGTCTCCATCACGTCGGCGAAGAGCGTGATCGCCGCGTCCTGGTGTTCCGGGTTGAGGAGGAGCGGCGCCGCGTACTGTCCGACCGCCTCGCTGCGGGCGTAGCCGAACAGTTCCTCGGCCTGCGGACTCCACATGTCGATCCTGCCGTCGGCCTCCAGCAGCACCGCGGCAACGCCCAGCAGATCCATCAGCCCGCTCGGATTCGTCGCGGCGCCCGACAGATGATCCGCCTGCTCGGGGCGCTGCTTCGCTCGCCTCATCGCACGCGCTCCTTCCCTCCGCCGACCCACCGGGGTGGCCGCCTCGCCCCGCAGGTCGGGCGGGACGGTCTTCCCGCAGATCAGCAGCCCTTCCCACGATGGGGCACGGAGCCCGGGACGGCCAGAGCGGCGAGCCGGGAGAAGCGCCGCGACCGAAGTTCCGTCCCAGTACCGCGGGCGACCCCTACAAGACCCGTGTGGCATCACCTCGCCGGTCCGTTCGGCATTCCACTTCTACCCTTCCACGCCGCCGACGGTCTTGGGCGGACACCGGCACGGCACTCGGTCAGCGGTGGGTGGCGCCGGAGGACGGTCGCGTGCGTGTGGACGAGCGCCTGCGCCGAGGAGACGAACACACCGGTCGGGAAGACGACCACGTCCAGCGGCCGCACGGGTCCTGCGGCCCGGCTGCGGGCCGGTTCGGCTCTCAGCCGTTGAGCGTGCCCATGAGCTCGGGCGTGTACCGGTCGCCGGTGACCGCACCGTGCGGGGCGACGGCCTCGATCGCGGCGAGGTCCTCAGCGGTGAGGGTCACCTCGGTCGCGGCGACGTTCTCCTCGAGGTAGCGGCGGCGTTTGGTGCCGGGGATGGCGATCGCGCCCTGGTGCTGGACCCAGGCGAGCGCCAGCTGGGAGGGCGTGACCTCCTTGGCGGCGGCGATACGGCGGACCTCGCGGACGACGTCGAGATTGCGGCTGAAGTTCTCGCCCTGGAAGCGGGGGTCGGTCCGGCGCCAGTCGTCCTCGGCGAAGTCGTCGGGACTGCTGAGGGCGCCGGACAGGAAGCCGCGCCCCAGCGGGGAGTAGGCGACCAGTCCGATCCCCAGTTCGCGCAGGGTGTCGAGCACTCCGTCGTGCTCGATGCCGCGCTCGAAGAGCGAGTACTCGGTCTGGACGGCGGTGAGCGGGTGCACGGCGTGGGCCCGGCGGATGGTCCGCGCCGACGCCTCGGACACGCCGATGTGGCGGACCTTGCCCTCGGCGACCAGTCCGGCCAGGGCACCGACGGTCTCCTCGATCGGCACCTTCGGGTCGATGCGGTGCAGGTAGTACAGGTCGACGTGGTCGGTGCCCAGGTGCCGCAGCGAGCGTTCGAGGGCCCGGCGGATGTACTCGGGCCGGCCGTTCAGGCCGAGCACGCTGCCGTCGTCGGTGATCTCCACGCCGGTCTTCGTGGCGAGCACGGCGGCCTCCCGGCGCCCGGCCAGAGCCTTGCCGAGGAGCTGCTCGTTGACGAACGGCCCGTAGCTCTCGGCGGTGTCCAGCAGGGTGACGCCCAGCTCCAGCGCGCGGTCGACGGTGGCCAGGGACTCGGCCTCGTCGGTGGCGCCGTAGAAGGCGCTCATGCCCATGCAGCCCAGCCCCTGAGCGCCGACGGTCAGGCCCTGACCGCCCAGTGCGCGGTGTTCCATGTGGGTTCCCTCATTCCGTAACTAACTGGATAGATACATGACCGTAGACCCCCGCCGCACGCGTGTCAATAACTAGATAGTTACTTGCTAGGGTGGCGAGCATGCCACGGGACTCCAGCGCCACCAAGACCCGGCTGCTCGACGCCGCGTTCACCGAATTCGCCGCCTACGGCATCGCCGGCGCCCGGGTGGACCGGATCGCCGAGAACGCCGGGGCGAACAAGCGGCTGATCTACGCCTACTTCGGCAACAAGGAGCAGCTGTTCGACGAGGTGCTGCGACGGGCGATGGCGGCGGGTGCCGAGTCCGTGCCGTTCGACGTCGACGACCTGCCCGGATACGCCGGCGCGATCTTCGATCACCTCGTGGCCCGGCCGGACCTCATGCGTCTGCGACTGTGGAAGCTCCTGGAACGCCCCGGCGCCACCGGATCCGAACCGGAGGCCGTCCAACGCAAGACCGCCCAGGTGGCAGACGCGCAGCAGCGCGGCCGGCTGGCCCCGGAGATGGTGCCCGCCGATCTGCTGACCATGGTCCTCGCCGCCGCGCAGGCGTGGTTCTGGGCGGAGGAGGGCGGCCGGCCCTGGTCACCGGAGCGGCTGGCGGAGCACCGCGAGGCGGTCGTCGAGACAGCCCGCCGGATCAGCGCGCCGAAGCCCGTCGGCTCGGGCGGGTAGTCCCCGTACGGCGTCGCGCGGTCCTCGGCCGCGGCCGGCCCGTCGAAGGGCCTCCGCCGAACCAGCGGGAGAAGTGCGGCTTTATTTATTGACAGCGGAAAAGATTCACCCCTAGGTTTCCGGCCGTGCGCTCGACCTCGGCCCGGGAGCCGGCCCCGACGATGGCTCCGGCCGCGTCCCTGGTCTTCACCACCCTCCTCTCCCACGGCCCGCTCACCCGGTCCGAGGTGGGGCGGCGGACCGGACTCTCGCCGGCCGCGGTCACCAAGGCGGTGCGTCCGCTGATGGAACTCGGCTATCTGGTCGAGGGCGTGGACGAAGAGGCCCGCCCCGGTGTGGGTCGCCCGGCCAGCCTGGTCCGGGTGGACGCCGGGAGGGCGCTGTTCATCGGGATCAAGGTCACCGGTGACGAGATCATCGCCGTACTGGCCGACCTGTGCTGCCGGATCCGGACGTCCCGGAACGCACGCCTCAGCCGGCGCGAGCCGGAGGCGGTGCTCCCCGTGGTCACCGCGCTGGTACAGGAGTTGCTCACGGAAGCCGTCAGCCTCGGTGTTCCGGTACGGGGGCTGGGCATCGCGATCTCGGGAGACGTCGACCGCGCCGACGGCGTGGTGCGCTACTCCCCCTTCCTGGAGTGGCGGGACGTACCGCTCGGCGAGCTGGCCGCGACCGCGACCGGGCTGCGGGTCACGGTCGACAACGACGTGCGGGCGCTCACGGTCGCCGAGCACTGGTTCGGGGCCGGAGTCGGACTCTCGGACTTCGCCCTGGTGACCGTGGGCGCCGGTATCGGCTGCGGCCTGGTGGTGCACGGGCAGGTGGTGTCGGGCGCGCACGGCGTGGCCGGCGAGATCGGGCACCTCTCCCTCGACCCGCACGGACCGCTCTGCCACTGCGGCAACCGGGGGTGCGTGGAGGCGGTCGCGGCGGATCCCGCGCTGCTGCGCGCGGTGCGCGCGGCCACGGGCAGGCCGCTGGCCGACGCCGCCGAGGCACTGGCCCTGGCCCACAGCGGGGACCCCGGGGTTCGTGCGGTCTACGCACAGGCCGGCGCGGCCATCGGCAAGGCCATCGGCTCCCTGGTGAACATCCTCGGCCCCGAGCGGGTGATCATCTCCGGGGAGGGTCTGGCCGCCTATGACCTGTTCGCCGAGGGCATCCGGGACGCGTTCGCCGCGTCCGCCTTCGGTACCGCCGCCCGGTGTGACGTGATGACCAGGCCCCTGCCCTTCGAGGAGTGGGCGCGCGGGGCCGCGGCAACCGCGATCCAGGCATTCATGGGGTCGAACACCTACGAGGAGCAGCGATGACACCGCTGAGCCGCGGCCCGTAGGGCGCCGCACGGTCGCCACGACCGTCACGCCACCGGGGCCGCCGCGCGGTGCGGCCCCTCCCCCTCACCGGCGACCCGGTCACCGCCGCCCACCGGGCGCCCCCCTTCCCGCCGCACGTGCCACCCGCAACGCCCGACGGTCCGTGACCGTCGTTCCCGCATGCGCCGTTCCCCGGACATGGAGTGCACCGTGGACACCCAGCACACCGCAGCGCGCGACAACCACCCCAACCGCAGGGGCTTCCTCGCCCTGGCCGCCACCGCGGGCGCCGGAGTCGCCCTCGGCGGCCTGCCCGCGTTCACCGCCTCGGCGGCCCCTGACCGTCCCGCCTCCTCGCCGCTGCTGTCCGCGGCGGCCGCCGCGAAGAACCGGTTGTGGTGGCAGGCTCCCGCCGACCCGGGCTCGATGATCCGGCAGGGCCTGCCGGTCGGCAACGGGCGCCTCGGAGCACTCGCGAGCAACGACCCGGCCGGCGAACTTCTGACGATCACCGATGCCACCCTGTGGACCGGTGGACTCAACGACACGCTGCTGAGCGACGGCCAGTTCCCGTACGGGCGGGCCGACTTCGGTTCCCTGACCCTGCTGGCCAGGCTCACCGTCGACATCCCCGAACACGACCTGGGCTCGGTCGACGGCTACCGGCGCTCGCTGGACCTGGCCCAGGGCCTCGTCAGCGCCTCGTACGACCTCTCCGGCGTCACCTACGAGCGGCAGATCTTCGCCAGCCGTCCCGACGACGTGATCGTCCTGCACTTCTCCCAGCGGGGCGGCGGCACCTACACCGGCACCGTCTCCCTGGCCGGCACCCACGGCGAGTCCACCACCGCGGGCGGTGCGGGTGGCTGCGCGTCGTTCGGCGCCTCCTTCGCCAACGGGCTGAGGTACGGCGCCGCCGTCACGGCCCGCAGCGGCACCGGTACGGTCGCCGTCAGCGGTACGTCGATCTCCTTCCGGGGCTGCGAGGAGCTCACCATCGTGGTCAGCGGCGGCACAAACTACGCGCCCGACGCGGCCGCCGGGTTCCGCGACCCGTCCGTGGACCCGGAGCGCCTGGCACGGACCAAGGTCCTGGCGGCGGCCGGCCACTCCGCGCGGACCCTGCTGCACACTCATGTCGCCGACTTCCGCCCGGTGTTCGAGCAGCTGGACATCAGCCTCGGTACGTCATCGGCCGCACAGCGCCGGCTGGACACCTGGCAGCGGGTGCAGGCGCGCCACACCGACGACGTTCCCGATCCTGAACTGGAGGCCGCCTACGTCCAGTTCGGCCGCTATCTGATGATCTCCGGGTCGCGGGGCAGCCTTCCGATGGGCCTGCAGGGCCAGTGGCTGGACGGCAACGACCCGGACTGGATGGGCGATTACCACACCGACATCAACCTCCAGATGAACTACTGGACGGCCGACCGGGCGGCCCTGTCCGACTGCTTCGACGTCTTCGCGGACTACTGCCTCGCACAACTGCCCTGCTGGACGGACGTCACCCGGCGGCTGTTCAACAGCCCGGCCAACAGGTACCGCAACTCCAGCGGGCGGATCGCCGGCTGGACGGTGGCCATCTCCACCAACCCCTACGGCGGTGGCGGCTGGTGGTGGCACCCGGCCGGCAACGCCTGGCTCTGCCAGAGCCTGTTCGAGCACTACGAGTACACCCAGGACCGCGCCTACCTCGAAAAGATCTACCCGCTCCTCAGGGGCGCCGTGGAATTCTGGGAAGCCCGCCTCATCACCACGACCGTCACCGACGCCTCCGGTGCCGAGCGCGAGGTCCTCATCGCCGACAGCGACTGGTCCCCCGAGCAGGGTCCGCTGGACGCCAAGGGCATCACCTACGCCCAGGAACTGGTGTGGAACCTCTTCGGCAACCACCGCACCGCGGCCCGGGTGCTCGGCAGGGACGCCGCCTACAGCGCGACCGTCGAGGGTCTGCGTCAGCGCCTGTACCTGCCCGTGGTCAGCCCGAGGACCGGCCGACTGCAGGAGTGGATGTCGCCGGACGACCTGGGCGAGACCACACACCGGCACCTCTCCCCGCTCATCGGTCTCTTCCCCGGCGACCGGATCCGCCCGGACGGCTCCACCCCGAAGGACATCCTGGCCGGCGCGACGGCCCTGCTGACCGCCCGCGGCATGGACAGCTACGGCTGGGCCAACGCCTGGCGCAGCCTGTGCTGGGCCCGGCTGAAGAACGCGGAGAAGGCGTACCGGCTCGTCGTCACCAACCTGAAGCCGTCGGTGAACGGCAGCAACGGCAGCGCGCCGAACCTCTTCGACATCATGGACATGGGACAGGGCCGCGGCATCTTCCAGATCGACGCGAACCTGGGCACCCCCGCGGCGGTGATCGAGATGCTGGTCTACTCGCGGCCCGGGCACGTGGAGTTGCTGCCGGCCCTGCCGGCCGCCTGGGCGGCCTCGGGCTCGGTGTCCGGCGTCGGCGTCCGTGGCGGCTTCGTCGCCGACCTCACCTGGAAGAACGGCGAGGTCACCCGGGTGACGCTGACGAGCGTCGGCGGCCGTGACACCACCGTCCTCGCGGGCGGCACCGCCCGGCGGGTCAGCCTCAGGCCCGGTGGATCCGTCACCTTGCGCGACCTCGGACGAGGAGGCGGCACGGCGGCCGGTCGACCGGACGCGGTCTCGTCGAGCCGGTCGGGTCACACAGGCGGTGAGGGCAGGTAACTCGCCAGACCCCGCAGGATGATCTCCAGACCGATGTCGAACCTCTCGTCGGCGGAGTCCATCACCATCACCCCCGCCAGGGCGCGCAGATGGGGGAAGTCCGCCGCGGGCAGGGACGCGAAGTAGTTCTGCATCTCGCCGGCCATCTCGCGCCAGTCGGGGCGGGCCAGGGAGGAGCCGGCACCGCCGTGCAGGGCGGCCCGGTCCTGCCACATGCCCTCCTCCAGGACGAATCCGTCGACGTAGGTGGAGATGAGGTCACCGGCTTCCGCCGCGATGCGGTCGGGCAGCCCGGCGGTACGGAAGACGGCGAGCAACGCCTCGACGTGCGGCAGCAGTTCGGCGGTGAAGGGGACATGGGCCATGGAGATCCTGGCCATGTCACGGTGGGACAGCAGGCAGTGCCGCCAGGCACGGGCGTAGTCCCGCACCTGCTCGCGCCACCGCTCGGGGTCGGCTTCGGGCATCTGGAAGCCGGCGAAGAGGCGGGTGTACATCAGCTCCAGGAGATCGTCCTTGGAGCTGACGTGGGCGTAGAGCGCGGAGACCGAGGCGTCGAGTTCGGCCGCCACCTGGCGCATCGACAGCCCGTCGAGCCCCTGCCGGTCCAGCACGGCGAAGGCGGCGTCGACGACCCGTTCGCGTGAGAGCGGTTCCCGCCCCGGGACGACGCGGGTGCGGGCGGGGCGCTCGCGCTCCCAGGGGGACGGCGGAGGGGGTGCGGGGGTGTCGGCGGCCTCGTCGTTCATGACGACAGTCTAGGCGCCGGGAGAACGGTGTTCTCTCAGGGTGAGCACTGTTCACACTCGTAAGGGGAACGCGATATATCTTGTCCCGTCTCCACGGATTGCGCTATATCTTGAAGAACACCGTTCTTCTTCCGATCGGCGTTCCGCTAAGGTGAACGGCGTTCGTTCACTGAACAGTGTTCTGTCGTGCCTCCGTACGTCTCACCGCGCCCACGGTCTCACCGCGGCGCGCCCTTCTCCGAGGAGTTCCGATGTCCACCACCGGTGTCGCGTCCGCCGAGACGCCCACCGACACGCCGGCGCCCTACCGGTGGCGCTGGGCTGCCCTCTTCGTGATCCTCGCGGCCGAGGTGATGGATCTCCTCGACGCCGTGGTCACGAACATCGCCGGCCCCGCCATGCGGGCCGACCTCGGCGGCGGCGCCTCCACCTTGCAGTGGCTCGCCGCCGCGTACACCCTCTCCATGGCCGTCGGCCTCGTCACCGGAGGCCGGCTCGGGGACATCCACGGGCGCCGCCGGATGTTCCTGGTGGGAGCCGCCGGCTTCACCGTGGGTTCGCTGCTGTGCGCGATATCCGTGTCGCCGGAGATGCTGATCGCCTCCCGCGTCGTACAAGGGCTGTTCGGCGCGGTGATGCTGCCGCAGGGCCTCGGCATGATCAAGGAGATGTTCCCGCCCAAGGAGTCGCAGAAGGCTTTCGGCCTGTTCGGCCCGGTCATGGGGCTGTCCGCGGTGTGCGGGCCGATCCTGGCGGGCTGGCTCGTGGACGCCGACTACTTCGGCACCGGGTGGCGGATGATCTTCCTGATCAACCTCCCGCTGGGTGCCGCGGCCCTCCTGGGCGCCCTGCGCTACCTGCCGAGGAGCCAGTCCGGCGGCAAGCCGCGCCTGGACATCCCCGGCATGCTCCTGGTCTCGACGGCCGCACTGCTCATCATCTTCCCGCTGGTCCAGGGCCGTGAGTACGACTGGCCCGCCTGGACGTTCGCGATGATGGCCGCCTCCGTGATCGTCTTCGCCGTCTTCGGCGTCTACGAGTCGCGCCGCGGCAAGGCCGGCCGCGACCCGCTGGTCGTGCCCAGCCTCTTCCGCAAGCGGGGGTTCAGCGGGGGCATGACCCTCGGGCTGGTCTTCTTCTCGACCATGCAGGGCTTCATGCTGGTCCTCAACCTCTACGCCCAGATCGGCCTCGGCTATACGCCGCTCAAGTCGGGCCTGTTGATGATTCCCTGGTCGGGCGGCATGGTCGTCGGCTTCGGCATCGCTCAGGGGGTCGCCCGGTTCGGGCGGGCCGTGCTTCAGGCGGGCGCCCTGGTCATGGCGGTCGGCGTGTTCGGCGTATGGCTGACCCTCGACGTCGTGGGGGACGACATCGGCCCCTGGCAGCTGATGCCGTCCCTGCTCGTCACCGGCATCGGGATGGGCCTGCTGATGGCGCCGTTCTTCGAGATCGTGCTCGCCAGTGTCGAGCAGCACGAGACCGGCTCGGCGTCCGGCACCATGACCGCGGTGCAGCAGCTCGGCGGTGCTTTCGGCGTGGCGCTCCTCGGCACCGTGTTCTTCGGTCTGCTGGGCGGCGGCATCGCCGGCGCCGTCGACCACCGCTCGGACGGTCTGCGGCGGGAGCTGGCCGCCGCGCACGTCGCACCCGCCGCGCGGGAACACATCGTGACGGACCTGCGGACATGTGCCTCGGACCGTGCCGTCGCCAAGGATCCGGCGGCGACCCCGGCGTCCTGCACGCGTCTGGAGCAGGACACCAGGTCCGCCGTGACCTCGCCCCGGACCGGCGCACGGATACCGGCCGTGCTGGAGGACACCGCGTCCTCGGCCTTCCGCAGCGGTTTCGGGTCCGTCATGAAGTCGGTGCTGTGGATCGTCGACGGCCTGCTCGCCCTGACCTTCCTGCTGGCGTTCCTCCTGCCGCGCCATGCGCGCCCCGAGGGATCCGCCGGGCACTGAGGGCCGCGCCGGAACCGGCCGGCATCGGGGGCGTCCTCTTGGTGGGGGCGCCCTCTCAGCCGTACCGAACAGCTCCCCTCCGGCCGCGCCCGCGCCTCGACCGAGCGGGTGCCTTCCGGCGTGCCGGGGCGGTGGGCTGCCGCCGCGGACCGCGGGTGCCTTCTAGCCTCGGCGGCATGCTGGGGCTTCCTGTTCACGTCCGTGCCTGCCTGTTCGACCTCGACGGGGTGCTCACCCAGACCGCGAAAGTGCACGCGGCCGCCTGGAAGGAGATGTTCGACGGCTATCTCCGCGAGCGCGCGACCCGCGAGGGGACCGCGTTCGTCCCCTTCGACGCGGTCCGCGACTACGACGAGTACGTGGACGGGCGCCCCCGTGAGGACGGGGTGCGCACGTTCCTCGCCGCCCGCGGGATCCATCTGCCCGAGGGATCGCCGGACGACCCGCCCGAGGCGGAGACCGTGAACGGCCTGGGCACCCGGAAGAACAACCTGGTGCTCGAGCGGATCCGGCAGGACGGGGTGGAGCCGTACGAGGGCTCGGTCCGCTTCGTCCACGCCGTGCGGGAGGCCGGGCTGCGCTGCGCGGTGGTGTCGTCCAGCGCGAACTGCCGGGACGTGCTGGTGGCGGCCGGGATCGAGGACCTGTTCGACGAGCGGATCGACGGAGTGGTGGCTCACGAGCGCCGACTGCGCGGCAAGCCCGCCCCGGACACCTACCTGGAGGCGGCCCGCGGTCTCGGCACGGAACCGGCCGAGGCCGCCGTGTTCGAAGACGCCCTGGCCGGTGTCGAGGCGGGCCGGGCGGGACGGTTCGGCGTGGTCGTCGGGGTCGACCGGGTGGGCCAGGCGGAGCAGCTGCGGGCGCACGGGGCGGATGTGGTCGTCCAGGACCTCGCCGAACTTCTGGAGTCCCGATGATCACTCATCCCAGCTTCACGGTCGAGCCGTGGTGCCTGCGGGAGACCGAGCTGAATCTCGACGTGCTCGCGCAGAGCGAGTCGGTGTTCGCGTTGTCCAACGGGCACGTCGGGTGGCGCGGGAACCTCGACGAGGGCGAGCCGCACGGACTGCCCGGCGCCTATCTCAACGGCGTCTACGAGCGGCACCCGCTGCCCTACGCGGAAGCGGGCTACGGCTATCCCGAGTCCGGCCAGACGATGATCAACGTCACCGACGGCAAGATCATCCGACTGCTCGTCGACGACCACCCGTGCGATCTGCGGTACGGCCGGCTGCTGGCGCACGAGCGGGTCCTGGACTTCCGCTCCGGTGTGCTCAGCCGCACGGCGCGGTGGACCTCGCCCGGCGGCCGGACGGTCCGGATCACCTCACACCGGCTCGTGTCCTTCACCCAACGCGCGGTGGCGGCGATCGTGTACGAGGTCGAGCCGGTCGACGGACCGGCCACCGTGGCCGTGCAGTCCGAGCTCGTCGCCAACGAACAGATGCCCCGTTTCGAGGGCGACCCGCGCGTCGCCGCGGCGACCGAGTCCCCGCTGCTGCCCGAGGAGCACTTCGCCCAGGAGACCCGGCTGCGGCTCGTGCACTGCACCGACCGCAGCGGGCTGCGGGTGGCGGCGGCGGCCGACCACATCGTGGAGGGGCCCGAGAGCACGCGCTGGACGGCGCAGAGCGAGCCCGACGTCAGCCGGCTGACGGTGACCGCGGACCTGACGCCCGGACAGCCGCTGCGGCTGGTCAAGTTCGTCGCGTACGGCTGGTCGGGGGAACGTTCACTGCCGGCCGTCCACGATCAGGTGGACGGAGCGGTGGCGGGCGCGGTCAGCACCGGCTGGGACGGACTGCTCGCCGCGCAACGGGCGTACCTGGACCGCTTCTGGGCCGGGGCGGACGTCGAGGTGGAGGGCGACGCGGAGATCCAGCAGGCGGTGCGGTTCGCCCTCTTCCATGTACTGCAGGCGGCGGCCCGCGGCGAGAACCGGGCGATCCCCGCGAAGGGCCTGACCGGAACCGGGTACGACGGACACTCCTTCTGGGACACCGAGTCGTACGTGCTGCCGGTGCTGACGTACACCGCGCCGGAGACCGTCGCGTCGGCGCTGAGATGGCGGCACGGGACGCTGCCGGCGGCTCGGGAACGCGCGCGCCAGCTCGGGCTGGCGGGGGCGACGTTCCCCTGGCGGACCATCGACGGCGCCGAGTGCTCCGCCTACTGGCCCGCCGGTACGGCCGCCTTCCACGTCAACGCCGACATCGCCATGGCCGTCGAACGGTACGTCCTGGTGACCGGTGACGAGGACTTCGAGCGCGGTGAGGGGCTCGATCTCCTGGTGGACACCGCACGGCTGTGGCGGTCCCTCGGTCACCACGACGCGGAGGGCGTCTTCCACATCGACGGCGTCACCGGCCCCGACGAGTACAGCGCCTTCGCCCGGGACAACCTGTACACCAACCTGATGGCCCGGCAGAACCTGCTGTTCGCGGCGGACGTGGCGGTGCGTCATCCGGACCGGGCGGCGGAACTCGGTGTCGACGACGAGGAGGCCGCGGGGTGGCGGGACGCCGCGGCCCGGATGGCGGTGCCGTACAACGAGTCCCTGGGCGTGCACGAGCAGTCGGCCGGCTTCACGACCTTCCAGCGCTGGGACTTCGAGGCCACACCGGCCGAGCACTATCCGCTGCTGCTGCACTACCCGTACTTCGACCTGTACCGCAAGCAGGTGGTGAAGCAGGCCGACGTGGTGCTGGCGATGCTGGAGTGCCCGGGCAACTTCACCGACGAGCAGAAGGCGCGCAACTTCGCCTATTACGAGGCGCTGACCGTCCGCGACTCCTCACTGTCGGCGTGCTGCCAGGCGGTGCTCGCCGCCGAGACCGGGCATCTGCGACTGGCCTACGCCTACCTCGGCGAGGCCGCGCTGATGGACCTGGACGATCTGGAGCACAACACCCGGGACGGGCTGCACATCGCTTCCCTCGCCGGCACCTGGATCGCCCTGGTCACAGGTTTCGGGGGCATGCGCCGATACGCCGGCGAGGACGAAGGGCCGGCCCGGCTGGCGTTCTCGCCGCGCCTGCCGGAAGCGCTGTCCAGGGTGGCGTTCACCGTGCTGGTAGGCGGACGCAGGATGAAGGTGGACATCGGCCGGTCCCATGCGCGCTATCAGCTGGTCGAAGGCGAACCGCTGGTGATCCTGCACCACGGGGAACCGGTGACGGTGACCGCCGACACGCCGGCCGACCGCCCGGTGCCCGCGCTCCCCGCCCGCCCCGAGCCCCAGCAGCCGGCGGGCCGCCGCCCGGAGGGCCTGTCCAGCGGGGAGGAGCCCGCGCCGGAAAGACGCGAGTAGCACTGCGCCCGAGCCGGTTGCACGGGCGTCGGTGACCTGGACCGTCTCACCGGGCGGGCGAGGCGGGTGTCGGCCGGCTTCGCCGCCCCGGCCCGTCGCCGCGCGGTGGCCGTGCCGCAGAGACTGGAGGCGGTGAGGCCGCCCGAATCGTGGAGAGGTCGGCTTCCGGGGCTCTGGAGGGCGTCGGCCGCAGCGAACCGAGGTCAGCGTTTCACGCCGCCGACCGGCCCTGTGCGGCACTTGGCCCAACGGCGCGGCCGTTTCGACGGACAGGTCGTACGGACGCAGCCGCCCCGAGCCCTTCGACGTGGCGGCGCCGGGCGCGGTACGGGCGGCCGGAAGTCTGTCACCGCAAGATCACATATCCGCGCCTGCCGGGATCAGTGTCGGCACCCGCGGCAGACGGCGTCGACCCCTGTGGGCACGCGTACCGTGCGCGGACGGGCCCCTCGCCGCGTCCCCGGGACGCGGGTGCGATGCCCACCACCACCGGCCCGGCGGAAGCTGGGCGAGCGGGATGCCAATACCTCATCTCGCCAGTGCAGAAATATGGTCGCCTGCGGGATGAGAATTCCTGAACGAGCCGGAAAACGCCTGGGCGCCCCCACCCGACTGTGTGTTAGCGTGATACCAGTTGCAGTTTTGGTTGCCAGAGACTTGTTTCTTTGCAGAGCTTTCCGGATCTTTCCGGAGGGGTGATCATCGCGGCGACTCGGGATCCGTAAGGTGCGGACTCCGGCACTGCCCCCCAAGGGAGATTCAATATGGCATCTGGCACCGTGAAGTGGTTCAACGCGGAAAAGGGCTTCGGCTTCATCGAGCAGGAGGGTGGCGGTCCTGACGTGTTCGCCCACTACTCGAACATCGCCACCCAGGGCTTCCGCGAGCTTCAGGAAGGCCAGAAGGTTACCTTCGACGTCACGCAGGGCCAGAAGGGCCCGCAGGCCGAGAACATCGTTCCCGCCTGACGCTGACGCGAATCGTCGCGAGCCCAGGGCTCGCGCATCATGTGGCTGGGGCCCGCGCTCTCGGGGTGCGGGCCCCATCTCATTGCGTTCCCGCCCTCCGCGGGATTCACCGCAGCATTTCACAGCCCCGGCCTCCCTCTGACAGGCCCGGCTTTTCGCATTTTCTTCGGCTCAGTCTTGTGAATCCTCGTGCGGCAGCACCCGCTGGGCGGATTTCCTCGATACGTGCCGCATCGAGGAAGGTTCCGCCATGAACCGCACCAGTCGTACCGGCGGCAGCTCCGCTCGCTTCCGCGCCGACCGAGGCTCCACAGGCTCAGCAGGCTCTGCCCGCGGCAGCCGCTTCCGCACGCAGGAGGCACGTCGCCAGAGTCCTCGTCCGGCCACCGGGCGAAAGGGCGGCCAGGGAGCACGTCCCACCGCACGCCGTCAGGAGTTCGCCCTGCCGGTCACCCTCACCGAGCCGCTGCCGGCCGTCGAGACGTTCGCCGAACTGGACATGCCCGAACGGCTGCTGGCCGCCCTCGGTGCCGAGGGCGTGAGCGTGCCCTTCCCGATCCAGGCGGCCACGCTGCCGAACGCGCTGGCCGGCCGCGACGTCCTGGGCCGTGGACGCACGGGCTCGGGCAAGACGCTCGCCTTCGGGCTGCCTCTGCTGGCCCGGCTTGACGGTCAGCGGGCCCAGCCCCGGCAGCCGCTCGCCCTCGTCCTCGTACCCACCCGGGAGCTGGCTCAGCAGGTCACCGACGCGCTCGCCCCCTACGCCCGCGCCCTGCGGCTGCGGCTCACCACCGTGGTGGGCGGCATGTCGATCGGGCGTCAGGCCAGTGCGCTGCGCGGCGGTGCCGAGGTCGTCGTCGCCACGCCCGGCCGGCTCAAGGACCTGATCGAGCGGGAGACTGCCGGCTGGACCAGGTCGCGGTCACCGTCCTGGACGAAGCCGACCAGATGGCCGACATGGGCTTCATGCCGCAGGTGACCGCGCTGCTCGACCAAGTCGGTCCCGACGGCCAGCGGTTGCTGTTCTCGGCCACTCTGGACCGCAACATCGACCTCCTGGTACGCCGCTACCTCCACGACCCCGTGGTGCACTCGGTCGACCCGTCCGCGGGAGCCGTCACCACCATGGAGCACCATCTGCTGCACGTCCACGACGCCGACAAGCACGACGCCGCGACCGAGATCGCAGCCCGCGACGGTCGGGTGATCATGTTCCTGGACACCAAGCACGCGGTGGACCGGCTGGCCAAGCACCTGCTGTCCGTCGGCGTGCGTGCCTCGGCCCTGCACGGCGGCAAGTCCCAGCCCCAGCGCAACCGGACGCTCGCCCAGTTCAAGGACGGCCGTGTCTCGGTCCTGGTGGCCACCAACGTGGCCGCCCGCGGGATTCACGTCGACAACCTCGACCTGGTCGTGAACGTGGACCCGCCCGGCGACCACAAGGACTACCTGCACCGCGGCGGCCGTACCGCCCGCGCCGGCGAGTCGGGCACCGTCGTCACCCTCGTCCTGCCGCACCAGCGTCGCTCGATGGACCGCCTGATGACCGACGCCGGCATCACTCCGCTGACCGCCCGGGTCCGCCCGGGCGATGCCGAACTGCAGCGCATCACCGGCGCCCGGACCCCCTCCGGCGTGCCCGTCACCATCCCCGCACCGGTCGCCGAACGAGGCGAACGCGGCGAAGGCTCGCGGTCCGCCGGACGCGGTCGCCGGGGAGGTGCCGCGGGACGCGGCGGAAGCGGGCGGGCCACCGCTGGGACCCGCCGCGCCGCCCCCAGGAACAACCCGTAGCCCAGGCACCGGGACTCCCGGCGCCGCGGTGGCCGCCGGGGGCACGTCCCTCGCCTGAGGCGTCCCCGTGCCCGCCGACACGCCCCCCTCAGGCCCCCCGCTCTCCCCGCTCTCCCCCGTCCATCCGTTTGACCGCTTGCTGACCAACTGCTGACCGCGCGCCGACCGCCGTCGCGCGGGCGACCCCTCCGGTGTTTCTCCCCCAACCCTATGGAGGCATCCATGCGCTGTGTCATCGCCCACTTCCCCTTCGACCTGATCAAGAGCGAGGTCGAGCAGTCGATGAGCGGCATCACGCCGGAACCCGTCACCGGCCTTGCCGTGACCATCGGCCGCCGTGTCTACCCCGTGATGCAGGTCGGAGAAGTGGTCACCAGGCAGAACCGCCGCGACTTCACGTCGGGCGAGATGCGCCGGGCACTGACCCGACTCGGCTTCACCTGCCACGACGCGCCGCCGGCCACGCCGGCCTGGGACGCGCGAGCCGAACAGGGGGTCGAGGGCTGGTGAACCCTCGCATCCTTCCCGGCGCAACGCCCTCACTGAGCTAGGCTCTTCAGGTATGTCGCACCCTGACGAACTGCTTGTCGGTATCGCCGAGATGGTGGAGTCGCAGCACAGCAGTCACATGTCCCTGACCGTCGTGGTGCCGGGGGCCGTCATCACAGGTCGGCTGGCCCCGGAAGCCCTGTGGAAGGAGCGGGTGGCCGAAGTCCTGCGGGACTCCGGGCAACTGCGGCGGTTCGCCGCGGCCTTCACTCCGCCCCGGGGCAGCGGCGAGCCGCCACCGGACGGTGACCGGCCCACGCACCTCCACTTCCACGTCGCCCGGATCCTCCAGGGCAGCTTCGGCATCCCCGACACGGGCGGCATGTACCGCGTCGCGTTGAAGGACGTGAGCGCCTGGACCATCGGGGACATCGGCTACACGGATCAGTGAGCCCCGGCGGCCTCGCCCGCACGTCCTACGGCTGGTTCCGGCCTCTGTGGCCTCCGGACGGCCCCTGCCCGGCAACCCCGGACGTACGCTGGTTCCACCGAGAGCATCTCGCGCAGCGCGACCACGGCGGTGCCGTTCCCGGCGAACGACGGCAGCGGACGGCCAGGAGCCGCCCGGGACGGGATCGCATGAGGGACGTCACCGGAATGTCGGCAGAAGGCGTCTTCCCGGGCGGAGCACGCACCTATCGGATGCCCGTGCCCCGGCTGACACTCACCGCGGGTGTCAGCCGGGGTCCGCTGAACGGGGCCTGGTGGCCGCGCTGCGACCTCCTGGAACTGGAGTTGCCCGCGCTCGTCGGCTCGCTGGACCCCGGCGTCGGCACCGTCACCCGCGTCACCGTGGACACCATCGCCTGGCCCGACGTCCCACGCACGGTCGCGGCGCCCGGCCGCATGATCGAAGTGGCTCTGTCGGACGTCGACGCCGAAGCGCATGCGATCGCCCTGGAGTACGGCACGGCGGGCCGCCGGGATCTGCTGGTCATCCCTCCCGGCCAGTCGGTCGCGGCGGCGACCTGGCTGCTGGCCAGGGCCGCGGATCCGTCGAACACCCTGACGGCCACCCACATGCTGGCGCTCGCCATGGCCGGTTTCGAGGAGGACTGCGGGTGACATCAGGTCTTGGGAGCGGTCGAGCGCCGCGCGGCCGGCACCCCGCATCCGGTCGGGGCCGGCGAGCAGCGGGGTCACGTGCGCCGGCATCTCCTCGGGGTGGGTGAACCAGCGCCCGCCGTCGAGTACTCCGCCGTCTTCGGTGAGACAGGGCGTTCCCGTGCGAGTCGCCCGTTCCGTGCTGTCGGCCGTTGCCCGAGGTCGCCGGCCCATCCGGGGGGATAACCCCCGACGGGCGGTGGGGCGGACCTCTGGGCATACGGAGGCTGACAGGCTTCTGCGGGCGTACGGCCGTCTTCAGACTTCTCGGCATGACGACATCCCCCGATGCTTCCGTTGCGATCCGTCGCTCCGCCGACGATGCGGGCGCGCCTCGCCCCGGTGCCGGCAGTGACTTCGCCGCACTGTCCCGGCGGATCGCCGAGGCCGGCCTGCTGAAGCGGCGCCCCGGCTACTACACGGTCCGGCTCGGTCTCGTGATCGGCCTGTTCGCTGCCGCGGATGGGGAGCCTTCTTCGTGCTCGGCGACTCCTGGTGGCAACTGGCCGTGGCCGCCTTTGTGGCCCTGGTGTTCGGGCAGGTCGCCCTGCTGGCGCACGACCTGGCACACCGGCAGGTCTTCCGGCGGCGCCGGCACAGCGAGATCGGAGGGCGGCTGTTCGCCAATCTCGGTATCCGCATGAGCTACGGGTGGTGGATGAACAAGCACACCCGCCACCACGCCCATCCCAACCATGAGGAACTCGACCCCGATGTGGCCCCGGACATCCTGGTCTGGTCCGCCGAACAGGCCCGCGCCAGCCGGGGCCTGGCTCGCCTTCTCGGTGGGGCCGAGATCGGGGTGCCGTACCACGAGACCGGACTGATCCGGTCCTACCGTGAGGCCCTGACGCACATGCACCGTGTGGGCGAGCCGATCAGGCGGCGGCGGAGGGCCTGATCCGCGGAGGAACGCGCGGCGGGAGCCCGGCGATCACGGGATCACGGGGATCCGGGATCACCGGCGGCGACGTCCCGGCGCGCGGCACTGAGCCCGTCGGGAAGAGACGGACGCCTCAGCCCTTCGGGCGAGAGGCCCTTCGGCCCGTCGCGGAGGAGACAGCCTGTCGCGGAGGAGACAGCCCGTCGGAGAGGGGGGCTTTCGCCCGTCGGGGGAAGAGGCCCTTAGCTCGTCGGAGAAGAGGTCCGGCGCGGCAGCTTCCAGTTCGGTCGCGGGAAGTGGCAGGTGTAGCCGTTCGGATAGCGTTCCAGATAGTCCTGGTGCTCCGGCTCGGCCTCCCAGAAGTCGCCCACGGGCTCGACCTCGGTGACCACCTTGCCCGGCCACAGGCCGCTGGCCTCGACGTCCGCGATGGTGTCGAGGGCGACCCGGTGCTGTTCTTCGTCGGTGTAGTAGATGGCGGACCGGTAGCTGCGACCGGTGTCGTTGCCCTGGCGGTCCCGCGTGGTCGGGTCGTGGATCTGGAAGAAGAACTCCAGGATGCCGCGGTAGCTCGTGGCCTTGGGATCGAAGCGGATCTCGATGGCCTCGGCGTGGTCGCCATGGTTACGGTATGTGGCGTTCGGCGTGTCCCCGCCGCTGTAGCCGACGCGGGTGGACACCACGCCCGGCTGCTTGCGGATCAGGTCCTGCATTCCCCAGAAACAACCGCCGGCCAGCACGGCTCGCTCGGTTTGCGATGTCATCGGTCACTCCCTCACGTTCGAGCCGCTGTCCGGCGCGGTCGTCTACGTACGGTCCTCACGTGCACCCAGCTTATTACCACCCGAAAGTAATCATCGAGCGAGCCGGTTGCGCGGGCGGGCACCCCGTGCCGCGGCACCCACGGCCATCGCCCGGCGCCCGAGTCTTGACTCGGACGGCGGCACTGGCGATCCTCAGGGGCGGCAGTTTGCATAGGACATGACAAATCGGTGTGCGCGGGGGACCTCGGGCCGGACGTCCTTGGCCGTCGGCCGCGCATCCCGCCGACCGAGGGACGTGGGCCGTGGCCTTGACCACACGCCGGTACCGCAGACGCCAAGGCGTCACCATCATGTCGCTGCTCCTCCTCGTACTGGCCGTCGTCCTCGGACCCACTCCGAGTTCGGCGGCCGGGAACGACTGGTGGATCCCGACCGCACGCCCCGCGCCGGACTCCCGGATCGATGTCACGGGCGAGCCGTTCACCGGTACCGATGCCGACGGGAAGGTGCGCGGGTTCGTCGACGCCCACGACCACCTCTTCGCCAACGAGGCGTTCGGCGGGCGGCTCATCTGCGGCAAGACGTTCTCCGAGGCCGGGATCGCCGACGCGCTCAAGGACTGCCCCGAGCACTACCCCGACGGTTCGCTCGCCGTCTTCGACTTCATCACCAAGGGCGGTGACGGCAGGCACGACCCGGTCGGCTGGCCCACCTTCAAGGACTGGCCGGCACACGACTCGCTGACCCACCAGCAGAACTACTACGCCTGGGTGGAACGCGCCTGGCGCGGCGGTCAGCGGGTGCTCGTCAACGACCTCGTCACCAACGGTGTGATCTGCTCGGTGTACTTCTTCAAGGACCGCGGCTGCGACGAGATGACGTCCATCCGGTTGCAGGCGAAGCTGACGTACGACCTGCAGGCATACGTCGACAAGATGTACGGCGGCCCGGGCAGGGGCTGGTTCCGGATCGTCACCGACAGCGCCCAGGCCCGCGAAGTCGTCAAGCAGGGCAAGCTGGCCGTCATCCTGGGAGTGGAGACCTCCGAGCCCTTCGGCTGCAAGCAGGTCCTGGACATCGCCCAGTGCGACAAGCACGACATCGACGCGGGCCTGGACGAGTTGTACGCGCTGGGTGTGCGCAGCATGTTCCTGTGCCACAAGTTCGACAACGCGCTGTGCGGCGTCCGCTTCGATTCCGGCACGCTCGGCACGGCCATCAACGTCGGACAGTTCCTGTCGACCGGCACCTTCTGGAAGACGGAGAAGTGCGCGGGCCCGCAGCACGACAATCCCATCGGCTCGGCCGCCGCGCCGGGGGCCGAGGCGAAACTGCCGGCGGGCGTGAGCGTCCCCTCGTACGACTCGGACGCGCAGTGCAACGTCCGCGGCCTCACCGATCTCGGCGCATACGCGGTGCGGGGCATGATGAAACGCAAGATGATGCTGGAGATCGACCACATGAGCGTCAAGGCCGTCGGCCGCGCGCTGGACATCTTCGAGGCCGACTCCTACCCCGGCGTGATCTCCTCGCACAGCTGGATGGACATGAACTGGACCGACCGGGTCTACGGCCTCGGCGGCTTCATCGCCCAGTACATGAACGGCTCGGAGGGGTTCGTGGCCGAGGCGAACCGCACCAAGGCGCTGCGGGACAAGTACGACGTCGGCTACGGCTACGGCACGGACATGAACGGTGTCGGCGGCTGGCCGGGGCCTCGGGGCGCTGACGCGCCGAACAAGGTGACCTATCCCTTCCGCAGTGTCGACGGAGGCTCCGTCATCGACCGGCTGACCACCGGTGAGCGCACCTGGGACCTGAACACCGACGGAGCCGCGCACTACGGCCTCGTCCCGGACTGGATCGAGGACATCAGGCACGTCGGCGGCCAGGGCGTGGTGAACGACCTCTTCCGGGGCGCCGAGTCCTACCTCGACACCTGGGGAGCCACCGAGCAGCACCAGGCGGCGGTCGATCTCGCCGACGGGGCCTCGGCCACGGCCAGTTCGACGGAGTGGAACCCCTTCACCAGCTACGCACCCGGCCGCGCCGTCGATGGCACCCGGGACACCCGCTGGGCCAGCGGCTGGAGTGACGACCAGTGGCTCCGGATCGACCTGGGCTCCACCCACCGGGTCGGGCGGCTCACGCTCGACTGGGAGCGCGCGTACGCGAAGTCGTACAGCATCCAGCTCTCGACGGACGGCGAGAACTGGCGGACCGCCTGGGCGACCACCACGGGCGACGGCGGCCTCGACACCGCCCGCTTCGCCGGCACGCCCGCGCGCTACGTCCGCGTCACCTGCACCGAGCGTGGCACCACGTGGGGATACTCGCTGCACGAGGTCGGCGTTCACAGCAGCTGACGACCGGGCCCGGCGGCGCCGCCGTTACGCACGGGCGGCGGCGCCGGTCTCGCGGTGTTCTCCTGGACCGGGCCGGCTCCGGCGGGTCAGACCTGCTCGGCGGGGGGTGTCCGCGGCGGGTGTCGCCCGTCATACGCGCAGGACTCGGTTGCCGGCGCGGGTGAACGGCCGCGCCTGTGCCAGGGGCAGACCGGTGTCGGTGACGATCGCCTCGAAGTCACGGAAGTCGGCGAACCGGCAGAAACTCACCACGCCGAACTTGGTGTGCACCCCGCACAAGACCTTGCGCCGCGACACCTTCATCACCTGCGCCTTGGTATGGGCCACCCCGGGGTCCGGCGAGGTCACCCCGTGCTCCCGGGAGATCCCGGTCGCACTCACATAGGCCAGATCGACGACGAACTCACTCAGCATCTGCGACACCCACGGCCCCACCGCGGACCGGGTACTCCCCCGCACCTGACCACCCAGCAGCATCACCCTGACGTTCTCCCGCCCGCTCAACCGCTGTGCGGCCCCCAGGGCCGGAGTCAGCACCGTCAGCGGCCGGTCCTCGGGTAACGCCTCGGCGATCAACTGCGGAGTGAACCCCCCGTCCACGAACACCGTCTCCGCGGGCCCCAGCAGCCCCGCGGCGGCAGCCGCGATGCGTCTCTTCTCCGGCACCAGACGGCGGATCCGCGTCTCCGGCGACGCCTGGTGACCCCGCGTCTCCACCGGATACGCACCACCACGCGTACGCCGCAACAAGCCGTGCGCCTCCAGGACCCGCAGGTCCCGTCGGATCGTCTCCAGCGACACACCCAGTTCCTCGGCCAGGACCTGCACGTCGACCGCTCCCAGACCACGGGCCCGGTCAAGTATCCGCCGCTGCCGCTCGTCGCCCTGCATCTCGCCTCCCCGCGCTCCCCCGTATCCGTCAGGACCGGCCCCGCCACCTCGCACGGGCCGTGCTGAGATCACATCGCATCGCGGGCACTCCATGCGGGAATGCAACCCGCTCGTCAGGTTCTCGTCACAGGGAATCCCTGGTGCTTCAGGTGGCGGCCCCGGGCGACACCACCTCGGCACGGCGGCCGTTGGCGACGTTGTGCACACTGGCACGGCCCCGATGGGCCTCGACGACGCCGCGGACGATCGCGCGGCCGAGTCCCGCACGGCCCGGGTGTCACGGAAGGTACGGGTGCCGGGCGCCGCCGCGCCCCACGGCCGCGGGAACCGTCACCGCTGTCGCCGTCGCCGCCACAGGTGCCATCCTGCCGTGGCGCCGGTGCCCGCCACGACGGCCGACAGGACCAGGGTCAGCCCCAGCGGATAGTCGAGCGGCAGCACCGAGGCGTTCGCCGGCCGGCCCGGGCGCAGGAGCACCGGCAACGCCACCAGCGTGACCGTCCCCGCCGTCAGCAGCCCGGCCCGCCACACCCCGCCCAGCCGTCCGCCGGTCACCAGCAGCCCGACGGTGAGCACGACCGGCACGAGCACCCCGTCGTGCAGTGCCAGCACGCCGCCTGCCCAGAGGAGTACCTGCCAGACGGTGCCCGGCCGGGTCTCGTCGAGCAGGTGTGTCACACCGACCGCGCCCAGGGCGAGGCCGGCGGCGCCCACCAGCAGGCGCAGTGCGGTCGTCGTACTCGGTTTCATTCCGGGATCACCTCCAGACGGGTGACCCACTTGGTCTGCAGGACACCGGGGCGGTCGGGGGCGATGACGCGGGCCGGATGACCGTGGTCCGGCGACAGGACCTCGCCGTTGAGGCGCAGTGCCAACAGGGTCAGGTCGTCGCGGGTGTAGGTGCGGTCCATCTCCGTGACGCGGTATCCGCCGTGGGTCTGCATCGACACGACACGCAGCCGCGCCCCGTCGGGCAGCCCGGCCCGCGCCAGTAGGTCCTTGATCCGCACCCCCTCCCAGTGGGCCGACTTCGACCAGCCCTCGACGCAGGCGATGGGCAGCGTGGCGGAATGCTGCGGCATGGCGCGCAGCTGGTCGAGGGTCAGCTCGAACCCGGCCGGACCCGTGACCCGCAGCCGCCAGGTGTCCAGTGCCTGCCGGGTGATCCCCGCGGCGCGCGCCGTCCGGTTGACGGGCAGGCCCTGCCGGCCGGCGTCGGGGTGGCGCGGGGCCAGCAGGTCCAGGCGCCCCAGCGGGGTCACCGACTGACCCGCCGTCACGGCGGTCACGGTCCCCACTGCCGCGCCCAGCCCGATCAGCAGAGACCGGCGGTCGGCTCGTACGAGGCGTGACTCGGCGGCTTCGGCCGGAGCGTCCGGGCCTGCCGCCGGCTGCCGGCGCCAATGGGCCGCGACCGCAGGCGCCTTGACCGCCAGGTGCACCAGCAGCGCACCGACGATCAACCAGGCCAGGGCGTAGTGCACCGACCGGAAGTCGAACGGCCAGGGGTACCACTGCGTGGTGTTCAGCAGCCCCATGAACAGCTCCAGCAGTGTGGCGCCGACCAGTACCGCGATCGACAGGCGCTCCAGCGCATGCCCGACGCCACGCACCGCGGGCCAGACGAACAGCCGTGGATACACCGTCCACAGTTTCACCAGCAGCAGCGGGATCGCCGCGATCCCGCTGATGACATGGAGCCCCTGGGTGAAGCGATACCCCGACACCGGTCTGGTCGGCAGATGCCCGACGAGCCACGCCGGGGGCTCCTGCAGCAGATGGCTCACCAGTCCGGTGAGGAAACAGACCAGCAGGGCGAGACCGAGCAGCCGTCCTACGACGGTGGCGGTGCGGGCATCGTGGAGGCGCCCGGCGAACATCGGAGGGCGAATACGCAAACGCATGCTGCCATTCCACGTCCCGGGCCGGGATTCTCACAGGTTGCGGCGCCTTACGAAATCCTGACGACGCCGCTGCCGGACCGGTTCCCCGACCTGTACTGCAGCACCTCGATGACCCCCAGGACATCGGCGAGCCGCCTCCCGCCCGCTTCCCCTCACGGCTCCTTTTCCACGATCCTTCCCTTCGCACGGGAGAACACGGGAGAACACGGGAAGGGCGTCACTTCACCGATGTTCAGTGCTCACTCCAGGGGTACATCCTGGGCGGCGTCGATACGTGCCGCCCGAGCTTCGCCTGCGGACCGCAGCGAGCCCCGGCACCCGGTCGACCCGCGTCACGCGTCGGGCGCGTCGATGATCTTGCCGTTCTTGTCGAGCGTGTGCGTCCGCCAGTACACGTCCCACTTGTCGTCGACGTGCTGGGGCACCTTGCCTTGCGGGTAGCGCACACTGTCCGGCGGCGGCTCCTCACCGTCCTTGACACATGAGCCGCCGGTGCCGCCCACCGTGATGACGGGATACTCGCCGTCCGAGCAGATGTCCTCCTTGTATTCGAGGGAGCATCCGGTGAGCACCGCGAGTACGGCCGCGCTCGTGAGAGCGACAGCGCCGGTACGGGTGCCGCGGGGCCGAGAGGTGACACGGAGGAAAGCCCCGAGAGAGGTGGCCACGATGGTCTCCTGGTGTGAGTCGGACGTCGTGCGACGCATCCCCCACTGTGGGCCGCCTCGATGCCCGAATCCTGAGTAGGCGTACTCAGTCGGGGTCGTGCAGATGCTCAACGTGCGGTGCGCACCCTGTCGTCGAGACGGTCCTCGAGCGGGGGCTGGGCATGGACCGCTGCTTCGGCCGCCTTCCGACTCCTGTGCGGCGAGCGGATTGCCGCGCATTCCGCGGATGCTATGTTCGCAGGTGGCGCCGCTCTTTCGGACCGTTCCCGGCGGCTTGGGACGAGGAGGCGCGAGGGCGGGGCGAACCGTGGGCCGCGAGGAACACGCCCACGCGGGACTGTGCCCGCCCACGGTGACGGCAGCAGCAGGAGCCCCCATGACCAGCCGCGTGTACCTCGTCTCGCCCGCTACCAGTGCGTCGCTGCGGCAGGCCCGCTTCGACGACGGCGGCGGCTCGATCGACGACGCCGGGGCCGTTCGCGCCCGCGCTGCCGCCGGGGCACTGCCCCCGGCGGCCCGGGTCCTCGTCTCGCCCAGCGTGCGGTGCCGGGAGACGGCGGCTGCACTCGGCCTCGAGGGCACGGCGGTACCGGAGCTGGCAGGTCTGGACGTGGGCCGCTGGCGAGGTCGCACGCTGGACGAGGTGGGAACCGCCGAACCGGAGGCGGTGGGTCACTGGCTCACCGATCCCGACTGCGCACCGCACGGTGGTGAGACGGTGAGCGACTTCTGCTCACGGGTCGCCGACCGGTTGTCCGACGGGTCCTTCACGGACGGCCGCACGGTCGCCGTTGTCGAGCCGGAGGTCGTACGGGCCATGGTGATGCATGTCCTGGGGCCGCCCCTGTCCGCCTTCTGGCGGCTCGATGTCCCACCGCTGACGGTCACGGAACTCAGCGGACGGGCCGGACGCTGGAACCTGCGGCTCGGACAGCCGCTGAACCCGGCCGGGACCGCCGCCCAGGCACCATGAGGAACGGCTCGCCGTCAAGGGGAACGGCCGGGAGCCATCAGGAACGGCTCGACGTCACGGGGAACGGCCGGGAGCCATGAGGAACGGCTCGACGTCACGGGTGAACGACTCGGCGCCGGCTTCCGGTGCCGGTCCCTGACCGGCGCATATCACCCGGCCGTCTCCGGAGTGGAGCCTGTTCCGGCGAGACCGAGTTCGCGCTCACCGAGCGGGGCGAAGAAGCGTTCCACGTCGGTGTCGGTCACCTCGGCGAGGGTTACCGGGGACCAGCGCGGGTTGCGGTCCTTGTCGATGACCTGGGCGCGGATGCCCTCCACCAGGTCGGCGGTGCTCAGGGCGGCACAGGAGACGCGGTACTCCTGGTCGAGGACGCGCTCCAGCGGGCCGAGGCGCCGGGCGCGGCGGATCGCGGCCAGGGTGACCTTCAGGGCGGTGGGCGACCTGGCGAGCAGGGTCTCGGCCGCCTCCTTCGCGTCCGGGCCGCCGTGGGCGAACAGCCCGTGCACGATCTCCTCGACCGTACCGGCGGTGTAGCAGGCGTCGATCCACTCCCGCCGTCCCGCCAACTCCCCCGGCGGAAAAGGCTGGACGTACCGGTCGAGGGCGTCTCGCACCGGCGTGTCGGTGAGGTCGTCGGTGAAGTCCCGCAGGGAGGCGGAGGGTACGTAGTGGTCGGCGAGCCCGCAGAGCAGGGCGTCGCCGGCCCCGATCTGCGCGCCGGTCAGCGCCAGGTGGGTGCCCAGTTCGCCCGGGGCGAGCGCCAGCAGATAGGTGCCACCGACGTCGGGCACGAAGCCGATGCCGGTCTCGGGCATGGCGATCCGCGACCGTTCGGTGACGATGCGGACGCTGCCGTGCGCGGAGACGCCGACGCCACCGCCCATGACGATGCCGTCCATGACGGCGACGTACGGCTTGGGGTAGCGGGCGATGCGGGCGTTGAGGCGGTACTCGTCGCGCCAGAACGCGGCGGAGGCGGTGCCGTCACCGTCGCGAGCGTCGTCGTGCACGGCGCGGATGTCACCGCCCGCGCACAGGCCGCGCTCCCCC
>NZ_JBITZL010000013.1:0-163410 GCF_044546845.1 Streptomyces sp. NPDC053076 | reverse complement strand
GCGCTCACGCTCCGCGTGAGCGCTGGCGGGTGGCTGCGCCACCCGCTCACCCCTCCTGCTGCGCAGGAGGGGTGACGGTCCGTCCGCTGCGCTCCCGGACCGGCGGGACTTCGTCCCGCTACCAGGCTTTCGCTTCGCTCCAGCCTGGTCGGCGGGTCCGCTGCGCTCCCCCGCCTGACGGTCCTTCCGGCTGCGCCTCCAGCACCTTGGGGCCCGCTGTCGCGGGCCGGGCTGGCTACGAGGCAGGGTGGCCGGGGTGGGGGCCGCCAGGGTGGCAAGACTGGTCGGGAATCGCACCCACTGTGAGGGAACGGGCTCATGTGCTTCAAAATCTGATGCGGATAGATTCTGGGAAAGACGATGACTCCCGGTACGGGATCTCCGTACCGCTGTCAACCGGTCAAGTGGAGCCGCGTGTCTCCGGTCGGCGTCCAGCGACACGCGGCCACCGTAGAGAGTAGGTCTGAGGAGACCGTGTCTGGTACCTCCCGCACAGGTGAACCCGGGAGCGTCGCACAACTGCAGCAGGCAGGCTTCTTGAGACAGCGTCAAGTTCATCCGACTGCTGAAGGCCCAGGTGGGTTATGGAATTGGCCTTCTGCCATTCCATAACCCTGCGTTCCTCCGGCACGAAAAGACGGGCGGAGACGGTTTGTGCTCCGGCACTGGGGTCTAGGTTGAGGGTCCGTCATGCGTCGTTTTTCCGGTGCAGGGTTCGGGGGGAATCTCCGATTCCCTTAAAGCCGAGGGGACTTGTATTGCATTCCGTGGAGAAAGGTAAATCACGGAATACGAGGGAAGGGTAATAGGGCCCCTCCGGGGCCCGATCGCCCGTTCAGGGGTGGAGGGTTGGGCTGCCTCCGGCAGACCGCTGTGCGGTCCGGGCGCGCCAGCGCCCGAGCGCGGAGGCCCCGCCGACGCGCAACCTGAAACCCCCGGCCCCGATCCCCGAGGCCGCCGCGCCGCCCTAGCCCGCCCCACACCTTTCTTCTCATTAGGGCAGGGAGAGCGGCAGCAGAGGGGATGTCTGCTCCCCCGACCACGTGTAAGAGGCCCCCTGACCTGGGGTGTTGGAAAGGCCGGCCGCTGGTCGAGGGCAGGGGATGACGCAGGAGACGGCGCAGGAGTTTGCGCGTGAGGTGGTGCAACACATCAAGTGTGCTGTATTATGGAACATGTCGGAAGGGGTGGCCCCCTAATCGGCACCGCCGAACGTTCGTCAACAGAAAGGCGTAAGCGTGGAAATCGTCATCAGCGGAGGCAAGGTGTCTCCCAGCACGGACGAGATCACGACCCCTCAGGCCGCGAAAGCCCGCCGGATCGCCAATTTCCTCCCGCGCCCGGAACTTCTCCGTGACGCAGTCATCGAGCACAACCAGGACGACAACACCACATCAATTCGGTTCGAGACCACGGCCGGTCCCATCCGAATCCTTCTGCCGGTCGCTCAGGGGTTTGAGTTCCACATCATCCACGACAGCGAAACCGGGCCCCGCATTCTCGGAACGTTCCGAGGAGCATCCCTTTCGGTGCGAGCCATCGCATTCCGCATCAGTGAATTTCTGCGGACGCGCGGACTGAAGTAGGAGGCAATTCCGGGGGGCCCGGTTTGCCGGGGCCCCCGGACAGTCCCAGCACCTACACCAACCGGAGGGAAAGTCACTGTGCGCATGACGAGCATTGAGCCCGCCCACCGCTCCGTTCCGGCGACCGAGGGTGAGCGAGAGCAGATGGAGGCCGCTTTCCGGGCGGCACTGGAACAGCTCCCCGAGAACACCGGTTTCCCGCACGACGTGCGCGAGGTGGCCCGGGCCCTGTTCGAGGTGGGATGGATCTCTGGCGTACGGGCCGGGCACACCGGGCCGGCGCTGGCCGACGTGCCGTTGCCGCCCCACACGTTCGGTACGGCCCTGTCCAACCTGTCCGCCACCATGCACGCGGACAGTGGCCCCAGCATCGGGCAGTTGGTCAGCTACCACGGGTCGCAGGAGTGCTGCCACGGCCGCTATTGGGTGACGCGCATTGAGCGCGAGCTGGACCGCCGAGGACGAGAGTCCGTGCTCTACCGCCTCAGCGAGTACAGGAACGGCGCATTCGTCACCGCACTGACCGGAGTCCACACGTGGAGCGTCACGGCACTGCCGCAGCACTGGCAGCGGTAGGCCCACACAGAAGGGAACTGATCATGAGTCAGAGGATCGCCAAGCAGCTCAAGACCCACCCCCGCGCCCATGTGGTCAAGGAAGAGGGCCGCGACCGGACCGGTACCATGCGCTACCGCGCAGAGGTCAAGTACCTCGCAGTGGGTGACACGCTCGCAGGCTTCGGCAAGGTTCTGGAGTGGTCGGAGACTGACGCGGTCGACGGGTGGCGGATGTTTCGGATGGTCACCGAGCACCCGCAGTACTACCCGGTCGAGACCAACGTGTTCCACGTGCCGGAGTACCTCTACTACGGCGTCACCGCCCTTGCCGAGCAGGAAGAGTGACCTGACTGGGCATAAGCCGCCGCAGTCGTAACCGCAGGTCAGCAGGCCGCCCCGGGGGTGGGGCGCACCAGGGATTTAATCGGTTGCCCCACCCCCGGAGTTAGGTATTATGGAACCAGTTCGGAAGGGTTGGCCCCCTACCGGACACGCCGAAAGTTCGTCACCAGAAGGGAAGCCCCAAGTGGCCCACGAAATCGAGCAGTTCACCGACGGCACCGCCGCTTTCGCGTCCGCCAACACGAGCGCCTGGCACAAGCTCGGAGTCGTCACCGACGGCGCGATGACCGCCGAGGAGGCCATGCGCATCGCGTCTCTGTCCGGCTGGAACGTGCGACTCCTCCCCCTGACCGCGACCGAGATCACGGCCGAGGGAACCACGCCGCTGGAGGTACCGCAGCACTTCGCGACCGCGCGCACGCACCCGAAGACCGGCCGCACGCAGACGCTCGGAGTGGTCGGCAGCGACTACCACCCCGTGCAGAACGAGGAACACGCCGAGTTCCTCAACCTTCTGGCCGACGAGTCCGGCGCGCACTTCGAGACCGCCGGATCGCTCAAGGACGGCCGTCAGGTGTTCCTGACCATGAAGATGCCGCAGGGTCTCACGATCGGCGGGAACGACGATGTGGATCTGTACATCGCAGCGTTCAACAGCCACGACGGAGGCAGCGCGTTCCGCATCGTGGTGACGCCGGTCCGGGTGGTGTGCGCGAACACCATGCGCGCAGCCATCCACGGGGCCCGGTCCTCGTTCGTCGTGCGGCACACCGCCGGAGCCAAGGCCCGCATCGCGCAGGCCCGTTCCGCCCTAGGTCTGACGTTCCGGTACGCCGAGGAGTTCGAGCAGGCCGCACAGCGCATGATCGAAGCCGAGATGACGCTCAGCGAGCTGAAGTCGGTGGTGGACGAGCTGTGGCCGGTCAAGGACAGCGACCACGCCCGCGCCAAGACCAACCAGCGCCAGCGGTGGGGGGCAATCTCGAACCTGTTCGAGCACGCCGACACCCAGGCCGGTATCCGGGGCACGCGGTGGGCCGGATACAACGCGCTCACCGAGTACGCCAACCACGTCGCCCCGACCCGGGGCAAGACCGACGCCGAGAAGGCGGACGCCCGCGCCGAGCGGGTCATCAGCGGAGCGGCGAACGACCTGATGGAGAAGGCATTCGCCCTCACCACGGTCTGACCCCCTGACCGCCGGGTGGGCACCCCAACTCCCCCACGGGGGTGCCCACCCGGCCCCACCGGCCAGTAGTGGCCGCACCCGCCCCGAGCGCGGAGCGCTCACCCCCGCATCAGGAGCGCGGAGCGCTGCCCGCAGGCCCCTGCCGCGTAGCGGCAGCGCGTCGCGTCTGCGGAGCAGGCCGCGCGCCAAGAACACGTCCGTCTCCCTCCCTGCGCCCAGGCCGCGCCGGCGAACGCCCAGCAGCTCGACACCCACCGCCCACCCACCGCCCCACGGAAGGCCATCCATGCCCATCCCGAAGTGGACGATCAAAGGCATCGTCGACGACTACGACACGTGCGGTTGCTGCGGCCGCCGCGGACTCAGGCGCACCGTCGCGCTGATGCCGCTGGACGCCGACGGGAACGAGGACGGCACCGCCGAAGACGTCGTGTACTACGGCACGTCGTGCGCCGCCTCCGCGCTGAGCTGGACGCAGGGCAAGGTTACCGACACCGCGCGCGCCGCCCAGGCCGAGCGGGACCAGCGCGACGCCTATGCCCGCCGGATGATCAGCATCTACGCCCCGGTGGAGTTCGCCCCCGTCCGCGACAAGGCCCGCGTCTACTACGGCCGCAACCAGCACCAGCGGGACACGGGCGTGAAGGCAACCGAGGAAGTGGCGAAACTGCTGGCTGAGGCCCGCGCCACGCTGGCCGACACCACCACTGGCCCGGCCCGCCCGTCGCGGATCGAGGACTTCCGCCGCTACCTCGTGCTCTTCACCAGCGACGAGCGGATCCACCTCGTTCAGCGCGTGCCGGAGGAGGAGGCCGAGCGCCAGGAGCAGGCCGCCGCCGCCCAGCGCCGCGCGGACCAGATCCGGGGCAGCGTCCTGGTCGTGGCCGCGCTGGACGCCGAGTCCGCGCGCGACGTCGCGTACGCCGACGAACTGACCCGCGAGTGGAACACGAAGGCCTGGCAGGCCACCCATTGCCCGTACTTCGTGGTCGGCCAGTGGAAGGGCGGCGACGACGTCGACATCTGGCACGTCGAGGAGGCCCCCACCGATCCGGGCGAACTGTCCGACCTGTGCGAGCAGCACACCGTCGAGATCGCCTACGCCCCCAGCCCGGAAGCCGCAGCCGAGCAGGTCCGCCGGGAGGCGAACGAGACCAGCGAGCGCATCCACCGCGAGCTCACCCGCCCGTAGGCAGATACGGCGCTCCCCGGGGTGGCCTACCGCCAGGCCGCCCCGGCCCCGCCCCTGATCACGAGGAGAGACGACCCGTGGCAACGTTCGCGCACGCCACCCCGGAACGCTGCGCCCAGCTCGGCCGCGCCCTCACCGCCGCCGGCCTTGGCTGGAGCGATAACAGCCGCCAGGACGACCCGCAGTTCCTCACCTACACCGTGACCGACCCGCACGGCCGCACGTGGCAGGTCAGCCCGAGGCGAAGGGAGGCCCCCATGTTCCCCGACCCCGAACCCGACGTACACGCCCACCTCGACGCTGACCCGCGCTGCATCTGCACGCTCCTGCGCTGCGGCGGCTCCGTCCTAGCCCCCGGCTGCCCCACGCACGGGATGACCTCGGGGCGCACCTTCACCTGGCACTTCGCCGACCGGTGCCCCCACCGCTGACGCGACCGCTCCGGGAGATCCCGCACACGAAAGGACCGCCGCCGTGCCCCAGGCAGACACCCCGCTGGACACCGCAGACCTGTCCACGCTCGCCGACCGCCAGCAGGCCCGGTTCACCACCGGGCACGGCCCGGTGTCCGTGCGCAGGTACGCCCGCTCCTCGGACTTCGTACGGGGGACTTCGTACGGGCCGCTGTGCGCGCCCGCAACGGCCGGGACCGCGCCGCGCTGCTGACCCTGCGCCCCGAGGCCTACCCGCTCGCCCCGGCCTGGCTGGCTGCCATCGCCGAGGCCGCGCCGGAGACGGCCGACCACCGGCACCCGTCCGCCGCCATGTCCTCGGTCCGGCTGCTCGCGAAGATGACGCCGGATCACCGCAACGGCATTCCGACGGGTCCGTCGGCTGGAGTATGCCCGGTGTGTCCGCGCGTGTCTGGCCGGACGGTCGGATCGAGTTGCGCAGCACCACCGGCGCGGAGCTCGCCGGCCCACTGGAGGGCTCCGACTGGGATCACTGGAAGGTGGCCGCCGTGGCGGACGCAGGCCTGCGTCTGCTGTGCGCCCCCGAGGCCCGCCACCTGACCCGCACCGGCCAGCCGTCCGGATGGCACCGGCCGTTCGACCGAAGCGATTCCGCCGGGCTGGGGCGCGAGCGCAAGGGCGGCCAGATGTACGACGGCTCCACCGTGCGTCCTGCTCCTGCGGCTGGAGGGTGACGGCCGAATCGCAGCTGGGCGCTCGCGCGCTCGCCGAACAGCACCGCCGCGAAGGCACCAGCGGCGAACCCTCGTAACCGCCGACACCCCGCCTACGCAGTGTGCTTACAGCGCCCCGTCCCGAAGGAGAAAGAGGCTCCGTCATGCCCCGATCCGTATCGCCCCAGCCGCCCGCGCCGGCCCCCGCGGCTGATGATGACCGCAGGTGCGTCGACTGCGGCCTGCCCTGCACCGAGCAGGTGACATCCCTCCCCCGCATCGGGGGAGGAACGCGCGCTGTGTACGCCTGCTCCGTACACGCGGCCCGTCGCCGCCGGAGCCCCTGACCTGCACATTTAAGGGTAGAGCAGCGCCGAGAAATTCAGTTACCCCACCCTCCAAAGGCAGTATTATGGAACATGTCGAGAGGGTGGCTCTCTCCCGGCGCCGCTGAACGTCCGTCAACCCAGCACAAGGAGGCCAGACATGGCCACAGCCACCACCGCCGACCAGACGGCCGAATCCGTCCCGGTCGACACCGACGAGGAGAACCTGACCGTCGTCCTGCTCGACCCGGACGCGATCGTGCGCGACGAGTTCAACGCCCGCGAGCACGACACCGAGCCCGACGCCGACCTGATCAACTCCGTCAAGGCCGTCGGTGTCCAGGACCCGGTCAGCGTCCGCCCCCGCCCGGACGGCACGTACGGCGCGTTCAAGGGCTGGCGGCGCGCCCAGGCCGCGCAGATCACCAACGCCACCGCCGAGGCGGAAGGCCACGCCAAGCGGCAGATCAAGGCGTACGTCCGCGCCGACCTGGTCGGCCGGGACGCCTGGACGCAGTTCCTGTCCCTGATCGAGAACCACCAGCGCCAGGGCATGTCCCCCAAGGACACCCTGAAGGCCGCCGAACTGTCGCTGATCGGGATGGACGAGGTCGAGCAGAAGAAGGCCGCGCGCGCCCTGGGCCTCAAGCGCGGCACGGGCAAGCGGCTCGGCCGGGCCCAGCAGCTCGACGACGCCACCCTGCGCCGGGCCTCTGCCGGGGGAATGGACCTCGAACAGATCGCCCAGCTCGCCGAGGTCGAGGACGTGCCCCGCGCCCAGGACCGCCTCCTCAAGGCGCTGGCCCGCGACGAGGCGGAGCAGGGCGGCGGGCGCGGCCACTGGGACCAGGAACTCGCGCTGCTCAAGGCCGAACAGGACGACCGCACCGCCCGCAAGGAGGCCGTCGCGGCACTGGAGAAGGCGGATATCCCCCTGCTGCCCACACAACTGGCGTACGGGGAGAAGGACACCGCTCACCCGCTGTCGGAGCTGACCACGCCGCTGGGCAGGCCACTGGAGGAGGACAACCACAAGGGATGCCCCGGCCACAGCGCCCGGCTCGACGACGAGAACCGGCCGGTCTGGTACTGCGCCGACCCGGCCGAGTACGGCCACAAGGTGCGCCCGAAGCCGAAGCCGACCAAGACGGCCGAGGACGAGGAGAAGGCCGCTGAGCGGGCCCGCACCACCGCGTGCAACCGGGCCTGGAAGGCCGCCGCCGGGCCCCGCAAGGAGTTCGTCACCCGGCTGGTGCGCGGCAGCAAGGCCCTTCCGGAGGATGCCTGGCGGTTCGCCCTCGGGGTGCTGCTGGACCTACCCTCCTTCTACGGCAAGTGGGCGCAGCGGCAGGAGGCCGAGGACGTGGCCCGCTTCCTGGGCGTGAAGCTGCCCGAGAGCCCGTTCGAGGGCGTGCGGCTGTCGGATCTGGTCACCCTGTCCAAAGCCCGCACGGCGCATGTGCTGTTCGCGCACGTCGCCGCCGCCTTCGAGCGCGACATGCGCGAGCCGAAGGGCTGGAACGACGCCCGCATGCAGGTCCGCTTCCTGTGGGAGGACCCCACCCCCCAGCAAGCCGCCTACCTGCTGCTCCTGGAAAAGCTCGGCCAGGACGACAAGGGCAGCTACCGGCTGTCCGAGGTCGAGGAGCAGGCCGTCGCCGCACACCGGGGCGACGACGGCGAACCCGCCGCCTGACCTTCCCGCCATGCCTCACACGCACGACGCGGCCGGGCACCGACGGTGCCCGGGCCCCGGATCACACTCGCTCAAACCCCCATGGAGTCCGCCATGCCCAACTCCGGCCCTGCGGAGCCCACGCCGCCGGAAGACGGGGAAGACCAGGGAGACCAGCCGCTCACCCTCGACGTGCTGCGCCAGCTCGTCGGCAACGAATGGGCCAGCGTGCCGGGCGAAACCCTGGTCGTGCTCTCCCGTGACACCGAGGGCAACCTCTACTCGCCGTTCAGCACGTACGCGCACGGCCGCTACTCCCCCGTCTACGACCTGACCGGCGAGGTCTACCCGCTGGAGAGCGAGCTCGCGGCAGCCGCCGAGCTGCGCGAGCTGTTCCCGAAGATCCCGGCCAACGCCCGCGCCGCCCTGGTGCTCTACCCGCTCGGCTGACCGCCGTGCACCCGGCGAGCACCGCATCAGCCGGTGCCCGCCCCCGGCCCGCCTTCAGGCACCGGTTCCCGCCGGGCGTGACAGATGCCCGGCCCATCCCACGCAACAGGAAGGGGACACTCCCATGCCCACCCTTGCCGAGGTCCGCGCCTTCATCCGCGAACTGCCCGACGTCGTGTCCGTGGCCGTCGTCCAGGAGGCAGCCACGGGCCGGCTGCTCCAGCTGGACGCCGACCAGCGCCCGGTCATCACGCCCGGCCGCACCGGGCGGATCACCGCCACGATCCGCCCGGCCTGCCTGCGCCTGCTGACCGGCACCGTCCAGCAGCCCAACCGCACGGGCACCCGCTTCGACTTCCTGCTGGACGAGGCCTCCACCAAGCGGTTGCGCCTGGACCCGAACAACGGCACCCGGTTCCGCATCGCCAAGGACGAGAAGCGCTACCGGCTCGCGAAGGTCCCGGCCTCCTGCATCGAGCTCACCGACACCCCGGCCGACTCCTAGACCGCTCCGGAGATTCGGGGGCAGCGCACGAGCGCTGCCCCCGGCCCCGGCCCCTCCGTCCCGTCCTCACCCGCAACTCCCGGGAAGGGAGCGTGACCTCGATGAGCCGCGCGATCCCCGTGCGCTGCCTCGCCCGGCCGCTGGCCGGCGGACTGGTCGTGCCGTACGTATCGCTGATCCACAACGGGCACGCCGTATTCGGCAGCCTCGACGCCGACCGGGCCCGGCATGCCTTCCTTCAGCGCCTGTGCCAGATCTGCTCCCAGCCCCTTGAAGAGCGGTTCTTCGCCATCGTCCGCCCTGCCGACCAGCAGCAGGGCTACTCCCCCGAACCCGCGCTCCACCCGGAGTGCCAGCCCTATACCGCGGCGAACTGCCCGATGCTCAACGGCACCGCCAGCCACTACCGCTCCCGGCCGGTACTCGCCTCCCATCCTGCGGCCCGCCCCTGCCCGGACCCGTCGTGCCCGTGCCCTGAGCTGACTCCGGACGAGGGGCATTCCGCCCGCAGCGGACGGCCCGCTGACCGGTACGAGGCATGGATGATCGCTGCCCGGCACTACGTGCTGGTGTTCCGCCAGGACGCGCCCGACGTCCCGGTCGGGATCAGCCTGGACGTGCCCATCCTGCGCAAGCGCGTCCTGCGTGAGGCCGTTCTGCCCGCCGACCACGCCGCCCTGCTCGACCTGCTGCGCGCCGCCCTGGGACTGGAACAGCCCCAGCCCGTACGTCCGGGCCCAGACCGGTACGCCGCCCCCATCTGCGTGAAACCCGAAGGAGAGTTGGATGCCCACCGCGTACCCCGTGACCCTGCCGCCCGTTCCCGTCGACCCGGAGACCGCCTGGCACGCCCAGCGCATCAGCGACACGGTCTTCGAGCGGCCGGACGAGGGGTGGCCCTCCGCCACGACCCGGTTCGCGATCGACGCCTCCAGCCCGGCTGAGGCGGAATTGCGTGTCCTGGCGTGGATCAACCACAGCTACGAGGACGACCTCCGCCAGGCGACGGCCACGGCCGAGCACCAGGCCGGCCCCCACCAGTGGCACGTCAGCCTGCGCATTCTCGGGGAGTTCTGAGCCCGAGGCAGGCGTGCCCTGCACCGCCCCGCCACCCACTGATCAGAGAGAGGAACCACCGTGACCACCCCCGAGCCGAAGACCTCTGTCGACCGGAACATTCCCGTGGGAAAGGCCGTCATCGCGCTGCACCAGCAGCTGACCGATCTGGAGGAGCGCACGGACGAGTGGCCCGGCGCGGACGTCGTTGACATCCTCAGCGACTGGCTGGAGCAGTTCGATTTCACCGCCCCGGCACCGGCCGTCGCGCACATTGCGCCGCGTCCGCCGGGGCAGGCCTGGGTGCTGCGCCGCTGGGACCGGCATGAAGACGGCATCGACCTGTTCACCGACGAGGACTTGGCGCTGGCCGAGCTAGCCCGGTACGTGCGTGGAAGCTGGGAGAACCTCCTGGGCGACGACGACGTCCCCGACACTCCGCCCACCGGCGACCGCACGGCCGTGGGCCTCTACTACGGGCCGGACCGCGACAACCGCCCGGGCGAGGGCTACTCGCTGTACGCCGACACCGTCAGCGGGCGAGGCCGCCCACGGATCGTGCCGCTCGCCTTCCAGTTCCCCGACGCCGCCGACTGCGAGCGTGCCAACCGCGCTGCCGTCTTCCACGCAGGAACCCACGGCGGTCTTCCCTGTCTGGAGGTCGACGGCGTCCTGGTCTTCGCCTACCTCGACGCCCAGGCCGGCGCCGTTCGGGTGTCCGTCCACCTCGACAGCGCCCCGGACCACCTCGTGAGGCCCGATGACACGGTGCCGCTGCGGGTCAAGGTCGAGGACACGATCGTGCTCGATGACAGCAACGCGGAAGGCGCACCCGGGCCGCCACTGCTGGACGTGCTGCTGAGCGCGGCCGACGCCGTACGGATTCAGAGGGAGCCCATCCTCGCTGCGGCTCTGGCCGCCGGCGTCCTGTGGCGCTGCCCGGCCTGCCAGTGGGACAACCCGGCTGCGGCAACCTGCTGCGAGGGGCCCGGGCCCTGCCGAGCCCCCCAACCCTCCTCAGGAGTTGAGGCGGGGCTGGAGCTGCGCGAGCCGTAGGCCGAAGCCGGCCTCGACGGGGCGGGTGCCTCCATGGTGGAAAAAGGGGATGACACCCGTCTATATAGGTATTATGGAACTGGCTTGGGTGGCTCCCGGGCACCGCCAGACCGTTCGTCGCATCGAGGAGTACCTCCATGAGCGGAGAGACCACCGCTGTCATCCGCGGCCGCGTGTTCGGGACCGTGCAGCTGCGCCACACCGAACGCGGCACACCCGCCGCCCGGTTCACCGTGATGCAGGTCCCCCGCGAGTACGACCGCACCCGAGGACAGTGGCGCGACGGCGAGCCGATCCCGGTCATCTGCACCGTCACCGGGCCGCTCGCCCAGCACGCCGCCGAGTGCCTCACCGACACCGTGCACGTGATCGCCACCGGGAACCTGGCCCTGCGCGACAACCTGCTCCACCTCGACTCCGCCCAGGTCGGCGTGGACCTCGCCCACCACGTCGCCTACATCGACGACACCCTGCCCGCCGTCCTCGCCGGACGCGCCCCCGCCCCGGCACCGCGTGCTACCGCTGTTCCCGAGCCCGCTCCCCGAGCCGAACACCGCCCGGCCACAGCTCCCGCCGCCCCGGCCGCCGACTGGTGGCAATCGCCCCCGCGCCGCTCCTGGGACGCGGTCACCGCGCCCAGCCGCACCGGCCGCTGACCACGCCACACGATCCCGCACCGCCCATCGCGGCACCGGCATGCCCGCCGGCCGCCGCCCTCTCACGGAGGTACGCCGTGCCCAGCACCGCCCTGTCCGAGCGCGCCGCCCGCGCCGCGCTCGCCGCCCACTTCCCGCCCCACCAGGTCGCCGCTCATCTCGCCCATCACAGTGCCGAGGAGGTCTGGCAGTACGGCGTCGACCACGACGCCAGCGGCCGCCTGGCCCAGTACAAGCCGCATGAGGAACTCGCCAACGCCCAGCTGACGTGCCAGTTCGTCATCCCGTCGGACGACGTGTGGCCCGCCGCCCTGGCCGACCTCGGCCCCGACTGCCCGCTCGGTCTGTGGGTGCGCGGACACGAACAGCTGCCCCAGCTGACCGCCCGCGCCGTGGCCGTGACCGGTAACCGGGCCGCCACCGCCGAGGCCCTCACCCGGACGAAGGCATTCGCCACCGCCGTCGCCGAGGCCGGGCACACGGTCACCTCCACCCTCGCCTACGGCGTCGACGCCACCGCCCACCGGGCCGCCGCCCAGGCCGGACACGCGACGCTCGCCGTCCTGCCGCGCGGCCTGGACCGCGCCCACCCGCACGACCACGCCCAACTGCTGAGCTCCATCCCCACCAGCGGCGGCGCGGTGGTCAGCCTGTTCCCGCCTGGCACCCCGGCCAGCGGAGCAACCCTGCGGGCCAGCGCCGCCCTGCTCGCGGCGCTCGTGCGGGCCGTGGTTCTCATCGAGGCCCTGGACCACGCCGAGGCGGCGATGCACACCGCGGAAACCGCCGCCGACCTGAACCGGCCCGTGCTCGTCCCGCCCCCCACCAGCGACGTGCGCGCCGACGGCAACGTCCGCCTGCTCGCCGAGCAGCGCGCCGTCCTGGTCCCCGACCCCGCGCACGCGCTCGCCGAACTGCGCTGACCAGCCAACCGCCCGTCCGTGCCCGGCCGTCCGGCCGGGCACGGCCACCGGAAGGAGTGACGGAGGCCATGACCCGCACCGCGTACACGCCGTCGCTGCCCGGCCTGAGCACCACCGACGACCTGGACACCGTCACCAACTGGGGGCTGGGCGCCGACTCGACCGCCTACCTCGCCCGGATGCTCACCGACCCCGACGCACACAGCATCGACCTGAAGCGCACCGCCGTCCTGTACATGGCCACCGGCAGCAAGTGGCCAGAGACCCGGCTCCTGGTACGGGCCGCCATGCGGGCCGGACTTCTGGCCTGTATGACGACCCCGGCCCAGGGCAACGTGATCCCGACCGGCTGCCTGTACGCCTGCGACAACGGCAAGTTCGGCAAGGGCTGGCCCGGCGCCGAGGCCTGGTTCGCCTGGCTCAAGGCGAACCTCGACCGCTACGGCCCAGACCGCTGCCTGTGGGCGGTCGCCCCCAACGTCCCGATGGACGCCACGGCGACCCTGACCGAGTCGCTGCCCTGGCTGCAGCAGATTCGCTCCCTGGGCATCCCGGCCACCTTCGCCGCCCAGGACGGCAGCGAGCACGGCCTCATCCCCTGGGACTTGATCGACGTGCTGTTCCTGGCTGGCAGCACCGAGTGGAAGACCTCACCGGCCGCCCACCGCCTGGCCCTTGAGGCCCGCGAGCGCGGCCTGGACGTCCACATGCGCCGCGTCAACTCTCGCCGGCCGCTGCGTATCGCGCAGGCCTTCGGCTGCACCAGCGCCGACGGCACCTACTCGGCCCCGACACCAACCTCCCCCACCTCCCCGCCTGGATGAACGAACTCCACAATCAACAAACGACGCCCACTGGCCGCCCCGCTCAGGACCCGCGAGACGCCCTACCTCTTCCCCGGCCTCCGACCCGACCAGCCCATGACCTCCAACACTCTCCAGAGACGACTGACTCGCCTGGGCATCCCCAGCACCAGCAAGGCCCGCAACGGGGCCTGGCTCGCCATGGTCGGCGCCGTCCACTGGAAGATGCTCGCCGATCTCCTCGGTCTCTCCGACGGCACAGCCCACAACTGGCACAAGCTCAACGGAGCAGACCGCGCCAGCTACGTCGCCAGCCGACTCAAAGCCTCTCAAACACCCACCGAACCCGAGTAGACACCAGCACCACTGCACTTGACGGCCTACTGATCGCTTCGGGCATTGTCGGGTGGCAGGTGAGTCGGCAGATCAATGAACGAGCTTCAGGGCAGACCATGCACGCGCCGGTGCAGCGCATACGTGAGGGTCAGAGGCGGGGTGGGCACTTCTGCCGCGTCGCACAGGTCATGGGTGCGCAGCGGTGCTGCGGCGTATGCCCTTCTCAGGGCGCCGGCCAACGCGGCCGGGTAGCGCAGGGCGCACCGGTGGACCAGTAGGACGCGGTTGCGCATCTCCCAGGGACTGGGCGGGCGCCGCCACAGGTAGATGGCGGCAACGTCGGAGGTCAGCTCCGCGTACTCGGCGAAGCGCGTAGCCAGCTCGTCCACATCAGGCCTGGGCAGCGTGAGGTGCCGAGAGACCACCGTCGTTGCTGACAGTCCCCTCCTGCTGAACGTGGCCCGCATATTCGCGGGCGCGTACATGCGAGGGCCCAGATTGTTCGCCAGCAGCCCGCCCTGGTCGCGGTGCCGGGCCTTCCAGCGCCCCACGCGACCCGGCTGAGGTGGGACGGTGTCGATGACGCCGTCCCACCAGGACATCAGTATCGGGTCATAACGGTCGCTCCACGTCTGTGCGTCTCGTTCTTGTGGTGCGGCCGGGCCCGGCTCGTCAGGGGCGAGGTTGCGGGCGATGCTGATCTGCCCAGCAGTAGCGATGTTCAATTGCTGAGGCCGCTGAGGCCACGGGTCGTCACGGTCGAGAAGGCTTTTTCGCAGCGCCCTGAAGATGCTGTCCATCGTCAGCAGTCCCGGGGCTCCGGGAATTCCGTTCTCCAGCAGCCTGATCAGTTCGCCGGAGAAGGCGCTGTACGGGCCGTCGGGCGGACACCAACTTTTGTCGCTGCCTGACGTGGATGTCAGGAGGTAGGTCCCTTCAACACCGAGGAAACGGCTGGCGTACGTCGTGTCCGGGACCCTTCGCAGGCCAAGACCGCTGTGACAGCAGTCCAGGATTACGACACGTCGGCGGGCGCGGCTCGGAGTGTACGTTCCGTCTCTGGTCAGCAATGCGGTCCCGAGCTCGTCGAACCGTAGCCATGTATCCAGGCGGTCGGGGTCCGATGAGGGAAGGGCCAAGTGCAGCTCCTCCGTGTCAGGGCTCAGGTGTCCGTGCCCGGCGTAGTAGAAGAGCAGAGTGTCCGTCGCGCTGGCGACCGCCTTGTGAATGGAGTCGAACACCGCATCACGGGTCTTCGGCAGGAAACACCGCTCCGGGGGCAGGCCCCACACCTTCGGGTCAGCAAAGAGTTCCTTCATCCGCCGCACGCTGCGTGCGAGGCCAGGGAGATCGCCTGAGTCGTGGGTGAAGGCGTAGTCATAGTCACCGACAAACACGGCCATGGACTTCATTGGATCCGAGAGGTCCACGTTCAGCACGCGTCATCCGACCCTTCTGCGTCGTCATCGCCTGAGGTGTCATCGTCCGAAGGATCGAGCCTCAGAGCGTTCAGCAACCGGATCGCTTCCTCGGTTTCCTCCGGTGTGCCCTCAGAGAGCGTCACCGTGACTCCCTGACACTCGATGGTCACCGGCGGTGCGCCTTCACGCTGGCGGCGCCAGCTGGCGATCGCCACGACCAACGAAGCGAAGCTGAATGCAGTTTGAGCGACGACGTTGATCTCTTCCAGAGAGAGCCCTGGCTGGGCACCGACCCGGGTGCTGCGAGGAAACGACACCTCGGCTGATGAGATCACTTCGGGACTGCGGACGAGCCACCTTCGGAGGGAAAGAGATCCCTGCGCGACGTTGTGGACTTCACCCTGGACTGCCAGCCGTATGTCCATGCTTCCCCCCGAGAGCACCGGCCAATACCCCGTACATCAGACACGTACCAGCGGAGCGTAGGGCTTTCATTGCTGCTCGAACAGGGCGCTTGCAGCACTGTCGATACACGCAATTCAGTTCGATCGGATGGCAGGAACCGGCGGCACTCGCGACTGCGGCCTCTATGTACTGGGCATGGGGACTGTCGGTGCTGATTTTCGGACGTCGTCATGTCACCAAAATGACAGCGACAAGAGGGCGCACTGTCCTTACAGTGCGTGACGACCGGGGGGACCCATTCATCCCTGAGTAGTATTGCTCGCCGCCAGCACCCGGCCTTCCGTACGGTGCAGGACAACGGGCCGCGGAGTGTGGACGAGTGGCTGCCCGTCAAGGACTGGTCGACTGCCTCCGTCAAGGAGTGGCACGCCGATGCGCCGGTGCCGTACTCCTGCACATACGATTTGGTGCCCGGCGCCGGCGACTGGGCTGGAACCTCCCGCTGCTCCTGCTCGCTGTGCGTCTTCGCCTCCCGCCACGACGTACTGCTCTCCATCGGTCGGCGGCCGCGGCTGGCCGACCTGTACGCCGAGGTCGAACAGGCCCGGGGCGACAGCTTCCGCGCGGACTGGCGCATCACCGACCTGATCCGGCACGCCGAGCAGTGCGGCGCGCCCGACCCGGGCGTCGTCTGCCCGGACGACGGCCCGGAGTTCACCGCCCTCAAGAAACAGGTACGGGCGGCGCTGAAGAAGAGGCCCCGCAAGGAACCCGAACTGGCCCGCCGCGCCGGCCGCGCATTGTGCGACGGCTGCACCGTGCACAACTGATGACCACCGCCCGCTGCGCTCCTCGGCGCAGCGGGCGCCCCCTACAGTGGATGGAGGAGATGACCATGGAGACGAACCCCACCGCCCTGCTGCTCGAACTCGCCGCCCAGGCCCAGCGTGCGAGCGACCCGGACACGCTGCACGACTTGCTGTCCAGAGGCCACCGCGCCTGGTGCGAGGGCGTCGCCGACGTCCAGGCCGGCGTGGACCGGGAGACCACGAGCCTGTCCGACGCCGAGCTCGCCGAGCGGTGCGCCGCTGCGTGCGTGCCGTGGGAGGAGGGGATGACGCGCAGCGAGGCGGTCTCCGCTCTCGCTTTCATGACGTGGGATGCCGCGCCGGCCGCGATGGCCTACACGGAGCTGGAGGAGCATGCGGCCCGCTTCGGGGTGTGCCTGCTGGGCGAGGAAGTGCTGTAGGCCGATTTGGCGTCAGGCTGGACAGCAAACCACCTCCTTTGGCATTATCGAACATGTCGCGCTCGTCCGAGTGCCAGCACCGCCGTGCTGATTCTTTCCAAAGGGGCCCTGATGTCTTCCGCCGACCGGCTCGTGGACACCGCGCAGATCGTGTCCGAGTTCGGCACGAGCAAGCCCCGGATCAGCGACTGGAGCAACAACCCGGACAGTGGGTTCCCCGCGGTCGCGCACACCGAGGGCCGCAAGCGGTTCTGGCGCCACGACGAGGTCGCGGCGTTCTTCGCGCAGCGTGCCCCGAAGAAGCGCGCGCTACCGGCCGCGGTACTCGAGGCCGACCAGGACGAGCTGCTGACCAAGCGGGAGGTGGCCCAGCTTCTCGGCTACACCCGCACGTCGACCATCGACGCCTACTTCCGCGACCGGCCCGGTTACTTCCCGGAGCCCGACCAGGATGTCGACTGCCCGATGTGGCGCCGCGGCACGATCGTGGCCTGGGTCGCCAGCCGCCCCGGCAAGGGCCGGCGCAGTTCCGCCCCGGCGGCAGCGCGGCCTGAGGTGTCGGCGGACGGCGACCCCGACGAGCTGCTCGGCACGGCCGAGGTCGCTGCGCTGCTCGGCTACGGAAGCCCGGCTTCCTTCTCCAGCGCCCTCTACCAGGGGCGCATCCCGGAACTGCCCGAGCCGGACGCCCAGGTGAAGGAGGAAGGCAGCCGCGGCCCGGGCCGCAAGAAGTGGCGGCGGGCGACCGTCGTCGCTGTCGCCCGCCAGCGCGGTGTGCTGCCGCCGGCCGACCAGGACGAGAACGAGGACCTGGTCGGCGCCGCCGAAGCAGCCCGGATCCTCGGATACGGCAGCGCCGACAGCTTCATCAGCGCACTCGGGCACGGGCTCCTGCCCGACCTCGAGCAGCCCGACGGATACGAGTACCGGCGCGGCAGCGGCGGCCGCCCCCGTCAGCAGCGCTGGAAACGCTCCCGCCTCGAGGACCTGGCAGCCCGCCGCTCCTCACCCTCCTGACTGCAGCGAGCCGGACCGCGTCGCAGGCGGGATACCGTAAGACCGCGGCCTCTGGTTTAAGGGATCGACGAACTCCCGGCGGGCCAGACGCCGCACGATGGCCGGTATGGAGAGACCAGCCACCTCTCCCCCGCGAAGCCGCACGGCTTCGCGGAACCGGCCATCGCCGCTCCAGGGCTCACAGATGATTCCGTTCGCGGGTTTCGACCACGGGTCCCCTACTTCCGAAGGCCGCTAACGCTCGTGCCGGGGCTGAGGAACGGGATCTCTCGATAGCCCGCTTTCATCGAGATCACCACAACCCGCCGAAGGGACACACCCCATGACCAGCACTTGGACCTGCGACGGCTGCGGCATCTCCAACGTCGACCGCTCATCCTGCGAAGCGTGCGGCACAAGCAGCCGGACTGCCACCCCCGGCAGCCTCGCGGTCACGGCTCTGAAGGACGCCGCGGCCGCCCGCGCGGCCCAGATCGAGGAAGCCGCTCGCGGCAACCAAGACTTGGCGGACCACCTCAGCAACGTGACCGATGCCCACCTCGACGATGCACTTGCCCTGCGGCGACTCGGCACCGTCTGAGCTGCAGGTTTAGCAGCCGGCGGAGCTCCGCCCAGACTTCGTACGCTTCGTAGCCGAACATCAGCTGGCATCCCAGGAGTTGATCGGGGAAAGCAGGCCGTCACCGGGCCACAGGGGAGATCCTGCTTCCGCCCAGGCCAGGTGCCGGCCGACCTCGACGAGGACCCCGATCCGGTCGGCGGGCCCGTACGCCCGATGTGTCCCGGACGTGGGGTCGACGGCGCGGACCTCGCTGTGCGGGCCGGCGCACACCAGGGCCCGGGCGATTTCCGGCAGGCCCAGGCTGAGGGCGTCGCAGTCATGGTCGCGGATGAGCTGCAGCAGGTCTTCGGTGGCTGCCTCCCAGTCGCCGACCTCCGGCCAGCGCGCGCCTCCGTCGAGTTCGTGGGTGAGCGTGGACAGCGGCACGATCTCGCCGGGCCGGCGGCCGTGGACGAGGCGGCCGTGGATGCGGGCGCCGTCGGGCTGCCGTACGCGGGGGTGCAGCAGGGAGGCTGCGGCCACGACGGTGGTGTTGATCTCCTGGGCGGCGGCCGGGTAGTAGGGCTCGTGAGCAAACAGGAGGTAGACGTCCGTGGGGATGGCCGGGGCGGGTTCGGGCTGGGTCATGGGGAGGGTTCCCTTCTGCAGCGGTGGGTTCGGTGCGTGACGAACTGCCGGATGGGTTGTCGGGCGGCGGCCAGGCGGGTACGGGCCCAGGGGCCGGCCAGGGTCGGAGGCCTGGTTCGCGTCGGCTGTGCCGTCCTCTTCGCTGCGCTTGAGGATCTGAGCGACCTGGTCGGCGAGTTGGAGCATCAGCCGTTCGCGGGCGATGAGGTCGGCTGAGGCCGAGCGGCTGTCCCGGGTCTGGAGCAGGCCTGCGGCATCCCACAGCAAGCCCTGGCCGACCTCGGCCGAGCGGCGCAGTTCGTAGCGGTCGCTGCCGGCGGCGGCCTGGACGAGGGAGGTGTGCAGGACGGCGAGGCGCTGGAGGTAGCGGCAGGCGACGTCGCCTTCGACCATGCGGGCGTGTTCGCGGGCCCGGCTGTCCAGCCGGTCGGGCAGGTGTTCGGCGAGCAGCGGGGCGAGGAGCATCGCCGGCAGGGCGACGTCGACCGGGACTCCGCGGCGGATGGCGAACAGGCCGGCGACCAGACTGACGAGCGCGACGGCCGCGGCGGCGAGCCGCAGCGATCCGGGGACGGTGTCCAGGGCGATGCGCTGGGCGGGGCGCCGGGTCAGCCAGCGCAGGGCCAGGCGCTGCGTGCGCGTCGCGGCCGGGGTGAGCACCCCGATCTGGTGGGGGATCTCAGGCGGGCTGCCGTCGCCGGGGACGGTCCAGGCGAGCCATCCCCAGACGGTGCGTTCGTGGACGAGTACGGGCTCGCAGGCGGCCGAGCAGGTGTGGTCGCGGACGTGCCCGGTCCGCAGGGCGCGGGAGCGTTCCTTCTCCCACCGCCCCGGATCACGGGTGAAGGGGCGCTCCTCCGCAGCCGCGGTCGGTGGCGTCGGTGTGTGGAGCGTGTCCGTCACGAGGTGCTTCCTTCCAGGTGGTGGTCTGTCAGGGCGGAGGCGCACGTGGTGCAGCGGCCGTCGCCGTCGGGGTGGGCGCGGCGGGGTGTGGGGCCCGGGCAGGTGCGGCAGAGCGGCCAGCCGAGGCAGGCCGGGCAGAGGTCCTCGCCGGGGGCGGTTCCGGGAACGCCGCAGCCAGCGCATTCGGTAAGGGCCCGGTAGGTCAGGGCCTCGCTCACCGTGCGGGCGGCGGCGGAGCCGGTCACCGGCTGCGGCGGGGCGTCCCACACGGGCTGGTCGTGGTGGTCGGCCGCGATGGCGGGCGGCGGGTAAGCCTGGGCCGCGCGCAGGCGGGCAGCGACGATCGCGCCGACCGTGGTCCGAACCGGATGAGGCAGGGGCCGGTCGGCGATGACGTGCCGCAGCTGCTCGCGGCTCCAGCCGGATTCCAGCATCACGGTCACGACGCGGCCTTGGTCGGTCAGCGCCTGCCCGGTCAGCAGCAGCTCGGGGCGAGCCGCCCCGAGGTCGAGCAGCAGCCGGATCCCCGCGTGCATCTCATCCGCCGCGGGCGCGGCCGGCGGGGACGTCGGCGTGTCCGGCCGGTCCGTCCGTCCAGGTGCTCGCGACGCGTCGCCGCGGCACGGACGGAGGGGTCTGGTGTTCTGCTGAGTGGTCTTCTTTCTGTTGGTGTTCTTAGTGGACCGATCAGCCAACGTAGGGTCATCCACTGGTGGAAAACCCGACTCTGGTTGTGACCTGCTGCTTTGCAGAGCGGGCAGGTCGGTGAGGAAATACGCCGCCGCGCCGAGGGTGCCGTCTGGGCCGCGCTCGCGTTCCCGCACCAGGAAGCCGTGCTTCTCCAGCTCTTTCAGCCCGCTCTTGACGGCTGAGTCACCGTCGCGTCCACGGCGGGCGATGTCGGAGACGGTCATCCGCCAGCCGTCCCGGTGCGTGGAGAGCAGTCCGAACAGGCCCTTGGCCTTGAAGGACAACTGGCGGTCGCGGAAGAGCCCATTGGCGATCTGCGTGAACTGATCGGCCGCCATCACGCCCCGGCGAATCCCCGCCGTCAGGCCGCCGACAGGCTCGGCCTCGGGGGACGTGGCCACCACGTCGGCTTCGATCAGCGCGATGTCCAAGGCGGCCGGTCGGTCGGTGATGCAGTAGACGATCTCGCCGAGGGTGCCGTCCGGGCGGCGCAGGCGTTCACGGATCAGGTAGCCGCGTGCCTCGAGCTCCTGCAGGCCGGTGCGTACCGCTTCGCGTCCGTCCGGGCCCAGGCGGACGAGGTCGGTGACCGTCACCTGCCAGCCGTTCCTGTGCGTACTGACGTACCCGAAGAGCCCCTTGGCTTTGAACGACAGTCCGGAGTCACGGAACAGCGCGTTGGCGATCTGGGTGAACTGATCGGCCGCCATCACGCCCCGGCGGATCCCCGCCCCGAAGCGGCTCACCGCCGTGCCCCCGAGGCATGCCGCGCGCAGTGGCCATGGCGGCACACCGGGCTCGTCGCGGTGGGGCGGCCGGGAGTCCTGGGCGTGGAGGCGTGCGTGTGTTCCATGGCGTCAGCTCACCGGCCGACCCCGACCAGGCTGACGGCCACAAGCCCCGACCATCGGTCACGATCCGGCAACGGAGCCGTCTAGCTGCCGTGGTCGGGCTCATGGTCGGGCCGACCACGGTGCCTTCAGCCCGGGCGCTCAGTGATTGCGCAGCCGACTGCGCAGCCCCGGACGGGCGTTGCGCAATCGGGCTGCGCAACCGGCCTGGGATCCTGCGCAGTCGAGTTGCACTGGGGCGGCTGCGCATTCCGTCCGCGCGTTCCTGATCTTCTCTTGCGCAGGTCCGTATCGCGCACTGCGCAGGCCTATGACACGGCCCGGCCGGCTTCCGTCTGCGCATCGATGTCCGAGCCCTGTGGCCGGGCGGCACGTGATCGCACGGCGGTCGCCGGTCCGGGCAACAGGCGCCGGACACGGTGGCATGCCTCCGGCTCGCGGCAGACCCATGGTCGGGGTCATGGTCGGGCCGACCATGACCCCGACCATGGACTTCGTGTCCCCATCGTGACCATGGTCGGGGGTTCATGGTCGGTGGTCGGGTCGGGGTCGACGGGTTTTCTCAAGGTCAGCAACTACACGTCATGACCTGGGAGTTTGACCATGTCCCCTGGCAAGCAGGCATCACAGAGCGAGGCCGCTGCTCCGATGGCGGCCGGCGCCCGGCTGGAGGCGATGCGCCGCCGCGTACGCCTCTCACGCGTGGCGGTCTGGACCGTCATCGCGGCCGGCCCCATCGCCCTGTGTGTCGCCGTCGCCTCCACCCCGACCACGGTCGCGGCGGCCCCCGCGGCCAAGCCCACCGCCGTGCGCACCGCGACATCCGCCGCCGACCCGGGCGGTTATGCGCAGGTGTTCGTCGGCGCGTGGTTGCGCAGCAGCGCGAACGACGAGACGAGTGCGCAGGTGCGGCTTGCGCAGTCGATGGCGCCGGATGTCGAACTGCCCGACCCGGCCGCCGATGCGCAATCGGCGCCTCAGTCCGTGACGGCGGTGCGCAGTGCGCAGCGGGCCGACGGTGCGTGGTCGGTGACGGTGGCTGCGCAGTACGGAGGCGGATCGGTGCGGTACTACGCCGTGCCGGTGGCCTCCGACAGCACGGGCTCCTCGTTCACGGTGACCGGTGCGCCCGGCGTGGTGGCCGGCCCGGCCCGGGCCGAGGTGCCGAAGTCGTCGTACGCCGTGACCGTCCCCGAGGGGGATCTGTCCTCCGCTATCGGGCAGTTCCTCGGCGCCTACCTGACGGGGGCTGGTGAGGTCGACCGCTACCTCGCGCCCGGCGTGAAGCTCACCGCCGTCTCCCCCGCCCCGTACACCGCGGTCGCCGTCCAGGAGGTGTCCGCCGTCGAGGAAGCCGCAGCCGCAGAGAAGGTGCCGCCGGACGGCACGACGGTGCGGGTCCTCGCCTCGGTGGAAGCCCGGGACGCTGCCGGCCGATGGCCGCTGGGTTACGAGCTCACGCTCAAGGCCCGCTCGGGCCGGTGGGAAGTCGCCGCGCTTCAGTCCGGCACGGCCAAGGACGGGGGCGGGCGATGAACACCGTGCACAGCCTGATGCTCGCCGGCCAGCTGGACGACCTCGGCAACTCCTGGATCAACATGTTCAAGGAGTGGGCGACGAAGGGTCTTCAGGCCGGTCTGATCTGCCTGGTCGTCGTCATCATGATCCAGAAGTTCTCACTGAAGGCGGGGATCGGCGCCCTGCTGCTGATGGTGATCGCGCTCGGTCTGTACAACTCGCGCAACGACCTGGCGAACATGTTCACCGACGAGGTGAAGAACCCGTCCAAGGGGGCGCCCGTCGTTCCTGGGATCGTCCGGTCCGAACTCCCGGCCTCTCATGACCACGCGCCGGGCGTCAGGAGCTGGCTGTGAGCGCGGCCGCCGCGGCACGGGTGGGCCGCTTCTACACCTCCGCCCGCCGCCACCCCTGGGTGCTGGGCAAGGTCGCGGACTGGAAGATCCCGCTCGGCCCGTACACGCCCGCGCAGATCGCGGTCGCCGTCGGCGGCGGCTTCCTTCTGGTCAAGACCATCAGCTGGTGGTCGTGGATGGGGCCGGTCCCCATCGTCGGGTGGGGCCTGGTCATCTGGATGGTGCGCCGGCCGAAGGTCCGGGGCCGTGCCCCGATGCAGGCCGCACTCGGGTGGGTGCTGCTCGGCTGGCAGCCCCGCGGCGGGCGGATCGGCGGGCGGGCCGCCCGCGACCGCGCTGAGCACCCGCTGCTCGGCGGCTTCACCATCGAGGACACGCCCGCGCCCGCTCCCCATCCCGCTGCGCAGGCCGCACCCTCCCCTGCGATGCAGCAGCGTCCAGCCCGGGCGCCGCACCCAAGCACGGCCCCAGACCGCCCATCATCCGCACCCCGCCGCACACAGCCGGTTTCTCCCGCACTGGCAGCGGGGCCGGTGTCGGGCGTACAGCAACTGCTCGCGCTCGCCCAGAACGGGGGTGCGCGGTGAGGGTTCCGATCCGTCACATCGCCGGGCACCTGGTGTGGTCGGCACAGGGCAGCGTGTGGGCCGTCTACCGCCTGCACCCGGGCCCCGACACTCAGGGTCGCCGCGAGGAGACCGTCCAGGGCACCTACGTGCCCGCCCCCGTCCGAGACGAACAACTCGCAAAGATCACCCACTTGGTGCGCTCACTGTCCGGGGCCCCGCGCCTGTACGGCATGTGCGCCCAGGTCGACCCGGGCGAGATCGCCCTGCGCATGATCGAGGGCATCGAGCCAGCCGAGCAGGCCCCCGGTGCGGGCCGGCACCCGTGGGTGGAGAACGTCGAGGCCACCCTGGAGCTGCTGGACGACCAGGAGATGCACCGCCGCACCCTGTGGCTGGCCGTTCCCCTGCAGACCGAAACAGGCGGCCTGCAGGTGTCGGCGTCCCTTGGTGCGGCGTGGGCCGAGATCGCACCGATGCTGGGCATGCGTCCGGCGCCGGTGGCCCGGCGCGAAGTGAGCGCCTACCGGGAGCAGGCCTCGCAGGTGGAGGCCGCGCTCGCCGGCGGCATCGCCTTCCGCCCGGCCCGCCCGGCGGAGATCGTGTGGATGATCCAGCACGCCATCCACCGCGGCATGGCCGAGCCGCTGCTGGCGGAGGCCGAGACCAGTGAGATGTACGGCGGTCAGCTCCGTGACGGGGTGCTGCGCTCCCCCAGCTACGCCGACCTCGGCCAGGTGCGCCTGCAGGAAGGTGGTATCGACCCCGAACTCGACGACGTCGACGAGCTCAAGAGCGCGGGCCGCATCACCCGGTCGGGCCGCAAGGCCTGGTGGCGAGTGAACACCGGCTCGCCGCTGGGGCGGCGCTGGCTGCAGGTCGAGTCCGACAACGGGCTGGGCTACCAGGCGCAGTTGGCGCTGGCCGAGTGCCCACCCGCGGTCAGCCAGGACGCCGCCGATCTGTTCGCCCAGCTGGAGCTGCTCGACTTCCCCGTCGACTACACCGTCGACCTCACGCTCGTGCCCGCGGAGAAGGCACGCGACCAAGTGCGGCGCAAGAAGAACGAACTTATCGACCAGGCCGACCAGTACGACGCCCGCCCGACCGGTATGCCCGCGTCCCTGACCGAGGCCGCCCGCGACCTGGGCGAGTTGGATGCCCGTCTCTCCCGCACCAGTGTGGAGGTCGAGGTGCAGTCCGTCACGGTGCTGACGGTGTGGGGGCCGACCGCCGCCGTCTGCGACGCCCGGGCCCGTGCCCTGGCCGCACTGCTCGGCGGCGCCGACTACCGGGCCGTGCGCCCGGCCGGCCTGCAAGAGGCCCTCTTCACCCTCGGCTTGCCCGGCACCGTACGGCCGGGTGTCGTGCGGGAGTTCACCCAGCACCAGGTCTCCGAAGACTGGGCGCTTTCCGGGGCCTTCACCGCTGCGGAGGTCGGCGACCCGAACGGCATGTTCCTCGGCATCGACCTGGACTGCGGCACCACCCGCCCCGTCATGATCAACGTGGCAGATGCGCCCAAGGTCGACGCGTCCGCATCGATGGGCATCGTCGGGGATCTTGGTGCGGGCAAGAGCGTGATGCAGAAGCTGATCGCCGAGGCCGTGTGGGCGCGCGGCGGCTGCGCGATCTGCATCGACCGCACCCCCGTACGCGAGTGGGCCACCTTCGCCCGCACCGCCGCCAAGGGCCGCGTACAGATCATCGACGCCGCCCAGGCCGAGGTGTCCATCGACCCGCTGCGCATGTTCGACGGGCCGGAGGGCCGCCATTACGCCCTGTCCTATCTGACCCTGCAGCTCGGCATCGGCCCGATGAGCACCAATGGAGAGGTCCTCCACCATGCCGTCGAGCAGGCCGCCCTCAGCGATGCCCCGTCCATGCACCGTGTCCTTGAGGTCCTCGAGGAGATGGCCACGCGCGAGGTGGGCAAGCGGCAGGACGCGGCCGCGACCCTCGCCGGGCTCATCCGGGTCGTCGCGACCAACTCCCTGGCCCGGATGGTCTTCGACCCGACCCTGCCACCGGTCAGGTTGGACGCCTCCAGCGCCTCCGACATGATCGTGATCACCACCACGGGTCTGAAGCTGCCCCCGAAGGCGGCGTTCGCCAACCCCGAGGTCCTGCACCAGCAGCCGCTGGAGGCGCTGATCGGCCGGGCGGTGCTCTACCTAATCGCCGCGATCGCCCGGCAGACGGCTTTCGAGGACCCCGAGCGGTTCACCGCCGTCGTCTTGGACGAGCTGTACTGGCTCACCTCGTCCGCCGAGGGCACGGCTCTGGTCCACGAGATCCTCCACGACGGCCGCAAGCACGGCGCCGGGCTCCTGGCGGGCTCGCACGATGCCGAGGAACTCGGCCCCGACCGCGGGCTGATGGCCTACCGGGCACTCGCCCGCACCGCCGACCGTGAACGCGCCCGTCGCGGTCTGGAGTTCGTCGGGCTCGACCCGAACGACGGCGAGCTGCTGCGGCTGGTGACCACCGGCCTGTCCCCGGTCGGCCAGAAAGGCCGGGAGGGCGAGTTCCTGCTGACCTGCCCGCGGCAGAACACCGGCCGCATCAAGGTCTCCATCCCCCGCATCCCGCGCATCACCACCTCCATCACCACCACGCCGGGACGCCGCACGAGCGCGGTCTCCCACACGGTGCCAAAGCCGCCCTCTGGTGAGGCCGCACAGACCCGTCCGAAGGAAACCGTCTGATGACCACTTTGTCGTGGGACCGCTCGAAGCGTGTCGCCGGCGCCGTGAGTGTCCTCACCGTGATCGCCGTCGTCGTCGCCGTCGTCGTGCTCGTCCTCGGGGTGGGCGTGCCGCAGGGGTGGTGGCCGCACACCGGGCAGGCCTTCGCCGCCGACGCCGCGCACCGGGATCCCTGCGCCCTGATCGTGGGCCCGGCCAAGGCGTACTGCGAGCGCGGCGCCGCGGCCAATGCCTCCGCCGGTCATCAGGACGTGGCCGGCGGAGCGTGGAGGCTGGTGCCTGCCGGTGCAGGTGTGGGTGCTCTCGTGGTGTGGCGGCTGCGCGGCGCCGCCGGGCAAAGGCGGCGCTGACGTGTTCCGCCCAGACCGCGCGACCCTACGTTCGGCCGGCTTCGTCGTGCTGCTCACCGGCGTGTTCCTCCTGGTGAACACCCAGGTCGTGTACGCGGCCGACAGCAACAGCGAGACGTCAGACCTGCTCGCCCCGCTGAACATCTACTCGTCCGAGGGTGTGCCGATCGACGGGTACGACCTGAACGCCGACGGCGGATCCATCGTCGCCTTCAAGACCCAGGCTCTGGCCTTCGCCCTGTCGGGGCTGTTCACGCTGATCCGGCTGCTGGTCGGGCTGGCCGGGTGGGCGATCGAGGTGGCCTTCCGCTTCCCGCTGCTCAAGCTCCTCACCAAGCCCGCGCAGAAGGTCGCCGACACCTACGACACGGTGGTCGTCGACACGCTCGGGTTGAAGGGGCTCTTGCTGGCCTGGGCGTTTGTGTTCGCGGGGTTCATGATCGTGCGTGGCCGGGTCGGCCGCGGTCTGGGCGAAATCTTCCTCACCCTGCTCATCGGGGCGATCGCCGCCTCGGCTCTCATCCGCCCCGACACCCTGCTCGCCCCGGACGGGCCGCTGGGGCAGTCCCAGCAGGTGGCTGCCGAGGTCGCCCAGCAGAGCGTCAACTCCTACGACTGGGGAGGCAAGATCGCCAGCTATGACCCGTGCGCGGGCATGGCCGGCAACGCCGAGATCAAGTGCGAGCAACGGGAGGGCGAGGGACCGGTCTCCTCGACGGAAGTGGCCCGCCCCATCCAGGATTCGATCACCAACGCCTTGATCGTCAAGCCGTACATGCTCCTCCAGTACGGGCGCATCCTCGACCCGGCCAAGGACTCCGACCGCAAGGCCTACGCCGTCCACCTGAAGTGGATCACCGGCGGGTACATTCCCAAATCGACTCCCTCGGGCAAGGCGAAGGACGCCTGCAGCCTGATCAAAGGGGCAGCCAAGAAGTACTGCGAGCGCGGCGTCGATGGCGGCATGCCGAGCGGCAGCACCGATCTTCCGGAGTTCACGCCGGGAGGCGAGCTGCTCGACGCCTCCAACTCGATCGTCACCGACGAGGACCAGGCGTTCGCCGCGTTCCTCGCGGACATGAAGAAGGCCGGCCCGGTCGGTAAGTCGTGCGCCGCCTACGCCGAGAAGCCCACCTGGTGGCGCCTCGGCGGCGCCTTCCTGCTGCTGATCGCCGCCCTGCTCATCTGCGGCATGCTGTTGTCCAGCGCCATCGTTCTGCTCGGCACCCAGGGCATCTGCGCGGCCGCCGCGGCCGCCGGCGGCGTCACCTTCATCGCCGCCATGCTGCCAGGACCTCCACGGCAGAGCGTGTGGAAGTGGCTGTCCCTGTGGGGCATCGCGGTCCTGGCCGTGGTCGGGATCTGCGCGTTCATCCCATTCTTCGGGATCGCCGTCGACGCCACCATCACCAACGGCCCCCAGTTGATGGGGGAGCGGATACTGCTCATCGACGTCCTCGCCATCGCAGGCGCGGCCGGGCACCGCAGACTGCTGACCGGCATCACCTCCTTCGGCCGGCGCATGGCCATGCGGATGCGCTACGCCAAGGTCGGCGGCACCCACATGCCGGGCGACACCTCCGAGCTCGGCGCTGCGCTCGCCATGAACTCCCCCGCAGCGATGGGCGGATACGGCGGCGGGCTGCGCGCCTTCACCGGCGGGGGCGGCGGCAGGTTCGGGATGCTCGGCACCCGGCAGCGGATGATGGGTGCGCTCACCTCCCTGTTCGACGGCGCGGGCATGCCGGTGGACACCGGCGGGCTCCTCCCCGATGCCACTGCCGAAGCCGGGCGCGGCCTGGCGGCGCTCACCGCGGCCGCGGCCGTGGGTGGGCTGGGCGCACGGCTCGGCGCCAAGGGAGCCCACTGGCTGCTGATCGGCCGCCGCCCGGACAAGGAGCAGCTGGCAAAGTGGCGCAAGCCCACCGCCGACGGCGACCCGGACGCGGGCGGGCCGTCGGGCGGCGGGGACGGTGGCTCAGGCGGCGGCGCAGGTCCGCGTCGGCCCTCAGGCCCGCCTGACCGGTACCGCAACGAGCAGGGCCAGGTCGTCGACCGCAACACCGGCCAGGTACTGCACGACCAGAACAGCGACCGCACGCTGCTGTCGACCCGAACCCACAACCGGCTGGTCCGTTTCCGCGGGTACCGCATCCTCAACCGGGGCGGCCGGGCCGCGTACGGGGCGACGGTCGGTCTGCCGGCCAATGTGCGCCGCGCGCGGTCGGGGGGCTCGCGCTACTCCCAGGACGCCCGCCAGCAGGTGCGGGTGTGGGGCAACACCGTCCGCGAGGACGGCCGGGCCTGGGGAGACACTGGACGTCACGTGGCCCGGGTCATCCGCGAGCACACCGACAACAGCGGCGGAACCGGTCCGTTCACCAGCCGCCGCCTGCCAACCGCAGCCACGCCGACCGCTACCCCCCGCCCGGCACCCCGTCCGCGGCCTGCGCCCTCAGGTCGTCCTTCCCCTGCCCCCACACGGCCGGCCGGGCCTGCGGGCGGCCCCACAGCAACTCCGCCTCCGGCACCACTCCCCCGCCGGAACGGCCCTGCGCCGGTGCCTCGGTCCGGTCTCGGCAGGCCCGGGCGTCCGGTTCATCCCGGCGACGGTGACGCGGACGGTTCCGCAGGCACCAGCAACCAGGCCCGGATACAGGAGTCGATGCGGCAGGCCGAAGCACTGCGCGAAATGCGAACCCGGTGGCGGACCGAGGACGGTGAGGACCAGTGAGGCCGTCCCGGCGCCGGATGGCGCGGTGGGGGTGTGTGGCGGCGCTGCTGATGTTTGCCGCCGTGTGCTGTGCCGCACCAGTGGGGAACGCGATCAGCGCGTATGTCGCGCTGAAGACGGGCCAGCAGGACGACGGCGGGATCGCCGAGGGCGGCAGTGCCGCGGACATCCCGCCGCGCATGCTGGCCGCCTACAAGAAGGCCGTACAGCAGGTCGGGAAGTATGTGCCGAAGTGCCAGGGCATGCGCTGGCCGATCCTCGCCGGGATCGCGAAGGCCGAGTCCAACCACGCGGTGGGCCGGAACATCGCCGCCAACGGCGACATCCGCCCGAAGATCTACGGGGTGCTCCTCAACGGCTCCGGCCAGGGCGGCAACACCACCGTCGTCCCGGACACCGACCGCGGCAAGTGGGACGGAACCTCTCAGGGGGAGCGTGCGGTCGGTCCGTTCCAGTTCCTGCCCTCCACGTGGGAGTCGATCGGCGAAGACGGCAACGGCGACAAGGTCGCCGACCCGCACAACGCCGACGACGCCGCGCTCGGCGCCGCGATCTACCTGTGCGGAGGCGGCCGCGACCTGACCAAGCATGCCCAGCTCAAGGCCGCGATCCTGCAGTACAACCACTCGGACGAGTACGTCGCCAACGTGCTGGGCTGGATCGACCAGTACACCGCCGCCGCCAAGGACCCGGACCTGAAGAACGTCTCGGGGAAGATCCGTACCGTTATCGACGCGGCGCTCTCCCAGCGTGGTGTGCCCTACTCGTGGGGCGGCGGCAACGCCCAGGGCCCGTCGTACGGAATCTGCTGCTCACCCAGCGGCAAGAGCGGCACGAACATCAAGGGCTTCGACTGCTCGGGGCTGACCACCTACGCGTACGCCAAGACCGGCATCAGCCTGCCGCGCACCGCGACCGCCCAAGCCGGCGTCGGCCAGCGCATCCCCGCCAGCCTCGGCACGAGCGCCCTCAAAGTGGGCGACCTCGTCTTCTATGCCTACGCCCCCGGCCGCGATTCCACGATCTATCACGTAGGGATCTATGCCGGCAGCGGTCAAATGATCAACGCCGCCCGCCCGGGCACGGTCGTCCGGCTGGACTCGGTCAACGCGATGTCGGGCTATGCGGGGGGAGCGCGGATGCTGTGACCACGATCCCCCGCTCACCGCGTCTGCTGGTGCTGAGCACCGCCCTGCTCGCCGTCGTCGGCGTCGCCCTCCTCGGCATACCGCACGGTCAGCAGCCACCGGTCCCAGTGGCATCTCTGCCCGCTCACGCAACCACGGATCCGTCACCTGCGGCCCCTACACCGACCACTAACGCGCCGGCCGTCGGCACTCCTGCCTCTACGCCCGCCGCGTCGAAACCGGCGGCCGGTCAGTCCGCACTGCCGCCCCACGGCGAAGGCACGGCCGGCGATGCGGCCATCCAAGAGGCGTTGGAGGCCGCGTGGCCCCCAGATCTTCCCTCCGGCGACGCACGCGCACTGCTGGCAGCGGGACGCGGCCTCCTGCGCGCCGACGCCACCGGGATCGGCCGCGCGCATTGGCCTGCGGTTTTCCCCGCCTCCCGGCAGGGCCTCGCGCCGGCGTTCGCCACCGCCCGTTTCCGGATCCAGGCCGCGATCGCCCGCCGCGACGGCAGCCCGGACAAGGCGGTGGTGCACCTGGTGTGGGCCGGCACCGACCGCGGCGGCACCTTCACCGACGGCCGCATCACCGACTGGCACTTCACCCGCACCAACACACTGAAGGGGGCGTCCACGTGGACTCCGCAGCCCCGTACCTGACTGGCCAGGCCTCCGCATCGGCAACCGGTCAGGTGCTCGGCCTCGTCTTGGGCATCGTTCACACCGCCGGCTGGGTGATCACCTACTGGTGGGTGGTGGCCTTGGCCGCCGTGGCGGTCTGGGCCGCGGGCGAGGCGGCGGTGCGCCATCTGGCGCGGAAGGCATCGGCCGAACGGATGGCGCTGGAGCTCGTACCGTCGCGGCACTTTGACCCTGGTCTGGAGGAGATCTTCCGCCGGGGTGTGCAACTCGCCCGGGCGTCTACGAGCATGCCGTGGTGGGCGCCGCGCCGGTCGAAGTCGGTGCAGATCAGGCTGCGCGCCGACGGCTCCAGTCCGCTGCGCTACCGCATCGAAGGGCCGGCCGGCGGCGAACGCCTGCTGTCGATCACGCCGTTCGGTCCGGCCGTCACCGTGAACCGGGCGCGTCCCCTCGTCGACAAGCCCCGTGACCACGTGGTGCGGGCGGAGTTCATCCTGCGCGGCAAGCCGACCGCACCCCTGCGTGAGGTTCCGCTGAACCCGGACCCGTTGCAGCCGCTGATCGACGCCGTCTCGGACCTCCGTGCCGAGCTGGGGGACCTCGCCGAGATCCGGCTCGACATCCAACGCGCCCCCAAGTGGGCACTGCGGGCGCGCCGTCTGCAGCTGATGAGCGACGCGCGTCGCGCGGAGCGGCGCGAGGCCCAGCGGGCCGCCCGGTGGGTGCGGCAGGACGTCACCGGCATCGAGGACTCGCTCACCTGGCAGCTGCAGCAACTGGTAGCCGGCAAGCAGGGCGGAGGCGGGCGCCGACTGGTCATGCCGCCCGTCCCGCGCCGGGTGGACCCGGAGGAGGCGCTGGGCAAGCTCGCCGAGGACGACCACCTGGTGCGGGTGCAGCTGCTGGTGATGTGCGCGTCGAACACCGAGGGCCGCGCCGAAGCCCGGCTCGCTCAACTCCAGGCCGCCCTGGATGTGTTCGGCGGCGGCTCGCGCTGGGCGATGCGTGGTTGGAGGGTAGGCCCCTGGCGGTTCGGGGCGGACCGCTGGCCCAGCCGACGCGGCTTCGAACGCCGCTGGACTTTGGGGCATTGTCAGCCACCCCGTCCGAACTGGGTCCGGCTGGAAGAGCTGACCGGCCTGCTCAAGCCGCCCACGATGCACTGCCGTCTGCCTCTGCTCGCTGGCGACCTGCCGACGTTCGAGCATGGTGATCCCGAGCTGTTGCTGCAGGGGATCTACCGGGGCCCGGACGGCCGTCGGCGCCTGATCGCCACCTACGCCAAGGAGACGCTGTTCGAGGTCGGGGTGGGCAAGGCGGGCGGCGGCAAGACGGAGCGCGCCCTCGCACAGGCGATCGGCTGGGCGCATGCCGGCGGCGGGCTGATGTTCGTCGACCCGCACCGCGACTCGTGGCCGCGTGCCCTGCCGTTCCTCGCCCACGACCACCTGATGCCGCGGATCGCACTGGTCGACCTCAACGCCAGCGGGCCTGCTCCACAGCTCAGTTGCTGGAACCCGATCGGTATGCACCAGGGCCAGGTCGCGCACGAGGTCGTCGAGGCGACCGCCGACGCCTACGCGTCCGTGCTCGGCTGGGACGACGCCACCGCTCCCCGCGCGCTGACCATCTTCACCGCCGCCCTGGCGGTGCTGGTGGCCGTCAACGAGGCCGCCTGCCAGGCCGGGCGGCCGGAGGACCAGGCCACGATCTTTCACGTGCGGTCCCTGCTGACCGACCCGGTCTTCCGTACGACGGCGCTCACCGCGGTCGAGGGGCGCCTGGACGAGGAGACCCGCTCCTGGTGGCGGACCGTGTTCCCCACGCTGTCCACCGACGCGTTCGCCGTCGTCCTCAATCCGATCGCCCGCCTGGCCGCGAACCCCGTCACCCGCGCCTTCCTCGGGCAGCCGGCCGGTATCTACAACATCCGGGGCGCGATGGACTCGCGGATGATCGTGTGGGTGTGCCCGGGCGGGCACGGGCCCACCGACCGGCTGATCACCGCGCTGCTCGCCCGGGACCTGCTGCGCGCCGTGCGCTCGCGCCGCGACACCCCCGAAGCCCAACGGGTGCCGTTCCGTCCGTACTTCGACGAGCTGATCACCCTCACCGGCGCAGCCCCGGAAACGATCGCCGCGATGTTCGAGGACTTCCGCAAGTACAAGGTGCACGTCCACGGCATGACCCAGCTGCTGGCCCGCCTTCCCATCCCGGTGCGACTGTCGCTGGTGCAGAACGCCTCCACCCTGGCCTCGACCGCGGGCTCGCAGTCCGCCATCGCCCCGATCACCGCTGAGTGGGGTGACCGCCCAACTCCGGACGTGGTCGCCGCTCTGGACCGCTTCGAGCACTACATGTCGCTGACCGTCGAGGGCCGCCGTGTCGGTCCCGTCCGGATCACCGGCCCTCACCTGGACAACGTCTTCGCCGACTACGCCCGCCCGGGCCAGGCCGGGGCACTGGAGCGCGCCGCCCGGGCCACGGCAGGCGCCGCCCCGCTGGACCACCTCACCGACCGGGCCGAAAACCAGCTCACCCGCGTAAGCGCCTTCCTCGCCCAGTCCTCCGCCGCCCAGCCGGCCGTCCATCTGCAGAAGAAAAGGAAGTACAAGTGACCACCGCTTTCGAGACCACGCCGTCCGGCCGTACGCCAAGCCCCATCGAGCCGCTGCCGCATCAGCTCCTGGCCGTGCTCGGTCAGCACCGGATGGCAACCACGAATCAGCTCCACGAACTGCTGCGGCCCGGCACCGCACGGCAGACCGTCTCCGCGCCGCTCAACAAGCTGCGCCGCGACGGCCTGGTGGACTACACCGTGCTGCCGCAGTCCAACCGGTCCCGCGCTTGGTACCTGACCAGCGAGGGCGCCCGGCTGACGAAAGACTTCCCCTCACTGCGGGGACGCCCCGCCTATCCGATCAACTCGGCCACGGCGGCTTCGCTGAAGACGCCGCACACCTTGACCGTGCTCCGCAGCCACCTCGCGTTCGTCGCCGATGCCCGTCGCCGCGGCGACGAGCACGGTCACCTGGACTGGACACCGGAGGTCTCACACCCGCTCAGCGACGGCGAGCGGATCATTACGGACGCGGTCATGCACTACACCCTCATCGAGGGCGAGGAGCGCACCAAGCTACGGGCGTTCGTCGAGGTCGACCGGGCGACCATGGGCAGCGAGCGGCTCGCCTCCAAGCTGATCGAGTACGCGCGGTTGTGGTCGTACGAGCCGCAGCCCGTCGGTCGGCCACGCTCACGGCAGCCCGCCGCTCCCGGGGCGGTGTGGCTGCGTTGGTATCCCGTGTTTCCCCGGGTGTTGTTCGTGCTGACCGGGGCCTCCCAGTACGTCCTGGGCAACCGGATCAACGACCTGCAGGCCATGGTGGCCGAGCACCCCCTCGTGGGCACGCTAGCCCGCCAGGTGCCGATGGGCGCGGCAGTCTTGGACGACCTCGAAAGGCACGGCGCCACATCTGATGTGTGGGTACCGCTTGCCGGCGGCGAATCCCGGTCATGGACCAACCTGTGAGACCGCATCGGGTTGTCCAGGGTTCCTCGGAGAGCGGTCCGTTGCGTCCAGCGACACGGAAGCTGGCCAGTAGAGGAACCGACGGGTCGGTACATTTCTTCCACGAGCGACGGGCGTCCAGGCGCAGTCCCGGACAGTCCGACCCGGTCCAATTGCGGTTGAAACAGGCTAAGACACAGAACTACAAATCGACATCCAGTTGCGAAAGTGACCGGATACGTCCCGAGTTGTAAGAGTGAACTCAGATATCAAGCTGGGAAGTTGACTGGCATATGCGTAACCTTGCCGCTACGCAAACGGATCACCGCAGCTGGACCAAGCCGCGGAGCTGGACTGCCGTCCGTTGGCGGCTCAGGGCAGCGGTCAAGTCACACCGCGCCGTACGGGGAGGCATCGTGAAACGTCGCGCACATCAGATCCATCACTCCCCTGTTCCCTTCCGAAAGACCGTCGCCGCCTCCATAACGCTGTGCGCTGCGCTCGCCCTGACCGCGTGCAGCTCATCCAACGGGAAGCATGAGGCGGCAGACGAGTCCCCGAGCGTCGCACAGTCTCCGACGTCGTCTGCTCCCGCCGACCCGAAGGAGACGGCGAAGAAGGAAGCGGTCGCTGCATACGGGGCGTACTGGCAGGAGATGGAGAAGCTCTACGCCGACCGTACCGGCAAGAGCGCGCACCTTGATCAGTACGCCGCATCCGCCGTCTTGAAGAACGCCGAAGCAGACGCCAAGCGTGCTCACGACCGCGGCCGCATCTACATCGGCAGCGTCGCCCTCACCGACCAGACGGTCACCAAGGTGGACGTCTCGGGCAAGATCCCTAACGCGACCGTCTCCAGCTGCCTGGACATCTCCAAGTGGCGGAGGGTCAATGCCGAGACCAAGAAGCCGGTGTCCCAACCGGCGAACCGACTGACGAAGTACCGGATTCTCAGCATCGTCGAGAAGTACCCGGAAGGGTGGCGCGTCACCCGCGATGAGCCCCAGGGGAAGTCATGCTGACGCGCCGTATTGTCGTCACCGCGGTAACCGTCCTGGTCACGCTCTCTGTCCCTGTCACCAGCTACGCAGAGGATGACCCCAAGGGCGACGGCGGAATCGAGTGCGGCCTGTACGACTGCGAGGTCGAGGTAGACGTCCCCGGCCAGGGAGGCGGCCAAGCCGGCGGCAGCAGCACGGACGGAACAGGTGGAAGCGGTTCGTCCGACGGTCGGGACCCCACCGATAAGACGGTCTGCGTCTACAAGCTCGCAGATCCGCAACCACCCGCTGGCAGCTTGGACTGGGAAGGCCACGAACCCGGCGACGGGGCCGTGTACGAACAGACATGTGGCTGGGAGGGCGTCGACGGCGACACCATCACTCGGATGGTCTGGTTGGCCGAGCCGCCAGCGCAACAGACTGTCGACCCGGCAGTTCTGGCGCAGCGAGCGGTCGACTCGATGACGCTGCTGGGCCCGGACATCGCCAGTCCGCGCGCGGACGGGAAGTACACCGTGGGCGTTCCAATGTGGATGTGGGTCAACCAAAGCGCCACGACCTTCGGGCCCAACACCGCTTCGGCGTCGGCGGGCGGGATCACCGTCACCGCCACAGCGAAGGTGTCGAAGATCGTGTGGGCGATGGGCGACGGCGCCTCCGTGACCTGCAACGGCCCCGGTACGCCCTACACGTCGTCCGAGGGCATGGCCCAGTCCCCGACCTGCGGACACATGTACGCCAAGACCTCGGCCGGTGCCCAGAACAGCAAGTTCCCGGTGACCGCGACCTCAACGTGGACGATCAACTGGCAGGGCGGCGGACGAGCCGGCCAGCTCACCGAGGTCCGGCAGACCAACGTGCAGGTGGCGGTCGGCGAAGTCCAGGTCGTCAGGTAGCCGCCGGAAGGACAGAACGGTGAGCAAGACCCAAGTAGACACAGCCCCGAACGGTGTCCCGCAGCAGGGACGAGTGGCCGGGCCCGTGGCCCCGCCCCGGGTGTCGGCTCGCAGGCGACGACCAGGCGTCATCGCCCTGTCGCTGGCGCTGATCGCAGCCGGTGGCGCCGGAGTTGCCGTCCTGCTGCTGCAGGTCGGCAACCGCACGGACGTGGTGACCGTGGTCCGCGACATCCAGGTCGGCCAGGTCCTCACCGAGGACGACCTGGGCAAGGCATCCGTCGCCCTGGACCCGGCCGTCAAGGCGGTACGCGCCGACAACCTGAAGTCGGTGGTGGGTAAGCGGGCCGCCGTGGAGCTCAAGCCCGGCTCCATGCTCTCCCCTTCGCAGGTGACGAAGGACAACCTGGTGAAGGCTGGCGAGCAGCTGGTGCCGATCGGCCTGGAGCCCAAGCAGATCCCGGCGACCGCGCTGGTGCCGGGCCAGAAGGTGGAGCTGGTGCACGTCCCGGCTCAGGGAACGACGGACACCGGCAAGACGTCCGACGCCGCGCCGCAGACCATCGGCGGCCGGGTCGTGAAGGCCTCCGGCGCCGCCCCCGGTACCGGGATCGTGGTCGTCGACGTGGCCACCTCAGCCACCGACGGCCCCACGGCCGCCGCGTGGGAGGCGGCCGGCACCCTGCGCCTGGTCCTCGCTGCCCCGGACGGTAACTGATGGCTGTCATCGCGCTCGCCGGGTGCAGCGGCGCGCCCGGCGTGACCACGAGCGCCCTGGCACTGCTGCTGTCGTGGCCGCTGGAGGCGGGCCGGCGGATGATCCTGGCCGAGTGCGACCCGGACGGCGGAGCCGTGCTGCACGGCCTGCTGCAAGGCACGCTCGGCGACCGGTACGGGCTGCGCAACCTCTCGGTCGCCGCCCGCAAGGGGGAGTTCAGCGAAGCCTTCTGGCGGCAGCTGATCGACCTGAGCAGTGAGGACGGCAAGCAGGAGTCACCGCGCGACCGGCTGCTGCTGCCCGGCATCACAGACCCCTCGCAGTCGGCGAGCCTGGGCCAGGTCTGGAAGGTCCTCGCGCAGATGTTCCGCGGCATCGAGGCCGAGAGCGGCCACGACGTCCTCATCGACCTGGGCCGGCGCGGGGCGTACGGGCCCTCCGGGGTGCTGGCCGAGCAGGCCGACGCCACGTTCGTGGTCGTCCGCAACACCCTGCGCTGCCTGCAAGCAGCAGAGGGCCGGGTGCGCGCACTGGAGGAGCGCGTCGGCGACGTCAGCGTGCTGATGATCAACGAGGGTCCGTATCCCGCGGGCGAGGTACAGCGTGTGCTGCAGGTGCCGGTGATTGCCACGCTGCCGTATGCGCCGAAGGACGCACGCGTGCTGTCCGACGGTGCCGAACAGCCGCGCCACTTCCCCAAGTCGCCGCTGATGAAGGCCGCCCGCACGGGCAGCACGCTGCTGGTGCAGCGGGCTGCCATGCGCCGGGCCCGGCTCGATCCACGCGGTGCCCGTGCTCCAGGCGGGGAGGTGACCCGTGCGCGCTAGGCCGTTGCACCACGACCCCTCGGTGGCACCGGTCCCCCAGGAGTGGGGGCAGCAGACCAACGGAGTACCGGCAGTTGCCGGTGCTGCCTCCAGTTCGCAGCTGCTCGGTACGGCGGTTCCGCAGATCACCGTCGACTACCGGGTGGCCCGGGACATCGCGTCCCAGGTCGCCAAGCAGCGCGAGGAACTGATCAAGACGAAGCCCGACATGGACCGGGCCAGTGAAGAGCAGCGCTGCCTGAACTGGATCGCCGAGGCGGTCGCGCTGTGGTCGGACGCCCAGGCGATGACGCCGCAAGAGGATGAGGCGCTTCGCCGCGCCGTGTATGACCTCCTCTTCCGAGCTGGCCGGCTGCAGCCGTACCTGGACGATGACCGGGTCGAGGACATCATCATCCAGGGCCCGCACGAGGTGTGGCTCGACTACGGCGACGGCGAACGCCGCCGGGTCGGGCCGATCGCGGACTCGGAAGAGGAACTGCTGGAGCTGTTACGTGAGTTGGCCCGGGGCTCTGGGCACAGTGAGCGCACGATCTCGACCGCGAACCCCACCCTCGCGCTGTCTCTGCAGGACGGCTCCCGCCTCCAGGCCATCACGGGGCTCGGGCCGATGACCTATGCGGTCATCCGGCGGCACCGGGTCTCCCACGCGAATCTCGACGATCTGGTGCGGCTGGGCACCATCGACCCGATCCTGCGCGAGTTCCTCGGGGCCGCCGTGCGCGCCGAGAAGAACATCATGATCGCGGGGAAGCAGAAGGCTGGGAAAACGACCTTGATGCGGGCGATGCTCAAGGAGTTCGACCCGGAGTGCCGGTTCGCGACCATCCAGACCGAGGACGAACTGTTCGCCCACCAAAACGGCTACCACAAGCAGGTCGTGTCCCTGGTGGGCCGCGAGTCCAACGGGGAGAAGGACGTCACCGGCCGCGGTGCCGGTGAGGTCACGCTGCTGGACCTGATGCATCCCGCTTTGCGGATGTCGCTGGAGCGGATCGTGGTCGGCGAGGTCCGCGGCCCCGAAGTCGTCGCCATGATGCAGGCGTTGACGAACGGGTCAGGCGGCAACCTGTGCACCATCCACGCCCGGCGCCCGGACATCATCTTCGACCGGATCGCCGAGCTGTACGCGCTCGCCCAGGAGAACCTCTCTGAGCAGCTGGCCTACCGGCAGACGGCCAACGGTCTGGATTTCGTCGTGTACGTCGACATGACGGACGAGACGCAGATCGGCGGCCGCCGCCATCGCTACGTCTCCCACGTCCTGGAACTGACCGGGATCGGCGAGAACGGACGGCCCGCCACCAACGAGGTCTTCTCCCCCGGCCGCGAGTGGGGGGAGCTGCGGGCCGTTCCGAGGATGGACCCGGGCTGCATCGATGACCTGCGCCGCGTCGGCTTCGACTCGGGCCTGCTGCAGGAGTCGTATGGGGCCTGGTCGGCGCCGCTGCCGCTCAAGGTGGGGGCCGGCCGGTGATCCTTCTGTGGGCGCTGCTGTCCGGCATGGCTGTGGTCGGCGGGCTGATCGGTGTCATGGCGGGTGTCGTGGGCACGACTGCGCCGCGCCGGGCCCCGCTGCTCAAGCGCTGGCAGGCGGCCTGGCGCGGTAGGAAGAACCAGAGTGAGGACGCCCGGCTGCGGCGGCGCACCCTCATGGTCGCGACCGTCGTGGTCTTCGTCGCCGTGTGGCTGATCTCGGGCAACTTCGTCGGCGGTGCGCTACTCGGCGCGGCCGTCATCGGCGTGCCCTGGCTGATCAGCCCGGCGCAGATGGCGCAGGACCGCATCGGTCAGCTGGAGGCGCTCAGCGAGTGGACGCAGCGGCTGGCCGGTCTGCTGCGGCTGGGCATGGGCCTGGAACAGGCGATGATCACCAGCCGCCAGGGAGCCCCGGACGAACTCGCACCCCAGATCATCAACCTGTCCGACCGGCTGCGCCTGGGGTGGCGGCCGGACGGAGCGCTCCGCGCATTCGCTGAGGAACTGGACGATGTCACCGCGGACAAGGTGGTCGCCGCGCTCATCCTGTCGGTCAACGACCGCGGCCCCGGCCTGGCTCAGGCACTGGAGGACCTCTCGAGCACTGTCCGCGAAGAGGTCGCCAAGAAGCGCGCCATCGAGGCGGACCGCGCCAAGCCCCGCACCACCGTGCGATGGATGACCATCATCACCGTGGGCGTCGTGGTGGCCGGGTTCTTCGTGCCCTCCTACACCAAGCCGTACTCCACGCTGCTGGGACAGCTCGTGCTGGCCTTCCTGACGGCCGGGTTCATCGGCGTCCTCGCCCTGATGCGGCAGCTGGGCAATTTCCGGCGCGTCCCGCGCTTCCTGGTCACCGATCCAGCCAGCACCGTCCGGCTGCCCGCGCCCGCCCCGGAGCCGGACCCGCCGATCACCGCACGGGAACCGGAAGGAGCCGCCTCGTGAACCTGCTCCCCGTTGTCGTAACCGGCGGCACCGTCGGCGCTGGCGTCGCCTTGCTGATCCGGGAACTCCTACAGCCCCAGCCCGCCTTGGGGCCAGCCCTGCAGCGCAGTGCCCCGGCGTCCTTGACGATGCCCGAGCCGGAGCTGGACCGCGAGGAGGTGTGGGGCCGGTGGCTGCTGGCCCGCCTCGAGCGGCTCCCCGGCGTCCGGGTCCCCACTACGAACCTGGCCCTGCTCGGGCAGGGGCCGGGCCAGTTCATGCTCAAGAAGACCGCGTTCGCCGCGCTGGGGCTGCTCTGCCCGGTGATCGCGACGATTCCGTGGATCATCGCGGGCGTGGGCCTGCCGTTCTACGTGCCCGCCGTCGTCGGACTCATCATCGCCGGCCTGCTGTTCATCACGCCCGATCTCGCCGTGCGCGACCAGGCCAAGCGGGCACGGGAGGAGTTCGCACACGCCCTGTCCGCCTACCTCGACCTGGTCGCCCTCAAGCGGGCCGCCGACGCCGGCCCCGCCGAGGCCCTCGAAAAGGCCGCCGAGGTCGGCGAGGGCTGGCCCTTCCTCTATCTCCAAGGCGCGCTGCGCCGGGCCCGGCTGGAGAAGATCCCGCCGTATCAAGCGCTCACGGAACTCGCCCACGAATACGACCTGCCGGTCCTGGACGACGTCGCCGACATCATGCGCGGCTCAGCTACCGACGGCGCCGCCGTCTACAAGGCCCTCCGGGCCCGTACCGCGGCGCTCAATGCCGAGTTGCTGGCCGATCAGGCCGCGGAAGCGAACACGGCCAGCGAGAAGATGACCGCGCCCGGAGCCCTGCTCGCCGTCCTGGTCATGCTCCTGATGGCCTTCCCCGCGGTGATCCGCATGCTGACCGTCTGAGACCACCACGACTCGTACAACGCTTCAGAGAGGTAAAGAACATGAGGTACACCGCAGCCCGCACGCGCCGTGCTGTGATCCGGCTGACCACCCGCCCGCACGCCGGCCCGGACACAGCTTCCCGCCGACCCGCCCGCGGCGGCCGGGGTTCCCGCGTCATCGGGCGCGCCAACCGTGCAGCGATCCGGCTGAGCACGCGTTGGCAGGAAGCTCTGGAGGAGGCCAGGAGCCGACCGGACCGCGGCGACATCAGCACCACCACCGTCATCATCTGGGTGGCCGCCGTCACCGGCGCCGTGCTGATCGCCGGGACCATCGCCATCGTGATCGGCAAGTACAACGGCAAGCTCTCTGGACTGTGATGTCTCGTCCCGAGCGGCTGAAGGAGTGGTGGCACGGGCGAAGATGGCGTGACGACCGCGGTGACACGGCTATCCAGATGGCGATCATCTTCCCGTTCGTGCTGCTCGCCACGGTTGCCGTGATCCAGGCCTCGATGTGGTACTACGCGCGGCAGATCGCCCTGACCGCTGCCCGCGAGGGCCTCACCGCGGCCCGCGCCTACCAGTCGAGCCCGGCCGAGGGTGCGGCCCAGGCACGAGAGGTGCTGGGCCGCACTGCGGGTGACAGCCTGAGCGGCTACAGCGTCTCGGCCAGCAGCAACGGGCAGCGGGTGCAGGTTCAGGTGTCCGGCACCGCCATGTCGATGATCCCGGGCATCTCGGGCCTTCAGGTCACCCAGTCCGCGTCCGGCCCGGTGGAGAGATGGACCGTCCCGGGAGGGTGAACCACGTGCGAAAGACGGCCCGGTGGGCTCGCAGGCTCCGCAGCGACGAGGGCAGCGCGGCGATTGAGGCTGCCATCGTCCTCCCTGCACTGATCATGTTCATCTGTATGGCCATCGCCGGCGGACGCATCGTCACCTCCGGCGCGAAGATCGACGCGGCAGCCGAGGACGCGGCACGGGAGGCCTCCATTCACCGCACCGCGGGGTCCGCGCAGAGCGCCGCGCAGGCGGCGGCCGCGCAGTCCCTGAACGACCAGGGCATCAAGTGCTCGTCCACCAGCGTCAACATCAACACGGGCGGCCTCAGCGTGCCGGTGGGGCAGGTAGGGACGGTCACCGCGACCGTGACCTGCACGGTCAACCTCTCGGATCTGCTGCTGCCGGGCGTGCCAGGAGCCAAGACGCTCACGTCGACCGCCACCTCGGTAGTGGATCAGTACCGTCAGCGGGGGGACTGATGATCTTCCGCCAGAGGGGCCTGCGCCGAACGCTACGGGATGACCAAGGAGGCGTCACCGTGTTCGTCGCCGTGTGCGTCATCGCGCTGATAGGGATCATCGGCGTCGCCGTCGACGGCGGCAGCAAGATGCGGGCCACGGAACGCGCCGACTACGTCGCCGGCGAAGCCGCCCGGGCAGGCGGGCAGGCCATCGACCCCGCAGAGGCCATCAATGGGACCGCGATCACCGTGAATCCGCAGGACGCACAGGCCGCAGCCCAGGCGTACCTGCGCTCCGCTGGCGCCACCGGCACGGTCAGCGTGTCCGGCGACGGCAAGACCCTCACCGTCGTCGTCACCAGCACGTACGACACGAAGTTTTTGTCGGTGGTTGGAATCGGCTCTCTGTCGGTGACCGGCCATGGCAAGGCCACCCTCCTGCATGGCGTCACCGCTCCCGAAGGAAACTGATGAGCACCACCCCCTCCCCCGCCGCAGCGGCCTGGCGCACCCTGGGCCGGCTCCTCAAAGCAGTTCTGAGTCTGGTGATCCTGGCCGCCGCTGTCGCCGGGCTGCCGCTGCTGCTGGCCTGGGCCACACCGGTCATCTGGGCTTCCGCCCACGACGACCTCACGCACCTGCTGGACCGGCAGGACACGGGTGCGGCGTTCCTGCTGCTGCTCGTCGCGGTGGGGTGGATCGGGTGGGCCCAGTTCGCTTTCTGCGCCGTGCGCGAGCTGATCGCGCAGGTGCGGGGCCGGACCTGGCACGCCCCGCGAGGGATGGGTGCCTCCCAGCGCGCCGCGGCTCTCCTGATCGGCAGCATCCTGGTGCTGCTGCCGACGAGTTCGGCTCTGGCTTCCGATGCCCAGGCCGCCCCGGCCACCACGGCGGCCCCCGTCCCGGGCCAGCCCCAGGCCCGGCAGGCCGCCGAGACCGAGCATGCCTCCAGGTCCTCGGCGAGCACCGCGGCGTCCAGCACGTCGTACACGGTGCGCGAGACACGGCCGGCGGAGAGCCTGTGGGGCATCGCTGAACGGGAGTTGGGCGATGGTGAGAGGTGGCGGGAGATCGCTGCCCTGAACGAGGGCCACACCATGGTCGACGGCACGATCTTCCGTGCGAACAGCTTTCTGCAGCCCGGCTGGCAGCTTCAGATGCCCGACACGTCAACTGGAGTGGTAGGCCTCCGTACGCAGTTGGGTGAGGCCGCGCCGGCTGCCGCCGAGAAGAGCGAGCACGTCGTCACGGTCCACTCGGGCGACTACCTGTCGAAGATCGCGGAGCAGGAACTCGGCGACGGCAACGAATGGCCCGAGCTTTTCAAGGCCAGCCGGGGCCAGGAACAGCCGCACGGCCTGCCCGAGATCACCGACCCGAACGTCATCTATGCGGGGCAGCAGGTCACCGTGCCCGGCGCCCAGCCCTCCCAGTCGTCCCAGGGCCGCGATCAGGGTGATGAGGCGGGCAGCCAGGAGACCACTCCCCCGACCAGCCAGAAGCCGGGCGCGGGCACCGACCAGACGCCCGCGCCGAGCCAGACCACCACGCCCGCACCCCAGTCGTCGGCCCCCAGCGCACCGGCCAGCCGCCCTGCCGAGCAGCCCGGCCAGGATCAGGCACCTCCGTCGGCACCGGCCTCTGCGACCCCGCAGCCCAGCGTCAGCGCGTCGCCCTCTGCCGCCTCGCCGCCGGCGTCGGCTGAAGCGTCCGGCTCCGCTGCTGCCTCCTCCCCCGCCGCCACGGCGTCCGAGACCCCGGCGACGGCTCCGGACAGCAGCCCGCTGAACCTGCGCACCGTTCTCGGTGCCGGCGCGCTGCTGGCGGCCGCCATCACCGGTGCTCTTGCCCTGCGCCGTACGCTGCAGCGCCGCCGCCGCAAGCCCGGCGAGACGATCGCCATCGCGTCGGAGACATCCACGGCCGAGGCCCAGTTGGCGGCGGCCGCCGAGCCGGGCGGTGCTGCCCGCCTGGACGTGGCGCTGCGGACGCTGGCCCACCAGGCGGCCCAGGAGGAGGACGCGATCCTGCCGCCGCTGCGGGCTGCCCGGATCGGCACCCGCACGGTGGAGGTGTTGCCCGAGGATCTCACCGCGGCCCCTACGGCGCCCTTCGTCTCCGGGCAGGGCGGATGGTGGGCCCTGCCCGCCGATGCCATCGTCCTGAACGAGGACGACGCCCGCGAGGTACCGGCACCGTATCCGGGGCTGGTCACGATCGGCAGCACGGAGACGGGCGATCTCCTGCTGCTCAACCTCGCCGGACTGCCCGCGCTGCTGCTGGACGGCAACCCCGTCCACATCACCGAGGTGTGCACCTCGCTCGCACTGGAACTCGGAATGAGCCCGTGGGCCAGCGAAGTCGAGGTCGTCACCGTGGGGTTCGGCGAGGACCTGCCGCAGCTGCTGCCCACCGCGCGGATCGCCCACATGCGGCAGGCCGCGCACGCCCTGCGCGATCTGAGCGAACGGCTGCTGGAGGCGCACCAGATGCCCGAAACCGAGCATCAGCCGTATCTGCTGCTGTGCGCGTCGTCTCTGGACGCGGACACGGCCTGGCAGTTCGCCGATGTCATCGACAAGGCGGGCACTGTCCCCGTCACTCTGATCGCCCCCGCGAGTACGGCGGCCGCGCACTTCCCCGAGGCAGAAATCCTCAACGCCTCCCTCCATGAACCGCAGAACCTCGACTACGCCGGCGTCGACATCACGGTGCAGCGCCTGGAACACTCCGCCTACTTGCAGATCACTACGGCACTGAAGGTGTCCGGGCAGGCGTCCCATCCGGCCGAGGGGCCCTGGCAAGACGTCCCGGACGAGCCCGACCACATGCAGCAGCCCGAGCAGACCGCGGCGGAAGAGCCGGCGGCGGCCGCGCCCGCCGCCGTCCCGAGCGTGTCGCTGGCGGCGGCATCCGACGCGGGCAGCGGCGTGTTCCCGGCGCTGCTGGCCGCTAGCGCCGATCCGTCCGGACTGCGGCTCCTGCCCACCAGCACGCCCGCCACTGCGGCAGGCGACGATCCCAGCCCGGGCGAGGCACTGCCCCCGTCCCCGGATCCCGTACCCCCTGCCGCTGCAGAGACCGCCGTTGGCGACGAGGCCCCGGAGGCCGACGCCGCTGAGGCCTCGCTCGAGGAACGCGAAGCGCCGGAGGCGGAGGAGTGCGAGGCGCATGACCTGCACGCGCCGGAGATCAGGGTGTTGGGCCCGGTTGAGGTGACCGGCGTGGACAGCACCGGCCACGGTCCGCGGATGGCGCAGCTCGCAGCATTGCTCTTCTTCCGGCCCGGCCGGAGTGCAGACGTGCTGTGCTCCGACATGGATCCCGTCAGCCCCTGGTCCTCGAGCACCCTCAACGCCCGCTTGCAGGGTCTGCGTCGTTCACTGGGCAACGACCCCGCTGGCAACCCCTACGTGCCGCGCCGCAGTTCTGGTGAGGACCCGTACCAGCTCGCCCCCGGAGTGCGCTGTGACTGGAGCCGCTTCCTGCAGCTCGTCGAACGCGCTCTCCCGTTGGGTCTCTCCGGCCTGGCCGATCTGGAAAAGGCGCTCACTTTGGTGCGCGGCCGGCCGTTCGGGGGCAAGGCCCTGCCCTGGGCTGAGCCCTACCAGCAGGAAATGGTCACGCGCATCATCGACGTGGCACACACTGTGGCCACCTACCGCACGCCTGCGGGCCCGCACCACGACCTCAGCGTGGCCCGCCAGGCCGTCGCGACCGGTCTCGACGTAGACGACACCGCTGAGCTCCTTTATCGGGACTGGCTCAGGATCGAGTATGCGGCCGGGAACCGGCAAGGGCTGCACATGGCCATCTCCCGTGTCCAGCAGATCAACCGGGCGCTCGACTGCTCGCTGGAGATGGAGACTACGCAGCTCATCAACGAGCTCCTCGGCGGCTCGGGCACGGCCGTGCGCAAGGCCCTCTAGCCGGTGGTTCCGCAGATGCGCAGCGCGTCACTGCCCGCTGGAGGCGACGTCGCGGGCTGCGTACGCCAGGAGTTCCTTGATGGCTGCCTCGTTGGAGGCCGGAGGGCGTTCACGCGATTCGGACAGGGTGTCGCGGACGGTCTGCGCAACGGCTTTGGCGTGGTGCGCAAGGTCGTTGTCGAGCGCCGCCATGTCCCCGCTCGCGGTTCGGCCCGTGATGACGATGGGACCGGCCAGCGGGTACAGGGGGATGCCGCGCCAGGCACTCGCCAGTGCCCATGCGGCCAGGTTCTGGGGAAGTCCGAGCTTCAGCCCGTTGCCGTGAATGTGCAGAACGGCCCGCCGGTGGTAGCCCCCTTGGTCGACGGCGTCGGATCCGACGTGTTCCTGGATCGCGATGTGCGCATCGGTCGCGGGCAGGTTGAGGTCCGTGACCGTGGCGTCCGGTTCGATGCGCAGTGCGTACATGGGGCCTCCTCGTCGGTTCACGGGCGGGGCTGCGCAATGCGCAAGGGCCCGGTGTGCTCGGCTGCGCAATGATCGCGGTGTCTGCGCAATGCAGTGCTGACCTGGTGTTTCTTCTGATTGCGCAGCCTGCTGGGCACGGCGGGAAGACTGGGGGCCCAGCCGGTGCGCGGTGAAGGACCTACTGCTGCGCCTCGGCGTGGTGGCGGATGAGTGCCTGCCAGCGGCGTTCGAAGTCGGCGGCGTTCTCAGCGATGTAGTCGGCGGTGATGGGCTTGTTGTACTGCGCAGTGATCCCGTGGACTGCGCAGTCCTGCGCAACGGCGTCGAAGGAGGGTTTGTCACTGCGCACCCGGTGCTCGGCCCAGAGGCTGTAGACCCGGAATGGCAGCAAGTAGCGTCGCAAGGTGGAGGGGCTCACCGGCTTCCCGCCACGGCCGTAGAGGCCTTTGCCAGCTAGGAACTCGGACAGCTGCTCGGCCTTCTCCGGTTCGGCACCGGTCTCGGCCTGGTACTCCATCCACGCCAGGTAGTAGCGGTCGACGGTGGTGAGGGCGACGGGCATCCCCGCGACGGCATCCTCGTTCGGAGACTGGTCATCGATGGCGGCGCTCACGCGCGGGGTGCGTTGCTCCTTGGCGGCCTGGGCGCCCGCGCTGGCGGGCGCCGTCTCGGGTTCCTCTTCAGACGGGAGGACCTCTTCGGCGAGCTGCTCGTCAGGTTCGGCGGCTGCAGCTCCGGCGGGCGGTCCGCTGCTGCCGATCTCACGCTCCTCAAAGCTCGTAACGAAGGCTGCCAGGTCCTCGCCGGTGATGGGTCGGCCGCCGTCCCCAGTGATGGCGTCCCGCTCGTACACGTACGCAGCAAGAGCGGCGGCATCCGGATACGTGCCGAATTCCTGCGCGTAGGTGCGCCAGGCGCTGTGGAAGTAGTCGTGCCACTGGTCGGCTGGCTCCGCTCCGTCGGTGCCAGCGGGCTCTTGTCCAACGAGCGCATAGCGTTTCTGCAGGACCCGGAGCAGTGGCTGCACCTGGTCCTCGGAGAGCGGATCGTCGGATCCCGTGGAGATGCCGTAGGTGTCGCGAAGCCAGATAGCCCACTGTGTCGGGGTCGGCTCGGCCTGGAACTGGGCGAGGAACGCCTGGTATGCCTCGGTGAACCGATCAGCCGCTTCCTCGGTCGATTCCTGCCGCTCGTCCGGCCGTCCGGGCACAGCGGTTGAGACGGGGTCATGGACCGGCTTCGGCTCTGCGCTCTCCAGCTCGACCGCACCCTCCCCCTGCGGTGGCACGGTCTCGAGGGTGGCGTCTTCCTCCTGGTCCGCTGCAGTGACCCGCTCGACGGTGAATTGGATCGGTGGCTCCTCGATGCCCGCGGCGGCGAGACCGGCGAGCGCGGTCTCGGCGAGCGGGACGCCGTACCGGGCAAGCCGCAAGGGCATCAATGCCTCTACGGGGGCCTTGCGACGCCAGGCTCGGCCGAAGCGGGAGCGGAGGCTGGACTGGTAGACCAGGCGCTCCTGCTCCAGCTTGATGACCTGTTCGTAGGAGCGCAGTTCCCACAACTTCATGCGGCGCCAGAGCAGGAACGTGGGCACGGGCGAGAGGAGCCAGCGGGTGAGGCGGACGCCTTCCATGTGCTTGTCGGCCGTGATGTCGGCGATCCGGCCGATTGCGTGCCGCGCGGCCTCGACGGCAACCACGAACAGGACCGGGATCACGGCGTGCATGCCCACGCCCAGCGGGTCCGGCCAGGCCGCCGCGCCGTTGAAGGCGATCGTGGCCGCTGTCAGCAGCCAGGCCGTCTGGCGTAGCAGCGGGAACGGGATGCGGATCCAGGTCAGGAGGAGATCCAGGGCGAGCAGGACACAGATGCCCGCGTCGATGCCGATCGGGAAGAAGTAGGAAAAGTTCCCGAAGCCCTTCTGGATGGCCAACTCGCGGACGGCCGCGTACGAACCCGCGAAGCCGATGCCGGCGATGATGACGGCGCCGGTAACCACCACGCCGATCAGGACCCGATGTGCTCGGGTCAGCTGGGGTATCGCACCGTTCCCCGCAGCCACGTCCCACTCCCCTATCTAAGCCTCACAACTGAGCTGTTCTCACACTCCCACGATGTGGGTCGGGTTGTGGCCCTTCGAGATCGGCTCTGGGCGGATTGTCCGCGAAAAGTGATCATTGAGTCTATGGCGGTGTGCAGTAGACGCTCGGGATCCGTGCTGTCGGGCGCACGGACAACAGTGCGGCGCCTGTCCCCAGGCTGAGGTGGCAGGCGCCGCGCGTGCACGATATTCCGTCGGAATAAGCTCATCGCTTCCGCGTGGAGTTGAGGCGTTGGATGCCGAGGGCGTCCGCAACTGCAGCGATGTCCTGGAGTGCCTCGTTGCGGGGATCAAGGAATCGCAGCGGCCGCTGCGTAACGATGGTGTCCTTGAAGCGCTGCTTGCGGCGGATGATGGGCAGCAGCTTGGTGCTCCAGTCCGGGTTGCCGCGGATGGCTTTGATGGCATCGTCTGCGACAGCTCCGCCGCTGCGACGGATGTTTCCTTGGGCGTCCAAGGGGATGTTGGTGGCGAGGATGTGCTGGACCTCGGTCTTGAAGCCGAAGCGGCGGAACTTGCGCGCTCCCTTGTCCAGGGTGTCTTCGAGGTCTTGCAGGCCGATGATGTACTTGAACTCGTCGGCGACGCATCCGATGACCTCAGGGCCGACCATAGCGATCGACAGCAGAAGAATGCCGAGTGTCGGACCGCAGTCGAAGAACAGGATGTTCCAGCGGCCTGGGGGCAGCTGCTCGTCCAGGACGTTCTGCAGCCACAGCACACCGGCAGGGTCGAGGCCAAGGTTGACTTCCGCATCCGCCATCTCTGGCGTCCCGAGGATGAGGTCGAGGTTGGGGATACGGCGGAACGCGTTGTCGTCTTCGCCTTCACCGATGCGGTAGCGGGCCGGCACGACGGCTTCCTCAAGCCGGTGCTTCCCCTGCAGGACATCGAAGATGGTCGGCTGGCCCTCGGGTGGGTCCTGGTAGCCGAGGATGTGGGACGCGGTGCGCTGGGGGTCGAAGTCGGCGACGGCTACGGAATGCCCTCGCCCGGCCGCCTCAACGGCGAGGTTGATGACGTCCTGAGTCTTGCCAGCGCCACCGGCGATGACAGAGCAGGCGAAGATGCGGGGCTCTTCGGGTGCCTGGGTGGTCCTAGAGGTTGGCAATGGTTCTCCTGAGAGTCGTGCTGTGGCGCCCTCGTATTCCGTCGGAATATCGCTGCCTCAGCGAGCGCGGTATTCCGACGGAATACGAGCCTGCCTCACTTGCCGCCGAGGCGGTCCTGTTCCCACTCGGTGGGCTGATAGTTGACGGCGGACTTGAGGTGGGCGAGGTAGTCACGGTCCTGGGCATCCCAGGAGCGGCTGGCGGCCGAGGCGCGCTGCTCGGCGACGGCCAGGGCGACGGCCAGGGCCACGTGAGCGATCAGCCTTGCGTCGCCGGATGCGGACACCTCCGCAAAGTATTTGTCCGGCTTCGCTGCATCGGGACCGATGGGCTTGGCACTTGACCGGAGCCACTCGTGGGCCGTCTCCCGTGCGGCCTTGCTCGGGGCAGCGAGAAGGGCGGGGGCGAGGAGGCGCAGGGTCTCCCGGGGGTTCGAGGGGACTCCCAGTTCCAGGACGGTGCGGCAGGCCTGCACTCGCAGTTGTGCCGCTTCGGCGCTGGGATCGGGCTCTGGTTCCTTCTGCTCCTCGGGATTGGTCCGCTCGGTCTGCTGGTCGGAGGCGTTGAGTTCAGAGCTGCTTGGCTTGGCCTGTCCAGGATTGGCACCCGTTGCCGGGACTCCCTCGGGCCCTGGGTCGTCGGGGGAGTGCTTCTGCTGCTGCGGGACGGGGGGAGCTGGCTTGGCCTTGGTCTTGGCCTTGGAGGGTGTGGGTGCTGGCGGTGACAGAACCCTGGCGGCGGCGAAGGCGGCCTTGATTCCCTCTTCCTTCATGACCAGCCAGGCCTGCAGCAACTGCTCCGGAGTGGTGAGCCTATCGAGCAGGATCTCTGCCTCGCTGACAGCGAGTCCGTCCATGACGGCCCTTTGCACTTCGGTGGGCAGTTTCAGGAGCTTGATCCGGCGCGAGATGTGAGGCTGCTTGCAACCGGTCTGTGCGGCGACCTCCGCTTGAAGCATCCCGTCGTCGAGCGCTCCTTGAAAGCCCAAGGCCTCTTCGATCGGGTTGAGGGGGATCCGCCGCATGTTCTCGGGCAGGCCGAGGAGTCGGGCCCTGGGGATTTTCGAGTTCGTGACTTTGCAGGGAGCAGTGTCGTGGCCGGCCCGGGCCAGCGAGATCGCCCTGTTATGTCCGATCAGGGTGACGTAGTCCCCCGTCGGGACAGATCCCAGTTTCTCTTCCAGCTCGTCAAGCTTCTCCGGCTGCGTCTCAGCAAGGCGGGCACGCCAGTACTCGAGGAACCCTTCGACCTCAGCAACCGACAGGTCCTGCAGGACTCCGCCTTCTGCCTTGATCGACTCGGTGAGGTCGTCGATGTCCTCGTCCCGGTAGACGAGGCGGGGATTGAAGGGGTTGGGGTGGAGTTGCTCAAGGGGGATTTCGATGACCTCAACGGCATCAGGGTCGTCCCAGATGCTCCGGGTCTTCTTCTTCCTGCCGAAGGTCATCGTGGGCCCGGAGGCTCCAGCGGCCATGAGGGGTACTCCTGAGACGAAAGGGTGCTAACTGCAGGTGACCCTAGCGGGCTGGCAGCCCGGTCCTCGCCAACGGGGCGGTATTCCGTCGGAATATCCGAGACTTCGGGTCGATCTATACGCCCAGTTTTGGTAGCTCTCGTCTCGTTGTGTCCGCTCATCCAGCATGCTGCCGCGCATCGGCCTGGGGGACTGATATTCCGTCGGAATACTCGATCGGATGACCTCTCCCTGCGGCGCGTACGACGCTGGGTGCCAGGGACGGTCGTGCCAGGATTCGGCTACGGCTCGGAGAGACCCACAAACACGAAAGGCCCCGCACCCCGGATCTGTGTCCGGGGTGCGGGGCCTCATGGTCACGGTCTGTTGGCTGGACGGCCGACCGCCGGTGGGTGGGCCGTGGCTATCCGGCTTCACGGAGCCGAGGAGGGCGCCGTACGCGATGCAGGCCCTCTTCCAGATGCGGGCGGCTTCTTCGTATCCCTCCTGTGCGTGCAGGCGTGCCCAGAGATCAGGGAAGTTGCGGCCGGTGTCGTCCCCGTCTGGGTCGCTGTCCATCAGCATGGCGAGTTGGTCTGGGTCCCCCGGAACGGTGGGTCGAGGTAGTCGAGTCCGGGGAGATGGGGATGCACGGTCACGGTCGTGCCGGGGACGTGCTGGGTGCTGGTCCGTTGCAGACGGAGGCTCGTGGCGATGGATACCGCCAACCCGATGGCCGCTGCTCGCTACCGCGACAGGCATAGCGTCTCGCGCAAGAAGTCCGACCCTGGCGATGCCCTCGTACTGGCAAACATCTTGCGCACGGACATGCACGCTCACCGTCCCTTGCCTGACTACAGCGAACTCGGTCGAGCGATCGCCGTTCTCGCCCGCGCCCAGCAGGACGCGACGTGGAACCGTCAGCAGATCTCCAACCAGCTCCGCTCCCTTCTGCGCGAGTACTACCCTGCCGCGCTGGCCGCCTTCGAGCCTTGGAGGAACGCTCTCTGCCGACGGGAAGCACGGGAGATCCTGAGGGTCGCCGCCACGCCGACCCAGGCTGCACGGCTCACGCGCACGCAGCTGCAGGCCGCGCTGAAGCGCGCCGGTCGTGAACGGAGCATCGCCACCGAAGCGGACCGCATCCGTGACATCTTCCGGGCCGAGTGGGCCCACCACTCGCCGCTGGTCGAAGAAGCCCTCGGCAAGCAGATGCACGCCCTCCTGGTGCAACTGGAGGCGGCCTGCACGGCTGCCGACGACCTCGCCGGGGCGGTCGAAGATGCTTTCCCTCAGCACCCGGACGCTGACATCCTCCTCAGCTTCCCCGGCCTCGGCGTCCAGCTCGGCGCCCGGGTGCTTGCCGAGATCGGCGACGACCGCAATCGCTTTGCCGACGCCCGCGGCCAGAAGGCATACGCAGGCTCCTCACCCATCACCAGAGCCTCTGGGAAGAAGTCGAGCGTCTCCCGGCGATGGGTGAAGAACGACCGGCTCAACCACGCCGGCTACCTCTGGGCCTTCGCTGCCATCACTCGATCACCTGGGGCCAAGGTGCACTACCGGCGGCGCCGCGACCACGGGGACTGGCACTCCGCGGCTCAGAGGAACCTCTTCAACCGCATGATCGGACAGCTCTACTGCTGCCTGCAGCACAACCGGACCTATGACGAGGCCGTGGCCTTCCCACAGGCCGGTGCCGCCGCACAGGCGGTTGCAGCCTGAATTATCGAGCCTTCACCGAACAACGCGAATGTCTGGCAACACCGAGGCGTCCACGCCTTCCCGGGCGAGAACGGTCCGCGCCAGTTCCCGGACAGCACTCCACCCGGGGTCGCTGCCAAGAGCCGCTGTCGTCCACCGGTTCGTGGTTTCGTTGCGTGTCATCCCGTCGAAGATCGAGTCGATCACCCGCAGGTCGGGCAGCGAGTCACGGCCGAGGAGCCCTTCCTCCACCAAGCGCTCGGCCATACGGAAGGCATGCTCGAAATCGAGGGCGATCTCGTCCGTCACGACACCGTGTTTCTCCAACCACGTTGTCTGGTCCGATGCCGGTGCCGCCATCACCGTCAGAGACTCGATCAGGAGGCGCCGGCGAAACGAAGAACCGTGAGTATCCACAGCGGGATCATCCCACTCGTCTCGGAGAAAGATCCGCCTGTTCGACCGGCCCCCAGCAGCCGACTTGACCCGTTAACCGCCTGAGGTGTCTCGTAGATCCGCAGGTACATGACGTCCAGCTCCTCTCGCTGCTCGGTGGTGAGGGACCACCGCGACCGCCCCGGCCCCACGTCGATGCGGGGCCGGGGCGGCGCGGAGCGCCCGTCACGCCGGGGTCGGTTTCCCAAACTTGGGAAACCGACCCCGCCGGTCAGAGGTCCAGGTGGATCGTGATGGGCCGCCGGGGATCACCGGCGTGGGTGTGGACGGTGCGGCGGTGCGCGGCGAGGCCGGCGTCCCCGCCCTGGATGGGCAGGTGACAGTCCGGGCAGCCGCGGAACCAGGCGTCACCGTCGGGGAGTTCGGCCAGGGTGAGCGGGTGCGGGTGCGGGCCGTCAGCTGCGCGGCTCACGCGACCGCTTCCGCGTACTGCGCTTCCAGGTCCGGCCCGCCGATGCCGAAGACCTTGTGGCGGTTGACCTTCCACCAGGTCGGAGCGGGGGCTCGGTGAGCACTCCTATGACGGTCGGGGCTTTCGCCAAAACGGGGTCTCCTTCTCTCGCGGGCGGGTGGTGCAGGCGGCCGGGCGGCCTGTCCGGTCCTCGACGACCCGGAGCGGGGCGGGCGAGGGCCAGGCAGAGCGTCAGGTCAGCGGGCGGTGCGGAAGCGGCGGGCGGTCCACGACCGCAGCCGGGCGAAGCGGGTCGGGTGGGTGTGCCGCCAGGCGGTGGGCCACACGTCGTGCTCGGTGGGGAAGGAGCGGGACGCGCCGCACGTGCACGTCCAGACGTACGGCTCCTCACGGGTGTCGTCGCGGGTCGCGGTGACCTTGGCGGGGAGGCCGTCGTGGCTCCCGTGGAAGGTGCCGACCCAGAACTCAGTCTGCTCAAGCTGCGGCTTCATCAGGTTCCCTTCGGTGCTCGGTGGCGGTGCCGGACAGTGCGACTGCGGGGTCAGCGCTGGAGCGGATGGACGTTGTCGGGACCGAGGTCGTCGCCCGCCGGGGTGGGGGCGGGGATCGTGGCGTGCAGGTGGAGCGCGGGGTTGAACTGGTACTGCGGCGGGTGGTTGCGGACGATGGGCCGCAGGGTCAGGCCGCGCAGGGCGAAGATGCTGGCCAGTGCCCACATGAGGGCGGCGAGCCCGGTTGCGGCGGCGCGGCCTCCGGCCGGGGCGGCGGACCAGATCATGGCGAGGGTGCCGATGCCGAACAGCAGCCAGGCGATGCGGGCTCCGGCGTTGCCGAGGAACCCGCCGACCAGACCGAGCAGCCCGGTCAGCTGCCAGAACGCGTACAGGGCGGCGGGGGCGACGGCCAGGTGCGCGGCCTGGTCGGTGAGGAAGACCCGGACGGGGTGGTCGACCGTGCCCCACAGGCCGCTGCCGTCACCGCCGCTCGAGGCGGGAACGGCGGACAGGCCCTTGAGCGTGGCTGAGGCGATGTCGCCGGCGGCGTCCAGCATCATGACGATGAGGCTGATCCCGCCGAACAGTGCGGCCGCTTTGATCCAGTTGGCGACCTCTTGCCAGCCGCCGTGCCGGGCCTGGAAGACCTCCTCCCACCGCTGGTAGAGGAAGCCGCCCTCCTCCCAGGACTCCTTCCACGCGGCGCGCAGCCGCGCCAGGCGCTGCTTGTCCTTGCGGCCCGGGGGCAGTTCGAGCTGGTCGAGGATGCCGTTCGGGCGGGCCTGGCCGTTCATCTGCCTGTCGTTGTCGGACATGGTGCAGCTGCTCCTTCGGCGAAGAGGTTGGTGGTGGGCTGGCCGGAGCCGGTCAGCGGATCTCGTTGCGGGTGCGGGCGAAGAACGCCCCGCGCGTGGTGGTGTTGTTGTGGATCTCGGTGTGGTGGGTGACCGGACCCTCGAAGACGTTCTTGGTGACGGCCGCGCGGGCCTTGCTGATCGCGCCGCCGATGGCGGTGGCGGCCATGGCCAGGCCCGCGAACGGCAGGGTGACCATGAGGACGCCGTTCAACGTGACGGAGGCCAGGCCCTGGAGCACCAGCCAGGCACCACAGCCGATGCCGGTGATCCCGGCGCCGACGCCGATGCTCGCGACCGCGATCCCGGCCGCCCAGGCCGGGACGATCCGCTGGTCGTCCTGCTTCACGGGCGGGGTGGTGCCGAAGGCCGGCGGCTCGGTCTCGTCGCGGAACGAGGTGGGGTGGTGGCGTACGGGCCGGGCCGCCCAGTCGTCGATCAGGCGGCGGGCTTCGGCCGCGGCCTCGGACTCGGGCATGCCGTGCTGGGTGTGCAGGGGGTCCATCGGTGTTCTCCGATCACGCGGAAGGGGAGCGCCCTCCTGGCCGTGGTGGCCGGGAGGGCTCGTGGGGGAGGGGTGCGCGACGGCGAAGGGCGTCGCCGGAGTCGTGTCCGGCGGCGCCCTTCGGCGTTGCGTAGCAGGGGAGTTGAGGCTGGCAGGTGGGTAGTCACCGCACACGCGCCGCGGGCATCCTCGGACCAACAGGCGCAGGGAAGGGGCTGGGGTGGAGTTCGTCTTCGACTGCGGGTGGTGCGGGGGTGAGAACTTCTTCGTGGGCAAGCAAGTCGGCTTCTGGGTCGACAAGTGGGAGGTGCCCTCGGAGTGGGACTGCCGCTTCTGCGACGGACTCAACTACACGCCCGACCCGCCGTGGACCGAGGCGTAGTCAGAAGCTCGAGATCAGTCCGGCGAACGAGGCGAGGCCGCTGTTGATGGCCGGGGCCAGGCCGGTCGCGGCGAGGGTGAAGCCGAACAGCGTGCAGGCCAGCGCGGAGCCGACGCGGACATAGCCGCCCTTGACCAGGACGACGACGATGATGCCCAGCAGCACGGCGGCGGAGATGGACAGGGCCACGGTGGTGGTGCTCCTTCACAAGGGGTCGGGTGGGGCCAGCCACGCTCAGGCGGGCCGGCCCCGGGGATGGGTGGGTGTGATCAGGCGTCGGTGAGGCTCTTGATGGCCTCCAGCGCCTGGCGGGGAGAGGCGACCTGCTCGGAGCGGCGACCGCCGCCCTTGGAGCCGCGCCCGCCACCGCCCTTGCCGCCTCCGTCGCCGCGCCGGCGGGAGCGGCCATCGCCCTCGTCGTCCTCGTCGGGCTCGGGCCAGAACTCGCCGGGCCGCACGGGCTCGTTCCAGTCGAACCACAGGCCGCGCTTCTCCAGCTCGCTGATCTCGTGGTCGGTGAGCCGGTTGACCTCGTCGGGGAACAGCTCGGAGAGGTCGGTGTCGAAATCCGCGTACAGCGACCGCATGAGCACGGCGCGGCCGTTGTCGAGGACGATGACCGCGACGCCGCCCGTGCTGACGCCGTTCTCCGGGTCGGCCTCGCCGCGCATGGCCCGCTCGATCGCGGAACCCTCGCTGCGGGAGTAGCGGGCCGGGATGGTCGGCACGTCGTAGGCGTTCTCCATGGTGCCCTCCGCCGCCTTGCGGGTGGCGCCGGGCGAACCCATGTTGAAGATGACCGGCCTGCTGTTCTGTCGCAGGTTGTCCTTCATCTCCGTGGAGAACCCGTTGTGCGCGAACGGGCTCTGCCCGGCGGGGTTGAAGCCGATGCCGTACTTGAGCCCAGTGACCGTGAGGTCCTCGCCGTCCTTCTGGATGAACTCGCCGAAGTCCCCGTCCTGCGCCGCGGTCATGAACTCATCGCCGTAGACGTTCAGCTGCCGGTACGGGCAACGCGGGTCTCCCGGCTTGTAGTCGTGCGGCTGACCGTCGTGCGGCCAGGGCATCTCCGCCCTGATCTCGCACAGCGCCTTCGCCGCCCGCAGCGAGCGCGCCATCCACAGCGCGTTCGAGCCCTGCCGGTCGATGTACCGGCCCAGAGCGCTCGTCTTCTCGTCCTTGCGGACGGTGCCCAGCCACACGACCTCCCCATCCAGGGACTGGGCGGCCATGTGGATCGCGAAGAACTGCGTCTTGCCCGACCGGGACACCCCGAGGGTCAGGCCGTGGGCCGGGGCGTTCTTGTCGTGCTGGTACACCATCGTCTTCACCGGCTGGCCGGTGATGGTGAACCCGCACACGTACATGCCCTTGGCGTCCGGGGTGAGCAGCTCGCGGGTCGCCCGGAAGACCTGCGACAGCGGCGGGGAGTCGAACGCGCTGATCAGGAACTCGCTGCCGTCGATGAGGACGAACACGCAGGAGTCGTCCTCGGGCAGCTTCAGCGCGCGGCAGACTTTGGCCAGGTCGATGCGCGGGGTCTCGGTGGAGTCGGCCATCTTCGCCCGGTAGAAGGTGACCCCGCGTTCGTCGTCGCGGGTCTTGTGGACCAGCTCGGAGCCGGGTGCGCCGCCCTTGGGTGAGCCGACCTTGTCCGTCCAGCGCTCCTTGTCGGTGGGGGCCTTGCGGCGGCGCTGGTTGCCGTCGGGGGTGATGTGGGCCTCCATCCAGCCGGGGCCACCCTGGCGGCCGGGCTGGATGGCGACCTCCGCCAGGACGACGTCGCTGGAAGGCACAGCGAACGGGGCGGCGACCGCGGCCTCCGTGAGGCCGGTGATCGGCCGGCCGGTCTCCGAGGCGCGCAGCAGGATCGTCATGTCGTGCTGCATGCCGGGGTGCCGGGTGGCCTTGACGATGTGCGTGCGGCCGGGCATCCCGGCCTGCTCCCACAGCACCCGGGCGTCGCGGGTGAGCAGGTCGGCCCCGTCGTCCGGCTGCGCCACCGACTCCTCGAGGACTTCGGCGGGCGCCGGCTGCGGGGCCGGGGCGGCGAGGGCGGGGCGGTGACGGCGGCGGGTGTGCCGGGAGAACGGCATCACCAGGTAGCCGGCCACCGCCCATCCGGCGGCGAGCAGCCCGTCCATCCAGTACGGGCCGAAGCCGCCGGTGTGCCCGCCGGCGACGTCGACGGCGGCGGCCAGGACCAGCGGGGACCAGCGCAGGATCTTGCGTCCGGCGCCGGGCTCATCGCTCTTGGCGGCCAGGAACCAGCCGCCGATCCCGGCCGCGCCGGCCAGCTGCACGACCTGGTTGACGGGACTGTCGGGGTACAGGTTCGGGGCCACGGCCAGCACGGGCGCGGCGAGGGTGTAGGCGAGGCGTTCGAGCGCGACGCTGCGCGGCGTGGTCACCGGCTTCTCCTTCGGGAACAGCCACGGGCGGCCCCGCGAGGTGTGCGGGGCCGCCCGTGGCGGGGGGTGGGTGGGGGAGGGGGGTCAGCGGTTGAAGAACCCGGGCCGGGGTGTCTTCTCGCGCCGGTTGGAGCGGATGTCGTCCAGCGCGCCGTACAGCTTGGAGTGGGTGCGCTTGGTCTCGTAGGTGAGGTCGGCGGTCTCCTGCGCGGTCTCGTACAGCTTCCTGACCTGCACCCCGGCGCCCCCGAGGGCGACACCGACGTTGCTGGTCAGCTCCACGAACTTCGGGTCGAGTTCGGCGTTGTCGACGTCGCGGGCCGCGTCCTCGGCACGCTTGGCGTTCCTCTTGATGCTGCGCACGAGCTCCTCCAGGCCGAGCCCGGCGTCGTCGAGCGCGCGCCCGAGGGTGTCGAGCTTGGCCTGGACGGCCTTGTAGCGGTTGTCGCCGTCGGCCACGGCGGGCGCCGCGCCGCTGGGGCGGGGTGCGAGATCGCTGCTCATCAGCGGGTTTCCTCCCTGTTCCTAGTCGTGGTGGGCGGCGGCCGACACGTACTTGAGGCCCGCGTCTTCCTTGGCGGCCATGTCCTGGCCGTAGATGCGGGCGACCATCGCGGCCGCGAGCTTGGCGGCCTCCAGGGCGAGACCGCACTCGGTCGCGCACCGTTCGGCCTGCTGCTTCATGCGGGCCGCGGCGTCGGCCAGGTCCGAGATCAGCTCGGTGACCTCGGTGGTGACGTTGTGGTCGCCGATCAGGTCGGTGGCCATGTCCCGCAGGGCGTCGGCGACCTTGTCGAGGGCCTCCGCGAGGGCTTCGGCCCGCTCCTGGTCGGAGGCGGCCTGGATGGCGATGTTCGCCATCTCCATCAGGTAGTCGTCGAACGTGATGTCCGTGCGGTGCTGGGCGGCGAGGCCGCCCGCGCCGGACGGCCTGCTGACCTCCGAGCTGCTCACGCTGCTCCCTTCCGTGCTGGTCGGCCGGCTGGTGCCGGGCCGTGCGGTGTGCCGTTCCGGCGCGGGCGGCAGGCCCCGCACGCCGGTCGTCATGGCCGCGGGCTCGTCGGGGACGATGTCCGCGTCGACGATGTCGTCCCCGCCCGTGGCGTCAGTGCGCGGCGGGCGGCTGGGACGGTCGGGCCACTCCACCGTCGGGGTGGAGTCCTCCGCGCCGAACGGGCTGTCCGCCGGACGGCCACGCCGACCGGTACGACCCGTGCGGCCCGTACGACCGCGTCCCGTCCGGCCGGTGCGGCCGGTGCGGCGGGTACGTCCGCGTCGTCCGGCCCGGCCCGTGCTGCCGGTGCGCCGGCGCCGGAACCGTCGCCGCTTCTTCGCACCATCAGACGCTCCGTCACCGGCCGTTGAGTCGGTGCCCGGCGTATCACCCGCCTTGCCGTCCTTCGCGGCGCTGGAGGCCCCGTCGGGGGCGTCCTTGGCGGTCTTGGCGTCCTTGCCGTCGGTGCCCTTGGCCTTGGACTCCTTGTCCTTGGCCAGGCTCACCTTCTCGGTGCCGGCCGCCTTGGCGTCCTTCGCGTCCGCGGCGGCCTTCGCGTCGGCGCGGCGCTTGTCCCAGCGGCGCTGGGCTTCCTCGCCGACGGCCTTGCCAAGCGTGGTGCGGCCCGGGTCGGCCGACGCCGCGCCTTCCCGCTCCGCCTTCCGAGCCTCAGCCCGCTGCGCCTTCCTGGCCCGGCGGTCCTCCCACGCCTGCTGCTGCTGGGCGCGGGCCTGGTCGCGGTCCTTGCTCCGGTCCGCGACACCGGCGGCGTGCCCGGCGGTGCGCCGCTCCTGCCGCCCGGCCTGCCGGACCCCGGCGCGCTCCTGGCGGCCGCGGGCCCGCTCGGCACGGGCGCCGGGCGCCTGACTGGCGCCGTCACCCCGGGAGTTGCCGTTCCGGCCGGAGCCGCCAGAGCCCGTCTGAGCGCCTTTCGACCCCCCGGACTGACCGCTGCGCCCGGAACCGGCTGCGCGGCCGCCAGAGCCCGACTGGGAGCCCTTCGCGCCGCCCTTGCCGCCTCCGGCGCCCCCGGTCGATCCGGTCCCCGAACGGCCGCCGGGGCCGCCGGAGTTGGAGCCGCGCGACGCCCCGGACCGGTTCGGCCCGGCGCCGGAGTTGTTGCGGGACGGACCGCTGCCGCCGCCGCGCGAGGACCCTCCCCCGCCGCCGGCCTTCGAGCGGCCCTTGTCCGACCCCAGGCCGGAGCTGGACGACTTCGTGCGGTCGGCGTCGGCCTTTCCGCGCGCCGCCGCCTTGTCGCCCTTCGCTTTCATCATCGCGGCGTGGAGCTTTCCGTTCTGCTCCATCATCGCGACTTCCTGCGCGGTGCGGCCCTCCAGCAGCGCCGCCTTCCGTGCTATTTCAGCCTCACGGAAAGGCGCTTCGCTTTCGTGATTGGCCCGCGCCGTTTCCAGCCGGAATTCCAGCCAGTCACCGAGACGGTCAGCGAGAGAACGCGGCTGAACGTATTCGTCTTCGAATTCGATATCCGCGTCATCGTCTGCTTCGGGCGGGGAAATCCCGTCCGAGCGCAGCGCCATTGCCGGGTCCGGAGCAGCCGGAATCGTCGGCAGTTCCATCGTCGTTTCCTCCGGGCTCTCCGGGGGAGCGGCCGGAATGTCTTCCGGCGGCGGAATGGTGTCGATGAAATCCGGGGTCGGCGGCAGCGAGTACGTGGAATCGCCGCTCCACGGGCCGTGGACCAGGGTTCCGCCGCCGATGTCGTCGGACTCGTCGGACACAGGGCACCTCCCTTCCAGGGGACTTGACAGACAGTGGGGTCTCGTGTGCACGCGCGTGCACGTGCACGTGTGCACGCTTTACGCGCGCGAGGCCCCGCCGGAGCCCGGCGGGGCCTTCGTGGGTGACGCTCAGCTACGCGGGCCGTGCTGCTTCAGGACGGTGTCCGCGTACTGCATGAGGTGGTCGAACAGCCGCGGGTCGCCCGCGCGCCGCTTCTCCAGCACGAGCTTGAAGAGGCGGCAGACCAGCGTGAATGCGGCGATGACGTCGCCGCGTCCGGCCTTGATTTCCTTGGAGATTTCGGACCGAGTAACGCGGAGCCAGAATTCCATCCGGCCTACTTCCCCGCGACTTTCGATCGCCTTGCGCTCTTCTTCCTGCAGCCAGCCGTTCCGCCCTTGAATCGAGCGTTCGACGCTGCTGAGGGGGCGCGTCACGCCGACTCCCTCCTACCGAGGTCGTAAATCGACGTGGGGCCACCATACCCGGAATTCTGGGTCTGCGCACCCTGCTGCAGCGGATTGGGTGCGGCCTGGAGGCTCGGCGGGTTCTTCTTTCGCTGCCTTTCCAGCTCCTTTTCCTTCCTGTCCTTGGCCGTATTCACAACGGCCTCGTCGTGGGCGCGGCGCTTATAGGCGCTCTTTTCCAGGCCCTCGGTGAGGTTGTTCAGGTTCTTGAGGACCTGCCCGAGGGCCTTTTCCACGGGCATCGCGCGCAGCCTGGCGTGGTACCAGCGGTCGCCCTCCACGTGCGTGTCGCGCAGGTGCACGCGGGTCTCGTGCGTGAGGGTCTCCAGGTTCTTGCCGATGTCCAGCAGGACCCGCTGAACGTCGGCCAGGTACCGGGCGGTTGCCTCCGGGCTCTGCGCGACGTCGCGCAGAGGGGAGTAGTTCGGGTCGTTTTCGCTGTTCACGGCGGGGATTCCCTCCTGGTGTACTTGTGGGGGCTGTGACTGCTTCCGGCAGTCGCAGCGAGGGCCAGCCCGAATCCCGCGGGCTGGCCCTCACTGGTGTGTGCCGGACGGTGGATCAGGGGCGGTAGCCGCGGGCGAGCAGCTCGGCTGCCTCCTGGCGGTACTCCGAGGCCGTACCGGGCGAGGTGACCGCCAGCTCGTGCTGGATGTCGGCCAGCGGCAGCCGGTCGGCGTCGCCGCCGGCCACGAGGATCATCCGGGCGACCCGGCGGACCGCCCGCTCGCGCGGCTTGAGCTTCGCGACGTCCTCGGCTTCGACCGCGCGCCGCTCGAATTCGGCAGCAGCCCGCCGCGTTTCGGCGGCAGCCCGCTCGGCTTCGGCGGCTTCCTTCTCGGCACGCGCGGCATCAGCGAGAGCGACCTTCGCGAGGCGCTCCTCCTCAGCCTTCTTGCGGGCGGCTTCGGCGGTGGCACGCTGCGTTTCGGCAGCAGCCCTCTCCGTTTCGGCAGCACGCCGGTTCGCTTCGGAAGCGGCCTCGCGGGCTTCGGCGATGGTCTGGGTCTCGATCGCCTGAGCCTCCGCCGCGGCGACCCGATCGGCCTCCGCCGCTTCCTTCCGCTTCTCGGCTGCCTGGCGCTCCAGTTCCGCCGCGCGGAGATCAGCGGCAGCCTTGGCCTCGCGCTCGTCGGCCTCCTTGCGCTCCGCCTCCGCCTGGCGGGCGCGGGCTTCGGCGATGACGGCCGTCTCCAGCGCCGCCTCCTCCAGCGCGGCGGCCCGCTCTGCGGCGCTGACCTGGGCTCGGGCGTGGGCGCGGGCCTGGCCGGTCTGGCCGTCGACCTCCGCGCGGACCACCTCCACCTTGCCCTTGGCGCGCAGGCGCTCGGCTTCGGACGCTGCCTTGGCGACCTCGCTGCGCGTCTCCGCGTCCAGGCGGCGGCGCTCGGCTTCCTCCTCCCGCTCCTGGGCTGCCTGTTCCTGCTCATCGGGCATGGCCAGGGCCTGGTCGACGGTGTAGCCGTAGGGGGCCATCTTCATCGGCAGCAGTTCGTCCTCGCTGGCCTGAGAGATGTCGCCCTTGTACTTGCGCTTGAGCCACTGCTCGTAGGCGATGAGCTGCTGGTCGCGGCGGATCATCTCCGGGTAGGAAGTGACGCCCCACAGCCGCATGCGGCGGAAGATCCGGGCGGTTGCGACCGGGGCGAGGATCCACCGCAGCCAAGGGATCGAGTCCCGTTCTTCCTGGTCAGGGCGGACAACGCGATCGATGGCGGTGCGGCCGAGTTCGACGACCGTGATGAAGAGGACCGGCACGACGCCGTGGGCTCCGGCGGCGACGTAGTCGAGGAGCTTCCAGGCCCCTTCCGGGGCGCCGGATGCGGCGTTGAGGACGACGGTGGCGGCCGTCAGCAGCCACACCGGGTAGCGGATCCAGTTGATGGGGCGCTTGAGCCAGGCCATCAGCAGGTCGACCGCGATCATCACCATGATGCCGACGTCGACGCCGACCGCGAACAGCTGCCCCTTGCCCAGTGATCCGAAGCGGAGTTCCTTGTGGGCGAAGTCCGCGACGTGCTCGAAGCTGAGGTACAGGCCGATACCTGCGAGGGCGAGCGCAGCGATAACGATCGCTCCGGCCGTCCACTTCTGGGTGCCGGTCAGCTTCGCCGGGGACTCGTTCGTTCCGGTTCCGCTTTCCGTCTCCGAAACGAACTCCGGCGCACCCGAAACGGTGCCGGGTGTCCGCGAAATCGTCTTGGGCGTTCCCGAAACGGCGGTCGATGAAGCCGTCTCGGGGTCGGCTGCGGCCGCGGTCTGCGGCCAGTCGGTGATCGTCATAGGACACTCCAGACGGGGTAGTTCACGGCGTGCGCGAAACGAAGGGGACTGCTCCCGAAACACGGGCGGCTGCTGCCGAAACGGCGGTCGATGAAGCCGTCTCCGGGTCGGGTGCGGCCGCGGTCCGCGGCCAGTCGGTGATCGTTATGGCGCCCGCAGAAGGGTCGGTCAAGGCGTGTGCGAAACGGCATGGGCTGCTCCCGAAACACGACAACCCGTTCCCGAAGCGGCAGGCGGAGCGGTCGGCTGATCAAAAGACCGGCACCTGTTCTGCCCACGTCGGGCTCACGAGCTGGCCGGCGGACATGGGTGCGGGCGGCGGGCCTCGCGAAGCGTCACCGGGTGGCCATGAGACTGGGCGCGGCGCACGCAAGGCGGGCGCAAAGCCAGCCCTGGTCCCCTTCGGCAAGTGACTCAGACTGTCCGGCTCCCTGGCACCGCCCGACCCGGCCGCCGAAAGGCGTGGCGGTCGGTGCGGGCGGATCGGGCAGCCGTCAGGCCAGGGCCGCGATGGGGCGATGCGGGGCAACGACCTGGCCGTCGGGGAGCAGTTCGCCGGTGTCCTCGAAGAGCAGGACGGCGTTGCACAGCAGGCTCCAGCCCTGCTCCGGGTGGCGGGCCACGGTCTTCGCGGCCTCGCGGTCGGGGCTGTCAGCAGGCGGGCAAGTCGGCTCGTGCCGGCACAGCGACGAGGTGATCACGGTCATGGACGAACTCCTTCAGGGGGTCGGGGACGGTGTGGACCGGAGCGGGCGCCAAGGGCGCTGGGGCGATCGGTCCCTGCGTTCTCCGCCGCCACCGGGCCGACGATGGCCGGGCCGGTGGCGACGGGCTGGGCAGGGGCTGCGGGTGATGTGTGGTCAGGCGCTGGCCTTACGAGCGCGGTTGCGGGCCGCGCGGCGCTTCATCGCCCGGCGCTCGTCCTCGGACAGGCCGCCCCACACGCCGGCGTCCTCACCGGACTCGAGCGACCACTGCAGGCAGTGCTCCATCACGGGGCAGCGACGGCAGACCGCCTTGGCCTCCTCGATCTGCAGCAGCGCCGGACCGGTGTTGCCGATCGGGAAGAACAACTCGGGGTCTTCCTCCCGGCAAACGGCGCTGTGCCGCCAGTCGACGCCGGCCTCGGAGGCGGGCATGTGGGCAGCGGAGAGGCTGACGAGGTCCTGGATGTCCTGCATGGGGTCCTCCGTTGAGATCGCAGATGCGGGCAGCCCCAGGAACGCGGAGTCCCTGGGGCTGCGGGGGGATGGGGGCGGCTGAGCGCGGTGATCTCCGGCTCCGCCTGGTGCGGTGGTGCTGCAGTGGCAGAAGCTGACCTTCCGACCGTCCGCCCCGTAAGACAGCTGGTGTTACTCCGCCCGGAGGCGGCACCTGATCTGCTTGCCGAGCGGCGACGGCTCGACCGTCCAGTGATCGGTCAGCAGGTCGAGCAGGTGCAGACCGCGTCCGGACATCGCCTCGGCGCTGTCTAAGGCGACTTCGCGGCGGCCCGGCTGACCCGGCACGGCGTCGTGAACGATCACCTCGACGTCGGACGGGACGGCGTACACCTCGACGATCAGCAGGACGGGCTCGTTCTCCGAACTAGCCCGCAGCACGTTGCCCATCAGCTCGGACACCACGAGCTCGGCGGAATCAGCGAGGCCCGGGTCAGCGCCGTACGTCGTCGCCACCGAGCGGGTCAGCACGCGAACAGCGCTGAAGGCCTCCGGAGAGGCCGTCACCTCAGCGCAGAAGCCGCGCCGCCGCTCGGTCAACACCAGACCCCGCACCGGGTCGGGGACCACGAGTCGTTCGTCCACGGCCGCGGCGTGCAGAGTGCCGGTACCGAAGACCGTGACCGTCACCGGGTCCCACCCCTCTGGTCGTGCTCCCTGGCCCGGCGCAGCGCCTCGTCTTCCTGGCTCGGGTGCTCGTCCCCCTGTGCACCAAGCGGCGCGCGGGATGTCATCATGTTCCTCAGCAAGGTCGTACTTCCTCTCACCTGAGATGGGTGGACGATCGACAACGGCCCCGGGATGCACCCCGGGGCCGTTCTCGTTGTTCGGTTTTTCGCGGGCTGGGTTGGCCTCCCCTGGCGGAGGCCAACCCAGCGGGACTGCTGACCTGAGAAGGTCCTGCTGCCCCCTGCCATCGCCGCACATCACACAGGCGGCGATCACAGGCAACGCAGGCCGTACGGTGCTCAGGAATCAAGGCGGAGCCTTTCGCTCCCCCTCCTTTTCAGCGAGAGACGTGGATCGGTTCCAGCGGGACGCTGGTGTGGTTGTTCGGGGAGTCCGTGTCAGCCGGACGCTGTGCGCGCTCGCGGTCAGTGCGCCGGACTGCGGGCCCCACGCGACGCCAGTCCGACGCCCTCCTGCGGGCGTGGCTGCGGTCACGGCCGCGCTCCCGGCTCTGCTCTTCCCGCTGTTCGCGGACCTGCTGACGTACCACGTCTTCGCGGGTCTGCTCAGTCCACGCCTTCCGCTCGGCCAGCTCGAAGCCCATGGGGCAGTACTGGCCCTTCTTGCAGTCGGCGCAGGCGACACGGTGACGGGCGACGGCCTGCAGCGCACGATCCAGCGCCGCCAATCCCGCACGGCCCGCCGCGCTTTGGGCCAGGATCCGCGGCATCCGGCACCGCTTGCCACCGCTGCAGATTTTGCAGTCGGCCTGGTGCCGGGCGATCGCCTGCCGCGCACGTTCGAGCGGCGACATCTGCACCGTGTGCGACATGCGGTGGACCGTCTGTGCCGCCGGAGGGGCCGGCTTGTGGAACTGCTGTTTGCTCCGCCGGGCACCGGCCTCACGGGCACCCTCGACCAGAGCGGCACCCCACTCCTCGACGGTCATGTCGAAGACGATGCGCCGCGCGCTTCCCGAGCACCGCTTCCCGGCCTGCGGGTAGTGCGGCGTCAGGAGACTACGCTTGATCGAGTGCCAGGCCTCGCACTCCGGGCACCGGAGAGTCGGAACCTCTCCTTCGCGGAGATTGACGTGCTGGGGTCGGAAGTCGCTGAGCCGGTACGGGGGCAGCTTGCTGACACGCAAGACGAGCTCCTAGGCGGGGGGAGTGACTGGGCTGCGTTCCCTGCCAACCAGGAGCCGTACAGCGGGACCCGCTGGTCGGATCGTGGAGGACAGGCAGCGCAACTGCTGTCGGGCTGCCCTGCTCAAACCCGTCGGGGGACATCGTGTCGACTCGGTGGTCGGTCACCCCGGCGCCGCATGTAAGCGATGTCGAGCAGGCTGCACTATGCGGTTGGTCGTACGTCGGGATCGGAACTCGCGTCCGTTCCCTACCGGCCCGCCTACTGCGGTTCCGGGTGGAGGTCCGGTCTCGAGACGGCGTCAACTCAGCGCGCCGAGACGGGAGTCCGGTCCCCCCCCACTTCGATATCGAAGCTGCTTCCAGTAGAGGCTATGCTCACTATCGAAGTCAAGAGCTTCGATATCGAAATACGGCTAAGCGGTCACAGATCAGCGACCGGGGCCGCCACGACGCTGGCGCTGGACATCGAGGCGTCTAGGATCGCTAGCGAGGTGAGGAGTCGTATGGCGGATGAATCGGGCGACGAGCAGCCCAAGTACCTGCAGATCGCTGACGCCCTGAAGGCGGCGATCGAACTGGGCACGTATGGCCCTGGAGCCCGGTTGCCGGGGGAGAACGTCCTCGCGCCGCAGTACGGCGTGTCCCCGATGACCGCCCGCCGAGCACTCCGCATGCTCACGAGCCAAGGACTCGCCGAGTCCCGGAAGGGGGCCGGCTTCTTCGTTCAGGCCTTCCATCCCATCCGGCGACGAGGCATTCAGCGCCTGGCACGAGATCAGTGGGGGAGCGGCAAATCCATCTGGGCCGCAGACGAGAACCGACCGTTGGATGTCGACCAAGTAGCCGTTGAAGAGCTCATCCCCCCGGCTCACATCCAGCGCATGCTGGGGCTGGGAGACGAGGAAACCGCCTGCGCACGGTCGCGGCGCTACACGCTCGACAGACGTCCGGTCATGATCGCGACGTCTTACCTGCCGTACAGCCTCGTGGCAGGGTCGGCGATCACTCAGGCGGATACCGGGCCGGGTGGGGTGTACGCGCGACTCGCCGATCTTGGGCACGCGCCCGTGCACTTCCGCGAGGAGCTTCGAGGCCTTCTGCCTACGAGCAAAGAGGCAGCCGCCTTGGAAATGTCCCTCGAGCGTCCTGTGCTCAAGATCTGCAGGACGGCGTTCGCCGAGGACCAACGCGTGGTCGAGGTTAACGAGATGACACTCGATTCGGCTTCGTACGTCCTCGACTACGAGTTCGACGCCTGACGACATGGGGGCTACCGACCGATCGCTGAATGGCTGGCTCCGTTGCCAACTAGCTTCAGGCGCATGGACTGTGAGCGAGATGCCCCCGCGTAGCAGTGGTGTGGACTTAGCGTGGCAATACGGCCCTTGCTGCCTGTTCAAGGACCCGTCTAGGGGTGTGTAGTGATCGCTGTGGATCGGTGGACAGGTGAAGAGGGTCTGCTGCTGCGGTCGGTGAAACGCCAGTCCGTCCGCGATTTCGCTGACGACCTCGGCATCAGTCCCCGAACGGTCTCTCACTGGCGGGAAGACCCATCTCGCGAGTGCCGTCCCCATATGGCACAGATTCTCGACGCGGCGCTTGCCCGGTGCACGCCAGAAGAGCAGGAGGCGTTCCGCTTCCGACTGGCGGCACAGCGCGGGGAACCTGTCAGTGCCACAGGGGCCGAGGTGGCCCAGCCAGCACCATGCACCGTTGTCTCGTACAAATTCCTGCCGGTGTACCTGGGGGAGCAGCTCGGATCGCTCTACGCTGCTGGCGCGCCCCGGCCTTCGGGCCCGGGAGGCCTTGAGCAGCGGGTTCTGCCTGGTGAGCACCGGACGGCACACGCCTCCACAGTCCACGTCTTCGCGTGCGGGATCGCGTTGGCGCTCGTGGAAGAGCACCAGCGCTTCGACTCGCTGACCGAGTTGGCGCTGTGGCGGTACAGGTCGTACCTGACGGATCGGGACTGGGCCGGACAGCGCATGACGCACCTGTTGGAGCAGCACAGCCCCGCCGGGACGGTGGTTGGCCCTTCGCCGGACCCGGAGTACGTCCTGAGCGTGTACGAGTTGCGTGATCACTCGTGGACGAAGGCGGGGCTCGATCCCGCCTTGCAGCTGCTGACGACGCCATCGGTCCTCGTCAACCGCCAAGACCCGAAGAACATCAGGCCTCTCGGGGCCGGTGTTGAAGAAACGAAGTTCCGCGAAGGCTGGACGCACCCGGAAGCGGTGGCCTTCGACGGCGGTGCCTCGAGGGGAGCGGCCGGCTGGTCTGGAGTGTCCTATCACCCTCAGCCGGACGAGCGTGCCCTGACGACGAGCCAGATCGTTGCCCTGGAATTGGACGTCCAGGCGCTGTGGGCGCTGTCGTCGCACATCCTGCGCATGATCGAAGAAGGGCAGGACCCGGTGATGCCTCCGGCGTACGGGTGGCGCTTCCTGCGCGGCGCGTACGTCCGGCTGACTACGGCGAGGCCGACGGAGACTGCCCAGCATCGAGTGATGCGCGAGGCGATCCTTGCCACCAGCGAACTTCCTGATCGGCTTCGGGCCGCCCAGGATGCACTGCGAGACAGCAACCCATAACAGGCATATGGAAGGCGGACTGGGTGGAACCTCGTTCGACAGCGCTGCTGGTCATCGACGTACAGCAGGGCTTCGTCAACCGGCACAGCCGTGGTGTTCTCCCCGCGATCGTGCAGCTCGTCGAGGGCTGGCGAGCAGCGGGCGCACCTGTGGTGTTGACCCGGTTCCACAACCAACCAGGTTCGCCCTATGAAACGATCACAGAGTGGACCCGGCTGCGATCGCCAGAGGAGCAGGCTTTCGCCGCCGAGCTCGCTCCGTACGCCGCCGATGCGACCGCCATCATCGACAAAGACCAGGCTTCCGTCTTCACGCCTGAGGGAGCTCAGCTCATTCGGGATGCGGGATGGACCGACCTGGTGCTGTGCGGGATCGACACGGACGCGTGCGTGTACGACTCGGCTAGGGACGCCTACCACAACGGCTACCGGCCGTGGATCGTCACCGACGCCTGTGCCTCCACCGGCGGAGCCCAGTATCACGACGCGGCACTCCTGATGGCAGCACGGAACATCAGCGCGAACCACCTGGTGACCAGCGAAACCGTCCTGTCCCGCATCAACGGACCCCGGGGAGCGTCTGCGTGAATGCACGGTCATGCGACACCGATGTCCTCGTGGTCGGCGCCGGCCCGGCCGGGGTTGCGGCCGCGCTCATGGCAGCCAGCCTCAACCTCCGGACCACGGTGCTAGAGGCCGGACCCGTGGGCGGCAAACTGCACCGAATCAGCGCCCTGGGGAACGTACCTGGCAGCTGGACGACCGGCTCTCAGTTGGCCGAGGCGCTGGCCGCAGACCTTGAGCGCCTACAGAAGGCGGGCCGGTGCACCGTCGAGCAGGGCCGAGCAGTGAAGGCCAGCGGACACGACGACCGAGCCGAACTCACCCTCGCTGACGGCCGCCTGCTCACTGCGGAGACCATCGTGGTCGCCACTGGCGTGACCGACCTCGCTCCGTCCGACGTGGAGTGGGTAACCACTCCCTCCGAGTTCTCTGCTCCACCACTCTGGCGCGCCACTCCGCAGGAGCTCACAGGCCGGACGTACGTCCTCGGTGCTGATCGCCCACTCGGGACCTGGCTGCGAGCTCACCCGGATGTGACGACAACACTGCACGTGCTGTGCCCATCGACCGACAGATACAAGGCGGCCGAAGTCGAGGACGACCCTCGCGTACGACTCGTACCCGTTTCAGAGGTCGCGATTACCAAACCCAGGTACGGCGAGGGCTGGACGGTCGAGGTGAAGGACCATGACGGGGCCAAAACGATCTACTCCGTCACATCAGTGCTCAACAATCTCGGGAACAAGCCGGCTGCACTGGCTGGGCTCGTCTCTGACGAGGACGGCTACTGCCGACCGGACCAGCAGCACCGGCGCATTCGAATCGCAGGTGACCTTCGTTCTGCTCGCTTCCAGCGCATAGCCACCGCACAAGGCTCGGGAGCCGAGGCCGTGCTCGCCTACTACTACGGCACAACCCTGCCTGGCGGAGGCGGGGCTCGATGACACTCCCGAAGCGCTGGGCACCACGATGCCGCCATCAGCCGTCAGCGCGCCCCGACGACGAACGGAGCCACCAGGTGAGCCTCAAGGTCTCGGGGCTGTTCAGGCTCCTGGCTGGTGATGCCGGTTGGCCGGAGGGCGTCCAGCGCGGCATTCAGCGTGGCCGAGCCGCGATTCCAGCGCTTCGGAGCAATCAACTTGAGCCTCGGTGCGTCGGATGGGGGCATGACCTGGCTCCTGCAGTCGATCACTGGGACGAGCCCAAGGTTATGGGTGAAAAGCAGGACAGGCTTCTTCGCAATGAGCGAGCGCAGTTCGAGGCGGGCTACGGGACCGAGGACGTGGACGCGGCTGCCGAGGCGCTTAGGCCTGCCGATGACGACGAGGCCGTCGAGCTGGTCCGCAAGGGTGTCCCAGTCGTAGGAGCCCTCCTCGAAGGCCGAGCGGTAGTGGAGAAGTTCGACGCCTTCGGGCAGGTCCTCCGTGATGCGCTTCAGCCAGCGCTGCCAGTTGGAGTCGTTGACGGTCTTGGGGCTGGCGCTGACGTAGACACGGACCGGCGTATCGGAGCCGCGGTGTGCGGCGATGCGGTTCATGGCCGCGATGTAGCGGCGCTGCTGCTCAGGGCGAGCGAAGGTCTCCACATCGAGGGGATCGTCGTGCCTAGGCTTCTGCGTCGCATGCATACCGCTCATGATGCACGGGCGGTGCCCTGCGTGTGGAGCGGGGCAGGTCATCGACTGATTCTGGTGCCCCGTCAGGAAGCGTTCGCCCACTGGCGACACGAGCGGTACCGGGGTGTCTTTGTGGGATCTCAGGGGAGTACCGTGTCCCTGAATAAGATCCATATAGACATGGTTAAGCCCCGCGAGGTGGTGCTCCGGGGCACGGCCGCAGACCTATCCAGAGAAGGTCTCGACATGGAGCAGGGTACCCGTACCCTCCGACAGACACACTCCAAGGCACCCGCCGTGGCAGCGATGACGCGTGCGTCGCTCCGGACGGGTGCCTTCTTTGTCTTCCCGCGCCAATCCGGCTGCGGGTGCACCTCCGCCCCGGAAGGGGGCGAGATGTCGTAGTCGTCTGTGGCGGCGCCCGTTGAACGGGTCTTCGAGCCGCCGGGACGCCCGGCCACCCAGGTGATTAGCGGTCACCTCGGCTGATGGCGTCCCATCTGCCACCAGAGGGTTTGCCGACCCCCTGAAGGGATTGTTCGTCCGGTTAGCGGCCGGTCGAACTTTCGATCTTGGTTCTCCACGAACCAGCGCCAAAGGCGCCTTTTTCATGCCCACCTCGATGTCAAAGCGAGGCAGGAACCATGTTGCAGCATCGTGCTGCCCTTTGTCAGCCCATCCATGCCCGGTTGGCGCATTTTGCGGCGTCTTCCCGGTCACAGTTTCTTCTTGAACCACCCATGCCGCCATGCCAGCGGACTAGCACCACGCCCCGAGCACAGTTCTCTAGGACATCCACGTGAGCGGCATGGCAGCGTCGGCCGCGGTGCTGTCGGAGCGCGTCGAAGACGTCGTAGTCGACGCTTCGGTGCTTCCCGCGCAGCGGGATGTGCTGCGGTCGGTGCCGGCCTGGGATCGTCCTTGCGGCGAGGCTCTGGACGAGGCGCTGCGGCTGGGTCGGGGTATGCGGCTGCGGTTGCTGGCCGCGATCCGGGCGTTGCTAGCTGACGAATCGCTGGCTGGGCTTGGGGACGCGGCGCGGTTGGCGGCGGTGGTCTTGTACGCGAAGTCGCGGGCGCCGGAGGGGCGCAAGGATGATCTCCAGTCGTACATCTGGGGTGCGGAGCTGGGTCGGTGGCTGGGTATGACGGCGTCGACGGTCCATCACGACGTGCTGCCCGTTCTGCGGAGGACGGACGCGCTGCACACCCGGATGGTCATCAACAATGAGGGGCACCCGGTCGGGCTGGACTGCCTGGTCATGCCCCTGTGGCGGGCGCACCAGGGCGGGGGAGCGGCGCACCCTCTGGCGCTGAACAAGGCTGAGCTGGCGGTGCTGCTGCGCCTGATCGAGGCGTTGTTCGGGCCGGGCTGGGCGCCGGAGGACAAGGAGCCGACGCCGCCCGGGCTACTGGCCGGCCGCACGGGCAAGGGCGCGGCGACGGACCGGCTCGGGCTGTTGCTGATGGTGCTGAACACCCGGGCGTCGGGCTGGCTGCAGCTGTGCGGCGGCTCGGTGCGGAAGAAGGAGGGGCGCGGGGCGGCGACGCTGTCCCGGCTGCTGGGCTGCTCGCCGGCCGGGGCGCGGAAGGTGCTGGCCCGGCTGACGGAGGCCGGTGTCGTCGCGCGGCAGCGCAAGGCGACGGTGACAGGGATGAACGGCCGTGGCCGAGTCATGCTGCTGCCGGTCGCCCGTGCGTACGGCCGTGTTCTGGCCCCTGTGGAGCCGGTTTCGGGCTCTGGGTCGGTGTTTTCGCAGCGTCCCGATGGTGCAGTCGGAGATCTTGCTCCCGGCCAGGATGCCGGCGCCCTTGGTACTTCTGGGGTTTGTGGTGCTGAGGCGGCCATGGAAGCGGGAAATTGGGAGCGTCCCGATGGTGCAGAGTTCCACGCAGACCACGCTTCTGTGGTTACTCCCGTCTCTTCTCCTCAGCTCTCTGGTGGTTTTTCCGGCGAAGGCCGTGGGGGTGAAGGCCGTCGGCCGGAGCGCGTGTGCGTGCGCGAGGACCAGGCCGTTGGCGGCGAGGACGCCGCTGCCGAGCCTGCGTCGCCGGTGGCAGAGGTCGGCCCGCTCCGCGGGGCAAAGCCTGGCAAGTCCGCGGTCGATGAGCAGGGTGGGCAGCGTGCTGCCGGGACCAAGGCCGGTGGCCGGCTCAAGGCCGTGGCGGGCGGAAAGACTCGGCAGCGGGGGAGGGTGGACCTTCCCGAGGATCTTGATCTGCGGGTTGCTCTGGGGCCGGTCGCGTGGCTGTGGGCGGGGCTGAACCGCTGGCAGCAAGACCAGGTCGCGAAGGCTGTAAATGCCGAGCTGGAGCGGCTGAAGGACTTGCTGATGCAGCCGGAGGGCGCGCCTCGGCTGCTGGCCGACCGGCTTACCGACCGGCTGGAGGAGACCGGTGGTGAGGCGCGCGTGAGCAGCCCGTTCGGCTGGATCACCCGGCGGGGCCTGGTACAGCGGCCGGCCTGCTCGGACGTGCGCTGCGATGACGGGATCCGGCTGGACACCGGCAGCGACTGCGCGAACTGCGGGAACGTGATTCACATCCGTCGTGCCCGCCGGGTGCGGATCGCGGCTGACATCGACCGGGAGCTGCCCGGGCTGGGTGTGGCGGAGCGGCGCCAGGTCCTCGAGGAGCGGCTGCGTGAGCACGCCGCGGTGGAGGCGGAGGACTTCACGTGGCGCCGTGAGCAGGCCCGCGCGGAGCAGGTCCGGCGGGAGAGGGCCCGTGCGGCTGCCCGGGAGCGGGGGGAGCGCGAGCGCCAGGAGGCGGCGGCCGCCGACGCGGTGCGGCAGGCGCTGGCGTGCGAGGACTGCGGGCAGCAGCGGTCGGCCGGGCTGTGCGAGGCGTGCGGTTACCGGCGCCGGACCGAGGCGGCGATCGCGGAGGCCGGGCTGGTTGCGGCGACCTGGGCGGCCGACCTGGACGACGCCGCGGACGTCGCCGCGGTGGCCGCGCACGTCCGGGCGACGCTGGAAGCCGACATCGAGACCGCCCTGAAGCAGTTCCTGGAGCTGATGGAGCCGGGCGAGCTGGAGGCGAACCCCGTCGCTGCGGCGTCCGTGCTCGCCTTCAACGCCCTCCAGGTCGTGCAGCAGTCCCTGCCGGAGTACCGCAGCAGCGCCCTCGGGCGGCTGGGCGGCACTCCGGAGGCCGACGCGGAAGCCCGCCGGGCATACAAGACCGAGCAGAACCGCAGGTGGTTCCGTGCGAACCCGAACGGCGCGGACGCGGTCGCCGCCGCGACGAAGGCCGCCGACGCTGCTCGGGAGCGCACTGCCGAGTACCTGCTTGCGACGCGGTTGGAGCAGCTGCGCAAGCGGACGGTGGCCCGTACCGAGACGGTCGCGCCTGCGCCGTGGTCGGCCCGGCTGACGGAGCTCGCGGCCCGGCCCCTCGATGGCGACCAGGCCGGGGCGGCGATCGCGTGAGCAGCGAGCTGAGCGGGGTTGACCTCGCGCGCCAGGCCCTGGCCGCGGCCCGGGAGGCGGCGAAGAAGAACGTCGGCGCCGACGTCGCCGGCATGGAGGAGGCCGACGTCTTGTACGCGGAGGAGGAGCTGGGGACGAAGCGCGCCGAGCTCGTGACACTGGCCAGCGCGGCGATCGGCTGGGGCCGCAGCGACAGCGAGGTCGCCCTTCGCGCCCGGATGTCCCGGCGGACCGTACGCCAGCTCCAGGAAAGCGCCGACGGCGCGACAGCCGGGAGCCAGCACGAGTAGGGGTGTCCGGGGCTGCCGTCAACAGCCCCGGAGACCGGACCATCATCCATCCGGAGCCCCGCCTGTGCGGGGCTCCGGCCGTTCCGACTCATCCCGGCGGAGCAGGGGATCACTGTGCCCGCCGCGGAAGCCGGGCCGCAGTGAACCGAGGGAGACGTCATGACGGCGCCACCAACGGAGCTCACCAGCCGATTCCTTCCCGCCGGGCACCGGGCCCGGCTACCGTGGAGGACATGGCCAGGGAACTTCGCATTGAGCTTGATGACGACCAGTACGAGCAGCTCGCGCGCGAGGCGCACGAGCGGCACGAGGATCCGACGGTGTACGCCGGACGCGTCCTGGCCCAGGAGCTCAACAAGGCGCGGTTCCTCGAGGGCAGCGCGCTCTTCCTCAGCACCCCCGGGATGCGTGAGGCGTTCGCCAGCCGGTTCGGCCCGCAGCCCGGTACCGCCGCGTCCGCGGCGTAGGGCGGAAGCGACGCAGTGGACCTCACGGTAGATGTTCCGTGGCTCCTGGAGATCGCCCGCACGCAGCTGGGCGACCCGGACGTCACCGACTGGGGAGCGCTGGAGGCCGCCCGTGCACGGCACGCCTTCCGCGTCCTGGACGAACCCGTATACCCGCGGCCGCATCACCGGGCCGCCGCCCTCTTCCACTCGCTGGCCCGGGTCCCGGCACTGGAGCACAGCAACGAACTCTTCGGCGCGACGGTCGCGGCCGGCTACCTGCACGCCAGCGGTCTGCCCGTACGGTTCGCCGCCAAGGAGGCCGCCGACCTCGCCGTCCAGGTGTCGGGCGGACACCTGGACGTGCGCGCCCTGGCCGCGGCACTCAAGGAGTGGACCGAGCGCAGCTGAGCATAGGCTCCATCCGGTGGAGACGTTGCTGATCATCACGGCTGCCGTCCTGTGGGGCTGCGGCACGGGCGTATTCATACCCCATGCCGCGTACCGGCTCTCCGTACCCCCCGAGGAACCCTGGCGGTCGATGTGCCCGGCCGGCCATCCCCTTACAGGCGTCGGCAACGGATGGCTGGGACGTGCTCGCTGCGCCGCCGAGGACGCTTACGGGCCGAGCACACTGTCCACCGCCGCCGTCACGGCCGTGGTCTGCGCCCTGCTGGCGGCCGCCACCGGGGCCCGCCCCGAGCTGGTGGTATGGCTGCTGCTCGCCCCGGTCGCCGTGCTGCTCGCCGCCGTCGACTTCGCCGCGCACCGGCTGCCCGACGCGCTCACCCTGCCGCTCGCCGCGGCCACGCTCGTCCTACTCGGCGTCGCCGCAGTGCTGCCCGGCGCCGGCGGCAGCTGGACCTCCGCGCTGCTCGGCTCCCTCATCCTCGGAGCCGGCCACTTCGCGCTCTTCCTCCTCAGCAACGGCTTCGGGTTCGGCGATGTGAAACTCGCCCTCGTCCTGGGCGCTGTCCTGGGCTGGTACGGCTGGGCGATCGTCCTGATCGGAACCTTCGCCGGGTACCTGCTCGGCGCGCTGTACGGCATCGGCCTCATGCTCGCGGGCCGGGCCGACCGTACGAGCAGGATCCCGTTCGGCCCGTTCCTGCTCGCCGGGACGCTGGTCGGCGCACTCCTTGGCTCCCACCCTTCGTGAACCCGGGCTCCCGGAGCCAATAGGCCGCTGGATCGGGGGCTTTGTGCTGATAGTGCGAGGGCGGCCTTCCTGCTGACTAGCCTGGGCTCGCGCCGTGCTGGGAGAAAGCAGTCTGGCCAGCAGGGCGCGGGCTGCGTGGACCTTGCTGAAAAGCACCGGGACGGGGTGCTTGCTGTAGTTCAGGTGGCAGTGGACGGCGGCGGCTTCGGCGAGTTCGTCGACCAGCGGGCTGCCCTCGCCTACCGCCAAGAGCGCGAGCTGGAGGGGCTCTCTGACCGAGAGGAGCCCGGCGTCCGTGGTCATCGGATCCGCCCCTTCCTGCTATGCGGCAGCGAGCTGGAGGAGTTCTGGAACGCCCTGAGCGTCCTGGTAGGGCTGGAAGCGGGGGAGAAGGTCGTCGACGAGCTGCACGCAGCGGGGTGCTCCGATGCGACGTGCCAGGAGCAGGGATTGGGTGGCGGCGGCCGCGGCGGGCTCGGGTTCCTTCAGATCGAGGTAGCTCGCGGCGCGGTAGGCGAGAAACACCCCGCGGGTCTTGTCCCGGACCGTGGGGAGCAGGCCTTCGCCTTCGGTGATGAGCTGGTGGGCGCGGCCGATGTCACCGAGGTCCAGGAGGGCCTGGCCGGAGTCCACGGCGAGATCGGCTTTTATGTTGGCGCTTCGTTCTGTCTCACGAAGCATGCAGTTATGTTCGCGTAGCTGCTGTCTCAGGGGGGTCCGATGAAGCACGCCAGTACCAGCTCCTCAACTGCCATCGGTCTGGGTGTCGACGTCCCCATCGAGCCTTCGACACCGGAGGCCGTGGTCCTCCTGCATCGGACTGCGCAGGTTTGGACAGCTGGTTCGTGGACCTTCGACCCGTCCACCGTGCTGGAGCGGGCAGGAGCGCGCGACGGGAAGTACTTCGTCCTCGGTCCCGACGGTTCCTACGACGTCCAGCTGAACCGGTTCGGGCGCGAACTCGGCAGCTGGGGCGTGCGCTCGGACAACGGGCACGAGGGCTACATGCGCGACATCATGCTGTACTGCCGCTTCCTCCACGAATCCCGGGGAGGGAAGTCGATATGGGAGACGGACAGCGCTGACCTGAGCGCCTACAAGGTCGTCCGCATGCGCATGGACGACGAGAACTCGATCAGCGCTGCCACGTGGCGTCGGTCCATCGCGGCTCTCGACAAGTGGGTAGAGTGGGCCCTTTACGAGGAGCTACTGGATCGCGAGCCGTTCCGGTACATCGACAAGACGGTCATGACGCCGCAGGGGCCGAAGCGCGTACGGGTCAACGCCGAGTACGACGTGGACGACGACCAGGAGCCCCTGCGTATCGTGCAGTTCGTTGACTACCTGCTGTGGCGCAATGTCGGGCTGCGGGGCGAGTTGCCGGACGGCAGACCGGACCCGAAGTGGCGTGGCCGGCACGGTGAGCGCAACGCCCTGTTCGCCGACTCGCTCGTCTACACCGGCATGCGCCTGGGCGAGGGAGCGAGTCTGCTGACGACCGAGCTTCCTCCCGTGGCAGGGGGGCGGGGCGAGATCTACCTCGCGGCTCAGGTGACCAAGCGGCACAAGGCCCGCAGGGTGTTCGCGAATCAGCGGACGCTGCGGGCGTGGCACCACTACCTGTCGATCGAGCGTTCGGCCGCCGCAGACCCGCCGACCGGAACCGGAGGAACTGCGTGCGGAGGTATCCCGGCTGAAGAAGGCGGAGCGTGAGCTTCGCAGCGAGCACGCTGCCGAGATCCGGGAGCTGAAGGACACCGTGGCCACCTACGCCAACCAGATCCAGGTCCTGGCCTTGCGCAACGCCGAACTGGAGACAGAGAACGCCCGTCTCCTTGAACGACTGCGGCAGTCGGGGGACAACATCGCGGTCCTGCCGGCCCCGAGCCCTCCTATGCCCTGACTGAGCCCTCTTTGCCCTGACCGGGCGCGTCACCTGCCCGTTCGCGTGGCCTTCAGCGGTGTGACTAATGTGTCGCGCGACAGGCATATGCGGCCCGCCACGGGGGACCTGATCCTCCCCGGAACGAGAGGGCGGGCCTTTGTCCTGGCAGAGCACACGGTTCGGGCGAGTGGGTAAGCGAGCAATCTGGTGATGCGCGAGCTGGATGAGACGGCCGCTGGCGGCCCGATTGGGGCCCGCCTGGCCGCCTGGCGCCGCCGCCGGGGACTGACCCGGGATGACCTTTCCTCCAGCACCGGTCTGGAGCCCGATTACCTCGCCGGGCTGGAGACGGGCGGGGAGTGGATGGACCGCCGCGGCCGACTGGCGGCGCTGGCCACCGCCTTGCGGCTGGATGTCGCGGACCTGACCGGTCAGCCCTACCCGCCACGCGGGGAGGAGCACGCGGCAGTGCGGGCGGTCGCCTTCCACCTGCGACGCCGCATGGTCCGCCGACAAGCTGACACGGCCCCTGGCGTGCTGCTGGAAGACCTGGCGGAACGGACCCGGGCCGCCGCACGGGCCGATGCCGCGGGCGATGAGCACTATCTCGCGCTCGCGCTGCCGGAGCTGATCGGGGCGGCCGACCGCGCGATGGCCGCCGCTGCGGGGCCAGGGCGGGAGGAGGCGGTGCGGCTGCGCGTGGACGCGCATGTGCTGGGCGCCGGGCTGCTGCGGCGGCTGGGCTACAAGGACCTGGCGTGGATGCTATTGCACCGGGCTCGTCCCGGCACGCTCGAACCGCTGCCGGTGCTGGTCGAGGAGGTGCGGCTGTTGATCGATCTCGGCCTGCCGGAGTACGCGCTGGCCCGCGCCGAACGCGCCGAGGACGCCGGAGCCGACTGGGAACTGCCGGCGCTGTCCGCTATCGCCCAGGCCATGGCCGGACGCCGCCCGGAGGCCGAACAACTCCTTGCCGCGGCCGCCGAACGAGCCGCCGACGCACGGGAGTCGTCCCTGGTGGTCGCGGCCCGCGCCGCGGTCGCCGCCGAGTACGGCGACGCGGGCGAGGCCGCCGACCACGTCCGCGCGGCAGACCAGGAAGCCCTCAGCGGCGCGGGCCGCTCCGGTCTGCTGCTGGTCGCCGCAGCGGCCGAGGCCCGCCAGGACCGCGCCGACCAGGCCGCCGCCCGGCTCGTCGAGGCCGAAGCTGTGGCACCGCTGCGGCTGCGGCTGGACCCCTTCGCCCGGGACCTGGTCGCCGCGCTCATTGACCGCACCACCGTTCAGGCCGCGGCGGTGCGGAATCTGGCCGAGCGGGCCGGGCTGCGGTGATGCCGCTCGTCTTGGCGGGAAAGACCCCTGGGGGCGACAGGCTCGCCCTACGCTACGGCTGAGGCACGGGAGTTGAGGCGGGGGCGATGGACGAAGAGCAGGCCAGGCGGATCGGCGAGCGCCTGCGCTCGGCCCGCCGCCAGCGCGGGATGAGCCTGCGCAACCTCGCGGGACTGGCCGGGGTGTCGGTCGGCTACCTGTCGATGGTGGAGAACGGCCGGCGGCTCCTGGACCGCTCCAGCCACATCACCGCCTTCGCCGAGGCCCTGCAGATCGCCCCGTCCGAGCTGACCGGCCAGCCCTTCGCCCCGGCAGAGCCGCATGCGAGCGCGGCCCATGAGGCGATCCCGGCCCTGCGACTGACCCTGATGGGGATCACCATGGCCACCCCGCCGGACCGCCGCCCACCCCGGGTTCCAGTGGCGGTGCTGGCCGAGCGGGTGGAGAAGGCAAACCGGCTCTACCACGCGGCCGAATACGGCACCCTCGCCGCCGGGCTGCCCGCGCTGCTGTCCGACCTGCACGCCGCTGCCGAGGCCGCCATCGGTGCCGCCCGGCGCGCGATGCTGAAGCTGCTGGCGGACGCCTACCACCCGGCCTGCACGCTGCTGCTTAAGAACCTCGGCTACACCGACCTGGCGTTCATCGCCGTCACCCGGGCGTCCGAAGCGATCGCGGAACTGGACGATCCGGTCTACTCCGCCCTCTCCGGCTTCTTCCACACCCATGTGCTGATGTCCGCCGGCAGCCCTACTCAGGCCCTGGCCCAGGCCACCGCCGCAGCCAACACCCTGGAAGCCCATCTGACGAGCCCGGCCGCGCACGCTCTGCTCGGTGAACTCCACCTGATCTCCGCCACCTCGCTGACCCAGGACCGGCAACGGCCCGGGAAGGCCCGCGCCTCCGAAGTCCGCGGCCACCTCGCCGAGGCCGCGAACCTCGCCGGCCGCACCGGCGAGACGCGGTCCTGGCACCTGAACTTCGGCCCCACCAACGTCGGCATCCACCAGGTGAGCCTCAACACCGACCTGGGCCTGCACGGTGAGGCCGTCACCGCCGGGGACGGGGTACATCCCGAGGCCCTGGAACACGCGCCGGGGCGGCAGGCCGCCTTCCACGCCGATCTGGGCCGGTCCCTGTCCCATCTGCACGGCCGGGAGGCCGAGGCGGTCGCAGCCCTGCTGACCGCCGAACAGATCGCCCCCCAGCGCATCCACGCCAACGCGCCGGTGAGGAACACCGTCGAGTTCCTCACCGACCGGCAACTGCCCGCCCACACCGCCCGGGACCTGCGGGGCCTGGCCCACCGCATCGGCCTGCCACTCTGACCGGCGGCGCCTCTTCGCCCGGCTGGGGACATAAGCCCGTACGCGTCACAGTCGTAAGCGGCTGAGTACATTCACCCGTACACACCTCAGCGCGGAGTCCGTACGCGACGGAGCACGGTGCTTCGTACACGAACGCTCCCTGCGGCGGTCTTTCGTCGGCCCTGAACCGGTTGGGGGCCCGTGGGTTCACGACGGTGAACACCCCTGCGTGCTGGAGCTCTTACCCTCGGTCACGGTCCGGGCGGCTGCCGCCCGGAGAGAGGGTGAGCTGCACGATGTCCAGCACTGCGATGCACCACGACCTCCAGCTGATCTCTACGGCAGAGCACGTCCCGCTGGCCCGCCGCGAGACCGTCAAAGTCCTCGCAATCTGGGGTATGTCCGAGCAGGTCGTGGACACCGCGTGCCTGATCATCAGCGAGCTCGTGACCAACGTGGTGCGGCACGCGGCCGTGCTCTCGCCCACCGTCACGGTCACCTTCACCGTCGAGGACGAGGCCGAGCTGGTGCTGGCCGTCGCGGATGCCCACCCGTTCAAGCCGAAGCCTCTGCCGACTGCCCACGACCTCGGGGGCCGCGGCCTGTTCCTGGTCAACGCCCTGGTGAGGGAGGTCCATGGCCGGGCCGAGGTCGTCCCGGACCCGGCTACTGGCGGCAAGCGGATCGTCATCCGCCTGCCCCTGGTCCCCGTCCCCGCCTGATCCATCGCACTTCCGCGCCAAATCTCCGCAGGCGAATTCCCGTCACAAGAAAGGGACATGCTGATCTGATTCACCAACGCCGGTACTGACCTCGCCGGTGACCCTGGCGACAGGCACGCCCCCGAGGCCCCACGGCCCGACAAAACACACCCGCCGTCGGACCGCCTTCGGCGTCCGGACGACAGCAGCACCCGAACGACACCCCGAGAGTGCCAAGAGAGAAGGAGGCTCCGCGTGTTCATCGACATCCCTAGCGAACTCGAAGCCGCTCTGATCGACCGTTTTCTCCCGCCCTGGGAGCTGGACGGTTCGTCCCTGGCGCAGTCCACCATGGAGGAGTACCGGACCGAGCTGACGGTCACGCCGCGGTTCGAGGAGACCGCCGCGACGCTGCGCCACGCGCTGGCCGGAGAGGGGGGCGGATACGCCGTGCTGCGCCTGGGGAGCCTCACCAAGACGTTGGGGACTGGCGAGCGGTTCCGGCGGCTGGTTACGGGCTTCGCGGCCGAGGTGGCGGTCCCGTTCTCGCCCTTCCCGCGCTGGCCCCTCTGGAAGGACATCGGGGTCAAGGTCGACAAGGACCCCGGCAAGTCCAGCGGCATCGGATACAACGCGTTCCACATGGACCTGGTGAACGCGACCCTCCCCCCGGACTACACCACGCTCCTGTGCGTTCGCCCCGACCCGCTCGGCGGCGGCCCCAGCATCCTCTCCGACGCACACGCAGCGGTGGCGCGGCTGTCGGAGGACAGCCGCGCCCTGCTGGCTGAGTCGGCCTACCACTACGGGACCTTCTTCGACCTGTTCGGCGTGGGCGAGGAGTACAAGCCGTTCCCGGTCTTGGATGGCTCCGACCCGGGCGAGGGGTTCGTCCGGTTCACCGCCAAGATGCTGGAGCGGTCCCAGCTCGGCCAGGCTCACGCCGACGCCGCCAGGGAGCTCGCCGAGGAGCTCGTCCGAGGGCAGGTCTCCTTCATGCTCCAGCCCGGGGACTACCTCATCGTGAATCAGCGCCGCTTCCTGCACGGCCGGGAGGCGCTCCACAGCGGTCAGGAGAACGTCCCGGTCGCCGACCGGCGGCTGCTCCTCCAGCTGTTCCTGCGTGCGAGGGCCGGCGACGGCTCGGCCGCGTAGCCGGCGGACGGCACCGGTGACCCACCGAGTCCCACGCCCAGGTCCAGCCCCCGAGCACGCGGCACGGCCACGGGGCGGGGCCCGCTCGGGCACCCCCGGAAACAGACGCGCACCGGGCTCCCTGGGCCCGTGCGCGGAGCTAGATGCGAGAGTTGCGCAGCGACTGCCACACAGCTCCGGCCAGCGCCCGCGTCGACCGGGGAACCGACAGATGCTCGTGCTCGCGGTACAGGGCCCAGTTGTATTGCACGAGCGACAGCTTGTTGGAGGACAGCGACCCCGCCTGGTTGGCCCTGTACACCGCAAGCGGCTCATCCAGGCCCCGGGCGTCAGCGCCGTCCCGCATGATCGACAGCCAGAGGGCGTAGTCCTGGCGCTTGCGCATTTCCGGCATCAGCCTTGTGCCCAGGACATTGCGGTCGTACATGGCGGTGAGGGCACCGATGTGGTCTCGGACCAGCATCGCGCTGTAGTCCACGTGCTCCCGCGCACGGACCACCCGCCCGTTCGGGACCCAGTCGGTGCTCTCGCCGTCGTAGTCGGCGTCCATCTTGAAGTACGAGGTGAACGTCAACGGCGCAGTGCCCTCCGCGGCGAAGGCGAGCTGCTTCTCGGTCTTCTCCGGAAGCCACATGTCGTCGCTGTCGAGGAAGGCGATGTAGTCCCCGCGGGCCCGCTTGATCGCGAGGTTGCGGGCCCGGCCGGCACCGCCCCGCTCGGGTGCCGACTCCGGCAGGACGCGCTCGTCCTGCTCAGCGAACTCGCGGAGCAGGTCCATGGAGCCATCGGAGGACTGGTCGTCGGTGACCAGAAGCTCCAGGTCGCTGTGGGTCTGCGTGAGCACCGATCGGACGGCTGCGCCGAGCGTGGCGGCCGAGTTGTAGACGGGCATCACGACGGACACCAGGGGCACTGCGCTTCTCCTTGCTCGGTCAGGAACGACGGTCCATTCAAACACTGGAATCACTAGGAGCTGTCATGCATGTTGTTGTCGCTGGTCAGGGCTATGTGGGGCTGCCGCTGGCGGTGCGCGCCGCCGAGGTGGGCCACGGAGTCGTCGGCTACGACGTGGACACGGACCGCATCAAGCGGCTCACCGCCGGTGATTCGTACGTGAGGGACGTGGACTCCTCGCGGCTCCGCGCGGTGCTGGACTCCGGGGCCTACTCCGCGACCGCCGACACTGCCGCTCTGGCCGGCTTCGACATCGCGGTGATCACTGTGCCGACTCCGCTGACCGAGGGCGTGCCCGATCTGACCTACATCGAGTCCTGCGCCCGGACCCTGGGCGAGCACCTTCGCCCTGGCGCGACGGTGGTCCTGGAGTCCACGAGCTATCCCGGCACCACCGAGGAGCTGCTGCTGCCGATCCTGGAAGAGGTGTCGGGCCTCAAGGGTGGGGTGGACTTCCTGGCCGGATTCAGTCCCGAGCGGATCGGAAACAAGCGGTGGTCGTTCGACGGGACGCCGAAGTTGGTGTCCGGAATCAACACCACATCACTCGATGTGATCAAGGGTTTCTACGACGGCATCTTTCAGACCACGGTGCCGGTGTCCGGGACGAAGGTCGCCGAGCTGGCCAAGCTGATCGAGAATACCTTCCGATTCGTCAACATCTCCATGGTCAACGAGATGGCGATGCTGGCCGCTTCCCTCGGTGTGAACATCTGGGAGGCGATCGACGCCGCCGCGACCAAGCCCTTCGGATTCACGCGGTTCACCCCGGGGCCGGGAGTCGGCGGGCACTGCCTGCCCGTTGACCCGATGTTCCTCTCGTGGAAGGCCCAGCAGGAGCTCGGCGTCCCCTTCCGGTTCGCGGAACTCGCCGCCGACGTGAACCGCCACATGCCCGACTACGTCGTTCGGCGTGTCGTGGAAGGACTCGACAAGCGCGGGCTGCCCGCCAGAGGATCTCGGGTTCTGCTGCTCGGCCTGACCTACAAGTTCAACGCCACCGACCTGCGCAATTCCCCTTCGGCTCGTGTCGCCGAACTTCTCATCGACCTCGGCGCCGACGTGCGCGGCGCCGAACCCAACGTCCCGAGCGACGCCAAGCTGGACGTGCCCAGGGTCGATGCGACCCCGGACGAGGTAGCGGCTGCTGATGCGGTGGTTCTTCTCATGGACCACCCGCGATTCGACCTCCCGATGATCGAGAAATGCGCGACCTATGTTCTCGACTGCCGAAACCGCTTGTCAGGAGCGAATGTCGAGACCCTGTAGCTTCCGAACTCCCCTGGCCCGCTGCTGACTTCAACCCCAGGAGTTCCCTTGCGTGACGAATGGGAGAACGCCCACACGGACTACACCCGGCCCGCGCAGCGCCCGGCCCCGGCCTCGCTGGCCGAGAGCGAGGGCGAATGGCGCCGCTACCTGGAAGGTGACACCCCCAACGGCTGGCTGATCCAGCACAGTGCGATGACCGAAGCGCTCGTCAGCGGCCGGCCCATGTACCTGCTGCACACCACCAAGGACATCGCCGCCATCCGCACCAGCGGCGAGCTGCACGTCTCCACCGGTTGCCTGGTCGGGGCCCTGTACTGCTCCCCTCTGGCCCGTCAGCGCGAGGGACTGCGCCCGCACAACCTCGGGGCCTACCTGATGCAGACGAAGCCCAACACCACACCCGTGATCTTCGAGGTCATCCCGGACGCTCCGATCCCCACCAAGGGCGTGGACTATCTGCACCTCGGGGCCATTCACCTGCGCACCTACCTGCGCTACCAGAGCTTTCTCACCCTGGCCGAGAGCGACCAGCTTGACCATGCCGTGGCGGCCGGGCTGGGCGCCGCGGCCGTGTTCCTCGACACGGCTCTGCGCAACGCAGCCGGCCGCGCCACGGCGGCTCCCGAGTTCATCGACCAGTTGGCCGCTGCCGTGCCTGCCGTGCCGTTCCTCGGATACCTGTACTTCGAGGTGCTGTCCGAGTACCTGATGCTCCACTCCACGACCCCAGAGACCAAGAACTACGCCCAGGCCGGGGAGCTGAACAATTGGCTGTACAAGCGACTCGCGTTCGCCGCCGTGGACGGCATGCACCAGTTGTTCGACCTGGCCCGCTTCCACCCGCGCCACCAGCAGCTCGTCCAGCTCATCGAGGGTGTGGACCCGGCGCTCGCCCCGGGAGCTGCCGAGTACGTACGGCGGCGGTTGTCCCACCTGCTCGCCCGGACCGCGCTGCACCCGTCCCAGGACGCGGCGTCGGTCAGCTTCCGGGGCACTGATCTCAGCACGCTCCGGCACGTCGCGCCGGGGCTGATCGGTCAGATGGTCTTCCGTGAGATCCGGTACATGCCTCGCTACAAGCAGCTTTACCACTGCTTCGAGAAGGCCAAGGCGCTGGAGGCATGGGACTACTGGAACCACGAGGGCATCCCCACGCCGTTCAACGGCATCCTTCCCAAGGGCGAGATCGGGATACACCCCGTCTACCCGCGGTCAGCCGTCAGAGCGTGGACGGCTCAGCAGGACAGCAGAGGTCTCCTGCACCCGGTCCAGGAGGTGAACGCCGTCCTCACGCCGCACCTGGCGTCGTGGTGGGCGCCACCTCGCAACCGCAGCCGGAAGGCCACCACCGATCCGCGGATCACGGTGGACCGTAGTGCCTCGCTTCCCGCCCGCCACCTATCGATCAAGGGGATCTCCGCATGACCACGAAACCCCTGACCATCCTCACCGGTATCAACCGCACGTCCGAGCCCTCGTCCGGGAGCCTGATCCTCGTCAACGACCTGTACCGCGCCATGCCTGACACCCATACGATCTACCTCGGCCGGACGCCGGTCGATCAGGCGTGGAAGGCCGCGTTCGATCACCTGATCCCCCTCTCCACGACGAAACGCCCCCAGGGCCCCGGCTTCGCCGACTACGTGGACGAGCTGACGCGTGAGGTCGGTGCGCTCGTCGAGAAGATCCAGCCGAACGTCATTCACGCTCAGTACCTCGGGTTCGCTCTCAGCCTGGCCTTCAGCAGAACCGCTGGCAGCATCCCGATCGTCGCCATCGCCCACGGTCCCGACGTGATGGCGGCCGAGCGCAGCCCATCGGAACGCGAGGGCATGAATGAAGTCGCTGCCGCAAGCGCCGCGATCGTCGCCCCGACCTCTGCCCTCGCCGACCACATCGACCGTCTCACCGGACGCCGATTCACTGATCGACTCACCATCATCCCGTGGGGTATCCGGTTGAGCGATGCCCAGGTACGCGATCAACCGCCTACTGGAATCGGACCGCTGTCTCTGGTGCATGCCGGTCGCCTGGACGACAACAAATCCACGATCACCGCCGTCGAAGCCCTCGCTTTAACCGATCAGCCGCACCACCTGACCGTGATCGGCAAAGGAACGCTACGGGAGGGTCTGGAACAGCGGGCTCTCGAACTCGGGCTGCGGGACCGGGTTCGGTTCGATCCGTTCGTGTCCCGCGCCGAACTGTGGCGCCGCCTGCCGAACTTCGATGCCTTCGTCTTCACAACCAGAGGTCTGGAGGCTTTTGGGCTCGTCCTCATTGAGGCCCAAGCCCACGGACTTCCGGTTGCCTACTCCGATCTTCCCGGTGCGAGGGACATCCTCGGGAGCACTGGTGTTCCCTACACTCCTGGCGACCCGCGCTCGCTGGCCGTGGTCCTGGACGAGATGGGCCGGGACTTCCACCGGCGCCAGGCCCTGACCAAGGCGGCTCTCAATAACGCGCGCGGATACGACATCACGACCACCGGCCGCCGGCTACGCGAGCTGACGCTCTGCGTTACGAAGCCGTACGCATCGAAGCCATCATCGCCACCCTGACGACTTGCGCGTTGCTGCCTGGCCGACGACCTCGTCATGCGGCCAGGCAGCAGCGCAGTCTTGAGACACTCCCGGGCTGGAACAGGTTGACAGACCGCATAACGGCGGCGGATACCCAGGCGCACCAGGCGGGCCGGTCGGCGCCGGCGTCGCCCAGGTGTTTTTCCGCCGCGGCAAGGGCACGCAGCACGGCGCGTCGTTCGCTCCGGTCGCCCTGTGCGGCGAGGGTGCGGGCGAGGCGTAGCTGGAGCAGGCAGCGGGCGGCGGGGTTCTGGGCGCGGGTCAGGGCGTGGTTGAGGATGTTGGTTGCGGTGGTGTGGTCGCCTCGCCAGGCGGCCTGGTAGGCGAGGTCGCCCAGGAGGCCGGCGCCCATGTCGTGGTCTCCGGCTGCGTGGGCGTTGTGCAGGCCGGCGATCCAGTTCTGGCTGGCGTGGGTGTGGCGGCCCAGGTCGAAGCGGTGCCAGGCGACAGTCTGGGACAGGGAGGCCGCCAGGGTGTGCAGGCGCAGCCCGAGGGCGGGTGTGTAGCGGCCGTGTTCGAGTAGTTCGGTCACTGTAGCCAGGTGGGCATCCAGCAGTGTGGCGGTGTGCTGTCGCTGCTCGGGGGCGTGAGTGGCGAGTTGCTGGGTGGTGTTCTCCAGGAAGGCGACGAAGTCCTCGCCGATTGGTTTGCCGTCGCGGGCGCGGGCGAGTGCGCTTGTCGGGCCGGCGGCCCAGTCCGCGGCCAGCGCGGACAGGGCGGCGCCGGAGATCGTGAAAAAGGTACGGCGGTCCATCGCTGTTCGCAGAGCCTCTCTCAGGGCGGGCACGGAGCTGTCGGGTCCGAGCGGGACCACGCCGTCGGCAGTGAGCGGCAGCCAATTCGGCCAGTCATCGGCGCGGACGATGTCAGCGGGCCAGCCGAGCGCTTCGGCGATGTAGATCTGGGACTCGTCGTTGGGCTTGATGCCGCGTTGCCATTTACGCACGCGCGCCTCGTCCGTGCCTGAGCGCAGGCCACGCCGGGCGGCCGCAGCACGGATGTTGGAGACGAATTCCTCCATCGTCATGCCGAGCGCGAGGCGCGCAAGGGCCAGCGGGTGGCGGGTGGTCTCTTGCACGCCTTCATCCAATCACTCAGTGCGCATGAAGGGTGGCTGCTTCGCCTGGACGGGACCCCTGCGGGACCCCCGTCAACTTATCGACCCGGTCGCACAGTTGAGCTCATTGTTGCTCTTGCAGAGCGGCTCGTCGCCGGCCACTGCACCCTCGCCCAGGGTTGGCGTGCTGCCCGCCCCGGTCAGGGGCGGGCAGGCGGACCTCAGGGCGAGAAGTTCCCCTGCGGGCCCGTGGCACCACGGGCAGGCGGGCGGCAGGCGCTCGCACTGTCGGCAACTACAGCAACGGAAGTGAAGGAGAAGGCCCATGGAGTCCAAGTCCGATATCGCCGCCGTCAGCGCCTCGACGGAGGAGACCGAGGTCACCGGTCCCGTGGTGGTCGCCGTCGACGTCGAGGACGAGGAGTAGTCCCCGTCTCACGCGTCTTGACCTGGGTGCTCCCTTCCCGGCCCGTCCGGGCCCGGGTCGGGAGCACCCGTCGGTTCGAGGAGTGGAGGTCACAGTGATTCACGTGTTCGTCGGGCCGACGCTGCCCGGGTCCGAGCCGCAGCTCGCCGCCCCGGGCATACGGGTGTGGCCGCCGGCCCGGCATGGCGATCTGTTCGATCCAGCGATCCGCGGCGACGACACGGTGCTGCTCATCGACGGGCTGTATCACCAGGCGCCGGCCCTGCGCCACAAGGAGATCCTGGCCGCGATGGGCAGGGGAATCCGGGTCATCGGGGCGGCGAGTATCGGCGCGCTACGGGCCGCCGAACTGGCCCCGTTCGGGATGCTCGGCGTCGGCCGCATCTACGCTGCCTACGCCCAGGGGGAGATCGACGGCGACGACGAGGTGGCGGTCGGACAAGCCCCGGACGGCGCGCTCGGTGCACTGACCTGGCCAGTGGTCAACCTCCGGCACGCCCTGGAGCTCGCCCAGTCGGCCGGAGTCCTCGATGACGAGCGGGCCGCCAGGCTCCTGGCAGCGTTGCGAGCGGTCTACTACCCGCAACGCACCTGGGCCGCCGTACGGGCCGTGTGTCGCCGCCAAGGCGAGACGGACCTCGCCCGGTGGCTGGCCGAGCGACGCGCGCAGGACGAGCACTTCGGCGACCTCAAGCGTGCCGATGCCCTCGGGGCCGTAGGCACCGTCTTGGACGGCAGGGGGCAACCACAGGTTGATGTCCCACTGGCGCCTGCGGTGTGGGAGACGACGTACTTCCGGCGCTGGGCCAACGCCTTCGCTCGCACCTGTGTGGACGGGCTGGGGATGGCCACCGAAGACCGCCTCGTCTACCAGCAGGTCTTCGGCCCGCTGTTCGCCAAGACGTGGGCCGTCTACCTCGAGCACCGCTCTCTTCGTCCTGCCGACGGCGGGCGGGGGGTTCCGCTGGCGGTGCGGCTGGCCCAGGTCACCGGCGGCGACCTGCCCGCCGACCGCGTGTTCCGCCCTTCGGTCGATCTGCGAGACGAGCAGACGGTGGCCCTGCTGCTGGCCGGCGAGAAGAGGCAGGACCGCCAGGCGGTCGCCCGGTACGCCGACGCTCTTGCGGCCGAGCGCCGCTCCCGGCCCGGGTTCACGGTCGCGGCGGTGCGTGACGACCTGACGCGTCGGCTCCTGTTGCGAGTGTGGCGGTGCCCTGAGCAGGACTTCGACGCGGAGGCGTCCGCGCGCGGACTGGTCTGCGGAGCCGGTGCAGTCGCGGCGGCCAAGCGGTTCGTACCCGGGCTGCTTCAGGACATGAGAGAGACCACCGAACGGACGGAGGCGGCTGGTGTTACGCAGTGACGACCTGGTGGCGCTGTCGGGCACGGTACGGGCCCGGACGCCGGAGGAGACATGGGAAGCAGTGAGCGGACGCCTGCCGGAGTTCGGCATCACCCGCCTCGCGGACCTGACCGGCCTGGACTTGATCGGACTGCCGGTGTGGACGGCAATCCGGCCCGCCTCGCTGACCCTGAGCACGTCCCAGGGCAAGGGCGCCACACCTCTGTTGGCGAAGCTGTCGGCGGTGATGGAGGCGATCGAGTTGTGGCACGTCGAGCAGCCGCTGCCCGTCGCCGCGTACGGGCCGGCCGCCGAGGTCGCCCCCGACTGCCCCGTGACAGCCCTGCCGATGACCGTCCCATACCCCGAGCACACCCTGGCCCGAGTGGTGTGGGAGTGGACCCCCGGCACCGGCCTGGTCAGCGGCCGGGAGGCGCTGTTGCCGGTCGACCTGGTCCGCCGCCGCCTGCAGCGGCCGGAGTGGAGCCCGGATCTGCTGCGCGCGACCAGCACCGGCCTGGCATGCGGGAACACCCGAGACGAGGCGCTGCTGCATGCCCTGTTCGAGGTGGTGGAGCGGGACGTGCTCTACCGGGACGGGCAAGCTGGCGGCCGGCGGCGCACCCTCATCGAGCCCGGCACGGTCGACGACCCGCATGGCCGTGAAATCGTGGACCGGCTGCTGGCCGCGGGCATGGCGCTGGAGATCGCGCTGGTGGCCGGCCCGTACGGACTGCCGGTGTGCGTCGCCTACCTGTGGTCGGAGGACTTCCCGGTCATCTTCGCCGGCGGCGGCTGCCACATCAGTCCGGCGATCGCGCTGACCCGGGCGCTGACCGAGGCTGCGCAGTCCCGGCTGACCGCCATCGCCGGAACCCGCGACGACCTGCCCAGCGACCCCGCCTCGTTCGACACCGTCCCCTTCCCTCCCGCCACGACCGCTGAGCTGACGTCGTGGCCGCAAGCCACCGGCCACTTCATCCCGGCGGGCGGCGGCTTCGCCGAGCAGGCCATAGACGTGGCGCGCCGGGTCGCGCACGTGACCGGACACGAGCCGGTGGTCCTGGACCTGTCCGCCCAGGGCGCCCCCGTCCACGCCGTGCAGGTGGTCTGCCCCGGCGCCCGATCAAGGATGAGAAGGTCGATGCCCCGATGAACCCCACCACTACGGCGCCGCCCGGCGTCTCGCCCCCGCCGGGCGGCGGGCGCTCCGCGCAGTACGACGCCTTCCACGCCGCCCGCGCCCGCACCGATCTGGTCTCCCGCCTGTACGCCGCGGCAATGGGCGAGGACTACCCCGTCGAGGTCGCCGCCTCCGGCTCCTGCGACTGGCCCCTGCTGGGGCTGATGACCACGCGGCTCAGAATGCGGCCCGGCCAGCTCCTCGTGGACGCGGGCTGCGGCACCGGCGGCATCGGCCTGTGGCTGGCCCGCGCCCTCGCCCTGCGCCTGGAGGGCTTCGACCTGTCTTCCGTCGCCATCGCCCAGGCCGCCGAGCGGCGCCCCCGGTTCGGCCTGCCCGCCGAGCGAGCCGCGTTCCGCGTCGCCGAGCTGGAGAACACCGGCCTGCCCGACGCCAGCGCCCACGGGATCGTGTGCGTGGACGCCTTCGGCGGCGCCGCCGACCCGAGCGCGGCAGTACGCGAACTCGGCCGCGTCCTGGCCCCGGGCGGCCGGCTGGCGATGACCCGGGCCACGCGGCGAGGCGCCGCCCCTGCCTGGACGGAGCAGGCCCGCGCCGCCGGCCTCACGGTCGAGCACGTGGACGAGCGACCCACCGAGCCCGCTCTGTGGGAGCGGCTCTACCGACTGTGGATCGCCCACGTCGACGACCTGCGCAGGGAGCTGGGCGAGGACCAGGCGCAGAACATGCTGCGCGAGGCCCGCCAGGTGCTGCCCGCACTGCCGGGCCGCCGCGCCGTGGTGCTGACCCTGCGACGCCCCGCAACCTCCCCGGCCGGGCCCGTTGCGGCCGATACGATGCCCCGACCCGGCCGCCCCGACGAGAGGACCCCCCAGTGACCCCGCACCGCTCCACCCGTGCTGCGGTGTTCTCGGCCGGTTCCTGGGGTACAGCCGTGGCCAAGATCCTGGCCGACGCCGGAACGAGCGTCACCGTGCACGCCCGCCGCGACGAGATCGCCGACGCGATCAACACGACCCACCGCAACCCCGGCTACTTCCCGGACATCAAGCTGCCCATCAACCTCAGCGCGACGACCGACCCGGCCGCCGCCCTGAACGGCGCGGACTTCCTGGTGCTGTCCATCCCCGCGCAGAGCCTGCGGGCCAACCTCGCCGCGTGGGCGCCGCACATCGGACCCGACACGGTGATCGTGTCGCTGATGAAGGGCATCGAGCAGGGCAGCCACCTGCGGGCGAGCCAGATCATCACCGAGGTAACCGGCGTGGACGCCGGCCGCGTCGCGGTGCTGTCCGGCCCGAACCTGGCACGCGAAATCATGGACGGCCAGCCCGCCGCGGCCACCGTCGCCTGCGTCGACGAGGGCGCCACCCACCGCTTCCAGAAGGCATGCCACACCGGCTACTTCCGCCCCTACACGTCCACCGACGTGACCGGCTGCGAACTGGGCGGGGCCGTGAAGAACGTCATCGCCCTCGCGGTCGGCATCGCCTCCGGTATGGGCCTGGGCCACAACGCCCAGGCCATGCTCATCACCCGCGGCCTGGCGGAGACCACCCGCCTCGGCATCGCCATGGGCGCCGACCCGCTCACCTTCTCCGGCCTGGCCGGCATGGGCGACCTGGTGGCCACCTGCTCCTCTCCGCTCTCCCGTAACCGCACCTTCGGCACCCACCTCGGCACCGGGCTGAGCGTTCAGGAGGCGACGGCCGCCACCCGGCAGACCACCGAGGGCGTCAAGTCCGCAGAAGCGATCCTCGCCCTGGCCCGCGCCCACGACGTCGAGATGCCGATCACCCAGGTCGTCTCCGCCCTGCTGAACGAGAAGGTCACCCTCGGCGAGGCCGCCGCCGCACTGATGCAGCGGCCTCCCAAGTCCGAGCGCTGACCCCCGGGCCCCGCCGGCGCGGGCCGCCCCCTTCTACACCTCCTCCCACCCGGAGGTTCCTGCCCATGCGCGCATCCGTGCTGTCCGCTGTCCAAGTCGCCGTCACCATCGCCCTGGCGGCGTGGATGACCACCGGCTTCACCCGCCTGTCCGGCCGCTGGCTGCGCTGGAAGATGTTCTGCCGGGCCACATTCACGATCATCACGCTCACCGGCACCACCATCGATGGCCGTACCGAGCCGGTGAACGTATACGAATACCTCTCCCCGGGCTCCTTCATCCTCGGCCCGCCCCAGCTCCAGACGATCCTCGACCACCTCACCCACGGCGGGCGGTACGACCGGATCGACGGCCACGGCCGCGTCCTGTCCGCCCGCGGCGAGCAGAGGGTGGAAGTGAGGAGCAGCCATGTGGTTCTTTGACGCTCTCGCCTCCGGTTTCCAGCACCCCACCGACCCCGCACGGCTCCAGTGGTTCCGGATCATCTTCGGCACCGTGCTCACCGCGCGGTTCGCCCTCGCCTTCGGCCAGGGCGGCTGGGACCGCTTCACCCCCAGCTCCCTTAGCGCCCACCTTGCCAAACAGCGCCTCGGCCCCGCCCAGGCCCGCCTCCTGACCGGTGTCTACCGGCCCGCGCTGATCGTCCGTACGTGCGCCGCCCTCGCCCTGGCCCTCGGCCTCGCTCCCCGCCTCGCGCTGCTGGTCGTCCTGCCCGGCGCCGCGATGGAGCTGCTGTACCTCAAGAGCCCCAACGCCGTCCGCTACACCCTGCTGACCGGCACCTGCCTCCTGTTCGCCGGGGACCTTGGCCACGGCCTCGCCGTCGAGCACGGCGCCAGCACGGCGAACACCTGGGCGCAATGCCTGCTCGTGTTGATCACGACGGACATCTACTGGAACAGCGCCTGGCAGAAACTCCGCTCCCCACAGTTCCGCAGCGGGCTCTACCTCGCGCAGTGGGTCCACACCTACACCCAGGTCCGCGAGCAACTGCCCTACCGGCGCCAGTTCGCCGTCCCTGGCCTGGTCCGACGGTATGCCGGCAACCTCACCGACCAGGACGTCCGCCTCTGGCGCCTGGTCGCGGCCGGTGTCATCGCGGCGGAGACTGCGCTGCCGCCCGCGCTGCTCATCCCGCAGACGATGCCGTACGCTGTCGCCGCCGGCACCGCCATGCACGCCGCTTTCACCTGCCTTAAGCCCCGCCAGCTCATCACCTTCTCCGGCCTCACCCTCGGCACGTACGTCGCCTTCGCTTGAGACCATCGGCCTCATGGGCCAGGCACTCCCGTCCCAAGCAAGGTGGCCGCGCTGTGGTCGGGCAAGCCGGTCACCGTCCGACTGGATGACCTGGACAAGATCTGCGCCGCCCTCCAGTGCACGGTGGCGGACCTGATGGAGGCCGAGCCGGTGGCGGCGGCCGAGGGACGCTCGGAGACCGGGCAGCGCGCCGTCGGCGAGAGCGGGCCCGCACGCCCGATTCCCAGGCCGGGCAGCGGTGGAGCCCGGCGTTCGCTGCCGCCGAACTGACGGTCGGCCGGTGATCACCTCGTCGGTCACCGTCATCGTGGCGCCGACGGGGTACGCCCGTCACCCGCGAGCGGAGTGCGACTTCAGCGGATGCGGTGCTTCCGCCAGAAGGGGCCGAGGTCCCTGTGCGTCATCGACTGTGCGGCCTTCTTGAAGTCGATGGTGGTGGAGACGCCGTACCAGTGGTCGTGGGCGTACTTCTTGATGAGGCGCGCCATGGTGCCGGCCCCGAGGACGTGCTCCAGGTCGGCCAGGACGCAGGGGCCGATCCCGTACACGACCTGGAAGTACTCGCCACGGTGTGTAGACCAGTAGGCCATCGAGTTGGTGAGCGCGGTGGTGGCGCTCGGCCAGGAGTCGTCCGGCGAGCACTCGAACCCGTCCCAGCGGTAGTAGCGCGCGTTGGCGTACTGAGCGAAACTCTCGTCCAGCCAGGGTGAGTTGTACTCGTCGTTGCCCACGACGCCGTACCACCACTGGTGGGCGATCTCATGGACGGTGGCGCCGCCCTCCTCCTCGGTGCCGAGGATGACCAGGCCGGGGTACTCCATGCCGCCGGCGAACCGGGGGGTCATCACGAGGTCTATCTCGCCGTACAGATAGCGGCCGAACTCTCTACCGAACCGGTCGATGGCGGCGACGCCGTCCTTGCGGTTGAGGCGGACACCGGCGGCGGGCGTGTTCGGCGACCAGTACGACTTCACGCGCACGCCGTCGGGCGAGGTCTGGGTCGCGGTGCGGAACGGGCCCGCCGCCCATGCGAAGTCCCGCACCCGCTTGGCGACGCTGTGGGTGACCGTACGCCCGGTACCGCCGGGGCGGGTCCATGTGCTGCCGGTCGCCGGGACCTTGAGGGCGGACGGGTGGTCGAGGCGCACCCGGAAGTCGCTCGCCAGGGTGTAGAAGCTCTCGCCGTACGACACGGACGGATCGAGGTGCCACCCCCTCGCGTCGTGCACGGCGAGGACCGGCAGCGCGTTGCCCAGGAAGCGGAACGCGCCTTCGCGGCCGAAGCGGTTGTTGCGTGCGGGCACGGTGAGGGCCACGTCGAAGGAGACGGCCGTCCGCTCACCGCGTGCGAGCGGCCTCGGCAGAGTGATGCGCAGCGCCGTGCACTTCACGCCGGGGCGGCCCGGAGTGCCGCCGCGCACGTGGGAGACGCGGACGGGGGACGGTCTTCCGGATGTCACGCAGCCGTCCTCGCCATTGCCCCACAGACGTATGTACACCTCACGCAGGGGCCGGCTGGAGGCGTTGCGGAAGGACACCGTCTGCCGGCCCGCCCAGTGGGAGCCGTCGGCGTCGGCGCGCAGCTTCACGTCGTAGCTGGGACGGTCGGGCGTCGCGGGTTCGGCCGCTCTCACCGCGGCGCCGGGCGCCGGGCCGGACGGCGTGCCGGCCTCGGCCACGGTGGAGCCTGCAGTCGCGAGCAGCGCGAGCAGGGCGACCAGGAGACGGCGACCGGTTCTTGAGGGGCCCGTGGGCGACGAAGGCAACGAAGGCATGGCAGACGACATGACAGATGACATGCCAGCGGATCTTGTCACAGGGTTCCCCACGGCCGAGACAGGCCCGCGCGAAGAGGGTTGGCGCACAGTAAGGATCCCGGGCCAACCCTTCCGCAGTTCATCCCCTTCCATGAGGCCTGGCCACGTGTTCCTGACAATCACCACCACCGGCACCCCCGAACGCCCCGCGACCGACCTCGGCTACCTGCTGCACAAGCATCCGGACAACGCGCAGACGTTCTCCACCTCCTACGGCACTCCGTAGATACGTAGGTTGAAACTGCTTCCCGCTCTGCCTATGGCAGAGACACAGAGGGCGCTACTCGCCGCGCGGATCAGCGTGGACACCGACGAATCAACGTCCATCCCCCGGCGTCACCGCGCCCGGCGGGGCTGCCACCGCCCCGCCGAGCCCTGCTGCTATCAGCGGGTGCCGGTCAGTTCGAGCAGCCGCCGGACCGTGGGACTGCCGGCGCGGACCGCCAGGGTCTTGCCGTGCTCCATGGCCTGCTCCCCCAACCGGATGGCGGCGATCGCCGCCAGGGTCAGTGCCCCGGCCTCGATCAGCTCGGACCGTTCGCCGAGCGGCAGACGACAGACGGCCGCACGGTTGTAGCGAGCGAACCCACGTCAGGCTCTACCTTGTAGAGGAAGATCGGCGACCGGTTCCCCAGAGGAGTCCTCCGAGATTCGGCGAACCCGTCGGTTTCCCGTGTCCGGGGACAGCATGATCGACGCAGCGATCTGCGACGGCGACATCGTGACCGTACGGCGGCAGGACAGCGCCGACCACGGCGACATCGTCGCCGCACTCCTGGAGGACGAGGCCACGGTCAAGGTGCTGCGCCGGCAGGACGGGCGGGTGTGGCTCATGCCCCGCAACCCGGCCTACCAGCCGATCCCCGGCGACCAGGCGCAGATTCTCGGCAAGGTCGTCGGCGTCCTGCGCCTGCTCTGAACTGCCCGGCCTGGCACGCCGAGCGGGGTACCCACGGACCGATAGCCTTGGCCGTCCATACGCGGCCGCCGTCCTCGCTCTGCTGCGGGCCCGCGCCTAACGCCGCCCGTCGAACGGAGCCCCCTTCTCCCGCGGCGACTTCACCCACCTACGAGCGCACCTGGGACGGGTGTGGCACCGTGGACGCAGGCGGGTCCGCCACTCCCCCCGTGGTGGCGGACCACGCCGGTCTACGTGGCCGACGGCTCCGACTCCGGCGAGGAGGCCTCCTCGAGGACCTGTCGCAGATCGGTGTACATCCGCAGCCGCACCCCGGGCTGGCCGGGATCCCGGGTGGTGCGTTCGGCAGTCGAGGTCCCCCAGGTTCGAGCGATCGCCTCCTGGAAGGCGAGAACGGTGTCATCGTCGAAGCCCGCCACGTCGATGACGAGCAGGCCGGGTTCGGACAGGTGCGCTTCTCGGATCGGGTCCACGTCTGTCAGTACGTGTTCGTGTACGGCCGAGGTTCTGTCCAGGATGCGGATTCACCCGACCGGGCGAGTTGTCAGTGGTGGCGTCTACCGTCTCTTACATGACCAGTTCGCCGAACTTTCCTAAGACTGCATGGGTGTTGGAGGCAACCATCCAGACAGCGCCGGCCGCCCATTCTCAATGGCAGGAGCAACTCGACAGGCTCCGCCCAATCGCCTCGTACGACACGGAGACCCAGACGTGGCATGCCCGTCTCGGGGCGCTCGACTTGGCCGGCGTGCAGATGCTGCAGGCACTCTTCGACGCCGCACGCGTCCACGGCACTGCGGTGTGCCTGACGCCTGTGGCGGTTCCGGCCTACTGGGACGGTCCCGTCTTCACGCGGGGCCCGGACGTGGCCGCTCTGTTGGAGGCGCAGGCCGATCGGGGCCGGCCACTCGGCCAATTGCCTCTGGCCTGAGGAGCCCGGCGGTATCGGTCTGGCGCGCTGGCCTGTGCGGAGCATCCTGCGCCAACTCCGAGGACGTCAGTTGCTCACCTTGAAGCGGCGGAACATGTCCGGGAGGAACTGCCGCAGAAGGGCCTGGGCGGCATCGAGACGCTTGAGTTCGTCGTGGCCGAAGCGGAACACTTCGTACCCCCTGAGCTTGAGATCTCGGTCAGCGGCGACCATGTCCGCGTACTTGCCCGTATCCGGCGTGCGGCCGCGGTCGCGGGTGTAGTGCTGGGATCCGTCGACCTCCAGGACAACGCGCTGTCCGTGAGGCAGCAGCAGGAGAAAATCCATACGGGAGCGCAGCAACGCCTCGGGGCCGCGCTCCTTGACGGTCCTGTGGTCCCAGTGCAGCCACACTTCGGGCAGGAGAGCCGGGTCCCCAGGGGACGGCCCGAGGATCTGGTGGTAGGCGATGAAAAGGTTCTTCTGGCCTTCCGAGTTGTCCGGCAGGCTCTTGAGGAGTCGTTGGTATAGGGCCCCTCTGGCCTCGGTCTCACTGCTGAGCTCCCAGGCGTCCTGCCACCAGGCATGCAGATCACGCCAGCGCAGGCCCTCGATGGGGACCTCACGGTCGTAGACGAGGGTGTCGTCCGGGTTGCCTCCGACGATCTCGATGTCGTTGTCCACCGAGGACCGGAAGCGGATGTCGGGCTTGGTGAACGAGGCAAAGATGATGTTCTTCGGCCGCCGGGTGCCATGCAGCCGCGTCGACACCACGGTGAACACGGGGTAGCCGCCATCGTTGCCGGTCACTCTCAACTCGACCCCGACAGTCCGGAGATGACCGTTGATGGTGCCGACCGTCTTCTTCTGGAGGTGCTCGTCAAGGAGGACGTCCGCTGATACCAAGCCTTCCAGGAAGCGGGCGAGCCGGGCGTCCCCGGCCTCGAACACCCCGAGGTTGTCGAAAAGGTCTTCCGTAGACCAGTCCCCGGGGTTGCGGAAAACGTGCCGCTCGATGCGATCTCTCAGCGTCACCGGACGCGTCCCGTTCACCAGCAGGCCCTCCATCTCCTCGAAGGAGAGGCCCGAGTCCTCGGCTATCCAGAATCGGTCAAGCAACCGCAGGAACCGGTCGTGGTGCTGGACCAGCTCCGACAGGTCGAGGGCGCGCGCCAGTTCGCGGCGAGCCTTCTTAGGGATCTCGGGCGGTGCGTCCTCTGCCCACAGCAGGTCCTCGAGCTGGTAGCGGCGCGACGGACTCACATGGACGGGGCTCTGCTCCAGGATGCGTCGCGTGACCTGTGGCAGCTCAGCGTCGGGTACCTGCCCGAGACTCAGCTCGATCCGCTCGTGTTTACTCCCGGCATCATCAGGGACCGGTGGCATTCCCAGGTGTTCGAAGGCCGGATTCAGTTCCCGGTGCGTCAGACTGCCAAGACCCGCGACCACCTCGCCGACCAGTGTGCGAAGCGCTGAACGATCCCTGCTGTCGGCCATTCGCCGATGGTCGCAGAAACCGAGAGGAACCGGCAGCGGCATCCGTGCGCTGGCCCTGAGACACGTCAGGAGCGTCTGGAGAACTCACGTCCCACGACGTCCACGCCCGTCCTCTGTGCGACCGCCTCCGTGCCCCCGGGATGACGGGTCACGCGTACTGGTGGCGAGGGCGGCAGGGTAGAGCACCTGACGCCCGTAACGGGCGCGGGCGCGATCGGCGACGGCTTCGATCGCAAGGGGTTTGTTGTCGCCGGCGTCGAGGGTGAGCTGCCGGGTGGCCCGGTCGGCGGGACGAAGAGTGTCGGCGCGCAGGGCGATGCTGCGGACCCGGCCGCGCTGGAGACCGAGGGAGTCGTACACCGCATAGGCGGCCCGGGCCAGGAGGACGGTGTGCTGGGTGGCTTCGGGCAGGGTTCGGCTGCGGCGGGTGGCGCTGAGGTCGGCGTAGCGGATCGTGCATGTCACACCCGTGGCGATCTGGCCGGAGGCGCGGAGACGGGCACCGAGGTCGTCAGCGAGGGCGAGCAGGACGCACCGGTGGGCGGCCGGGTCGAGCTCGTCGCGGACGAAGCGGTGCTCCGTGCTTAGACTCGCCGGGGCCGGGGTGGGGTCGACGATGGTGATGTCGCGGCCGTGGGCGTGCTCATGGAGGGCGCGGCCGGCGCGGGCGCCGAGGAGGCGCTGCAGTGTGGACTGCGGGACGTCGGCGACGTCGCCGACGGTGTGCAGGCCGTACTCGGCGAGCGTCGCCGCCGTCTTCGCGCCCACGCCGGGCAGTTCCCGTACCGGCCGGGGCCTGAGGAACGCGGTGATGGCCTCGGGGGAGTCGTCGATGACGGTGCGCCGGCCTGGTGGGGTGAGGGCGCAGGCCATGGCGGCGAGCATCCGGTTGCCCGCGCACCCCGCAGAACTGGGCAGGCCGAAGTGGGCGAGCGCACGCAGCTGGACCACTTCGGTGAGGGCCCGGGCGTCGCGCTTCCTTCTCTGGAGGAAGTGATGTGGCGCAATGCAAGACATCGGAGATCTGTGCAGCTCAGAGCCAGTACCACCCACCGTAGCTGGTGCAACAAGTGTGGCGCTATCGCCGATCGAGTGATGTCCTACAAGAAGCTGTGTCACATCCTCTTTCCGCAGCTCACGGGGGCGTGAAGGCTGGTGGTGATCCCGTTTGCCGTTCGGTTGGGGGTCGATAGTCGCTGTTCCGAACGGCAGCGGCAGTGCGCTGGGTCCCCTTCTGGCGGCGCCACAACGTCTCCGACATCAACAACCGCGGCCAGATCGTGGGCTACTACGACGAATCCGGCTTCAACCCCGACGGCAACCTCCCCGCAGGCACGGTTCACGGCTTTGTGTGGGAAGGGGTGCGCTACGACAGCTTTACCGAGGTCCTGACGGCCGGGTTCCGGGGTGACTACGCCGAAGCCGTCGAGCCGGGCGAGGTCGTCGGTCAGGCTGTCGGCCTCGTGCGCCCCCGTCTGCTCGCCGATGTGCTGCCGAACCGGATCGCCGACCGTGCGGCTGCCCTCCACGCTGGCCTGACCCTCAACCAGCGGCCCGACGCACGCATCACATCGGACCCGCGCGTCGCATGGCTGTCGCGGATCATGCGGTGGTCCGGCGCCCCCACGATCGAGGACGACGCCACTCCCGGCGGTGTCCGCCCACCGCGGTCACAGCTCCGAGGACAGGGAGGGGCGCGGGCGGCCACCGGGCACGCGGCCCGACACCGCGGTGAAGCGAGCTGTACGGCAAGCGGCCGGGCGGAGTGACGGGCGACTGTCACGCTCCGAATTCTGTGGTGGCCCGGAGGTGCGATCCCTCCGGGCCACCCGACCATCAGCCGTATATGCCGTGCAACTTCTAGGGCTCCGCTGGTGGGGTGCAGCGGTCTATACCGTCGATGGGTCAGAAATTCCTGCTGCAGCGGGTGCCAGCGTCCGAGTCCATGTTGTACAGGCACACGTGTGCCCAGTAGTGCCCGGTGTCCTTGTACCAGTGCGTGTTATCTTTCGCCGTGCCGTCCCAGGGCTGGACCCAGTGGTCTGCTGAGACCTGCTTCCAGCTTTTGCCGTTCCACTGATCCAGTGTCATCTCGCACTGGTCGCGCCAGGATTGCACCAGGCCTTGGACGTGGAAGCCGTCAGAACGGTATACGCCGTTCATCCAGGCCTTGCACTTGCCAATGGTGACGGCGGACCCGTCGAGGTAGTACGGCTTGCCATTGTGAGGCAGCGAGCCACTGAACCTGACATCTGCGTGATCCGTACCGGGTCCCGCCGCCAGCGCAAAGCCAGCACGGCTGGTGGCCACCGCTGCCTGAGGCTTGGCAGGGTCCGCCTGGGCAGCCGGAGCGGCCAGGGCCAAACCGGCGGCCGTCGCAGCGGTCGCTGCCGCCAGCGCGATGCGGTTACGTGTGTTCACGTCTTCCCCTTCTTCGTCACTCCCCTCCAGCGGCGTTCCAGGGATGAGCGCCGTCGTGGTGCCGGAGGGGCTTGCGCTATCGAGTTCAGCGGGCTGGGGATTGAATGGGCAGCCGGTTTTGCCACCCTGATCAATGGCTGCATTGCAGGTCATGGGCACGGCGCACGACGCTGACCAAAGAAGGCGCCTGTCGTTTGCTCTTCGTCCTGGGCGTGCGTAGCGTCCGGGTGATCGCGCCGCGTCCACGGGGGAGGCGGCGGGCAGAGGGGTGAGCCATTGATGGCAGGACGTCCTGAGAGCCCACTCGATCCGAGTACGGGGCCGGTTGAGCGGTTGGCTGCCGAGTTACGCAAACTCCGGGCGGAGGCCGGGACTCCGACGTACCGAGTGATGTCGCAGCGCACAGGGCAGGGTGCGAGCACGCTGTCGCAGGCGGCCGGGGGTGAGCGGTTGCCGACTCTGCCCGTCGTGCTGGCCTACGTGAGGGCGTGCGGCGGTGATCCGGAGGAGTGGGAGGAGCGTTGGCGGCAGGCGGCCGCTGAAGTAGCGGCGGAACCCCGGGCCGAGAAGCAGGATGCCGAGCCTCCGTACCGGGGTCTGGCCCGCTTCGAACCCGGCGACGCCGATCTGTTCTTCGGCCGCGACGAGCTCACCGACCGCCTGTTCGAGCTGACCCGCGTCCGTCGGTTCACTGCGGTGTTCGGCCCCTCAGGCAGTGGCAAGTCCTCTCTACTGCGTGCCGGCCTCATTCCCCGCCTCCGCACTCCTGACCCGGCTGGCCCACAGCCGGCCGCGCTGCGCGTCCTCACCCCTGGCGAGCACCCCCTACGCACCCATGAACAGCGGCTGGCTCCGAAGGACGGCGACGGGGACACGTGGCTGATCGTGGACCAGTTCGAAGAGCTCTACATCCTCTGCCACGACCCGGCCGAGCGCGACCAGTTCATCGACCGCCTCCTGACCGCCACCGATCCCCGGAGCAGACTGCGCGTCGTCATCGCCGTACGAGCTGACTTCCTCGGCCGCTGCGCCGAACACCCTCAGTTGACCGCCGCCCTGCAGGACGGCACCGTGCTCGCCGGCCCGATGAGCCGGGACGAACTACGCCAGACCATCGTCAAACCCGCACAGGCCGCCGGACTGATCGTGGAACGCGGACTGACGACGAACATTCTCAACGAGGTCGAAGGGGAACCCGGGGCCCTGCCGCTGATGTCGCACGCCCTGCTGGAAACCTGGCGGCGCCGCAAAGGCCGCGCCCTCACCCTGGAGGCATACGAGGCCGCCGGCGGCCTGCACGGCGCCATCACCCGCACCGCCGAGGACGTCCACGGGAGCCTCACCCCGACGCAGGCCGATCTCGCCCGCCGCGTTCTGCTGCGGCTGATCACCCCCGGTGCCGGGACCCCGGACACCCGTCGGCCCGCCCAGCGCGAGGAATTCGACTTCGGCGATCCCGCCGACACCGCGATCGTCTTGAACCGGCTGGCCGGGGCGCGCCTGGTCACACTCGACGAGGACACCGTCGACATCGCCCATGAAGCCCTCATCACCGGCTGGCCCCGACTGCGGCGGTGGATAGACGAAGCCCGCGAGCGGCTGAGCCTGCACCGCCAGCTCACCGAAGCCGCACGAGCCTGGAACAACCTCCGCCGCGACCCCGGCGCGCTCTACCGTGGCACACGCCTGGCGGTGGCGGCGGAAGCCTTCACCGACCCAGGCGTCCTGACCTCCCTGGAAAGGGACTTCCTGGCCGCCAGCCGCGCGGGCCGGCGTCGGGAACGCCGACGGCTGCGTACCGTCACCACGTCCCTATCGGTCTTGGTGGCGCTCGCCCTGGTGGCCGGCGTCGTGGCCTGGCAGCAGAACGGCGAGAGCGGCCGGCGCCGGGCGGAGGCGACGGCACGGCGCGTCGCCTTCCTCGCGGACTCCCTGCGCGGCACCGACCCGGTGCTGGCCATGCGGCTCAGCGTGGCGGCGTGGCGGGCCAGCGCGACGACGGAGACCAAGGGGGCGCTGTTCGCGGCGGACACGCAGCCCGAGCGCGCCGTCTTCCCCCTACCTGCAACCCCGGGCGATGACGGGCCGTTCCTCAGCTCCGACGGCCGGACGTTGATCATGGAGGACGGTAATACGGTGGGTCGCTGGAACGTCGGCGCCCAACGGCCCTCCGGGGCGTTCGCGAAACCCGCTGACGACAGCCTGGTGGACGTGTCCCCCGACGGCCACCAGCTTCTCATGACCGTGGCCAACGGGAACTTCCAAGTGCGAGACGCCGACTCGGGGGTCGCGATCGGAAAGCCGTTCCGGCTGGGAGACGACTTCTTCGACACGGAGCTGAGCTCCGGCGGCGGGACCTTGTTCGCCGCAGGTGACGAATCCGCACAACTCTGGGACGTTCGGCGTCACCGGCTGCTGTTCGAACGCGACGCGGGCGTGAGTCAGGCGCTCGTCAGCCCCGACGGCCGGCTGACAGCTCTGTGCACCGATCAGGGTGGCTCGTTGGAAGTGTGGGACGTCGTCGCCCGACGGCGGGTGCGGAAACCGTGGGTGCGCGCGGCCGCACGAAGCGCCTGCACCGGGTCTATGGCCTTCGGTGCCGGCGGACTTCTGGCGGCCACCACCGACGACGGTGTACGCATCTGGGACACCGCTACGGGCCAAAGCCGCGACCTGCCGGAACTCTCCCAGGACGACCCGAGCGGCTTGGCGTTCAGTGCGGATGGCAGGTATCTGGCCGTGACCGGCGCCAGGGCCCTGGTCCTCTGGCGCATCGACGGCACATCGCGTTCCGTCCTTCAGTACACCCCGCGCAATGAACTGGCCGAGGACGTACGGATTGACCCGGAGGCAGGAGTGATCCGATACCTCGTGCGGGCCGGAAGCCAACTCTCCGCGATTAGGACCATCGCCTTCGACAATGCGGCTGACGCACAGTGGCGCCAGCGCATCACCACCCGTCAGGCACGGTTCAGCCCTGACGGGCGGCTCATCGCCACCGCCCGACGCGCCGGAAACACGGCCGAGTTTGAGCTGTGGCCCACCACCGGAGGCCCCGGCACAAAACTGCAGTCCGCGCACTGCGAGTCTGACGACGAAAATGAAGGGGATGAGTGCACCATCCACCTGACGTTCAGCCCGGACGGTCGCGCCCTCGCCTACGGGACCAAGACCCTGGACGGACCGTCGTCCCGAGCATGGCCGGAACGGATCAGGATCTGGGACACCCGGAAGAACCGGGAGACCACATCCCTGGACATCACGACCCGGCAGCCCGATGACGGTATGGCCGACAGCGTCGTGCTTGGCCCGGATGGGCACTCCCTCCTCGTCTACCGATCCGGCGCGGACGCGTGGGAGCGGTGGGACCTGCGGACGGGTCACCGGATCGCGCGGCACGTGATCCGGCGACCCGACGATGGATCGCGTATCTGGAGCGACACGTCACAATCCCTGGCTCTACGGCCCGACGGCCAGCTCCTGGCGACCAGCTATGCCGTGCTCGTCATGCTGCCGTCCGGCCGCTCCATCCTTCGCACGCTGAGCCAGAACGACGTTTCCACCGTGCCGGAGTTCAGCCCCTCCGGCGATCGGCTGGCTGTCGGTGACGACATGGGCTGGGTCTCCGTGTGGGACGGGGACGGCCGACGACGCATCGCGGAACTCGCGGGGACACTGACTGGGGACTTCACCAACGGGCCCGACGACGTCACCGCGATGGCCTTCTCTCCGGATGGGAGCGTCCTCGCCGTGGGTGGATCCGCAGGGAACGTCACTCTCTGGGACATGGAATCCGCTCAGCGCCTGGGCTCTACCCTGCCGAACTCCGGGGATTCGGTGCTGGCCCTCTCCTTCAGTCACGACGGCCGGACGCTGCAGGTCGCGGGCGAGCACGTGCCGCTGCGCACATACTCTGTAGACCCAGACCGCATCGCCGCCACCGTGTGCCGACGGGCAGGCGGAGGACTGACACACGACCAGTGGCAGACCTACCTCCCCGAGCTGCCATACCGGCACGTGTGCTGATCACGTGTGATCGTCCAGCCCTATGCGCCCGGAGGAACTGCGCGAGGCCATCGTCAGACGCGCTCAGCTCAGGGAGCCTCGGGCGGGAGCTTGCCCTGCGCCGTCCAGGTGCGCAGGACGCGTACGCGGCCGCACGTCCTCTCGATGAGCTGGACGGGTCTGGTGCAGGTTCAGGTGACAGGTTCGGTCACGCGGCCTGGAGGGCCGGTGTGGTCATGACGGTCTCGAATTCGACGGGTGTCAGCCGGCCGAGTGCGGCTTGTCGGCGACGCCGGTGATAGGTCCGCTCGATCCAGGAGACGATCGCGATCCGCAGTTCCTCGCGGGTGGCCCAGCTCCGGCGGTCGAGGACGTTCTTTTGCAGCAGGCTGAAGAAGGACTCCATGGCCGCGTTGTCGCCGGCTGCCCCGACCCTCCCTATCGATCCGACCATGCGGTGCCGGTCGAGGGCCCGGACGAACTTCCGGGACCGGAACTGCGAGCCGCGATCGCTGTGCAGGATGCACCCGTCGACGTGTTCACGTCGGGCCACGGCGTTGTCGAGGGCGGTCACGGCCAGGCGGGACTTCATCCGGTTGCGGCTCACGAGATCGTCGTGCACCGGCGGGCCGGCCTTCTTGCCCCTGCCGCACTTCTTGCCGAACGCGCTCCACCAGCGGTTGTCCCGGCAGATCCGCCACGCGGTCCGGTCCGCCATCCGAGCCCCGGCACCACGCGCTTCATCGGCCAAGAACCGGTAGCCGAATTCCGGGTCGTCGCGGTGAGCGTCGAACAGTGCGTTCGCGCGATACGACTCCTCCAGTACGGCGTCGGCCACCGGCTTGTCGAGCCAGCGGTAGTAGGGCTGTCTGGCGAGCTTGAGCACCCGGCACGTCACCGTGACGGGCACCCCGTCCACGGCCAGCTCCTTCACGAGCGGGTAGATCCTTTTCCCGGCAGATGCGCCCGCGACAGATAGGCCGCGGCCCGGCGCAGGACCTCGTTCTCCTGCTCCAGCAGCTTGATCCGCCGACGCACTTCCCGCAGTTCCGCGCTCTCCTGGCTGCTCACCCCGGGCTTGGACCCGTCATCGATGTCCGCCCGGCGCATCCACTTCCACAACGTCATCGGGTGAACCCCGAAATCGGTGGCCACCTGCTCGACCGTGACACCCGGGCCGCGGTTCCTCGCGACTCGCACGACGTCCTGGCGGAACTCTTCCGGATAGGGCTTGGGCACAGCGACATCCTTCCCACCCGCCCCTCAGGGCAAGCCAGTTCAGATGTCACCCGATCGTGCAGCAGACCCGGCCGTGGCGGGCTGGGTGAAGGAGACCTGGCCGCAGGTGGAAGGTCCGTGGCGGCGCTCGACGCCTGGCTGTGCATCGAAGACGAAGCCGGCTTCTCGATGACGCCGCCCACCGCACGGACCTGGGCCCGGCGCGGACGCACACCCCTCATCCGGGTCCGGGGACGCTCCCAGCGCCGCTTCTCCATCGCTGCTCTGACCTGCTACAAACACGGCGAACGCTCACGACTGATCTACCGGCCCAGGCGCCAAGGGCTGGCCGCAGGTGTCTGGAGTAGTTCACGGCGAGCCACGTTGTCCCCGGGCGGACCACGTCTGCGCAGAGAAGGGCCAGCAACCCGGCCTGGAGATGGCCCGTCTTCGTTGGCCTGCCGACCGTCGCTGTCCACTCCCGGACCTTCTCGTACCACTGCTCCGGTTCGGCGGCGATCGGACTGGCCTCCCAGCACTGCTGCCATGTATCGCCGGGGAAACTCTCCAGCCAGGAGAGCAGGATGCGCACCCCGACCATCCGGCTGTCCTGCGTGGAGGAGCCCTCGACCCTGAGCGGCGGCTGCCCGAGACGAGCGATGACCTCGTCGCGAGTCGCGGCCGTCTCGGGCCAACTGGTCAGCCGCGGACGGGCGGGAAAGCGCTTCAAGAGCGCGACCGCCTCGGCTCCCGCCAGCACCCGGTTCGGTGGTGCTGGGACAGAGGTAGCGCGGGTGAGACTCGACGCCGTCATGCGAGGGTCCCCCCGAACAGGATGCCGAGGGAATCAGGGTTGTAGGCGGGTGCCGACGCTTGACTATTACTCGTGCCGTGGCACGTCTGACTACAACGCCTCATTCCCCCTGCAGCGCCACGTCGGTGATCTCTACAGACACCTTGGTGCCAGCCGAAGCAGTACTGATCGAGGATGGCGTGTAGTTCAGGCTGGTCCGGCTCGACAACTCGGCCGTTTCGATGACCGGGCCGGACTCGTCACCGTGAAGTTCGTAGGTGATCTCGTAAACGGCGTCAGGGTCGATGCTGGCGCTGTCGCCCAGATAGGTGAGGCTCGGTTCGAGCGTCATATTGCAGCCCGCCGACCCGAAGCACTGCCGCTTGGTGGTGCGCAGCTTGATCGTGAAACTGTTGACAGTGATCTCGGCATACCTCGGCTCAGGATCGTCAGAGGCTGCGCTTGTTACCTCTTCAGCCGGAGTCTCGACCGCGGCTGGCTTGCTGTCGTCGTCACTGGCCTGCACAACCACAACCCCAGTGGCCACGACCGCAGCGATGACAGCGACAGCTGAGCCGATGATGACGAGGTTCGTGCGGGATTTCTTTGGTGTCAGCGGCGGGGGCGGCGAAGCGCTGGGCATCGGCGGCGTGTGTGTCGTGTCACTCATAGGTCCCCCCAGGGATCGTGGGATGCCGAAATCATGCGGCTGGGGACTCGGAACACGATGTGGATGTAGTCAACCTGTGACCGAATGAGTGGGCTTCGCGCGGGAGGCACCGATCTCTCAGGCTTCGACAAGTGGGCACGACTCGCGGTGCCGCCGGCTGCCCCGGCCGCGTTGGTGGTTGAGCCGGACCCCAAAGCCCGCCGCCCGGGGGAGGCCAGCGATCCTGGAGCTGCACGACGCTCGTACAACCGGCGATGCGGCTGTGCGAGTGCGGTCGGCCGGTGAGATCCATAGCCTGGTGGTGCTCGGGGGCGAAGCCTGCGGAAAAGGTGTGCCATGCCCCGTACGATCTGGTCCGGCGCGATCTCATTTGGCCTGGTCACGGTGCCGATCCATGTGGTCGGCGCGACCGAGGATCATTCCATCCGGTTCCATCAGTACCACCTTCAGGACGGCGGCCGGGTCCGCTACCGCAAGGTGTGCGAGCTGGAGGATCGCGAGGTGTCCCAGGACGAGATCGGCAAGGGCTATGAGCTGACCGAAACGCAGGTCATCCCGATCACGGACGAGGATCTGAGCAACCTGCCGCTGCCGACCGCTAAGGCGATCGAGATCGACGCGTTCGTGCGGCTGGACTCGATCGACCCGATCCGGATCGCCGAGGGCTACTACCTCCAGCCCGCCGGCCAGGTCGCCGCCAAGCCCTACAAACTCCTCGTCCAAGCCCTCGGCCGCTCGGCCAAGGTGGCGGTGGCGAAGTACGCATGGTCCGGCCGCGAGCGTCTCGGTCTGCTACGGGTCCGCGACGACGTCCTGGTCCTGCACGCCATGCGCTGGCCCGACGAGATCCGCGACCCCACCGAGCTGCTCCCGCCACTGACCGAGGTGACCGACGCGGAGATCGACGGTGCGCTGGCCCTGATGGACACCATGACGGTGGAGAAGCTGGAAGGCCCTGACTTCACCGACCGCTACACCGAGGCCGTTGCGCAGCTCATCGAGGCCAAACGTGAGGAGAAGCCGCTGCCCGAGGCGCCCGAGCCGGAGGAGCCGGCCCCGGTGCTGGACCTGATGGCGGCCTTGCAGGAGTCGGTGCAGAAGGCCAAGGTCTCCCGCGGTGAGGACGCAGGCCCGGCCGAGGTGCATGAACTGCCCACACCGAAGAAGACGGCCGCCAGGAAACAGCCGGCCAAGAAGGCGACCGCGAAGAAGACGACCGCAAAGAAGACGCCGGGGCGTCGGCCACGGAGCGCGTAGCAACAGCAGCCGGGTGCGCTGGGCTCCCGGGCGGTCCGTTACGACGGTGGTGTTGTGCGGAGTCCGGTGTCGGGGTGGCAGTGCACGCACGGCGGCACCTGGTCGCGCAGGGCTGCGAGGGCCTGTTCCCGGGTTGCCGGACGGCACCGGCCGCTCTTCTTGGCCGCCCAGCAGGTACCGGTGTGTACGGCGTCGATGTTGGTCTTGTTCAGGCCGTACTGGATCAGCCACTCAGGCGCGGGCGGCCGACGCTCGGCGCCTTGACGCCGCTCGGTCTCACGCCGCTCCTCCGCGGCGATCCAGCCGTCGATGAGGTCCAGCTGCCGCCGGGTGTGCTGCACGAGGATCCGGCGGGTGAAGCGCAGCGCCTCCAGACGCGACAGCCCCGTCTCATCCACCCTTCCTGAGCCTCCCTCGGCCGTGGCCTGGTCCTTCCTGCAGGTCTCAGCTTGCCTCAAAATTCGAACAAGAGATCTAATTTAAGTATGTACCGCGTCGACTACCTCACCGCCACCCAGGAGCGGATCCTGCGCTATATCCGTGAGCACATCAGCGAGCACGGCGAGGCGCCGACGATGCAGCAGATCGGGGAGGCGGTCGGCATGCGCAGATCCTCGGTGCACTACCAGGTGGGGGAGCTGGAGGCGAAGTACGCGATCGTCCGCGAGCCGGGCCGGTCCCGAGGGATCCGTCTCGCATGACCCGTCCCGGCCGCTACCACGTGCTGCTGGAGCTGGGCGGTCGGCCGGTTAAGCACGGCTGGTGGCAGCGGGAGCACATCGCGCAGGACAAATTTCGGCGCTGGACGAGGGAGTACGGAGGGGTGGCTGGGACCCGCCTCACCCTCCTGGACGACGAGGGGGCGACGGTGCTGGTGGCCTGGCCCTCCCAGGGGTAGAGCCTGATGCCCGGCTACTACGGGGTGGAGTCGCCGTCGGCGTGCCGGGCGGCCCTTTTCACGGCCTGTTCCAGTTCGTACCGGTTGGCGCCGGTGGCTTCCGCGTGAGCGGTGACGGCCGCCTGCGCCTTCCCGGCGGCCTCGCGCCAGCGGCGCCACTGTTCGGTGTGGGCTTCCCCGGTGAGGCCAGCGAGGCGGGCGCGTTCTTCCTCGGCGGATCGTTCCAGCTTGATCAGTTCGTCGTCCGGGGTGTCTGTCACGGGCGGGATCCTATGCGGCCGGATCCGGAGGCGGACGATCGGACTTACCGCCTGTTCGGGTAGATGCGCTGCCGGTTCCCGGGCGGGTCGTTGCACGGAGCGGCTACGAAGATCACGGAACTGTCCGTGATCTCCGAGAGGATGCCCTCCCGTGCGTCTTTCCCGTGCCGCTGCTGCGGCTGCCGTGTTCGCCGCTCTTCTCGTCCCCGCGACCGCACAGGCTGCCCCGGCTGCCGCTGCCGCGCCTGGAGAAGCCGTCACCCTGCCCGTCCGCGAGGTCCTCGCCGAGCTCCCGGTCCGTACCGAGGACCGCACCGGTTATGAGCGCACGAAGTTCAGGCACTGGGTCGACGCCGACGGGGACGGCTGCAGCACCCGTGCGGAGGTTCTGAAGGCCGAGGCCGTCGTCGCTCCCGAGCAGGGTGAGCGCTGCAAACTGACCGGGGGAGAGTGGTACTCGCCGTACGACGACCGCTACATCGCCGGGCCGGGCGGGCTGGACATCGACCACCTGGTCCCGCTCGCCGAGGCGTGGGACTCCGGCGCCTCGGCGTGGAGCGCGAAGGAGCGGGAGGCATACGCCAACGACCTCGGCGACGACCGTGCGCTGATCGCGGTGTCCGCCGCCTCGAACCGGTCCAAGGCCGACCAGGACCCGGCGACCTGGCTGCCGCCGGCCGCGGGGTACCGCTGCCAGTACGTCACCGACTGGGTCGCCGACAAGTCGCGCTGGGGCCTGAGCATCGACACCGTGGAGCTGGACGCGCTCACGGAGGTGCTGGAGAGCTGTCCCGACGTTCCGGTGACCGTCGAGCCGGCCCGCTGAGCCGCTGGGTGCGGAGGAGCTGACCGGGGTGTCGCGCGCCCGGGGTCAGCTGCCCGGGAGGCCGGGCTGAGGGGACCGGGCGCGGGGCGCGGCGGGTTGAGGGGTTGGGTGGTGTGCGGGGTGAGGCGGTGTGTTTTGGCCGTTGTTGACGTACGGGTAGCTTTCCGTTGCCGTGGTCGGGTGCTGCACGTGGTGGGTGTTTCGAGTGGATGCCACCCGTTCGTGTAGTGCACCGGCGTGCACCGGCGTGCACCTGCCAAGGCGGAGTGAGTGACGTGCGCCACAGGGGGCGTGGAGCGCCGGGCGTGCGCCCCGTGGGGGGCGGCATAAAAGAGCAGTTCATGGCCTATGCGCACCGACTTGTTGATCACTGAACGCGTTTGGTGCTGTTCGCTGAGTGATTTTCGACGTCGGGAGCATGCGTGTTCGGCGTCTTTGGCCGCTTGAGTGGTCCTCACCAGCGGGCGGGGCCAACAGCGTTGTTCCTGCCCTTCGCTCCCAGCCCTCAGCGAAGAGGACTCATGACCGAAGACGTACGCGCGGAGGACGGCGGCGGGCAGGTCGCCGATGCCGACGCGGTACTGCCTCTGCCACTGGAGTTCGAGGCTCTGTATGTGGCCACCCAAGAGGCGTTCCACGACTACGCCCTGTTCTACCTGGGCGCCAACGACGCTGCCGAAGAGGCCGTGCACCGGGCCTTTCTGGAGATCCTCAACCACTGGAGCGCGCTGCTGGAGGAGAGCAACCTCCAGCAGCAGGCCTGGGCGATCCTGCGGCGGGTCGTCATATCGCAGGCTCTGGAGGGGTTTCGCAGGAAGCTGGCCCTTCTGCGCAGTGACATCGGCCTGTTCAGGGCGATGTCCAGCCTGCCGCCGCGCCAGTTCGACGTGATCGTGCTGCGGCACGTCCTGGCCTGCGACACCAAGAAGATCAGCTGGTACATGGGAGTCACTCCCAGCACGGTCGACTACCACGGCCGCAAGGCCAAGGACCGCCTGCAACAGGCCGTCTCGTCGTACCTGAAGAAGGAAGGGGACCGTACGTGAGCAGCGTGGAAGAGCGCCTCAGGGCAGCCGGCAAGGCACTGCAGGAGGCCCGGCGTCCCTTCGACGTCGGCGCGGGCCTGCACCGCCTGGCCCGCGAGGCCGGCTACACCGCCACCGCCCGCCCTGCCCCCCGCCAGCGCACCCGCCCCGGCCCCGCTGCCGACCGTGACGTGCCGCCCGGCCCCCGCGCCGGGCACCAGCTCGCCGTCATCGCCCGCTGGGTCCTCAAGCAGCCCCAGGCCGCCGACCACGTCCAGCGCTTAGCTCAGGAGATCGGCGACGAGGACACCGTCGCCCTGCACGAGTCCTCCACCGAGGACCTCGACGTCGACGGCGCCCAGGTCTTCGCCTGCATGCTCTACCTCGCCGGACACCCCGAAAGCGCCTGCTTCTGGTGGCAGCTGGCCGCCGGCGCCGGCCACCGGGTCGCCGCCTACTGCCTCTACCTGCACCACCTGGAACTCGGCGAACTCAAAGAAGCCCGACAGTGGCGCACGCAGCTCCAGCAGGACATCGACGGCCCCGACGACGCCTTCCTCAGCATCGTTGAACAGTTCGCCGGCTACGTCCGCCGCAACTGCACCGCCACACCCGTGCCCGGCCTGACCGAGGAAGTCGAACGCCTCGCCACCCGCCCCAGCGGCGACGTCCTGGTCCTGCCCGAACGCGAACTCGCCGACCGCCTCCAGGACTGCGCCAACCATCGCTGACACCCCGTACGGACACGAGAAGAGCCCACCGGACGGTCACAGGTTCCTAGGCCACCGACCACCAGCAGGCTCCCCCGGCAAAGCCCCAGCAAGGAGCTCCCGCATGCAGCGTAGGCCCACGCCCCCCGCCACGGCCACCACAACGGGCCCTCACCCACACGAAAGCCGTACCACCGACCGGATCCTGGCCCGCCTACGCCGCCACCGCCGCACCGCGACCGCCCAGGTGCTGCGCGGCCTGTGCTACGGCGCCGGCACCGGCGCCGCCGGCTTGGCGTCCTGGTGGCTCCAACAGCACCTGTAAAGCAGAGCCACCTGCCAGGCCCCCACACACCGGCCACCCCGGCCGGTCCGCCGCCACCCGGCACAGCCGAACACCACGGCGGCGGGCCGCCGCGGCCACGCCCCCGAAGGCCGCGCCACATCTGCCACCGCCCTCCCAGGCCCGCATGACGGCCGCATCCACCCCGGAGGAGAAACATGCCCTTCGACGACGAACTCAGCAAAAGCCGCTTCGCCCGCTGGCTCCTGCACCACAGCCACCTCGCCGGCTACGACACCACCACGGCCCAGACACAGATGACGATCCTGCTACTGACCGCCATCGCCCTGTCCGACGGCCTCGACACCGCCACCACCACACACCTCGCCGACGCCCTCGCCGTCACCCCCGAAGACGTCACCACCGCCTACCTCCCCGAGATGCGCCAAGCCGTCCTGACCGCACTACGCAGCCACCCCGACCTACTCGACCTCGACGCCCGCCTGGACCAACTGGCCCGCCGCCACTGAGCCAAAGGCACCTTCCACGCCCGCAGCACGGTCCGTACGATGCCCGAGTGACAACCCGCCGCGCTCTTGGCGCAGGCACTCAGGCCGCGCGCAGTATCCGCGCCGCCCAGGCCGACCTGCTCGACGACCTCCCCGGGATCCGTCTGCCTGACCTGAACGAACTGCGGGGCCGCGGCGTGCTTGGCGCCCACCCGGCGCCGACCCCCGTTCCACGGCGGACACTGAGGTGACGGCGCTCGCGCCCACGACAAGCCCTCACGCCCCCAGTCCTGACACGCTCAGGCCGGGTTCACGCCCAAGCACAGCGGCTGTTCAGGAAGGGGTGCCGGACCGTGCGCTGCCGGCACTATCGTGAGAGGGACACGCCTGCCTGGTCCAGGGAGCCTGTGATGAGCCAAGAGCCGGCTTTTGCCGACAGCGTCCGCCAGCCGCTGAAGCCGGCCGCCGCGGACGCGGTACGCGCCTACGCGGCCCTGACCCGCGCCAGGGCGGACGAGTTCGCCGCCGTCCTGGAGGACATCGCCGCCAACGGCCTGCCCGCAGTGGAAGACTGCACGCCCTGGGAAGACCTCCGCGAAACCCACCTCGCCCGCCTCGCCCGCCAGCGCCCGGCCGTCGCCTGATGCCCACACACCACGGCCCCCGCCGCGCCCGCATCGCCTTCTCCGACGCCGCCGCCAAGCAGCTGGAGAACATCACCCGCGAGGCCGACCTCCACGCCCTGGACCGCGCCCTGGTCGTCATCTCGGTCGAGAACCGCTAGATCTTGATCCAGTAACGCCGCGCGGGACCGAACTCGGTGTCCCGGATCTCCTCGAAGACGCCGCCGCACCGCTCGATGGTCTTCACCGAAGCGGCATTGTCGACCGCGCAGACGGCCAACACCCGATCCAGGCCGAGTGCCCGCGCCTCATCGAGCAGCTGACCCACCGCCCAACTAGCCAAACCGCGCCGCCGCGCGGACGGCCTGATCCCATAGCCGATGTTTCCAGCCCACGACACGTAGTCGCTGCTGCCGTATCGGAGTGCGATTCCGCCGAGCACTCGATCGCTCTCCACGATCCACCGATAGATGCACCGCATCGCGTCGGTCGCTTTCGCCGTGTCCGACTGGTCGGTCAGCCGCTGCACCCAGGCCGCAAACCCCGCGGCCGAGTCCACCTCATCGGACGGACCCAGCCCGAAGCCGTCCTCGTGTTGGCCAGGACCCCACTCAGCGCGGGCCTCAAGCCAGGCGGCATGCAGGCTGACAGTGGGCGCGATCAACTCTGGCATCCGGCAAAGATACCGTCAGAACGTGTCCCCGACGCCGGGCAGTGCCTAACGTCCCTCACTCCGCCATTATCTGGGGTGCTCAGGAGTCGTAAGGCGTGTTGACCGAACTAACTCAAGAGTCCTCGCAGATCAGTTGGGGTTTCTGCTAGCTTCCCGGCATGCCCGGTGGACAGCGTCCCGACAGGGATCTGAAGAACTTTGTACTGCCTGAGTTAGGCAAGTTACTGGAGACGGGAGACCCCTGGGAGCCGTACCAGGTGCTGGACCCGTTCGGACTACGGATCGAGCCTGTCGCGACGTACCTCAGAGACCTGATGGCAGCAGACAGTTCGCCGTTGACGCCGCGCTCGTACGGGATGGATCTGCTGCGCTGGTGGCGCTACCTGTGGGCATGCGGTATCGAGTGGGACCGCGCGGTTCGTGAGGATGCCCGGGACTTCATGCTGTGGATGAAGCTGGCGGACAAGCCGGTACGTGTCCACTGGCGCCACCGCGGCAAGGAACCCGCCGAAATACGCCAGCCCGCCTGGACCGGCAGTCCGGCGCCGGGCGCTCCGAACCCGGTGACGGGCAAGCCCAGTGTCGGCAAGAAGTACGCGCCCAATACCCGGGCGCACTGCGAGACGGTGTTGCGGACCTTCTACGACTTCCACCTGGAGCGCAACACCGGTTCGCTGCTGGTCAATCCCTTCCCTCTGGTCCGCAATCGGCGCTCGGCACGAGCCAACGCCCACCACAACCCCGAGAAGGAACACAAGCAGCAGCGCACTGGCCTCTATCGGCCCAAGGTTCCCAAGCGGATCCCGCGCCGCATCCCCGACGAGAAGTACACCGAGGTCTTCGAGGGGCTCCGCTCGCACCGCGACCGAGCCCTACTGGCCTTCTGGGTCGCCACCGGAGCCCGCGCCGAGGAACTGCTCACTGCCAGGCAGGGCGATGCGGTCGTCGGCCAGCAGACCATCGGCGTGATCCGCAAAGGCACGCGCGACTACCAGGAGTTGCCCGCCACTCCCGACGCGTTCGTCTGGCTGCGGCTCTACCAGGAAGAAGCCTGGAAGAAGGGCGTCCCCCGCCGCCGCGGGCAGCCGCTGTGGTGGACTCTGCGCCGCCCCTGGCGACCTTTGGAGTACGACGCGGCGCGCATGATGTTCAACCGCGCCAACGAGCTCCTGGGCGCCAACTGGACTCTTCACGACCTGCGGCACACGGCGACGTTCTTGATGCTCGACGACCCGAACATGCCGCCGGTCTACGTCCAGCACATCCTCGGCCATAAGCATCTGTCCACCTTGGACATCTACAACCGGCCCACCAGGGACGACGTGATCTCGGCAGGTCTTGCACACCATGCCCGCCAGGAGCGCAAGCGCAACGACCCTCCTCCGGCCCCGCCCGCGCCGGCCTATAACCGAGACTCCCTCGACGTTCTCTTCGGCGGGGGGCCCAGGTGACGACTACCACCGTCCCTCTCGTCTCCCCGCCGGCCCGGGCCGCGAGAAGCCTGACTGGCGGAGAGATCGATGCCTATCTGCAGACGTTTCCGCCACGAAGCCCAGGAACCGACTGGGTCACTACCCGATTCTCCCGTGCGGAGGTTCTCCGCAGGCTGGAGAAGCCGCCGTTCAAGAACGGCAAGGACTCCACCCACTCGATGCGAATGGTCGGTGCGCGCCTGCTGCTGCGATGGCTGGAGACCTTCGAGGGCGAGACCTGGCAGCAACGCTGGAACGCCAGCCCGGGCTCAGCCACCTCGGCCGGCTGGACCGATGCCCCCCTCGCCTGGGGGATTGCCCACGGCAGGAAACCGCGGAAGGCAGGGCTCGGTTCCGGGCTGCTGGCACTGGTCTGCGCTGATGTCATCCGCCCCAGCATGGCGTGGCTCGCCAGCAGCCTGTCGCCCCACTTGCGCGAAGCCATCGAAGCCGCCCGCGATCCCAGAGGCTTTGCCGCACTGCGTAACGCCCGCATGCCCGGACAACCGGACCAGCGACGTACCTCGAAGGCGCTCAAGGCCCTGGCCCGCATCCTCGCGGCGAAGGGCGGCGCCATCGACGACATCGTGGTCGGCGATGTCCTCGAACTGCTGTTGGTGGCCACGCCGAACTCCACAAGTCACACTCGACTCGCCTATGCCCTGCTCCAGAGCCGCGGCCAGTTCCCCCCTGACGCCCCCAAAACGCTGCGGAGCATCGAGAAGCGTGCCGGACAGGTGAGCCCGGCCCAGCTCGTCGACCGATTCGATGTGCACGCCGATCCGCGACCTGCTCGTCAACTACTTGACCGAACGCCAGCCCTCAGTCGACTACGTCACATTGGTACATCTGTCCAGGAATCTGGTCGGCTACTTCTGGGCTGACCTGGAGCGGCACCACCCAGGGATCGACAGCCTTCACCTGGCCCCGGAGGTCCGCGACGCGTGGAAGGCCCGGATCGCATTCAAGACTGTCAAGCACCGCATGCCGAACGGCACCGTCGCCACGACAACGGAGCCACGCATTGGAGCCTTGATGATCAGGATGGCGGTGCGGGGTTTCTACCTGGACATCGCCGAATGGGCTTTGGACGAGCCCGAACGCTGGGGGCCGTGGGCAGCTCCGACCCCAGTAACCGAAGCCGACTGCTCCGCCAAGAAGGTCGCCCAGGAGGTCCGCGCCAGATCCGACGCCCGCACCCGGGACAGACTGCCCGTCCTGCCCGCGCTGGTACAGGCATCCGCCCGCCGGCTGAAGGAAGCCCGAGAGCGCCTGGAGGCATTGGAAGCGGCTGGCCTGGGAGCCACCATCACGGTGCACGGCAAGAGCTTCACCCTGCCCCGATCCACCGAGCGAGCCGACGGCAAACCTTCAAAGGTCGTTGACGCCGCAGGAACACCGCGCGACTTCCGAACGGAGGAGAAACTGGCCTTTTACGGCTGGGCGACCGTGGAGATCCTCCGGCACACCGGGATGCGCATCGAAGAGCTCAAGGAACTCGGCCACCACAGCATCATCAGCTATAAGCTGCCGACCACAGGAGAGGTGATACCGCTCCTGCAGATCGCGCCGTCCAAGACGGATCGAGAGCGCCTCCTGCTGGTCAGCCCAGAGCTTGCCGACGTTCTCAGTGCTGTGATCAGCCGTGTTCGCGGGCAGGACGGCCGGGTGCCGAGCATCCCGTCCTACGACCTGCACGAGAAGGTCTGGAACGCTCCCATGCCGCTGCTTTACCAGTGGTCTGTGGGCGGCGAGAACAGGGCGATCTCCATTCACACGATCCGCAAGTCGCTCCACACGCTGCTGGCGGATACCGGCATCACCGACGCCAGCGGACAGCCGCTGACCTTTCAGCCGCACGACTTCCGCAGGATTTTCATCACCGACGCCATCCTCAATGGCCTCCCGCCCCACATCGCGCAAGTTATCGCAGGTCACGACAGCATCAATACCACAATCGGCTACGCGGCGATCTATCCCGCAGACGCCATCGAAGCCCATCGAGCCTTCATCGCCCGCCGCCGCGGTCTTCGACCCGCCGGGGAATATCGGGCAGTGACTGACGAGGAGTGGCAGGAGTTCCTCGGGCACTTTGAGCGGCGCAAGTTGGCTCTGGGGCAGTGCGGCCGAGCATACGGAAGCAGCTGCGTCCACGAGCACGCATGTATTCGATGCCCGGCACTGATCGTGGGGCCTGGTGAGCGGCCCCGCCTGGAAGAGATCCGCGAGAACCTCCACGCCAGGATCGCCGAAGCCCAACGCGAGGGCTGGCTCGGGGAAGTTGAAGGACTTGCCGTCAGCCTTGCCGCAGCCGAGGAGAAGCTCGCCCAGCTCGACGCACAACAAGAACGTAGGGACTCCCCGCTCTTCCTGGGAATCCCTACGTTCGGTCAAAATGCCGCCCGCTCCAGATACGTCAAGGAGCCCTGAACCGGGCGCAGCCGATGATCTACCTCTGGACTAACGAGGGGCGCCCCCGAAAAAGATCTCCAGCACGCGGCAGGCGGCAGCACGCACACTTTCATCTTCGTGAGTAACAGCGACGGCGCAAGTGAGGCCGACGATCAGCATGAACAGAGTGGCTGGCGAGTACAGCTCGATGGGGTTCATGCTCAGAATTTAGGGCCCCGCAAATGGGAAAACAAACCCGAAAAAGGGCATAATGCGCCCCGGGTTTGCGGTGGTGATGCCAGCATTTAGGCATCAATGTGAACCGTAACAGGCCCATAGGGGCCTAATTCACTAGCCACTTCTAACTATAGAAAGGCGGCAAAGGGTCACAAAGGTTGCAAATCAGCATTAGATCTTCCCTGCTTCGTCACTATGTGAAGAGAAATTTCCACATTCGGACGATCGTCTTCAGGCCTTGAGACGTCGATTCCCCTTGAGCGCTCGACCTCCTGCAGTGCACTGAACTCGCGTTTGACTCAACAAATCGAGTCCAGCACGTCCACCAAAGGCAGCAGCGCAGGGCGATCGCCGCGACTCGCGCCAGGACTTCCCCGCGCCGAATGTCCGCATGCGCACCATCCGGCGTGCCGCCCGGCTGCTGCAGGGACATCCCCTTACCGTGCTTCCGTGACGATGCTGGCCAGCCTCCTCGACTACGTCAGCGTCGTCCCCAGCCCGACCCCCTCGGTTCCCCCGCTCTCGCCCCAAACCAGCGGATCGAGTAGTCCACTCTGGGCGTATCTGATCGTAGGCCTCCTCGGCGGCCTCCTCGGCGGCACAGGAGTGTTCGCCGCGTCCTGGCGTTCCACGAAAGCGCTCCGCGACAACACCAGAGAAACCCTGGGGCACGAACGGACCCGGCTGCTCAACGAACGCTTCGACACTGCAGCTCGACTCCTCGGCCACGGCGAAGCAGCCTGCCGCCTCGCCGGCGTTCACGCCATGGCCGGACTCGCCGACGACTGGGCCGAGCGCCGGCAAACCTGCATCGACGTGCTCTGCGCCTACCTCCGCATGCCCTACCCGCCCCACCCCGACGAGGACGCACCACTCACAGAGCACCTGACCTGGCAGGCCAACCGCGAAATCCGCCACACCGTCATCCGCACGATCCGCGACCATCTCCTGCCCACCACCCCACCGGACACGTCCTGGAGCGGATGCGACCTCGACTTCACCGGCACCGTGTTCGATGGCGGCGACTTCAGCGATGCCAGGTTCTCCGGCCGGGTGACGTTCAACAATGCCGAGTTCGCCGACGGCATCGTGTCCTTCCACGGGGCCGAGTTCTGCGGCGGCACCGTGTCCTTCGCCTACGCCAAGTTCTCCGGCGCCATCGTGTCCTTCGCCAGCGCCAGGTTCGGTGGCGGCACTGTGTCTTTCGACCGTGCCGAGTTTTCCCGCCGCACCGTGTCCTTCACCCGCGCCAAGTTCTCCGGCGCCACCGTGTCCTTCTTCGAGGCCGGGTTCGGTGGCGGCACCGTGTCCTTCACCCGCGCCAAGTTCTCCGGCGCCACCGTGTCCTTCTTCGAGGCCGGGTTCGGTGGCGGCACCGTGTCCTACATCCACGCCGAGTTCTCCGGCGGCACAGTGGACTTCACCAACACCCTGTTCGGTAGCGGTGCCGTGTCTTTCACTCAGGCCAAGTTCCTTGGCGGCACCGTGGTCTTCACCGACGTCGTTTTCTCCAGCGCCGCTGTGGACTTCCGCAAGGCAGGTTTCACAGGAGGTGTCGTCGACCTTCTGAACTCGCACTGGTTAACGCCGCCTGTCTTCGACGACGACGTTCTCGCAGATCACCCACCAGGGTTGCTCCTGCCGGACCGGCCGCCTGAATCAGCATCGTGACAATGCCGGGAGTAGTGATCCCGCGCTTTGGCTCACTGAGGCGCCCGCTGATGAGGTCCCAGGCGGCGACGATGGCGTTACAGGCGTCAGCCTCTGTGCCGCGACCTGCGTCGAGTCGGCCTCAACGGCGTCGCCAGCCGTCGGCATGGACACGGCTGCGGCAGTGTGCTGGTCATCTTGGAGCAAGTTCTGGCAGTTGGCCGTCCAGGAGAGCTCGGTCCGCGCGCATGGGGGCGCTGAGCAGAAGCCGAGCACTGCGACCGGTTTAGTTCAGAGAAGGCAAGTAAGGCAAGTGGCCCTGATCAGTCCGTGCCTTACAGATATCCGTGGGTTCGTCAGGCACGTACGGCACGTCAGCGCCGGGCGTGCTTGGCGCCGTAGGTCAGGAACTGGGTGAACCGTTGCCGGAGCGGAGCTGCCGGACGGCACTGTGGTGCCGGCCGAGGACGGCTCGCTCCAGCGGTACGAGACGATGTGCACGGTGATGCGCAAGGATCTGGAGTGACGCTGGATTTCACAGCGTCGTCGCCGATGCGACGGCCGACCCAGCCGTCGTCGGGTCCGTCCGCATAGCCACCCGTCGCTCCCACCACGACGACGTTTTCGTCATCCCCGCCAAAGACGCGACGAGCGAGCTGGCCGCGCTCGACGGCTACTGCTCTGCGCGGCTCGACCTGATCGTCACCGCCCTCCGCCAGCCCACCGACAATCGGGCAAAGCGACTCAGAACGTCCTCCCAGTCTGACGCCCTGCCAAGGGTCAGTCGAGGCTTCTGTCTGGTCGGGTGTAGAAGGACTCGACGCCCCGCCAGGGCGAGGGGCCGCCCAGTGATCGGTCCAGGCGCCGTTGGGATGGGGCAAGGGAACAGCGGGCCGCATTGACGAAGCTCAGGTGAGCCTCGCCCAGCGCGGTATGAATCGGCCGCAGTTCTTCGAGGTCGGTCGGCTGACGACCATGGAAGAGGATGGTGAAGTCCTCCAGGATCTCGCAGACCCGCTCGGCTGCTGCGCTGGTCGCCGGGTCGGCAACGAGGCTGACCGAGTGCTGGGCGGCCACGAACGGCACCCAGTCGACGGCGGGCCTGCGCTCGTCGAGGAATGCCTCGCGCAGCTCCGCCTCCACGGCCCCGAACGCCTGCAGGAACTTCTCGTAGGCGGCGGTCTGCGTCCCCTGCAGCCATTGCTGGTGCTGGCCGCGGCGCCCGACGACACCGCCGGCGATGACGCCTACGACCGTTGCGGTGACACCACCTGCGGTGGATATCAGCAGATCCCATGAGACGGTCAAGCCAGGTCTCCTCACGATGGATGAGCGGGGCGCCCACGGGTAGCCCCGCGCTGAACGAAGCCAACGGAATGAACGTCAATTCTTGCCCCGTGGGGATCACTTCGGGCTGGTGCGGGCACGCCCGGTACGGCTGCGCTGTCGTGGGCCGCAGCAGTCACGCGAACGACGGCCACCGGTCGGCGGCCCACTCCCGCCAGCCCACCCAGCCGGGCGGCGGGCCGGTGATTCCGTGGCCCTCCAGCTCCGCCACGTCGGGCTCCTCAAAATGCGCCCGTCCGTGCAGGATGTCGGCCTCGGACATCGGCAACGTCTCCGCTGGGGTGGTCGCCCAGCGATGGGCGATACGGGCGCGCTGGGTCACATCGTCCACCGGCAGGTAGACCATGCGGAAGCACGCCCCCTCGGCCTCCACCAACCAGCGAATCGCAGACCGTTCGTTCCGTGACCAGCAGCCATAGTCCACGACGACGTTGGTGCCCAGTCTGACTACCTCTAAGGCGAGCCAGAGCATGCGCCCCTCCAGCACGTCGCGCTCGCCGTCCGCCTCCGCCTCGCCGAACAGGGGAATCATCCAGTCGTCGGGCGTCAGACGCAGCGCGCGGTGCTCCGCGGCGAGCTGCCGAGCCCGCGTGGTCTTTCCGGCTCCTGGCAGGCCGACCATCAGGAACAACGTGGTCACACCCAGATCGTGGCAGGGAAGCCAATCAGACGACCACCGCTTTATCTGGCCGCCCGATCATGGGCTGAGCCACAGCCGGATGGAGGGCACGATGACAGTGCCATGGAAAACGTAGGCGGCATACGACACAGTCGCATTGGAGGCTCGACTACGTGCCTTACATCCCTGACAACTCTAGATGCCCACTGACCTGCTCGGATAGCCCAAGAACCCCAGATAACGACCTTGGTCGTCGCCTGCATCGAGGTCTAACCCATCCAGACCTTCCCCTGATACACCCCGCAGGTCACAAGGCGCGTCTGGTCTGCGCGAGCCGGATGCCGCAGAGTCCGTTCCCTGACGCAGCGCAGCATTGCACGCCTGCTGGACACGGCTGCTGCTCGTGCACAGCTCCAGCGGCAGCACCAGCGCTCCGGCGGGCGTCTCTTCGCAGTCGCCCACATCCACGCTGTGGTCCCGGCCGGGACCACAGCCGTCAGTCTTCGCCAGCACCCAGCCGGACGGCCGCCAGGGCTCAGCGCCTCCGGGACGGGCGAGGGGAATGACAGGACAAAGGGGTTCGGGACCGGTTCGACTGGTGGTACAGGTCGAGCCTTCTCGCCAGCATGCGGGGGAGCAGCTCCCAGTTGTGCTCGACTGCGGCCGCGGCGAGGTGGGGGCCTCTGTCGGTGGTGGTGAGGAAGTTGCTGATCCGGGTGTGTGGTGCACCAGCGAGCACATGATCTCTAGAGCTTGCTGGACGCAAGCGACGCGCAGCAAGCCCTGGCTGCTGGTGATGACGGTGCGGCAGGCGGAGCAGAGCGGAGACGACCCTGCGCCCACTGGGTTGGCAGCGAATTCGGTCGCTTCAGTCGCTCGGGTCGCTTCGGCGGCGACCTGTGAGTGACCAGCGACTGAAGCACGGTGCCCCTGAAAATTTTCAGTCGCTGGTAGAAACGTGCAGGTCAAGGGCCTGCTGGGAGGGCAGGTAGCGACTGAAGCGACCGAAGTTCTACATATCGGCTGTGCAGTTCACGCGTGTGCGTGTCATATATAGGCGTCTTGAGTCGCTTCAGTCGCTGGGCGGCCCTGTATTCACCTCTTGACCTGCAACTTTCTGGAAGCGACTGAGGCTGGCGGACAGCGAGCTGAGTCGCTTGGGCCAGTCGCTCGGTCGCTGGTCAGCGTGGATGACCGGCACGCCGGGACGCGAACCTGGTCCACTCGAACGGACGTCTTCGCTAGGCTGTCTCCGTCGTTGAGTCGCTTCAGTCGCTATTGGGAGATCGAATGCCTGCTGACCTGCGGGTTTCTGTCAGCGACTCAAGACCCAGCGTCCCCGCTGCCGCCCAGCCCGGTCCGCTGGTACTCGCCCGTTGGTGCGCCAGTCACGGCTGGCCGGTTCACCCGCTCGCCCCGGGAAAGAAGATTCCCGCCGCCAACTGCCCCGCCTGCCGTGAGCCCGGACACGACCGCCGGACTTGCTCCTGCCGGACAGCAGGCCGCTGGTGCCACGGGTTTCACGCAGCCACCCTGGACAGCACCCGCATTCAGGAATGGTGGGGCTCCAGGCCACAGATGGGCGTGGGCGTGGCCTGCGGACCGGCGAACCTCGTAGTCATCGACATCGATGCCCACCCCGCAACGCCGCCAGACCGGAGCCGGCTCCTGCCCGGCATCGACATCGCCGAGGACATCGATGTATCCGCGATGACCACAGGCTTCCACACCCTGGCGGTACTCGCCGCCCTCCGCGGCCAGCCCAGCCCTGCCGACGACACCACCACCCTGCGGGTCCGAACCCCATCGGGAGGCCTGCACGTCTGGTACCGCCAGACCGACTCGCGCCGCTGGCAGTGCTCCTCCGGTTCCAGCACCACGCGCGCCCTCGCCTGGCAGGTCGATGTCCGGGCCGACGGCGGCTACATCATCGCGCCCGGAACCACCACCGACGCCGGCACCTACACCCCGCTCGGCACCGTACGGACCCCCGCGCCGCTGCCGGCCTGGCTCGCCCAGGAACTCCAGCGCACCCACCATCTGCCCGCTGCCCATGTGCCCGCCCCGCGGCCTGTACCCGGCCGCGCGCGCCAGGCCGTCCTCGCGGCTCGCGGCAAGGGCAACCCTGTCGTCGCCGTACTCACCACGGCCCTTGCCGAGATTGCTAACTGCGCTCATGCCGCCGAGGGCACCGGGTTCTCCGAAAAGCTCAACCGTGCCGCCTACACCCTTGGCGGGCTCGTGGCTGGGGGGCACCTCACGGCTACGGACGCGGAGAACGCCCTCATGGAGACTGCCCGCCTGGTCCGCCCCGGGCAGGAATCCCGTGCCCAGGCGATCATCCGCAGCGGCATGACCGCCGGGGCACGCCGTCCCCTTCACCCCGGGAGCCGCCCGTGACCAGCCCCGCAGGCGGCGAGCCAAACATGCTCTTCGACTTCGATCCCCGGGCCCTGGCCGAGCGGATCATGGCCAAGGCCACCCCCGTCCTGCCGCCCCAACACGGCACACCGTCCGCGCAGACGCTGGCGACGGCCACCTCCGGCGCGACCGCCCATGGCCTGAGGCCCGACTCCCTCACCGACCGGGGCAACGCCAAGCTCTTCGTCAAGCTGTACCAGGCCGACTTCCGCCACGTCCCGGGCCTTGGCTGGTACCGGTGGGACACCACCCGCTGGCAGGTCGACGAGGACGACTCCGTCCTGTGGGCTGCCGGCGAGATCGGCGAACACCTCGCCACCACCGACCCCACCGGCGAGCACCCGGTCGAGGCGCTCAAGAAGCACCGCCGCCGCGCCCTGAGCACTGCCGGCATCAACGCAATGCTCGCCCAGGCGAAATCCGCGCCCGGCATGGTCCTCAAGGCCGAATACCTCGACGCAGACCCTTACGCCCTGTGCACCCCGGCCGGGATCGTCGACCTGCACACCGGCCTTGTGCGCACCCCGGACCCCAACAAGGACTTCCACTCCCGCTCGACCACCGTCGGCCCGGCCGCGATGCCGATCCCCAGGTTCCAGCGCTTCCTCGCCGACACCTTCGGCGACGATGCCGAAGGCACCCAAATGATCAGCTTCCTGCAACTGCTACTGGGATACTCCATCACCGGCGACGTCGGCGGCCAGGTCATGCCCTTCCTCTTCGGCGCCGGCAAGAACGGCAAGTCCGTCCTCCTGGACGTCTCGATGAAACTCCTGGGCGACTACGCCGACGCCGCCCCGCCAGGTTTCCTCATGGCCCGCCTCTACGAAGGCCACCCCACCGACCTCGCCGAACTCCACGGCCGGCGCGTCGTCGTCTGCTCCGAGGTCAAGCCCGGCGACAAGTTCGACGAAGCCCGCGTCAAGCACCTCACCGGCGGCGACCGCATCAAGGCCCGCCGCATGCGACAGGACTTCTTCTCCTTCAACCCCACCCACAAACTGTGGCTCCTGGGCAACCACCGCCCCGAAGTCGGCACCGGCGGCTTCGCCTTCTGGCGCCGCATGCGCCTGATCCCTTTCGAGCGCACCGTCGCCGACGACCGCCGCATCGACAACCTCGCCGACATCCTCGTCGCCGAAGAAGGCCCCGGCATCCTCAACTGGCTCATCGACGGCGCCCGCCGCTACCTCGGCGGGGAGAAGGACCTCACCGGCCCCGACAAGGTCCGCATCGCCACCAACGCCTACGCCGAGACCGAGGACCACACCGGCCGCTTCTTCGACGAGGCATGCCTCATCAGCCCCGACTGCCGCACCGAGCAGAAGACCCTCTACGACGCCTACCGCGGCTGGTGCCAGAGCGAGGGCTGCATCCCGATGAGCAACCGCACCTTCGCCGCCCGCGCCCGCGAACTGCTCGGGCTCGCCTCCCCGAAAGAGATGATCTTGTCGAATTCGAGGAAGTACTACCCTGGCATCGGACTGCTGGCGAACGAGGAGACGGCATGAGTTCCCTGATCAGCGAGAACGATCTCAAGCACGAGAGCGCACTCGTCTGGCTCGAGGACATCACCCGCCTCGACTACGTACGCCAAAGCCTCGACCGCCTCCCCACCCGCACAGGCAAGCCTGCCTACCACCGCGACGGCCGCATGGTCGGCTACGCCACCCTTGCCAGCGACGCCAAAGCCTCCCGCGCCTCCGGCACCTTCCGCCGCCGCGTCTTCTGGCTCCTCCCACACGACCGCGACACCGAACCCGATGGCCTGTACGCCAGCTCCGCTCCGGCCGAGGCCATCGACCCCGCGACCCTGCAACCGCGCACCAAAGGCCGGAAAACTGAGCGCTCCGAAGGCGGCCCCCCGTCCAGCGCGATGCGAGCCCTCGGGATAACCCTCCCCCTCTGACCCGCCCGACTCCAGTGACCGAAGCGACTCAAGCGACCGAACCTCCGACACCATCCCGCCTTCTGGCTGCGTGCCGTCTGCAATGGCGCGGGACGGCACCGCCACATAGCCGCCCGTCGCCAGCACCACACCCGGCCGGACTGGCGGGGTCTGCGGCGCCGAGCAGCCCCCCAGTGTCCAGGACCTGCCCTGGCCGGGACCTCGGCGCAGTTGTCGACGTGGATTGCGGCGAACACCGCGGCGCTGGAGCGGTGGCGTTCCCGGCTGACTGCGCCGGACAAACCGGGAGTGGGCAGTCGGTGAGCGGCTGGACGTGCTGGCCCGCACCGGGGACCTGCCGCACTTCCGGCAGAGCAATGACCGATCATTGACCACGCCCGTCGAGCCGGCCTTCGGCTTCACGAGCAATGCAGCGTTGCTAACCCAGCTGTTCCCCACGCTGGATGAGGCCGGGCCCGCGGCCGTTCTGCTGATCGCCCGGTCGACACCGACAAGGCTCGGCGCGGCCGGCGCTCGTACGCGAGCAACACCCTCGTCAAAGCAGGTCTAGGCCCACATCTGAGTCTCAGCTGCTCCCGCACCTCATGTACGTCACGTCAATGAGGTGCGGTTTCCAGGACGCCTTCATTGACATCGCGGCACATACCACCGACCACACCGACGGCTTCGCCGCTCCGGCACGGTTCCCACTGCGGGTGGCGCCCCAGCCTGGACGGCCATACCCCAAAGCCCCGGGCTAAAGGCGCGTCCCAGCCGCTGCCGGCGCTGCTGACAGGGACCGGCCACAGCACAACATCGATCCCGATTTGATGGCGGCAGGCATCCGGCACTCAGGTCAGCAGCTGCGTGGGTGCGCGGTGTTGTCCGGGAGGAGACCGGGACCCGTTGAGCAGTCCCCAGCAGTGCTGCTGACCGGCAGCATGGAGATGCTCGCGCCAGGACAACCTGCGCGGGACTCACGCCGTACTCTCGACGAGGTCCACCACCGCCTGCTCACCGAGACCACTCCCTGGGCCAGCGGGCTCCTCGCCTCCGTGGTAATGCCGTGCCGCTCATGGAAGGTCCTGCTCCGGGATGCAGCCCAATCCGGTTGGTCACCGTCGCGATGCCGGGCTGTACAGCATGGCCCGATGGGTTGCGCATGCCGTCCCGCGGCCTCAGCCGAGCCCCGACCTTGCCGTCCGATCCGCGGCGGATCCGCATGCGAATAGCCGGTAGGCTGCGGCGGTGCGCACGGTCGAGCTCCTGTTGGATGAGGCGGCAGAGCTAGCGGTTCGGGAGACCTGGCGGCGGCTGATGGAGGCGGGGCTGCCCAGTCAGGCGCGGCACCGCTCGCCGACCAACAGCCCGCACCTCACTCTGGCCGCCTGTCCGGAGCTGACCGCCCCGATCCGCTGGGAACTCGCCGAGGTGGCTACCGCCCTGCCACTGTCGACGCGGTTCAGAGGCGTGATCCGCTTCGAGCGGCCCACTTCGGTACTGGCCTGGGCGCTGGACCTTGACTCCGCCCTGGCCGACTTGCACCGACGGGTGTGGGAGGCGGTGGCCTCGGACAGCCCGCCCGCGACCCTGAACCCCTTGCATGAACCCGGGCGCTGGATTCCACACATCACCCTCGGGCGGACCCGGCGGGCTGGTGCCTTCGCCGACCGGAGGGTCAGCGAGCTGCTGCCGACGCCCCCGCTGTCGGCCCGGCTCGTCAGCCTGCGCAGCTACGACACCGAGACCGGTGCTCTGGAGATGCTAGAGCCCCGTCCCTGAACAATGCATCGGCCTTCGGCTGCTGGCCCGAACCCGACGATGATCCGGAGCTGGATCGACGCCGATTGGGACGGACCCCACCTGCGCGGCGGATACTGGAGGCATCGCCGGCGGTCGGCGCTGCCGTAGGCGATGCTCGAGGCCAGCCCATAGCCGGTTTCCCACATGTCGAGCGCGATCTCTTGTGCCGCCCGGAGCGGGACACCATCAGCCGCTCGATGATGCCGAGGGCATGGCAGTCCGGTTCCCTCTGCCCCCCGCCAGCGCCGAGCACAGCCCTGCCGTACCTCCAGGCATCGCCGTCGAGCGTGTGGCTTTGTTCACGAGTTTCGACGGCACTTGTTCAGCAGTTCGGGAGGCACCCCAGCGGTGTCGTGTTCGACGTTCACGAGAATGGACAGCACCGAGCCTTGGCCCCGTGATCGCTGAGGTATGGGCTCCCGGTAGCGTCACCGGGACAGCCGCATCGAAGGGGAGCATCCACTCGTGGACCTGGGCATCATTGGGCAGGCAGCCGGACTGTTCGCCGTCACCAACATCGACGACATCCTGATCCTGGCGCTGTTCTTCGCCCAGGGCGCCGGCCATCGGGGCTCCACCCGCCGGATCGTGCTGGGCCAATACCTGGGCTTCGCCGCGATCCTCGCCGTGGCGGTGGCCGCCGCCTTCGGCGCCACCTTCCTGCCCGAGTCCGCCATCCCCTACCTCGGCCTGCTGCCGCTCGCCCTGGGCCTCAAGGCTGCCTGGCAGGCATGGAGGGACCACCGCGATGGGGACGGGGACGAGGAGGCGGAACAGACCAGGGCGGGTGGGCCGAGCCCGCTGGAGGTCGCCGCAGTCACCTTCGCCAACGGCGGCGACAACATCGGCGTCTATGTGCCCGTCTTCGCCACCGCCGGCATCGGCGGCATGACGGTGTACGCCGCGGTGTTCCTCGTGCTGGTGGCCGTGTGGTGCTTCGCGGGCAAGTTCTTCGCCACCCGACCCGTCATCGCCAAGGCCCTTGCCCGATGGGGCCACGTCCTGCTGCCCCTGGTCCTGATCGCCATCGGCCTGCTCATCCTCATCGAGGGCGGCGCCTTCGGCCTGTAGCACCTAGCGGCACATCACCGGCGCAGTTCGAATTCCTCACGGGACCAAGCGCCTCCCGAACCGGTGAACAAGTGCTGTCCCTTCTCGTGTACAGAGCCAAACGTGCGGCCGCGTACCCGGGTGACCCTCGCGCGCCCGCACAGGACGCCCACACATTCGCGTCGGCACGACCGCGGCGCGGCTACAGGTCGACCGGGTCCAGCAGATGGGGGCCGTTGTTGCGGACGTTGTTGACGGCCGGGGACACCGGGCGCGCATCCAGGTGCCCGCTGGCGGGCTGGCCGAGCAGAGCGTGCAGTTCCTCGGTGTCTTGGTTCGCGGGGTCGAGCCAGGCCGCGTAGTGGTCCTCGGTGAGTGCCAAAGGCATGCGCGGGTGTACGCGGCCGGCTGCGTCGGTGGCCTCGGAGGTGATGATGGTGCAGGTCATCAGCCAGGCGGACGGGTCGTCGTCTGGGGCGACGGCAGGGTTGCGCCAATACTCGTACAGTCCGGCGAGCGCCATCACCTGATCATCTTCGGGGTGGATGAAGTACGGCTGCTTGCGTGCCTTGCCGGTGGCCGGGTCCTTGCCCGGCTGCCACTCATAGAAGCCGTCAGCCGGAAGCAAGCAGCGCCGTTTGACGAACGCCCGGCGGAAGGCCGGCTTCTCGTGCACGGTCTCCACCCGAGCATTGATCATCCGCGCGCCGATCTTTAGTTCCTTCGCCCAGGACGGCACCAGACCCCAGCGCAACGGCCGCAGCTCCCTAACGGGCGCCGTGCCACTCCCATCTCCGTGCGGGGCGCGCTCCAGTACGGCCCAGACATCGTCGGTCGGAGCAACGTTCCAGCTCGGTGCGAGCGCCTCGGTGGCAGGCCACTTCTCGACGTGGAAAAGAGGCGCCAGGTCTTGCGGGCGCCGGGAGGCAACGTATCGACCGCACATGCGGCCACCTTCTCATCGCCCGGCCGCGCGGCGAAGCCTCCGAGGGGGCCGACGCGCGTGGTGACCGTTGTCATCATCCAGATCATCGCTGCGGTCTGCGGTCTGCGGTCTGCGGTCGACCGAAGCGGCGCCCTGCCTTTGCGCGCCAGCTCAACCACACTGGGTCGGCTGCCGCCCCCTGGAGATCGCCAGCGTCCTCAGGCCCCCCGGCCCCCGGGCACCGAAGGCCAGGACGATTCTCACAAGCGAGGACCGCGAGGGCCTGCCGACAGAGTGTCGGGAGCCGGAGCGACCCGCCCCGCCGGTTGCTCAGGCGCCGCAGGGGGTGTCGTTGTTGCGCAGGCTGTGGGTGGTGTCGTTGAGCTGGTAGGAGCGCAGGTCGCCGATGGTGCCGCCCTCGCGTCCGATGCAGACATGCCGGCCGAAGTAGTTGTCCTTCTGGTAGACCCGGGCGGTGCGGCTGCTGTTGTTGATGATGGAACTGCCCTTGCCGCGGATGTAGTCCGGCAGGTGCCGCACCGATCCGTCGACGGCGCGTTTGACGTAGGGCTGGCCGTTGAAGTTGATGTCGGGGTAGATGCAGACGAACCCACGCGGGCACGCAATCTGGTCCCGGGCCACGGCGGGCGCGCTCGCCGAGATTGAGGCGTGGGCGGGGGTGACGCCGGCCAGTGATGCGGCCAGGACGGTCGGGATGGCGGCGGCGAGCAGCGCAGTCTTGCCGGTGCGGGGCCGGCGTGTACGCAGAAGTCTCATGGCATCCGACTGTCCTGGCGGAACGGTTCGTCATTCCGCTTCCCGCCGACGTTCATTCAGACGAGTGAGTCGACGCTGGCCAGCTCTTGACCAGCTCGTCGTCCGGGACACGCATCGCTGTAATCGGTGGACAGGCCTGTTACTCACTTTCGGGTGAGTGCTCGCCCCGGGGTGGGATGGCGTGTGCTGGCGGCTTGTTACCTCGGGCCGGTGTTCTCAAGGCTCGGATACTCGACGGGCCGTCAACTTGGTGTATCTGCGGCATAAATGGTCGATGCAGACGACAGTCAGGGAAATCTGCTGAAACAGTAACGGGCTTCGCGTTTCCCTCACAACGGTGCAGGTGCGGGTTGCACGGTGTGGGTGTGCGGCCGGCCGGCTGCACATCAGCACGACGCACCAGCCTGGGCCGGGGAATTTTGTCCGTGGGCCCGGCCGGGTGTGAGCACCTGAAGGGGGACCCTCGTGTCCGTTTCTTCTTCCGTCCGTCGCGTGACCGCCGCGGCTGCCGTGGCCGCCGCTGTCGTCGGCATCGCGGTGCTGCCGGCGTCCGCGGCCGGCCACCACCCGGGCCGCTATCACCACTCGGCGGTGTACATCAGCGACGTGCAGTACAACTCCCCGGGCCGCGACGACCGCTCCAACCGCTCCCTGAACAAGGAGTGGGTGGAGATCAGCAACGACTCCCGGCGGTCGGTGAACCTGGACGGCTGGACCCTCTCGGACGAGGACGGCCACACCTACACCTTCCACCACTACCGCCTGGACGGCCGCACCACCGTCCGCGTCCACACCGGCATCGGCCGTGACATCCGCACGGACCTGTACCAGGACCGCCGCCACTACGTCTGGGACAACCGCTCCGACACCGCGACCCTGCGCAACGACCACGGCCGGTTCGTCGACGACGCCTCCTGGGGTTACCACCGCCACGGCGGTGACGACCGGCGTCACGGCGGCGACCGCCGCGGCTGACCCCCACTCGGCCGGCGGGTAGGTGACGCCGGCCGGTGACCCGGCGTCCCGAGGGTGGGCTGCCCCGAGGTGGGGCAGCCCACCCTGTCATGTACCGGGCCTCAACGATGGGTAGTGCCGGGACCGGATCTGCTGCCTGCCGAGACGGAGGGCCGGGCGTAAGCGGAGATACGCGGCCTGCGTGTTGCAGAGGTGATCCACGACCCGCTACCGGCGACCCCGAGCGCTGCACCGGACGGGGCGGCGCCTGCGAGCCGGGTCAAAGTTGTTGGCGCATGTCGAGGTAGCAGCGCAGCCGGACTCCGGGCTGGCCGGGTTCCCGGCTGGTGCGTTCCACCGCGGTCGTCGCCCACATCGAGGCCAGCGCCGAGTGGAAGGCGAAGGCGGTCTGGTCGTCGGCGGCTGCGATGTCCACAACGACCAGACCGGGCTCCGAGACGTGCACCTCGTGAAGGTCCATGAACGCCACCACGCCTGCGCAGCGACCGTAGGTTCGCCGCAGCCCGGGAGTTCACCCGACTGCAGGACAGCACCGCGCCGGTCCGGGGCAGCGGGCTGGTCATCCGACTTTCCGTCCGATCGGGTTGAGCCGGTGCCGGTTCCCGGGCAGGTCTGACGTGCGGGCCGCTACGGAGATCACGCACTGTCCGTGTTCTTCCGAGAGGACCCCCGCCCGTGCGCATCTCCTGTACCGCCGCCGCGGCCGCCGTACTCGCCGCCCTCCTCATCCCCGCGACCGCTCCCGCCGCTCCCGCCGCTCCCGCCGCGGCGCCCGGCGACAGCGTCACGCTGCCCGTGCGCGACGCCCTCGCCCAGCTCTTGGTGAACGACGAGGATCGCACCGGCTATGAGCGCACCAAGTTCAAGCACTGGGTGGACGCCGACCGGGACGGCTGCAACACCCGCGCCGAGATCCTCAAGGCCGAGGCCGTCGTCGCGCCCGAGCAGGGCCCGCGCTGCAAGCTGAGCGGCGGCCGGTGGTACTCGACCTACGACGACCGCTACATCAACGGGCCCGGCGGCCTGGACATCGACCACCTGGTCCCGCTCGCCGAGGCCTGGGACTCCGGCGCCTCCGCCTGGACCGCAAAGGAACGCGAGGCCTACGCCAACGACCTCGGCGACGACCGCGCGCTGATCGCGGTGTCCGCGGCCTCGAACCGGTCGAAGGCCGACCAGGATCCGACGACCTGGCTGCCGCCGGCCGCCGGGTACCGCTGCCAGTACGTCACCGACTGGGTAGCCGACAAACTGCGCTGGAGTCTGAGCATCGACACCGACGAACGCGCCGCCCTCACCACTGCATTCGACCAGTGCCCCAACGTGCCCATCACTGTCATCTCAGCCCGCTGACCCGAGAACGAGGGGATCACACGGCGCCTTTCGGGTGTGATCGTCCAATGCGGTGGGTTGTCCCGATGAGCCAGCCGGCACAAGACAGGCGCCCGGGGTTCTCCGGGCGCCTGCCGTTGAACCGCTCCTGCTACGCCACGCTCAGGGCCTGCTCGGCCCATTCCAGGCCGAGGGCGGCCAGCACCTGGAGCTGGGCCGCTGCTCAGCTTGGCCCGCCGGGTCTTGGTGCTGGCAAGGACCACACCCAGTTTCACGGCGTGCTCCTGGCCGTCGATCGTGATCGTTTCTACGTGGGAGCGGCTGACGGGCCCTACCGTGCCGGTGCGGCATGGGACTGGGTCAGGGCCGCGCATCCGCGCTTGCCTGTGCGGCGGCGCAACAAGCGTGCACGACACGCGTGCACGCGAAGAACGGTCACACCTCTTGCAATGGCGCCCGACCGCCCCTGTCTCCGTCCTGTTCTCCGGTCTCCACACGCTCGGTCGACACCGGCACCGGGTACACGGAGTAGATCCGCTGCCACAGCCGTACGAGCCGCCGCCGCTTGGCCTCGCTCTGTGTCGTGAGGATCTGGGCCCGCAACTCGTCCTGCTGGTCGGCCAGGCGGCCATAGATCTGGCTCAACTCACTCGTCATGGGCTGCGGTTGCGCGTTATCGGCGAAGGTTGACTGACCTGTTCTTGAGACGGAAGTCGTCAGCCCGGCGACCCCGGTCGCTGTTGCGCGAGCCGGTGAGTAGCCCAGGCGGCGCTACCGGTGAATCTGGTCGGGGACGAGGGTGATGGCCATCCACGGCACGGCCGGTTCACGGAAGCTATGCCTGACAGGCTCGAGGCCGCTCTGCTCAGTGAGGCTGAAGGTGTCGCGGCGCTCGGGCGCCAAGAAGGTGGTGAAGAGGCCCGCCACCACGGCGGCCGCCGACGGGCGGTTCGAGAACGGCCTGTGGCAGTGGTTCGACGTCGACAGCGACGGGCAAGTGCTGGCGTACGGCGTCGGCGGCCTGGATCTGGAGGTGGCCGTCAAGAGCGTCCCGGGGCAGGCCCTGCTGCACCGCAACGACCGCGACGCCGACCCGATCCTCGTCCTCACCGCGTCCGCACAGGAGCCCTATGGCCTGGCCGCCGCCTGCCGCAGGAGGAGCAGCCTGCGGGACGGCTGGCGGCTGGCCACAAGGTGGTCAAGCAGATAGAGAAGGCCGGACTCCCGTTGCTCCTGATCATGCCGGGCACGTCGGCGGCTGGAATTCCGTGCACTCGGACGCCGGCACCGCCATGACCGTACAGAAAGTGTCCGCGTGCGCTGCTGACGGCCAGCTGCCGGTGAAGGCTGCCTTGTTCGGCTGGCTAGAGACCCAACCGTACTGCGGCTCTGATGAGGTGGGCGCGGGTAGGAGCACCCAGCTTCGTTCGCAATCTGAGCAGGTAGGTCTCGACAGTGCTGGGGCTGATCCCCAACCGGCGCGATGTCTGCTGGCTGGTGTGTCCCGAGGCTATGTGACGAAGAACCTCCAGTTCACGCGGGGACAAGCCAGCGTTGCCGGCCGGCGTTTCCGTGCGGCCGTGGGGAGAGACGACTGTCGCCATATCTTCCTCCGTTAACAGGTGATCTAGTCGGCACCGGCCGTGTGCCGGCACCAGTCGATCTGTTGACTGGTCGAGTGAGGCCCGTGGTCTTGAGGGGGGACAGTCCCTACTTCACACCGCGTAAACAGCTCTGCTTAACCGCACGCAGCGCAGTGATGACAATCCCTCAACGGCAATAAGGCGTCGGTGCTCTCATGCCTGGCGAATGGGGTCTACTGCTGATTATCTTCAATTTCTCAGCAGATTCGGGTTGATGGAATAGCTCTACGGTGGACGGATCATGCAATGGCATAAGCCGTCCGTGTCGACGGGGGCCACGCTGGGGCCAGTCGTCAGTCCGGTGCGCCGGCAGGGCTGCTGGCTTCTCGTCATCGACCGCCGGAGGAAGAGAGCCATGAGGAACCAGTCGGGGCCCGGTAATCCTTCCGGGCCCGGTTCAGCGGGGCTAGCGGCCACGTGCCTCGCCTCATATATACGTGAGATTGTGCAGCGTCAAGTCGTGAAGTTTGACGACTACTTCGTCTCCTGCGGCTGGCGCAGGATCTTCTCAGGCCCGAACGGCGGGCCACGAGAGGAGATCGAAAAATGGCTGAGAACATCACCCCCGCGAACACCGACCTCGGCGCGGAGGTTCAGCTGGAGACGGCGAACACCTCCTTCACCTACGGGGAGCCGCGCGCCGTCTCCCTCGACCTGGGCGAGGAGGTCGAGCTGGAGACGGCCGAGACCTCCTTCACCTACGGCGAGCCGCGCGTCTGACCGGTCGGCATCGGGGGCCGTGATCGTCGGCCACTGAAGCGACCGCCGCGAGCGAGTCTCCGGGCTGTCGTGCGGGTGAGGACAACTACGGTTGTCCGCCCTGGGCGGTTCCGGAGATCTGGACAGGCAGCCGCATCGGGGCGGGACCTCAGGGTCCCGCCCCCAGCTCTTCGCATGCTGCGACGCACCGGAGAGAAGGCGAATCACGCAGGAGGAGCAGTGAAGGCAATACCCGCTGAACTTGCCGAGCAGGTGTGCTCGGTCGGCATAGACATGACCGCGACCGTGCGACTCGCGGCGATATTTCACCGCAGCCTCGCCCGCCGTGCGGCGAACAAGCTCGGTGAGGCTCAGCGGCCTGAGGTGGAGGACCTCGTCCGTCACACCCGGCGGCTCTCGCCCGCTACCGTGCACTCCCTGTACAAGAACCTCGGCGACGCTGACCTGGCTGAGACCAGACATCAGCTGGAGAAGGCTGGCTCGCCGGCTCCGACCACGGTCTACACCGGCGCACACGATTGCCTGTGGCTCCGAGACGGGCTGCGGGAAGTGCTGCGCTCCCTTGACTGGGGCGAGGAAAACGTAGGGACGGTGGTCACCGTACTGCCGCCCGAGGTACGACGCTCGCTCGAACTCGCTCGTCTGGCCCTGCGTTCGGCCTGGCCGGAGGCGTGGAGCGAGCACAACACGCTCGTGGAGTATCTGGTCTTCGTGCAAGGCCCTGTTCGCTCGGCGACGCTGCAGAGCACCTTCGGCGCTATCTACGCCGAGCTGCAGGAGGCCGGCGACCCGCTGCGGATGTACGAGCTGCTCCTGCACGAAACGGCACACCACACACTCGCGCTTCGCGAGCAGTTCACGCGCTTCATCGACAACCCGGACGCCGTCGGCACCCATGCGCTGCGCCCCGACCCGCGACCGCTACGCGGTGTCCTGCACGCCGCATTCGTCATGTGCCGCATCGCCGAAGGGCTTCGCCGCTATCAGCACAGCCATCTGGCTGGCGGCCCGCTGGATGGCTGTCCCGTAAGGGAACGGCGCGCCTTTGCCCTGCAGTCGTTGCAGGCAGCGCTGGCGCTGCTGGACGAGTCCGCTCAGTGGACCGAGGACGGCCTGGTTCTGAAGGCCGCTCTGGAAGCCTGTGCACGGCGTGAGGCCGCGGATCTGGAGGTACGGTCATGAGCACCGCAACGGCAACAGGCCACCGCTTCGGTGTCAGTGGACGCTCCAGCGCGGAGCGCACGGTCGTCCTGGGCCAGCCCGGACAGCGTTGGCAGTTCAGCACTCAGTGGGAAATGCTTGAGCTGGCCGACGGTTCGCTGTTCTTCGACAGCACCTATGCCGATCACCGGGCGATCTCCGCGCCTTCCGATGCGCTGCGTCGGATCCTGCAGATGATCGAGGAGAGCAAGCCGACGCTTGAAGCCGTCGCCGAGCACCTCACCGGCCATGTCGACACCGCAACGGTCGAGCGCATCGAACGGCTTCTGTTGCCTCTTGCCAAGGCCGGCATCCTTGTGCCGCTGCGCGAGGACCAGCGCCCTGACTGGGCGGACGACGCCCTGACGGAGCGGTTCTCCACACAGATCGAGTGGCTCGGCACGCTCTCCACCACACCGTACGGACACTGGGACTACTTCGCGCGCCTGCGGAATGCTTCGGTGGCCGTCATCGGCCTGGGCGGTGCTGGCAGCCTGCTGTCCCTCGCCCTGGCCGCGGCGGGCATCGGCCGACTCACCCTGGTGGACGGCGACACCGTGGAGGTCTCCAACCTCACGCGCCAAGTCCTCTACCACCCCGGTCAGGCCGGCCTCGGCAAGGCGGACTGCTTGGCCGAACAGCTTGAGCGGTTCTCCCCGTACACCCAGTACCGGGTCATACCGCAGTACGTCAGCGAGCCCGAAGACGTCCGGACGTCGATCGAGGGTGCTGACTTCGTAGCCGTCTGCGCGGACGCACCGCGCTTCGCACTGAACCGGTGGATCGACACTGCCTGCAAGGAGAGCGGGGTGCCCTATCTCGGTGCCTTCGCCGGCTCGGTCGGTCCGATGTACCGGCCAGGGTCACCCGGGTGCTTCAGCTGCTTCGAACACAGACTGCGCGAGGAGCTGGGCGAGCGCCACGACATGGTCGTCGATGCGCTGGCCGCGAAGCAGTCCTGGCGGTATCCGGCCTTCGTCTCCGGGCCGCTGACTGTCGCACACCTCATGACGACGGAAATCGTGCTCCACCTGACGGGTGCCGCTATCCCGTCTTCGGCCGGCGGCATTCTGCGCTACCAGCACCCGAACACCGTGGTGGAGCCGTTCCCGGGGCATCACGCCTGCGAGTGCTCGTCCGCTACGGACACCGCACGCGCGCTCTCCTGAGACCCCTTCCCTGGACATCCGGTGCCCGGTGGCACGGTACCGCGTCTGGACGGCTCCGCGCCCAGAGGCGGCACTGTGCCACCGGCGCACGCAAACAGAGCGAGGTCACCTTTGAAGACTGCCCTGGTGAAGTACAAGAACATCGCGCATCTGCCTAATGCGCGGCGGCTGCTGGCCGCCGACGCCATCTCCAAGGCCGGCGACTGGGTCCTCTTCGTCGCGATGAGCGCGCTCGTCTTCCAGGCAGGAGGAGCCCGGGCACTGGCGCTGTTCAGCCTGGCCCGGGTGCTGATCCCTGCCCTGCTGGGACCCTGGGCAGGCAGCTGGGGCATGGTTCTCGCGCCGCGCACCCTCATGATCAGCGTCGATGTCGGCCGCTGCGTGCTGCTCATGCTGGCGGCGGCCGCCGCGCACACGCACCAGTCAGTGTGGCTGCTGGAGGCCCTCGTCGTGGGATGCGCGGTCCTGACCGCCTTCCATTCCCCAGCCGAGCGCCGCTTCCAGCGCGACGCCATCGAAGCGGAGCAGCGCGCCGACTTCAACGCCGTGATCGGCGCGACGGCCACCGCCGTCATGATCGCGGCCCCGGCAGCGGGAGCCTTGATGGCGACGACGGTCGGTAATGTCGGTTCCCTGGTCGTCGATGCCGTCAGCTTCATCGTTTCGGCGCTCATCGTCGCTGGCGTCCGCCCTGCCACTCCCGCCGTGACACCTGCGGGGGCACAAGAGCAGGCGCAACCCCAGTCGGCCGTCGGCCGCCGCGAGGGAACCCTCACGACGGTCGTGCGGGTGCTCAAGGAGCAGCCGGTGGTCACCGCCTGCGTCATCACCCAGGCTGCAGCATGTACGGTCGCCGGCGCCTCCTTGGTGCTCCTGCCCCCGCTCAGCAGCCGACTCCACGCCGGCGACGGCGCGATCGGCTGGCTGACCACCGCGATCGGAATCGGTTCCCTGCTCGGAGTTCTGGCTGGCGGTACGATCGCCCGGCAGGGCCGCTTGCTGATGTGCGTGACGAGCGTGGTCACGATGGGCGTGATCCTCGGTCTGCTTGGCTCCAGTCCGAGCCTGCCCCTCGCCCTGGGGTGCGCAGCCCTGGTGGGTGTGGCCGCCAACCTGCCGGAGCCCATGTACTGGACCTCCTACGCCGAGCGAGTCAAGGAGTCCGACTCCGGACCGGTGTACGGGCTGGTTGAGTCGGCCATCACCGGCGGTTTCTCCCTGGGCGGCACGATCCTGGGCGCGGCCATTGCCGCGGTCGGTACCCCGACGGCTGCCTGGGCCATGGGCATCGCGGCCAGCCTGGTCGCCGCCACGGCGTTCGCACCCGCCTTGCGGCGTCACCGAGCGCAGGCGGCGGTGTCGTCCTCTGTGTCGGGCGAGAACTGCGCCGGAGTCACACCGTGACCGCAACGACGACCGCAAGTCGTGTCCCCGGCCCTTCAGGCGCCGGGGACACGGCCCCGGCAACACCAGGTGATCACGGCTGCGTGACCGTGCGCAGCTACCGGCTCACCGCCGCGGCGGGTACCCGCTCTGGTGGGGGGTTGCGCCTCGATACAGGCCGCGGCCATGCCGAGGAGACCACCGCCGCGTTGCTGCTCGATGCCTGCGCCGGTCCGCAGCAGAGCGCAGTTCGCTACGCCGCCGTCCATGGCAGCGGGTCCCGCGCCGTCCGTGACGCCGCGCGTCTGGCCGCCGAACGGCTCGGACGCCCTTGGCCCGGCCCTGCCGTCATACCCCCGTCCGGCAGCGCGCTGGTCACCCAGCCCCACCCCGAGCGACGGCCGGCCGAGCTGGTGGAGACACTCCTCAAGCACCTGTCCTTCGACGGCCTCGAGGTTGCTGCCCAGGCTCACGTCACCACCGAGAGCCGGTTCCTGATGCCCGCAGGACAGGCACCTCTGCGCGAGACCGTGCACACCGGAGCGGCCGTCGTCGACGTCCTGAAGGCAGGTTCCGTGGTGGCCGATATGGACGTCGCCTGGAGCGGCGACATCCTGCCCGATATCGACCAGTTGGGCGTACGCGTCGAACAGGCGTTGATACGGGCCGGAGCCCCGCGGCGCGCGGTACCCGCCCGCGTGCAGATGCTGCTGGTCGACGGCAGCGCAGGCGCGTTCCTGCATGAGGTGTGCGGCCATCTGCTGGAGAGCTCGCGTCAGCGGCCTTCCCTGCTAGCTCGGCACCGAAGTCAGCAGGTGGCCCACCATCAGCTCAGTGTTGACGACAACCCGCGTCACGGCGCCGGCTTCGGTTCGCACCATTACACCCTGATGGGGACAAGCACGCGTCGCCGCTCACTCCTCACCGCGGGGCTGCTCACGGGGCTGCTGGAGGACCGCCTCGACGGCCCATGGCGTGCAGAGGACGCCCGGCACATGCCCCAGCCCCGGATGAGTCACCTGGAACTGTCGCCCGCCCCCTGTCCTGACGCTTTGGACCGTGCGCTGGGCGCTACCCGTGCACCGGTCGTCCGTGTCCACCGACTCGGTGTGGGTTCCTTGGATCACCGCGACGGCACAGTCGTCCTGGAGGTCAAGGACGCCACCTGCATGGAGAACTCCGGCCTTCACCGTCTGCCACCATTCCGGGTCACTGCGGAGGCGCGCGAGATCCTGCTCGCGGTCCAGGCTGTGGGCAGCGAAGACACCATGGCGACATGGTCGGCCTACTGCCTGGCCACATCGGGCCGGCTGCCTGTCGGCGCGAGCACACCCACGGTACTCACCGGACCGTTGACAACTCTGGCGCACCCTTCCCATGCCAGGCTCTGACCGGCGCACCCGAATGCTCGCCTCCTCAAGCAGAGGCTGCGCTGGAAGACTCAGCCGCTGGCGCCGGGCCGTCGCAGGCTCAGGTCGGGCATCGCGCATCGTGCAAAGGGGGTAGTGCGGCGTCCACCGCACGCCGCACTACCTCAAAGCTGACCGCCGCTGGTCGGCGGCCGGCCCCTATTGTCCGATGTTCCGGACGAAGTCGATGACGGCGTCGCGTACTTCGGCAGCCGTCCAGTCCAGACCGGCCTCGCTTACGGTCACTTCCGTAACGGAGACCCCTGGCGGCAGGCCCGGCTCCCACCAGGGCATCTGGAACACTGCGACCCCGCCTTCCTTGACCTGACGGGCAGCCGCGTCGTTCAACTTCTCGGCGGCGAAGGGAAGCCATACCTGGAACTGGTGGATGTGCGGCACCTCGGGCTGCACTTTGGACCACCCTAGCCCAGCCTCCTGAAACCCCTGTGCCATCGCGCGCGCGACCGCCTTCGCATGCGCTACGTACTCCGGCAGGCGTGGCAGCTCACGGTCGAGTCCGGCGAGCGCGGACAGCGCAGCGGGGAACTGATGAAAGACCCTCCCGCCGTAGCGGTGGCGCCAGATCCTGGCCTCCTTGATGAGCGAGCTCGGGCCGGCCACGACGGCACCGGAGAGGCCGTCAAGCGACTTGTAGAGCGAGACGTACACGGTGTCGGCCAGGGAGGCGATCTCCTGCAGCGGGCGCCCGAAGTGCGTAGTGCACTCGAACAGCCTGGCACCGTCGAAGTGCACGACAGCATTGCGTTCACGTGCCGCTTGGGTGACCTCGACCAGTTCCTCCCACGTGGGCAGCAGATACCCGGCGTCGCGCAGGGGCAGCTCCAGCATCAGTGTGCCGAACGGTTCCGGACAGGAGAGCACCTCCTCACCGGTCACCTGCCGTGGCGCCCCCGTCAGGCGAAGCGGGTTCAGATTGCTGACCCTGCGGAAGGCGTCCGCCTCGAAGACCTCGGGGTGGGACAGCGCATGAAGGGCGACGTGACTGTTTCCGGTGCGCTCTGCCCAACAGCGCAGGACGATCTGCTGCGCCATGGTGCCGGTCGGGAAGAAGGCCGCGTCTTCCTTGCCCAACAGCTTCGCGACCCGATTCTCCACCTCGGACACGACCCCGTCACCGTAGACATCGGTGGGCAGCGAGAGGTCATACGCACCAGGCGCCTGCTCGGCAAGCACGGCAAGCCGTTCCCCCAGGGACATGGTCGCCGACGGTCGGGCGAGGAGGCGCTTCGCCTGCCGCACAGTCCGCTGCTCCGGCTTTTCCGTGCCCGGCTCGTCTGCGCTGTCGGTTACCGCGGCCGTCTCCCCGTCGCTGCCGCCGACCTTGGTCATCCCGCTCACTACGTCACCTCCAGTACTGCCGGCTCCACCGGCCCACTCACATCGGTTCTCATCGGCGCCAGGGCTAGTCAGGGGCCCCAGGTGACGTCTCCCGTCCCGGTGGCCAGGGTGCGGCTCTGGCTGGTGCTGGCGGCTCGCTCAGACCCGGAGCCGCCGGGCGTGACGGTCAGTGCGGTCGTAATCCCGCCGAAGACGATGAGAACCGCTGCGGCGATCCGCGCGACACACTTGACCATCACAGAATTCCTCCCAGAAGCGGATTACGTGTCGGCTGCTTTCCCTGACATCTCGTCTTCAGCAAACCTGCCGATGCCTCTACTTTGATCAGCGGCAGGAGCGGAGGGAAGCGATCCGCAGTGGACGGAATATGCAGTGGCACAAGCCGTCCACCGGCCGTCCCGGGTCACTACGTGTCCCACCACGGCCCGGGCGTAAGCGTTGCCTTGCTGGACACAACGGTGAAGCCCTGCAGAGCAGCATGCTCCGCCACGGCCCGGCGGGAGGCACGAAAGGCGGCCTCTTCGGCGGTCGCCAGATCAGAGGAGACGATAAAGAAACCCAGCGTCGGCCCTTCCGGCGCGTCCAAATGAACGGAAATATGCTCTACCCCGTCGCCGCCTCCTAAGAACGGCACGAAAATATCGGCCACAGTGGAAGGCAGCACCGCACCAGCCGGAGCCCGAAGACGGACGTGAATGAGATACATGAACTCATGGTTCGCCCCCCGGATAACGCACACAACCGGCCAAGCAGGCAACTTTGTGCCATCGCATAAACAGGTCAGGCGTGCAGCATGATCCTTGCTGACCTAGAGTTGGCGAGCGGCAACGGCATGTACACGACTAGCGCAACCTGGGGGAGGTAGCCGTGCTCGACGTCTTGGGGCTCGACGCGCAAGCAGAAACCATCTACCGAGCCATGCTCAGCCACCCCAACGACGGGGTCACCGACCTGGCGACCCGCCTTCAGCTCTCCGAACAACAAGTCCGCGCCGGCCTGGACCGGCTCAGCGAACTCGCGCTGATCCACCCCTCGGCCCAGGAAGGAATCGGCTTCCGGACCATCAGTCCAGAAACCGCGATGGAAGCCTTGCTGGCCCGCCAGCAAGCCGAGCTCGCTGCACAGCAGATGCGCGTGGAGGCCTCGCGTGCCGCCGCTGCCAAGCTGATCGCAGAATGCTCCACCCTGCGCCCACGCGCGGTCGATGACGACTCCGAGCGGCTCATCGGCCCCGAGGCCATCCGCGACCGACTGGCGCAACTGGCCGAGGAGACCAAGCAGGAAATCGCAACATTCGCTCCGGGCGGCGCCCACTCGGCTGAGGACCTCCAGGCAAGCCGCATCCCCAACGCGGCCCTTCTCGAGCGCGGCGTACGCATGCGGACCATCTACCTCGACAGCGTCCGCAATCACCAGCCGACTCTGGACCATGTCCACTGGCTGAACGCCCGCGGCGGACAGGTCCGCACCGCGCCCACACTGCCCATCCGCATGATCATCTCTGATCGCCGGCAGGCGGTACTCCCCATCGACACCGTTGATGCTCGGGCAGGAGCCGTCATCCTGCACGGCGCCGGCACGGTCGCGGCCTTGTGCGCCTTGTTCGAGGGAGTATGGAGCAGCGCTGTTCCTCTGGGCACCATGCCGAAGCCCGATGCCAACGAGATGCCTCCGCAAGAACGCGCCGCACTCAAAATGCTTGCCCAGGGCTACACCGACGAGGCGATCGCCAAGCGGCTGGGAGTCTCGCCCCGTACTGCTCGCCGGATCGCAGCCGACCTCATGGAGCGGCTCGAGGCACGCAGCCGCTTCGAGGCCGGAGTCCACGCCGTGCAAGACGGCTGGCTCCCCTCATCACGGTGACGGCAGTCCCACCAGACAACAGCCCTTGGCCCCGCCTCCGACTCCCTGTGCTGTCAGGCAAGCCAGTGACAGTACAGGCGCAGGATCCCGGCCACACGAGCGGCCACTGCCTCAGCATGGGGCGGCACGCTTTCGTCACTGATGCCACGGATCAGATGCAGATGGAGGGACTGAAGCGTGGCGAAGGTATTGAATGCCCAGACCGGGGTGGGCCCGGGCCCTTCACCGTTGTGCAGGGCCGCCTCCACCACAGCCAGCCAACCGGTGGCCTGCTCGTGACCGAGGTCAGGTGCCTGCAGGATTCGCGTCAGCGCACGGGCAAGCCGTGCATCCTCCAACTGCACATACCGGTAGTCAGCCTGTCTGGCCGTCATCCTGCGCGCACACAGTTCGAGTAGTTCTGCGCGGCGGTTGGGCAGGACCCTCGCGAACGCGGCAGCAGCATCGGCACCGTGTGCGACGGCATGCAGCCAGCCCAGGGAGTCGTCCCAGCCACGGGTGTCCTGCTCGGCCGGATACCAGGTCGAGAAGGCGGCATACCAGCGCTCTGCCGCCGCCTGCGTCACAAGACCTGGAATGCTGTCTGCGCGTTTCAGGATCAGACAGAGAGTCAGCGGCGCGAAGCTCCTAGCCTGCACCTCCGGATGGGCGAGACGGCACGCAGCGGTGTCTCCAAGCTGCTCAAGGACTTCATCGAAACGTCCCTCGGCAATCCAGCGAGCGGCTGCAGTGTAGGCGAAGCCATCACGGATCTTAGGATCAGGCGAGATCAGCATCGCCAACAACTCGTCGGCGACCTGACGTGCCGGTACGGCCTTGGGAAAGGGGTAGCCGTCGGCAGCCATCGCCGGCCAGTCGACGAAGTCAACAGTCATCGCATCAAGTTTTCACATCACGGCGGCAGCCAGCAATGGGCTACGCCGACTGGAGCGTGGACACTGAGTGCCCCATCACCATGGGGTTCTGAGCGTTGCCCGGCGTCTCGTTGGATAATGCGCAAAGCCACGCCACCGCGCCTTACCGGCAGCGGCAGATGTCGCGCCCCATGCCCCCACCTGCGCGCTTGTGGAAGCTGACCGTGCCCGGCCGGGCACGGCGGAGCACCTGGCCGGACTGCCGGGCATCACGGCGCCCGACCTAGACCTGCCGGCCGCTGCGGCCGTGGCCCGGCACGACACCTGGGCGGCGGCGCACTGCCAGTACGCGACCCAGCCGACTCTGGACCGCCCCGATGGGGCGATCCACGCCACCACCGCCCCCGACCGGTGGATCGGCAAGCCGGAGATCGTCTACGCGCTTGCGGTGTCGGCCGTCGGCGGCTGAATGTATCCAGGCAGCAGAAGGCGCGGCGGGATGCTGTCGCGTGCAGGGCCTGCGCTACGGCCTGTCCCGGCTGGACGCCCTCCATCACTCGCGACTCGAAGACGCGGTGCGTGAGCTGATGCGTCGCGACGGCTGCTCTGTTGTAGTACCGCTGCGCTCATCTCGTCCGCGTGCTGCTCCCCTAGTCCGTGGGCCTTTTGCGATGCCAGCGGCTCCAGGCGCGCGCGGTTCCCCAGGCGACCGCGGCCACGATGAGGCCGGCGATGACGTTCTCGATGATGTTGTTCATGGGCATGCCTCCTAGGCGTCGGGCGGTCTGTCAGCCGAGCGACGCCAGGTTGTCGGGCGGTTGGGTGGACTACCGGGTCATGAGCCCGGCGGGCAGGCGGGGGCGCAGGAAGATGCGAGCTTCCTGCCGCAGGGGGATCTCGCGGGCGAAGTTCGCTGCGAGTTCGGTGCGGTGCCGGACCGGCTGAGGTACGTGCCGGTCCGGCTTGAAGCCGAGCATCCGGGAGAAGGCGTTCCACGCACGGGAGTCGGCGTTGGGGCCGGTGGCTGCGTGGTGGGCGGCGAGGAGATGCGCGGCAAGCGGGTCACCGGCGCCGGCGGCGAAGCGCCACCAGTAGGTTGCTGACTCGCGTTTGTCGAGGCTGTAGAGCAGACATCCGAAGGTCCGCGCGCCGGCCTCGTCGTAGTGGGCCGCGAAGGCTTCAAGGGTGTCGATCTCCGCTGAGCGCAGGACGGTGTTGCACAGTTCGATCACGTAGCTGAAGGCGAGGTACTGGCTGGCCTTCGGGTCGAAGGTGTTGATCGGGGTGGGGCGACGTCGGCGTGTGCGCGGCTGTAGATGGGGCCGGCCCTCCGGCCGGACCGTCCGTGGGGACGGCCCGGCGGTCGGCGGCGCCAGCTGGGTGATCTCCGTGGTCTCCTCCGGGTAGAGGGCGTCCGCGTCGGCGGCTGGACCTGCGGACGCGTACTGCACCCGGCTGGGTCGCTTGGCCTCGGACGCGAGCCGCGCGGCGAGGCGCTGCATGAAGCCTTCAGTGCTGTGCAGCATGACCTGCGCGCGGATCGCCTCCGCCTGGCGGGCCAGCAGTTCCATCGCGTCCTCCGTTCCCGCCCCGCCCAGAGACTGGTCCGGCCCCTCCGGGCCGTCTGCGGCCTCGGCGCGGCGGTCGGCCCTCTCGTGGACAGCCCTGGTCTGTTGGTTCAGGAGGTCTTCCGGCATCAGGAGTCCCCTTTCTCCTTAGCGAGTTCGGTGAGCAGCACCATCAGCTGTTTACGGCCGCGGTGCGCGTTCGTCTTCGCCGCGCTCACGGTGATGCTGACGATTTCGGCGACCTGTGCGTAGGGCAGCCCGACCACGTCGTGCAGCTGCACGCACTGAGCCTGGAGAGGTGAAAGGACCTCCAGAGCCTCCATCGCCCTGTCGAGATGGTCATATCGGCCCAGCTCCATCAGGGCTGAACTCATGGGCGTTTCGGGCACGAGATGCTCGTGGTCGGCGCGCCGCACGCTGCGGCGGCAGTAGTCGGTAATGGCGTCGTGCAGCATCTTGATCGCGAGACCCGACGGGTTGTCGGCCGCACGAATGCGTTCGATCTTGCGATGCATGTTGAGTACGGCGTTCATGACGGCGTCTTCGGCGTCGTGAAGGTTGCGCAGCCGGTACATGGCGATGCGCATGAAGGTAGCCATGTGATCCCGGAAGAAGATCTCGCCCTGGGGGTCGATCTCAGACGGCTCGGGGTCGGGACCGACAAGGTCGTGTTCTTTGCCGAACGGATCGTTCATCACTTCCCCCGCGCTGCCGGGCTGTCGCCGAAGATCAGCGGCGCAGCCGGGTGGCGCCGGCAGACGCATCGGCCACGCCGGCAACCGGCTCGGCCGAGGTTGGAGCAAGCCTGGTCGGCGGTGCCGAGGACAGACTCTTCGATGGCTCCGGAGCACGCAGTGGTCATCCGATAGGCGCAGGCCGAGCCGTACGCGTACCGGGTCCGAGTGGGCCCCACGAAGCCTCCTTCTTGATCCAGAACGAAGCCCGGCGGGCAACGGGTGTCAGCCGAGCGGAACAACGGCGCGTTCCGCCCCTGATGCCGTTCCGTACCCCCATCTGGGTTACAGCCCGACTCCACTTTCTTCGCACACACCGTTATCGGACAATCACATAAAGTCGCCTCACCAGCAACGACAGGTAACTCGAGTGACGCACATCACAAGTTGCGCCCCCGGGGGTGACCCGCGCACGCCCAGGCGCGAAGACGGAGCACAGTCCGCCGCGCCGGTGGAGACTCCCGCCGCTCCGGAGCGGCCCGCCCGTCCGGTCGGACGCCCCGCGACGCCGCGGCGCCCGGCAGCGAAGAAGGCGACGAAGCCGGGCGTCGACCCGCGCTTCCCGCACGGCCCGCTCGCCGTGCTGGACGGCGACGGCTCCGCGTACGGCGTCGACGGGATCGTGCTGGACTGCCCGGCGACCACATCCCGGAACTGGTGGAGTGGACGCTGCACGAGTCCGGCCTCGGTGCGCCGAAGCTCAACCGGTACGGCAAGGACTCCGACCCACTGATCGTCCTCACCGCCGCGGCCGCCGTGAAGCTCGGGCTGCCGGAACGCCTGGAGGTTCACGAGCAGCGCCGCTCCCTGCGCCTGCCGGAGGACCACCCGGTCGTCAAGCAGGTGGCGAAGGCCAAGTGGCAGCTCACGCAGCGCGGCTTCGGCCCGTGGGCGCGGATCTACCGCAAGGCGCAGGGCCGCGAGCGGCAGTGTGTGCAGCTGGCGATCCTGTCGTGGGACGCCCTCGATGAGCGGTCCTGGCCCGGTGTTGCCGGGATGGAGCCGGCCGACATCGCCCGCGTCCTCGGGGTGTACGCCCAGCGGGTCATCACCCCGCGCGGATCCACCGCCGTCTCGGCCTGGAACTGATGACGGCGCTGCGCCCGCCGACGAAGCCGGAGCGCGATGAGCAGACCGGCAACTGGATCTCGGGCCACAACCCGGGCCCGCTGGGAACGGAGCCGATGGACCCGGCGCCGCCGGAGGCCACCCCGGAGCACCCCGTCGTGGTGAACTCGGGCTGGACCGGCGGGTTCCTCAACGAGGAGGCGTACCAGTGGGTGCGGGTCGGTGGACTCGCTCAGCGATGAGAAGTGCATGATGCCCTTCGCGGTCGGCCTGGACCTCAACACCGCGTTCCTCGCCGCCGCAGCCCGCCTGGTCGTCGGCCTCAGCGCTCCCGACCACTTCCACGCCCCGAAGTTCAACCCGAAGTTCCCCGGCTCCTGGCTGGTCGACCTGTCCCACATCGAGCTGGACCCGCGCCTGCCCTCGCCGTTCACGCCGGACGGCTCCCGGCCGACGGGACCTGCCTGGTACCAGACGCACACCGTCGCCTACGCCCAGGAGCTCGGCTACGACGTCCACCCGATCGAGGCGTACCTGCGCCGCGAGACCGGCGCGTACCTGGACTGTACGACTTCGGGATGACCGTCACGGACAGCGGCACCACCCAGTACATGTGGGTCAACGATCCCGAGAACGGGCCGCGCTGGCCGATCACCTGAGGCACACCACTGACGGGCCGGCTCATACCGCAGCACGCCAGCCGTGGCCTGGGATTCCGGCGCCTACGGTTGGACGGCCAAGGAGCGGGGGAGGACTATGCAAACGACCTGCTTGACGACCGTGCGCTGATCGCGGTGTCGGCCGCAAGTCCGATCAGGACCCGTCCACGCGGCTGCCGCCGACCGAGGGCTACCGCTGCACATAGGTTACCGAATGGGTAGCGGGCGAGACCTGGTGGGGCCTGAGCATTGACGCCGAGGAGCAGGCCGCGCTCATGGAGGTCCTCGGTAGTTGCCCGAATGTGCCCATCTCGGTCAGCCTGGCTAGCTGACGTCCGGCATGGCCGCACCGGGCACTTGGACCGCGGCATGGCCGGGTGCGCATCCCATGGCATCGTGAGATGTCGCTTCACGTCTTCCCCCCACCGCAGGTACGGCAGACCTGGCTGGGGCGGTCTGGTCGGGCTCGGGAGGAAGGTCTGGGTCTGCCGAGCGTGCGGGGAGGGTGTCGGAGACGTCTTGTCGGCGGCTGCTTCGATCAGCTCGGGTGATCCGGTAGGCGAGGTCGGGCTCGCGCAGCCATCCCGCTCTTCGTGCACATGTTGATGCCGAGGTCGCTCACGTCTCGGGGCCGCTCGTTCCGCGTCTCGTGGACGTGGATGACCTTGTCCTTGTCGACGCTTTTGCCGTCCCAGAGTACTCCGAGATCGATCACTTCAGCCTCTTGACCTGGGGTTCCAAGTTGGGCGGTGACTCCTGTCTGGCCATCCAGCGCGGGCAGCTTGCATGCCTGTCGGTGCCACCTACTAGGGTTCTCATTCGCAACTCGCGATCATGATGGGCTCGCGGGCAGCAGAGCGAACGGGGAGGATCACGGGGGATGGGTTACACGATCCCGGGCTGGCTGGACGAGGTTCTCGACTTCATCGGGATCAACTTCCCGAACGTGGACGAAGACGACTACCGCGAAGTGGCCGACGCGATGCGGGAGTTCGCAGACACGTTCGAGGGACACGGCGGCAGCGCGCACCTCGCTGTGTCCCGGATCCTATCCTCGTCCGAGGGCTGGGCGGTCGACGCGTTCGAGAAGCACTGGAACCAGGTAAAGGCCAGTCATCTGGAAAAACTCCCAGAACTGGCCAGGCTGTTCGCGGACGCGTGTGACACGCTCGCCGAAATCATCTTTTGGATGAAGGCGAAGGCCGAGGCCGAACTCGCCGTAATGGCTGGGTCGGTGGGCCTGTCCATCGGCCTCGCCTGGGTGACCGGCGGTCTGTCGGCGGTGCTCGGTGCCGCCGAGATCCAGGCGATGCGACAGGCGGTGAAGCGGATCATCGACGAGGCCGTGGAGCGGATCGTCGACGAGGTGATCGCCAAGCTGACCGAGCCGGTCAACGCCAAGCTGGAGTCGATGGTCGAGGACATGGTGCTCGACCTGGCCGACGGCGCGTTCCACATGCCGGCCGCCGACGTCGGCGGTGGCGGGGGTGGAAAGCACGGCGGGGGCGGAATGCACATCGCCTCCGCCGGAGGTTTCTCGGGTGGAGGCGGCGCGCCGAAGCGCACGTACATCGACCACACCGAGTTCGAGGACGGCGCGGGTAAGGTCTCGCGGCACGGTAGTGACCTGCACACCGCCGCCTCCGACCCGCTGGGCCGGGCCCGGGGTGCGTTTGGCCGCAGCAAGGGCCGCGATCCGTTCACGCGGGCTTTCGACAGCGTGCTGCACGGCGCACTGAAGGGCACTGAGAAGGCCCTGAAGAAGATCGCCAAGCACATCACGGAGACCGTCCCGGACCGGGCGCGGGCGACTTCTCGTATCCACAAGGACACGGACCACGGCGTCCGCAGCAAGATCGATGCCATCATCGGGGGAAAGAAGGACGGTGACGGCCACGGCTCGGGCGGCCGCCCTCAAGCGGACGGCGGCCGGGGGCGGAAACTGCGGGACGGCCTCAAGCTGGCCTCGGCCCAACTTGCGCAACGGGCACGCGAGCTGAAGTGCAAGTATCTGGGCGGCGACCCGATCGACATGGCGACTGGGCAGATGATCCTTCCCCAGACCGATGTCGACCTGCCGGGAATGCTGCCCCTCATCCTGAAGCGCACGCATGCATCCGATTACACGGCGGGCCGTTTGTTCGGCCCGTCCTGGGCCGCGACGCTGGATGAACGGTTGGAGGTGGACGAGGCGCTGGGCGGGTATTGGTGGTATCGGGAGGACGGCTCGATGCTGGCCTACCCGCGCTTGCCTGATCTGCCCGGTGACCGGGTGGGTCCGGCCGAGGGCGTCCGGCTGCCGCTGACGTATGTCACACGGGGAACGAGCTACGTGCTGGCAGTGCTGGATCCCCACACCGGGCTGATACGCCACTTCGAGTCGGCAGCAGCCCACGAGGGGGTGTGGTGGCTGGTCGGCATCGAGGACCGCAACGGCAACACCACAACCATCGAGCGCGACGGATTCGACAGGCCGGTGACCGTCACGCACAGCGGCGGGTATCGCATCCAAGTCCACACCGACGCTGACCAAGACCGTGTCACGGGCCTGAGCGCGCTGACCGATGACGAGCCGATCAGACTACGCACGTTCGGTTACAACGCCGCCGGCGATCTGGTCGAGGTACGCAACGCGGTCGATGCCTGCTTGCACTTCACCTGCGACGACGCGCATCGCATCACCGGCTGGCGAGACTCGAACGACACCGAGATCAGCTTTGCCTACGACGCACGGGGCCGGGTGGTGGAGACCCGCGGGACCGACGGCATCCTCAATTCCCGCATTTCTTACGGCGAGCTGTCTCAAGACGGAAGCAGCACCGTCACGTACACCGACTCGCTGGGGCATGCCACCGTTTACCGATCCAATCGGTACGGTCAGATCATCGCGATGACCGACCCGCTCGGGCACACCAGCACCGAGCGATGGGACCACCACGACCAGTTGCTCGCCCACACCGACCCACTAGGCCGCACCACTCGCTGGGGATGGGACGAGAAGGGCAACCTCATCTCCCGCACCGAGCCCGACGGGACCATCACCCGCATTACCTACAACGAGCACAATCTGCCGATTGCACTCATCGCGCCGGATGGCACCACGGTCGGTCACGAGTACGACGAACGCGGCAACCGCACCGCTGTCATCGCCGCGGACGGCTTCGTGCACCGCGTCACCTACCACCCCACCGGCGCGCCGCGAAGCATCACCGACCCGTCCGGAGCGACGGTGCACATGACGACCGACGCGGCCGGGTTGACCATCGCCATGGAGGATGCCCGCGGCGCCCGCACCACCTGCCGGCGTGACGTCCTGGGCCGTCCCCTCGAAGTGCTCGATCCCCGGGGCCACCGCACCGTCTTCACCTGGGACTACGAAGGCCGCCTGACCTCACGCACAGCTCCGGACGGTGGCCGCGAGACGTGGGTGTGGGACGGCGAGGGCAACTGCCTGCGTCACACCGATCCCCTGGGCGCCACCACCGAAAGCACCTATGCACCCTTTGACCTGCTCGCCACCCGCACGACACCCGACGGTCTCACTCACACCTTCGGCCACGACACCGAGCGACGCCTCGTCCAGATCACCAACCCGGCCGGAATGACGTGGAGTTACCACTATGACGCCGCGGGACGACTGGCCAGCGAAACCGACTTCGACGACCGGAGCACCACCTACAAATACGACGCGGCCGGGCAGCTCATCCAGCGCACCAACGCGGCTGGCCAAACCATCGCCTTCGAGTACGACGCCCAGTCCCGCATCGCAGCCAGAACTGCCGACTCCAGTCGCAGCGTGTTCTCCTACGACCTCGGCTCACGTCTGGCTCAGGCCATCAGTCCACAATGCACGCTGGAGTTCTCCTACGACCGCGCAGGTCGACTGCTGAGCGAGACTGTGGACGGCGCCACCCTCCAACTCGGCTACGACGCGGCGGGCCGGCGTACCTCTCGCACCACCCCCACGGGCGCCCGCACGACCCTCACCTGGGACTCCGCCGGCAACCGAACCAGCCTCAGAGTCGACGACCGGCATACCATGACCTTCGAGCATGACCTGCTCGGCCAGGAGACCGCACGCGTCGTGGGCGAACACCTCCGCCTCACCTCGGCCTGGGACGAGGTCAACCGCCTCACCCACCAGGACCTTTCGATAGCCAGCGGTCGCCGCCTGCGCGCCCGCAGCTACACCTACCGGGGCGACGACCACCTCACCGCCGTCACCGAACACGTCACACAGCACAGCACCACCTACGATCTCGATCCGATCGGCCGCCCGCTTCAGGTCGCCACGCCAGCAGGCACAGAGATCTATGCCTACGATGCAGGCGGCAACCAGATCTCCGCCACATGGCCGGACCGCGTCGCCGACCCCGCCGTCCGCGGTGAGCGCCACTACACGGCAACCCGTCTCCTGCGCGCCGGCCACACCCACTACCGCTACGACGCCGCCGGCCGCCTCGTCGAACGCGTCAAGAAGCGCCTGTCCCGTAAACCCGACACCTGGCAGTACACCTGGGACGCCGAAGATCGCCTCACCTCCTGCACCACCCCCGACGGCATCACCTGGCACTACCGCTATGACCCGCTGGGCCGCCGCACAGCCAAGTACCGCCTCACAGACGACGGTTCGACAATCCTCGACGAGACCCGCTTCACCTGGGACGGCACCCACCTTGCCGAACAGACCACCAGCGCCACCGGCGCCACCCTGACCTGGGACTACGACGGCTTCACGCCCCTGGTGCAGTACGAGCGCAAACCTCTCTCCGACGGCGAGGTCGACGCCCGGTTCTTCGCCATCGTCACCGACCTTGTCGGCACCCCCAGCGACCTCGTCGACGAAGACGGCGCCATCGCCTGGCGCAGCCGCACCACCACCTGGGGGACCACCGCGGTCGCCTCGAATGCCACCGCCCACACCCCACTGCGCTACGCCGGCCAGTACGCCGACCCCGAGACCGGACTCCACTACAACTACCTGCGCCACTACGACCCGGAAACCGCCCGCTACATCAGCCCCGACCCGCTGGGCCTGCTCCCGGCACCCAACCCGATCGCCTACGTCATTAATCCGCTCACCTCGAGCGACCCCTTGGGCCTGGCACCGGACGGCTGCACCGACAAGGGCGGCTGGTACGGCGGCATGACTCCCGCCCGCGACGGCAACGAGATCAACCACATGCCGGCGAAGTCCGCCTATAAACATCTCGTCGACCCCAAGCTCACCCCGCACATGGGCCCCGCCATCCGCATGGAGAAGCGAGACCACCGCAATGTAACGAGCACCGGATACGGTGCCGCGGCCAGACAATGGCAGCAAAAGCAGCGCGACCTCATCAACGCCGGACGCTTCGACGAAGCGATGAAGATGGACATCGACGACATCCGACGCCTCTACGGCACCAAGTACGACCAGCACATCGCCGATATGGTGGCAAGCCTGCCCAAGAACAAGGCGCTGCAGGAGCTCCTCGCCAAGAACGGCTGGACCATCAACTACGACATCTTGAAGTAGGAGGACAAGCACATGGATCTAGCAGTACAGCCGCCCCAGGGAGTCGGCGATATCCGGTTCGGCGAGGAGTTCACCACCGTTGCCGAACGACTGCGGCCTCTCGGCGACCTGAAGGTCGCGGCGCCAACCCCGGGCAACACTGCGTTCAAGGCCACCCTCGGACTGCCCGATTTCGAAATCACTGTCCTGGTGGACGACGGCACTCACGTCACCGGCGTCGAAGTGTGGCGTTTCGAGCACGACGACGCGGACGTCCACGTCACCTTCGGTGACCTGGACCTTTTCCGCACCCCGGCCCGGGAACTTGCGGCCCGCATCGAAGAGATGGGCCACGACAGCGACTCCCCTGAACCTGAAGTCACGATCTTCCCGGAACTGTCCCTGCTCCTCTCCCGCGACACCAGCCGCGACGTTCCACTGGATGACACAGACGGCCTGCCACTGTATGTCCACTACGTTCTCGCCGCCCCTGCGGGCTATTTCGACTAAGGGCTGTTTCTCGGATCTCCCACGGTGATCATTGTTTGAGGGTCACGCTGGTGGCATGGGGCCGGGGTGATCTGACGAATGCGGAGTGGCGGCGGCTGGAGCCGTTGTTGCCGCCGATCGGGCTGCGTGGTGGTCGGTGGGCTGATCACCGGCGGGTGGTCAACGGTGTGCTGTACCGCGTCCGGACCGGAGTGCAGGAGCGGGCCTGGCGCTACAGCACGGCGAGCTTCCTGGAACTGCGCTTGCCCGGCCCGACGGTCGCCGCGCTGCTGCGGGGCGACGAACAGGACATCCACGGTCTCCACGTCGTCGCCCCCGGCCCGCCGCCCTCCAGCGCCTCCACCTCTCGGCTGCGCGGCCAGCAAGAGTGGGACCGGGTGACCACGCCGTGGCCGCGCACCGAGTGGACCATCAACCGGGACGCCAACACGCTCCAGCCCGGCCACGACCTGCTGGTCGGGGACGGCCCCTCTTTCCTGAACTTCGACCAGGCCCTCAGCTCCTTCCTCTACCAGCGCCCCCACGACAGCAACGCGGGCCGCTCGGACCTGTGGCGTATCGCCCTGCCGCAGCGTGCGGGCTGGCTGTCACAGATCACCATCGGGCCCGACCTGCTGACGGCCGTCGTCGACGGCGAGGCGCTGGACGGCGCGGTACTCGAGCTGAGCTGGGCGGCGGGCAACGACCTTCAGCACGTCGACGGCGCCGGCGCCTACCGCTTCGCGTTGCCCGACGGACTCGCGCACGACAGCCTGCTGATGCTCCGCCGCGAGGATCAGTGGCTGGACTGGCGCCACTTCCCGGCTCCCACGTACGGGCCCGCCCGCCATGCCTCGGTCGTCTGGGAGCAGCCCGGCCCGGAGCTGGAGCTTCTCCTGGTGAACGGGGAGGGAAAGCACCTGGAGTGCAAACAGGAGGTCCCGGAGGGCGACTCGCGGAAGAAGATGCTCAAGACCATCGCCGCCTTCGCATCGCAGGACGGCGGCACCGTCCTGATCGGGGTCCGCGACGACCTGCAGATCGTGGGCCTGCCCGAGAAGCCGACCGTCGACAAGCAGGAACTCCAGGTCGTCGGCATGATCCGGGACAGCGTGGAACCAGCGCCGCCGTACGAGTCACGCGTGATCGACCGCGACGGCAAGAAGGTCCTCGCGATCGAGGTCTCCGGCGGGGGCCAGATGTACGCCTACCGCGACCGTGACTCACAGCGCCCGGAGTTCTACGTCCGCGTCGGCCCGAACACGGTGCCCGCGCGCCACCATGAGATCGCCGCCGGATTCCAGCAGGCTCCGACCGCCACAACGTTCTGAGAACCGCCGCACCGGCGATGGCATCGGAGCAGGGGAACCCTTGCCGGGCACCTGCGGTACACCTGGCGGCATGAAGTTGAGCGACCTCAGTTCGCTGATGGCACGCCGTGAAGACGGCGGCCTCAGCTATGACCGCTTCCGCGCCGACCCTGTACTGGCTTCCCTGCACTGGCCAGACGACGTCCTTGAGCAGTTTCTCTTCGATCACGGGGACAACGCCGCTTTCGTGTCCGACTACGGCAGCATCGACCTGGACGAGGTCAGATGGCGGCTGGAGACGATCCCGGCCGCGGACTTCGTTGGGATGCCGACCGGAGAGTCCGATGCCGGCTGCATCGAGAGCTACGCCGAGAACCCGGTGTACTGGGTCAAGGTTCGCCGCCCCGAGGTGGGTCGGCACTGGGAAGAGCACGGGACGTGGCTACGCCCGCCGATCCTGATCGTCCGACGCCTGCTGGACCCATCAGACAGCGGGCTGCAAGTCGTGGAGGGCAGGACACGCGTTGGTGTCCTGCGCGGCCGCCTGCGCGAGGGTCTGCACGTCGCGTCCCACCATCAAGCCTGGGTTGGGCACGCGTGACAACGCTTCGCGCACCACAGTGCGTACGCTGCGAGCGTTTGACCGTTCTTCGAGGAAGAGCTGCGGATGACTGAGAACCCGTCGGTGCCCGGACCGCGCCGGGACCTGGCGATGCACAACGACTGGTGGGCGTCGGGCTGGGACCACGTCCTGCCCCGCCAGGGCTTCCCGCTGACGATGCTGATCGGGACCGCGAGTCAGCCCGGTTTCACCGGCTCCCTGGACGACCTCCTGCAGGAACTCTTCGACGGCCACTGGGACATGATCGGCGGCGACCTCGACGGCGCGCTCACGTTCTCGTGGCCCGATGAGGAATGGGACTACGAGGAGGCGCCGGAGGGGCGCGAAGCGAACGAGGCACATCGCTGGGAGAAGTTCGGCGCCATGCTCACGGCCGCCGGCTACCCGGTGCCCAAGACCGTGCGGGACCTGTCCGAGCTCTACCTCACGTGGGGCCTGGCGCGCCGCGAGGAGACGCCGGACGGCACCCGATGGTCGATGCCCGCCGCGCTGCCGTCGCCCGGTGACCTGCTGCCCCTGGACGCCGACCTCGCCAAGCGGCTCGACCGCATCCCCTGGACATTGCGCACCGGCCCCCTCGTCGACGGGCTCATCAACCACTTGGTCGACGACCTGGGCGAACCGCAGGAGATCCTCACCTCCCTGGACCGACTGGCGGCCGCCACCAGCCAAGATGCCGACGACGTCCGCATCGCCCTCGCTGAGCTCGTGCAGTCCGGGGACGCCCGCGTGCAGCGCGGCGAGGAACCGGCCGATGTGGAACGCCTGGAGGCGCACCAGCGCTTCCGCCTGGTCATGGACTGGGAGCACTTCCACGCTAACCGCATCCAGGTGAGCCGCGGGTGACCGAGGCCGCGCACGGCACCGTGGGGACCAGCGACACGCGCCTGATCGTGATCCGGGGCAACAGCGCCTCAGGGAAGTCGTCCGTCGCGGCCGGCCTGCGCGAGAAGTTCGGCCGCAACCTCGCGATCGTCGGCCAGGACAACCTGCGCCGGAACGTGCTGCGCGAACGCGACCGGCCCGGCGGTGCCAATATCGGCCTGATCGACCTCACCGCCCGCTACGCCCTCGACAACGGCTTCCACGTCGTTCTGGAGGGCATCTTGTACGCCGACCGCTACGGCACGATGCTGCAGAACCTGGTGCGCGCCCACCAGGGCGTCACACGGTGCTACTACCTCCACGTGCCCTTCGAGGAGACGGTGCTCCGGCACGCGACGAAACCAGATGCCGAGTACCTTGCGCACGTCAACGAGGGCCACCTACGCGGCTGGTACCGAGAGATGGACCTGCTGCCCAACGGCCTGGAGACCGTCATCGACGCGGCCAGCACCCTGGACGACACGGTCCAACAGATCCTCTCCGAGAGCGGCCTGGACGGTATTTCCCCGATCGACCGCTGAGGGGCGCCACCGCAGGTACGGTCAGCTTCACGGCAGGCAAGACGGCACACACCACCGGACCCAGGGGGGCCAATGGGCGTGGAGAACGGACCGCAGAGCATCCCGTGGGGCGGCGAGTGGCGACGACACCTCCGCTCCGATGCCGAGATGGATCTCGTGCGCTCGGGATGCGCCGTGTCGAATGCCCGACCTGCAAGGCGGCCGCAGGGCGGCCCTGCCGCACCGCGGGCGGCCGCCCGACCAACGAACACCGTGCACGCCGTGACGCCGTCGGCCCCATCCCGTACGCGAAGTGGCGAAAGGAGGGCCTCATTCCGGAGCAGCGGACGTACACGATTCCGGCTGTGCTCAAGGAGTCGGAGAAGGCCCGCGCCGACTTCAACGTGGACACCGCCCTGGCCGACGGTGTGGCGGTCGTACGCATGTTCCTCGCCGACCGGCTCGGGTTGTTCCTCCAGGGCGAGGAGGCCATGGACCGCATCGACGACGCCGTGCGCAAACTGATCGAGGTCCGCGGCCCGGTGGGGACGGCCGACGTGGTCACGGTCCTCGCCAGCCAAGTCGCCTCGCTGCTGGCTGCGAACGCCGGACCCGACGGCGATCCGGAGGTCCTGTTCGACACGATGATCCGCGCGCAGATCGACATGGTCCGCAGGATGAATGCGATCGAGAAGGAACGAGCCGACGGCTGACCGGCCCTCACTGATGTAGTGCCACCCACTAACCTCCTGCCGACGCAGTACCAACGTGCACGCCGGCAGTGTCCCGTTCGAGCGAAGGGCTGAGCTGTGCCCGACCGACCTGAAATCGTCTGCATCTGCGGCTCCACCCGGTTCGTGGACGAGATGCGTGCGGTGAATCGTGATCTGACCTTCGCCGGGATCATTGTTGTCGCGCCAGGTGAAGCAGACGAGTTGATCACCGACAAGCAGAAGACGGCTCTGGACGCCCTCCATCTGCGCAAGATCGACCTGGCAGACCGGGTTCTGGTCGTCAACCCTGGCGGCTACATCGGCGAGTCCACGCGCAGGGAAATCGACTATGCCCAGGCCACCGGCAAGCCGATTTCGTTCACCGATCCCGCCCCCGCTGCAACGTAGCTTGCCGGAGGGCGCTGTCACGTTGTTGGGTAGGTGCTGATGGCACGTCGTGGCGTGGTGGAGCCCGGTTCCGGGCTGTGGACAGACCGCGGTGGCGAGCCCGGCGACGCCGGTGATCTGCTCCCAGATTGCGAAGCGGACGGTCATCTCGGCGCCGTAGTCGTGTGCAGGCATCAGATGGCGGCGGGGCCGGAAGTGGGGCGAGATACCACTGAACGCGGACAGGAACCGCTGGGCCCTGCCCACTGAGCGGAAGCCCTTCATCGCCCGTTCGCGCTGCCTGGTGGGTTGGTGGCTGTTCTCCGCCCGGTTGTTCAGGTACTTCGACTGGCGGTGCTCGACGCAGGGCATGACTTCGCGGCGGGCGGCGCCGTAGCAGCGGAGCTTGTCGGTGACGATCACCCGTGGCACCGTTCGGCTCTTCTTCATCAGCCTGCGGAAGAAGCGCCAGGCCGCGGCCTTGTCCCGGCGGTTCTGCACCAGGATGTCCAGGACGTTGCCGTCCTGGTCGACGGGCCGCCACAGGTACTTCTGGTCCCCATTGATCTTGATGAAGACCTCGTCCAGGTGCCATTTGCCACCCGGCCGAGGCTGCCGACGGCGCAGCGCGCCTGCGTAGGTCTGCCCGAACTTGCCGCACCAGCGGCGCACCGTCTCGTAGGAGACGACGATCCCGCGCTCGAGCATGAGCTCCTCAACCTCGCGGAACGACAACGGGAAGCGGAAGTACAGCCACACACAGTAGGAGATGACCTCGACCGGGTACCGGTGCCCCTTGTACGACGGCGACACGGCCCCCACAGGCAGCCCCCTCCAGCACGACCAACCAAAAGATCATCCCACCGGTCAGCCAACGTGGCAGTGCCCGTCAAGGCATTCCGCGTCCTCGTTTCCGTGTTCACCATTGCCGACACTCGCCGCCGCGAGACGTACTGCAAAGGCGCCTGCGGGCATCCAGGCA
>NZ_JBITZL010000012.1:0-200940 GCF_044546845.1 Streptomyces sp. NPDC053076 | reverse complement strand
TGTACCAGTACCCGGCATCCAACTCCGAGCCATCGACCACCCGACCCGTCACCGACGAATAGAACGGCACCACACCCGACCTCGGCCGCACCGGCTCCAACAGTTGCGACAACTCCTGCTCGATCAGCTCCACATGAGCCGAATGCGAGGCATAGTCCACCGGGATCCGGCGCGCCCGGATACCGTCGGCCTCACACCGGAGCAGCAGAGCATCCAGGGCATCGACATCACCGGAGACGACCGTCGTGGCAGGCCCGTTGACCGCGGCCACCGACACACCCTCACCCAGCAGACCACGGACCTGCTCGGCCGGCAGCGCCACCGACACCATCCCGCCACGCCCCGCCAGAACACCCAACGCCCTGCTGCGCAGCGCCACCACCCGCGCGGCATCCTCCAACGACAACGCCCCGGACACACACGCCGCAGCGATCTCCCCCTGCGAATGCCCCACCACAGCCGCCGGCTCCACACCATGCGAGCGCCACAACTCGGCCAGCGACACCATCACCGCGAACAACACCGGCTGGACCACATCCACCCGGTCGAACCCAGGAGCATCCCGCTCCCGCCGCACCACCGCCGACAACGACCAGTCCACGAACGCGGACAGCGCCGCCTCACACCCCTCCATCGCCTGCGCGAACACCGGCGACGACTCCCACAACCCAGCCGCCATCCCCAACCACTGCGAACCCTGACCCGGGAAGACGAACACCACACGACGACCGGCGACACCCACACCGGACACCACACCCGGCGCCACACCACCCGACGCCACCACACCCAGCCCCGCCAACGCCTCGGCACGATCCCCGGCCACCACCACAGCCCGGTACTCGAACACCGACCGCGACGACACCAACCCAGCCGCCACACCCGACCAATCCACATCCGAGGACCCGGCCACGAACGCGCGCACAGCCCCCGCCTGCGCCCGCAACGCCCCCTCCGACCTACCGGAAACCACCCACGGCACCACACCGGGCAGCTCGGATGCCGTGTCCTCGTGTTCGACCATGGGCGGCTGCTCGATCACGACATGTGCGTTGGTTCCGCCTACGCCGAACGCGGATACGCCGGCCCGGCGCGGCCGGTCGACCTCCGGCCAGTCCCGCTGCTCGGTCAGCAGCTCCACCGACCCCGCCGACCAGTCCACATGCGACGACGGGGCATCCACATGCAACGTCTTGGGCAGCACACCGTGCCTGAGCGCCATCACCATCTTGATGACGCCGCCCACACCGGCGGCAGCCTGCGCATGCCCGATGTTCGACTTCAACGACCCGAGGAACAGCGGCTGTTCGTCGGTGCGCTCCTGACCGTAGGTCGCGATGAGCGCCTGCGCCTCGATCGGGTCACCCAACCGGGTACCGGTGCCGTGCGCCTCGACCGCGTCGACGTCCGCCGGGTGCAACCGCGCATCGGCCAACGCCTGCCGGATCACCCGCTGCTGCGACAGCCCGTTCGGCGCGGTCAGACCGTTGCTCGCGCCGTCCTGGTTGACCGCACTGCCCCGCACCACGGCCAGCACCGGATGCCCCAGCCGCACCGCGTCCGACAGACGCTCCACCACCAGCACACCCACACCCTCGGACCAACCGGTACCGTCCGCACCCTCCGCGAACGCCTTGCACCGACCGTCCGCCGCCAGACCCCGCTGTCGGCTGAACTCGATGAAGGGTCCGGGGGTCGGCATGACCGTCACGCCGCCGGCCAGAGCGAGGGAGCACTCACCGCTCCGCAGCGCCCGCACCGCGAGGTGCAGGGTCACCAGCGAGGAGGAGCATCCGGTGTCGACGGTGACGGCCGGCCCCTCAAGGCCGAACGTGTACGACAACCGGCCCGAGACCACGCTTCCCGTGGTGCCGGTGAGGATGTGGCCCTCCGTCTCGGCCGTGCCCTGGTGCAGGCGGTGGCCGTAGTCCTGGACCATTGCGCCGACGTAGACGCCGGTGCGGCTGCCCCGCAGCGAGGTGGGGTCGATGCCCGCCCGCTCGAACGCCTCCCACGACGTCTCCAGCAGCAACCGCTGCTGCGGATCCATCGACAGCGCCTCACGCGGCGAGATACCGAAGAACCCCGCGTCGAACTCCGCGGCTTCATACAGGAACCCGCCCGACCGTGTGTACGACTTCCCCACAGCGTCCGGGTCGGCGTCGTACAGGCCCTCCAGGTCCCAGCCGCGGTCCGTCGGGAACCCGGACACCGCGTCCGTGCCCGCGACGACCAGCCGCCACAGGTCCTCCGGCGAACTCACCCCACCCGGGAACCGGCACCCGATACCCACGATCGCCACCGGCTCGGCATCCGCCTCACCCGTGACCACCAGCGGCGAGGGCTCCACGTCCCCGGCAGGGTCGCCGGACAGACCCAGCAAGCGGGCACGTACGAACGCCGCGAGCGCGGCGGCCGACGGATGGTCGAAGACGACCGTGCTCGGCAGCCGCAGGCCCGTCGCGGAGTTCAGCCGGTTCCGCAGTTCCACGGCCATCATCGAGTCGAAGCCCAGCTCACGGAAGGCACGGTCGGGGGCGACCGGGTCCGGTGTGCTGTGACCGAGTGCCACGGCGGCCTGTGTGCGGACCAGGTCCAGCACGGCCGCATACTGCTCTGCCTCGGTAAGTCCGTCGAGCAGCGTCGAGGAGGCGGTGCCGGCGGCCGGCCCCCGCGCCGTGCCGTCCGTGTCCGCCAACACCGCCCGCACCTCGGGGAGGTCCGAGAACAGCGGGGACCGCCGTACCGCGGTGAACTGGGGAGCGAAGACCTCCCAGTCGATGTCGGCGACGACCCTGGTCGCCTCGGTGGCCGCCGTGGCGTGCGCGAGCGCGGCGACCGCCTGGTCCGGGTCCATCACCCGCACGCCTCGGCTGAGGATCCGGTCCCCGACCTCGCCGTCCGCCATTCCGCCGCCGCCCCACAGTCCCCACGCGACGGACAGCGCGGCCTGTCCTCGCCCACGGCGCTGCTGGGCGAGCGCGTCGAGGTACGCGTTGGCCGCGGCGTACGCGCCCTGTCCTCCGCCGCCCCAGATGCCGGCGCCGGAGGAGAAGAGGACGAAGGCGTCCAGATCCGTGTCCTGGAAGACATCGTCCAGATGGTGCGCGCCGAGCACCTTGGCGGAGGTGAGCCGGGCCAGCAGGTCCAGGTCCGTTCCGGCCAGCGGCGCGGTGTCGGTCGTACCGGCCGCGTGGATGACGGTACGCACGGGGTCGCCGTCGGCGGCTGTCCGGGCGACGAGTTCGGCGAGCGCGTCCCGGTCCGCGACATCGCACGCGGCGACGGTGACCCGTACGCCGAGAGCCGTCAGCTCGGACTCCAGCTCCTCGGCCCCGGCCGCGGCGCGACCCCGACGGCTGGTGAGTACCAGGTGCTCGGCACCGTTGACCGCGAGCCATCGGGCGAACCGGCGGCCGACACCGCCGGTGCCGCCGGTGATCAGGACAGTACCGTGGGGCTGCCATGCGGGGCGGTCGTGCAGGGCCTTGCGGGCGACCCGCGCCAGACGCCGGGCGAAGACGCCGGAGGGACGAAGGGCGAGCTGGTCCTCGCTCCGCTTCCCGGCGAGCACACCACACAGTCTGCGCAGCACCTGCGGATCGGGGGCCTCCGGCAGGTCGACCAGGCCGCCCCATCGGTCGGAGTGCTCCAGCGCGGCGACCATACCGAGCCCCCACACCTGCGCCTGCACCGGTCGCATCGCCGTCTCGGCGCCGGGGACCTGTACGGCTCCGCGCGTGACGCACCACAGGGGAGCGTGCGCGGCGGCGTCACCGAGCGCCTGGATCAGCAGGAGCGTCCCGGCCGGTCCGGCCGTCAGCATCCGGTGGTCCGGGCGCGGCGTCTCGTCCAGGGCCAGCAGGGACAGTACGCCCGCCGGTTCGGCACCGCCGAGCCCGGCGACCGCCTCGGCGACGCACCGGGCCAACCGCTCCCGGTCGCAGTCCGCGGCCACGGTCATCCGTACGACCCGAGCGCCCGCGGACGACAGGGCGCCCTCGACCGCCTCGGCCCACGGGTGGGCCGAGACGCTGTCCGGAACGGCGAGCAGCCAGGCACCGCTGAGCGACATCGACTGCGATTCGGACACCGGCCGCCAGTCGACGCGGTAGTGCCAGGCATCCGTCTCGGCACGCTCACGGTTGTCCCGGCGCCAGGCGCCGAGCAGCCCGATGACGTCCTCCAGCCGGGAGGCGTCGTCCACGGCGAGCAGTTCGGCGAGTTCCGCCCGGTCCGCCCTGTCGACGGCATCCCAGAACCGGCTCTCTTCGGGGTCGGCGACGTCCGCAGCTGTCACGCCGGCCGATACGTCGAGCCAGTACCGCTCACGCTGGAAGGCATACGTCGGCAACGTCAGGAAGTCCGGCATCCGCCGCCCGGCAACCGGCCACTGAACATCCACCCCGGCTACGAACGCCTCACCCAGAGCAAGAGTGAAACGCCGCTCCTCGTCCTCGTTGCGGCGAAGCGTGCCCAGCACCACCGCGTCCGCGTCCGCCTCCTCGACGCTCTCCTCCACCGAAGCCGTCAGCACCGGATGCGCACTCGACTCCACGAACACATCGAAACCGTCGGCGAGCAGCGCCCGAGTCGCACCGTGGAAGTCCACCGTCTGCCGCAGATTCGTGTACCAGTACCCGGCATCCAACTCCGAGCCATCGACCACCCGACCCGTCACCGACGAATAGAACGGCACCACAGCCGCGCGAGGCCGCACCGGCTCCAACAGTTGCGACAACTCCTGCTGGATCAGCTCCACATGAGCCGAATGCGAGGCATAGTCCACCGGGATGCGGCGCGCCCGGATACCGTCGGCCTCACACCGGAGCAGCAGAGCATCCAGGGCATCGACATCGCCCGAGACGACCGTCGTGGCAGGCCCGTTGACCGCGGCCACCGACACACCCTCACCCAGCAGACCACGGACCTGCTCGGCCGGCAGCGCCACCGACACCATCCCGCCACGCCCCGCCAGAACACCCAACGCCCTGCTGCGCAGCGCCACCACCCGCGCGGCATCCTCCAACGACAACGCCCCGGACACACACGCCGCAGCGATCTCCCCCTGCGAATGCCCCACCACAGCCGCCGGCTCCACACCATGCGAGCGCCACAACTCGGCCAACGACACCATCACCGCGAACAACACCGGCTGGACCACATCCACCCGGTCCAACCCAGGAGCACCCCGCTCCCCCCGCACCACCGCCGACAACGACCAGTCCACGAACGCGGACAGCGCCGCCTCACACCCCTCCATCGCCTGCGCGAACACCGGCGAGGACTCCCACAAACCCGCAGCCATCCCCAACCACTGCGAACCCTGACCAGGGAAGACGAACACCACACGACGACCGGCGACACCCACACCGGACACCACACCCGGCGCCACACCACCCGACGCCACCACACCCAGACCCGCCAACGCCTCGGCACGATCCCCGGCCACCACCACAGCCCGGTACTCGAACACCGACCGCGACGACACCAACCCAGCCGCCACACCCGCCAGATCCACATCCGAGGACCCGGCCACGAACGCGCGCACAGCCCCCGCCTGCGCCCGCAACGCCCCCTCCGACCTACCGGAAACCACCCAGGGAAGCAGTCCCTGGGGCTCGGCCGAGATGTCATCCGGCTCCGGTGCGGTGGTGACCTGTTCGAGGACGACGTGCGCGTTGGTGCCACTCATGCCGAAGGAGGAGACGGCTGCCCGGCGCGGCCGGTCCAGCTCGGGCCAGTCCCGCTGCTCGGTCAGCAGCTCCACCGACCCCGCCGACCAGTCCACATGCGAGGACGGCGCGTCCACGTGCAACGTCTTGGGCAGCACACCGTGCCTGAGCGCCATCACCATCTTGATGACACCGCCCACACCGGCGGCAGCCTGCGCATGCCCGATGTTCGACTTCAACGACCCGAGGAACAGCGGAAGTTCGCCGTCCCGCTCCTGGCCGTAGGTCGCGATGAGCGCCTGCGCCTCGATCGGGTCACCCAACCGCGTACCGGTGCCGTGCGCCTCGACCGCGTCGACGTCCGCCGGGCGCAACCGCGCATCGGCCAACGCCTGCCGGATCACCCGCTGCTGCGACAGCCCGTTCGGCGCGGTCAGACCGTTGCTCGCGCCGTCCTGGTTGACCGCGCTGCCCCGGACCACGGCGAGCACCGGATGTCCCAGCCGCACCGCGTCCGACAGACGCTCCACCACCAGCACACCCGCGCCCTCGGCCCAGCCGGTACCGTCCGCACCCTCCGCGAACGCCTTGCACCGCCCGTCCGCCGCCAGACCCCGCTGCCGGCTGAACTCCACGAACAGACCGGGCGACGACATCACCGTCACACCACCGGCCAGCGCCATCGCGCACTCACCGCGCCGCAGCGCCTGCACCGCCAGATGCAACGCCACCAACGACGACGAACACGCCGTGTCCACCGTGACCGCCGGCCCCTCAAGGCCGAACGTGTACGACAACCGGCCGGCGGTGACACTGCCGTGCGTGCCGGTCAGCAGGTAGCCCTCGCTCTCGGGGGTCGCGTCGGCGAGACGGGGGCCGTACTCCTGGACCATGGCGCCGACGTAGACGCCGGTGCGGCTGCCCCGCAGCGAGGTGGGGTCGATGCCCGCCCGCTCGAACGCCTCCCACGACGTCTCCAGCAGCAACCGCTGCTGCGGATCCATCGACAGCGCCTCACGCGGCGAGATACCGAAGAACCCCGCGTCGAACTCCGCCGCCCCATACAGGAACCCGCCCGACCGCGAGTAGGACTTCCCCACCGCATTCGGATCGGCGTCGTACAGCCCTTCCACATCCCAGCCGCGGTCCGTCGGGAACCCGGACACCGCGTCCGTGCCCGCGACGACCAGCCGCCACAGGTCCTCCGGCGAACTCACCCCACCCGGGAACCGGCACCCGATACCCACGATCGCCACCGGGTCGGCATCCGCCCCGCCCGCGGCCGGCACCTGCGCGGGCTCCGGTTCGCCCGTCCCGTCGCCGGAGAGTCCGAGCAGCTCGGCGCGTACGAACGCCGCGAGCGCGGCGGCCGACGGATGGTCGAAGACGACCGTGCTCGGCAGCCGCAGGCCCGTCGCGGAGTTCAGCCGGTTCCGCAGTTCCACGGCCATCATCGAGTCGAAGCCCAGCTCACGGAAGGACGCCTCGACGTTGATGTCGTCGGTCGCGGCCGTGCCGAGCACGATGCCGAGGTGGGTGCGGACCAGGTCCAGCGCCGCGTCCCTGCTCGCGCTCCGGCCCAGTGCGGCCCACTGCTCGCGCAGCGGGGTCTCTTCGGTGGCGGGATCCTGGTCCCCCTCGACGGCATGGGCGGCCTCGACGGCGGGGGACGTCTGTCCGGGGCCGGTGCGGGCGGCAGGCGCGTCCAGCCAGAACCGGCGGCGCTGGAAGGCGTAGGTGGGCAGGTCGACCCGCCGGGCGCCGGAGCCGGCGAAGGCGGCCGACCAGTCGACCGTGACGCCGTGCACGTTGGCCTCGGCCAGGGCGGTGAGCATACGGTCGAGTCCGCCCTCCCCGCGCCGCAGGGAGCCGACGACGAGGCCCTTGCCGTGGACGTCCTCCGTGGTCTCCTGGATGCCGGCGGCGAGGATGGGGTGCGGGCTGACTTCGAGGAACGTCTCGTGCCCGGCCTCCGCGAGCGCCCGTATCGCGGGTTCGAAACCGACGGTGCGCCGGGAGTTGCGGTACCAGTACTGGGCGTCGAGTTCGCTGGCGTCCAGCCACCGGCCCTCGACGGTCGAGTAGAACGGCACCTGTGCGGACGTGGGAGTCACGCTGCCGAGCAGGTCCAGCAGCGGCTCGCGGATCCGCTCCACGTGCGCCGAGTGGCCGGCGCAGTCGATGGGCAGCAGGCGGACGCGGATGTCCTGGTTCTCGCACCACGCGATCAGCTCGTGCAGGGCGGGTACGTCACCGGAGACGGTGACGGCGCGGGGGCCGTTGACGGCCGCGATGGACAGCTGGTCCGCCCATGGGGTGAGAAGTCGCTCCACCTCGGCGGCCGGCAGGGCGACCGAGGCCATGCCGCCGGTTCCGGCCAGCAGGGCGAAGGCCCGGCTGCGCAGGGCGACCACACGGGCGGCCTCCTCCAGGGAGAGCGCGCCGGCTATGTGGGCGGCGGCGATCTCGCCCTGCGAGTGGCCGACCACGGCGCCGGGTTCGACGCCGTACGACCGCCACAGTGCGGCGAGGGAGACCATCACCGCGAACAGGACGGGGTGGACCACGTCGAGGCGATCGAGGGACAACTCGGGATCGGACTCGCTGCCGCCGCGCAGTACGTGCGTGAGCGACCAGGGCACATGCGGGGCGAGTGCCTGCTCGCAGCGGCGGATGTGCTCCGCGAAGACCGGCGAGCCGTCCATGAGGTCGACGGCCATGCCGGCCCACTGGGAACCCTGGCCGGGGAAGACGAAGACGGGGCGGCCCGCGGTGCGGGAGGCGACGCCCTCGACCACTCCGGTGGCGGGACGGCCGGCGGCCAGTTCGGCCAGGCGGGTGCGGAAGTCCTCCGTGGTGGCGCCCAGCAGGACGGCCCGGTGCGGGAAGGCGGTGCGGGTGGTGGCCAGGGAGTGTCCGATGTCGGCCGGGTTCACCGCGTCGTCCAGCCGGTCGAGCAGCGCCTGTGCCTGGCCGCGCAGGGCCCCCTCGGTCTTGGCGGAGATCAGCCACGGAACGGTGCCGGACGGGACCGGGTCCGGCTCGTCCGGTTCGGTGCCGGCGCCTTCGCGCCAGTCCTCCAGGACGACATGGCAGTTGGTGCCGCCGACCCCGAAGGAGCTGACGCCGGCGATCAGCGGGCCGTCGTCCTTGGGCCAGGGGCCGTTCTCCGTACGGACCCTCAGCCGCAGTTCCGTCAGCGGGATCGCCGGGTTGGGGGTGTGGAAGTGCAGGCTCGGGGGGAGTTCCCGGTGCTTGATCGCGAGTGCGGTCTTGATGAGGCCGGCGATGCCGGAGGCGCCCTCCAGGTGGCCGATGTTGGTCTTGACCGAGCCGACGAGCAGCGGGTCGCCGTCGGGGCGGGCGGCGCCGAGGACCTCCCCGAGGGCGGCGGCCTCGATCGGGTCGCCGACCCGGGTGCCGGTGCCGTGCAGCTCGACGTACTGCACGTCCCCGGGGTGCACGCCGGCATCGTGGTAGGCGCGGCGCAGGAGCTCGGCCTGGGCGTCGCGGTTGGGGCTGGCCAGGCTGTCACCGCCGCCGTCGTTGTTGACGGCGCTGCCGCGGATCAGGCAGTGGATCCGGTCGCCGTCGGCGATCGCGTCGGACAGGCGCTTGAGGACGACGAGGCCGCCGCCCTCGCCGCGCACGATGCCGTTGGCCCGGCTGTCGAAGGTGAAGCAGCGGCCGTCCGGGGACAGGGCGCCGAACTCCGCGACGGTCAGGGCGCTTTCGGCAACGAGATCGAGGTTGATGCCGCCTGCCAGGGCGAGGCTGGACGCACCGCTGCGCAGGCTCTCGCAGGCCAGGTGGACGGCGGTGAGGGAGGAGGACTGCCCGCTGTCCACGGTGAGGCTGGGTCCGCGCAGGCCCAGGACGTAGGAGAGGCGGTTGGCGATGATGCCGCGCTGGAGGCCGGTGAGGGTGTGCGGCGTGATGCCCGTGGTGCCCTGGCGGTGGGCCAGCGTGGCGTAGTCGTCCCAGATCGCGCCGACGAAAACGCCCGCGTCGGTGCCGTGCAGCGTCTTCGGGAGGATGCCGGCGTCCTCCAGCGCCTCCCAGCCGAGTTCCAGGGCGATCCGCTGCTGCGGGTCCATCACGGTGGCCTCGCGCGGGGAGATGCCGAAGAAGGCCGGGTCGAACCGGTCGGCTCCGTCGAGGAAGCCGCCCCACCGGGTGCTCGCGCCGGGTGTGTCCGTCCCCTGGCCACCGGTGTGTTCCGCCGCGTCCCAGCGGTCAGCCGGGACTTCCCGGATCGCGTCGACGCCCTCGCGCAGGAGCCGGGCGAACGCGTCGGGGCCGGATGCCTGGGGCAGCCGGCAGGCCATGCCGACGACGGCGATGGCTTCGGCGGGGGTGTCGGACGTGAGCCGGGCGCGGGCCTGGGAGGAGTTTCGCATAGTGCTGCAAACCTTCGGGGCAGGGCGGTCCAGGAGGAGTGAACGGGTGTTCCGTCCCGGCTACGCGGGGTCGGCGAACGCGGCCTTGGTGTAGGCGGTCGCGTAGTCGGCGTGCGCGATGGGGGCGCCGACCAGGTCGTAGGGCACGTCCAGGGCTTCGGTCAGCTCCATGGCGTGCGGGGCGAGGTCGGCGCAGATCTGGTTGAGCAGGCCCGGCAGGGCGCCGGTCTCGTCGGCGGTGAGCAGGCCCTCGGCGAGGTACCAGCCGCTGTGCGCGGAGATCTCGGTCAGCACGTGCAGGGAGCACAGGTCGCGGGCCAGGCGCCGGGCGTCGGCGTCCGGCAGGGCGTCGGTCTCGGTGCGGACGAGGTCGACCAGCAGGCGCAGGGCGTGCGCCTCGGCCAGCTGCTCGGCCAGTTCGAAGCGGTCGTTCCAGATGTCGAACTCGCCGAGTCCGGCGGCTCGGGCGGCGCCGAGTTCGGCGACGAGCAGTTCGTGCAGGCGTCGTTCCCGGGTGCCGGTCAGCGCGCGCCACCGCGCCGGGTCGCGCAGGTCCTGGTTCTGGGCGGGGGTGGACTCGTCGGCGGGCGGCTCGTAGTCGAAGCCGAGGGCCATGGTCCAGGCGGCGTTGAGGTGGAGGACCTGGGTGCTCAGTCCGGCGGCGTTGAAGGCGTGGGCCAGGCCCTGGTAGTCCAGGAAGCGGTTGCTCGGGCTGAAGCCGAGGACGCCGGAGGCGGCGCGGGTGTCCGCGGTGACCCGTTCGGCGAGGCCGTCGATGGCCGCCTTGAGGGTGAACAGGGTGCGGATCTCGCCGGCGCTGCGTCCGACCGGTTCCGGGCCGGAGAAGGACTTCGCGGCCATGCCGGCCACGTAGGCGGCGGACAGGGCGCCGAACAGGGTGCGCTGCTGGTTGCGGTAGCGGATGACCGGCATGGGGTCGGCGAATCCGGCGAAGGTTCCGTTGGTGTAGCGGGCGTGTGCGTGCCGGACGGCGACGGCGGCGCTGGCCCGGGTGACGGCGGCCAGGCCGACGGCGGCCACCTCCCAGACGTACCGGATGAGCCGGGAGGCTTGCCGCGAGCGCATCGCCGGGTTGCTGAGGGCGTCGGTGAAGGTGCCGTCCTCGGCGATCTGCGCGGAGTCCCGCAGCCAGTGGCGGTAGGGAACGCGTACGCCCTGGAAGGAGACGGTCGCCCAGTCGAGGGGGAGGATCGGGGCCGAGTCCTGCGGTTCGATCACCACGCCCGGGCAGGGGCCGGTGGTGTCGCTGAGCGGTACGACGAAGCAGAACAGCCCGCGGTCCTGCCCGTCGACGACGAGCTTGGCGGTGACGATGCCGGTCCGGGAAAGGCCGGGACAGGCCACGCTCGGCGGGTACTTGACGGCCTCCGGGCCGGGGGTGGTGAGGACGAACTCGCGGGTGGCCGGGTCGTAGACGGCCTCGGTGCGCACGGCGGCGTTGCTGTTGCCGTGGCCGAGTTCGGTCATCAGCAGGGCGCCCACCGTCTCGGTGGACGCCAGCTGGGCCAGGACGTCGTCCAGGTCGTCACGGTCCCCGCCGAACTCCAGGATGGCGCCGACCGTGGTGCAGTGGTGCAGGAAGAAGGCGTAGAAGAGCGAGGGGTCGGCGAGGGCGACCCATTCCAGCAGCGGGAAGAGGACATCGCGCTGCTTCAGCAGGGGGGTGCCGGTCTCCAGCTGGTCGCTGATGTGCCGCAGCCGCTGGTAGGTGAGCGGGTGGCGGTCCCGGTCCGCCAGGCCGGAGGGTCTGGCGAAGAGCTCCGGCGAGAAGATCTCCTTCAGCCGCGGCAGCGTCTCCCGGTAGGAGTCGCCGTGCACGAGCGAGGACAGGGCGTCGCGCAAGTTGCTCGATTCCATGACCAGTTTCCCCGTTCCGTCTTCGTCGTCGGTGTGTGAAGCGGCGGTGAGCGCGCATGCGTGCGTCGTCGCGCGCATGGCAGGCAGCGGTCAGCGCCACGGCGGCCGCGTGAAGGCACGCGGCAGCACTGCGGGGCTGCCCGGCAGGCAGATGTGTTCGGTGTGTCGGTGGTGGGCAGGCGGAACCGGGGAACGGTCTGCCCGTCCCACGGGCTGGATCAGCCGTGCCTGTGCGGCGGCTGCTACGTCAGCGTCAGGTGACGCTTTCTCAGAACGTCGCGGCGCATCTTGATTTCATGGGCCGAGGACAGCCTGCCCCCGCCGTGCACGACCTGGGTCGGCCCCGCCTTCAGGGCGCTGTGAGGCCCTCGGTGCGGCCGGCCGGCCATGCCGTCCCCGTGTGCGGTCATCCCCGCCGTGTCGATACCGGCGGTCGGCGCCGCCGAAAGACCCTGACCGGCTGCGAGGAGAGCGGCGGTTTCCCCGCCTGTCGTTCCCCCGGCGACCATCAGGTCATCACTCTTCTCCGCGCCGTCAGGCACGTCCCCGTCCCCCTTAAATAAGCCGCTTCGCAACTTTTCGTAACTTATGAGCCACGATGCGCAGGCATTCCGCCACGGCTGATCAATACCTATCACGGGACCGGATGGGCCGCCTCCAGAACCAGCGTGTCGAACATCACTCCCGGCACAGCCGTGGGGAGTTGGTAGCGTCGGGTCACCAACTGGGTGACCGCCAGGGCAGGTTCGGACGGGTTGCGCGTCGCACCGCAGCCGGACAAGGATCATCTCTTTGTGAGCCAACATTTCGATGTCCTTGTTCTAGGAGCGGGCCCGGGCGGCTACACGGCCGCGGTTCGCAGCGCCCAACTCGGCCTGTCCACCGCGGTGGTGGAGGAGCGGTACTGGGGCGGCGTCTGCCTCAACGTGGGCTGCATCCCCTCCAAGGCGCTGCTGCGCAACGCCGAGATGGTGCAGTTCGTCACGAACGAAGCCAAGGCGTACGGCATCTCCGTGGGCGATGACGTCTCCGCGGACTACGGGGTCGCCCACCAGCGCAGCCGCAAGGTCGCCGACGGCCGGGTCAAGGGCGTCCACTACCTGATGAAGAAGAACGCCATCACCCAGCTCGAAGGGCGGGGTGCCTTCACCGACGACCACACCCTGACGGTGACGTACCCGGACGGTCGTACGGAGAGCGTGACCTTCGGCCACTGCGTCATCGCGGCCGGCGCCACTCCGCGGCTGCTGCCGGGCACCGCCCTGTCGGACCGCGTGGTCACGTACGAGAGCCAGATCCTCAGCGAGACGCTGCCGGCGAGCATCGTCATCGCCGGTGCCGGCGCCATCGGTGTGGAATTCGCCTATGTGCTGCGCAGCTACGGCGTGGACGTCACCATCGTCGAGTTCCTGGACCGCATGGTCCCGCTGGAGGACGAGGAGATCTCCAAGGAGCTCGCGAAGCACTACCGCAAGCTCGGCATCGAGGTCCTTACGGGCACCGCCGTCGAGACCATCGACGACTCGGGCCCGCGCGTCCGCGTCACCGTCGCCAAGAACGGTGAGCGCCGGGTCCTGGAGACCGACAAGGTGCTCCAGGCCATCGGCTTCGCCCCGAACGTCCAGGGCTACGGCCTGGAGAACACCGGTGTCCGTCTCACCGAGCGCGGCGCCATCGACGTCGACGGACGTTGCCGCACCAATGTGCCGCACATCTTCGCGATCGGGGACGTCACCGCCAAGCTGATGCTGGCGCACGCCGCCGAGTCCATGGGCATCGTGGCCGCCGAGACCATTGCCGACGCGGAGACCATGGAGTTGGACTACACCATGATCCCGCGGGCCACCTACTGCCAGCCGCAGGTGGCCAGCTTCGGCTGGACGGAGGCCCAGGCGCGCGAGCGCGGATTCGACGTCCAGGTGGTCAAGTTCCCCTTCACCGCCAACGGCAAGGCCCACGGTCTGGGGCACCCCGTGGGCCTCGTCAAGGTCATCAGCGACGGGAAGCACGGCGAACTGCTCGGTGCCCACCTGATCGGCCCCGAGGTCACCGAACTCCTCCCGGAACTGACGCTGGCCCAGCAGTGGGACCTGACGGTGCACGAGGTCGCCCGCAACGTCCACGCGCACCCCACGCTCGGCGAGGCGGTCAAGGAGGCCATCCACGGCCTGGCCGGTCACATGATCAACATGTAGCCACCTCACGTCGGTGGACGGTTCGCGCACGAGCTGATCGCCGCGGTGCTCGGTGGCGATCAGCCCGGCGCGTTCGTCCGCTCACCCGTGGGGCGCGGGGCGGTGGGCGGGGTGGAGAACGCCGCGACGGTGGCGGCTTGCGTGGTGCCGTGGGTCTCGCGAATGCGTTCGGCGCCGGACAGCGCCGGCGCTGATGCGAGACAGACGGTTGCGGTGTCACCTGGACGCAGGACCGGGCGGAGGACCGGGCGGCCGGCGCCGGCAGCGCGTCGGCGGGCCGATCGCTGCCGCTCTGCCCGTTCCCGTGCGGCTCCCGTGCGAACCGGTTCCGCGCTAGCTGGAACGCCGGGCGTTCCACCACGGCAGTTGCTCGAAGACGGTGACGGCTTCCGCACGCCAGTGCGGGCGCCAGGACGAGGCTTCCTCGGAGGCTGCCTCGGCGTACTTCTCGATGGTCTGCTGCAGGTGGCTGTGCACCGCGTGGTCCAGGGCGATGCCGCGGACGCGGTCGATGGTCTGCGCCGTGCAGTCCGGGGCCCGGAGCGCGGCTCGCACGGCGGCGTGGTCACTGCCGCTGGTCGCGGCCAGGAGCGCCCGTGTGACGTAGGTGTGGCGGCCGGCCCGTAGGTCTGCGCCGCGGGGTTTGCCGGTGGTCTCCGGGTCTCCGAAGAGGTCGAGGTAGTCGTCGCGCATCTGCCCGCTGATGCCGGCGAGCGTGGCGTACCGGCGCAGGCTCGGCTCATGCCGGGTCAGGTCCGCACCGGCGGCCAGGAGCCCAAGCCGAAGGGGGGCGAGCAGGGAGTATCGGGTGGTCTTGTACTCGCACACGTCGTCGAGCAGCTCGTCGCCCGGTGCGGGAGTGAGGTCGCGTTCCAGGTCCAGGACCTGCCCCATGACCGTGTCCGTGGTCACACCGATCTGGACGTCGAGCATGGCCTGCCTGCGGTCGGCGGGGATGTCGGCCTGGAGCAGCACGCGCAGGGCGAGGAATCCGGCGAGATCGCCCGCCATCATGGCCATCCCCAGCGCGGTCTGCGGGCGTTCGGGGAGATCCTCGCGGAAGGCGTAGTAGGTCGAAGGGCCGCCGCGGCGTACGGGCGAGTCGTCGATGATGTCGTCCAGGATCAACGCGTGGGTGTGCAGCAGCTCCAGGCTCAGCGCGGCCTCGGTCAGGCCGGGCGGCTCGTCCTCGGTGACCAGCCGGGCCGCCTCGTGGAGCAGGACCACCCGGATCCGTTTACCGCCGCGCAGCGACAACTGCTCCAGCAGTTCCAGGCAGCGGGGGCCGAAGCGGCTCAGCGGCGGGCCGCCGAGGCTGTCCGCCAGCCCGGCGAAGTACTTCGCGAAGGACACCTCGAATCGCCGCTGGTGCCCAGCGGCACGCTCCAGGGCGGTCAGAGCACTGCTGTTCATAGGCGTTCGGGCCGGCCTTTCTCAGGGGTGGTCACCGGCCAGCATGCCAGCGTTGCCGCAGCCGCCCCCGTGTGCGGCGGGTGACGCGGTGGGCGAACCGATGGCAGGCGTCCCCCGGTGCCGGGTCGCCGTGCCGTTCGCGGTGCCGGATCACCGGTGCCGGGTCGCCGTTGCCGTTTCGCGGTGCCGGGTCGTCGGTGCCGTTCGCGGTGCCGGATCACCGGTGCCGAGTCGCCGTTGCCGTTTCGCGGTGCCGGGTCGTCGGTGCCGTTCGCGGTGCCGGATCACCGGTGCCGTTCGCGGTGCCCGGTCGCCGGTGCCGTTCCCCGGTGCCGGGCCTCCGGTGCCGGTCACCTCGCCGTCATTCTCGACGGCAACCGCCGCCGGTCCGAGGCGGTCGCCCGTGACTTCGCCGCGACTCACGCGCCTGGAGGGGACGAGCTTTCGCGCACTCGGTGGCGTGCTTTCAGGAATTCTCGTCGGCTCGGTCTTCGGGGGAGCGCTCTTCGAGGACTTTGACGAGGGCCGAGGCGACGAGGGCGACGGCGCGGTCGTCGTCGTGGGCCAGTTGGCGCAGAATCTCCTGCGCGGTGGTTCCCGCGAGCTCGACCACCGCCTGGGTGAGGCGGATCCGCGTCGCCGAGTCCGCTGTGGGCGCGGCGAGTGCGTCGACCAGGGCGGTGGTGATCCGGTCCGCGCAGGCGGGGTCCTGGGACAGCGTCGCCAGTGCCTCGGCCGCGTCCACGTCGTTGGAGCCGGCGACCACCATGCCGACGAGTGTGGGCACGGCCGCGGCCACGCCATGCCTGCCCAGAGCGAGAGCGGCGTGCCCGCGCACCGCCGTGTCCGGGTCCCCGAGGGCGTCCGCGAGCACCGCGGTCGCCCCCGGGGCGTCGGGCATCTTGGCGAGGGCCAGCACCGCGCGCCGCCGGATGTCGACGTCGTCCGCGTGCGCGCCGGCGCCCAGCACCGCCACGCCGTCGCCGCCCGATCGGGCGAGCGCCCAGTGCAAGGCGCCCGCGACGTTGGGGTCGGATTCGGCCAGGATCGCCCGGGCCAGCAGCTCGGCGGGCACCGACACGCCTTCCGACCGGGCCAGGACGGCTTGCTGCCTGCGCGCGGCGCTGGTCGAGTCGAGTTCCCGCATGAGTTCGACGATGCGCAGGACGCCCTGCCAGCCGGTGGGCGCGGACGCGTCGACCGCACGGAGCCGCTCGAGCAACTCCTGTTCCCGCGCCAGGCGGTCCTCCGTCCACCGGATGAGGTCGCTGACCAAGGTGGACGGCGTGAAGGCCGGGTCCTCCAGAGCGCGCCCGATCTGCTTGAGCGAGAGCCCGAGGGACCGCAGGCTCTCCACGTGGAAGATCCTGCGGACGTCCTCGGCGGAGTACTCGCGGTAGCCGCCGGAGGTGCGGCCCGTCGGCCGCACCAGCCCCAGGGCGTCGTAGTGCCGGAGCATCCGGGTACTCACCCCGGAGTGGCGGGCCACATCGCCGATCAGCAATCCGCGGCCTCCCAAGTCTCCACGGCGTCGGCAGCCTCCGTCGACTCGGTCGGCACCATCGTCTCCGTCGTCCCCGCCAACTCGTCCATCCCCCTCACCTCGGCGGTCACCGAGGTCTCGCCGGTCTCCACAGTCCCGTCAGTCACGCCGGTCTCGGAGGTCTCGCCGGTCTCCACAGTCCCGGCTGTCTCGGCAAAATCGCCGGTCTCCAGCCGCTCGACACCGCCGGTCTCCAGCCGCTCGGCAGTCACGCCGGTCTCCGAGGGCTCGGTGTCTGCCGACGCAACCGCCGCGGCAGCGGCTCGTTCCGCCCCGAGGGTGACCACGCGCTTCGCCTCCTCGATGGCCGCGTCGAAACCGGTCTCCGGATTCTGCCGGAGCAGCTCGGTGGCACGGGCGTGCGCGGCCACCGCCGGGTCGGGATTCTCCGCGGCCCTCTGAAGGGCGGGCTTGATCACCTCGCCGAGATCGACCAAGGCCCGGCTCAGGCTCAGCCGCACGTTGCGGTCGCCACGGCCGAGGTGCAAAACCAGTTCGTCGGCCAGATCCTGCTCCTCGTCCTCGGGTACGAGGACGACGGCGACGCGCCACGCGGTCCGCGCGACCTCGTCGTCGGCGTCACGCAGCAAGTCGCGGGTGATCCAAGCCCACGTGCTCCTGTCGCCGATCTTGGAGAGCGTGTGCAGCGCCTGGCCGCGGGCCTGGCCGCGCTCGGAGCCGAGTTCCTGGCGGATCCGGGGCAGGGTGATCTCCGGCGAGAGGCGGGTCAGCGCCCAGGACAGCATGTCTCGAACGAAGAAGTCCGGCTCGACCGCGCACCGCTCGACGAGCGTCTCCAGGAACATGGGGTCGGCGCTCGAGCCGACCGCCAGGGCCGCCTGCAGCCGGATCGACGAGTCCTCGGCGCTCAGCGCCTTGACCACGCGGGCGTTCTGCGGGGTCACGTTGATCGTGTTGATCGGGACCACCTCCTGCACCCAAGTGGAAACCTTATCAACGTGTCAAGGTCAAGGCCGGGACCGGCGGATCGGGAAATCCGCCGTCCACGGACGCCGCCCGCGCACGCGTCCGGCCCGGCAACAGCGCGTCGTCGAACGTCAGTTGATGATCAGTCAACGACGCGACCGACACCGGCTGAGGATCGGTCGACGACGCGCCGGACCACGTTCCGGCGAACGGAGCGGAACGGCCTGGTCCGCCCCGGTCCTCCACCGGCCGTGGCGCGGCAGGTCAGACGTGGGGGCCCGGACCGGCACCGGCGGCCGGACGCCTCCGGATTATGCTGGCCGGATGAGGGGGACCAAAAGCGTGTTGCGAGCGGTCAGTGACCTGCACGTGTCGTACGCGGACAACCGGGAGATCGTCGAGAGGCTGGAGCCCGGATCGCCGGGCGACTGGCTGATCGTGGCGGGGGACGTCGGGGAGCGGTTCGAGGACATCGAGTGGGCGCTCCGGCTGCTGCGGGACAGGTTCGAGCGGGTGATCTGGGCGCCCGGGAACCATGAGCTGTGGACCATGGAGAAGGACGCCCCGGCCGCGCCGCGCGGCGTGGCACGGTACGAGGCGCTGGTGGCGATGTGCCGGGGGCTTGGGGTGCTGACGCCGGAGGACCCGTACCCGGTGTGGACGGGTGCGGGCGGCCCGGTGCGGATCGCGCCCCTGTTCCTGCTGTACGACTACTCGTTCCTGGCGCCCGGCACCTCGACGCCCGAGGAGTCGCTGGCCCTGGCACGCGAGAACGGGATCGTCTGCACCGACGAGTACTACCTGCACCCCGACCCGTACCCGTCGCGGGCGGCCTGGTGCGCCGCCCGGGTCGAGGAGAGCGAGCGGCGGCTGACGGAGGTGGCGGGTGACCTGCCCCTGGTGCTGGTGAACCACTGGCCTCTGCTGCGCGAGCCGACCAGGATCATGACGTACCAGGAGTTCGCCCAGTGGTGCGGGACGGTACGGACCGCCGACTGGCACACCCGCTTCGATGTGGAGGCCGTGGTCTACGGCCATCTGCACATCCCCCGGCGCACCGTGTACGACGGGGTGCGGTTCGAGGAGGTGTCGCTCGGCTATCCGCGCGAGTGGCGCCGGTTCGGGCTGCGGGACGACCTCGCGCGGCAGATCGTGCCGGCCCGGGACGTCCCGACGGAGGTCGCGGGGAAGGTGGGCGCGTGATCGAGAGTCTGCTGCCGTCGAGCGTGGTGTGCGTCGACAGCTTCACCGATCGGCTCGACACCCCGCTGTTCCCGGAGGAGGAGGCCGTGATCGCCCGGGCCGTCGCCAAGCGGCGGGCCGAGTTCACCACGGTCCGTGCGTGTGCGCGGGAGGCGCTGGCCAAGCTCGGACACCCCCCGGCGCCGCTCCTGCCCGGGGAGCGGGGTGCGCCCGGCTGGCCGGAGGGCATCGTGGGCAGCATGACGCACTGCCAGGGCTACCGCGCCGCCGTGGTGGCCCGGGCCGACGAGGTGGCCGCGCTCGGCATCGACGCGGAGCCGGACGATTCCCTTCCGGAGGGTGTGCTGCAGAGCATCGCCCGCCCCGAGGACCTCACCGCGCTGGCCGCTCTCCCTGCCGGGGGACCGGCCTGGGACCGGCTGCTGTTCAGCGCCAAGGAGTCCGTGTACAAGGCGTGGTTCCCGGTGGGCCGGCGGCTACTGGACTTCCAGGAGGCCCGCGTCGTCATCCTGCCGGACGGCACCTTCACGGCCCGCGTACTGGTGCCTGCGCCGAACCTGCGGGGCAGGCCGCTGACCGATTTCTCCGGGCGCTGGGCCGCCGGGAACGGGCTGCTGCTGACGGCGATCGCCGTGGAGCCGTAACCGGTGGACCTGTTGGGGCGCTGCGTGCGGCAGCGCCACGTCCTGCGCGTAGCCGGTCAGTGGTGGGTGAGCATTCCCTCACGCAGGCGGGCCAGGGTCCGTGACAGGAGTCGGGAGACGTGCATCTGGGAGACGCCCAGGCGTTCGCCGATCTGGGCCTGGGTGAGTTCTTCCACGAACCGCATGTGGATGATCTGCCGGTCCCGCTCGTCGAGTTCGGCGATCAGCGGGGCAAGGGTGTGGAAGTCCTCCACCAGTTCCAGCGCCTGGTCTTCGGCACCGATGAAGTCCTGCAGGGCGCTCTCGCCGTCCTCGCTGCCACCGATCGCGGCGTCCAGGGAGGAGGAGTTGTAGCCGTTGGCGGCCAGGCGGGCCTCGCGCACCTCTTCCTCGGGCAGGCTCATCAGTTCCGACAGTTCCTTGACCGTAGGCGTACGGTCGAGGCGACTGCGCAGCTCCTCGGTGGCACGGGCGAGCTGGACGCGGGCTTCCTGCAGCCGGCGCGGCACGTGCACCGCCCAGGTGGTGTCGCGGAAGAACCGCTTGATCTCTCCCACGATGTAGGGGATAGCGAAGGAGGTGAACTCCACCTCGCGCGTCAGCTCGAACCGGTCGATCGCCTTGATCAGGCCGATCATGCCGACCTGGACGATGTCCTCCATCTCCTCGGCACCGCGGCTGCGGAACCGGCCGGCCGCGTAGCGGACCAGGGACATATTCATCTCGATCAGCGTGTTGCGGGCGTAGCTGTACTCGGGCGTGCCCTCTTCCAGGACCGCCAGCTGGCCGAAGAACAACCTGGAGAGCTCGCGGGCGTCCTTGGGCGCCACCCGGGAGGGATCGGCGACCTCCGGCAGCTCGCTCGTCTGCGTGTCCACTGCCGCCGACATGCTCATGATCGCCATACTGTGCCCTCCCAAAGTCGAGCCAACCGCTACCGCCTGCTGAAACGGCCGACGTCGCAGCGCATACCCCTTCTTCCCACACCCATACCTGTGCTGTTTCGAATCGGCACCGGTGCGTTCGTGTGAGAGGCAGGCGCCCCACTGTCCGGGGACGCGCATGGGGGGCGCCATGAGAGCGAGCGGGCCCGCCACGTCGTCGTGGTCAGCGGGGGAGGTAGCAGCGAATGGTGGTGCCGTCGGGGCCGGTGTGGACGCGGACCAGGTCGGCGAGCTGGTGGACGAGCAGGAGTCCGCGGCCACCGGGCCGGGTGGGATTCGGCGGGCGGCGGCCGGCCAGGGGATCGGTCAACTGTCCGCCGTCGTGGACCTCGCAGACGATCCGGTCGTTCTCGGCCCAGATCCGCAGTGTGCCCGAGCCGGCGCCGTGGATGACGCTGTTGGTGGTCAGCTCCGCCACCGCGAGTTCCAGATCTCCCAGGCTCACACCGGACACACCCAGGGACCGTGCCTGGGACACGGCGAAGTCGCGGGTGTCGGGCAGGGTCTGGGCGACGAAAGGGCAGGCCGCGGCGCCGAGTGGGGCGAGCAGGGGCTCGTTGTAGCGGGCGATGATCTGCTCGGGGCCGTAGGCGGTGGATTTCGTCTCGCCATCGGCGTCGATGACGACCGGGTGGGTGGCCAGGGCGTCACTGAGGGCCTGCTTGTCCAGCTTCCCGGCGTCGTAGGGGCACAGGATGGTTACCGCGCGCCCGGTGAAAGCGGCGTTGATCAGCGCCTCGTGCTGGACGCACGCCGGGTACTCGACGGCGGAACGACCCTGCCAGATCGGCTCGCCGATGATGCGGATCCGGCGGGCGCTCGGCTGGGCGTCGGCGAACTTGCGCAGCACGCCGGGAATGATGCGGCCGGGGTTGCGGCCGACCTGGGTCATGTCGATGAAGCGGACCTCCGCCGCTCGCTCACCCAGGCCCTCGCGGATCAGCTCCAGGCGATCCGGCGGAGCGGCGACGGCCGCGGGCTCACCGGCGTCCAGCCCTTCCCGCAGGAAGGGAACCGTTCCCGCGATGTACTGGTCCGTGCCGCGGTAGAAGAGCGCCGGGTGAACGAACGGCTCGTGCGAGGTGGCTGTGCTCATCACGCAGTCACCTCGATCGCGGCAAGCCCGGGCCAGAAAAGTTCAAGGATGCGCGGCAGCTGTGCCGGAGGCCGGTGCAGCACGATCCGCTGCCCCTCGGGGAGCCGCTGGGCGGTGACCGCCAGGTCCGTCACACCGGCCACATCCACGAACCTCACCCTGGACAGATCCACATGCAGCACATCCGTGCGACGCTCCACCAGCTGCCTCAGCGCCTGCTGCCATACGGTCCGTGTGCTCATGCTGATCTCCCCGCTCGCCCTCAGCCCCGAACTGTCAGGCAACGGATTGATCTGCAGTACCGCGCCGTGTGGCGGCGCGACGGGGGACCCGCCCACGCCAGGTGGGACATCCACGCGCTTCCCCCAGCTCCCTGGACTCGGCCACACAGCGGCCCCTACCCATCAGCTTGCACGATACCCGGTCAGGCACCGCGGACGCCCGATCCGGTCAAGCGGAGGCCCACGCCCGGAAGGCACGGCGATCTCAGGGGACCAGGCTGAGTTCGGCCCAGACCGTTTTCCCGGGGTGGCGTGGGGTGACGCCCCAGCGCTGGGCGAGTCGTTCGAGGAGCTGCATGCCGAAGCCGCCGGGCTCGGTGTTCTTGCCGGCACGCATGCGCGGCCAGCGGTCGCCCTGATCGCTGACCGCGATGCGCAGCAGCCGCCCGTTCCAGGTGAGTCGGATCAGGGGTGGGCCGGCGCCGTGGCGGATGGCGTTGGTGATCAGTTCCGAGACGAGCAGTTCGGCTGTCTGGATCACCCGCTGCTGGCGCAGCGGGCCACCGAAGCCTTCCACGCAGTCGCGGACCCAGTGCCGGGCGGCCGCGATGCTCGCCGTGACCGCGGGGAAACGCGACTCGCAGGATGGGATGGCCGGTTCGCCGTTCACGAGGTTCCTCCAGCGTGGGTGGCCCTGCGCCCCGCCGACCGGCGCTGTACGCAACCGGTGGCAGCCATGTGTCGGGTTACCACTGCCTGCCTGGTGAACCATCTGTTTCTGCCGGATGACCGGCAGAACCTGTGCAGGGTCATCCGCGGAGAGGCCGAACAGGTCTGGTGGTGGCCGGCTGGAGGGTGCTGGCAGAATCGGAGCCCGTCACCGGAAATGAGGCCACGCCGGTCGCGCTGCCGCCGTGGCCCGAGGGCGAGGGAGCCGGCATGGAACAGGTTTCGGAGGTGGAGATTCCACTGGACCGTGATGTGTTCCTGCGGACTTTGGTGCGTGAGCTGGCGACGTCGCTGGAGTCGGTGATCGGTCTGGAGGAGGCGTCCGGCTACGTCAGCCTGGTGGGGCAGGCCGTCGGCACGCAGATCGACGAGATGTACCTCAAGGCGCTGGGAGCCGACCGGCTCACAGGTGAGCAGGTCGCCGAGGCACTCGTGGATCTCAAGCGCCGCATCAACGGTGACTTCTACGTCATCGAGCACGACGAGGAGAAGATCGTGCTCGGCAACCGGGTGTGCCCGTTCGCCGAGAAGGTGGTGGGCCGGGAGTCGATGTGCATGATGACGTCCAATGTCTTCGGCACCGTCGCCGCCCGCAATCTGGGCTATGCGCGGGTGGAGCTGGCGGAGACCATCGCGCGCGGCGACGCGGGCTGCCGCGTGGTGGTGCACCTGGTCCCCGACGTGGACATCGAGACGGTCAGCGGCCGTGAGTACTTCGGCGACCCGGCTGTGGCTCCGTGACCCTTGGCCTCTTCCGGGCCATCACCAAACCGCTGCCCCACCCGGTGCTGCTCTGCGGGGCCGACGGTCGCGTGCTGGCCGCCAACCCGGCGGCGAGCCGCTGTGACGACCGGCTGCGTCCGGATGCCAGCCTGTTCGATCTAGGGCCCGACGACACACCGTGGCTGCGTCAGCAGTTGGCTGTGTGGCTGCGCAGCGGCAGCCCCGTGCCCGGCGCACTGGTCATCAAGGACGCTGACGGCCGCATGCGGCGGTTTCGCTGTCACGGGGCGCGGGCCACGTGGTGGGACGGCCCGCAGCCGGCCGTGCAGCTGCAGCTCGTCGGGGCCGGGACGTCCGACCAGTTCGTCGTGCTCAGCCAGCAGGTGGAGGCGCTGAACCGGGAGGTTGCCTTCCGCCGGGCCACCGAAGTGGACCGGGCGCGGTTGCTGGCCGCTGAACAGGCCGCCCGCGCCCAGTTGCAGCACCTGTACGACCTGACCGCCGCCCTGACCGGTGCGATCACCCTCGCGGAGGTCTCCCGCGTCGTCGGCGAGGTGGCGCCGGCAGCCCTGGGGGCCACCGCGGCGGAGCTCTATCTGCACTCGGCGCGGCTGGTGCCGCCCCTGCAGCCGGAGGACAACGGTCTTCCGGCTGACGCGGGCGGCTGGACCGACCTGGACCGGCCGTCTTCCTCGGTCGGCTCGCTTCCCGGTGAAGCCCCGGATGCGATTCCCCTGGCCCTGTCGCTGGAGGCGGACAGTGTCCAGCTGGGCATGCTGCTCGTGCACGGCTCAGGCAGCGATACCGCTCCCGAGCATGTGACGGCTGTGGCGCAGCAGATCGCCCAGGCCCTGCGCCGGGCGGGGCTGCACGAGCACGAGCACCGGGTCGCCGAACGCCTGCAGCTCAGCCTGCTGCCCCAGCTGCCACACCTGCCCGGTCTGGAGACGGCCACCTGCTACGCCCCGGGCAGTGACCTGCTCTCGGTCGGCGGCGACTGGTACGACGTCTACGACGTGGACGCCGATCACATCGGTCTGAGCATCGGCGACGTCGCGGGCCACGGACTGCACGAAGCGACCGTGATGGCACAGATCACCGCCGCCCTGCGCAACATCGTGCCGCGCTGCGGCACCGACCCCGCCGCTGTCCTGGACGAACTCAACACCTTCCTGGGCCGCTACCATCCGAACCACATGGCCACCGCCTGCTACCTGGTCTTCGATCGCCGGACGGGCGCCCTGACCTACGCCGGCGCCGGCCATCCGCCGCCGCTGCTCATCCACGCCGACGGCACCAGCGCCTACCTCGACCGCGCCACCTCACCGCCACTCGGACCCGTCCGGAACGTCTGCTACCGACAGGCCGACACCACTGTGACCGAGAACGACACCCTGCTGCTGTACACCGACGGGCTGATCGAGCGCCGTCGCGAGGACCTCGCCATCGGAATGGAACGGCTGACCGAGTTCGCCCGCACCACCAGCGGCCTGGACATCGTCGAGCTGTGCGACCGGTTCCTGCACCACCAGCCCGAGGCGGCGTTCCCCGACGACCGGGCCCTGCTGGCCGTCCGTTTCCCCCCACCACCGGCCTGACCGGCCCTCCACCCGGCACGGCGGCAGGCGGCAGGCGGCAGGCCCACTCTCGTTACTGGACACGTTCCACGTGGTGCATTCGTGAAAAAAGGTCGGCACGACCCGTCCGAAACCGGCAGGGAACATCACCAGCCGCGCAACCCGCAGAATGCCGCGTACGCGCGCCGTGGTCCGCCAGATACTGCGCCTCGCTCTGCTGGGTCGCCGCGAACAGGAATCCGCCCGCTTGGCGTGCCAGCAACTCGAGAATCAGCGTCTTCCCCTGCCGCAGCGTTCACCGGTCAGGTCCTGGCGGGTCAGCACGGCCCGCAGGCGAAGGGGTGACCGATACCCAGATCTCGACCGGATCTTCGCCGAGAAGGGCTTCTCCGCACCCTCCGTACGGGGAGCCGGGCCGGGTCGGAATCGGGGGCGAGCGCGAGGTCGGCGCCCCCTGGAGACGAGGTCCGTACACCGCCCGCCCGTGGCGGACCCTATACAGCAGACGGCCCCTCCTCCGGCCAGGAAGGACCCCGTGATCACGGTCGTTTCCACATACGCCGGCGGCTACGCGGGATCCAGCACGGGTCTCGCGGGGAGCCCGCCGGTCTTCTCGCAGCGCAGTTCCTTGGCCATGGCCAGTGAGAAGGAGTGGGCCACGGTCGCGTAGGCGTCCTTCAACGCCTCGATGTCGCCCTCGGGCTCCTTCGGCATACCCCAGCGCTCCACGCCGATCACGATGTGGGCCACTCGCGACGAGCCGGCCAACTTGACGCTCCTGCAGGCGAACTGGACGTTCGCACTGTCCTCCGCCGTCAGGGCCCGCTCCCCCATCTTCAGAGCGGTGAACTTCGGGGCGGGGGTGCCCGTCGGGGCGCCGTCGACCCGCCTCCAGGTGATTCTGAGCTCGAAATCCGGCGTGTCGATGGGCGTGTAGACACGGCAGGCGTCCCCGCGATACACCTTGGGGTCCCAGAACGCCTCGACAAGGTCCGCCGCGGCCTGCGCGACGGTGTACCTCGCCGCTGACGCCTCGAACCGCGACGACCCCGTGATCACCTTCAGTGCCCGGGACGCCTCTGCGGACACGGCATCGCCACCGCAGAGTTCTGTCCCCGTAACGACCTTGTAGTCCTTCGGAGGTTCGTCCTCATCTCCGTCCCCTGCACAACCGGTGGCCCCGAGAAACAACGAGCCGGCCATGGCCGCGGAGAGGAGTCCCCCGCGTACTGACCTACGACTGGTCACTGTCCGCATCCTCACGTGTCCTCGGCCGTCCACCGGCCTCAGCCGGTCTCCGGGTCGTTGCCCTGCTGGTTCTCCCGGTCGTTGCCGACCCCGTAGCCGATCAGCATCGATTCACGCAGGTCCTGTCCGAACTCGCTGTTGGCGTCGACGCCGTTGTGCCGCAGGAACTCCTCCATCGGGGCCTCGGCCATGCTTTCACCGGCGGTGTAGATCTTGGTCTTCTCCTCCCTGGTGAGCTCCTCCACCTTCTCCTTGTGCTCATCCACCGAGTTGTCGGAGATGTCGCCGACCATCTGGCTGATGACCTGTTCGACAGCGCCACTGGCGGTATCGGTCGCCAGCGGGATGAGCACCGCAGCCGTGCCCACGGCCGCGGTCGCGGGCAGGAAGGCGACACCCGCCGCGACGCCCGCCGTGGCCCCGAACTCGACCCAGCCCGCGCGCTTGGCGACCGCCTTCTCGTAGTCCTCGTGGGTCTTGAGGTTCGTCGCCTCCACCTGGTCGGCCCGGGACTGGTCGAGCATGCCCTGCACCTCGGCGCCCACGCGCACAGTCGCCCTGGCAGCACCCTCGTCGTGGATCTTTCCGTCCGGGCCCACTGTCTCTTCCAGGGCGCTGCGGGTGTAGACCTGCTCCGCGGTCGAGACCGTCGCGTAGGCGTCCGGGTGCTGACCCAGGGTGCTGAGGAAACCCCGGACGACGCTCCGCCCGTTCCCGTCCACAGTGTCCGCGAAGTCGAGGTGCCCGTCCGGGTTCTTGCCCGGCGCGAACATGCTGTCTGGATCGTTCTTGTCCAGCGCCCAGTTAATGTCGTCGATGTAGCCGGCGCCCATGACGCCCAGGCTGTCGGCCATCGCCTCGTGGTGCTCCTTGAGCAGCCCCGGGTCCGCACCGTATTTCTCCATGACCTTCTGCATGACCGCGGCGTTGTCCGCATCCCGCACCACGCCGGCGTCCGGGTGCCCGGCTGGGTAGCCGAGGGTCGCTGCCTCCAGGGCGTGGCCGAGGGCGTCGGGCATCTGATCGAGGGACGCCTTGAGCTCCTTCCCGTCGAGCGAGTTGACGTCGGGGAAGGACTCCCACTTCTCGTTGCCGAAGAAGTCGAGGTAGTTGTCGATCGCCTCGCCGTCCTTGTTCTTTCCGAGGTCGGCCGTGGCGCCGTGGTTGACCGTGCCGTCCTCGTTGTACGCGGTCGGGGGGTCGGCGAAGAACTTCTTCGCCGCTTCCGGACTGTTGCCGAGCGCTTCCAGCATGGCGGTAGCCGGGTCGTAGCCGGCCCCGTTCACACCGGAGGGGTTGAACGGGTTCTTGAACGGACTGTTCACCACCTTGTTCTCGGCGAACATGTACGGGTCCTTCGCGTGCAGCTGGGCCACGTGTTCGGCGATCGGGTTGAGGAACTTTGCGTCGTAGTTCCCGTACCGCATGATCCCGCCGAGCAGCTGGTATCCGAACGGCCCGCCGTAGTCGTGCTTGGCCAGCGGAATGCGCTCCGTACCCAACTTGCGGAGCTCCGGACCCCACTTGCCGGTGAATTCCTCGTCATGGGAGGCGGTGGCCAGGTTGAGGCCGAGGTTCTTCTGGAGCTCCTGGACGTCCTTGAGGCGCACCGGGTCGACCTTGCCGTACTCGTACGTGTCCGTGGAGAGCTGGCCGAAGAACGCGAGCGACTTCTCGGGGCCAAGCTTCTCGTAGAAGCCCTTGGAGAACTCCGCCGACGAACTGTTGTCCATCAGCAGCTCGTTGAGCTGCTGCAGTTCGGCGTGTGTGATGTCCCGGCCCTTGGCTGCCAGAGCGGCGGCGCGGGCGGCTTCCTCCTGGTCCAGCTTCGTGTACGTCGGAGCGTTGAAGTCCTTGCGGTCGGTGACGTTGGCCTCGAGGGTGTTCTTGAGGGCGAGGTCGGTGTCGTTGCAGTTGTCGACGATGAGGTCGATCCTCTTCTGCCACGACTCGATGTTTCGCCTCTCCTGCTGCAGAAGGTCGCTGTAGTCGGGGTCGTGCCGCGCCGCGGGGATCTCGGACAACGGGTGCCGCGCCGTGACCTTGCCGTTGCCGTCCACCCGGATACCGGCCGCGGGCCCCTCGTGGTCCCGGATGTTGACCAGGTCGTCCTTGGCCTTCTTGATAGCCGCGTAACCCTCTTCCAGGATCAGCTGCACACCCTTGGCCTCAGCCGCGGCATCGGCGAACTCCTTGGCCGTCTTACCGATGAACGCCTTGGTGACCCCTGCGTTGACGCCCTCCCAGGCCGCTCTGTCCGCCTTTGCCTTCATCCCGTCGGCGGCGTCTGTGGCGAGCTTGTCCGCCATCTCCGACCAGTCGTCGGCGGCGGCCTTCAGCTTCGCCACCGGGGCGTCGATCAGGTCCTCGTACTTCAGCATGTTGCGCGCTCCCCCGAGCCCTACTTCATGTAATCCGAGAGCACGGATGTCCGCTTCAGATCTCCCTCGACCTTCGCCTCGTCCTTGGCGTGCTGGGCCTTGCTGTAATCGAGGTGATTCGAAATCTGCGCGCAGGCGTCCAGCAGCGTCTTCAGGTGGGTCTGCCAGAAGTCGTGCACCTTCAGCACGGCCGAACCGCTCACGAAGTTTCCATTGGTCAGCGCCGTCGCCGCGTCGAACGTGGAGGAACGGGCGATGTCGCCCTCCTTCGCCAGTCGGCCCAGCAGGCCGTACGCTTCATTGCCGACAGCACCGAGGTCGTCACGGTTGACCACCAGGTCGTTCCCGCCACCACCACCGCCGTCGGCCGGAATGCTGTTGATCTGCATGGCAGTCCGCTTGGCCGCCGCCGCGCGTAAGTCGGCCCATTCTTGCTCGAACGACATGAATTCACCCCAAGTCCATCCGCGCAGGTCATTTCACCGTAATCGCGCGGCCACCGCCCCGATCACCTGTCTCTTGTATCACCACCCGCCCACGGGCGGCCGTTGATTCCCCGAAGCCCGGACTACAACGCTCGAATCCCCGCAGGGTTATGTCCCGTGGGACCGGACTCCCCGCCTGTCCGAAGCCGGCAGATGCGACCCCGGAAACGACCACTCGCGATTCGTCGGACCCCTCACATGATCCGCCGGATGGCGCCCAGCCCGGTGGGATCACAGGCGCAGCCGTAGTCACCCTCCTACGTCTCTCTGATCAACCAGACCCGGGAGTAGTCGGCATACATTCGCGCCTGCGCGCCGGTCAGGACCTAGGGTCCGCCAGTAGGTCATCGGATGCGCGCGCTTCGAGGACGGGTGTTCCAGCGTAGAGGGTCCAGGCGCGGCGGATCAGGCAGCGGACCGTGATGATGGTGGTGATCAGGACGAGGAACGACTCGATGGCCGTTCTCCGGCGTTCGGTGCAGCGCCGGAGCTTGCCGAAGTTGTTCACCGCGACCGTTTCGACCGGCCGCGCGGGTGGCGGCTTCGGGACATCGGCTGCCTCGTGCGCAGGCTCAGGCCGTTGCGGCTTTCGGTACGGCACGGACAGCTCCCCCCAGGAGCACCGTTCCTGGTGGGCAACAGCTACCGCGCAGAGCCGCCAGCCCTCTGCCCACCGGCGGTCCGAGCGTCATATGAGCGTCAATACGACCAGCTCATCCGGGGGATCCGCCCTCGCTCGCTCCGGACACCGGCTCGCACATCATGACCCTCGCAACGTCTTCGGCCGCCATAATGGAGTCATGCCCTCCAGCCCAAAGCACCCCGCACCCACCCCCAGGGACGTCTCGGGCGCGGACGCCGAGGACCTCGCGCTGTACCGGGAGAAGTTCCGCCGCCGCCTGCCGGAGTCGCTGGACGAGCTGCGCGGGCCGACCCACGGCGTGGTGGATCTGCCGCTGCACATGGCCTGGTCCGGAATGACCTCGTACGACCTGAGCAAGCCTCGCCAGCGCATGGGCCTGTACCGCACCGTCCTGCACGAGGGCCTGCACGACGACCTGCCCCGGTACCTCAACCAGGACCTGCTCCTCCAGCTGTGGCCGGTACTGCGCACCCTTGTCGGCCGCACTGTGCGCACCGTCTGGGAAGACGCCTTCCCACAGCTGGCCTCCCGCACCCGGGCAGCCGCGTGACGGACATGCCGGAGCTGCACACCCGGCTCCTGGCAGACGTGATCGCCCTCGGCTCCCCGTACCCCCTGGTTCTCACCGGCGGGTACGCCGTGCGGGCGCACCACCTCGTGAACCGCCCTAGCCAGGACCTCGACGTCGCCACCGAGAACCCGGCCCCCATGGCCGACATCGCCGCCACCCTCCTCGCCGGCCTGGAAGCCCGCGGCTGGAAGGTGCACGCACTGGAGACCGCCCCGCTGTCCGCCCGCTTCACCGTGTCCGACCCGGCCACCGGGGAGGAATGCGAAGTCGACATCCTCAAGGAGATCTTCTGGCGGCCGGTCACCCAGAGCCCGTACGGGCCCGTCCTCGCGGAGGAGGACGTGATCGGGACCAAGGTCCGCGCCCTCGCCGATCGCGGAGCGCCCCGCGACCTGATCGACGTGTTCGCAGCCTCGCGGCGATGGACCAACACCGAGCTCGAGGAGTTCGGCCGCCGCCACGCGCGTGGCCGCTTCGAGCGCGAAGACCTCCAGGCGAACCTCACGGGCGCGGAGTGGACCGACGACGAAGCGTTCGCCGCCTACGGGCTCGATGACACAACGATCACCGCTCTCCGCGCCTGGGCTGTGGAATGGGCCGACGACCTCGCTGCTCGTCTCCTCGAAGAGGGCGGTACTCCGGACAACGACTGATCAAGCCCCGGGGAGATCACAGCTGCGAACGATCATTGGAGCCGACACTTGTGCGTCCCCTGCTTGGCCTCTAGAGATCTTCAGCGGCTGGGGTTGCGGAGGCTTCGGGGCGAGTCCGGTCACACTGCTGTCCGCGGCAGCCGAACCCGACGTCGGCGACCGATGTAGAGAAACCGCACGTAGCGCGCGAAAGACAGTCCGCACTGCCGGAGTGAGTGCCTTGGCCAGGCCTCTACTGAGCTCTTCCGAGAGTCCGTCGATCTTCTTGTCTATGTCGCGCTGCTTGCGGATCCTGCGCTGTCGGCCTCCTTGAGCTCGGCGTGGTACCGGGCTGTGAGCTTGCCCTGGGCTCGCGGGTAGGCAGCGGCCCGCTTCGCCTCCGCCGCGTCGAACTTCGCCCGGTCCTTGCGCAGCTTCTCGGCGGCCTTGACCGGGGCATCGAGCTGGGCCAGTTCATTCGTCAGTTCTGCGAGGACGGCCCGTGACTGTGCCCGCTCCGAGCGACGGGGCGTCCTCAGTGAGCAGCAGAAACTCACCGCTGGGCTCATGTAGCCGATTCCACAGGGCGGGGTCGGAGCCAATTGCCTTGAGCGACAAGAAGATGACCCAAGCGGAGAACCGGTCGAGCGTCGCCCCGAAGTCATCATTCCCCCGCATGGGCCACTGATAGTTGCGGTGTCCCCGCTCAGTGCCGCCCATGCGACGCCGACGCTGCGGCAGGACCGGATCCGCGACGAGGCATTCGAGCCCGACGACCCGCTTCACCTGATGCGCCTGTTTGGCATCTCCTCTCACACCGCAATGAGGTACATCACCGCAACCCACCCCGAACGCACCGCGAAGCTAGCCCGATGAGGCGAGCGGCAGCCATCGCCCCGTACACAGGGGGCCTGTGATCCAGTAGTCGCGTACGAGGTCCTACGGCCTGACGTCCAGGAATCCTGGACCCGCGCGCCTTACTGCGTGGCGCCGCCGTGGCGTCGTTGGCGTCGGCTGTATTCGGTGATGGCCTGCCACAGGTCACGCCGGTCGACGTCGGGCCAGTGGTTGGGGGTGAAGTACAACTCGGCATAGGTGGTGTGCCAGGGAAGGAAGTTGGAGGTGCGTTGTTCGTTGCCGGTGCGCCACAGCAGGTCGACGTCCGGCATGTCGGGGTGGGGTAGGTGGCGGGCGAAGTCGTCTTCACCGATGAGGTGGGGGTCGATGGCGCCTGCACGGGTTGCCTGGGCGAGGGCTGCGGCTGTCCGTGTGATCTCGTCGCGGCCGCCGTAGTTGATGCAGACGGTGAGGGTCAGGCCGGTGCGGTTGCGGGTGCGGCGCTCTTCACGCAGGAGGGCCTGGACGAGTTCGGCGGGCAGTTTGTCGGGGTGGCCCAACCAGCGCTGGCGTACGTCGAGGTTACGGACGGGTCCCTCGTCGAGGTCGCGTCGGATCGCTTCCAGGATCGTGGTGATCTCCTCGGTGTCGCGTTTCCAGTTCTCGGTGGAGAACGCGTAGAGAGTCAGGTGGCGCAGGCCGATCTCCAGGGCGCCATAGACCACCTCGTGGGCGGCGGCGTTGCCGGCGCGGTGGCCTTCCGAGCGGGGCAGGCCGCGCTGCTCGGCCCAGCGGCCGTTGCCGTCCATGATGACCGCCACATGGGCGGGCATCCGGTCGGCCGCGACCTGCGGGGGCCGGGCGCCGTCGGGGTGCGGTGGCGGGGGCCGAAGGGTGGTGCTTTCGGCTTCAGGACTCGGACCGCTCACCGTCACCGCGGGTCGTCGGGGGCCGGGCACGGTCAAGGGCGTCAGGCTCCAGGCCAGTTTCGAGCGGATGCGGGCGGGGGCGAGGATGCGAGTGCGGGCCGCGAGAGATGGGCGTGGGGCGCGCTTCAGCAGGGCCTGGCCGGCCATGTCGACGGCATCGAGCTGGGCGCGCATCAGGCAGGCGGCCGTGTCGAGCACGATGGCAGCGCCCGGGTGCATACCTGTGGTCAGCGCGGGCCTGGTCACCCATTGACGGGCCAGAGCCGTCAGCTCCCGGACCAAAGCCGCTGTGGCCGGGCTCCAGCTCCCTTGTCGCAGGTCGTCCTCAGCGCCGGGGAAGGCGTCCAGGGCCTCCTGCGGCAGGAGCAGGAGCCCGTGGGTGACATCGGCGCTCAGGTCGGTGAGGATGTCGGTGAGCTGGGCGCCGTCGATGAACCGCTTGTAGTCCTGCTGCCGGTCCAGCCGGAGCGTCATCGGCGCTCCGGCCTGTTCGAACAGGTGACGTACCTGGTCGACCCAGGGCACCAGTGCCTCGCACCATGCACGCCACTCGGCCCAGTCTGCGAAGCGACGGTCGTTGACGTCGTCGAGAGTGCTGGTCACGGCGCCTTGCAGGCTGGACAGGTCCAGGTGCCATCGCAGGGCGGTGTCCACCAGAGCGCGGCGGACCGGATCCGTGCTGGTGCCGGCCGCCAGGTCACATTGCAGGGCTTGGGTCCACGCTTGAACGCGAGCCTCCCGTTCGGTCTGTTGAGCGTCTCGCTGGTCGGCGAGATCGTCCAGGACGCTCGCTGCCGCCCACAAAGCCCAGCAGGGCGGGCGCAGCACGGCCGGCATCAGCTGGATGAGAGCGAAGATCCCGGGATCGTGCACCTGTGTGGTGCGCAGGCATAGCCGGTACGCGGCCCGCAGAAGAGGGTCTTCGCCGGTGGGCGGCCGGCGGGTGGGTCGCCGTCGCTGTGCTGGCAGAGCGGCGTTGAAGTCTGCCGTAGTGGAGTGCGTGGTGATGCGCATGTCGGGAGCCGGGACCTCAGTGTGCTTCCGTGTCGGACGCTGTGGCCGATGGGCTGGCAGTTTGCCGCAGTGCGGGAATGCCGGCCTTGCTGCTTCCCGGCCCGGTCGGCGCAGTGGAGGCGGTCGGCAGGCAGTTGCGGGTGCTGTGACGGAAGCCCAGCAGGGCGACGAGGGCGGCCAGCCCGAACCAGGTGAGCTGCATGGCCAGATGTCCGGGGACCGGGTTGGTGGAGAATCCGGCCGCTGTACTGGCCTGCATGGCCCCATACGAGGGCAGGTAGCGCATGACCGGGTTGTCAGCCCCGGAACTCGTGATGGGGTTCTGCAGCGCGAGATCGATGATGCTGGTCATCACGATGGCGAACATCCCCTCGACTTCCCGGCGCAGCAGGGACCCGAAGACGACTCCCAGAGCGCCGTAAGTGAGTCCGGCGCAGAACAGGGAGGCGGCGAGCAGGAGAGGCTGGCGGGGGGTCCAGGCCAGGCAGATGACCGTGGTGGCGTAAGCGGCCACCGCCGCCGAGACCAGAGCCAGAGCGATGACTTTCGCCAGGACGAGGTGGGCGCGGGGGTAGCCGGCCATCGCCAGGCGGCGGTCGAAGCCGCTGCCGGAGAAGGTGGCGGCGAACATCATGAAACCGGTGATCAGGGTGACGGCGTTGAGCGCTCCGCTGATTGCGGTCAGTTCATTGCCATGCGGTGCCAATGCTTCCCCGGTGGCGCGAAGCCGCATCCGGGCCGGGGTGTCGGGCATCGCGAGGTACGCCAGGGAGGTCCACACCGGGACGAACAGGATCACCAGAATCATGGCGAACCGGTTGCGGCCGTGTTCGATGAGCGTGAACCGGGTGGCGACAGCGAAGCGGGTCAGGTGAAACCTCACGCGGCGGCCCCCGCCTTGTCCGCGCGCAGCATTCCGTTGTCCAGGCGCCACAGCGCGTCCAGGCGCTCGGTGTCGTACGCGAGGTGGGAGACGACCAGGACCGAGCGTCCCGCGTCCCGCAGCCGCGCCGCCAGATCCCAGAACCGCTGGTAGGTGTCCCAGTCGAAGCCCTGATACGGCTCGTCCAGCAACAGGACCTGCGGATCGTGCATGAGCGCCAGCGTCACGTTCAACTTCTGCCGCGTGCCGCCGCTGAGAACCCCGGCCCGCTCATCGGCGTATCCGGTGAAGCCCAGCACGTCCATGATCTCTTCGGCGTAGCGCACATCGGTGAGGCGGTAGGCCGTCTGGAAGAACGTCAGATGCTGCCGGACGGTCAGCGCGTCATTGAGGACCACGTGCTGTGGGCAGTAGCCGAACCGGCCGTTATGACGGACCGTTCCCTGCGTGGGCCGCAGTTCGCCGGACAGAATTTTCAGCAGCGTGGACTTGCCGGCGCCGTTCTCCCCGACGATCCCGCACAGAGTTCCGGCCCGAAGCCGCAGGTCAACGCCCCGTAAGACCACACGCCGACGGTAGGCATGATGCACATCCCTGATCTCCACGCCAGTGTCTTCCCCCTCGTCATGCTGGACCGACCGTGACCGAATGGCCTAACGCTCGCGACGCGTCACAGACACGGGGCCCATGCCGCCGGCGTCGGCGCCAGAGGCATACGAAGCACTTCGGACAGCCAAGCCCACGGCTCGCTCCTGGGCGAACCCGTCCACGCCGCTTGCTCAACCGGCGACCGGCGCGCAGGTTGGTTGCCTGTGCTCGCCAGGATTCCGCGAACCGGCGCGCTTTGACAGGAGGGGTGGTCGAGGTCGAGGAGCAGCTGCTCGTCGGCCTCGACCAGGTAGACGGAGCGTCATCCGAGCGTCAAGAATCTCCGAATGACGCCCCCAACGCATCGCCGACGTCATCATCCTCTGCATGGATTCGCAGGTCAGCGGGCTTTCGAGAGTCAATCCGTCCGCTCGACCCGCTCCAGGAAGGGAAACAGGTCGAGCGCCCCGACAGGGCAACAAAACGGCAGGTCAGACGCCCTTGGCGGCAGGCTCCAAAATCGCCACGCACTCCACGTGGTGCGTCATCGGAAACAGATCGAACGCCCGGAGTGTCCGCACCCGGTATCCGCCCTCCTGGAAGTACCCCAGGTCGCGGGCCAGGGCGGCGGGGTCGCAGGCGACGTAGGCGATGCGGCGGGCGCCGAGGGAGGAGAGGTGGGCGACCGTCTTGCGGCCGGCGCCGGCGCGCGGCGGGTCGAGGACGATCAGGTCGACCTCGGTGATGCCGGTGCGCGGCAGGACCGACTCGACCTTGCCCTGCTCGATGCGGACCCGCGGGAAGTCGGCCAGGTTGTGCCGGGCGTCCTCCACCGCACGCTTGCCGGACTCGATGCCGAGGACCGCGCCCTTCTCGCCGAGGCGGTCGGCGAGCGCGCCGGCGAAGAGACCGACGCCGCAGTAGAGGTCCAGGGCCATGTCGCCCTTGCGGGGCAGCAGGCCCTGCATGACGGCCTTCACCAGGGTGTCGGCCGCCTTCGGGTGGACCTGCCAGAAGCCGCCGCTGCCGACGCGGTAGGTGTGGTCGTCCGCGCGCTCGCGCACGAACGCGCGGCCGTGGACGCGGTGGACACCGCCGTCCCGCTCGTCGACCCGCATGACGGAGACGGGCCTGTCGAGCTCGACGAGCGGCAGCCGGGCGCCGGGCCGCGGCTCCAGGATCACCATGCGGTCCTGGGAACCCGTCGCGGCGATCGCGTCGACGGACGCCATGCCGGACCAGTCACGGTCCTCGATGCCGAGTTCGCTGACCCCGGGCGCGGCGATCATGCAGTGGTCGATCGGTTCGACCTCGTGCGAGCGGTGGCGGCGCAGGCCGGCGTTGCCGTCGGCGTCGACGGCGTACTGGACGCGGGTGCGCCACTGCGGAACCTGGCCGGCCGGCAGCTTGTCGCCCTCGGCCGGTACCACGGTGCCGTCCCAGCCGACCTCCTCGGGGGTGAGCCCGGCGAGCCGCTGGAGCTGTTCGGCGATGACATCGGCCTTCAGCCGGCGCTGGGCTCCCGGCTTGGCGTGCTGCCAGTCGCAGCCGCCGCAGCGGCCGGGGCCGGCGAAGGGGCAGGGCGCCTCGATGCGGTCCTTGGACGCCTGGAGGATCTCCACGGCGTCGGCGCGCAGGAAGCGGGCGCCCTCCTCGCCCTCGGTCACCCGGGCCACCACCCGTTCGCCGGGCAGCGCGTGCCGGACGAAGAGCACCTGCCCCTCGGACGTACGGGCGATGCAGTGGCCGCCGTGGGCGACGGGGCCGATCTCGACCTCGTACTCCTCGCCCACCAGAGACTGGGTCGGTTCTGTCTGCATGGTGGGATGACTCCAGATCGAAGAGGTGCCGGGGAAGAGCGACGGGGACGGCCGCACACCGGTGGACCGGACAACAGCCGACCAGTCTACGGCCTCCCCGCCCCGCGTCGATCCTTGACGAACGCCCCCCTGGGCCGCTACCCCGCCTCAGTCCTAGGCGAACGCCTCCCTGGGCCGCCACCCCGCCTCAGTCCTAGGCGAACGCCTCCCTGGGCCGCCGCCCCGCCTCAGTCCTTGGCGGACGGCTCCTTGGGGCGTTCCACCGCGGGGCCGCGTCGGACCGCGCCCGGCGCGTTCCACTCCTGCCGCTTGCGGGCCCGCAGCTTGGCGGCCTCGGAGGACTGCAACTGGTACGGCACCGAGGTCACCATGACACCCGGGGTGAAGAGCAGGCGGCCCTTGAGGCGCAGGGCGCTCTGGTTGTGCAGCAGGTGCTCGTACCAGTGGCCGACCACGTACTCGGGGATGATCACGGAGACCGCGTCGCGCGGGGACTCCTTGCGCAGGCTCTTGACGTACTCGATCACCGGCCGGGTGACCTCCCGGTACGGGGAGTCGAGGACCTTCAGCGGTACGTCGATGCCGCGCCGCTCCCACTCCTCGCGCAGCGCCTTCGTCTCGGCCGGGTCGACGTTGACGGTCAGCGCCTCCAGGGTGTCGGAGCGCATCAGCTTGGCGTAGGCCAGGGCGCGCAGCGTGGGACGGTGGATCTTGGAGATCAGGACCACCGAGTGCACGCGGGACGGGCGGACCATGTCGTCGCTCGGGCCCTCGGGCGCGGCGATCTCCTCGGCGACCCGGTCATAGTGCTTCCGGATCGCGGTCATCGTCGCGTAGAAGATGCACATGCCCAGCAGGGCCACCCAGGCGCCGTGCGTGAACTTGGTGACCAGGACGACGACGAGCACCAGGCCGGTGAAGAAGGCACCGAACGCGTTGATCGCACGGGAGCGGACCATGTGGCGGCGCTTGGCCGGGTCCTTTTCGACGCCGAGGTGGCGGTTCCAGTGCCGGACCATGCCGGTCTGGCTGAGCGTGAAGGACACGAACACGCCGACGATGTAGAGCTGGATCAGGCGGGTGGAGTCCGCGCCGTAGATGAACACCAGCAGCGTCGCCGCGCCGGCGAGCAGCACGATGCCGTTGGAGAAGGCGAGCCGGTCGCCGCGGGTGTGCAGCTGGCGCGGCAGGTAGCGGTCCTGGGCGAGGATCGAGCCGAGCAGCGGGAAGCCGTTGTACGCCGTGTTGGCGGCCAGGAACAGCACCAGCGCGGTCGCGCCGGCCAGGACGACGAACAGGAGGCTGCCCTTGCCGAAGACCGCCTCGGCGACCTGGGAGATCACCGGGTTCTGGACGTAGCCGGAGCCGAGCGGGGTGCCGTTGTGGAGCAGGTCGGTGGCCGGGTGCTCGGCCATGCGGACCTTCGTCACCATCGCGAGGGCGATGATGCCGCAGAACATGGTGACGGCGAGCAGACCCATCATCGCGAGCGTGGTCGCCGCGTTCTTCGACTTGGGCTTGCGGAACGCCGGCACGCCGTTGGAGATGGCCTCGACGCCGGTGAGGGCGGCACAGCCGGAGGAGAAGGCGCGCAGCAGCAGGAAGACGAGCGCGAAGCCCGCGAGCCCCTGGTGCTCGGCCTCGATGTGGTAGTCGGCGGTCGGGGCGCGCATGGTGTCGCCGAGGACCAGGCCCCGGAACGCCCCCCACAGGATCATGATGAAGACGCCGCCGACGAACACGTACGTCGGGATCGCGAAGAGCTTGCCCGACTCCCTCACGCCGCGCAGGTTCATCAGCGTCAGCAGCACGATCACCGCGGTCGCGCAGAGCACCTTGTGCTCGACCACGAAGGGGACCGCCGAGCCGAGGTTCTCGATGCCGGAGGCGATGGACACGGCGACGGTGAGGACGTAGTCCACGAGCAGGGCGCTGGCGACGGTGAGGCCGGCCTTGGGGCCCAGGTTGGTGGTGGCGACCTCGTAGTCGCCGCCGCCGCTCGGGTACGCGTGCACGTTCTGCCGGTAGGAGGCGACCACGGTGAACATCAGCACGACGACCGCGACGGCGATCCAGGGGCTGAAGTGGTACGCCGACACGCCCGCGATGGAGAGGACCAGCAGAACCTCCCCCGGCGCGTAGGCGACGGAGGACAGCGGGTCGGAGGCGAAGACGGGGAGTGCGATGCGCTTGGGCAGGAGCGTTTCGCCCAGCCGGTCACTGCGCAGTGCGCGCCCGATCAGGATCCGTTTGGGCACGTCGGTCAGTTTGGACACGAGAGAGGATCGTAAGCCTTCGAACTGGCACCCGCCCACCCGGTGTGCTCGATCTGCCTCACGAGTGAAATCGGGAGCGCGCTGAACTGCGGAATCCGTGGATGGTGTGCCCCCCGTGCCTAGATGGCAAACCCCGCCTGTCATCGCACTTCGGAGGTTCCATGCCCGCGACCGCGGAGCTGATCGGGGCGATTGTCGCCCTGGCCGGCCTCGGAATCCTGACCCTGTGCAGCGTGCGCAGCATCACTCGCCGACGGCTCCCGCCGGCGCCCCAGGCACAGGGGTGCCCCCCGCGCGGCGCCCGTGTGTAGCTTTGGGCGTCGGTCTGAGACCCTGATGCTGAGCAGTAACTTTTGGACACCGGAAGGACGGTCGTGCACATCGTCATCATGGGCTGCGGAAGAGTGGGTTCCGCTCTTGCCCAGACCCTGGAGCAACAGGGCCACACGGTCGCCGTGATCGACCAGGACCCCACCGCCTTCCGCCGGCTCGGCCCGGGATTCGGGGGCCGCCGGGTCACCGGGGTCGGCTTCGACCAGGACACCCTGCGCGAGGCGGGCATCGAGGAGGCGGGCGCCTTCGCCGCCGTCTCCAGCGGTGACAACTCCAACATCATCTCCGCGCGCGTGGCCCGCGAGATGTTCGGCGTGGAGAACGTGGCGGCCCGTATCTACGACCCCCGGCGCGCCGAGGTCTACCAGCGCCTGGGCATCCCCACCGTGGCCACGGTCCGCTGGACCGCCGACCAGATGCTGCGCCGCCTGCTGCCGTCCGGGGCCGAGCCGCTGTGGCGCGATCCCACCGGCGGGGTGCAGCTCGCCGAGGTGCACGCCTCCGCGAAGTGGGTCGGTCACAAGATCAGCAAGCTCCAGGATGAGACGGGCGTCCGGGTGGCGTTCCTGACCCGGCTGGGCGAGGCGATCCTGCCCACCTCCCAGACGGTGCTGCAGGAGGGCGACCTCGTGCACGTGATGATGCGGACGGACGACGTGGACAAGGTCGAGGCGGCGTTCGCCGGTGGCCCGGAAGAGGAGGGCGGTCACTGATGAGGGTCGCCATTGCCGGAGCCGGCGCCGTCGGCCGCTCGATCGCGGGCGAGCTGTTGGAGAACGGCCACGAGGTCCTGCTGATCGACAAGGCGCCGACCGCCATCTCGGTCGAGCGCGTCCCGCAGGCGGAGTGGCTGCTCGCCGACGCCTGCGAGATCACCTCCCTGGACGAGGCGGCGTTGCAGCGCTGCAACGTCGTGATCGCCGCGACCGGCGACGACAAGGTGAACCTGGTCGTCTCGCTGCTCGCCAAGACGGAGTACGGCGTTCCGCGCGTCGTCGCCCGCGTCAACAATCCCAAGAACGAGTGGCTGTTCAACGAGGCATGGGGTGTCGACGTCGCCGTCTCCACGCCGCGCCTGATGTCCGCCCTGGTCGAGGAGGCGGTGAGCGTCGGCGACCTGGTCCGGCTGCTGCGCTTCAGCCACGGCGACGCCAACCTCGTCGAGCTGACCCTGCCCGAGGAGTCGGCCCTGGCCGGCACCCAGGTCGGGGACGTGGAGTGGCCGCAGGACACCTCCCTGGTCACGATCATCCGCGGTACCCGCGTACTGACCCCTTCCAAGGACGACTCCCTGGAGGCGGGCGACGAGCTGCTGTTCGTGGCCGCGCAGGCCCGCGAGGAACAGCTGGAGGAACTGCTGTCGGTCCGCCGCGACGGGACCTGACGCTTTCGGCGTCAGACACTTTCGGCGCTACGACGAAGAAGGGCGCCCTTGCTGCCAAGGGCGCCCTTCACGTCGTACGAGCTGTCCTCCCGGAGGACGTGTCACGTCACAGGCCCGGTCACGCCGGAGGACCTGTCCCTGGTCGGCGGACGGGTCTCGTCCCAGGACCTGCCCGGACGGGGACCTGGGTGGTCCTGGGACCGGCTCACGTCTGCCGACGGTGGCGGGCGCCCGGCGTCTCGCCGCCCTCCGCGGCCAGCGCCGCCTTGCGCTCCTCCTCAGCCTTCTCCTCGGCCTTCTCCTGCGCCTCCATCTCGGCGAAGACGTCGATGGGCGCCGGAGCCTTGGCCAGGAAGACCCAGGTGAGCCAGACCGCGAGCAGGAACGGCGGGATCTTCAGGGCGACCAGGACCCAGCCGAGCTGGGCGGTGTCGGCCCACCAGTACAGCGGGAAGAGGATCGCGCACTTGGCGAGCAGGATCAGGCCCCAGGCCCAACTGGCCTTGGCGTACGCCTTCTTGCGGCCGGGGTTACGGGTGCGCCAGGAGAGGTTCTCCTTGAAGACCGGGCCCAGGATGACGCCGATCAGAGGCACCCCGGCGAGGGTCGTGATGATGTACGCCAGCGCCAGGCCCAGCGTGTAGAGCATGCCGGGGAGGTAGAAGTCCTTGGCGTTGCCGGTGAACATCGCGAAGACGACACCGAAGGCCACGCCGAAGACACCGCTGAAGGCGTGCTTGACGGTGTCCTTCATGGCCAGCCGGACCACCACCAGGATCAGCGACACCGCCAGCGCGGCGATCGCGGAGAGGTGCAGGTCCTTGTTGATCGTGAAGATCGTGACGAAGAGCAGGCCCGGCACGACCGTCTCGACCATGCCGCGAACCCCGCCGAACGCCTCGAACAACGCCGCCTCCGTCACGGCGCGGGCATCGCCTGGCTGAGTCTGGTCGGTGTCTTCGGTCGGCTTGTCGAGTGACGTCACCGGCTACTCCCGTCCGAGGGGTCGCAGTTCGTATTTCGGGTTGAACAGCACGCGGCGGCCCCGGCTCATCGAGATCCGGCCCGAGGCGAGCAGCTTGCGCCCCGGTTCTATGCCCACGATGGAGCGCCTGCCGAGCCACACGACGTCCAGCGCGGCCGAACCGTCGAACAGCTCGGCCTCCAGGGCCGGGACTCCGGCGCGCGGGCGCAGGGTGACCGTGCGCAAGGTACCAGTTACGGTGACGATCTGGCGGTCATGGCAGTCGCCGATCTTCGTACAGCCCACCGTCTCGGCGTCCTCGCGCAGCTCCTCGGACTCCAGGTCCTCCTGCGACGAGGAGAGCCGGTCGAGCATGCGCCGGAACCGGCCGGCCGGCTTTTCGGAACGAGGAACAGCAGTCATATGTGAAGCGTACCGGGGAGCGCCGAGAGAGCTGTAAGCCCGCTCACTCCCCGGAAGCCCGCTGGTTTCCACGACAGCCGCCTCACTTCTCGAACCGATGCCCCATCCCCGGCTCCCTGCTATCGCATCCCCCGGCCGGCCGCCCCCGGCCACCCGTCCCTCACCTCTCGAACCGGTACCCCATCCCCGGCTCCGTCATGAAGTGCCTGGGGTGCGACGGGTCCGACTCCAGTTTCCGGCGCAGCTGGGCCATGTACACCCGCAGGTAGTTCGTCTCGGTCCCGTACGACGGCCCCCACACCTCCTGGAGCAGCTGCCTCTGGCCGACCAGGCGGCCGGTGTTGCGGACCAGCACCTCCAGCAGGTGCCACTCGGTCGGGGTGAGCCGGACATCCTTGCCGCCGCGGTTGACCTTCTTGGCGGCGAGGTCGACGGTGAAGTCCTCGGTCTCCACGGTCGTCAGGTCCTCATCGCCCGGCCCGACCGGCTCGGCCCGACGGACGGCCGCCCGTAGCCGGGCCAGCAGCTCGTCCATGCCGAACGGCTTGGTCACGTAGTCGTCGGCGCCCGCGTCCAGCGCCTCGACCTTCTCGTCGGAGGAGTGGCGGGCGGAGAGGACCAGGATCGGTACCCGGGTCCAGCCACGCAGGCCCTTGATCACCTCGACGCCGTCCATGTCGGGCAGCCCCAGGTCGAGGACGACCACGTCGGGATGGCGGGAGGCGGCGAGCTCGAGTGCGGCCCTGCCGTCGGCAGCCGCGTCGACCTCGTACTTGCGCGCCTTGAGGTTGATCACGAGGGCCCGCACGATCTGCGGCTCGTCGTCGACCACGAGCACCCTGGTGGGGGTCTGGGGGCTCCCCCCGGTCGGGCTCAGCATAGGACTTGCCTTTCTGGTTCTGCGCTGCCTGTCCCGCCGGGGGCTCCCGTGACGCCCGCCCCGGAGGGCGCGGCCCCGGCCCGCGCTCCCGCCGCACGGAGGCTGAGCACCATGGTGAGCCCGCCGCCGGGCGTGTCCTCGGCGTTCAGGGCGCCGCCCATGGCCTCGGCGAAGCCCCGGGCGACCGCGAGGCCCAGCCCGACGCCGGCGCCGCGCGGGGCGTCACCGTACCGCTGGAAGGGCTCGAAGATCCGGTCCTTCGCCTCGTCCGGCACGCCCGGACCGCGGTCCACCACGCGCACCTCCACCCGGTCGGCGATGGCGCTCGCGGAGACCAGGACGCGCCGCCCGCCCGGGCTGTACTTGACGGCGTTCTCCACCAGGTTGGCCACCGACCGCTCCAGCAGCCCGGGATCGACGGCGACCATCGGCAGCGTCTCGGGCACGTCCAGGTCGACGCTGTCCTCGGGCACGCCGCCGAGGGCCATCGGGACGACCTCGTCCACGTCGATCTCGCGGATCAGCGGCGTGACCGTACCGGTCTGGAGCCGGGACATGTCCAGCAGGTTGCCCACGAGGTGGTCGAGCCGGTCCGCGCCCTCCTCGATGCCCTCCAGCAGCTCCGCCTGGTCCTCCTGCGACCAGGCCACGTCGTCGGAGCGCAGGGAGGACACGGCGGCCTTGATGCCGGCCAGCGGAGTGCGCAGATCATGGCTGACGGCGGCCAGCAGGGCGGTTCGGATGCGGTTGCCCTCGGCGAGCGTGCGGGCCCGGTCGGCCTCCTCCCGCAGGCGCCTGCGGTCGAGCACGACGGCCGCCTGGGCGGCGAACGCGGCGAGCACCCGGCGGTCCGCGGCGGGCAGCACCCGGCCGGTGAGCGCGAGCGCCATGTGGTCGCCGACCGGCATGTCGACGTCCGCGTCCTCGGGGCGCTCCAGCGCCGGGCCCAAGCCCGCGCGGCCCGCGCAGGACCAGGGCGCGATGTCGCTCGCACGCTCCAGCAGGGCGGCCGACTCCATGGCGAAGGTCTCGCGGACCCGTTCCAGGAGTTCCTCCAGGCCGGTCTCGCCGCGCAGCACATTGCCGGCGAGGAAGGAGAGGATCTCGGACTCGGCGCGCAGCCGGGCGGCCTGCTGGGTGCGGCGGGCGGCCAGGTCGACGACCGAGGCGACCGACATGCCGACCCCGAAGAAGATCACGATGGCGACGATGTTCTTCGGGTCGGCGACGGTCAGCCGGTGCAGCGGCGGGGTGTAGAAGTAGTTCAGCAGCAGCGAGCCGAAAGCCGCCGAGGCCAGCGCGGGCAGCAGGCCGCCGAGCAGGGCCGCGGCGACGGTCACGGCCAGGAACAGCAGCATGTCGTTGGCCAGGCCGAGGTCGACGGTGTTCAGCAGCACGGCGAGGACCGCGGGGCCGGCCAGACCGACCGCCCAGCCCCAGATGATCCGGGCCCGCCCGAGCCGGCCGCCGCGGGCCACCGGCAGTCCCCGGCCCTTGGCGACCTCCTCGTGGGTGACGATGTGCACGTCCAGGTCGGGGCCGGAGTCCCGGGCGACGGTGGCGCCGACGCCGGGCCCGAAGACGTACTGCCAGGTCTTGCGGCGCGAGGAGCCCAGCACGATCTGGGTGGCGTTGACGCCGCGGGCGAAGTCGAGCAGGGCCGCGGGGATGTCGTCGCCGACCACGTGGTGGAAGGTGCCGCCGAGGTCCTCCACCAGGGTGCGCTGGACGGCCAGCTCCTTCGGGGAGGCCGAGGTCAGTCCGTCGCTGCGGGCGATGTAGACGGCCATGACCTCGCCGCCGGCGCCCTTCTCGGCGAGCCGGGCGGCCCGGCGGATCAGCGTGCGCCCCTCGGGGCCGCCGGTCAGGCCCACGACGATCCGCTCCCGCGAGCCCCATATCTTCGATACGCGGTGTTCGCTGCGGTACTCGTTCAGGTACTCGTCGACCCGGTCGGCCACCCACAGCAGGGCCAGCTCGCGCAGAGCGGTGAGGTTGCCGGGCCGGAAGTAGTTGGACAGGGCCGCGTCGACCTTGTCCGGCTGGTAGATGTTGCCGTGCGCCATGCGGCGGCGCAGCGCCTGCGGGGACATGTCGACCAGCTCGATCTGGTCGGCCCGGCGCACCACCTCGTCGGGGACGGTCTCGCGCTGGCGCACCCCGGTGATCGACTCCACCACGTCACCGAGTGACTCCAGGTGCTGGATGTTGACGGTGGAGACGACGTCGGTGCCGGCGGCGAGCAGCTCCTCCACGTCCTGCCAGCGCTTGGCGTTGCGGGAGCCCGTGATGTTGGTGTGGGCCAGCTCGTCCACGAGGGCGACGGCGGGCGCCCGGCGCAGGACGGCGTCGATGTCCATCTCGTCGAAGGGGGCGCCCCGGTGGTCCAGTCGCCGGCGCGGTACCTGCTCCAGGCCGTGCAGCATCACCTCGGTGCGCGTGCGGCCGTGGTGCTCCACGAACGCGACCACGCAGTCGGTGCCCCGCTCGATCCGGCGGTGCGCCTCGGCCAGCATGGCGTAGGTCTTGCCCACGCCCGGCGCCGCACCGAGATAGATCCGAAGCTTGCCGCGTGCCATGGCCCCATTGTCTTCCCGTACCCGTTGCCTACGCAGCGTCGACCTTACGGCCAACGATGTGGACAAATGGGACGAGGGCCCCGGTCGACAGGGGTCCTTGACGCAACTCTGACGGGATCGGACACCCTCAGTACTCGGCGCCGGCGCCCGGCAGGGGCGCGGGAACTGCGCCCCGAAGGCGGCGCGGGGACCTGCGCCCCGAAGGCGGCGCGGGGACCTGCGCCCCGAAGGCGGCGCGGGGCCCTGCGCGCTCGGCCACGACGCACCCGCACCCGCATCTCCGCACCCGCACATGGCAGGGGGCTCCCCCGACGGCGCGACCCCGCTCAAAAACGGGCCGCACCTCCTGGAGGCACGGCCCGCTCGAATCAGCGGCTGAACACAGCGGAGCGCCTACCGGACCTCGGTGATCTCCGGACCGCGCTGCAACTGCCCCATCCCGCCGGAGAAGCGCGAGCCCTCCTCCTCGTCCTGCTGGACACCCTCGGGAACCATCTGGGCGTCGTTCGGCAGCTTGAGGACGATCGGGTCACGCGGGGCCATCGGGCCCTCGCCGCGGACCACGACCGTGTCACGGAAGATCTGCTCCAGCAGCCCGGCGGCCTGCGGCTGCACCGCGCCCTGGCCGGAGATCACACCCCGCAGGAACCAGCGCGGTCCGTCCACACCGACGAACCGGACGACCTGGAAGCCGCCGGTGCCGTCCGGCAGCTGCACCGGCACCTGGGCGCGCAGCTCCCAGCCGAGCGGGCCCTCGACCTCGTCGACGATGCCACCCTGCTGGGTGATGCCGGCCCCGATCTCCTCGCGGACCTCGCCCCAGATGCCCTCGCGCTTGGGCGCCGCGAATCCCTGGAGCTGGATGGCGCTGTCGCGCAGCACGACGGTCGCGGCGACGATCGCGTCACCGGCGACCTCGACCCGCAGCTCCATGCCGTCGACACCCGGGATGAACAGCCCGCCGAGGTCCACGCGGCCCTCGGCCGGGTCGCGCACCTCACTGCTGTCCCACGGCCCGTCGGGCCGGGGCCCGGGCTCCAGCCGAACGCGCTCGCGCTCGGCCTCCACTTCCTCGTCCGCCTCGGTGCCGACGCTGTCGACGACCTGCTCGGTCTCGCCGGCCGCGTCCTCGGCGGCACCCTTCTTGTTGCGACGTCCGAACACGTCACTGTCCTTCCCGGTCGGATACGACCGAAGCGTATCGATTCCCACCCGTCGGACCGCTATCGGCGGCCCGACCGCTTGTGCCGCTCTCGTCACCCACCGCGGCATGGCCACCGGTGGACCCGAAGCCCCCTTCGGCCCGCGCCGAGTCGGGAAGCTCCGCCACCTCCTGGAAGCGGACCCTCTCGACCTGCTGGACGACCAGTTGGGCAATCCGGTCGAAGCGCTCGAACCGCACGCCCTCGCGCGGGTCGAGATTCACCACGATCACCTTGATCTCCCCACGGTACCCGGCATCAACCGTCCCCGGGGCATTCACCAGGGCGACACCGCAGCGGGCGGCGAGGCCGGAACGCGGATGCACGAAGGCCGCGTACCCCTCGGGCAGGGCGATCGACACTCCCGTGGGCAGAACGGCCCGTTCACCAGGGCCCAGTTCGCACGCCTCGGTGGTGCGCAGATCGGCTCCGGCGTCCCCGGGGTGCTCGTAAGCCGGGAGCGGTACGTCCGGATCGACGCGCCGGATGAGCACGTCCAGGGGGCCGCGGGCGGCGGGGCTTGCTGCGATCACGGGTTCACCTCGAAGGCACGGGCGCGCCGGATCTGGTCCGGGTCGCTCATGGCGGCCTGGATCTCTTCCCTGCGGCCGTGGTCGATGAAGTGGTCCACCTTGACCTCGACGAAGAGGGCGTCGGCGCGTACGGCGACCGGCCCGTCGGGTCCGCCTATGCGCCCGGTGGCGGTGGAGTAGATCTTCCGTCCGGCGACGGCGGTGACCTCGGCCTCCAGGTACAGCGTGGTGCCGACCGGCACGGGCCGCACGAAGTCCGTCTCCAGCCGTCCGGTGACGGCGATGGTCCGCAGCAGCCAGTTCAGCGAGCCGAGGGTCTCGTCCAGGGCCGTGGCGAGCACTCCGCCGTGCGCGAGGCCGGGGGCGCCCTGGTGGGCGGCCTGCACGGTGAACTCGGCGGTCAGCGTGACGCCCTCACCGGCGCGGGCCTCCAGGTGCAGGCCGTGCGACTGCCCCGGGCCGCACCCGAAACAGTGTTCGTAGTGGGCGCCGAGAAGCTCCCCGGGCGCGGGCGCGTCGGGGTGCCGTACCGGTTTCCCCGCGTCGGCGGGAGGCTGAAGAGCTGCGGAACTACCACTCACAGCCGCAGACCTTACCCGCCCGCCCGTCACCCACCACCGCCCTGCCTGGCAGCGCTTCGCACGGACACCCCTCCTCGCGGCCCGATACGGATCCCGTGCCAAGCTTGGCTGCATGCAGCTCTCCGCCACCCCCTACGAAGAACGCCTCACCGCCCCCCGCTCGTGGTGGCTGATCAGCTTCCTCGTCGGCGTCTCGTTCGCCCTGATCCTGCTCCCGTTCGGCACCCTGCCGCTGCTGGGCGGCCTGGTCGGCGGTACGGCCGCGGCGGCGGTGGTGGCCAGTTCCTACGGCTCCCCGCGTATCCGGGTCGTGGGCGACTCGCTGATCGCGGGCGAGGCGAAGATCCCCGTGTCGGCGCTCGGTGCGGCGGAGGTGCTGGACGCGGAGGAGGCCCGCGCCTGGCGGACGTACAAGGCCGACACCCGCGCCTTCCTGCTGCTGCGCGCCTACATCCCGAGGGCGCTGCGCGTGGTGGTCACGGACCCGCAGGACCCGACGCCGTACCTGTACCTGTCGACGCGGGAGCCGGAGAAGCTGGCGGCGGCGATCGAGGCGGCGCGGACGGCGCACGCCTAGAGCGCGCGCAGTTTCCTCAGCAGAACCCCGGACCCCTTCGGGGGAGAGCGCTCAGAGCTCCTTCGGGAGATCGCGCATCCGCAGTGGTTCCGCGGGTCTCTCCAGCGGAGGCAGTTCCGGCAGCTCGTCCCACGACACCTGGATCTTGCGCAGATCGGCGCGGATGCGTGCCGCGAGCTTCTTGGTGTCCCGGCGGTTCATGACCGCCCCGACCGCGGCGCCGACCATGAACGGCATCAGGTTGGGCAGGTCGCGGACCATCCGCTTCATGATCTGCTGGCGCAGCTGGCGCTTCATCCGGCCGCCCAGGGCCGTGTCGTACGTCGACGGCTTCATCACGTCGATCCCGCGCTCCCCCGACCAGGAGGACAGATACGCGGTGGAGCGCGTCTTGAGGGTGCCCGGCGGACGTACGCCGTAGACCTCGTGCAGTTCGGCGATCAGCTTCAGCTCGATCGCGGCGACCCCGGTGATCTCCGCGGCCAGCTCGGTCGGCATGGCCGGCGGCACCGGCAGCATGGCCGCCGCGCCGATCCCGGCTCCGACCGTCGAGGTGCCGGCCGCCGCGCCCGCCACCAGCTTGTCGGCGAGTTCCTCGGGTCCGAGACCGGGGAACTGCCTGCGCAGGCTCGCGAGGTCGCGTACGGGGACACGCGGGGCGATCTCGATGATCCGGTCCGCGAGGTACGCCAGCCCCGCGCGGGCCCGGCTGCCGCCCCTGCGGGCGCCTTCCCGGGCCAGGTCCCGGGCCTTCCCGCGCACCACCGCCGCCCGGCGCCGCGCGATGGGCGCGGGCCGCTGCTCCGGTGCCGACAGGTCCTCCCGGCCGGCCGCCGGTACGAGCGAGGCTCCCGTTTCGGGTGAGCCCCGCCCGTCGTCACGCGTGCCGTGCGGGCCTTCGGACGGCCCTTGGTCCGCTTTTCCCAGGGAGAAGCGGCGCTTCCGGGGAGGGGTCGAGCCAGACACGGCCGACCCGTCCTCAGTCGCAGTCGCGGCAGATCGGCTGGCCGTTCTTCTCCCTGGCCAGCTGGCTGCGGTGGTGCACCAGGAAGCAGCTCATGCACGTGAACTCGTCCTGCTGCTTGGGCAGTACCCGGACGGCCAGTTCCTCGTTCGAGAGGTCCGCGCCGGGCAGTTCGAGGCCCTCGGCGGCCTCGAACTCGTCGACGTCCACCGCCGAAGTGGACTTGTCGTTCCGCCGGGCCTTCAGCTCTTCAAGGCTGTCCGAGTCGACGTCGTCGTCGGTCTTGCGTGGAGTGTCGTAATCGGTTGCCATATCGCTCTCCCCCTCTGGGTGGTGTCTGCGGTGTCTCCAGCGCACGTAACGCGTGAGAGGCCGGACTTGTGCCCGACCTGAGGCGGAGATTTTGCCTCACATCAAGGTCTGTTACTCAATCGACACCCAGCCCGACCCCTCAAGAGTGATCGGCTTGGATGGCGGTGAGGACCGTACACGGTTCGAATGCCGCACCTCAAAGGCGCCTCACCGTGTACTTCCCGTGATCAAGAGCCCTGAAAACCCGGACTTTCCCGGCTTTCCACCTTCTGTCATGATCACCATGCGTACATGGCCGGAATTCCGCCCATGTGATCGATCACACAGAAAGAACCCGGTCCAGCGGTCGAAAAATTCCGCGTGAAGCGAACAACCACCGCGTGTGTCCGTCGGATCACAGCGGCAGCGTGACGCGCATCTCCAGTCCACCGCCCTCCCGGGGCTGGGCCAGGATGTGCCCGCCGTGCGCCCGGGCCACGGACCGGACGATGGACAGGCCGAGGCCGACGCCCTTGTCGCTGCCCGTCCGCTCGGTGCGAAGCCTGCGGAAGGGCTCGAAGAGGTTGTCGATCTCGTACGCCGGAACCACCGGCCCGGTGTTGGACACGGTCAGCACAGCCTGCCCGTGTTCGACCTCCGTGTTCACCTCGACCCAGCCATTCTCGGTCACGTTGTAGCGCACCGCGTTCTGGACGAGGTTCAGCGCGATCCGCTCCAGCAGCACGCCGTTGCCCTGGACCACGGCCGGCTTGCGCTCGCCTCGGATCTTCACGCCCTTGGCCTCGGCCTCGGCGTGCACCTGGTCGACGGCCTGCGCGGCTACCTCGGCCAGGTCGACGGGCTTGCGCTCGACGATCTGGTTGTCGCTGCGGGCGAGCAGCAGCAACCCCTCGACCAGTTGTTCGCTGCGCTCGTTGGTGGCCAGCAGCGTCTTGCCGAGCTGTTGCAGTTCCACCGGCGCGTCCGGATCCGACAGGTGCACCTCGAGCAGTGTGCGGTTGATCGCGAGCGGGGTGCGCAGCTCGTGCGAGGCGTTCCCGACGAAGCGCTGCTGGGCCGTGAAGGCCCGCTGAAGCCGCTCCAGCATGTCGTCGAAGGTGTCCGCCAGCTCCTTCAGCTCGTCGTCCGGTCCGTCCAGCTCGATCCGGCGGGACAGGTCGGATCCGGCCACCTGGCGGGCGGTGCGGGTGATCCGGCCGAGCGGGGACAGTACGCGGCCCGCCATCGCGTACCCGAACGCGAAGGCGATCACGGCGAGGCCCAGCAGGGCCAGCAGGGAGCGGCTGAGCAGGTTGTCCAGGGCCGTCTGGCGCTGCTGGTCCACGCAGTGGGCGATCGCGTCGTTGAAGTCCTGCAGGGACAGGTCATTGCCGTTGATCGCGGGGCAGTTGGCGCTGGAGATCTTCAGCTGCGAGCCCTGCGAGAAGCTGACGATCTTGAACAGCGGCTGGTTGCCGGTGCTGATCGCCTGTGCGGCCAGCAGGTAGATGATCGACAGCAACAGGATGCCGGCGATCAGGAACATGCCGCCGTACAGCAGGGTCAGCCGTATGCGGATGGTCGGGCGCAGCCATGGGAAGGGGGGCTGCGGCCGCCTGGGGTCCCAGGTGGGCTTAGGGGGCGCCTGTGCCGGCGCGGGTGTCGCGGCCACGGCGATCAGATCCGGTAACCGGAGCCGGGCACGGTGACGATCACCGGAGGCTCGCCCAGCTTGCGGCGCAGGGTCATCACGGTGACGCGCACGACGTTGGTGAACGGGTCGGTGTTCTCGTCCCACGCCTTCTCCAGCAGCTGCTCGGCGGAGACGACCGCGCCCTCGCTGCGCATCAGCACCTCCAGCACCGCGAACTCCTTGGGCGCGAGCTGGACCTCCTTGCCGTCGCGGAAGACCTCGCGGCGATTGGGGTCGAGCTTGATGCCGGCGCGCTCCAGGACCGGCGGGAGGGGCACGCTGGTGCGGCGGCCGAGGGCACGCACGCGCGCGATCAGCTCGCTGAACGCGAACGGCTTGGGCAGGTAGTCGTCGGCGCCGATCTCCAGGCCCTCGACACGGTCGCTGACGTCGCCGGACGCGGTGAGCATCAGCACGCGGGTGGGCATGCCCAGCTCGACGATCTTGCGGCAGACGTCGTCGCCGTGCACGAGCGGGAGGTCGCGGTCGAGGACGACCACGTCGTAGTCGTTGACGCCGATGCGCTCCAGGGCGGCCGCACCGTCGTACACGACGTCGACGGCCATGGCCTCCCGGCGCAGTCCGGTGGCCACCGCATCGGCGAGCAGTTGCTCGTCCTCGACGACGAGTACGCGCACGTCGCTTGTCCTTCCTGTGTCCACCCGCGCAGCGCGCCGTGGGCGCGCGCGGGCAGGGGGTCTCCGTAGGGTGTGACCCCCCATCCTGCCCTTTTCGGCCATAAGTCGGCTGTAAGGCGGGGTCGGGGCCGCAGGGACGGGGGTAACGGGGCGGGAATACGAGAATTTCCCTTCCGGTTGAGGTTTCTCCGGAGGGGAGCTGGGGGAGGACGGCTTTACACCCCGCGATCACGCTCTGCATGTGCCGCAGCACCATGCGGTACCCCGCCATCCGCTTGGCAGAGCGGACGCGGGTGTCCGGCACCGCAGCCGCCCAGCCGGGCAGCGCTGGGCACCTGCGAAGAGCCGTGATCGCCCCTTCCATACGGCACACCCCCGTGCCACCGACCCACGACCCAGGACGAGGGGGCGCAGCATGGACGCTTTCACCGCAGGACTTCTGCAGCGCATAAAGGCGACCGAGTCCGATCTGTCGCGGGCTCTTGACGAGGGCGACGACTTCCTCGTCGAGGTGGAGCAGGGAGAGCTCGACGACCTGCGACGCCTCGCCGCCGAACACGGTGTGGAGGTCGGCGCGTCACGCGTCTGATCGGCCCGAGAGCGCAAGAGGGGACCCCGGCGAATCCAGCGCCGGGGTCCCTTTGCGTGCGTCCGCGGGTCCGCGCCCGTCAGTCGTGCCAGGCGCCGAAGTCCTCCAGCAGCCGCTGGAGGGGCTCGAACACCCCCGGCGCCCCCGCGACCGTCAGCTCCCGTGAGGGCCGCTTCGCGGGCCGCCCGCCGGTCAGCGCGCCCGCCTCCCGGGCGATCAGGTCGCCGGCGGCGTAGTCCCACGGGTTGAGACCTCGCTCGTAGTACCCGTCGAGCCGGCCGCAGGCCACGTCGCACAGGTCGACCGCCGCCGAGCCGCTGCGCCGGATGTCCCGCAGCATGGGGATGAGCCGGCCGGCGATCTCGGCCTGATGGGCGCGGACCTCGGTGACGTAGTTGAAACCGGTGGAGACCAGCGCCTGCTCCAGCGGGGGCGCGGGACGGCAGGCGAGCGCCCGTTCGCCCTCCCACGCGCCCGTGGCCCAGGCGCCGCCGCCGCGGACGGCGTGGTACGTCTCGCCGCGCATCGGAGCCGCGACGACCCCGACGACGGTCTCGCCGTCCCGCTCGGCCGCGATGGACACCGCCCAGCTCGGCAGCCCGTAGAGGTAGTTGACGGTGCCGTCCAGCGGGTCGATCACCCAGCGGATGCCGCTGGTGCCCTCGACCAAGGCCCCTTCCTCGCCGAGGAAGCCGTCGTCGGGGCGCCGGCCGGAGATCAGATCGGTGATCAGCTTCTCGGCGGCGATGTCCATCTCGGTGACGACGTCGATGGGGCTGGACTTGGTCCTCGCCACGGCCAGGTCGGCGGGGCGGCCGTCCCGCAGCAGCTCACCGGCGCGGCGGGCGGCCTCCTGGGCCAGGGCGAGCAGGTCCCGGTGCTGGGTGTCGGTCACGGGTCTCCTCACGCGTAGGGGCTGTCGGCGCCCGCGGCGGCCGGGCGGGGGGCACGGGCCGGGCAGCAGCCGACCGGGCAGAGCTGATGGCTCGGGCCGAGCGCGCCCAGGGCGCAGGGCGTGACCTCCTGGCCGCGCTCCACGGCGGCCCGCTCCAGGATCAGCTCGCGGACGGCCGCGGCGAACCGCGGGTCCGCGCCCACGGTGGCCGAGCGGCGCACCGGCAGGCCCAGCTCCTCGGCCTTGGCCTTCGCCTCGGTGTCGAGGTCGTAGAGGACCTCCATGTGGTCGGAGACGAAACCGATGGGGGCCATGACCACGGCCGGGACACCGGCGGCGTGCCGCTCCTCCAGGTGGTCGCAGATGTCGGGCTCCAGCCACGGGATGTGCGGGGCGCCGGAGCGGGACTGGTAGACGAGGCGCCAGGGATGGTCGATGCCGGTCCGCTCGCGGACGGCGTCGGCGATCAGCTGGGCCACGTCCAGGTGCTGTTCGACGTAGGCACCGCCCTCTCCGTGGGCCTGCACCGGGCCGGAGGTGTCGGCGGCGGAGGTCGGAATGGAGTGGGTGGTGAAGGCGATGTGGGCCCCCGCGCGGACGGCCTCGGGCAGGTCCGCGAGGGAGCGCAGCACGCCGTCGATCATGGGCTCGACGAAGCCGGGGTGGTTGAAGTAGTGCCGCAGCTTGTCGATCGTCGGCAGCTCCAGGCCCTCGTCCGCCAGGGCGGCCAGCGCGTCGGCGAGGTTCTCGCGGTACTGGCGGCAGCCCGAGTAGGAGGCGTAGGCGCTGGTGGCCAGGACCAGGATGCGGCGGCGGCCGTCGGCGACCATCTCGCGCAGGGTGTCCGTCAGATACGGCGCCCAGTTGCGGTTGCCCCAGTAGACCGGCAGGTCCAGGCCGTGTTCGGCGAAGTCCTTGCGCAGGGCGTCCAGCAGGGCGCGGTTCTGGTCGTTGATGGGGCTGACCCCGCCGAACAGGAAGTAGTGCTGCCCGACTTCCTTGAGGCGTTCCTTCGGGATGCCGCGCCCACGCGTGACGTTCTCCAGGAACGGGACCACGTCGTCCGGGCCTTCGGGGCCGCCGAAGGAGAGCAGGAGCAGGGCGTCGTACGGGGTGGCATCGAGCGCGTCTGGCATGAGTCGATCCTGCCACTCGGTACCGACAGCGGGGAAACAGCGGAGTGAAGAGTCGCGTTGCAGGCGGTTTAGGTGGATTTCACCGGGCGATTTCTCCGGTCGCGCACCCGTGCCATTAGGGTCACCTAACCGTAAGCTGTAGCACCAGCATTCGTGCCTTACCGACCCGCTTCGGAGTCCCCGTGCCCAGCCCCTACAGAGCCCTGTTCGCCGCGCCCGGCGCCACGGCCTTCTCCGCCGCGGGATTCCTCGGCCGGATGCCGTTGTCGATGATGGGCATCGGCGTGGTCACGATGGTCTCCCAGCTGACCGGGCGCTATGGCCTCGCGGGTGCCCTGTCGGCCACCATCGCGCTGTCCGCCGCCGCGATCGGACCGCAGATATCCCGCCTGGTGGATCAGCACGGGCAGCGCCGGGTGCTGCGCCCCGCGACCCTGGTGGCCCTGGTCGCGGCGGCCGGACTGCTGCTCGCCGCGCACTCGGGCCGGCCGGACTGGGTGCTGTTCGTGTGCGCGGCCGGGATCGGGTCGGTGCCCAGCCTGGGCGCGATGATCCGGGCCCGCTGGGCGGCGCTGTACCGGGGGACGCCCAAGCTGCACACCGCCTACTCCTTCGAGTCGGTCGTGGACGAGGTCTGCTTCATCTTCGGGCCGATCATCTCCATCGGCCTGTCCACGGTCTGGTTCCCGGAGGCGGGCCCGCTGCTGGCGGCCTGCTTCCTGGCGGTCGGCGTCTTCTGGCTGACCGCCCAGCGCGCCACCGAGCCGGAGCCGCACCCGCGCGAGCGGCACGGCGGCGGCAGCGCCCTGCGCGCGGTGGGGCTCCAGGTGCTGGTGGCCACCTTCGTGGCGACCGGCGCGATCTTCGGGTCCGTGGACGTGGTCACCGTCGCCTTCGCCGACGAGCGCGGCCACAAGGGCGCCGCGAGCCTGGTCCTGGCGCTGTACGCGGCCGGTTCCTGTGCCGCGGGCGTGGTCTTCGGGCTGCTGCGCTTCAGCGGTGCGCCGGAACGCCGCTGGCTGCTGGGCGTGACGGCGATGGCCGTGAGTATGATCCCCCTCCTACTGGTCGGAAACCTGCCGCTTCTGGCCGTGGCGCTGTTCGTTGCGGGGCTGTCCATCGCACCGACGATGATCACGACGATGTCCCTCATCGAAGAGCACGTACCTCGCGCGCAGCTCACCGAAGGCATGACCTGGGTGAGCACCGGCCTCGCGGTCGGCGTCGCGCTCGGCTCCTCCGCGGCCGGCTGGGCGATCGACGCGGCCGGGGCGCGGGCCGGGTACGGGGTTCCGGCTGTGTCCGGGGCCGTCGCGGCCGCGGTCGGTTTCCTCGGGTACCGCCGGCTGCGCAGGCCGGCCACGGGTCGGGGAGGCACCGTTGAGCAGCACAGCGAGCGGGAAGAACGGCACCTGGCGTAACTGGGGCGGCAACGTCTCCGCCCGGCCTGTCCGGCAGGTCGCACCGGCCTCCGTGGAGGAACTGGCCGCGGCGGTGCGCCGGGCCCGCGAGGACGGCCTGACCGTGAAGGCGGTCGGGACCGGGCACTCCTTCACCTCGATCGCCGCCACCGACGGCGTCTTGATACGCCCTCAACTGTTGACCGGCATACGCACCATCGACCGTGGATCCATGACGGTCACGGTGGAGGCGGGCACCCCGCTCAAGAGGCTCAACGCCGCTCTCGCGCGCGAGGGCCTCTCGCTCACCAACATGGGCGACATCATGGAGCAGACCGTCTCCGGAGCCGTCAGCACCGGCACGCACGGCACGGGCCGCGAGTCCGGCTCCATCGCCGCGCAGATCAAGGGGCTCGAACTCGTCACGGCGGACGGCTCGGTGCTCAGCTGCTCCGAGAAGGAGAATCCCGACGTCTTCGCCGCCGCCCGCATAGGTCTCGGCGCCCTGGGTGTCGTCACCGCGATCACGTTCGCCGTGGAGCCCCTCTTCCTGCTCACCGCGCGCGAGGAACCGATGCCCCTGGAGCGGGTCCTCGCCGAGTTCGATCAGCTGTGGGCCGAGAACGAACACTTCGAGTTCTACTGGTTCCCGCACACCGGCAGCACCAACACCAAGCGCAACAACCGCAGTGCCGGTCCCGAGCAGCCGGTGGGGCAGCCGGCCGGCTGGTTCGAGGACGAGTTCCTCTCCAACGGGGTGTTCCAGGCGGTCCAGTGGGTCGGCCGCGCCGCCCCGGCCACCATCCCGGGGATCGCGCGGATCTCCAGCAAGGCCCTGTCCGCGCGGACGTACACGGACATCCCCTACAAGGTCTTCACCTCACCGCGCCGGGTGCGGTTCGTGGAGATGGAGTACGCCGTCCCGCGCGCGGCCCTGGTGGAGACGCTGCGCGAACTGCGGGCCATGGTCGACCGTTCGGGGCTGCGGGTCAGCTTCCCGGTGGAGGTGCGCACCGCCCCGGCCGACGACATCACGCTGTCCACCGCCTCCGGCCGGGACAGCGCCTACATCGCCGTGCACATGTTCCGGGGGACGCCGTACCACGCGTACTTCACGGCCGCCGAGCGCATCCTCACCGCGCACGAGGGGCGTCCGCACTGGGGCAAGGTGCACACGCGGGACGCGGAGTACTTCGCCCGGGTGTACCCGCGCTTCGGCGAGTTCACCGCGCTGCGGGACCGCCTTGACCCGGAACGTCTGTTCCAGAACGACTACTTGCGGAGGGTTCTGGGGGCGTAGGCGTCGTGGCCGACGACTCGGGCGCGCTGGGCGTGGGTGCCGGGGTGGCCGGGTCGCCGCCCGGCTCCTCGCTCGCCTCCTCACCCGGCTCCCCGCTCGGGGAGCCGCCGGGCACCGGGGACGTGCTGCGTGGCGTGCTGCGGGTCGTGTCATCGCCGGTGGGCGGCGTGCGCTCCGGGGACGGTGTGCCCGAAGGGGCGGGCGGGTGGTCGGACGTGTGGCCTGACGAGCCGCGGCCGGTGACCGCGTCGCTGACGGTCGTGCCCCCGCCGCCGCTGAAGCTGTTGCCGGACACCAGCTCGTAGGTGGTGATGCCGGCGAGGGTGACCCCGAAGACCAGGGCGGCGGCGACCAGCGGGCGGCGCCGGCTCTTCATCCGCGCGCGGTAGACGGTGCCGTCGGTGAACTCGCCGGGAGACCGTGGGGCTTGTCCCCTCGGCCGGGCCGTCACCGCGGTCTTCTCCCGGAACTGCTCCCCCGTCCGCTTGAAGAAGTGCTGGAACAGCGTGCCTCCGCAGGTGGCGACGACACTGACCACTCCGGCGCCGATGATCGTGCCGTACACCCCGAAGTACGAGGCCAGTTTGGCCGCCACGACGGCCGCCAGGGCACTGCCCGCGACTTGGGGGACGTTCAGATCGATCCGCTTCCGACCCGTGTCGGGCGTCTCACGCATACCCGGAACTTGCCTGCCTTTCCCGTACTTGACCGACATTGCTCGACCTACCGCACGAGAAGGGGACGTACGAACGAAACCATTAGTTCCGTTTCTGGCGATTGCGTGAAGTTCGCCACGTCGGTGATCGACAAAACCGGTTGCGGACGGCGAAGTCGCATCCCTTGCCAGAAGTTGAGCAGCGCGCCGATCCACGCACATGGCCCGAATGGAGTACTGTTGCGAGCCCTGGGTCCGGTCTCCCACCAGGGTGCCCGCGGCTTTGCAGGACCGCCGGGAGGGGGCTAGTTGCACAGGGTGACGAAATTGGTCACTTAGCGTTGCGAACAGGTAACCGTGCCATAACGGCGGTCCCGGGCCCGTGCCCGACACGCCGGGCAACTCGGCAAGGTTGTGGCAGGCTGCACCCGGGCAGGCCACACTCGACTAGCGGAAGCAGCGACGCACGTGACGTCGGCAGGCACCACCCGGGAGGTCCCCATGCCCGAACTGCGTGTCGTGGCCGTCTCGAATGACGGCACACGGCTGGTGCTGAAGGCTGCCGACTCCACGGAGTACACACTTCCGATCGACGAACGGCTGCGCGCCGCCGTGCGCGGCGACCGGCCCCGCCTCGGCCAGATCGAGATCGAGGTCGAGAGCCATCTGCGCCCCCGTGACATCCAGGCCCGGATACGGGCCGGTGCCACCGCGGAAGAGGTCGCGCAGCTCGCCGGCATCCCGGTCGACCGGGTACGGCGCTTCGAGGGCCCCGTGTTGGCCGAGCGTGCCTTCATGGCCGAGCGAGCCCGCAAGACGCCCGTCCGCCGTCCCGGCGAGAACTCCGGCCCGCTGCTCGGCGAGACGGTGCAGGAGCGGCTGCTGCTGCGCGGTGCCGAGAAGGACACCGTGCAGTGGGACTCCTGGCGCCGCGACGACGGCACCTGGGAAGTACTCCTCGTCTACCGGGTGGTGGGCGAACCGCACTCGGCGAGCTGGACGTACGACCCGCCCCGGCGGCTCGTCCAGGCCGTCGACGACGAGGCGCGCTCGCTGATCGGCGAGTCCGACGACCTCGCCGTGCCGGAGCCGAGCTTCCCGTTCGTCCCGCGGATCGCCCGGCTGCCGCGCGAGCGTGGGATGGACCGCGCCCTCGACCGCAGTGACCGCGAACGGCCCGGCCTGCCCGCGCAGTCGCCGGAGTCCGTCGAGGAGAGCACGGGCGAGCGCGACTCGCTGACCAGCCTGCTGGAGGCCGTGCCGAGCTTCCGGGGCGACCTGGTGGTACCGGAGCGCCCGGAGGAGCCCGCGGAGGAGGCCGAGGACGAGGCCGCCACCGAGGAGCCACCGGCGCCCGCCGCGTCGGCCGGCTCCGCCTACGCGGACGTGCTCATGCCGCGCTCCGTCGGCAGCCACCGCGACCGGCTCATCGGCGCCACCGACCGCCAGGCCGAGGCCGACGGCGTCCGCCCCGGTCGCCGCGCGGCCGTCCCGAGCTGGGACGAGATCGTGTTCGGCACCCGCCGCAAGAAACAGGAGTAAGTCTCCGTGACCGCTGGAGGGGGCACGCGCGCGTGCCCCCTCCTCCGGCTGCCCCGCTACTGCGGATCCGCCCCCACCACCACCGGCCGGGACGGGTCCGCGGACCACTCGGACCAGGAACCGACGTACAGGGCCGCCGGAATGCCGGCCACCGCCAGCGCGAGGACCTCGTGGGCGCCGGAGACGCCCGAACCGCAGTACACGCCCACCTCGGTGTCCCCGGACACCCCCAGGGCCTTGAAACGGTCCCTCAGCTCCGCCGCGGGCAGGAAGCGGCCGTCGGGGCCCACGTTCTCCGTCGTCGGCGCGGACACCGCGCCCGGGATGTGCCCGCCGACCCGGTCGACCGGCTCCACCTCACCGCGGTACCGCTCCCCCGCGCGCGCGTCCAGCAGCACACCCGTGCGGGCCAGCGCCGCGGCCTCGTCCGCGTCCAGCAGTCCCACGGCCTCCGGCGCCGGCACGAAGTCACCCTCCGGCACCGCGGGCGTGTCCGTGGACAGCCCGCCCCGCCAGGACGGCAACCCGCCGTCGAGCACCCGCACGTCCGGGTGACCCGTCCAGCGCAGCAGCCACCACGCGCGCGCGGCCGCCCAGCCCTGCCCGCCGTCGTACACGACGACCGGCCGGCCCGCCGACACACCCGCGCGGCGCATCGCGGCACCGAACTCCGCTAGGTCGGGCAGCGGATGCCGGCCCCCCGCCCCGGGCGCGGAGGCCAGTTCCCGGTCCAGATCGACGAAGACCGCGCCGGGGATGTGCCCGGCCGCGTACTCGGCCCGGCCGTCGAAGGCCGGCGCGCCCGCCGCCTTGGCCAGACTCAGCTGCCAGCGCACGTCCAGCAGCGCGGGCGGGTTGCCCCCGGTCAGCTCAGGTGCGAGTTCGGATGCGGTGATGATGGCTGTCATGGCGTCCATCCATACGCCAGGGGTGGCCGCGGCGTCCAGGTCCGGCTACTCTGCTCGGCCGGACAGTCTCGATCACGAGGCGTACGGGATCGAGCACGGGCTGTACAGGCGTCGGACACCCGTCGGCCACCGTCAGGAAGCGGCGAAAGATGGCAGATCGGGCATCCTCTCGGAAGGTATCGCCGAGCGGCGCGGTACGGCCTCCGGCACCGCGGAGGATGCGGGCACCGGCACGGGCGTACGCGCCAGCGGCGTGAACACCCCTGCCGGGGAGCGGAAGCGACACGGCCACCACGAGGGGCCGGGGAGAGAGTGATCGATGACCGAGGCACCAGAGTCGGCCGGTCCGCACGCGCGGCGCGTGCCCGGCACACCCTGCTGGGTGAGCCTGATGGTGCACGGGCTGGACACCACCGAGGCGTTCTACGGTGAGCTGTTCGGCTGGGAGTTCCTGCCGGGCCCGCAGCAGCTCGGCCCGTACGTGCGGGCGCTGCTGGACGGGCGGGAGGTGGCGGGCATGGGCCAGCTGCCGCCGGACCGCCGGCTGCCGGTCGCCTGGACGCCGTATCTCGCCTCGGACGACGTGGACCAGACCGCCGACACGGTACGGCTGTGCGGCGGCACGGTGGCCGTCGGCCCGCTGGACGCCGCCGAGGCCGGGCGGATGGCGATCGCCTCCGACCCCTCCGGGGCGGTGTTCGGTATCTGGCAGGCCTCCGCACATCTCGGCACGGCCGTCACCGGTGTGCCCGGCACACCCGTCTGGAACGAGCTGCGGACCTTCGAGACGGAGAGTGTCGCCAAGTTCTACAAAAGCGTGTTCGGTTACGTCGAGGAGCCGGTGGTCTCCGCCGACTTCGACTATCTGACCCTGCGCCTGGGCGGCCGTCCGGTGGCCGGGCTGCACGGCATGGGCCACGGTCTGCCCCGGGACCGGGGGTCGCACTGGCAGACGTACTTCGAGGTCGCCGACCTCGGTGAGACGCTGCGTCAGGTCACCGGTCTGGGCGGGCGGGTCCTCAGACCGGCCCACGACAGCCCGCACGGGCAGGTGGCCACGGTCGAGGATCCGGAGGGCGCCGAGTTCTCGGTGGTGCAGGACCCGCGCTGAGCCCTCAGGAGGACGGGACGGGCAGCACGTCCGGGGACAGAGCCGCCGCGCGGGCGGACGCGGCGGTCATCCGGCGGCGGTGGTGACGGCGGCACAGCACCTCGTAGCCGACCTCGCCCGCGGACTGGTTGACGTCGCCGACGACCACCTGGGCGCCCTCGACCACCATCTCGCCGTCCACCGTGCGGGCGTTGTGCGTGGCGCGGGCGCCGCACCAGCACAGCGCCTCCACCTGGAGCACCTCTATCCGGTCGGCCAGTTCCACCAGCCGCTGGGATCCGGGGAAGAGCTTGGAGCGGAAGTCGGTGGTGATGCCGAAGGCGAACACGTCCAGGCCGAGATCGTCCACCACGCGCGCGAGCTGGTCGATCTGCTCGGGCGCGAGGAACTGTGCCTCGTCCGCGATCACATAGTCGGCCCGGCCGCCCTGCGAGAGATGGTCCACGAGGTACGCGTACACGTCCTGGCCGTCCTCGACCTCCACCGCGTCGGTGACGAGTCCGAGCCGGGAGGACAGCTTGCCCTCGCCCGCGCGGTCGTCGCGGGTGAAGATCATGCCGGCCAGGCCGCGCGCGGAACGGTTGTGCTCGATCTGCAGAGCCAGCGTCGACTTCCCGCAGTCCATCGTTCCGGAGAAGAACACCAGCTCGGGCATGAGGAGTTGAACACCTTTCGGCACGTCGTGGGGATCATGTGCGGGGGCGCGCGGGGGTCGGGGGCGCGTCAGGAGCGTACTTCGAGGAGGGGCACGAGCTGTTCCGCCGGGGTCATCGAACCGTGGTTGCCGACCAGCACGGACTCCTTCGGTTCGCGCTCGGAGGCGATCAGCAGGACGTCGTCGTGCGCGGCGGCGACCACGTCACCGATCCGCGGGTACACGCGCTCGTCCACGCTCGGCCCGAACCAGCCGGCCGCGATCGCCTCGTCCCGCGAGGCCACCCAGAACTGCTCCCCCAGCACCTCACGCCAGCACGTCAGCACGTCGTTCTCGGCGCCCGGCACCGCGTACACGTGCCGGGCCCGGCCCTCGCCGCCCAGCAGGGCGACGCCGGCGCGCAGCTCCCAGTCCTCGTCGAAGTCGATGCGGTGCTGCTCGTCGAACGGTACGTCGACCATCCCGTGGTCGGCGGTGACGTAGAGGGCACTGCGCGGCGGCAGCTGCTCGGCCAGCCGCTGGACGAGCCGGTCGACGTACATGAGCTGGCCGCGCCAGGTGTCCGAGGCGACGCCGTAGCGGTGTCCGGAGCCGTCCAGCTCGGCGTAGTACGTGTACACCAGCGAGCGGTCGCCGGCGGCCAGCTGCTCGGCCGCGAGGTCCATGCGCTCCTCGCCGGTCAGCCGGCCGTGGAAGGTGCCGCCGCTGAGCGCGACCTTGGTGAGCGGGGTCTGGGCGAAGGCGGGCGAGGACACCTGGGCGGCGTGCACCCCCGCGTCATGGGCGAGCTGGAAGACGGTGGGGTACGGCTGCCAGGGGCGCGGCGAGGTCCACGGGTGCCAGCGGAGCTGGTTCATCAGCTCGCCGGTGGCCGGGTTGCGCACCGCGTACCCGGGCAGACCGTGGGCGCCGGGCGGCAGGCCCGTTCCGACGGAGGCGAGCGAGGTGGCCGTGGTGGCCGGGTAGCCGGCGGTGAGCGGGCGTCCGGTGCCACCGCGTGAGCTGCCGAGCAGGGAGGTCAGGAACGGCGCCTCGTCCGGATGGCTCCTGAGCTGCTCCCAGCCCAGGCCGTCGATCAGGAAGACACAGGCCCGGTCGGTGGCGGTCAGTTCCCCGATCGTGGGGGTCAGGCCGGGCACGCCCATGCCGGCGGCGAGGGTGGGCAACAGGTCGGCGAGGGAGCCGCTGCCGTACTCGGGCAGCGGCGCGGTGTCGAGGGCGAGGGGTTCCGGGTGGTCCCAGGCGGAGAGCTGGGACATCAGCGGGTGAGGTCCGCGGTCGCCTCCGAGATGGCCTGCGCGAAGGCGAGGGCCTGGCGCACCGTCTCCGGGCCGTCCCCGGCCTCGCTGACGCGCAGGCTGAGGTCGTCCGCCGTGGAGCTGCCCGTGTAGCCGTGGTCGGCGTCGCAGTTGGGGTCGCCGCAGGCGGCGGGCTCCAGGTCGATGCGGCTGACCGCGCCCCAGCCGATGGTCAGCACGACCTCGCGGGGCAGCGTGCCCGGCTTGTACTGCTCCGGGTTCGCGACCACCCGGCTGACCACGACCGAGGAGATCCGGTCGAGCTTCACGGACTCGGTGGAGGTGGTGGCGTACGGCGTCGGGGAGGTGCTGTCGGCGGCCTGCTCGTCGGTGTGGCTGACGATGAAGCGGTTGCCGGTGAGGACCAGCACGGTGACGTGCCGGCGCACCTCGTTCTGGTCGAACGTCGTCTCCTGGTGGACCAGGTACGACCGGACGGGCTCGCCGCCCACAGCGGCCTCCACCGCCTCGGCCACGAGGGCCGGGTAGTAGCCGCTGCGCTCGATCGCCGCGCGCAGCCCCTGGGTCGTCGTACTGGTCTTGGCCATGGCGTCCATCCTAATCCGTGGGCAAGGGCGGTCCGGGCCAGTCGCGGGCACTGGGGGCGGCCCCGGCCCCCGGGCGCGCCCGCCGAGGGACGAGTCCCGGCAGGATCTCCAGCCGCTCGGCCGCGACCAGGCGGAAGACCGGTTCCCGGCCGCCGGCGTCGGCTTCGAACGCGGCCACGAGGGGTGTGGCCCGTCCGGTTCCCACGCGAGACGTGCCCTCTGCTCGGCCGTCGGGGCGCGGAAGACGGGGTCCTGGAAGCCGGGCGGACAGGACACGAGGGCGGGTTCGGCGAAGACCATCTCCAGGCCGTGGTGGTGGGTGAGGTCGTACCCGGCGGCCGGCCGCAGTCGTCCGGCGTTCCAGGCGATCACCTCCCCGTCCCACCGGCTGCCCCCGGGCAGCCGGGTGTCCGGCGATCTCCACGCGCTCCCCCTCCCGCTCAGTAGGCCGGCATCGTGCGCGGGCCGAGGTCGTCTCGGGCGGGCGGGGGCGCGATCCGCACGGTGGCGCCGAGGACGCTCACGCCGTGCGGGGCGACGACGACCGGCTCCAGGGTGACCGCGACCACCTCGGGGTGGTCGTCGACCAGCCGGGACACCCGCAGCAGCAGCTCCTCCAGCGCGGGTGTGTCGACGGGCGTGGAGCCGCGCCAGCCGAAGAGCAGCGGTGCGGTGCGGATCGACCGCACGAGCGAGGCCGCCTCCCGGTCGGTGACGGGGACCAGCCGGTGGGCCGTGTCCTCGAGCAGCTGGGAGGCGGCCCCGGCGAGGCCGAAGGACAGCACGGCCCCGGCCGCCGGATCGATCACCGCGCGGACGACGGTGTCGACGCCCCTGGGAGCCATCGCCTGCACCACCGGCCGTAGCTCCTCCGGCCGCCCGAACAGCTCGGTCAGCTCGGTGTACGCCCGCAGCAACTGCTCCTCGTCCGCGAGGTCCAGCCGTACGCCGCCCAGGTCGGCGCGGTGCCTGAGGTGCGGGGCGGTGGCTTTGAGGGCCACCGGGTAGCCGAGCGCGCGGGCGGCCTCGGCGGCGGCGCCCGGGGTGGGCGCGGGCAACGCCCGGCGCACGGGGATGCCGTACTTCCCGAGCAGCTCACAGGTTTCGGCGGCGGAGACGGTGAGTCCCTCTCCGCGCTCCAGCAGCCCGTGGATCAGCCGGGCGGTGCCCTTCTCGTCGATGTCGTCGTACTCCGGCACCTTCCCCGGTTCGGCGGCCTCCCGGCGCCACTGCGCGTACCGCACGACTTCGGAGAGGGCGCGGACGGCCCGCTCGGCGGCGGGATAGGCGGGGATGAGATGGGTGCCTTCCGGAGGGGAGTCGTCCGGTGCCCGTACCGCGGGGGGCGGGCTTTGCGCGGGGTGGCCCTTGTCGGCGGCCCACGGTGCCGTGCTGGCCGCGGCCGACAACGCCTGCGCGAGCCCCCCGAGTTCCACATGGACCACGAGTACCGGCTTCCCCGGCACCGAGGCCGCGGCCGACCGCAGCGCCTCCGCCAGCTCCGCGTCCCCGGGCGACCCCTCCCCGATCGCGGGGATCGCCGTGACGACGACGGCGTCGTTCGTCCCGTCGGCCAGCGCGGCGGCGAGCGCCCGGTGGAAGTCCGCCGCCGTCGCCCCGGTCGTCAGGTCCACCGGCCGCGCCGGCCGCAGTCCCTCGGCGACGCACCGGTCGTACGTCAGCACGCCCAGCGACTCGGAGTTGCCGAGGATGGCGACGCGCGGTCCGCCGGGCAGTGGCTGGCGGGCCAGCAGCAGCCCGGCGTCGACCAGTTCGGTGATCGTGTCGACCCGGATCACGCCGGCCTGACGGAGCAGCGCGGAGACGGTCGCGTACGGCAGCCGGGTGGCCCGTACCGCGTGCCCCTGCGGCGCCGTTCCGGTCCCTTGCACGACCACCAGCGGCTTCGCCGCCGCCGTTCGGCGGGCGAGACGGGTGAACTTGCGGGGGTTGCCGATGGACTCCAGGTACATGAGGACGACATCGGTCTCGGGGTCGTCGTACCAGTACTGCAGGACGTCGTTGCCCGAGACGTCGGCGCGGTTGCCGGCGGAGACGAAGGTGGACACGCCGGTGACACCGGTCACCCCTCCGCCGCGCCGGTGCAGCCGGGACAGCAGGGCGATGCCGATGGCTCCGGACTGGGCGAACAGCCCGATGCGGCCGGGGCGGGGCATCTCGGGGGCGAGGGAGGCGTTCAGCCGGACGTCGGAGGCGGTGTTGATGATCCCGAAGGCGTTGGGGCCGATGGTCCGCATGCCGTGGGCGCGCGCGGCCCGTACGAGGGCGCGCTGCCGTTCGCGGCCCTCGGGTCCGCTTTCGGCGTATCCGGCGGAGAGCACGACCAGCCCCTGCACGCCGTGTTCGCCGCACTGGGCGACCACGGAGGGCACGTGTTCGGCCGGTACGGCGACGACGGCGAGGTCGACGTGCCCGTCGATGTCCCGCACCGAGCGGTACGCGGGTACCCCGTCGACCTCCTTGAGGTCCTCCGGGAAGGCGCTGTTCACGGCGTGCAGCCGGCCCGGGTAGCCCGCCTCGCGGATGTTGCCGAGGATGCTGCGGCCCACCCCGCCGGGGGCGCGGCCGACACCGACGACCGCGACGGAGCCGGGCGCGAGCAGCCGCCGTACCGAGTGGGCCTCGGCGCGCTGCTCCCGGGCGCGCTGCACGGCGACGGACCGGTCGGTGGGTTCGAGGTCGAACTCCAGGCGGACGACGCCGTCCTCGAAACTGCGCTGCTGGGTGTAACCGGCGTCCGTGAACACCTTGATCATCTTGGTGTTGGCGGGCAGCACCTCGGCGGCGAAGCGGCGGATGCCGCGCTCGCGGGCGACGGCGGCGATGTGCTCCAGCAGGGCGGAGGCGACTCCACGGCCCTGGTGGGCGTCCTGCACCAGGAAGGCGACCTCGGCCTCGTCGGCGGGCGCGGAGGCGGGCATGCCGTCGGTGCCGATGCGGTCGTAGCGTACGGTGGCGATGAACTCGCCGCCGATGGTGGCGGCGAGCCCCACCCGGTCCACGAAGTCGTGGTGCGTGAAGCGGTGGACGTCCTTTGCGGAGAGCCGTGGGTACGGCGCGAAGAAGCGGTAGTACTTCGACTCGTCGGAGACCTGCTCGTAGAAACTGACCAGGCGGTCGGCGTCATCAACGGTGATGGGCCTGATGCGTGCGGTGCCACCGTCGCGCAGCACCACGTCCGCCTCCCAGTGGGCGGGGTACTGGTGCCGGTCCTGCCGGTCCGCCGAGGTCTGCATGGGCCCCAGAGTACGGCTCGCGCAGGCAGGCGGGGCGAGGCAGTCTGTGGAGGACGGGGAGCCGGACCGAGGCCGCGGTCCGACGCCACACCGGAGCGGGAAGAATGCCCTGTCCGGGCACGCTTCACGGTGTGGGAAACTGGTCTAGACAACCCTGAACACCGAAGGGCAGCAACACATGGCTGAGCGCCGCGTCAACGTCGGCTGGGCCGAGGGCCTCCACGCCCGCCCCGCCTCCATCTTCGTCCGAGCCGCCACGGCCGCAGGCGTCCCGGTGACGATCGCCAAGGCCGGGGGCAACCCCGTCAACGCGGCCTCCATGCTGGCCGTCCTGGGCCTGGGCGCCCAGGGCGGCGAGGAGATCGTCCTCGCCTCCGACACCGAGGGCGCGGACGCCGCCCTCGACCGTCTGGCCAAGCTGGTCTCCGAGGGCCTGGAAGAGCTGCCCGAGACCGTCTGAGCAGGACCGGGAAGCCGCGCCGTTCCGTACCGGGCGGCGCGGCTTCCGCGTTTTCGAGGGGGGCACCCGAATTCACCGCGGGCATCCAGAAGACCGCGACCCGGAATTCAGGGCGCGGAAAAAGGACAGCGAAAAACACGCCCTCACCGATTAACTCATCTTTGTATACGGCGCCCGTGTTAAAGCCGCGGGCCCGACATGTTTACGGCGTGTTGCGAGGTCCTCACACGCTCCACGGCACCGGAAAGGCGCAGCCGGTGCGCACCCGCCGCGCGCTCCGCGTGCAGCGCCGTGAGCGCCCGCGCGCGTTCGCCGTCCCCGCGCGCCACGGCATCCACGATCGCGCCGTGCTCCGCCCAGGAATCCGCCGGGCTCAGCGGCGGCTCCACCGCGTACATCCAGGCGATCTTGTGGCGCAACTGAGTCAGCATCGCGGTCAACGACGGGCTGCCGGACGCCTGGACGAGCGTCTCGTGGAACCAGCCGTCCAGCGAGCGCAGATCGTCGCTGTTGCCCCTCCTGGCCCGCTCCTGCCCCAGCCGGACCAGGCCGCGCAGCACCTTCAGATGGGCCTCGGTGCGCCGCTGGGCGGCCCGCGCGGCGCCCAGCGGCTCCAGGAGCGTCCGCATCTCCAGCACGTCGGCGGCCTCCTGCTCCGTCGGCTCGGCCACGCACGCGCCCGCGTGCCGGCGCGTCACCACGAAGCCCTCGGCCTCCAGCGTGCGCAGCGCCTCCCGCACGGGGACGCGCGAGACGCCGTAGCGGCGGGCCAGGACTTCCTCGGTGAGGCGGCTGCCGCGCTTGTACACGCCGGCGACGATGTCGTCCCGGACCGCGGTGCACACCGTGTGCGCCGGAATACGCATGACCGACCTCCGCCTTAAATCCCCGTGAAACGCCACGATGGACGCCTGTTCCGCGACTCTATTCCAATGAGCCGGAATTTCCGATGGCAGGCCCTAATCCATGGATATATTTTGGACAGGGAGTACGGCGGACACCGCGAAAAACGGCGATAGCCCCGGCTCGGTGAGCCGGGGCTATCGATGACCGTGCGGTACGCGTCAGACGTTCACGCCGTGCTGGCGGAGGTAGGCGACGGGGTCGACGTCGGAGCCGTACTCGGTACCGGTGCGCGCCTCGAAGTGGAGGTGCGGGCCGGTGACGTTGCCGGTGGCGCCGGACAGGCCGATCTGCTGGCCCGGGACGACCTTCTGGCCCACCGTGACCCCGATGGAGGACAGATGGCCGTACTGGGTGTACATGCCGTCGGCCATCCGGATCACGATCTGGTTGCCGTACGCGCCGCCCCAGCCCGTGGAGACGACCGTGCCGGAGCCCACCGCGTGGACGGTCGTGCCGCTGGCCGCGTGGAAGTCGATGCCGGTGTGCGAGCCGGAGGACCACAGGGAGCTGCTGGCCTGGTAGCCCGTGGAGACGTAGGAGTGCGCGATGGGGGCGACGAAGGCGTTCAGCCGCTTGCGCTCCGCCTCTCGGGCGGCGCGGGCCTTGGCCGCGCGTATCTCCTCGGCCCGCTTGGCGGCCGCCTTCGCCGCGGCCTTCTCGGCCGCCTTCTGGTCGGCGGCCTGCTGCTGCGCGGCGGCCTGCGCGTCGATCTGCTCGGCGACGTCATCGGTCGCGGCGAGGACGGGAATGAGGCCGGTCTGCTCGCCGGGGTTCTCGGCGGCGAGCGCCGGGGAGGCGGCGAGGGTGCCGATCACACCGGTGGTGGTGAGGGCCGCGATACCGGCCGCCTGAGCGGTGGTCCGCTTGACCCGGCCGGGCTTGCGGTGCTTCCCGGTGGCGCACATGAACGCCATGAAGTGGCTGGTCCTTTCCTTCCCTCTCGCCTACCGGGTTAGCTGACGGGTTCGGAGCAGGAAGGTCTCCTACGGGCCCCCTCGCTGCCGCGCGGGCGCCCGATTCACCCCAGGGACGGTGGGTCCCCGGCTCCCCTGGCTCGCGCCGTACGGGGACTCGGCGATGACTGTCCGGTGCCGCGGGCGCGGCGCACTGCCTGACGAACAGCCTGGACGAAGCTACGGGGGCGTGCTTTCAATCCTCAAACGGATACCGGTTTTTGTAGCGCATCCCACAGGTCAGACAGGCAACCTCCGCCCTAAAACGGGCATCTGGGAGAAAGAGTGGAACAGCAGGGGCCCTGACGACCCGTAGGTCGGCAGGGCCCCTTCCGCGCGCGGGCCGTTACTCGGCCGCCACCACGGTCACTTCGCCGATGCCGAGGGCCTCGACCGGCGCCTTGATCTGGGCGGCGTCGCCGACGAGGACGGTCACCAGACGGTCCACCGGGAAGGCGTTCACGACGGCCGCGGTGGCCTCCACCGTGCCCGTGGCGGCCAGCTGCCGGTACAGCGTCGCCTGGAAGTCGTCGGGCAGGTGCTGCTCGACCTGGTCGGCCAGCGTGCTCGCGACGGCCGCCGCGGTCTCGTACTTCAGCGGCGCCACACCCACGAGGTTCTGCACGGCGACATCCCGCTCGGCGTCGGTCAGGCCGTCCGCCGCGAGGGTGCGCAGCACCTTCCACAGGTCGTCCAGCGCCGGGCCCGTGTTCGGCGTGTCGACGGAGCCGCTGATGGCGAGCATCGCCGCGCCCGTCCCGTCCGGCGCGGACCGCAGGACCTGCCCGAAGGACCGCACGCCGTAGGTGTAGCCCTTCTCCTCGCGCAGGACGCGGTCCAGGCGGGAGGTGAGGGTGCCGCCGAGGCAGTAGGTGCCGAGCACCTGGGCGGGCCACACGCGGTCGTGCCGGTCGGGGCCGACGCGGCCGATGAGCAGCTGCGTCTGGACGGCACCGGGCCGGTCCACGATGACCACGCGCCCGGTGTCGTCGGCGGTCACCGGCGGCACCGGCCGGGGCTCGCCCGGCGTGCCGGTCCAGGCGCCCAGGGTCTCGCCGAGCAGCTCGTCCAGGTCGATGCCGGTCAGGTCACCGACGACCACCGCGGTGGCGGTGGCGGGCCGCACATGGCGGTCGTAGAAGGCGCGCACGGCCGCCGCGTCGATCTTCTCGACCGTCTCCTCGCTGCCCTGGCGCGGGCGGGACATGCGCGAGGCCGCCGGGAACAGTTCCCTGGACAGCTCCTTGGCGGCCCGGCGGGAGGGGTTGGCCAGCTCGTGCGGAATCTCGTCCAGCCGGTTGCGCACCAGCCGCTCGACCTCGCTCTCGGCGAAGGCGGGCGCGCGCAGGGCGTCGGCGAGCAGGCCGAGGCCCTTGGACAGACGGGAGGCCGGGACCTCCAGGCTGAGCCGGACTCCGGGGTGGTCGGCGTGCGCGTCCAGGGTTGCGCCGGCGCGCTCCAGTTCGGCGGCGAACTCCTCGGCGGAGTGCTTGTCGGTGCCCTCGGAGAAGGCCCGCGCCATGATCGTGGCGACGCCGTCCAGACCGGCCGGCTCGGCGTCCAGGGGCGCGTCCGTCAGGACCTCCACCGCGACGACCTGCTGGCCGGGGCGGTGGCAGCGCAGCACGGTCAGGCCGTTGTCGAGGGTGGCGCGCTCGGGGGCCGGGAACGCCCAGGGCTTGGCGTCGCCGGGCTGCGGCTGGGGGTGGAACTCCATGGTGGCGAGCTCGGTCACTTGGCCGTCTCCTCGTCGTTCTCGTTGCCGGCCTCTACGGTCGCTTCCCGCTCCGGGTCCTCGGGGACCTTGGCGTCCGGGACGGACTCCGGGGACTTCGGCTCGTAGACGAGGACCGCGCGGTTGTCGGGCCGCAGGCGGGCCTTGGCGACCTCCTGGACCTCCTGCGGGGTCACCTCCAGGACGCGCTTGACGGCGGTCAGGGCGAGCTGCGGGTCGCCGAACAGGACGGCGTAGCGGCACAGTTCGTCGGCGCGGCCGGCCACCGTGCCCAGCCGGTCCAGCCACTCGCGCTCCAGCTGGGCCTGGGCGCGCTCCATCTCCTCGGGCGTGGGGCCCTCCTCGGCGAACCGGGCCAGCTCCTCGTCGATGGCGGTCTCGATGACCGGCACCTCGACGTCACCGGAGGTCTTCACGTCCAGCCAGCCCATGGAGGGCGCGCCGGCCAGCCGGAGCAGGCCGAAGCCGGCGGCGACGGCCGTACGGTCGCGGCGCACCAGCCGGTTGTACAGGCGGGAGGACTCGCCGCCGCCCAGGACGGTCAGGGCGAGGTCGGCCGCGTCGCACGCACGCGTGCCGTCCTCCGGAAGCCGGTAGGCGGCCATCAGGGCGCGCGCCGGGACCTCCTCGACGACGACCTCGCGCTTCTGCTCACCGATGACCTCCGGCAGGGAGCCGTCGCGCGGGGCGGGCTTGCCGTCGTGGGACGCGATCGAACCGAAGTACTTCTCGATCCAGGCGAGGGTCTGCGCGGGGTCGATGTCACCGACCACGGAGAGCACCGCGTTGTTCGGCGCGTAGTAGGTGCGGAAGAACTCGCGGGCGTCCTCCAGGGTGGCCGCGTCCAGGTCCGCCATCGAGCCGATCGGCGTGTGGTGGTACGGGTGGCCCTCCGGGTAGGACAGGGCGGTCAGCTTCTCGAAGGCGGTGCCGTACGGCACGTTGTCGTAGCGCTGGCGGCGCTCGTTCTTGACGACGTCCCGCTGGTTCTCCATGGACTCGTCGTCCAGCGCGGCCAGCAGGGAGCCCATGCGGTCGGCCTCCAGCCAGAGGGCGAGCTCCAGCTGGTGGGCGGGCATGGTCTCGAAGTAGTTGGTGCGCTCGAAGCTGGTGGTGCCGTTCAGCGAGCCGCCGGCGCCCTGCACCAGCTCGAAGTGGCCGTTGCCCTTGACCTGCGCGGAGCCCTGGAACATCAAGTGCTCGAAAAGGTGAGCCAGGCCGGTACGCCCCTTGACCTCGTGGCGGGAGCCGACGTCGTACCAGAGGCAGACCGCCGCCACCGGGGTCAGGTGGTCCTCGGAGAGCACCACGCGCAGACCGTTGGCCAGGCGGTGCTCGGTCGCTGTCAGGCCCCCGGAGCCTGCCTCGGCTGTGGTCGTGTGACCCATGGGCATGTACGTCCCTTCGCGAGCGGAGGCGGTTGTGGAAACCGCGGTTGTCCTGCCGTTCCTGCCACTGTATTCAAAGCGTGCGGGGCCTCGGCGAAGTTCCCGCAGGACGTACGCCCAGAGCGGATCGCGTAGCCTGCGTCCGGCCCTCCGCGGACGCCCCCGGGCGCGGGGCGGGCCCGTGGAGACCGGGTCGTGGCCCGGGTTGTCAGTGCCGCGGTCCACAATGGTCCGCGACAGATCCGTCATTCGCTTCAGCAAGAGCGAGCCGGGGGGTGCGCGCCCCCTCGGCGCGCGACCAGATCAGGAGGAGCCGGCAGCGATGGCCCGCCGCAGCACGAAGACCCCGCCGCCCGACGATTCGTTCGAGGAGAGGATCCTCGACATCGACGTCGTGGACGAGATGCGTGGCTCCTACCTCGAGTACGCGTACTCGGTCATCTACTCGCGCGCCCTGCCGGACGCCCGTGACGGCCTCAAGCCCGTGCACCGCCGGATCGTGTACCAGATGAGCGAGATGGGCCTGCGCCCCGAACGCTCGTACGTGAAGTGCGCGCGTGTGGTCGGCGAGGTGATGGGCAAGCTGCACCCGCACGGCGACGCGTCGATCTACGACGCCCTGGTTCGCATGGCGCAGCCGTTCTCCATGCGCGTGCCGCTGGTCGACGGGCACGGCAACTTCGGCTCGCTCGGCAACGACGACCCGCCGGCCGCCATGCGGTACACCGAGTGCCGGATGGCCGAGGCGGCGAGCCTGATGACCGAGTCGATCGACGAGGACACGGTCGACTTCGCGCCGAACTACGACGGCCAGGAGCAGGAGCCGGTCGCGCTGCCCGCCGCCTTCCCGAACCTGCTGGTCAACGGCTCCTCCGGCATCGCGGTCGGTATGGCGACGAACATGCCGCCGCACAACCTGCGCGAGGTCATCGCCGCGGCCCGCCACCTGATCCGGAACCCGAACGCCGACCTGGACGCGCTGATGAAGCACGTCCCGGGCCCGGACCTGCCCACCGGCGGCCGGGTCGTCGGCCTGGACGGCATCCGGGACGCGTACGCGACCGGCCGCGGCACCTTCAAGATGCGCGCGACGGTCACGGTCGAGACCGTCACCGCCCGCCGCAAGGGCCTGGTGGTCACGGAACTGCCGTTCGCGGTCGGCCCCGAGAAGGTCATCGCGAAGATCAAGGACCTGGTCAACGCCAAGAAGATCCAGGGCATCGCCGACGTCAAGGACCTCACCGACCGCGAGCACGGCCTGCGCCTGGTCATCGAGATCAAGAACGGCTTCGTGCCGGAGGCGGTCCTGGAGCAGCTGTACAAGCTGACCCCGATGGAGGAGTCCTTCGGCATCAACAACGTCGCCCTGGTCGACGGCCAGCCGCTCACCCTGGGCCTGAAGGAGCTGCTGGAGGTCTACCTGGACCACCGCTTCGACGTGGTCCGGCGCCGCAGCGAGTTCCGCCGCGGCAAGAAGCGCGACCGGCTGCACCTGGTCGAGGGCCTGCTGACCGCGCTGGTCGACATCGACGAGGTCATCCGGATCATCCGCTCCAGCGAGAACTCCGCCCAGGCCAAGGAACGCCTGATGGAGCGCTTCTCGCTGAGCGAGGTGCAGACCCAGTACATCCTCGACACACCGCTGCGCCGGCTCACCAAGTACGACCGGATCGAGCTGGAGACGGAGAAGGACAAGCTCACCGCGGAGATCCAGGAGCTGACCCGGATCCTGGAGTCGGACGCGGAGCTGCGCAAGCTGGTCTCGGCCGAACTGGCCGCCGTGTCGAAGAAGTTCGGCACCGACCGTCGCACGGTCCTGCTGGAGTCCGCGGGTACCCCGGTGGCCGCCGTGCCGCTCCAGGTGGCCGACGACCCGTGCCGGGTGCTGCTGTCCTCGACGGGGCTGCTGGCCCGTACGGCGACCGACGAGCCGTTCCCGGCGGCGGCGGGCGCCAAGCGCGTCAAGCACGACGTGATCCTCTCGGCGGTGCCGGCGACCGCGCGCGGCGTGATCGGCGCAGTCACCTCGGCCGGCCGCCTGCTGCGCATCAACGTGGTCGACCTGCCACAGCTGCCCGAGCCGACGGGTGCGCCGAACCTCTCCGGAGGGGCCCCGCTGGCGGAGTTCCTCTCCCTGGAGGACGACGAGACGGTGGTCTGCCTGACCACGCTGGACGAGTCGTCCCCGGGTCTGGCGATCGGCACCGAGCAGGGCGTCGTCAAGCGTGTGGTGCCCGACTATCCGTCCAACAAGGACGAGTTGGAGGTCATCACGCTCAAGGAGGGCGACCGGATCGTCGGCGCGGTGGAGCTGCGCACCGGCGAGGAGGACCTGGTGTTCATCACGGACGACGCGCAACTGCTGCGCTTCCAGTCCTCCATCGTCCGCCCGCAGGGCCGCCCGGCGGGCGGCATGGCGGGCATCAAGGTGACCGACGGCGCGAAGGTGATCTGCTTCACGGCGGTCGACCCGGCCGCCGACGCGGTGGTGTTCACGGTGGCGGGTTCGCGCGGCACGCTGGACGACTCGGTGCAGACGACGGCCAAGCTGACGCCGTTCGACCAGTACCCGCGCAAGGGCCGGGCCACCGGCGGCGTGCGCTGCCAGCGGTTCCTGAAGGGCGAGGACTGCCTGTCGCTGGCCTGGGCGGGCCAGGTTCCCGCGCGCGCGGCCCAGAAGAACGGCACTCCGGTGGAGCTGCCGGAACCGGACCCGCGCCGGGACGGCTCGGGCACGTCGCTGCCGAAGACGGTCGCGGTGGTGGCGGGGCCGGTGCTCTAGGCGGGCGGATCCTCCAGGCCGGCCTCGGCCGGCCCCTGCACGTAGCGCAGGACGCCCCACATGCCGTGCTCGTCGGCGTGTGGGGCGTCGTTCTTGCACGCCTCCAGTTCCTTGCCGAGGGCGTCCGTGTCGATGCCGGAGCCGATCAGCACGAGCTGGGTGAGACGGGCCTCGCCGGCCGCCCAGGGCTCCGGGTAGAAGCGCAGGAACCGGCCGACGGCGTGCACGGCGTAGCGGTTGACGGGGTCGTACGGCCCGAAGTCGACGTACCCCTTGATCCGGTACAGCCCCTCGGGCCGGCTGTCCAGGAACTCCATGAGCCGGCGGGGCTCCAGGGCGACATCGGAGGTGAAGGACAGGCTGTCGTAGCCGCTGTGCAGGTGTCCGGCGTGTTCCTCGTCGTCCTCGGTGTGCGCGTGCAGGTCGTCGAAGGACAGCTGCCCGATGCGCTCCTCGCTCGGCCGGCAGTCGAAGAGGAACTCGGGGTCGATACGCCCGTAGGTGGCGGGGACGACCGCCGCGCGGTCGGTGAGCGAACGGACGAGCCCCAGGATCCGGTCGGCGTCGGCGGCACGGTCGAGCTTGTTGACGACGACCAGGTCGGCGAGGGCGAGGTGCCGGTCGATCTCGGGGTGCTTCGCGCGCGTGTCGTCGAGCTCGGCGGCGTCGACGACCTCGACGAGGCCGCCGTAGACGATCCCCGGATGCTCGCTGGCCAGCACCATGCGTACGAGTTCCTGTGGCTCGGCCAGCCCGCTGGCCTCGATGACGATCACATCGATGCCGGTGGCGGGCGCCGCGAGCCGGTCCAGGTAGAGGTCCAGTTCGCCGGCGTCGACGGCACAGCACAGGCAGCCGTTGCCGAGCGAGACGGTCGAGTCGCCGAGGGCGCCCGCGACGGCCATCGCGTCGATCTCGATGGCACCGAAGTCGTTGACGACGGCCCCGATCCGACTGCCCCCGCTGCGGTGCAGCAGATGGTTGAGGAGCGTGGTCTTGCCGGAGCCCAGGAAACCGGCGAGCACGACGACCGGGATCTGCTGCGGACCACGGCTGCTGTCCTGGCTGTTCGCCACGCTGTTCCCCAAGGGGTGACCTCTCTCTCCTGTGCACCGGCTGCGGACCAGGATAAAAGGGTCCTCGACGCGGATGCGTCAGCCGGCGACGGGCACCGCGACCGGCGGCCGGGGTCCCACATAGCGCGCCACCGGACGGATGATCTTGGAGTCGGCCGCCTGCTCCAGGACATTGGCACTCCAGCCCACCACCCGTGCCGCCGCGAAGGTGGGGGTGAACATCTCCCGGGGCAGTCCGCACAGTTCCATGACCACACCGGCGTAGAACTCGACGTTCGTGTGGAGCTCGCGGCCGGGCTTCAGCTCGGCGAGGATCGCCTCCACCCGGCGCTCGACCTCCACCGCGAAGTCCACCCGCGGGCCGCCGAAGCCGAGGGCGGTCTCCCGCAGCATCCGTGAGCGAGGGTCCTGCGTGCGGTAGACGGCATGCCCGAAGCCCATGATCCGGTCGCCGGCGAGGACCCGCTCACGGATCCAGGGGTCGATCCGGTCGGGCGTGCCGATCGCGTCCAGCGTGTCCAGGGCGCGGCTGGGCGCGCCTCCGTGCAGCGGCCCGGACAGGGCGCCGACGGCACCCGTCAGACAGGCCGCGATATCGGCACCCGTGGAGGCGATGACGCGTGCGGTGAAGGTTGACGCGTTGAATCCGTGGTCAATGGTTGAGATCAGGTATTGCTCGACCGCGCGGGCCCGGCGCGGATCCGGTTCCGAACCCGTCAGCATGTACAGGTAGTTGGCCGCGTACGACAGATCCGCACGCGGCTCGACCGGGTCGAGCCCCCGGCCGAGCCGGTACAGCGCGGTGAGCAGGGTGGGTACGGCCGCGCAGACGGCGACGGTGTCGGCGCGCCGCCGGTCGGCGTCGATGTCGTACACGGGCCGGAGTCCCCGGGCGGCGCCCAGCAGGGACAGTGCCGTGCGCAGTCCGGACAGCGGTCCGGACAGACGGCCGGCGGCGGCGATCGCGGGCAGGGCCGCGCGGACGTCCTCGGGCAGACGCCGCAGGGCGGCCGTCTCGGCGGTGAAGGCCGCGCCGCGCCGCGCTTCGGGGAGCGTGCCGTGGACCAGGAGATGCCAGACGTCCTCGAAGCTCCGGCTGCGCGCGAGGTCGACGGCCGAGTACTGCCGGTAGTGGTAGAAGCCCTCCCCGCCCCGGACGTCACCGACCTCGGTCTCGGCGACGACGACGCCCGCGAGACCGCGTGGGGCGTCGATGAGCGGGGTGGTGACGCTGTTGATGGTCATGGTTCCTCCCTGAACTTGATCCGACTGTCCATGCTTGACTCCGATTCTGTCAATATTGATTGAATCAATGCATCGCAATCAAGGTGTGCAGAGGCGACTACGGTGACCCCCATGCGCGATCACGACACCGCTCCCCACCATCCCGGGCGCCGGCTGACCACCAAGGAGACCGCCGAACTGCTCGGCGTGAAGTCCGAGACGGTCTACGCGTACGTGAGCCGCGGCCTGCTCAGCAGCAGACGCGAACCCGGCGGCCGGGCCAGCACCTTCGAGGCCAAGGAGGTGGAGGCCCTCGCCCGCCGCAACCGGCGTGAGGCGGCCGGGAGTCCGGGCTCCGGCGGTGACCTGTCCGTCCGCACCCGGATCACGCTCATCGAGCGGGACCGGTACTTCTTCCGGGGCGTGGACGCGGTCGAACTGGCCACCCGGCGCTCCTACGAGGAGGTCGCGGAGTGGCTGTGGACCGGCCTGCTGACGCCGGGGGTGACGTTCACGGCGCCCGACGACACCGTCAAGGTCGCCCGCCGGGCGGTGGACGCCCTGTCCGAACACGCCTCACCCGTCGACCGGCTGCGGGTGGCGGCGGTCGCCGCGGCGGCCGAGGATCCGCTGCGCTTCGACCTGTCCGAGGAGGCCGTGCTGAACACCGCGCGCATCCTCATCCCCACCCTCGTCGCCGCGCTGCCGCCGGCCCGGCACGACCACAAGGACGACGGGCCGCTCGCCCACCGCCTGTGGGGCCGGCTGACCGGCCGCCCGGCCGACGAGGCGTCCCTGCGCGTGCTGGACACCGCACTGGCCCTGCTCGCCGACCACGACCTGGCGGCGTCCACGCTCGCGGTCCGGGTCGCCGCATCGGCCCGGGCGCACGCCTACGCGGCCGTCTCGGCCGGCCTCGGCGTACTGGAGGGCCCGCTGCACGGCGCGGCCAGCGGCCTGGCCCACCGGATGCTCCTGGACGTGCTCGACCAGGGCACGGCGGTTCCGGTGATCGCCGAGGAACTGCGCGCCGGCCGCCGTGTACCCGGCCTCGGCCACCGGCTGTACACGGGCGAGGACCCCCGCGCGCGTGCGCTGTTCGGCCTGCTGGAGCAGGTCCCGCGCGCGGAGTCCGCGCTGCTCGCGGCCCGGGACGTCGTCGCCACGACCGCCCGGCACACCCCGCTGTACGCCAACGTGGACCTGGCGCTTGCGGTGTTCACCGCGTCCTGCGGCATGCCGTCCACGGCAGGCGAGACGATCTTCGCCGTCGCTCGGACGGCGGGCTGGATCGCCCACGCCCTGGAGGAGTACGGCGAGCGTCCGCTGCGCATGCGGCCCAGCGGCCACTATGTCGGTCCGCGCCCGCCGCAGCCCCTCCCGGAGTAGGACACACCCGGGCCGGAAGTCCCCGCGCGGAGAGTCAGGTTAGGCTCACCTCTGTGAGTAGGTGTGCGACCGTCTCCCGGAGCCTCGACGAGCCGGTGTCCGGTACGGCTGCCACGGCGACGACGTGGCTGCTGCTGGAACAGCCCGGCCCGTGGGGTGCCAAGGCGCTCGCCTCCAGCCACCTGGACCCCACGCTGGGCCGGGCGCTGGAAGCCGCGGCCGAGGGGACCGGCGTCCGCATCGCGCTCATCCGGCGCCCCGGACGCCATGCCGACCCCGGCACGCCCCCGGTCCGGCAGGTGTACGCCGCGCACACCGTTCCCGGGCGCGTGTGGCTGCACAGCGCCACCACCAGGGATCCGCAGCGGCTGCTCGGCCTCGACTTCGCCGCCCTCGGGGCAGGTGACCACCGTTCCTTCGGCGCGGCGCTCGGCGGACGGCCCCACCGGGGTGACCCGCTGGCGCTCGTGTGCACCAACGGCAAGCGCGACCGCTGCTGCGCCCTCCTGGGCCGCCCCCTCGCCACGGAGCTGGTCGCGTCGGGGGTGCGTGGTGTCTGGGAGGTCACCCATCTGGGTGGACATCGGTTCGCGCCCACGGTGCTCGTCCTGCCGTACGGCTACGCCTACGGCCGCGCCGAGGCACACACCGTCAAGGAGGCCCTGCACGGCGTCCAGGAGGGGCGTGTGGTGGTCGAGGGGTGCCGGGGGTGTTCCGCGTGGGAACGGCCGGGCCAGGCGGCGGAGCTGGCCGTGCGGTCGGCCGCGGGCGAGTACCGGGCGGGCGTGCTGAGCGTCGTACGGACCGAGGGCACGGCCGCGCGCCGGCATGTCACCGTCACCCACACCGACGGCCGCCGGTGGCGGGTCACCGTGGCGCAGGCGGCGTCGCTGCCGCCCCGCCCGGAGAGCTGTGGCGCGGCCGTGCTGGGTGCGCCCGCGCGGATGGACGTGATCGAGGTGCGTGAACTGAGGCCGACGGCGCTGGCGAGCTAGGCGGCGGCCGGTGTGACCGCCGCCCATGATCGCTGCCGTGACCGGTCAACGTGACCGGTCAACAGGTCAGCGGTCGACGCTCTCCTTGTCCGTCCCGACGGCATTCGTCAATGGTTGATCGCCGAGTCACGCGATGGATCAAGCGATCCACGCCACATCCTGTGGGGTGCCCACGGCCACCCCCCGTACCGTCGTGGGTATGAGCCCCACTCCACCCGCACCTCGTCTGCGCCTCGGTCTGCCCCGGCGGATGTTCTCCCAGGTGCTGCTGATGCAGGTGGCGATCGCCGCGGGCGTGGCGGTGCTCGCGACCGGGCTCTTCCTGGCACCGCTGAGCAAGCAGCTGGACCAGGAGGCGATGCGCCGCGCACTGGCCATCGCCGAGACCACGGCACAGGACCCGCAGATCTCCGAGGGCGTCCTGAACACGGCGCCGACCAGCGACGGCCCCGTCCAGCAGGAGGCCGAGCGAATCCGGAAGGCCACGCACGCCGAGTACATCGTGGTGCTCGACCGGCACTGGGTGCGCTGGTCGCACCCCACGCCCTCGCAGATCGGCCGGATCGTCTCCACCAACCCCTCCGACGCCCTGGGCGGTGAGGAGGTCATGGAGATCGACAAGGGCACCCTGGGGCGCTCGGCCCGCGGCAAGGTGCCGCTGTACGACGCCGGCCACCGCATCGTCGGCGCGGTCTCGGTCGGCATCGCCTACGACAGTGTGCGGGCGCGGCTGATCAGCGCGATCCCGGGGCTGTTCGCATACGCCGGCGGTGCCCTCGCGGTGGGCGCGCTGGCCGCCTGGCTGATCTCGCGCCGGGTTCAGCGGCAGACCAGGGACCTGGCCTTCTCGGACATCTCGGCGCTGCTCGCGGAGCGCGAGGCGATGCTGCACGGCATCCGGGAGGGCGTGGTCGCGCTGGACCGGAGCGGGCGCGTCCGCCTGCTCAACGACGAGGCACGGCGGCTGCTGGGCATCGGGGACGAGGCCGTCGGGCGGACCCCGGACGAGGCGCTCGGCGCCAGCCGTACGACGGACGTGCTGGCCGGCCGGGTCACCGGCACCGATCTGCTCACCGTGCGCGGCCAGCGCGTCCTGGTCGCCAACCGCATGCCCACCGACGACGGCGGCGCCGTGGCCACCCTGCGCGACCGCACCGAACTGGAACAGCTGGGGCGCGAGCTCGACTCCACCCGCGGGCTGATCGACGCCCTGCGCGCCCAGGACCACGAGCACGCCAACCGCATGCACACCCTGTTGGGGTTGCTGGAGCTGGAGATGTACGACGACGCCGTGGAGTTCGTCGGTGAGGTGGTCGGGGACCACCGGGCCACCGCCGAGCAGGTCACGGAGAAGATCCAGGACCCGCTGCTGGCCGCGCTGCTGGTCGGCAAGGCGACCGTGGCGGCCGAGCGCGGGGTCGCCCTGTGGGTGTCGGAACGCACCCGGCTCCCGGACCGGCTGATCGATCCGCGTGGGCTGGTCACCATCGTGGGCAACCTCGTGGACAACGCCCTCGACGCGGTCGCGGGCACGCCGCACGCGCGTGTGGAGACCGAGTTGCGCGCCGAGGGCCGTACCGTCGTCCTCCGGGTGCGCGACACAGGTCCCGGTGTCCCGGAGGGTCAACGCGCGTTGATCTTCACGGAGGGCTGGTCCACCAAGAAGCCTCCCGCGCACGGCAAGCGGGGCATCGGGCTCTCCCTGGTGCGCCGGCTCGCCGAACGGCAGGGTGGGAGCGCGGCCGTGGGCACGGCGGCCGGCGGTGGTGCGGAGTTCACCGTGGTCCTGCCCGAGGCGCTGACCGAGCCGGCACCGGAGCCGGCGCTCACCGGGTCCGCGGAGCCCGGCGCGCGGACGGCGAACGTCTCCGTCACCGCCGAGGAGGAGGCGTGATGATCGAGGTGCTGGTCGTGGACGACGACACCCGGGTGGCCCGGGTGAACGCCGCCTACGTGGAGAAGGTGCCGGGCTTCCATGTGGCCGGCGAGGCGCACAACGCCGCTGACGCGCTGCGCCAGGTGGAGACCCTGCCACAGCTCGATCTCGTCCTGCTGGACCACTACCTGCCCGACGACACCGGTCTCGCGGTCGTCCAGGAGATGCGCCGCCGCGGCCACCAGACCGACGTGATCATGGTGACGGCGGCGCGGGACGTGTCGACGGTGCAGGCCGCCATGCGGCAGGGGGCGTTGCAGTACCTGGTGAAGCCGTTCGCCTTCGCCGGTCTGCGGGCCAAGCTGGAGGCGTACGCCGAGCTGCGGCGCACCCTGGACGGCGGGGCGAGGCCGAGCAGGCGCAGGTGGACCGTATCTTCGGCGCCCTGTCCGCTCCTTCGGAGCCCGGGCTGCCCAAGGGGCACTCCCCCACGACGGCCGAGCTGGTGCGCCAGGCGCTGCTGAACGCCGAACGCCCGTTGTCCGCCCAGGAGATCGCCGAGCGGACGGGGGTGAGCCGGCAGACCGCGCAGCGGTACCTGAAGCTCCTGGAGCGCACCGGCCGGGCCCGGCTGACCCTCAAGTACGGCGACGCGGGCCGCCCGGAACACCGCTACGTGTGGGCGACCCGCGCCTGAGCGGGTTCATGCGGTGGTCAGCCGGCGGTCACTTGACCGCCATGACGAACTCCGTCGTGTAGGTCCTGCTCAAGTCGACCTTCGCGTTCTTGATGTTGGGGTTGAACGCCTTGAGCACCTTCTCCACGGTCTCGGGGCCGCGCTGTGGCATCACACCGTCGTCGGTGAACATCGGAAGGGTGTTCTTGATGGCCTGGGCGTACAGGGTCTTGTTCCCCTGGGAGAAGTCGGCGGGCATCTTGGCGGCGATCTCGTCGGCACTATGCGTGGACATCCACTTGAGCGTCTTGACGAATGCGTTGACCAACTTCTGGACGGTGTCCTTGTGTCCGTTCACCCAGTCCGTCTGCATGTACAGACTTGACGACGGGTACGGCCCGCCGAGCGCTTCCTGCGAGCCCTCGGGGGTGCGCATGTCGATGAGGATCTTCCCGGCCTTCTTGTCCAGGAGTGTCGCGACGGTCGGGTCGGTGGTCATGCCGCCGTCGATCGCGCCCTTCTGGAGCGCCGCGATGAACGTCGGGCCGGCCCCCACCGCGACCGGCGTGAAGTCGCTGACCCGCACGCCGTTCTTGACCGCGAGGTACTTGGTGAGGAAGTCGGTCGAGGAGCCGAGCCCGGTCACGCCCAGTTTGCGGCCCTTGAAGTCCTTGGGCGAGGTGAGGTCGCCGGCCGCCTTGTCCGACACGATCTCCACCTCGCCGGGCGCGTGCGAGAACTGCACGACCGACTCCACCGCCTTGCCCTTCACCTGAAGGTCGAGCGTGTGGTCGTAGAACCCGACCGCTCCCTGCACCTGGCCGGAGACGAGCGCGGTCTCGGCCTGGACGCCGGCGGGTTCGCTGAGGAGCTGGACGTTCAGGCCCTCGGCCGAGAAGTGACCGAGGCGCTGGGTGAGCATCGCGGGCAGGTAGATGACCTTGTCCAGGCCACCGACCATGATCTTGACGGTCTCGCCCTTGCCGCCGCCTCCACCGGTATCGGCGGTGGAGCTCGCCGCGTCGTTGGCGCAGGCGGTGAGCGAGGAGAGGGCGAGCAGTCCGGCGGCGGCCAGGGAGACGTATCTGGCGGACTTGCGCATGCGGTTCACGTCCTTGTGGGAAGGCGGTGCGAAGAGGGGGACCGGTTCAGCTGTCCGAGCCGGCCGGCTTCCAGCGGAAGATGCGGCGCTCGGCGAAGGTCAGCAGGCCCTCCGCGACGAGGGCGACGACGGCGAGGATGACCATCGCGGCGTACACGCCGGCCGCGTTGAAGGTGTTCTGCGACTGCGCGACGAGCAGTCCGATGCCCTTGGTCGCGCCGATGTACTCGCCGACGATGGCGCCGATGAGCGCGAAGCCGAAGCTGACGTGAAGGCTGGTGAAGATCCAGGAGGTGGCCGACGGGATGACCACCTGGAGGGTCACCCGGCGGTCGCTCGCGCCCAGGATGCGGGCGTTGGCCACGAGGTTGCGGTCCACTTCACGGGCACCCTGGAAGGCGTTGAAGAACACCGGGAAGAAGACGAGCACCACGGCGGAGGCCACTTTGGACGACGGTCCGAGGCCGAACCAGATCAGGAAGATGGGCGCCAGGACGATCCTGGGGATCGAGTTGAGCACCTTGATGTACGGACCAAGGACCTCGGCGAGCAATCTGATCCGCCCGAACGCAATGCCGAGGAGTACACCGGCAACCACCCCCAGCCCCCAGCCGAGCAGCGCCTCGTACAACGTGTACCAGATCTGCTCCCCCAGGGAGCCGAGCGCTGTCCCGTGGGCCACCCAGGTGTAGATCTGGTCCCAGACCTTAGAGGGCATCGAGAAGTTGAACGGATCGATGATCTCGGCGCGGGACAGCGCCTCCCACAGTCCGAGGACGGCACCCAGGAGCACCACGCGCGCGGCATTGACGAGGAGCCTGCGCCGGCGCGCGGCCCGGGCGCGGGTCTGCGCGCGACCGGGCGTCTTGGCGGTGCCGACGACCGGGGTGCTGAGAACCTCAGGCGACATGGGCGGCACCTCGCTCGCGGGTGATGCGGACCTCTTCGCCGAGGGACTCCCAGATCTCGCGGTAGATCTCGATGAACCGGGACTGCAGGCGCACCGACTCGACCTTCCGCGGGCGGGGCAGGTCGATGTCGAAGACCTGTTTCACGGTCGCGGGTCCGGCGGTCATCACGACGACTCTGTCGGCCAGCGCGATGGACTCCTCCAGGTCGTGGGTGACGAAGACGACGGAGGCGCCGGTGCCCTCCCACAGTTCCAGCAACTCGTCCGACATCAGCGCCCGGGTCTGCACGTCGAGCGCCGAGAACGGCTCGTCCATCAGAAGGATCCCGGGATCGTTGACGAAGGTGGCCGCCAGGGCGACACGCTTGCGCTGACCTCCGGAGAGCTGGTGCGGATAGCGGTCCTCGAAGGCGGCGAGACCGACCCGGGCCAGCCACTCACGGGCTTTCTCCTTGGCTTCCGCCTTGGGCACGCCCCGGAAGCGCGGACCCGCCATGACGTTCGAGAGGACCGTGCGCCAGGGGAAGGTGGCGTCCTGCTGGAAGACGAAGCCGACCTTGTCGCCGACTCCGCAGACCGGCTCCCCGGCCACCAGCACCTCGCCCTCGGTGGGCTCCTCCAGGCCGCTGACCAGGGTCAAGGTGGTGGACTTGCCACACCCGGTGGGGCCTACGACGGCCACGAACTCCCCACGCTCGACCGTGAGGTCCAGACCACGCACGGCCGGGTGCAGTCCCCCGGACGGGGCTCTGAAGGTCTTGCTCGCGCCCCGCAGCTCAATGGCGGGACTGGTGTGTGCGCTCATGGGCCGGGACGGTAGGTGTGGCCCGGCCACAGCAGGAGTCTTGTGGGCGCAAGCCGTTCTTTTGCTCGCAAGAACCTGTTGTGCTCGTTTTGCTCGCGCTACAACTGCGGAGCCGAAACACGGGCTTGCCGCTCGTCGGCCTTGAAGGAGAGGCCCGATGATTGACGTCCTGATAGTCGACGACGACTTCCGCGTCGCCGAGATCAACGCCAAATACGTGGGAAAGGTTCCCGGGTTCCGGGTGACCGCCCGCGCGCACAGTGCCGCCCAGGCCCTGGCCGCCGTCGAACGCGGGACCATCGACCTGGTCCTGCTCGACCACTACCTTCCGGACCGCACCGGCCTGGAACTCGTCCACCGCATGCGGGAGCAGGGCCACGGCACCGACGTCATCATGATCACAGCAGCCGGCGACGTGACGACGGTCCAGCAGGCGATGCGCCTGGGCGCCCTGCACTACCTGGTCAAACCGTTCACCTTTGCGGCGCTGCGCACCCGCCTGGACTCCTACGCCGCCCTGCGCCGCACGGTCGACCGGGTGGGCGGCCGAGGCCTGACGGGACAGGAACAGATCGACCGGATCTTCGGCGCCCTGCGCACCGCTCCCCCGTCCGCGCCCGGCCTGCCGACCGGCCACTCCGAGCCCACGACCGACCTGATCTGCGGCGTCCTGCACCGCGCCGACCACCCGCTCTCGGCCCACGAGGTGGCCGCCCGGACCGGCCTGAGCCGCTCCACGGCCCAGCGCTACCTTCGCCACCTGGAACAGGCGGGCCGCCTCAGCCTGTCCCTGAAGTACGGCGACACCGGCCGCCCGGAACACCGGTACACCTGGGTGGCGCCGTAGCGGCCTGCGGTCCTCCTACGCGGCCCCTGCCCCGGTCAGCGAACGCACTTCCGTCTCGGCGTACTTGGCCTCGTCCGCTGCCTCGTCCGAGGTGACCGTGCCCAGCCAGCCGGCCAGGAAGCCCAGCGGGATGGAGACGACGCCGGGATTCTCCAGCGGGAAGTACTGGAAGTCGACTCCCGGGAACAGCGAGTCCGGGCTGCCGGACACCACCGGGGACAGCAGCACGAGCCCGATCGCCGGAAGCAACCCGCCGTACACCGCCCACACCGCGCCCCGCGTGGTGAAGCCGCGCCAGAAGAGCGAGTAGAGCAGGACCGGCAGGTTCGCCGACGCGGCGACCGCGAAGGCGAGGCCGACGAGGAAGGCGACGTTGAGATCACGGGCCAGCAGACCGAGTGCGATCGCCACGACGCCGACCCCGACCGCCGCCCATCGTGCCACCGCCACCTCGCTGCGCGGAACCCTGCCGCGGGGGCGTCGCAACGACGCGTACAGATCATGGGCCACCGAGGCGGAGGAGGCGAGCGTGATGCCCGCGACCACCGCGAGGATGGTGGCGAAGGCCACCGCGGCGACCACCGCGAACAGCACGGTGCCACCCGTGGAACCCTCCCCGCCGCCCACGTTGAGGGCGAGGAGAGGCACCGCGGTGTTCCCGGCCGCGTTGGAGGCGCGCACGGCCCGTGGCCCCACCAGTGCCGCCGCACCGAATCCGAGGACGATCGTCATCAGGTAGAAGCTGCCGATCAGGCCGATGGACCACACCACGGAGCGACGGGCGGCCCGCGCGGTCGGCACGGTGTAGAAGCGGGACAGGATGTGCGGCAGGCCGGCTGTGCCCAGCACCAGCGCGAGCCCCAGGCTGATGAAGTCGAGCCGGGCCGTCCAGTCCCCGCCGTACCGCAGTCCCGGCGCCAGGAAGGCCCTCCCATGGCCGCTGCGGTCCGCGGCGGTGAGCAGCAGCCGGTCGACGTCGCCGTGGAAACGCAGCAGGACGAGGACGGTCAGCACGATCGTCCCGCCGAGCAGCAGGACCGCCTTCACGATCTGGATCCAGGTGGTGGCCCGCATCCCTCCCAACGACACATAGATCACCATGAGCGCGCCGACGCCGATGACCGCCCATACCCGGGCCGCACCGCTGGTCCGCCCGAGCAGCAGCGCCACCAGGCTGCCCGCACCGACCATCTGCGCCACCAGGTACAGAACGGACACCACGACCGAGGACGTTCCCGCGGCGATCCGCACCGGCCGCTCGCTCATCCGCGCGGCCACCACATCGGCCAGGGTGAACCGTCCGCAGTTGCGCACCAGTTCCGCGACCAGGAACAGCACGACCAGCCACGCCACGAAGAAGCCGACGCCGTACAGCAGCCCGTCGTACCCGTACAGCGCGATGAGGCCGGAGATTCCGAGGAAGGAGGCGGCCGACATGTAGTCCCCCGCGATGGCAAAACCATTTTCCATCGGGCTGAACAGCCGCCCGCCGGCATAGAACTCCTCCGCCGAACCGCGCCGCCTGCGGCTCACCCAGGTCGTGATCCCCAGAGTGACCGCCACGAACCCGCTGAACAGCAGCAGCGCCAGCGTCTGATGGTCGCCCGTCACCTAGTTCCCCTCCGTGCTTCGCGCGCCAGTTCCTGAGTGTCCCAGCGCAATTCCAGCGCGGCCCGGTCCCGGCGAAGCCGCGCATGCCGGGCGTAGGCCCAGGTGAGCAGGAACGTCGTGAGGAACTGGCCGAGCCCCGCCACCATCGCCACGTTCACCGCCCCCGCCACGGGCCGCGCCATGAGTCCAGGCGCGGTCGTCGCGGCGACCACGTACCCCACGTACCAGACCAGGAAGGCGGCGGTCCCCGGCACCACGAACCGTCGGTACCTGCCGCGCACATCCTGGAACGCCTGGCTGCGCTGCACTTCCAGGTACACATCGCGGGCGCGCACCGCCGGCCCACCGGGCTCGCCGCGTGCGGGCGGCACCGTCGGCGCCGGCATGCCGGTCCCGTCCAGTGCGCCCCAGCCGCCGGCCAGCGCGTCGTACCAAGGATCGTCGTACGTCACGTCGCGGGTAGGCGCGCCATGGTCCTGCTGGTCCCCGCCCGAACTCTCGGGACCGTCCCCGGCTCCGCGGGACCGACCGTTGCTTGACTGCATGCCCAAGGATGGACAGAACGGGAAGATCCCTGACTCTTCTTCCTCCCGCTCTTCACCCCATCAGGTGACTCACCCGGTGGGCGGCCGCACCAGCCCTTTGCTGTAGGCGTAACGCACGGCCTGCGCCCGGTCCTTGAGACCCGTCTTGGCGAAGAGGTTGTTGATGTGAGTCTTCACCGTCGCGGTCGACACATGCAGTCTGCGAGCGATCTCCTGATTGCTGAGCCCGTCGGCGATCAGCACCAGTACCTCGGTCTCCCGTGCGGTGAGTCCGTCGGGCGCCTCGCCGGCCGCCGGGACGGGCTCCGGCTCAGGCTGCGACAGCCGTTCCAGCAACCGGCGCTGGACACTGGGCGACAGCCCCGCGTCTCCCGACAGCACGCTGTGCACGGCACGGACGATCTCGTCACCGCCCGCGTCCTTGGTGAGGTATCCCCGGGCCCCGGCCCGCAGCGCGGGGAACAACGACTCGTCGTCCGCGTAGGTGGTGAGCACCACGACCTGGGTCGCGGGGTACTGTGCCCGGATCCGCCGCGTGGCCTCCACACCGTCGCAGCGGGGCATCCTCAGATCCATCAGGACGACGTCCGGAGCGACCTCCCCGACCAGCCGTACCGCTTCCTCGCCGTCTCCCGCGGCCCCCACGACCTCCACTCCGGGCAACAGCCCGAGCAGCATCACGATGCCCTCCCGCACGACGGTCTGGTCGTCGGCCACCACCACTCGAGCGGGCCTGCTCTCCTCCTCCGTCTTCGTCATACGGGCACCTTCAGCGTCACCACGAACCCCTCCTCGTCCGGTCCCGCGTCCAGCGAACCGCCCAGCAGTTCGGCGCGCTCCCGCATGCCCAGCAGACCGTACCCGCCACCGGATCCGTCGAGTTCGCCCGGCCGGCCACCCGAATCGCGGACGCGCAGCGTCACTTCGTGCTCGCTGTAGTCGAGCCGCACATCCACCTTGGCGCCGTGGGCGTGTTTGCGGACGTTCGTCAGCGCCTCTTGCGCGACCCGCCGCACGGCCTGGGACGCCTCTGCCGGCAGGGGCCTGCGTTCACCTGTGACGGTGACCTCGGCGCCGTCGGCCGTGGTGACGAGTTCGGTCAGGAAGTCCTCCAGCGGGGTCAGCTCGCCCCGCAGTGCGGACAGCGCCTGCCGGGTCTCGGCGAGGCCGTCGCGGGCCATCCCCCGGGCGGCCACCACCCGCTCCAGGATCCGTTCGCGGTCCGCGTCGTTCTCGATCAGCAACCGAGCCGCCTCCAGGTGCACGAGCTGCGCCGAGAGGCTGTGGGCCAGCACGTCGTGGATCTCCCGAGCGATGCGGGCCCGTTCGGCCAGCGCCGCGGTCTGGGCCTCGGCCGCGCGGGCGGCGCGCTCCTGGGCGAGCAGCCGCTGCGCACTGCCCCGGGCTTCCGCGTCCAGCCGCAGGACGTATCCGGCGAGGGCCATGCCAGCCACGGTGGCGGCCGTGGTCAGCCACACGTCGTCGGTGAACGCGGAGTACGAGGCCAGCGCCACCGACGTCATGGGGACCGCGGCTCCGAGCGGCAGCCGTTCCAGCGCGGCGACGCCGGAGGCGCACCAGACCAGGAGGGCGGGGCCTTTGAAGCCTGTCGCCTCGGCGGCGATCGCGATGCCCAGGAGCCCACCCATGAGCGCGAGCGAGGGCACGAGCCGGTGCTCGTAGGTCGTCCGGAAGAAGGCCCAGGAGACGAGACCGGCGAGGACGACTCCCGCCGCCGCCGCGAGCGCCCCCATGACGCCGACGTGCCGCTGGCTGAAGGCGGCCCACAGAAGCATGCCCACCAGGACCAGTCGGACGGCCCAGCCGAGCAGACGCCGGGGACGGCTGATTCCCGCGTGGCCGAGCGCTTCCCGTGACGGCCAGCGTGTCCAGGCGTTGTCCCTCACACGCGCTCCTTCCAGGCCGACCGCTTGTCGTCACCGTACGCCGGGGCCGGACTGCTCACGGTGCCCAAGGGCTGCGCCCGCCAGGCCAGGATTGCGCCCCGGACCAGCAGGGTGCCGGCGAGGCCGAGCATCAGTGCGGAGCTGTCCTGGTGCAGGCCGAGTGTGGAGCCGAGGGCGAAGACACCGCCTCGCAGGGCTATGCCCAGGACCCAGACGGCGACGCTCGCCTTGGTGCTCTTGGTCCACACGATGCCGTCCGGCGCCGTCCAGATGCGGGTGGTCCAGCCCCAGCCGACACCGGTGGCCAGGCCGATGAGGATCTCGACCGCGAGCAGTACGGCGGATTCCGCGCGGTGGTGGACGTCGAGGATGCCGGGCTCGCGCAGCGCGACGACGGCGAGGACCACGGGGAGCAGCCACCAGCGGCGGTCCGTGTCGATCGAGTGGGCACGGAACTGCCGTGCGATCACTATGGCGACGACGGCCACGATCACCAGCGCGTTGACGAGCCCGGACATCGGAGCCTCCGTGAGCGAGAAGGTGGTGCCGGAGCCAGTGCTGCCGACGCCTTCGAAGCTACGGAAATCCGCAGGTCAAGGGATCGGACCCCGGGTGGATCACGGGTGGAACCTCTGGGTGGCCCGCCTCCACCCACAGGTGGAGAGACCCCGTGGGCCATGCCTTGGCCGGACGCGGTCCGGAGGCGAGCCGGTCGTCGAGCGGGGCCGTGCCGCAGGGTGGCGGAGGTGAGCGGGGCGGTGCCGCGAAGTGGTGCAGGTGAGCGGTGGAGGCCGGCGGCTGCAAGGCTGGACGGCTGCCCGTCGGGCTCAGGCCGCCCGCCCGATTCAGCCGTCAGCCGAGCCCCGCCATCCGAGGTCCAGCCCGACAGCCGGGGGACAGCCTGTCGGCCGAGCCCCGACCTGCCGGCCGAAGCTCCACCCGCCGACCAGACCAAGCCCGACCACCGAAGCCCACACCCCCGCTGCCGACCAGCCCGGCAGCCAGACCCGGCGTGTCAGCCGAAGCTCAGCCTGCCCACCGACAAAGCCCGACCGCCGAAACCCACACCCCGCCGGCCGACCAGCCCGGCAGGCGGAACCCGGCCTTCCGGCCGAGGCCCAGCCCGTCAGCCCGAGCCCGGCTGCTACGCGTCGATGCGTGACCGGTCCAGCGTCGCCGCCGAGCTGGAGATGAACTCCTTGCGGGGAGCCACGTCGTTGCCCATCAGCAGGTCGAAGACCTGTTCCGCGGCCTCCAGATCGGAGAGGTTGATGCGGCGCAGGGTGCGGTGGCGTGGGTCCATCGTGGTCTCGGCCAGCTGGTCGGCGTCCATCTCGCCCAGACCCTTGTAGCGCTGGATGGAGTCCTTGTACCGGATGCCCTTGCTCTGGAACTCCATGAGCTTGTCGCGCAGCTCACGGTCGGAGTACGTGTAGACGTACTTCTCCTGGCCCTTCTTCGGCTGGATCAGCTCGATGCGGTGCAGCGGCGGCACGGCGGCGAAGACCCGGCCGGCCTCGACCATGGGCCGCATGTAGCGCTGGAACAGCGTGAGCAGCAGGCAGCGGATGTGGGAGCCGTCCACATCGGCGTCGGTCATCATGATGATCTTGCCGTACCGGGCCTGATCGATGTCGAAGGTGCGGCCCGAGCCCGCTCCTATGACCTGGATGATCGCACCGCACTCGGCGTTCTTGAGCATGTCCGTCACCGAGGACCGCTGCACGTTGAGGATCTTGCCCCGGATCGGCAGCAGGGCCTGGAATTCGGAGTTCCGCGCCAGCTTCGCCGTACCGAGCGCGGAGTCGCCCTCGACGATGAACAGCTCGCTGCGGTCGACGTCGTCGCTGCGGCAGTCGGCGAGCTTGGCCGGCAGGGACGAGGACTCCAGGGCGGTCTTCCGCCGCTGTGCGTCCTTGTGCTGGCGGGCCGCGACCCGGGTACGGGCGGCGGCGACGGCCTTCTCCATGACGACGCGGGCCTGGGCCGCGGCGTCACGCTTGGTAGTCGTCAGGAACGCCTTCAGCTCGCTGGTGACCACATTGTTCACGATGCGGCGGGCCGCCGAGGTACCGAGGACCTCCTTGGTCTGGCCCTCGAACTGCGGCTCGGCCAGCCGGACCGTGACGACGGCGGTGAGGCCCTCCAGGGCGTCGTCCTTGACGATGTTGTCCTCGGCCACGCGCAACAGCTTCTTGGCGCGCAGCACATCGTTCATCGTCTGGGTGAGGGCCTGCTCGAAGCCGGTGACATGCGTGCCGCCCTTTGGGGTGGCGATGATGTTGACGAACGACCTGACCGTCGTGTCGTAGCCGGTGCCCCAGCGCAGCGCGATGTCGACGCCCAGCTCACGGGTGACCTCGGTCGGGGTCATCTGGCCGTGCTCGTCCAGGACCGGGACGGTCTCCTTGAAGGTGCCCTTGCCCGAGAAGCGGAGGACGTCGCAGATGGCCCTGTCGTTCGCCAGATACTCGCAGAACTCGCTGATGCCGCCGTCGAAGCGGAAGGACTCCTCGCCCTTGCTGCCGCCCTCGCCGAGGCCGAACTCGTCGCGCACGACGATGGTCAGGCCGGGTACCAGGAACGCGGTCTGGCGGGCACGCTGGTGCAGGTTCTCCAGGGAGAGCCTGGCGTCCTTGAGGAAGATCTGCCGGTCGGCCCAGTACCGCACGCGCGTGCCGGTGCGGGTCTTGGGGATCTTCTTGGCCTTGCGCAGACCGCTCTTGGCCTCGAACTTCGCCTCGCCGCCGTCACCGGCGAAGGCACCGGGCACGCCGCGCCGGAAGCTGATGGCGTGCGTGTGACCGCCCCGGTCCACCTCGACGTCGAGACGCGCGGAGAGCGCGTTGACCACGGAGGCGCCGACACCGTGCAGACCGCCGGAGGCGGCGTACGAGCCACCGCCGAACTTTCCGCCGGCGTGCAGCTTGGTCATGACGACCTCGACGCCGGACAGACCGGTCTTCGGCTCCACGTCCACGGGGATGCCGCGGCCGTTGTCGCGCACCTCCACGGAGCCGTCGTCGTGGAGGATCACGTCGATGTGGTCGCAGTAGCCGCCGAGGGCCTCGTCCACGGAGTTGTCGATGATCTCCCAGAGACAGTGCATGAGGCCACGGCTGTCGGTCGAGCCGATGTACATGCCCGGGCGCTTGCGCACGGCTTCGAGGCCCTCGAGGACGAGCAGGTGCCGCGCGGTGTAGTTGGAACCGTCCCGGTCTGCTCCTGCCAGCAGCGCTGTGGACGGCACGGACGTATCGGCGGTCACGCGGTTCGCTCCTCGCTGAATTTCAGATGGCCCCCTTATGGGTAAGGGGGCGGCTTCGGTCGCCGCTCAGAGGGTACCGAGCCCTGGTAGGACCGGTGTAACGCCACCCTCGTCGGAAACTCACCCTAGTCCAGGGTCGTATACGTGTTCGATCCCTCGATGGAGTGAAGTACATATCACGTTCCCTTCGGGGCATGAACCATTTAGGCTCCGGGCACGTCCTCATGAACAACCGGCAACCCAGCCGGGAGGACGAGACCGCAAGACAGCGCGAACCCGTAAGCACACAAGACACGCAATACGGCACATTCGCCGCCAACCGGCAGCAGACAGCCGCCCCGGAGAGATTTTTTCGAGGAAAAGCCACGAGCGGGAACGTTTTCGGGCTGGTTGGATGTTGACCCTGGTACGACAGCTCGTCGAGCTAGAGAAGAGGCGACGTGACTACTGTTCTGACCCCCGCGAGCCCGCTGACGGCCGCCGATCGCTGCGACCGCTGCGGCGCCCAGGCATACCTGCGCGTGGTCCTGCTCAGCGGCGGAGAACTGCTCTTCTGCGCCCACCACGGTCGCAAGTTCGAGCCGGAACTCAAGAAGATCGCCGCTGAGATACAGGACGAGACGGAGCGGCTTACGTCCGTTCCGAACAACGCTTCCGAAGAAGAGCGCTGAATCTCGCACCCACGACGAGCCAGCGCCGGCACAGGCCGGTGGACGGGCGGCCGCTCCCCACACCAGGAGCGGCCGCCCGTACTCATGCCCACACACACCGTCATGAGCTCCTGCCGGGCCGTTGGCGGGCCCCTGTGGCCGGCTCCAGCGCCCGTACGACCTCGGAGACGCGCGTATAGACGCCGGGCAGCCCGGGCCGCCCACAGCCGCTCCCCCACGACACGAGGCCGATCAACCGTCCACCGGCCACCAGAGGCCCCCCGCTGTCCCCCTGACAGCCGTCGGGGCCGCCGGCGGCCTCACCGGCGCACAGCATCGTGGCGGCCTGGTAGGTGCCGTCAGGGCCGCCGGGGTAGGCGCCTGCACACAGCTCGTCGGAGAGCACGCGCACGTGTGCGGCGCGCAGCCGGCGCGCGTAGTCCCCTCCGCCGGTCGTGTCGCCCCATCCGGACACCAGTGCCTCCGTGCCGGGCGCGTAGGCAGGGTCTCCCGGGGCCGCCATGGCGATGACGGCACTCTGAGGCAGCTGCCCGGCGAGTGTGACGACCGCGAAGTCGCCGGAGTTCGTCCTGACGTCGTACCGGGGGTTGACCCAGACGTCCTGAACGGCGATCTCCTCGCCCTGGGACGACAGCAGGTCCGTGCGGCCCGCGATGACCTTGAGGTCGCGCATTCGGCTCGGCGGCGCCCCGAGGACTTCCTCGGACAGACAGTGGGCCGCGGTGAGCACCGTGCTGCGACCGATGGCCACGGCACCGCAGAACTGCCCCGCCCGCGTACCTCCGAATCGGTCACGGCTGGCCAGTGCCACCGTCCACGGGGCCTGGGAGACATCAATCGGGAATCCCCCGACGACCACGCTGTCGGCAGCCGCGAGAGCCGCGTTCACCAGGGGTATCGAGGCAACGGTGGCCGCCAGAACCAGCGGTCGAATCAGTGTCCGGGCAACGGAACGGCGCATGCATGCTCCTCACTCCGAGGTCCTCCTGGGGCACCAAGAGTGATCCAGGGGACGCAAGCGCGCAGCACGAAGGCCCGGCTCCCGCGTGGGGAACCGGGCCTTCGCCGTCGTACGACCGCGACTTAGTCGAGGTAGTCGCGCAGCACCTGGGACCGCGAGGGGTGGCGCAGCTTCGACATGGTCTTGGACTCGATCTGGCGGATGCGCTCACGCGTCACGCCGTACACCTTGCCGATCTCGTCGAGGGTCTTCGGCTGACCGTCGGTGAGACCGAAGCGCATGGAGACGACGCCTGCCTCGCGCTCGGACAGGGTGTCCAGCACGGAGTGCAGCTGCTCCTGCAGAAGCGTGAAGCTGACCGCGTCGGCGGGGACGACAGCCTCGGAGTCCTCGATGAGGTCACCGAACTCGCTGTCGCCGTCCTCGCCCAGCGGGGTGTGCAGCGAGATGGGCTCACGGCCGTACTTCTGGACCTCGATGACCTTCTCCGGGGTCATGTCGAGCTCCTTGGCCAGCTCCTCCGGGGTGGGCTCGCGGCCCAGGTCCTGGAGCATCTGGCGCTGCACACGCGCGAGCTTGTTGATGACCTCGACCATGTGCACCGGGATACGGATGGTGCGGGCCTGGTCGGCCATGGCGCGGGTGATCGCCTGACGGATCCACCAGGTGGCGTACGTGGAGAACTTGTAGCCCTTGGTGTAGTCGAACTTCTCGACCGCGCGGATCAGACCGAGGTTGCCCTCCTGGATGAGGTCCAGGAAGAGCATGCCGCGGCCGGTGTAGCGCTTGGCCAGGGAGACCACCAGACGGAGGTTGGCCTCCAGAAGGTGGTTCTTGGCGCGGCGGCCGTCCTCGGCGATGATCTCCAGCTCACGCTTGAGCTTCGGGGCGAGCTTGTCGGCGTTCGCCAGCTTGTCCTCGGCGAACAGACCCGCCTCGATGCGCTTGGCGAGCTCGACCTCCTGCTCGGCGTTGAGCAGGGGGACCTTGCCGATCTGCTTCAGGTAGTCCTTGACCGGGTCGGCGGTGGCACCGGCCGCGGCGACCTGCTGCGCGGGCGCGTCGTCCTCGTCCTCGTCGGACAGGACGAAGCCGGCGCTCTCGGCACCCTCGGGCTCGTCGGCGACCTTGGTCTCCTCGAGCACCTCTTCCTCGAGGAGCTCGGCGTCGTCCTTCTTGCCCGTGGTCTTCTTGGCGGCCGTCTTCTTCGCGACGGCCTTCTTGGCGACCGTCTTCTTGGCGGTCACCTTCTTGGCAGCGGCCTTCTTGGCGGGTGCGGCTTCCTCGGCGGCATCGGCGGAGGCCGGGGCGGCGGGAGCCGCGGGGGTGGCCGTGGGGGCGGTGGCCTTCCTGGTGGTCACCGTCTTCGCCGCGACCGTCTTGGTGGCGGTGCGCTTTGCCGGGCTCTTCGCTGCGACGCTCTTGCGGGTGCGCTTGGGCTCTGCGGCACTGACCATCAGCGTCACACCCTCTTCCTCAAGAATCTGGTTGAGGCTGCGCAGTACGTTCTTCCACTGAGTGGCCGGAATCTGGTCAGCTTCGAAGGCCCGACGCACATCGTCGCCGGCGATCTGCCCCTCAGCCTTTCCCCGCTCAATGAGCGCCATGACAGAGACGGACTCGGCGATCTCCGGCGGGAGCGTACGGGATGTGCTGGCCGACACGAACAACCTCTCGGAACGTTGGAAAACGGCTTCCGGCACCGTCCACTGCGGACAGGAGCCGACCACCGGCCTGGGGATGGGCCGACGGCGCGGGCGGGGACCGGGGAGATGCACAGCGCCTTGCATGGCGTCCGTATTCCCTCCGCGGCTATCACCTCTTAGGTCATCGCGCTGTCTCCACAAGCGTTACGCCCAATCTGCGTGGTCCGAGTCACACCCCGTAAGCAGTCAAAAGTGGTCAGATGTACACAAATGAGATCATCCATGGCCTCCGCCCCGGCCGCACACCCATGGCCGGGGCGATCCGACGCGTCGCCGGGCCCCGCCGGACCGCCGGACTCCAGAAGGTCCGGCGGGGTCCGGCGACGGCCGGTTCGGGCCCGGCGCCGCGACGAGCACCACGAGGACGCCGCACACCGGCGACCGCACCGCGCCCCTCGCGGGGTCAGTGCTCGCGCGGGGCGGGCACCACACGCTCCACCTCGGGGTGGACCGTGAGCAGCTGGCGCATGGCCGTCTCGGCCGCGCTGCCGTCGCCGGTGCCGAGCGCGTCGACGATCCGCGCGTGCTGCGCGAGGGACGCCTCGTTCGGGCGGTCACAGCCGGTGACCGGGCCCCCGGAGACATGGAGTGCCGCCGAGACGATGCCGGAGAGGTGCTCCAGCATCCGGTTGCCCGCGATCTGGATGAGCAGCCCGTGGAACTCGGTGTCGGCGCGCGAGTAGGTGAGGGCGTCACCCTGAGCCATGGCGTGGCTCATGATCTCGACCATGTCGCAGAGGCGCTGCTGCACCTCCTCGCGCCCGTGTCCGGCGGCGAGGCGGGCGGCGAGCGGCTCGATCGTCCAGCGCAGCTCGCTCAGTTCCCGGCGCTGGTCGTCGCGCTGGGGGCCGAAGGCCCGCCACTCGATGATGTCCGGGTCGAGGAGGTTCCAGTCGCTGACGGGACGCACGCGCGTGCCGACGTTCGGGCGGGCACTGACCAGGCCCTTGGCCTCGAGGACGCGGAGGGACTCGCGGACGACGGTCCGGGAGACCTCGAAACGCTGGCCGATCTCCTCCGGCACCAGCGGACGGTCGGCGCCCAGGTCGCCGGAGACGATCATCTGTCCAAGCTGCTGAACGAGCTGGCCGTGCAGCCCGCGTCCGCGGCTGCCCGTGGCCCGTCGGCCGACACGGCCCAGCTCGGTCTCACCGCCGTCCCAGGCAGGCATACCGACGCGGTCGGCCATCGGGGCCTCGGCGTAGGGGTAGCGGTCGAGTTCGCCCGGGCCGGCCAGACCGGAGTCGGTGGAGCGGGCGGCGGTCATCATGGTGTGCGCAAGGGTACTCACGGATCCTTTGTCGGCGTCGTCTCCAACTCCCTTGAGGTCTTTGGTGAAAAGCACACGAAAGGGTGATCGCTCACACCGTCGCAATTGACGCCTTATCGGAAAGAAATGGGCTTTCTTCGGGGAGTTGTGCGCAGAGCAGGACCGGAAGCGTGCGGACGGTGGTCATCGCCATCTGATACGCAGGGCCGTGAGGACGTACGCGCAAAGCAGCCCGGCGAGCGACAACGCCAGTGCGCAGCCCACCGGTTGAGCCAGGACCCGAGCGGCTGCGAGCAAATATCGCTCCCCTCCGAAGGGCCACTGCAACAGGAAGACCTCCCGCATCCGCAGGGGGAAATCGGCCGCCATCCGTACGGCCGGCCCCTGCAGCGCCTTGTGCACGACGGGGACGACGAGGACGGGTACGGCGAGGACGGCGGCCAGCCCGGCCGTCGTGGACCGGAACACGCCGGCCGCCAGCACGCCGGCCCAGGCGCAGCCGACGACCAGGGCGAACCAACTCGCGGTTGCCGAAAGCCAGTCCGCGGGAACTTCCGTCAGCTGCCGTCCGTAGACGATGTAGAGCACCTCGGCGTCGCAGCCCACCGTGAGGAAGGCGAGCAGCGCCGCGGTGGCTCCGGAGACGAGCAGTTTGGCGGTGAGCAGACCCAGTCGGCGGGGGACGGTGCCGCGGTCCGCCGCGAGGGCGGGGTGACGGAACTCGTCTCCGAAGGCCAGCGCGCCGAGCAGCCCTGCCGCGAGGGCGGCCGGCGGCAGCGGCAGCTCCCGCGGCCATGCCGCGAAGAGCCGCGCCTGAGGGGTGTGCCCCATCCGCGCCAGGAGTACCGCGATGAGCGCGGACACGACCAGCACGGCACCGCAGGTGAGGAAGCCGGTGCTGATGCCGGCGGCGCGCCGGAGCTCGTAGCGCAGAGGCCGCAGGGGGCTGGGGGCGGGGTGGACGGAGATGGGAGGTGGCAGGGGGAAGGCGGCGGCGGTGCGGACACCGTCGGTACGCGTGGCAGGGCCGGTCTGCGGCCGGCGTACGCCGGGATTCCTGGCCCCGGGGAGAAGGGTTCGGGTACCGGTGATGGTCGCCGCGGGGGCACCCATGCCACCGGTCTGCGGTTCGGTGGCGGACGCGGCTCCGCCGAGACCGGTCTCACGGGCAGGGGCCGAGTCGGCGGACCGGCCGGCGGCTCCGCCTGGCGCCGCTTCGGCCGTGCTCGCGTCACCGGCTGCGGTGAGGCTGTGCGTGGTGCCGTCGCCCGAGGAGTCCGCGGCGGCCGGTGACGCGTCGCGGGCCGTAGCACCGGAGCTGGTCACCGGGCGGTCCGGCTCGGCCCCTTGCTCAGGAGATCGGCCGCGCCCACTGCGCTGGCCGTCGCTTGTGCACACCCGTTCCGACGCCGAAGGGCCGGACGCCGATCGCCCTTCGTCGGTCAGGTGCGGGCCGGTCACCTCCCGCTTGGCCCGAGGCGTCTTCGGCTCGGCCGGGGTGCGCTCCGGCTGTCCTGACGGATGCCCGGACGCCGTGGCGTTCGCCGTCGGCAGGCCCGGCGCCGGGGTATGCGGCTCCGGCGCGGGCCGGTCGAGGTCCGGCGCGGCCGCTGCCGGATCGGGCAGCGCGGTGTCCGACTTCCCCACCGGCACCGCGGTACACGGCTCCGCCACCGGGAAGCCGGCCGTGGTGTTCTCCCGCTCGCCCTGCCGTACGTCGGAGGCCGCTGGGGGCCACGGCGCCGCTCCGCTGTCCGGTACGGCCTGCCACTCCGTCGCTCCGCTGTCCGGCCGCGCCTGCCACCCCGTCGCTCCGCTGACCGGCCGCGCCTGCCGGTCCGCCCGCGGTGAGTCCGGTACGGCCTGCCGGGGATCGGCGGAGCAGGTCCCGCCGTCGCCTTCCGCGTCGGTGCCCGGCCCCATGTCGCCCACCTCGTCGGCGAGTTGATGGACGAGGATCCCGTTGCGGAACGCGATCTCGCCGACGTCGGCGGTCGTGCTGCCGTACACCGAGAGGCGGTTGCCGCCCTCGCGTACGACTTCGACGGAGCGCCGGGCAGTACGAGCGTCCTTGGCGAGCAGGGCCGCCAGGCGTGCGGCGTGGGGGCTGCGGACGGCCACGCGCGGGCGCAGCCGGGTGCGGGCGAAAGCCCTGGCCTCCTGGTCGGCGACGAGTCTGCCGCCGTCGAGCGTGACGACCCGATCGGCGGTCCGCGCCGCCTCCTTGGGGTCGGCCGTGGTGAACAGCACCGTGCCACCCTGGGTGGCGTGGGCCCGCAACATGCCGTGCAGCCACTGGGCCTCACGGGCGGAGAGGCCGTCGGTGGGTTCGTCCAGGACGAGCGTGTGCGGGTCGGGCAGCAGGGCGCAGGCGAGTCCGAGTCTGCGGTCCATGCCGCGCGACAGTGTGCCTAGGCGCTCCTCCCGGAGACTGATGAGTCCGACCACTTCGAGGACTTCGTCGGCTCGCCGCACGGGAACGCCCGACGCCGCGCACAGCATCCGCAGATGGCCACGGACCGATCGGGCCGGATGGCCCGGTACGTCGCCGAGAAGTACGCCGACTTCCCGTGCCGGATGGGCGATCCGGTGCAGGGGCCGGCCCCTGAAGTAGGTGATGCCGCGCCCCTGTTGGAGCTCAAGCATCAGTTTGAGCGTCGTCGTCTTGCCCGCGTCGGCGCCCCCGAGCAGCGCGGTGACATGCCCGGCACGCGCTTCGAAGGAGATGTCGTCGATGGCGGGCGGATGCGCCTTGCGGGGGTTGCTGGTCAGTCCGAAGGCCTGGATCACCTGAAGCAAGATAGCGCGACATATCCGTTTTTTCCGGTATAAGGCGGCTTGCGCGACGAAGCCATGTGGCCAAGCCCCGCTCTTGTCCGCCGTTCGATGGAACCGGCGCTCAGCACGAACCCCCGGCGTGCTGACTGCTGAGGGGGGCCGCCGCCCCGCGTGTCACACCTCGGGGCGCAGCATCGGCGGGTTGAGCAGGGTGGCGCCGCCGGCTCGGAAGAGCTGGGCCGGCCGACCGCCCTGGCGCGTGGTCGTCCCTCCTGTCGGGACGAGGAAGCCGGGGGTTCCGGTGACCTTGCGGTGGAAGTTGCGCGGGTCGAGCGCCACGCCCCATACCGCCTCGTACACCCGGCGCAGCTCTCCGACGGTGAATTCGGGCGGGCAGAAGGCGGTAGCCAGTGACGAGTACTCGATCTTGGAGCGGGCGCGTTCGACTCCGTCGGCGAGGATCTGGGCGTGGTCGAAGGCGAGCGGCGCCACGGGTTCTTCGTCGCGGCCGTAACCGCCCTGCTGGAGAAGTTCCTCGACCGGCGCCCAGCGCGCGTTGCTGGCGTCACCGCCGGCACGCGGTGCGGGCAGGTCGGGTGCGAGCGCGAGATGCGCGACACTGACCACGCGCATGCGCGGGTCCCGCTTGGGGTCGCCGTAGGTGGCGAGCTGCTCCAGGTGGGCCCCGTTGTCCTGGGCCGGAGCGGAGGGATCGTGGGCGCACAGCCCGGTCTCCTCGGCCAGCTCGCGCGCCGCCGCCTGGGTCAGATCCTCGTCGTCCCGTACGAAGCCGCCGGGCAGTGCCCAGCGCCCCTGGAAGGGCGGCTCGCCCCTGCGTACCGCGAGCGCGCACAGAGCATGGCGGCGCACGGTCAGCACGACCAGATCCACGGTGACGGCGAAGGGCGGAAAGGCTGACGGGTCGTAGGGCATGCGGCGATCATAGTCGTCTGCTTGACGATAAACACTCCCCTGGTCGGCCGCATCGGTGGCGGTTCCGCTTCGTCACGGCGGTGGGGTGCGGGGCCGCCTCCCGTCCTTCGGTCCGGTGGCGTCGTGCGAGGTCGACCTCCTTGTCCGGGGTGTCACGAGCCCAGTCGCAGGTCGTCCGCCGCCTCCTCCACCATCGCGAGTCCCAGCCGGCTGATACGCACCGCGAAGGGGGCGCCCACGACGCGCAGCCCACTGAGGCCGAGTTCGCCGAGCGGCGCACTGCGCACGGGGCACAGGGTGACCGTGCGTGCCGGGCCGTCGGGGCGGATACCGGCGAGGGCGGTGAGCAGCAGGATCACGGAAGCCGCCGCGGTAGCCGCCGGGCGGCAGGCCGCGGGGTGCGGGAGAGGTGCGGAGCCGGCGGAACGCTGTTCGCCGGCAAACATCTCCGGCAGCCGGTGACCGAAGTGTTCCGACGCTTCCAGCAGCCCTCTCAGCAGGCCGCCGGCCTCCGTCTCGTAGCCGGCCGCCGCCAGTCCGGCGACCGCGAGTGCTGTCTCATGGACCCGCACGGCCCCGGCCCGGTGGCCGAACGGATTGTGTCCCGGCTCCTTGGTGCCGAGGCCCCGCAGCCCCCAGCCCGCGTCCATGGCGGGGGTACCGATCAGCCGGGCGAGATGTTCGGTGTGCACCTTGTCGAGCAGGCCCGGGGCGAGCCGGCCGGCACCGAGCAGGCCGGTGTCGAGGAGGTGGACGGCGGTGGCGGTCAGGTGGGGCACGGGTCGGCCGTCCGGTGCCAGGGCCGCGGCCGGGCGTCCACCGCCGCGGTCCTCGATCCAGAAGCCGGCCCGGAAGGCCGTCCTGAGGGTCTGGGCCCAGTGACGTAATTCCGTGGCTCCCGGCCTGTCATAGGCGTCGAGGAGGTCGGCACCGAGCAGGGCGGCGCGATGCGCGTGGGCCTGGGTCTCGCAGCGGGCCGGGCCCGCGGGGTGCGGGTCGGAGAGATAGGTGCCATCGCCCACGGTGGTCCGCAGCCAGGTCAGGCAGCGCTCGGCCGCGGGCAGGAGTTCCTCCGTCTCCTGGTCGGGCAGCCCCCAGCGGCGGGCCTCGGCGAGCAGGACGGGGAAAAGGAGTGTCGCCTCCGTTGCGGTGCAGCTCGGCGGGAGGTGGGGGCCGGCGTCGCGTCGCGGGCCGGGGATCAGGCCCGCCCTGGGGCCCGGGCCCGGGAGCTGGGTACGGGCCAGGGTGCGCAGGGTGCCCGCGGCGAGGCGGGTACCCAGGGGCAGTGTCATGCGGGCGGCGGCGAGGGCCTCCGCCGGAGCCATTCCGCAGCGCCAGGGGGCGCCTGCCGCGAGGTAGGTGTCGGCGGGGTGCGCGGGGTCCCGCAGGAGCAGTGCCTGGAGGTCGGCGACGGCCGAGTTCAGCAGCGAGGCCGGCCGGGGGTCGTCGCCCTCCGCCCGGGCGGGCGCGAAGGGACTGGTGGCGGCATGGCCCGCGGCCCGTAGCGGGCCCGTGCCTTCGGGCCGCACCCTCAGTTCCACGGTTGCCGTCCCGCCCGGGGGCAGTTGAAGTTCCCAGCGCAGCAGTCCGGCGGACGCCAGGGCGTCGGAGGGTGGTGGTTCGGCGGTCACGCAGGCGGCGGCGTCGGCCGTGGCCCAGCGCAGACCCGAGTCGTGAACGCTGGCCGGGAGTTCGGAACCCGCCGCACCGGCGGCGATGGCGCCGAGTTCCGCCAGGTCGGTGGCGAGCGCGACCTCGACGGGCAGGCGCAGCGGACGCATGGCGGCATTGTGGAGCGTGATCCGTTCGGTTCCGTCGGCGTGGCGTGTGCGTTCGACGACGACGTCGGGGTCGGGGCCGGCTGCCGGGGAAGCGCGCAGCGTACCCACGAAACGGGCGGTGTCGGCTCCGGTCATCCTGGCCTGCAGCGGCAGAGGTTCACGTCCTGCAACACGAACCTGGCACCGGGAGAGCAGCCGCCTGCCACTCCGGTAGAAACCGTCCAGCCCCCGGCCGGCCAGCTGTCCCAGTTCGCCGGAGATGGCGAGACCGGGCAGGGCGACGCAGATCAGCGCCGTGTGCGTGGGCGGCAGCTCGGGCGCCGGGCGGCTGCCCGGGGGCGTGCGTGGCGGCGGGGCCGCGGCGGGCCGGTGGGAGGCGGGCGATGGGTGATCGCCGCGGGTGACCGGGGGCCGGGGAGGTGGGTTCGCGGACGGCGGCGGTGGGGGGCTGGAGACGTTGGGTGGGTGGGGGGCGCCGTCCGTCGCGAACGGCTCCTGCCGGCCCCGGGGCGGACGGTCGCCGACGGCGGAGGGCGGAATCGGCTGCTGGTGCATGGAGTGGCTTCTTCTGTGCTCGGTGCGGTGCGTACGTGCTGTGCGGCCGGTGGGTCGCCCCAGGGGGCAGGCGGAAGTACGGCGGCAGGGCCCGTCCAGGCGTTCCGCCACTCAGGTGAACGGAAGGGGACACGTCAGGGTCACGGCTCGCGAGGGGGAAGCCGACCGATGACGGCGTGACCGGCCGGCGAGGTTGTCCGCCGGCGCACTTTCCGCCGGTGGCCTCGGCACTGCGCTGGGAGTCCACCCCGGTGTCGGTGGGTTCTCCTCCCCCCGGGCTTCGACACCACACTGGGAGTTCTCCCCCGGGTGTGCGGGGTGTCCTCCGACCGGGCCTCGACACCGAACCGGTACCTCCCTCCAGGGACGCACGGCTCTCCTCCTGCCGGCCTCGGGACCACCCCGCCGGTTCGCTCCGGTGGTGTGGGGGGGGTGTCCTCCGATCTCTGCGGGCGGGACTCCGGCCGTTCCCGCGAGGACCGCTCACGGACCCGGGCAGACCGGCCGGCGCTCATCCGTCCCTCTCGGACTGCGGGCGTCCGCTGTCCGACGGGGTGCCACTGGTCGTGGCGTCTCCGAGGCCCGCTCCACGCGTGCGCGTGTCGACCGGGCCGGAGATGCCGGGGCGGGCGGCTGTGTCAGCGGACGAGCCGGGACGGGAATCGGCCGGCCTCCGTCGGCCCGCCTTCACCCTGGCTGAGTGACGGCCGTCCTCGCCGTCCGCCCAGCGCGCACGGCGCCGTCGCCGCACGCCCGCCCGGGAGCCGGGGCTCCGGTCGACCGCCGGGCTTCCGGGAGCCGAGGCCAGGATCTGCGAGGACTCGGCCAGAGCGGGCCGCGCTGCCTCGTCCGTGCGCTGCGCGGTCTGCGCAGGCGTGCGTCGCGTGCTCTCCGCGCGCAGGCAGCGGCGGATCGCTTCAGGGTCGAGCCCCTCGTTGCACGCCTGGTGCAGCAGACGGGCGAAGAGATAGTCGGGATCGGCACCCAAGGCCATGGCCAGGGCCTCCCGAGCCTCCAGTTCGTCACCCATGGACCAGGCGACCCAGCCCGCCAGGGTCAGCGGCGCGGCGGCGTGCTCGCCGTAGGGCCCGACGCAGCGACGGGCCAGCGCCCGCCAGAGCCGGAGCGCCGGGCCCGCCTCGTCCCCCTCCATCCAGGCGGCGGCCTTGTCACGCGTCGTTCGGTCCTGGAACCCGAGGATGAGGCTGGCCGCCTCGTCGTCCCCCAGGAGCCCGTCGTCACGCACGTCCGCCGGATGCGTGCCGGAGACCGGCGCCACGGCGGCGAAGCGGCCGATGATCCGCTCGGCGAGACCGAGGGTCTCCTTCGCCACCTCCTCGCGGGCCGTCTCGTCCAGCATGCGGGGCACCAAGCTCATGCCGGCCGCGTCCAGGGCGATCTCCTGTCCCAGCGCCGCGGTGGTCTCCCAGGGCTGCAACCTGGCGCGCAGCTCCCGCAGCGTGCCGCGCACCTGGATGCCGGCGTAGGTGGCCGCCGCGGCGAGCACGGAGGTGCCGGGCAGGCCCATCGGTGAGCCGTCCTCGGGGCAGCAGTCCCCCGCCGGACAGCAGTACGACCAGTAACGGCCGTCCGAGATGCACAGGGCCTCGACGACGGGCACGTCGAGGCTGCCGCACTCGGTGCGCATGAGGTGGGCCAGCCTCTCCAGCCGCCGTTTGACGTCCCTGCCCGACTCCCCCCGACCCGGCTCCTGGCAGACGTAGGCCACCATCCGCTCGGGCCGGGTGCCACGCCGCTCGCTGCCGGTCACCAGCCCGCGAGCCAGCTGCCGGGCGGCCGCCTCCCAGTCCTCCGGGCTCGCGGGGATGCCGAGCCGGGCCCGGCCGCCGAACCTGCCGCGGCCTCCGCGGTCGTGCAGGGCGACGAGCACCATGCTGTCCTCCGGGCGGTAGCCGAGCAGGTAGGGCAGGGCGTCGGCGAGTTCGGCCGGGGTGCGCAGAGTGACCTGCGCGGTGTGCTCGGCCGGTCCGTTCGGCGGCTCCTGGTCCGGGATGTCGTTGTCGAAGGGTCCGGTGGTCTCGCTGTGGTTCGTCATGCGCCGACGATCTCGCGGATCTTGAAATTCCGCTTGAGCCTGTGGATAAGTCGAGTCAGGGACACGACACTGCCGCTCCCGTTGTCCACAGCCTCGGCCCGGGCGCGCCCGGTTGTCGGTCCCGTCCTGTTGTATGGAACGCATGGAGCACACGAGCAACGCGGATCTCCGGGCACAGGCCGACGCCGTCCTCGCCCGACTCGTCGGGGACGCCACGGGCGCCGCCCGCCTGCGCGAGGACCAGTGGCGGGCGATCGAGGCACTGGTCGCCGACCGGCGCAGGGCCCTGGTGGTGCAGCGCACGGGCTGGGGCAAGTCCGCGGTGTACTTCGTGGCCACCTCGCTGCTGCGGGCCGCAGGAAGCGGGCCCACGGTGATCGTCTCGCCGCTGCTCGCGCTCATGCGCAACCAGGTGGAGGCCGCGGGCCGGGCCGGTATTCACGCCCGGACCATCAACTCCGCCAACACCGAGGAGTGGGAATCCGTCCAGACCGAGATCGCGGCGGGCGACGTCGACGTGCTGCTCGTCTCGCCGGAGCGGCTGAACAACCCCGACTTCCGTGACCAGGTCCTGCCCAAGCTGTCCGCGGCCACCGGCCTGCTGGTCGTGGACGAGGCCCACTGCATCTCCGACTGGGGCCACGACTTCCGCCCCGACTACCGCCGGCTGCGCACCATGCTCGCCGACCTGCCGCCCGGCGTCCCCGTGCTGGCCACCACCGCCACGGCCAACGCGCGGGTCACCGCGGACGTCGCCGAGCAGCTCGGCACGGGCGGCACATCCGACGCGCTGGTGCTGCGCGGGCCGCTGGACCGGGAGAGTCTGAGCCTCGGCGTGCTGCGGCTCCCGGACGCCGCGCACCGGATGGCCTGGCTCGCCGACCATCTCGACGACCTGCCGGGCTCCGGCATCGTCTACACACTCACTGTCGCCGCCGCCGAGGAGGTCACCGCCTTCCTGCGGCAGCGCGGGCACACCGTCGCCTCGTACACGGGCAAGACCGAGAACGCCGAACGGCAGCAGGCGGAGGACGACCTGCTCGGCAACCGTGTCAAGGCCCTGATCGCCACCTCCGCGCTCGGCATGGGCTTCGACAAGCCGGATCTCGGTTTCGTGGTCCATCTCGGCTCGCCCTCCTCCCCCATCGCCTACTACCAGCAGGTCGGCAGGGCCGGCCGCGGCGTCGCACACGCCGAGGTACTTCTGCTGCCCGGCAAGGAGGACGAGGCGATCTGGGAGTACTTCGCATCGCTGGCCTTCCCCTCCGAGGATCTGGTCCGGCGCACCCTCGACGTCCTTGCCCGGGCGGACGGGCCCCTGTCGCTGCCCGCCCTGGAGCCGCTGGTCGAGCTGCGCCGCTCACGTCTGGAGACCATGCTCAAGGTCCTCGACGTGGACGGAGCGGTGCACCGGGTCAAGGGCGGCTGGATCGCCACCGGACAGCCGTGGTCGTACGACGCCGAGCGCTACGCGTGGGTGGCCCGGCAGCGCGCCGCCGAGCAGCAGGCGATGCGCGAGTACGCCACCACCACCGAGTGCCGGATGGAGTTCCTGCAGCGCCAGCTGGACGACGAGGGCGCCAAGCCCTGTGGCCGCTGCGACAACTGCGCGGAACCTCGCTTCACCTCCGGCCTGTCCACGGCGGCCCTGGACGCCGCGCGGAGCGACCTGGGCCGTGCCGGGGTGGAAGTGGAGCCCCGCCGTATGTGGCCGACCGGGCTCCCGGCCATCGGCATCGATCTCAAGGGACGCATTCCGGCCGGGGAGCAGGCCTCGCCCGGGCGGGCTCTGGGGCGTCTGTCGGACATCGGCTGGGGCAACCGGCTGCGTCCGCTGTTCGCGCCCCGGACGCCGGACGCCGCGGTGCCGGACGACGTGGCGCATGCCGTGGTCGACGTGCTGGCCGACTGGGCCCGGGGGCCCGGCGGCTGGGCCTCCGGTGCACCCGATGCCCCCGCCCGGCCGGTGGGCGTGGTCACCGTGGCCTCGCGTAGCCGGCCCCTGCTGATCCATTCGTTGGGCGCCCGGATCGCCGAGATCGGCAGGCTCCCTCTGCTCGGTTCGGTGGAATACGCCGGGGACACGCCCCGATCGCCCCGCAGCAACAGCGCGCAGCGGCTGAAGGCCCTCGACGGCGCGTTGACGGTGCCACCTGCCCTGGCCTCGGCACTCGGCGAGGCCCAGGGTCCGGTGCTGCTGGTCGACGACTTCACGGAGACAGGCTGGACCCTGGCGATCGCGGCACGTCTGCTCCGGAAGTCCGGCGCGCGCGGCGTGCTGCCTCTGGTTCTCGCCCTCCAGGGATGAGCGATGCGGTACCGCTGGTCCTTGTCCTCCGGGGAGGAGCGACGCGGTACCGCTGGTCCTCGCCCTCCGGAGAGGAGCGACGCGTTGCCGCCGATCCGTACCCTCCGGGAGTGGCGGTCCGGCGGCCCGTCGGACCGTGTCCGGATGCCTCGGGCGTCATCGGCCCTACCTTTGGGTAGGGATATAAGCCACGCACCACCAGATAACAGCCGGTGGCCCCAATTGCTCGTTGCCGCATCCAAGTTCGACAGGAAGAATTGAGGTCCGCTACCCGCACGACTCGTCCGTGCTCCGGCTGGGCTCCGCTGCGGTGCGCGCTCCCCCGAATCCGACCTCGCCCGCAGTATGGGCGCGTAGCCGAAGGGAGGAACGTGACCTTCGGATTCGCATCGTCCTCGGCGGCCTCGTTGTCGACGTCCGCGTCCGCCGCTTCCGCCAGTCGCCTGCTTGAGCCGGCGGAATGGGCCGCCGCCGGAATCCCGCTGCTGCGCAACCCCCGTGAGGTCGTCAGCGGGCTGCACGCCCGCCACCACCCGAAGCCGCTCACGGCGATCGTGGCGGTTCTGGACCCGGAGGAGCGGCTGCGGGCCAGCGCGTCGTTCACACGCCGTCCGGCGGCGGCCGACGGCTGGATGTTCCGCAACGCGCTGCTGGCCCAGCTCCGCCGGGTGATTCCGCACGACCTGCGTCGCCGCACCCCCGTGCGCACGGCCGTCCTGCTCTACTGCCGTGAGGGCGAGGCGCGTTGGACCGAGGAGGACGGCGCCTGGATGTGGGGGCTGCGCGATGCCTGCACACTGCACGGGCTGCGCTGCGGGGCGTACATCACGCTGACGCACGAGGGCTGGCAGGTGCTCGGCGAGGGACGCGGCGGACGCCGGCCCCACGCGCACTCGGCGCCGGAGCCCTTCGCCACGTCGGAGGCCCCGCCACTGGTGCCGCGCACCGGCGGCCCGGTCTCCGAGGTGCTGCGCCGGGCGGCGGCTCGCTGAACTGCTCGGCGCAGACGGACGGGACGGCGTGTGCCGCCGACCGCGCCGTACGCACCGCACGACCGGCTGGTGTCCGACGACCGGGCCGCCGGTCGCCACGAGCACCGGCGAGGAGCGCAGGCGGGCTCCCGTCGTGGTCCAACGGCCCTGTGGGGCGCGCCCGGGGTGCGCCCGGGCACGGTCGCCCACTACTCCAGGGCTGCGCCGAGAGGGCACACCGTCCGGCCCGGGCACGCCTCGCCGTGGCGACCGGAAACGGGACCCGCGAGGCATCGGCCGCCCACACCCCCGGCGTCTGTCGGCGGAACAGCCCCCTCCGCGGCGCGGCCGACACCCGTCGTCCGGGCACGCCGAAAGCCGCACCGTGCGGATTCCGCCGGAGCGGCTCCGTCGGCACCTCGGTGTCCCGAGGTGCCGGTCGCGGCTCAGACGCCGACGCCCAGCCCCGAGTTGATCTGCTGCGGGTCGCCGCAGACGATCAGCAGCGCACCGGCACGGGCGTGAGCCAGCGGGAGGACGGTGGCGGCAGCGGAGGCGGGCCCTCCGTTGACGGCCACGACGACCACCGGGCGGGACGCGGCGCGCGAGACGACAGCCGCATCCGCGTAGAAGACGTCATCACCGCCGTCGTGCTGCGCCCAGTAGGACGCTTCACCGAAGGACAGCTCGTGCTCGGCCCACGGGTGCTGGGCACCAGTGGTGATCACAAGCACGTCGCCGGGGGCGCGGCCCGTGTCCAGGAGCAGGTCCACCGCCTCTTCGGCGGCGTCGAGCGCACCCTCGGCCGAAGCCGGGATCAGCTGGATCTGCGGGCTCGCCGTGGCGGCGGCAGCGGCCGGGCCGGAGGGGCCGGGCCTGGCCGGACTCACGTCACGCGGCGTGCGCTGCACCGGTGGTGTGGGCCGCTGAGGGCCGGGACGACCGGGGCGGGACGGGGCCGCGGGGCGGGGGCCGGGTACGGGGCGAGGGGTCGGCGCGGTACGGCCGCTGGCCGGAGTGACGCGGGGACCCTGGGCACTCTCGTGAATCTGAGGCTCCTCGGGAATGAGAGGCATGAGCTGTTATTTATCAAACGTTGGTGCGGCGCGGGTGACCGGGGGGCACATCAGTGCGAGCGCAACCGTCAGAAATCGAAGCCGAGCTGGCCCTCGATTTCCGGAACGCTTCCGTCCACCCAGCTGCGGACCTTCTTGAGGTGCCGCCACTGAGGCAACGCATCAAGATACGCCCACGACAAACGGTGGTGCGGGGTGGGCCCCCGCTCCTCCAGTGCGGCCTTGTGCACGGGTGACGGATACCCGGCGTTGTCCGCAAATCCGAAGTCTGCATGGTCGGTACCCAGTTCGGCCATCATTTTGTCGCGCTGAACCTTGGCGATCACCGACGCCGCCGCGACGGCCACACAGGACCGATCGCCCTTGATCACCGTGCGTACCTTCCACGGAGCGCCGAGGTAATCGTGCTTCCCGTCGAGGATCACGGCGTCGGGGCAGACAGGCAGAACGTCCAGGGCACGGACCGCGGCGAGCCGCAGCGCGGCCGTCATCCCCAGGCTGTCGATCTCCTCGGGGGAAGCATGCCCCAGCGCATAGGCAGTCACCCATGACCGCAGCGTCTCGGCGAGTTCCGTACGGCGCCTGACCGTCAGCAGTTTGGAGTCGGTCAGACCCTCGGGCGGGCGGCGCAGTCCGGTGATCGCGGCACAGACGGTGACGGGTCCGGCCCAGGCGCCGCGTCCCACCTCGTCGACACCGGCAATGACCTTCGCTCCGGTCGTGGCGCGCAGGGAGCGCTCGACGGTGTGAGTAGGTGGTTCGTACGGCATGGCGCCCTTAGCGTACGCCGTCTCGATCGCCGCGCGACACCCCGGTCTCCCGCCGACGGCGAGAGCGCCGACGCGAGGCATCAGGCTCCGTAGGGGCGCAGCAGCGGAAGCATCAGCAGGTCGATCATCTCTTCGAGTTCCTGCTCGGGCCATTCGCTTGCGCACATCTTCGATCGGTACATCATCATGGCCGGGACGGCGTCGAAGACATACCCGTTGGCCGCGTCCGCGCGCACCTCTCCTCGCTCTATTCCACGGGTGATGACCTCCCGAAGCAGTTTGACGGTCGGCTCCACCACACTCCCGATGATCACCCCTTCGAAGCGCTCCGCCTGCACTTCATCGCACTCGTGAATGACTGAGCGAAGCGCGACGCCGGGCTGCGAGTACATGATCTGCCGCACCTGCCGGCACAGGGCGAGAAGGTCGTCGCGCACGCTCCCGAGGTCCGGGACCTTCTCCACCCTGGGCAGTCCGGACACCAGAGCGTCCGCGACCAGATCCTCCTTGGAGGGCCAGCGGCGGTAGACCGCCGCCTTGCCGGTATGGGCGCCGGCCGCGATGCCCTCCATGGTCAGGCCCTTCCAGCCGACCGTGCTGAGCTGCTCCAGAGCGGCGTCGAGGATCGCGCGCTCCAGCACCGCACCGCGCCGACGAGGGGAGGCCGTGCCGACAGGCGCGGCCGTCCAGCGCGAGGTAACCATCTGTGTTCTCCAGCATGCAAGGGAAGCGGGGATTCCGGGAGGGAGCGGCGCCGCGCTGCAGCAACGGGGGGACGCAGGGCGCGGCGCGCACTTAAGTGAACGCTTGCGTTCACTGTTGGGGACTCACTACCGTGGACGTGACAGTGAACGCGAGCGTTCACTAAAGCCTTTATGGGGGACCCATAGTGACGACCTCTCAGTTGCTCAAGGATGACCGGAAACCGGGCGTGGCCCGCCGAGCGGGGCATCCCGGCATCGCACTCACCGTCATCGCGGCCAGTCAACTCATGGTGGTACTCGACGCGACGATTGTGAACATCGCGCTCCCGCACATTCAGGACGCGCTCAAGTTCAGCACCACCGACCTGACGTGGGTGGTCAGCGCCTACACGCTCACCTTCGGCGGCCTGCTGCTGCTCGGTGCGCGGGCCGGTGACATCCTCGGCCGCCGCCGGGTGTTCATGACCGGCATCCTGCTGTTCACCTTCGCCTCGCTGCTGGGTGGCCTGGCCCAGGAACCCTGGCAGCTGCTGGCCGCACGGGCCCTGCAAGGAGTGGGCGGCGCGATCGCGTCCCCCACGGCGCTGGCGCTGATCACCACGACCTTCCCCGAAGGCCCCGAACGCAACCGGGCCTTCGGCGTGTTCGCCGCCGTGTCCGCGGGCGGTGGCGCCATCGGCCTGCTCGCTGGTGGCATGCTCACGGACTGGCTCGACTGGCGGTGGGTGCTGTTCGTCAACATACCCATCGGCGTACTGATCGTCTCGCTCGCGCCGCTGTACATCAACGAGTCGCAGCGGCATCCGGGACGCTTCGACCTCACCGGCGCGCTGACCTCCACCGTCGGCATGGCCTCGCTGGTGTACGGGTTCATCCGCGCCGCGGAGGAAGGCTGGCAAGACGGCCTCACCCTCGGCTCCTTCGGCGCGGCCGTGGTGCTGCTGATCGCCTTCGTGTTCACCGAGAAGCGGGCCAAGGAGCCGATCACCCCACTCCGGATGTTCGCCGACCGGAACCGCTGGGGCACGTACGTGATCATGCTGTGCCTGGCCGCGGCGATGTTCGGCATGTTCTTCTACATCGTGCTGTTCGTGCAGAACGTGCTGGGCTACAGCGCCATCGAGGCGGGTATCGCCTTCCTTCCCGTGACCGTCGCGATCGCGGCCGGTGCGGGTCTGTCGCAGCGCTTCCTGCCGAAGCTCGGCCCCAAGCCGTTCATGATGACGGGTTCGGCACTCGTGGTGATCGGACTGGCCTGGCAGAGCTTCATCCGGCCCGACAGCACGTATGTGGGCGGGGTACTGGGCCCCATGGTGGTGTTCGGCTTCGGGATGGGCCTGAACTTCGTGACGGCCACCGTCACCGCCGTGTCCGGTGTCTCCCCGCACGAGGCGGGCGCGGCATCCGGACTGCTCAACGCCATGCAGCAGGTCGGCGGTTCGCTCGGGCTGTCCATCCTGACGACCGTCTTCGGGACGGCCAGCACGGACGAGGCGAAGAAGCAGCTGCCGAAGTTCCTCGCCGACGGCTCGCCGGAGCAGAAGGCGCAGTTCGCCAAGACGCATCAACTGCCCGCGCCATGGGGGCACGACGTGCTCGCGCACGGCATCTCCACCGCTTTCATACCGGCCGCCGCGATGGCCGCGCTCGCCTTCCTCACCGCCTGGATGGTGCTGAGGGTCCGCAAGACCGACCTCGACTCGCTCTCGGGTGCGGCGGCCCCGCACATCGGCTGAACCAGGCCGCGCCGCGAGGGGCCGCGGCCGGCCGGACCGCCGCCGGGGGACGGACGGCACCCACGACGGTCCGGCCGGCCGCGGCACGGCCCCGAGCGCACCCGCCAGCGCCGGGAACAAGGCCAGGAACACGGCGGGAAACAGCACCGGCGCCAGCCACGGGCCCAGCTGCGCGACCGGCACCGGCGTCAGCGACGTCAACGTCATCTCGCCCCCATCCCCTCGTCATCACCGCTCCGCCGGCCTTCTCCGACCGCGGAGGCGGTGATCGGCGGATACCGGACCAACGAGCGACGGTCACAGAGAGTTCCCTATGAGCACGGAGAGTCTCCACTCGCCCCGCCCGGGGCGAGTGTCCGGGAGCAGCTGGGCCGTCAGGTTCCCGAGGGCACCCAGTCCGGCAGTGCCTCGGTGCGCCGCGCCCACTCGGCGGGCGGTGCTCCCGCCTTGCCCGCGGCGAGTACGCCGCCCACGATCGCGCAGGTCGTGTCGACATCCCCGCCGACCCCGGCCGTGGTCCAGAACCCCGACTCGTAGTCACCGAGGGCGCGCGCGGCGGACCACAGGGCGAAGGGAACCGTGTCGTGGGCGGTGGTGCGGCGTCCGCAGCCGAGGACGGCCGCGACGGTGGCCGCGTCACCGTAGTCGAGCATGTCCCGGGCGCGACGCAGTCCCTGGCCGACGGCGCTCTTCGGTACGAGTGCGACGACGCCGTCGAGGAGGGCCTCGGGTGCGGGCGGCCCGTCCGGCGAGCCGGCCAGTGCCGCCGCCGCGGCCACCGCCATGGCCCCGACCACGGCTTCCCGGTGCTGGTGGGTGGGGTAGGCCGAGATCTCCGCCTGGTGCGTCGCCTGCTCGGGATCGTCCGCGTACCACGCGCCCAGGGGTGCGATCCGCATCGCCGCGCCGTTGCCCCAGGACCCCTGACCGTTGAAGAGTCCGGCGGCCAGCCGGCGCCAGTCCTCGCCCTCCCGGACCAGGCGCAGCAGTCGGTTGACGGCGGGGCCGTACCCCCGGTCGAAGTCGTGGTGCTCGGCGAAGGAGCGGGCGAGCGCGTCCTGGTCGACCCGGTGGTGGGCGGCGAGGACGGCGACCACGGAACAGGCCATCTCGGTGTCGTCCGTCCACTGCCACGGGCCTGCGGGCAGATCGCGGCGCTTCAGCAGGGGGTAGTTCACGGGAACGAAGAACTGGGAGCCCAGCGCGTCCCCCACGGCCAGTCCGCGCAGGCTCGCAAGGGCCCGCTCGAGGCGCCCGAGGGAAGAGGAGTCAGCGGTCATCGCTCTGCCACTCTATCCGGTCACCCAGTAGGGAAGCGGTTCCCGCCAGCGTTCGAAGGGCCGGTCGAGCGTGTACTTGCCGTCCTCTCCCAGAACGAGCATCCGCATCTCGGCGTTCCCGGGATTGGACAGGGACTCGAATTCGGCGACCGTCCAGTGGAACCAACGCATGCAGAAAAGCCGCATCGCGAGCCCGTGGGTCACCAGGAGGACGTTCGGAGGGTGGTCGGGGGCCTCGAAGCTGCGGAAGAGGCTTTCCAGGAAGCCGCCGACCCGGTCGTACACATCGGCGCCGGACTCGCCCTGCGGGAACCTGAAGAAGAAGTGGCCGTACGCGTCGCGGTAGGTCTTCTGCAGGCGCACGTCGTCGCGGTCCTGCCAGTTGCCCCAGTCCTGCTCGCGCAGTCGGGGCTCCTCCCGGACCCGTATGAGGTCGGGGTCGAGGTGGAAGGCGCGGAGCGTCTCGTGGGTGCGGCGGTAGGGGGAGACGTACACGCTCACCCGTTCCCGGCCGAAGACCTCCCGGAGCTGCTTGCCGGTCTCCTCGGCCTGCTGCCATCCGCGCTCGGTCAGCCCGAGGGCGTGGTCGGGCTCGCGCTCATACACGGAGTCGTCGGCGTTGCCCGTTGACTCGCCGTGCCGGACAAGGACGATGCGCCGTGGTCGTACCATGCGAAAACCCTAGATCGAACGGAGGGAAGTCGAGCACCCGTACGGGCTCCATACGGTGTATGTCACACGGTTCCGACGTCCGGAGCCGCTTCCGGACGGCCCGAGCGGCGACGCCGGACGGTTCGTTTGCTTATCCAACCGAAGGACCTCAGACCGTCCAGGCCGGCTCGAGGTCGACGATGTCGCCGGAGAGCGCCGCGACGTCCGCCTCGGTCTGGGCGCGCAGGGCGAGGCGCTCCACGCGCTCGGTGCGGTACTTGCCGTGCTCGGCCGCGGCCCGCCACATCGAAAGGATCAGGAACTCCTGCTCGGGCGCCTCGGCGAACATGCCCCGGATCATGCCCGGCGAACCGGCCATCGCGGGGTTCCAGACCTTCTCCTGCATGAGCGTGAAGTGCTCGACGCGCTCCTCATGGATCCGGCACAGAGCCACGCGGATCAGATCGGTGTCGGTGAAGCGCGGCTCGAACCCCGTCTTCACGTCGAAGCGGTACTCGAACAGCTTGACCTGGGCGTCCTTGAACGTGCCGGACTGAGCGGCCGCCAGACGGTCGTGGGAGCGGGCCATGAAGGAGTCGTAGAAGGCGCGGCTCTCCCAGAAGGCGAAGACGTGCGCCACCCCCTGCCGCTGCCGGCTCCAGCCGCCGCCCTGCCCCCGGAAACCCGGTTCCCCGGGAAGCCCCGCCCATTTCCGCTGCCCCCGCTCGAAGCCGCGGCGGTCCACCACGGTGCAGCGAATCCACTTGACCAGCACCGCGCCATCGTAAGGCCAGCGGGCGTGGCGTCGGTCACGCTCCGGCACAGAAGGCGCGCGCGCACGGCTCCACGCGCGTGGCACGATGGACAAGAAGTCCTGACTCCGCGGGAGTTGGGATCGATGATGTGCAGGGGGGAAGGGGCAGCCTGGTGACCGGCTTCAGTAAGGGGAACCGCAAGATCGAGGTCGCGCTCAAGTGGGATCCCAGTCCGGCGGGTCAGCCCGCCACCGATCTCGACCTCGTCGCAGCGACCTTCGTGTCCACGGACCCGTACGGCTCCCCGGCCTACCTGGTCCACTTCGACAGCCGCTCGCCGGACGGCACGATCTTCCTGAACCGGGACAGCACGGACGGAAAGGGCTTCGGCTGGGACGAGGTCATGACGATCGAACTGGACCGCCTCGATGCCCGCTACGCGCGCGTGGTGGTGGGCGCCGTCATCCAGCAGGGGTCGGCACGCCGGACGTTCGGCCAGGTACTGAATCCGGCCATGCGGATCCGGGAGGGCTACACCGTGCTCGCCGAGGACGTCTTCGGCTCGGTCCTCGGGGCGACGGCCGCCACGATCGCCGAGTTCGAGCGCGACGGCTCCGGCGAGTGGGCCTTCCGTCCCGGCGTGCACGGATTCGAGGAGGACCCGGCGACGTTTCCCCGGATCATGGGCAGGGCGCACCCGGCCTGACGCCCCGGCTTCCCGGAGGGGACGGGTAAGGGGCGCCGGCTCGTGCCGGCGCCCCTTACCTCAGCGACCCTCGGTCATCAGCTGCAGCCGCTGGTGGAGCCGCAGCCCTCGCAGATGTAGCAGGAACCGGCCCGCTGCATCTTCGTACCGCAGGAGAAGCACAGCGGGGCGTCGGCCTGGATGCCCAGCTGCATCTCGACCAGCTCGGCGCTGGTGTGCGCCTGCTTGGGGGCGGGCTCGGCCACCGCGGCCTCGGCCTTCGGCGCCGCCACCGCCTTCAGTTCCTGGGCGCGCGGCGCCGACTGGGCCAGGCCCTCGACGTCGACCTCGTCGTCAGCCGGCTCGTAGGAACCGGTCTCCAGGTGACGCTGACGCTCCTCGGCGGAGTGGATGCCGAGTGCGGAGCGCGTCTCGAAGGGCAGGAAGTCCAGCGCCAGGCGGCGGAAGATGTAGTCGACGATCGACTGCGCCATCCGCACGTCCGGGTCGTCCGTCATACCGGCCGGCTCGAAGCGCATGTTGGTGAACTTCGAGACGTACGTCTCCAGCGGGACGCCGTACTGCAGACCGACGGAGACGGCGATGGAGAACGCGTCCATCATGCCCGCGAGGGTCGATCCCTGCTTGGACATCTTCAGGAAGACCTCGCCGAGACCGTCGTCCGGGTAGGAGTTGGCCGTCATGTAACCTTCGGCGCCGCCGACCGTGAAGGACGTGGTGATGCCGGGACGGCCCTTGGGCAGGCGCTTGCGGACCGGGCGGTACTCGACCACCTTCTCGACCGCGGCACGGATCGTGTCCTCGGTCTTCTCGGTGATCTCGGCCTTCTCCTCCTCCTTCTTCTTGGCGGAGAGAGGCTGGCCGACCTTGCAGTTGTCGCGGTAGATGGCGAGCGCCTTGACGCCCAGCTTCCACGCCTCGTAGTAGATCTCCTCGACCTCCTCGACGGTCGCCGTCTCCGGCATGTTGACCGTCTTGGAGATGGCACCGGAGATCCAGGGCTGGATCGCGGCCATCATGCGGACGTGGCCCATCGGGGAGATGGCACGCTCGCCCATGGCGCAGTCGAACACCTCGTAGTGCTCGGGCTTCAGGCCGGGAGCGTCGATCACGTTGCCGTGCTCGGCGATGTGGGCGACGATCGCCTCGATCTGCTCCTCCTGGTAGCCCAGGCGGCGCAGGGCCTGCGGGACGGTGCCGTTGACGATCTGCATCGAGCCGCCGCCGACCAGCTTCTTGAACTTCACCAGGGCGAGGTCGGGCTCGACACCGGTGGTGTCACAGGACATCGCCAGACCGATGGTGCCCGTCGGGGCGAGCACCGACGCCTGGGAGTTACGGAAACCGTTCTTCTCACCGAGGCGCACCACGTCCTGCCACGCCTCCGTGGCGGCGGCCCACACCGGGCTGTCCAGGTCGTCCATGCGGACGGCCGTGCCGTTGGCGTCGGCGTGCTGCTTCATGACGCGGTTGTGGGCGTCGGCGTTGCGGGCGTAGCCGTCGTAGGTGCCGACGACCGCGGCCAGTTCGGCGGAGCGCCGGTAGGCCGTGCCCGTCATCAGGGAGGTGATGGCGCCCGCCAGGGCACGGCCGCCCTGGGAGTCGTAGGCGTGGCCGGTGGCCATCAGCAGGGCGCCGAGGTTGGCGTAGCCGATGCCGAGCTGACGGAAGGCGCGGGTGTTCTCGCCGATCTTCTGGGTCGGGAAGTCCGCGAAGCAGATCGAGATGTCCATCGCGGTGATGACCAGCTCGACGACCTTCTGGAAGCGCTCGGTCTCGAAGGACTGGTTGCCCTTGCCGTCGTCCTTCAGGAACTTCATCAGGTTCAGCGAGGCCAGGTTGCAGGACGTGTTGTCCAGGTGCATGTACTCGCTGCACGGGTTCGACGCGGTGATCCGGCCGGACTCGGGGCAGGTGTGCCAGTTGTTGATGGTGTCGTCGTACTGGATACCCGGGTCGGCGCAGGCCCACGCGGCCTCGGCCATCTTGCGGAAGAGCGCCTTGGCGTCGACCTCCTCGATGACCTCACCGGTCATCCGGGCACGCAGGCCGAAGTTGCCGCCCTGCTCGACCGCCTTCATGAACTCGTCGTTCACGCGGACCGAGTTGTTGGCGTTCTGGTACTGGACGGACGTGATGTCGTCGCCGCCCAGGTCCATGTCGAAGCCCGCGTCGCGCAGGGCGCGGATCTTCTCCTCTTCCTTGACCTTGGTCTCGATGAAGTCCTCGATGTCGGGGTGGTCGACGTCGAGCACGACCATCTTGGCCGCGCGGCGGGTGGCGCCACCGGACTTGATGGTGCCGGCGGAGGCGTCGGCACCGCGCATGAAGGACACCGGGCCGGAGGCGTTGCCGCCGGAGGAGAGCAGCTCCTTGGAGGAGCGGATGCGGGAGAGGTTCAGGCCGGCGCCGGAGCCGCCCTTGAAGATCATGCCCTCTTCCTTGTACCAGTCGAGGATCGACTCCATGGAGTCGTCGACGGACAGGATGAAGCAGGCGGAGACCTGCTGGGGCTGCGGGGTGCCGACGTTGAACCAGACGGGGCTGTTGAAGCTGAAGATCTGGTGCAGGAGGGCGTACGCCAGCTCGTGCTCGAAGATCTCGGCGTCCGCGGGCGAGGCGAAGTACCTGTAGTCCTCACCGGCCTTCCGGTACGTCTTCACGATGCGGTCGATCAGCTGCTTGAGGCTGACCTCGCGCTGCGGGGTGCCCACGGCACCCCGGAAGTACTTGCTGGTGACGATGTTGACCGCGTTCACCGACCAGAAGTCGGGGAACTCGACGCCACGCTGCTCGAAGTTGACCGAGCCGTCGCGCCAGTTGGTCATGACGACGTCACGGCGCGACCAGTTCACCTCGTCGTACGGATGCACGCCGGGAGTGGTGTGGATGCGCTCGATGTGCAGTCCCTTGTTTCCCGCCTTGCCGCCCTTGGCTCGGGAACCTCGTGCCGGACCGCTCGCCGTCTCTGTCATGCCGCCTCCCTGTACGGGCACAAACGCCCTGAAGTGCCCATTTGTTCCCATAGGCACGTGTTTCTGTCATACGTCGCGGGCACCCTCAGCCGCCGCCCGCGACAGGTCTTTGTTCGCCGCCTTCCGGCCGGAACCCGGGTCTCCTCCCGGTTTCCGGCCCGCCGGTCAGTCGGCGGCGTGGGCGGGCTCGGGAACCTGAGTGGTCCCGCCGGGCCCGCGGTCGTCTTGCCGGCTCCCCGCTCGCGCTTCTTTCTCGCCCAGGGCGGGGTCCCGCGTCGCCTCCCTCAGCTCCGCGATGGCGGCCTCGAAGTCCTCGAGCGAGTCGAACGCCCGGTAGACGGAGGCGAACCGCAGATAGGCGACGAGGTCGAGCTCCTGCAACGGGCCGAGTATGGCCAGACCCACGTCATGGGTGGTCAGCTCGGCGCTCCCGGTGGCGCGCACCGCCTCCTCGACCCGCTGGCCGAGCTGGGCGAGTGCGTCCTCGGTGACAGGCCGTCCCTGGCATGCCTTGCGCACACCGTTGATGACCTTGGTACGACTGAACGGCTCGGTGACTCCGGACCGCTTCACCACCATGAGCGAGCACGTCTCCACGGTCGTGAAACGACGGGAGCAGTCAGGGCACTGGCGGCGCCTGCGGATGGACGTGCCGTCGTCGGTCGTACGACTGTCGACCACACGGCTGTCGGGGTGCCTGCAGAAGGGGCAGTGCATGTTCTCCAACCCTCCTCACAGCAGACTCGTCAGCCTCGCCTGACCCATGGGCCTCGCGAAGCAGCCCCAAGCATAGGCGATCGATGAGCCGACTCCGACCGGGGGGACCACAACTTGTGGGCCGCTGTAGCCATCCAACCACTACATGTGGGGATCGACCCATACATCGAGGCGAACACGCGTGTCGCGCCGCGACAGCGGGCGTGGGCACCTGCGGAGACCGGCGCGGACACGCGGGCACCGAACTCCGCCGTCGCGGCACTTGCGGGGATACGGTGGGCGCCACACGGAGGGCGCGTGGCACTACCGCGCATAAAGGGCCCCCGGATCCCGGACTGCGGGATTCCGGATGGCAGACTGGGGTCGCGGCCCACGAGGCGAGCTACCCCGGCGGTGAAGAGTACAACAATGGGACCTTTTGCCCGCCGAGTGTCGCGTGAGCCATACACCCAGACACATGATCGCGTCACGTAAAACGCACTTTTTCACTCGAACGTGTGTTTGGCGCAACCTTTCGAAAGCAACTACCGTTGTGCAGCAGGGAGACCATCGAGAGGGGCCGCCGTGACCACCACCGCAGACAGTGCCATCATCACCGCCCAGGACCGCTCCCAGGGCCGAGTCGAGCCGGTACACGCGATGAACGAAGCCACGAATCCCGAGGGGCACAAGCGCTCCCTACCGGGCCGACCTCCAGGCATCCGGGCGGACAGCTCGGGGCTCACCGACCGACAGCGCCGGGTGATCGAGGTCATCAGGGACTCGGTACAGCGGCGCGGTTACCCGCCGTCGATGCGGGAGATCGGCCAGGCCGTCGGCCTCTCCAGCACGTCCTCCGTCGCCCACCAGCTGATGGCGCTGGAGCGCAAGGGCTTCCTGCGTCGCGACCCCCACCGTCCGCGGGCGTACGAGGTGCGTGGATCGGACCAGGCCGTCACCGTGCAGCCCACGGACACCGCCGGCAAGCCCGCCGCGTCGTATGTGCCGCTGGTCGGCCGCATCGCCGCCGGTGGCCCGATCCTCGCGGAGGAGTCCGTCGAGGACGTCTTCCCGCTCCCCCGCCAGCTCGTCGGTGACGGCGAACTGTTCGTCCTGAAGGTCGTCGGCGACTCCATGATCGAGGCCGCGATCTGCGACGGCGACTGGGTCACCGTGCGCCGCCAGCCGGTCGCCGAGAACGGCGACATCGTGGCCGCCATGCTCGACGGCGAAGCCACCGTCAAGCGCTTCAAGCGCGAGGACGGCCATGTGTGGCTCCTGCCCCACAATGCGGCCTACGAGCCGATTCCCGGCGACGACGCGACCATCCTCGGCAAGGTCGTCGCTGTGCTGCGCCGCGTGTGACGGCTGCCGCGGGCGAGCCGGCGGGCTCGCTCCCAGACCGGGCCCCGGAACCTCTGCGCCGGTTCCGGGGCCCTGCGCATGCCCACAATGGCCGCGGGAGCAGCGCCCCGCACGCGGTGGCCTGACCGGGTCCGGTCAGGCCACCCCTGTCACTCCGCCGCCGCCCCGATCACTGCGCCTCAGCCTGCCGCGCCGCCGCGTCGGTCACTGCGCCTCAGCCTGCCGCGCCGCCGCGTCGGTCACTCCGCCTCAGCCTGCCGCGCCGCCGCGTCGCTCACTCCGCCTCAGCCTGTTGCGCCGCCGCGTCGATCGCCGCCAGCGACCGGCGGACCTGGTTACGGTCCGTGGTGTACCAGAAGTCCGGAAGCGACGCCTTGAGATAGCCGCCGTAGCGCGCAGTGGCCAGCCGCTGGTCCAGTACGGCGACGACGCCCCGGTCACCGGACGCCCGGACGAGACGGCCGGCTCCCTGCGCCATCAGCAGAGCCGCATGGGTGGCGGCCACGGCCATGAAGCCGTTGCCGCCGGCGTCCTCCACGGCCTTCTGGCGCGCACTCATCAACGGGTCATCGGGACGCGGGAACGGGATCTTGTCCATGACGACCAGCTGACAGCTGGGGCCCGGGACGTCGACGCCCTGCCACAGCGACAGCGTGCCGAAGAGACACGTCTTCGGATCGGCCGCGAAATTCTTGATCAGTTCGCCGAGCGTCTCCTCTCCCTGGAGCAGGATCGGGAACTCGGGGATCCGGGAACGCAGCTCCTCCGCGGCGAGCTGGGCGGCCCGCATGGACGAGAAGAGGCCGAGGGTGCGACCGCCGGCCGCCTGGATCAGCTCGGTCAGCTCGTCCAGCATGTCGACGCGGTCGCCGTCCCGCGCGGGACGGGCCAGATGCTTGGCGACGTAAAGGATGCCCTGCTTGGGATAGTCGAAGGGCGAGCCCACGTCGACGCCCTTCCAGTCCGGCAGGTCCTCGCCCTCCGCGCCTTCCGGGCCGAGCCCCAGGGAAGCGCCGACGCCGTTGAAGTCACCGCCCAGCTTGAGCGTGGCCGAAGTGAGGACGACGGACCGGTCGGCGAAGAGTTTCTCCCTGAGCAGGCCGGAGACCGACATGGGGGCGACCCGGAGGGACGCGCCGAAACGGTCGTGACGCTCATACCAGACGACGTCCCACTCGGAGCCGTTCAGCACTCTCTCCGCCACGTCGTGCACCGACTCCACCGAGGCCAGCGCCTGCTTGCGCACCGCGTCCTCGTCCTGCACCGACTTGTCGCGCGTCGTGCCGATCGCGGAGATCACCGTGCGGGCGGCGTCCCGCAGGGCCATCAGGGCGTAGGCGAGATCCTCCGGGATCTCCTCCAGGCGGCCCGGCAGAGCGAGTTCCATGAGCCGCTCGAAGCCCTCGGCCGCGGTCTGGAGCTGATCGGCGGCCTTCTCGTTGACCAGCTTGGCGGCACGGCGCACGGCGCGGTTCACCTGGCCGGGCGTGAGCTCGCCGGTGGCGACGCCCGTGACCCGGGAGACGAGCTCGTGCGCCTCGTCCACGATCAGCACCTCGTGCTGCGGCAACACGGGGGCGCCTTCGATGGCGTCGATGGCCAGCAGGGCGTGGTTCGTGACCACCACCTCGGCGAGCTTGGCCCGCTCACGGGCCATCTCCGCGAAGCACTCGGCTCCGTACGCACACTTCGACGCGCCCAGGCATTCCCGCGACGACACCGACACCTGGGCCCAGGCGCGGTCCGAGACACCCGGAGTGAGATCGTCCCGGTCGCCGCTCTCGGTCTCGTCCGCCCAGTCCCGCAGCCTCAGCAGGTCCTGACCCAGCTTGCTGGTGGGCGCGGCGGCCTCGAACTGGTCGAAGAGCCCGTCCTCCTCGTCCTGCGGCATGCCCTCGTGCAGGCGGTGCAGGCACAGATAGTTCGACCGGCCCTTGAGCATCGCGAACTCCGGACGGCGGCGCAGCAGCGGATGCAGGGCGTCGACCGTACGCGGCAGGTCACGCTCCACGAGCTGGCGCTGCAGTGCCAGCGTGGCCGTCGCGACGATCACCCGTTCCCCCTGCGCGAGCGCGGGCACGAGATAGCCCAGCGACTTACCGGTGCCGGTGCCGGCCTGGACCAGCAGGTGAGATCCGTCGTCGATCGCCTCGGCGACCGCTTCGGCCATGGTCACCTGGCCGGGGCGCTCCGTGCCGCCGACGGCGGTGACGGCGGCATGCAGGAGTTCGGAGAGGGAGGGCTTCGTCATAGCCTGACCACCCTACGGCCCTGCACTGACAAACGGGGGCTCACCGCGGGGGCGGGGGGCGGGATCACGTCCGGACTCCTGGGGGTGACGGGGCTGGGGTTACTGGGCTGGGGCGCTGGGCTGGGACTGGTGGACCTGGGACTGGTGAGCTGGGACTGGTTGCCCGGACTGGTTGCCTGCCTGGACCGAGGCCCGGTCTTGGGTACTCCTGGTTGCGCCGGGTGGGGATCCGGCTCCGGCAGACCGGAGTGAGACACCGGCACACCGACGGGGAGGCTGGGCACGTCGGACGCGACACCGGCACACCGACGGGGAGGCTGGGCACGTCGGACGCGACACCGGCACACCGGCGGGGAGGCTGGGCACGTCGGACGCGGCACCGGCACACCGGCGGGGAGGCTGGGCACACCGGCATGGGGCTGGGCGGCAAATTTTTTCTCTGAGCCGGGAACATCGCGGGGACGCCACTCGTATCTCATTGTGAGCGATCGAACACGCGGCGCTACAGGACATCGCGCAGGAGTCGGTCCCGGATCATGAGGGCGGCCCGCTTGCCGGGCAGGTCGATCTCACCCGCGAACCGAAAGCCGGCGGTCAGGAACGCGGCGATGGAGGGGGTGTTACGGAGATCAGGTTCCGCCACTACGCGTGCGCAGGCGGGACGACGGTCGAAAACCAGGTCGGCCACCGCTCGGAGCAGAGCGGATCCCCTTCCTCGCCCGCGGTCGACGGCCTCACCGACGAGGAGATGGAGGCCGGTGTCGTGCGGCCGGGCCGGATAGTGGCGGGCCAGCGGATCCAGGTCCGCGCGGTAGATCTCCCAATAGCTCATCGGAGTGCCGTCGAGTACGCCCAGACAAGGGGCGCAGCACCCGTCGCCGTGAACCTGGGCCCGCAGATGGTCCTCCGTCCGCTTCGGGGTGCCGGCCAGTTCCCAGAAGTCCGCGACGGCGGGCTCGTTCATCCAGCGGTGGACGAGCGGCAGATCCTGATCGATGCGTAGAGGCACCAGTTGGAACGAGCCGACGGGGGTCGTGACCGGGCCCCACGCGTCGAGTCGGCCGAGCAGGCCGGCCGTCCCCCCGGCGCGGAGGGCGAGGAACTCGGCCGGCAGCTCCAGGTCCAGCGTGTCCTCGCTGTCCGGGTCGTCGTCCTCGACGATGAACCGGCCGAACGGAGAGTGCCGGGGACCGGTGTTGTCCGCTGGGTGGCAGGCACTGCCCTGGCGGGCAGCGGCGGGACCGGTTCCGGCGGTCGCGTCGGTGGGAGGCACGGTGCGCTCCTCTCGGGGAACGAGGTGGGTCGTGTTCCTCGGGTGTGCGGGATGACGGTGCGGTTCGCGGCGGGCGCGGGCCGCTCAGGTGGTGCGCGGAGCTGGGGCGCTCAGGAATGAAGGGGGTTGGCGATGGTGACGTAGACGGACTGGGTGTCGACCGGGCCGACGAGTTCGTCGAGGCCGTGCAGCCGGGTCATCAGGTTGGCCTTGCAGCGCAGCACCGGTGAGTCGAGCAAGCGGCCGGGCAGGGAGGTGCGCAGTGGGGCGGCCCCTGAGACCAGGGTGGTCAGGAAGCGACGGAAGGCCGCGAGGAGCAGTCGCTCGTCGGCAAGGCGCTGGGAGCCGAAGGCACCGATCAGACCGAAGACGTTGTTCACCGCGAGGTAGTAGGCGAAGCGTTCGTCGGTGACGTCGTCCGAGACGAAGGTGTCGCTGTGCTCACCGATGCCGGGCAGCCGGGCGTCCAGTTCGGGCCGCCGGGACTCGCGGAAGTAGTAGCCCTGGTTGTCACGGTAGCGGCCGCCGGCGGGCCAACCGTCGCCGTCCAGCAGGAGCAGGGTGTTCTGCTGGTGGGCTTCGAGGGCGATGCCGGCCTCACTGTCCAGCCAGAGGACGGGGCGGACCACATGGTGCAGGTAGCGCAGGAACCACTCCGCCGCGACGGCGCCGACGGGCCGGCCGGTGCGTGCGGCCAGGCGTGCCAGGAGCAGGGCCAGACGCGACCCCATCGGCCAAGTGCTCTGCGGGGGCGGAAGCTTGGCCGACTGTACGGCGAGGGGGCGGAGTGAGAGGAGTCCCGCGACGCAGCCGACGTCGTCGGCCGGGTTGAACGGGTTGTGCCGGATCATCACGTCGAGTCCCGGCACGGGCAGGCCGTCCAGGCCGTCGACAGCGAGCCAGGCCGGGTCGCGGACAGCGTCGAAGCCGGGGTGTGCCGCCTGCCACTGCTTGGCGAGACCGGTGCGCAGCAGTCGGTGCACCTCGACTCCGCGATGGAGTTCCTTGCGCAGGTTCTCGCGGCGGGAGTTGGTGATGCGCAGGGCCAGCGAGAGCTTGAGCATCGCCGGCGCACCGGGTCGGTGGACCGTTCGTACGGAGGAGGTGGGGTGCCAGGGAGTGCCGAGGGGGCCGAGGTCGCGAAGGAGACCGGAGTCGAACAGTGCGGAGACGGACGCTCGGTGCCGCACCTCGCGTGCCTGCCAGGGGTGCAGCGGGAGGGCGGCGTAGCCGTCGGGCAGTGACAGGTCGGTTCCGGCGAGACGTCGGACGAGGTGGCCGGCGGGTACGGGACGGCCGCGCTCGGTCCAGGCCGAGTCGGCCGCGAGGAGAGAGGGGGCGACAGCGAGCCAGTGCAGGGGGAAGGAGCCGCGCAACTCCGGTGAGTAGACGTCGCCTTCGGCCTCGGTCAGGCCCTCGCGGCTCTTCGGGGCCGGATGCAGGGGGTGTCCGAGGAGGAGGGCCTGTTCGGCACTCAGGAAGAGATCGGGGGTGTCGGCGGGATTCTCGCGCCGGTGCCGGACGAAGTCCGCGGTGCGGCGGACGGAGTCGGCCACCTTGGCGACGAGGTCACCGCGGTCGCGGACGGAGTCGGCCACCTTGGCGACGAGGTCGCCGCGGTCACCGAAAGCCGGGTTGGTTCCACTGCCGTGGCCGGAAACCGAGCCGTCCGCGAGACCGGGGCCGGAATCGGCGCCGTCCCCGAGACCGGGACCGCTGCCGGGGCGACGGTCGGCGGCACATCCGGAGCCGGAGTCACGGCCGGTGCCGCCGGCAGGCGGGGAACCGGTGTCGTCGTCGAGGGCGGACGTGGAGCGCGCCGGCATATGTGCCGTGCTGGGCGGCCTGCCGGCTGACTCCCGGCAGAGCAGCGCCGCGAGGGTCACTGCGTCGACGGGTGGCGCGGTGTCGGGCGCGTCGGCGAGACGCGGTGGGTCGAAGCGGTGCCAGCCCGTCGGGGACCAGTACCGGACCGGCACGATCAGGGCGGTCCCGCTGGCGGGCAGGGGGATGCGGAGGCTCGCGGCCGTGGGAGCGGTGAGGCGCGTTTCGCGGGCCCAGCACCGCAGGAGGCTCTCGACGGCGGCGGCCTCGGCTGCTGCGCGGGGGTCTGGGTTCTCCAGCGGATCGGCGTCGCACGCTGTCCGTCGGGCGGCACCCACCTGCCGCTTCTTCTGCTGGGGGACCGCGTCGGTGAGCGGTAGGGCAGAGGGTGGGGTGCCGGAGTCTCCCTGGTCGTCGGGGGCGCCGGAACGGCCGTCGGGGGTGGGGGTGGCGTTCATGACGGCTCCTCTGGGCTGGAGTGAGGTGGCGCGGGCTCGTTTCCGTCTCCCGCCCGGACGCTTGCGCGGGGGCCGTGGTCGCCGGGCGGCGGTGCGGCCGGGTCGGCGGGAGAGCGGGGACCGGGAGAGCGGGTGCGGGGAGGGAGGCGTGGGGAGGGAGGCGCGGGGAGGGGACGTGTACGAGATGCCTGTGCGGTTGTCGCCGACGGTCGATGTCGGTGTGGATGCCCGGAAGGGGGCGGCGTGGGATGGAACTGGGGACGGTTCGCATGCGGGTGCCCGGGCCGGGGGCCGGGTGGGGCGTGTGCGGTGTTCAGTTCGCGCGCTGGTCGGGGTCGGGGTGTCGTTGCCGGTGTGGGCCGTGGGACTTGTGGTGGCGGGCCGCCGCGTCGACCGCGTCGGCCAGTCGGTCGAGGACCGCCGTCGCCTGTTCGTCGCTGATCGTCAAAGGCGGGAGCAGTCGGATCACGGACGCGTGCCGGCCGCCCAGTTCGACGATCAGGCCCCGCTGGAGACACTCGCGCTGCACCGCGGCGGCGAGTCCGGGAGCGGCCGGGAGCGGAGTGCGGGCGGGTTCCGGCCAAGTCAGCGGGGCGCCAGGGCCACTGGCGCTGCCGGGGCCGCCAAGGTCACCGGAGACACCGAGCCCACCGGGGCCACCCGCTCCACCGGGGCCACCCGCTCCACCCGGTACACCAATGCCGCCGGTGCCACTCAAGCCCCCGGAGGCACCGACGCGCCCCGGGACGCCACGGCCACCGCCGCATACGCCGGAGCCACCGGAGCCACCGGAGCCACCGGAGCCAGCGAAGGCATCGGAGCCAGCGAAGGCATCGGCGTCGCCAAGGGTGTCGGCGACCGGGCTCGCGTCGGAGGCGGCTCGGTCGGATTCCGGGTTCACCAGTTCGACCCCGATCATCAGCCCCCGTCCTCGCACGTCTCCCACACAGGCGTACGCGCGGGTGAGTTCCGCGAGTTGGGTCAGCATGCGGGCGCCGAGGGCGGCGGCTCGTTCGGCGAGAGCGTTCTCACGGACGAAGGCGAGGGTGGCGGTGCCCGCGGCCATGGCGAGCTGGTTGCCGCGGAAAGTGCCGGCATGGGCGCCGGGTTGCCAGGTGTCGAGGTCGTCGCGGTAGACGATCACGGCCAGCGGGAGGCTGCCGCCGATGGCCTTGGACAGGACCATGACGTCGGGGGTGATGCCGCTGTGGTCGACCGCCCAGAAGGCGCCCGTTCGGCCGACACCGGTCTGGATCTCATCGGCGATCAGCGGAACGGAGCGGTCCGCCGTGAGTCGTCGCATGCGGCGCAGCCAGTCGTCCGGTGCCGGGATCACTCCGCCCTCGCCCTGGACGGGTTCGAGGATCATGCCGGCCGGCAGTGGTACGCCGGACTTGGGGTCGTCCAGGAGGGACTCGGTCCAGCGGACGCCGAGTTCGGCGCCGGGCGGACCGCCGATGCCGAAGGGGCAGCGATAGTCCTGCGGGTAGGGCAGGCGGGCGACCTGGACGTCGTGGGCGCCGCCGGACGCGGCCAGGGCACCGGCGGTCATGCCGTGGTAGGCGCCGGTGAAGGCGAGGACGCCGGTACGGCCGGTCGCGAACCGGACGAGTTTGAGGGCGGCTTCGACGGCGTCGGTGCCGGCCGGTCCGCAGAACTGGACGCGGGCTCGGTCGGCGAGACCGGGCGGGAGGGTGCGGAACAGCTCGGTGATGAAGGCGTCCTTGACGGGGGTCGCGAGGTCGAGGACGGAGAGGGGGGCGCCGGAGTCGAGGACCCTGCGGATGGCTTCCAGCACGACCGGGTGGTTGTGGCCGAGCGCGAGGGTGCCGGCGCCGGACAGGCAGTCCAGGTAACGGCGGCCGTCGGCGCCCTCGATGGTGAGCCCTCGCGCCCGTACCGGAACGATGGGCAGCGCGCGGGCGTAGGTGCGCGCCGAGGACTCACGCGCCGACTGGCGCCTCAGGATCCCTTCGTGCCCGGCCGGCGCTTCCCCGGGTGTGCCTCCAGCCATCGACTCCGTAACGGCCACGGCGCGCTGTCCTCCCCGCTGCTCAAAGGCGAGTTGATCCTCGGGGACCGGACACAGGCGGCAGGCCCCACCGGCTACAACCGCGGACCGTTCGGGCGGTTACGGGGTCGCCTTGAGATCCTTGGCAGGACGGCGTGGGTGACATCTCGTGCCGGCGTGTCGAACGGCGGGTGCGGCGGCGCCCGGCATGGAGCACATGACCGGGTGGTTGGTGACCGTTTCCGTCAGCCGGCTTCCGGGTGAGGCGGCTCTCCAGCCGTGGACGCGCACGTCGTCCAGGCGGTGGGCCGGCTGACCGCACGGCAGACCCTCGCCGCCGACGCCCTGTTCAGGCAGCCTGTGACGGAACCGTTGCCGTCCCGGCAGAACTCCCCCACAGCGACCGCATAGTGTGTGATGCCGTTCCCAGAAGGTCGTGAGACCGGCATGAACCTTCCATGAGTTCACGGCCGGTGTCGGGACCGAAGCGCCGAGTTCCTTTCACAGCAGGGGGAGTCAAGAACATGCGATCCATACGGCCGTCGTTCACCGCTCGGCGAGGGAGGGGCGGTCGCCGCACCTCGACCTCGCTGACGGCGGTCGCCCTCGTCTCGGCTCTGGCGCTGACCGCCACCGCCTGCAACGGCGACGGTGACGACAACGCCAACGGCGACGCGACCGCCACCGCCACCGCGGCGAGCACCGGCGACGGAAAGATCAGGATCCCGGACGACCTCAAGCGGAGGCTCAAGGAGCACGGGATCGACATCGACAAGTGGAAGAACGGCGCCTGGAAGAACTGGAACCACGACGACTGGCTGCGCGAGGCCAACGACTTCATCAACCCGATCATCAAGGGCCTGTGGGACCCGGACCGGATGCGCCACGCCGACGATCCGGACCAGGGCGTCGACGACAACGACATCTCCGGTGACCAGGGCGTGACGGACCCGACGCCGCAGCCGGTGAAGGCGCGGGCGGCCACGCCGCCGTACCACAGCAGTGCGGCCACGTCGGGGAAGCTGCTCTTCGACGCCCCCGACGGCACCATGGTGTGTTCGGCGACGGTCGTGCAGGACCCGGCTCACCCGGGCAAGTCCAACCTCGTCTGGACGGCCGGTCACTGTGTGCACGCGGGCAAGAAGGGCGGCTGGTACCGCAACATCGCCTTCGTGCCGTCGTACAACGACCAGGGCAAGTCGGCGGCCGAGCTGGAGAACGCCAGCCGGTCCGAGATCGCCCCGTACGGGGTGTGGTGGGCCGACGCGGCGAAGACCTCGCAGCAGTGGATCAGCAAGGGCGGTGAGACGGGCGGTGACGGTGCCTCGTACGACTTCGCCGTCATCCATGTGACGCCGGAGCAGGGCAGCGGCGGCAAGTCGCTCGAGGAGACGGTCGGCGGGGCGCTGCCGGTGAACTTCGACGCACCGGCCGTGGCGAAGGTGCAGAACATCACCGCGTCCGGCTACCCGGCGGCGGCGCCGTACGACGGTCAGCTGCTCTACCAGTGCCAGGACAAGCCGGGCCGGCTCTCCATCGAGGAGTCCGACCCGACGATGTACCGGATCGGCTGCACGATGACGGGTGGCTCGTCCGGCGGCGGCTGGGTGGAGACGGGCGCGGACGGCAAGCCCGTGCTCGTGTCCAACACGTCCATCGGCCCGGTGAGCGCGGGCTGGCTGGCCGGCCCCCGGCTGGGTGACGTCGCCAAGGGCGTGTACGAGTCGGTGAGCAGGCAGTTCGCCGGCCGGTGAGCGTGACACCCGGTGGGCATGACGCGGTGGGCATGACGCGGTGGGCATGACGCGGTGGGCATGACGGAGGCCCGTCACCCGAGCCGGGTGGCGGGCCTTCGTGCTGCCGTGGGTCAGCCCGCGGAGACCGGTGCGTAGGGCGCCAGGTCCGCCGCGAGTTCCTCGTGCACCCGGACCTTGAGCAGGGTGCCCTCCGCGGTGTGCTCCTCGGAGATCACCTCGCCCTCGGTGTGGGCGCGGGCGACGAGCTTGCCGTGCGTGTAGGGCACGAGCGCCTCGGTCTCGACCGAGGGGCGGGGCAGCTCGTTGTCGATCAGGGCGAGCAGTTCCTCGATGCCCTGGCCCGTGCGGGCCGAGACGGCGATGGAGCGCTTCTCGATCCTGAGCAGCCGCTGGAGGACGAGCGGGTCGGCCGCGTCCGCCTTGTTGATCACGACGATCTCGGGGACGTCGGTGGCGCCGACGTCCCGGATCACCTCGCGCACCGCGGCGAGCTGCTCTTCCGGGGTGGGGTGCGAGCCGTCCACCACGTGCACGATGAGGTCGGAGTCGCCGACCTCCTCCATGGTGGAGCGGAACGCCTCGACCAGGTGGTGCGGCAGGTGCCGGACGAAGCCGACGGTGTCCGCCAGCGTGTACACCCGGCCGCTCGGGGTCTCCGCCCGGCGGACGGTCGGGTCCAGGGTCGCGAACAGGGCGTTCTCGACCAGGACCCCGGCGCCCGTGAGGCGGTTGAGCAGGGAGGACTTGCCGGCGTTGGTGTAGCCCGCGATGGCGACGGAGGGCACCTTGTTGCGGCGACGCTCCTGGCGCTTGATCTCGCGGCCGGTCTTCATCTCCGCGATCTCCCGGCGCATCTTGGCCATCTTCTCGCGGATCCGTCGCCGGTCCGTCTCGATCTTGGTCTCACCGGGACCACGGGTGGCGAGGCCGCCGCCCTTGCCGCCGCCCATCTGGCGGGACAGCGACTGACCCCAGCCGCGCAGCCGCGGCAGCATGTACTGCATCTGCGCGAGCGCGACCTGCGCCTTGCCCTCTCGGGACTTGGCGTGCTGGGCGAAGATGTCCAGGATGAGGGCCGTACGGTCGATGACCTTGACCTTGACGACGTCCTCCAGCTGGATCAGCTGGCCCGGGCTCAGCTCACCGTCGCAGATCACGGTGTCCGCGCCCGTTTCGACGACGATGTCCCGCAGCTCCAGGGCCTTGCCGGAGCCGATGTAGGTGGCCGCGTCGGGCTTGTCGCGGCGCTGGATGACGCCGTCGAGCACGAGGGCGCCCGCCGTCTCCGCGAGGGCGGCCAGCTCCGCGAGGGAGTTGTCGGCGTCCTGCACGGTGCCGGTGGTCCACACCCCGACGAGCACGACCCGCTCCAGGCGGAGCTGGCGGTACTCGACCTCGGTGACGTCCTCCAGTTCGGTGGACAGACCGACCACGCGGCGCAGGGCCGCGCGCTCGGTGCGGTCGAACTGGTCACCGTCACGCTCGCCGTCGATCTCGTGGCTCCAGGCGACGTCCTCTTCCATCAGGGCATCGGCCCGAAGACCCTCGGGGTAGGCGTGCGCGAGGCGCTTGGTGTCCTGGGAAGGGGAAGAAGAGGAGGTCATTGGATCCTTACGTCGATGAGAGTGCCTTTACGGCGTCGATGCGGCGGTCACCTGGACCGCTCGCCCTGTTCAACGCACGAGTACCCCGGGAGATTCCCGCGTCCCGTGCCCGCGCCGACCCGTAGATGGTCGCACGGTACGGCACGTCTCGTCACCGGGTTATCGCTGGGTGTGGGGCTCGGCCGCCTTGGGCGCTGCCGTCGGCTTCCAGTCCGGGTGGCCAGGCATCGGCGGGGTCTTCTCGCCGTACAGCCACGGCTCCAGGAAGGCGCTGAGGTCGCGGCCGGCGACGGCCGAGGCCAGTCGCACGAAGTCGGCGGTGGTGGCGGTGGTGTCGCGGTGGTCCCGCACCCAGATCCGCTCCATCCGCTCGAAGGCCGGTCGGCCGATCTCCTGGCGCAGGGCGTAGAGCACGAGGGCGGCACCGTCGTAGATGTTGGGGCGGAAGATACTGATCTTCTGGCCGGGGGCCGGTGCCTTGGGCCGGGCGGGCGGGCCGCCGGCCTCGCGCCAGCGGTCGGAGGCGCCGTAGGCGGCCTTCATCCGCCTCTCCATGGGCCGCTGCGCGGTCTCCTCGGCGTACAGGGCCTCGTACCAGGTGGCATGCCCCTCGTTCAGCCAGACGTCGGACCAGCTGCGCGGGGTCACACTGTCGCCGAACCACTGGTGGGACAGCTCGTGCACCATGATCGACTCGGTGTACCACTTGGGATAGGCGGACTCGGTGAACAGCCGCTTCTCGAAGAGCGAGAGCGTCTGTGTCTCCAGTTCGAAGCCCGTGGACGCCTGTGCCATGAGCACGCCATAGGTCTCGAAGGGGTACCGGCCGATCTTGCTCTCCATCCAGGAGAGCTGGTCGGGCGTCTTCGCGAGCCACGGTTCGAGGGCCTTGCGGTCGGCGGCGGGCACGACATCGCGCAGAGGCAGCCCGTGCGGTCCGTCGCGGTGCACCACGGCGGACCGGCCGATGGACACCTGGGCGAGTTCGGTGGCCATGGGGTGCTGAGTGCGGTAGGTCCAGGTGGTGGTGCCGCCGATCCGGTCGACACCGGCGGGCAGGCCGTTGGCGACGGCGGTGTAGCCGTTCGGCGCGGTGATCCGGAAGGTGAACCTCGCCTTGTCGGACGGGTGGTCGTTGCACGGGAACACCAGGTGGGCGGCGTCGGCCTGGTTCGCCATGGCGAGGCCGTCGGAGGTGCGCACCCAGCCGCCCTCCTGGTCCTTGCCGGAGACGGGGTCACTGGTGTGCCGCACGGTGATCCGGGTCCAGTGGCCCCCGGCCAGGGGGTGCTCCGGGGTGACGACCAGGTCGTCGCCCGCGCTGGTGAAGCCGGCGGGACGGCCGTCGACCTCGACCGAGCGTACGGTGCCGTGCGCGAAGTCGAGGTTGACGCGTTGCAGGTCGGCGGTGGTCCGGGCGTTGATGGTGGTGACGGCCTCGAGCGGCTTGTCATTGCTGCCGGGATAGGTGAGGGCCAGGTCGTAGGAGGCGACGTCGTACCCCGGGTTGCCGAGGTACGGGAAGAGCCGGTCGCCGACGCCGAGCGGTTCGGCCGGGGCCGCGGCGGCGACCAGGCAGACGGAGACGGCGGAGGCGAGCAGGGCCACCTTCCGGTGCCGGGAGATCCTGGACCGGACCCGCGCCCGGAACCGGATCCGTTGCGAGGAGGTCCCGGGCCCGAACTGGAGCGGTGAGGACTCGTGCTGCTGGGGGGTCTGCGGGGGCCGGTGCGGGGAGGTCTCGGACCGGGGCCGGGGCCGGGGGCGAGGGCGGGGGGTAAGCGGCATGAACCACCGCTACCAGTACGTGCCCGCCCCACGTCGGCGACGCGCGCCCGGCCCACCCGAACGGGTAAGCCGGACACCGTCGTCAGGAGGCCGGTGCCTGGTGCTGGGCCCTGCTCACGTCGTACACCCCCGCCACGTCCCGCATGGCGCGCATCAGGGCCGGGAGGCGGGCCGCGTCGGGGAGCTGCAGGGTGTAGGTGTGCCGCACCCGCTGCTGGCTGGGCGGTTCGACGGTGGCGGAGACGATCTCGGCGCCCTCCAGGGCGATCGCCTCGGTGAGGTCGGCGAGCAGATGCGGGCGGCCGAACGATTCAGCGATCAGGGTGACCCGGCATTCGGCGGTGTCTCCCCAGCGCACGCCGATCTCCGCGCGTCCTCTGCTCGTCATGTGCGCCACCGCCGAGCACTGCGCGCGGTGCACGGTCACCACTCCCCCACGCACCGCGAACCCGGTGATCTCGTCCGGCGGTACGGGCGTACAGCACCCGGCGAGCCGTACGGCGGCTCCAGGCGGGTCCACGAGGACGTCGGCGCGCCGGGAGCGCGGGGCGGCGGGGGCGCCGTCCGCGGGGCGTGCGGAGGGAGCGCCCGGGGCGTCGGGGCGGGCGGCGGACGCGGCCGTGGGGTGGGCCGCGGCGGCCTCCTCCTCGGTCCGTGCCGAGGCCGCGCGGGGCTCGCCAGCGGCCCCGGCGGGTGTGGTGCGGGCGCCGTCCGGCTCCGCCGCGTCGATACCGCCGCCCCCGGTGCCGCCGCCGGGGTGCGTCGCCAGCCAGCGCTGGATGGCGATGCGGGCGGCCGGCGTGTGGGCGTGCTCCAGCCATTCGCGGGAGGGTTCGGAGGCCGGGTCCTGGCCCATCAGGAGCTGGACCGTGTCGCCGTCGCGCAGGACCGTGCTGAGTGTGGCCAGGCGGCCGTTGACGCGGGCGCCGATGCAGGCGTGCGCGTCCTCGCCGTACTGCGCGTAGGCGGCGTCCACGCACGTGGCACCCTCGGGCAGGCCGAGGGCGCCACCGTCGGGGCGGAAGACGGTGATCTCGCGGTCCTGGGCGAGGTCCTCGCGCAGGGTGGACCAGAAGGTGTCGGGGTCGGGGGCGGCCTGCTGCCAGTCGAGGAGGCGGGAGAGCCAGCCGGGCCGGGTGGGGTCGGCACGCTCGCCGTCGGCACGGTCACCGTCGGAGCGCTCGCCGTCGGCCCGGGCGCCGGCTGTGTCGAGGCCGGACGTGGCGGCGCCGGAAGCGGAGGCTGCGGACCTGGAGGCTCCGGGCGCGGTGGCTGCGGACACCGAGGCTGCGGACGCGAGGGTTTCGGACGCGGGCGCGTACGGGTTGCCGAGGGCCACGACACCGGCCTCGGCGACCTTGTGCATCTGGTGGGTGCGGATGAGGACCTCGACGACCTGGGCGGCGATCGGGGTCCCCCGGGAAGAGTCGGTTCGAGCCTGGGGGAGGGCGACGGCGGTGTGCAGGGACTGGTAGAGGTTGAACTTCGGTACGGCGATGAAGTCCTTGAACTCCGAGACCACCGGCGTCATGCACGTGTGCAGTTCACCGAGGACGGCGTAACAGTCCGCGTCCTCGTTCACCAGCACCAGCAGGCGGCCGAAGTCGGTGCCGCGCAGCCGTCCGCGCTTGCGGGCCACACGATGGACGGAGACGAAGTGCCGGGGGCGGATGAGGACTTCGGCGGGGATGTCGGCCTCGCGCAGCACTCGGCGCATCTCGTCGGCGACCTCGGCGAGCGGGTCGCCGGGGCGGGCGGCGTTCTCCGCGATGAGCTCGCGGGTGTGTTCGTACTCCTCGGGGTGGAGGATGGCGAAGACCAGGTCCTCCAGCTCGGTCTTGAGCGCCTGCACGCCGAGGCGTTCGGCGAGCGGGATGAGGACGTCACGGGTGACCTTGGCGATCCGCGCCTGCTTCTCGGGGCGCATCACGCCGAGGGTGCGCATGTTGTGCAGGCGGTCGGCGAGTTTGATCGACATCACGCGCACGTCGTTGCCGGTGGCGACGAGCATCTTGCGGAAGGTCTCCGGCTCGGCGGCGGCTCCGTAGTCGACCTTCTCCAGTTTCGTGACGCCGTCGACCAGATAACGAACCTCCTCGCCGAACTGTTCCCGCACCTGATCCAGCGTCACCTCGGTGTCCTCGACCGTGTCGTGCAGCAACGAGGCCGTCAACGTCGTCGTCTCGGCGCCGAGTTCGGCGAGGATCAGGGTCACGGCGAGCGGGTGCGTGATGTAGGGCTCGCCGCTCTTGCGCATCTGGCCGCGGTGCGAGGACTCCGCCAGGACGTAGGCCCGGCGCAGGGGTTCGAGGTCGGCGTCGGGGTGGTGGGCGCGGTGCGCCTCCACGACGTGGCTGATGGCGTCGGGCAGCTTGCCGCGGGCGGCGGGGCCGAGCAGCGCGGCGCGGCCGAGCCGGCGCAGGTCGATCCGGGGCCGGGACTTTCTACGTGGCGCCGCGGACGCTGTGAGCGCTTGTGGCGCTGCGGGCGCTACCGGGCCAGCCGTCGCAGGATTTGTGGCCTCCGCACTCATGGGCACCTCCGGCTCGTGGACCGGCGGACGGAGCCCAGGGCACACGTGGCTCAGGGATGGCGACGTTCCCCCGTCCGTGCCGGTGCTTGATGCTACCGAGCCCAACACGTGCGACCGACCGCCTCTCGCCGAGCGTGAAACGGATCACCCATTCGAGCGAGGGAATCGATGTTTAGATCTTGCGTCACGTGCCCCGCACTCGCCCGCGGTTTCGAACCGTTCGGTCCTCCGGGACCGCGTCCGCGCCTGCACTGCCTCCGCAACCGCAACCGCAACCGCAACCGCAACGGCCACCGGGCAGGGCGAGCCCGCCGGGCGGAGCGAACCCGCCGGGCGGGGCGAACCCGCCGGGCGGGGCGAACCCGCCGGGCGGGGCGAACCCGGCAGGCCGGGCCGAGCCGCTTAAGTCGACGGCCGAGCCGCGCCGGGCCGCCCAGGTCGACGGCCGAGCCGCGTCAGCCGAGCGCCTGGGCCAGCCAGTCGGCGTCGATCGCGCCTTCGGCGACGATGACGGCGGGTCCGGTCATCTCGATCTCGCCGTCGGGCCGTTCGGTGATGACCAGGCGGCCGCCGGGCACGTCGACGGTGTACGTCGCCGGGGTGCCGGTGACGGCCGGGTCGATGCCGTCCCGGCGGGCGGCGGCCACGGCGACGGCACACGCGCCCGTGCCGCACGAGCGGGTCTCGCCGGAACCGCGCTCGTGCACACGCATGGCGACGTGGCGGGGGCCGCGGTCGACGACGAACTCGACGTTCACGCCCTCCGGGTAGGCGGCCGACGGGCTGACCGGCGGCGCGGCGTACAGGTCGCCGGCGTGGGCCAGGTCGGCCACGAAGGCGACCGCGTGCGGATTGCCCATGTTCACGTTGCGAGCGGGCCAGCTCCGTTCGCCGGCGGTCACCGTGACGTCCCCCTCGGGGAAGCGGGCGCGGCCCATGCCGACGGTGACGTCACCGTTCTTCGCGAGGTGGACGGTCCTCACGCCCGCGCGCGTGGCGATGGCGAGGTCACCTTCGGCCACATGACCCGCGTGCTGGAGGTAGCGCGCGAACACACGCACACCGTTGCCGCACATCTCGGCGACGGAGCCGTCACCGTTGCGGTAGTCCATGAACCACTCGGCCTCACCGGCCATCGCCCGGGCCTCCGGGTGTGCCGCGGACCGCACGACGTGCAGCACGCCGTCGCCACCGATGCCCGCCCGGCGGTCGCACAGGGCGGCTACGGCGGCCGGAGAGAGGTCGAGGGCGTTCTCGGGGTCCGGGACGATCACGAAGTCGTTCTCGGTGCCGTGCCCCTTGAGGAAGGCGATCGGTGTGCTCATTCCTCGATCGTACGGGGCGCTCCGCCTGGGGGCCGAAGGGAGGAGGGGCCGGTGCGGGCGCTGGGCCGGTACCCGGTCGACGGGCTGGGCGCGCGGGTTCGCGCGCCCCTGTCGGGGCGCTTCAGCGCAGCCTTGCCACGCGCCAGACGGCAAGGATGACCACCACGGCCACCAGGACGACGTATCCGAGGACGACGCGCCAGTCGGGGCGGCGGCCCGAACCCCGGGCCGGCAGGCCCGGCCAGGTGTAGCCCACCCTGCGGGCGGCCATCATGCCCCAGCCGGCCGCGCAGGAGCAGATCAGCAGGCCGAGCATGGCGATCACCGCGCCGCTGTCGCCGAAGTCGAAGGCGAGAGGGAAGGCGAACATCAGGGAGCCGACGGCGGCGAGGCCCACGATGGGCGCGAGCTGCCAGATGCGCAGCCGGCGCTGCGGGCGCAGCTCCACCTCGACTTCCGGCCCGCCCGGGTACATCTCCTCCGGCGCCGGACCGTCGGCGGTGACGCCGCCCGCGGTGTCGTCGGGCCCGTCGTCGGCCAGACGATCCCCGGCCAGCGGGTCCTCGGCCAGCGGGTCCTCGGTCGGACCGTCCTCGGTCAGAGTGCCCGGGCCGGTGGGACGGTCTTCGGCCAGGCCGCCGCCCAGCAGGCCGTTCCCGTGCGGACCGTTCGTCTGCGCACTGACCCGCACACCGTTGAGCTGCACACCGTTGGCCTGCGCACCGTTCAGCTGCGGATCGTCCGTCTGAGGGCCGTCACGCAGATCGTCGTGCAGATCCCTCACCCCGGGACGTTCCTCGCCCGGGCGGTCTTCGCTCAGGCCCGGACCGTCACCCTCCGTGGTCAGGTGTTCGGCACTTTGTGCGGTGTCGCGAGGGCCGGCCTCCATCGCCACGCGCCCTCCCAACTAGGCTCCACTTGGTCGATCGAAGCTCGATGATGGCACGGCGCCGAAGGCCGCGATGACCGGCGGCGCATCCCGATGCCATGACGTGATCAGGCTGTGACCGGTCGTTCGACCAACGCCAGGGCCTGGTGCGGAAGTTCCCCGCGGTCCGCGGCGGCCCCACTCAACCAGTGCACCCGGGGATCGCGCCTGAACCATGAATCCTGGCGGCGCGCGAAGCGCTTGGTGGCACGGACGGTCTCGGCCCGCGCTTCCGCTTCGGTGCATTCCCCGGCCAGCGCCGCGAGGACCTGCTGGTAGCCGAGCGCGCGCGACGCCGTGCGCCCCTCGCGCAGGCCCTGCGCCTCCAGCGTGCGCACCTCGTCCACGAGGCCCGCCTCCCACATGCGGTCGACGCGGCGCGCGATGCGGTCGTCCAGCTCCGGGCGGGCCACGTCGACACCGATCTGGACGGTGTCGTAGACGGAGTCGTGGCCGGGCAGATTGGCCGTGAAAGGCTGGCCGGTGATCTCGATCACTTCCAGCGCCCGGACGATACGGCGGCCGTTGCTCGGCAGGATCGCACGGGCGGCCTCGGGATCGGCGGCGGCCAGCCGGGCGTGCAGCGCGCCCGGGCCGCGCAGCGCCAGCTCCTCCTCCAGCCGGGCCCGGACCTCCGGGTCGGTGCCGGGGAACTCCAGGTTGTCGACGGCCCCACGGACGTACAGGCCGGAGCCGCCGACCAGGATCGGCCAGCGACCCTCGGCGAGCAGTGCGTCGATCCGCGCGCGGGCCAGCTTCTGGTACTCGGCGACCGAGGCGGGGACCGTCACGTCCCAGATGTCCAGCAGGTGGTGCGGGATGCCGCCGCGCTCCTCGGGCGTCAGCTTGGCGGTACCGATGTCCATCCCTCGGTACAGCTGCATGGAGTCGGCGTTGACGACTTCGCCGTCGAGTTGCTGGGCCAGGAAGACGCCGAGATCGGACTTTCCGGCCGCGGTGGGTCCGACGACGGCGATGACTCGGGGGGCGGGGGGTGCACTGCTCACCGCACCAGTCTCGCAAACCTCCAGGCGAGGTCTCGAACGGGTTACGTGACAGCGCGGGTCCCGCGTCGTTGCCCGTGGCGAGGTACCGCCTGCTCGGTTGCGGGAGGCGGTGGCCCGGGCGGCGCAACCGTACGCACCGGGCGACGCGGGAATTCGCCCGCACGAGTACCGTATGGAGTGGATATGGGCGTGTTTGCACGGCTTCTCGGCAGGTCGAAGGCGACTCCGGAGGCGTCGGACGCGGCGGCGCCTGCCGGCACGGAGCCGGGAGGCGCCGAGGCGGAGCAGACGGACCGGACGGAGTCGGCGGAACCGAGGGGAGCCGGGGCGGAGGCTGTGGAGGCGGACGGGGACGGAAGCGAGGACGTGGCCGTACGGTCGGACGCCGGTGCGGACGACGCGTCCGAGGGCACCGGGATCCCCCGGCAGCAGTCTGCCGGGGAGGCCGCCGACAGCGAGGCCGGCGAGGGCGCCCGCAGGTAACTGCCCCGTGAGGGAAGGTGGACCATGGGTCTGATGGACAACATGAAGGCCAAGCTGGGACCGGCCAAGGACAAGGTGTCGGACCTCGCGCGGCAGCACGGGGACAAGGTCCAGCACGGGATCGACAAGGCCGCGAAGGCCGTCGACGAGCGGACCAAGCACAAGTACAGCGACAAGATCCAGGCGGGTACGGGCAAGGCCAAGGAGGCGATGGACCGCCTCGCGCACAAGGATGGTCCGGGGGCGGCGCCCCCCGACCCGATGACCCCTACGCGCCCGGGCGACCCGATGACCCCCACCCGCCCGGAGGGACCGCCTCCGACGTCATGAGCCGGCGCTGTCAGCGGGTTGCCTGGGGCGGCCCCGAGGGTCCCGCGGCGCCTGCCACGGGTTGACCCTGAGGAGGGTCGCGCCCGGCGGCGGTGTCCGGGAAGTCCCCCGGCGGCACAGCGGTGGACGGCCGCGGAGCGATACGGCTCCCGGCCGTCCGCCGTTCTCACCCTCCCCGCCGATATCACCCTCCCCGCCGATATCACCCTCTCCGCCGTGTCCGACGTTTCCAACGTTTCCACGGTGTCCAACGTTTTCGCCGGTTCCGCGCGGGCGCGTGCGGTGGAGAGCGGCTTCGCGAGCGGAGGCGTGGTCGTGGTTTCCCGGCGGAGGGAGCCGCGCCGGTGCGCGGGCGAAGGACCGGCCGGCCGGCGGTGGGCGGTACGGCTCAGCGGTCAGGACCAGGTCGCGACCAGGTAGCCCACGCCGTACGGCGCGTTCTCGTACAGGAGGCTGCCGGTGAGGTTCGCGTGCTCGGCCGCACCGGCCAGGATCTGCCAGGGAGCGCGGCCGGCGGCCTTCAGTTCACGGGCCGGCCCGGGGTCCAGCGCCCGCAGGGCCGCCACGTCCGCCGCACCGAGCGCCCTCGCCACCTCGGCGTCGAAGGGTGCCGCCCGCTCGTCCAGGTACCCCGGTGCCTTCAGCGTGCGGCAGGCGCTGGCGTCTCCCATCACCAGCAGCGCCACCCGTCCGGCCCGGCCGGCGAGTTCCCGCCCGGTCTCGGCGCACCGCTCCGGCTCCAGGGTTTCCGCGATGCCGAGTCCCTCGATGGGGGCGTCGGCCCAGCCGGTCCGCTCCAGCAGCCAGGCGCCGACGGCCAGCGAGGTCGGCAGCTCACGCTCCGGGACGGGGTGGGTGGTGGCCCCCAGGCGGACGTCCAGGTCGACCCCGAAGCCGCGGAAGGTGCCCGGCGCCCCCTGCGGGTACGGGCCGAGCGCGTCCTGCCCGGCCGTGCCGACGACCACCAGCAGGTCGGGGCGGGCGGCGGCGAGCACGCCGAGCGCGTCCGAGCAGGCCGCGCGCGCGGCGTCCAGTTCGGGTGCGGCGCCCGCGGCGACCTCGGGCACGAGCAGCGGCGGGCAGGGGCAGACTGCGGCGGCGACAAGCATGATCGGCAGCGTAACGCGGCGAGCAGGCGGCGTGTCACGCCTCGCTCAGCAGGTCCGTCGGCCGGCCACCGCCAAGCCGATCACCGCGGCCCCCGGGGCCCCTGTTGCACCCGATGCCCGTGTTACACCCGATGCCCGTGTTGCCGCCGGGACCCGTGTTGCCGCCGGGGCCCGTGTCGCCCGGGCCCGTGTCGCCCGGGGCCATGATGCCCCGGCCCCGTGTCGTCCCGGGCCCGTGTCGCCCCCACGTCCCGTGCGGTCCCCCGGGCCCCGCCCGACATCGGGGCCCGCCGGACAGCGGGGCCCGCCGGAACGCGGCCGGCCGGGGACCTCAGTCGCAGCCGCAGCCGCTCCCCGTGGCGACCGGCAGCGGCTCCGGCACCCCGATCTTCGGCAGGCCGAGCATGACGCCCGCGGGCTTGGCGGCCTCCGTGGCGTTGCGCTTCTCCCAGGCGTCCCCCGCGCGCGTGCGGCGCACACCGAGGACGGGTCCCTCGGCGAGGAGGTGGTGCGGGGCGGCGTAGGTGATCTCGACGGTGACGACGTCGCCCGGGCGGACCTCCTCGTCCGGCTTGGTGAAGTGGACGAGGCGGTTGTCGGGGGCGCGGCCGGAGAGACGGTGGGTGGCGCCGTCCTTGCGGCCCTCACCCTCGGCGACCATCAGCTCCAGCGTGCGGCCGACCTGCTTCTTGTTCTCCTCCCAGGAGATCTCCTCCTGGAGGGCGACGAGCCGCTCGTAGCGCGCCTGGACGACCTCCTTGGGGATCTGGTTCTCCATGGTCGCGGCGGGGGTGCCGGGGCGCTTGGAGTACTGGAAGGTGAACGCCTGGGCGAACCGGGCCTCGCGGACGACGTGCAGCGTCTGCTCGAAGTCCTCCTCGGTCTCGCCGGGGAAGCCCACGATGATGTCGGTGGTGATCGCGGCGTGCGGGATGGCCGCCCGCACCTTTTCGATGATTCCCAGGTACCGCTCCTGGCGGTAGGAGCGGCGCATCGCCTTCAGCACGGTGTCCGAGCCGGACTGGAGCGGCATGTGCAGCTGCGGCATCGCGTTCGGCGTCTCGGCCATGGCCTCGATCACGTCGTCCGTGAAGTCACGCGGGTGCGGGGAGGTGAACCGGACGCGCTCCAGGCCCTCGATGTTCCCGCAGGCCCGCAGCAGCTTGCTGAACGCCTCGCGGTCGCCGATGTCGGAGCCGTAGGCGTTGACGTTCTGGCCGAGCAGCGTGATCTCCGAGACGCCCTCGCCGACCAGGGCCTCGATCTCGGCGAGGATGTCGCCGGGGCGGCGGTCCTTCTCCTTGCCGCGCAGAGCCGGGACGATACAGAAGGTGCAGGTGTTGTTGCAGCCGACGGAGATCGACACCCAGGCCGCGTAGGCGCTCTCGCGGCGGGTGGGCAGCGTGGAGGGGAACGCCTCCAGGGACTCGGCGATCTCGACCTGCGCCTCCTCCTGGACGCGGGCGCGCTCCAGCAGGACGGGCAGCTTGCCGATGTTGTGCGTGCCGAAGACGACGTCCACCCAGGGCGCCTTCTTCACGATGGTGTCCCGGTCCTTCTGCGCCAGACAGCCGCCGACCGCGATCTGCATACCGGGGCGGGACACCTTCCTCGGCGCGAGCCGGCCGAGGTTGCCGTACAGCCGGTTGTCGGCGTTCTCCCGGACCGCGCAGGTGTTGAAGACGACGACGTCCGCGTCCCCGTCCGACCCCTCGGGGGCCCGCACATATCCGGCCTCTTCGAGCAGCCCGGCCAATCGCTCGGAATCGTGGACGTTCATCTGGCACCCGTAGGTGCGGATCTCGTAACTCTTGGGGGTGGGAACGTCCACTGCCGGGCTCCGGTCGCTGCTGCTGGTCATGCGTTCAAGGGTAGGCGGTCAGCGGAGACGCGTGGTGCGGCGCTTGTCCCGCCGGCCGGCCGGCCGCCGCGACGGGCAGGGGCGATGACGGGCCGCCCGCCATGCCCTGTGACTGCCGTCACAGGGAAGGTGATCCGCTCGCGGTGTGCCCGCCGTCTCGCCGACCGCGCCGGGCAGGAGAAGGTTTTCGCCAAACGGCGTCCGAAAGGGCCGGCAGACGTGTGCAAGAGGGCGGACGACCTGCTTAGGTGGGGCCACGTCCTACTCGGCCATCTCCGCGTACCGGCAGAGCAATTCGGGGTCACACCGGGCTGCTTCACCGACGAGGAGGTCTGCGAGCGAGTGGGACGCCAGACGGAGCGCGCCGTCGTGAACGCCCTGTCCGACGCGACGGAGACGGAAAGACGCCCCAGCCGTTCCGGCCGGTGAGAACAGCGAGCGGTGGTGACACGAGGGGTGAGGAGAACGAGCGAGTACGCCGCGCTGCGGCGCCGATGTACCGCGATCCTGCGTGATCTAGGGGTGCAACGGTCGCTTTCCCTGGACGCGCTCCGCGCGCGGGTGGAGGAGCTGAGAGGGCGCCCGCTCGTGCTGCGAGAACTGCCCGAGGAGGCGGCGGACATCGGGGCGTGCGGGCTCTGGCTGGGCACCGACGATGCCGACTACGTCTTCTACGAGGCCCGGACCGCGGCGCTGCACCGCGAACACATCATCCTCCACGAGATCGGTCATGTGCTGTGCGACCACCATCGGACCCTCGCGGACGGCGATGACCGGTTGGCCGGTCGGCTCCTGGACGATCCGCAGCCGCATCTCGTCAGGCGGCTGAGGGCCAGGACCAGTTACACGACCACCGAGGAACAAGAAGCCGAGATGATCGCCAGCCTGATACAGAGCGCCGGGAAGACCGGCCGGGTGGCCGGCCCCCTGGGCCGCCTCGGCGCGTACCTGGGAGTGACGGCCGATGCCGGTGAGTGAGCTGGCCGCCCGGGTCGGACTCGCCAGCGTCTTCGCCCTGTGGTTCGCCCTCGTCTGGCGGGCGCGGCCCGCACTGCGTGAGCCCCGGCTGCGCGGGCTGTGGGTGACCGTGCTGGCGGCGACCACCGCCATCACCCTCTTCCAGCCCAGGATCGTCACCGGGCTCACGTCCGCCGGCGTCCACGTCCACACGGTGTCCCTCGCCCGCAACCTGATCGGTGTCCTCAGCGCGGGACTGGTCCTTCTCTTCGTGATCGACGCACGGCGCGACCCGCGCCTGCGCCGCTCCGTGGCGGTGGGCCTGACGGCGTCCCTGGTGTCATTGCTCGTTCTGGATCTGCTGCGCGCCGGTCCCTCGCCCGAGCCGGCGGTGGCCGCTCAGCAGCCCGCTTCCGCCGCGGCCGCCTACTGGTTGATCCTCGTCGTCGCCCACATCCTCGGGGACGCCGTCGCCCTCGTGGTCTGCTGGCGGTACAGCCTGCGCACGACGGAGCGTGATCTCGTCTGGTCGCTGCGGCTGTTCGCGGCGGGCAGCGTCCTCGCCCTCGTCTTCTGGGGCGGTTACCTCTTCGACCTCTACGGCCTCACCCCGGGCCTGCTCCCCTACCTGTCCGTGATCATGGGGGTGCACGGCTTCCTGCGGGCGGCCTCCCTGCTGGTCCCCACCGCGACCGCCCTGGCCCGGGCGGCCACCGCGCTGCGGACCACCTGGCGGCTGTGGCCGCTGTGGCGGGACCTGGTGACGGCGGTGCCCCATGTGGCCCTCGCCGACCCCCGGCGGACCCGGCTCCAGGAGGTGCTGTGGCCGCGCTGCCCGCCGGCCCTCCAGGCGCACCGGCAGACCATCGAGACGTACGACGCGCTGCTCACGCTCCAGCCGTACGTCCAGCCGGACGCCTACGAGAAGGCGCACCGGCATGCGCGGCAGGCGGGGATACGGGAGGACCGTCTCGCGTCCGCCGCGCTCGCCGGTGTCGTCGGCCAGGCGCGCCGGGCGGTGCTCGGCGGCGTGCCACCGTCCGACCCGCACCCCCTGCCCGGGGTGGTGCACGGCAGTCCCGAGACGCTGCTGGGAATCGCCCGGATGTGGGGCGCCATGACCGACGCGCTTCCCTGCCGGGACCGGACCTCTCCGGCACAGCAGCCCTGAAGGGCCCCGGGCCGCCCGCACCGCGTGCCGGTGCGGGCCGCACTCACCCGGGGACGTCGGTGGCCTCCGCGCCGCGTGACGCGATGCGGTAGTCGAAGGCGAGCGTCCCGGGGTCGAGGGCCGTCGTCCCGCCGTCCACGGTGAGCACCGCTCCGTTGACGTACGACGCCGCCGGGGACAGCAGCCAGCCGATCGCCTCGGCGACCTCGCGCGGCTCACCCGCACGTCCTTGGGGCAGCAGCCTGGTCGCCTCCTCGTAGGCGGCCTCCATCCCGCCGCCCGGCAGCCCGGCCTCCTCGGCGAAACGGGTCATGCGCCGGTCGGCCATCTCGGTGCGCACCCAGCCGGGGCAGACGATGTTGGCCCGCACGCCCTGACGCCCGTAGTCGACGGCGACGGAACGGCACAGCTGGAGGAGGGCCGCCTTGGACGTGGCGTACGGGGCGTTGCTCGTGCCGTTGCGCAGTGCGGACACCGAGGCGACGGCGACCACCGCCCCCTTGGACTCCAGCAGGTGCGGGATCGCGGCGCGCAGCAGGAGAAGCGGACCGGTGACATTGGTGCGCATCACCTCGTCCCAGTCCCGCAGCGACATGTCGCCGACGGCTCCGCCGCGCCCGATGCCCGCGTTCAGCACCACTCCGTCGAGCCGTCCGTAGGCGTCCAGGGCCGCCCGGACGAGGCCCTCGGCCGCGTCGGGGTCCTTGACGTCGGACGGGTGTGCCAGCGCCCCCGTCTCCCGCGCGAGGCGCTCCAGGGGCTCGGCCCGTCGGCCGGAGACGACCACATGGTGCCCCTCCTCGGCCAGCATCCGGGCCGTGGCCTGCCCGATGCCCGAGCCTCCGCCGGTCACGACGACAACGCGCTTGTCCTCCACTGCTGTTCAGGCTCCTTCACCAAGACCGATCGAGATCGTCGAACGCGTCCGAGCTTAGAACCCGCCGTTCCGTCGGTGGCGACTTCCAGCCAGCGTCCGCCTGGCCCGGTATGGCGCGGTGTGCCCCTCTCCCCCCTTCCCTCACTTCTTACTTCACACCTTGACGTAAGTGGTCTGGACCTCTAGTTTCACCGGGCGACCCCACCCCCACGAAAGGGTGTCCCCCAACATGCCCCGAACCAAGTCCCTTTCCGCGTCCACCGCGCTCGCGGTCACCGCTCTCACCTTGTCCGCCGGCCTGTTCGCGGCGTCCCCCGCCCAGGCGGCGACCGGCGCCGTCACCGGTCTGGCCGGCAAGTGTCTCGACGTCGCCGGGGCAGCCTCCGCCGACGGCACGCCCGTTCAGCTCTACGACTGCAACGGCACGAGCGCCCAGCAGTGGACCGTCGGCAGCGACGGCACCCTCCGGGCCCTCGGCAAGTGCCTCGACGTGTCCGGGAACTCAACCGCCGACGGCGCCAAGGTGCAGCTGTGGAGCTGCACCGGCGGCGCGAACCAGAAGTGGACCGTCACCGCCGCCCACGACATCGTCAACCCGCAGGCGAACAAGTGCCTGGACGTCACCGACAACAACTCCGCCAACGGCACCCGGATACAGATCTGGAGCTGCGGCGGCGGCGCCAACCAGAAGTGGAACGCGCCCACCGCCGGCGGCGGCACACCCGCCGCGCCCATGGCGGTGGCGCCGTACCTGTACAACGGCTGGGGCAGCCCGCCCAACCCGAGCACCATCACCCAGGCCACCGGCGTGAAGTGGTTCACGCTCGCCTTCGTGCTGAGCAACGGCTACTGCAACCCGCAGTGGGACGGCAGCCGTCCGCTGACCGGCGGCGTGGACCAGCAGACGGTCAACACCGTGCGGGCGAACGGCGGTGACGTCATCCCGTCCTTCGGCGGTTACAGCGGCAACAAGCTGGAGAGCTCCTGCTCCAGCGCCGGGGAACTCGCCGCCGCCTACCAGAAGGTCGTCAACGCCTACGGCCTGAAGGCGATCGACATCGACCTGGAGGCCGACGCCTACAGCAACGGGACCGTCCAGCAGCGCACGGTCGACGCGCTGAAGACCGTCAAGGCCAACAACCCCGGTCTGAAGGTGTACATCACCATCGGCACCGGGCAGAGCGGCCCCGACACCGGGCTCATCAACCGGGCCGCCGCCTCCGGACTGAGCGTCGACGCCTGGGCCATCATGCCGTTCGACTTCGGCGGCGCCGGCCAGAACATGGGCGATCTGACGGTGAAGGCGGCCGAGGGTCTGAAGACCGCGCTGAAGAACGCCTATCACTACAGCGACGACCAGGCGTACCGGGACATGGGCATCTCGTCCATGAACGGCATCACCGACCAGAACGAGACCGTCACGGTGGCCGACTTCCGCACCATCCTCGCCTACGCCCAGCAGCACCACCTGGCGCGGCTGACCTTCTGGTCCGCCAACCGGGACCGTCCCTGCACGGGCGGGCCCGCCGACAGCTGCTCCGGCGTGAGCCAGTCCGACTGGGACTACACGCGCGTCTTCGCCTCCTACACCGGCTGACCGGAGCCGCCGCCGTCCCGCGACGGGCCGCCGCCCCACGACGGGCCGGCCTCCGCCACGACACCCTCCGCCGGCGCCGGGATCCCGACGTCGGCGGAGGCCGTTCCCGGCAAGGCCACGAACGGGCGACGCCCGCGACGTTCAGCAGCCCGCCGGCCCGGCGGCCCAGCCGCCCGGCGCGGCCCCCGGCCGCCGGGGCGAATCGCGACGGGTGCGGGTCCCGGGCGAGCCTCCGGGCCGTACGTCAGTCGGCGGTGGCCAGCGCGTGCAGGGCGCCCACCGTCCTCCAGTTGCGGGTGGTGGCCGGGATGCCGAGGCGGCGCTCGATGAAGGCGTTGTTGAGCTTGGTCCTGCCGTACCCGTCGGGGACGTGCAGGTGGATCTCGTCGCCGGCCAGCGTGAACACCGCGGTCTCGCCGGCCGGCACCTCCAGACGGGCGGCCTGCTCGGCGGTCGGCTCCTTGGCGAGGAAGGTGACGTACAGCTTGACCGGGTCGTCCTCCCGGCCGAGGTACGGGTTTGCGGCAAGGGTGCGGGCCAGCGAGTCGGCGGAGCGCAGCAGGACCGTGAGGGACACCCCGAGGTCCTCGGCGACCCGCTTCTCGATGCGCACGGCGAGTTCCGCGGGGGTCTGCGGGTCCGGAGCGCTGAACACCACGTTCCCGCTCTGCAGATAGGTCTGGACGGCAGCGAATCCCATGTCGGCGAACAGTCCGCGCAGATCCTTCATGGCGATCTTCGCGTGGCCACCGACATTGATCCCACGCAGCAGCGCGATGTGCTTCGTCATGGCCCCCAACCTCTCACACGGCAATCACGCCGGGGGCTCCTCGCCATACAGCCCCACCCTGCCGCGCAGCGCCGCCCTTGCCAGGCCCGGAAGCCGAGTTCCCCCCAGCCCGCCCGCTGAGGCCATTTCGGCCCCGACTCCCCGTGGTGCAGGTCACGTTGGGTGGTGGCCGGTTTCCATGTGACCCGTGCGCGACTGGTGGCATGCTCATGGCTCGTCAACGAGGTTACCGATCAGTTCTACCCGCGAGTAGATCCGGTCGCGGTACCTCCCTGCCACCCCCCACTCCACACAGGACCCACCTTGCGCACACGCATGAGGCACAGACGTGCCCTGCTGCCCGCCCTCGCCGTGACGACCCTGTTCCTCGCCGCGGCCTGCTCCTCGCCCGCGCCGGAGGCCGCCCGGCAGCCGGCCGCGGGCCAGGGCCGACAGATCCGGGCCGCCGACCGGCCCACCGAGGGCGCGGAACACCCGCTCACCGTCGCCCCCGCTCCCACCGCCGCCGCGACCGCCACGGCGAGCCCGGGCGGCTCCGCGCCACGAGCACACACCTCGACGCTCACCGTCGACTCCTACGACGGCCAGACCCGGCGCGCGGTCATCGCCGACAAGCCGAAGGGAAAGGGGAGTTCACCGCACTCGCCCGCTCCTTCCACGGGCTCCTCCGCCGTACCGCACCGGACCGCCGTGGGCGATGTGATCGCCAGCGCGCCCGCGCCCGGCGCGCCGCACGGACTGCTCGCCAAGGTCACCGAGGTGATCGGCGAGAAGGACGGCGGCACGGAGGTCCAGACGGAACCGGCCACACTCAACGCCCTGCTGGGCGACGACACCGCGCAGGGCGACGTACCGGTCGATCCCTCGTCCTTCGCCGTCGACAAGCTGCTGCCCGATGTGCGGGTGTCCTGGTCGAAGACCGGTGACGTGCACGCCGGCCCCAAGGGCGCGACCGTACCGCTCGGCAGCCTCCGCCTCGACGTCGGCGCCGAAGTGCCCACCGCCGCGGACTCCCCCGCGTCGGCCACCGCCTCCGTGCACGGCTTCGTCCAGGTCGCCCCGCGGGTCGACTTCGCCTACGGCGGCACCGGGAGCGACGCCCCGCCCGGCTCGGCGTACCTCGGTGTGTCCGGCGACTGGACCTCCCGCTGGGCGGTCAAGGGACGGGCCCCGGCGGCCACGGGCACCCCGCTGCGGATCCCGTTCGCCAAACTGCACGCCGACCCCGTCCTCCAGGTCGGCCCCGTCCCTGTCGTGGTCAACCTCGATCTGACCTGCTACTTCCAGATCAGCGCCGACGGCCGGGTCACCGTCGACGTCGAGCAGAGCCTGAAGGGCGATTTCAAGGCGGGCGGCACCTTCGGTCCGGCCAAGGGGTGGACCCCGGTCAGCTCCTCCGACATGACGAGCACCCCGGTGCGGGCCTCCGTCAGCACCGCCGGCAGCGTGCGCACCGCACTCGGCGCCGAGGCCACGGTCGGCCTCTACGGCAGCGTCGGCGTCACCGCCGACCTGGCCCCGTATCTGCGCGGCGAGGCCGCCGGCACCATCACCGCCGCCTCCGACGGCAGCACGCCGAAGGCGGACGGCACCTGGAGCGTCTACGGCGGCGTGGACCTGTCCGGCACCCTGCGCCTGCAGCTGTCCGTCTTCGGCACCCCGGTCGTCCGGCGGAGCATCCCGCTGGGCGCCCTGCACCGGGAGTGGAGACTGGCGGGCGGGAAGCTGTCCTCCTAGCCTCCCGGTACGGGCCTCAGGCCGCGCCGTCCGGTGTCCAGCCCTGGCGGCGCAGCACGGCGGACACGTCCGGCGCCCGGTAGTGCTCCCCCTTGAGCACCTTGCCGTCGTCCCGGCGGGCGATCCACCCGTCCGGGCCGATCTTGCTCATGTTGGCGCGATGGACCTCGGCGATCACCTCGTCGAGGTCGATGCCGTGCACCAGGGCCGTGCCGTAGGCCACGTACACCACGTCGGCCAGCTCGTGCGCGAGCCGGTCCAGCGGGCCCCGCACCGCGACCTCGGCCACCTCGGCGGCCTCCTCGGCGAGCAGGTCGCCGCGGTGGGCGGCCAGTTCGGGGGCCACCTCGGTCGGCGTGCTGCGGGCGTCGAGGCCGAAGGCGCGGTGGAACTCATGCACGAGGCGGGCGGGCGAAGTGCTCATGCGGCGACTCTAACGGCCGCCACTGACAACGCCCGCCGACCGCGGTCCGTCCTGGAGTGACCCTGGCCGCAGTCGGTCCCGGAGTGTCCCCGGCCCTGGTCAGCGTCGCGCCCCGCCTGGCAGGATCGCCGCATGTCCAAGGAGTTCCCCCGGTTCAGCAGGCGCCGAGCGCTACAGGCCGCGGCCGTCGGTGTCGTGGCACTCGGGCTGCTGCTGTGGTGGCTGCTGCCCTTGGGCGAGAAGCCGCCGAGCGGGACGATCGTGTTCAGCACCGGTACGCCCCGCGGGGTCTACCAGGAGTACGGCGAGCGGCTGCGCAACGAGATGGGCACCGACATGCCGGGCCTGAAGGTGAAACTGCTGAACAGCGCCGGTTCCCAGGAGAACGTCGAGCGGGTGGCGACCGGGCGGGCCGACTTCACCATCGCGGCGGCCGACGCGGTGGCGGCGTACGAACTGCGGCACGGCGTCGGCGCCGGGCGGCTGCGCGGTGTGGCCCGGCTCTACGACGACTACGTGCATCTCATCGTGCCCCGCGGCTCGGACATCAGGAACGTCGCGGACCTGCGGCACAAGCGGGTGGCGACCGGACTGCCGGATTCCGGGGTGCGGCTGATAGCCGAAAGGGTGCTGCGGGCCGCCGGCATGGACCCGCAAAAGGACGTCACCGCGGAGGCGGACGGCATCGACACCGGGCCCGCGCGGCTCCAGCAGGGGAAGGTCGACGCCTTCTTCTGGTCCGGCGGCCTGCCCACCAAGGGACTGGCCGCGCTGGCGAAGGACGGCGCCTTCCGGTTCGTGCCGATCGGCGACGACATCATCACCCGGCTGCACGGCCAGGGCGAGGAGTCGCGCTACTACCGGGCCACCAACATCCCCGAGTCGGCCTATCCGGCCGTGCAGCAGGGCCTGCCGGTACCGACGATCGCCGTGTCCAACGTGCTGATGACCCGCACGGACGTGGACCCGCGGCTGACCGAGTGGGTGACCCGTACGGTGATCAACAGCCGGGACGGGATCGGCCGGCATGTCCACTCCGCCCAGCTGGTCGACCTGCGCACCGCCATCTACACGGACCCGCTGCCCCTGCAGGAGGGCGCCCGGCGCTACTACCGGTCGATGAAGCCTTAGGGAACGGCCCGGCCGAACCCGGAGGGCGGCCCGGCGAGAGGACCCGGGGCGCCGCTTCGCGAGACGCCGGAGGAGCCCGCCGCGGTCTCCGCGTGCCGCGGCACCGTGACCGTCACCCGCAGGCCCCGCGGCTCGTGGTGGGCGTAGTCGATCGAGCCGCCGCCCGCCGCGAGCAGGGCGCGGGTGATGGACAGGCCCAGGCCCGAGCCCTTCACGTTCTGGTGCCGGCCGCTGCGCCAGAAACGGTCACCCACGCGGGCGAGTTCCTCGTCGGTGAGGCCGGGACCGGTGTCCGTGACGACGACCGTGCTGGCGTCGCCGTCGGCGGAGACGGTGACCTGGACCGTGCCGTCCTCGGGGGTGAACTTCACGGCGTTGTCGATCACCGCGTCCAGGGCGCTGGACAGGGCGATCGGGTCGGTCCAGGCGGTGGTGGGCGGGCAGTCGCCGGTCAGCCGGACGCCCTTGGCCTGGGCGGCCGGTGCCCAGGCGGCCACCCGCTCCTCGGTCAGCGCGCCGATGTCGGCCAGCTGGAGGTCGGCCTCGGCGTGCTCGGCCAGCGCCAGGTCGAGCAGGTCGTCCAGAACCTGCGCGAGGCGCTTGCCCTCGGTGCGCACCGAGGCGATCTCCGCGTTGCCCTCGGGGAGTTCGAGGGCGAGCAGTTCGATACGCAGCAGCAGCGCCGAGAGCGGGTTGCGCAGCTGGTGCGAGGCATCGGCGACGAAGGCGCGCTGCTGCTCCAGCACGGCTTCGACGTTGTCCGCCATCTCGTTGAACGAACGGGCGAGCCGCCTGAGTTCCGGCGGTCCGCCGGCGGCCGCGACCCGGGACTTCAGGCGCCCGGTGGCGATGTCATGGGTGGTGGCGTCCAGGACCCGGACCGGTCTGAGCACCCAGCCGGTCAGCCGCAGCGCCGCACCGACGGCGAGCAGCATGGCCGCGATCTCGCCGGCCCCGATGAACAGCCAGCCGCGCAGAATGCGGGACCGCAGCTGTCCGGTAGGTGAGTCGGTGACCACGACCGCGACGACGTCACCGTCCCGGATCACGGGCGATGCGACGACGAGCCGGCTGCGCTGCCAGGGCCACGCCTGCGGCGGGTCGTGACTGCGCCGGCTGAGCAGTGCCTCGTCGAAGGCCCGGCGGACCTCACCCGTCGGCGGTACGAACCAGTCACCGGGTGCGTTGGCCATCGCCGAACCGTTGCGGTAGAAGACACCGGCGCGGATGTCGTAGACGCCGTGGTAGCTCTCCAGTTCCCTGCGCAGGGCCTCCCAGCGTTCGTCCGTGGTGGTGCGGCGGGACCCGCTGGGCCCGTCGGTGACGAACTGGGCGAGCGCCGCGAACCGTGCCGTGTCGTCGATCCGGTCGACGACGACCTGCTGCTGCTGGGCGGCGGCCACGCTGCCGGCGAGCGGGATGCCCAGGGCGAGCAGGACGGCCGCCAGCAGGACGATGAGCAGCGGGAGGAGACGTGTGCGCACCCGTCCCCGCTAGGCGGCCGGGGCGACGAGCCGGTAGCCGACGCCGCGTACGGTCTCGATCAGCGCGGGCATGCGCAGTTTGGCGCGCAGGGAGGCGACGTGCACCTCCAGGGTGCGGCCGGTGCCCTCCCAACTGGTGCGCCAGACCTCGCTGATGATCTGTTCCCGTCGGAAGACCACTCCGGGCCGCTGGGCGAGCAGGGCGAGCAGATCGAACTCCTTGCGGGTCAGCTGGACCACCGCGCCGGCGACGCTGACCTGGCGGGTGGGCAGTTCGATACGGACGGGACCGAGGAGCAGGGCGCTCTCGCCGCCGGCCGCGGGGTCCTCGTGGACGGTGCGCCGGCTGACGGCGTGGATCCGGGCGAGCAGTTCCCCGGTGTCGTACGGCTTGACGACGTAGTCGTCGGCGCCCAGGTTGAGCCCGTGTATGCGGGAGCGGACGTCTGCGCGCGCGGTGACCATGATGACCGGGACGCCGGTGCGCTTGCGGATCTTGCCGCAGACCTCGTAGCCGTCCTGGTCGGGCAGGCCGAGATCGAGCAGGACGACGCCGAATCCGGCGCCCTCGGGGACGAGCGCCTGGAGGGCCTCCTCACCGCTGCGCGCGTGGGTCACCTGGAAGCCGTGCCGCGCGAGGACGGCCGACAGGGCCGCGGCGACGTGGTTGTCGTCCTCGACGAGCAGCAGTCTCATCCCGGCCCCCTCCGGTTCAGTGGTCGTACGGTCTCGGTTCGCGTCGGCCTGGTAGATCACCGGCACGCGCGCGTGCACCATGGCAGTGACGCTGATGGATAAGGACGGCGTCAAGAGGGTTCGGGTTGCCCGTCACTTCCGTTACCCGGCCGATACGCGCACCGGGGACAGGTACTACGACACGTGTCCGATTGCTATCGGATCGTGATGCTCAGGTTTCCCTCAGATGTGATGACGCAGGTCACAGCCCCTCACTACTGTCCTCGGAAACCCGAGGAGGACGGAGCCCGAGAGCGATGACCGAAGTATCGGTGGCCAAGGAAGACGTGGCCACGTCCGACGAACTGGTCGTCCTGAAGAGCGTCAACAAGCACTTCGGCGCGTTGCACGTGCTCCAGGACATCGACCTGACGATCGCCCGCGGCGAGGTCGTCGTGGTCATCGGGCCCTCCGGGTCCGGAAAGTCGACCCTGTGCCGCACCATCAACCGCCTGGAGACGATCGATTCCGGCGCCATCACGATCGACGGCAAGCCCCTGCCGCACGAGGGCCGGGAACTGGCCAGGCTGCGGGCGGACGTCGGGATGGTGTTCCAGTCCTTCAACCTCTTCGCGCACAAGACCGTGCTCGAGAACGTGATGCTGGGCCAGATCAAGGTCCGCAAGGCGGACAAGAAGCAGGCCGAGGAGAAGGCCCGGGCCCTGCTGGACCGGGTCGGTGTGGGCACTCAGGCCGACAAGTACCCCGCGCAGCTGTCCGGTGGTCAGCAGCAGCGGGTCGCCATCGCGCGTGCGCTGGCGATGGACCCGAAGGTCATGCTGTTCGACGAGCCGACCTCCGCTCTCGACCCCGAGATGATCAACGAGGTCCTGGAGGTCATGCAGCAGCTCGCGCGTGAGGGCATGACGATGATCGTCGTCACGCACGAGATGGGTTTCGCACGATCGGCTGCGAACCGGGTGGTCTTCATGGCGGACGGCCGGATCGTCGAACAGGCCGCGCCCGACCAGTTCTTCAGCAACCCGCGCAGCGACCGGGCCAAGGACTTCCTGTCCAAGATCCTGCACCACTGACGGCCCGGCCCCGCTCGCGTCACGCGCCTCAAGGGACCTCGTTCCTCACCACTCAAAGGATGTTCAGCATGAAGCTCCGCAAGGTCACCGCCGCCTCGGCCGTCCTCCTCGCCCTCTCCGTGACCGCCACCGCGTGCGGCGGCGACAAGGACGACAAGGGCTCCGGCGGTGGCAAGAAGATCACCATCGGCATCAAGTTCGACCAGCCGGGCATCGGCCAGAAGACCCCGCAGGGTTACTCGGGCTTCGACGTCGACGTTGCCACCTACGTCGCCGAGAAGCTCGGTTACAGCGCCGACCAGATCGAGTGGAAGGAGTCGAAGAGCGCCGACCGCGAGACCATGCTGAAGCGTGGTGACGTCGACTTCATCGCCGCCTCCTACTCGATCACCCCGGAGCGCCAGAAGCTGGTCGACTTCGCCGGCCCGTACCTGCTGGCCCACCAGGACGTGCTGGTCCGCGCGGACGACCCCTCCATCAAGTCGGCGGCGGACCTGAACAAGGCGAAGCTGTGCTCGGTCACCGGCTCGACCTCGGCGCAGAACGTCAAGGACAAGCTCGCCCCCAAGGCGCAGCTCCAGAAGTACCCGACGTACTCCGCGTGCCTGACCGGTCTGCAGAACAAGGTGATCGACGCCCTGACGACGGACGACTCGATCCTCGCCGGTTACGCCTCCCAGTCCCAGTTCAAGGGCAAGTTCAAGCTGGGTGGCCTGAAGATGACCAACGAGAACTACGGCATCGGCGTCAAGAAGGGCAGTGACCTCAAGGCCAAGATCAACAAGGCCCTTGAAGAGATGGTCGCCGACAAGTCCTGGGACAAGGCCGTGCAGAAGAACTTCGGCCCCGCCGGCTACAAGAACGAGCCCGCCCCGAAGATCGGCGACATCAAGAGCTGAGGCAATGCCCCGCGGATGCGTCGCCCGTGAGGGCGGCGCATCCGGGCATCCCTACACGCGAAAGCGCGGGAGATCGTGTTCGACTTTCTTGACGGTTACGACGTACTGGGCGCCTTCTGGACGACGGTGCAACTGACGCTGCTGTCCGCCGTGGGCTCCCTGGTCTGGGGCACCCTGCTGGCCGCCATGCGGGTGGGCCCCGTACCGCTGATGCGCGGTTTCGGCACCGCCTACGTGAACATCGTGCGGAACATCCCGCTCACGGTGATCATTCTGTTCTCCTCGCTCGGCCTGTACCAGACGCTGGGCGTCAGCCTCGGTTCCGAAGAGACCGACACGATCAACTTCCGGCTGGCCGTGCTCGGTCTGATTCTCTACACCTCGGCTTTCGTGTGCGAGGCGACCCGCTCCGGTATCAACACCGTGCCGGTCGGCCAGGCGGAGGCCGCGCGGGCCATCGGTCTGAGCTTCACCCAGGTGTTGTTCCTGGTGGTGCTCCCGCAGGCCTTCCGCGCGGCCGTCGGGCCGCTGACCAACGTACTGATCGCGTTGACGAAGAACACGACGGTGGCCGCGGCGATCGGTGTGGCCGAGGCGGCGGCCCTGATGAAGGACATGCTCGACAAAGAGGCGCTGCTGCTGCAGATCTCCGCGGTGATCGCCTTCGGATTCTGCTGCCTGACGCTGCCGACCGGTCTGATCCTCGGCTGGGTGGGCAAGAAGGTGGCGGTGAAGCGATGAGTTCGGTCCTGTACGACGCCCAGGGGCCGCGCGCCAAACGGCGCAACATCCTCTACACGGCTCTCTTCATAGCCGCGGCCGCGGTCGTCGTCTGGTGGGTGTACGCGGCCCTCGACGACAAGAACCAGTTGGACTGGGTCCTGTGGAAGCCGTTCTTCGGCTCCGAGGCGTACACCACGTACATCTGGCCCGGTCTGCAGAACACCCTGAAGGCGGCGGCGCTTGCGATGGTCATCGCGCTGCCCCTGGGAGCCTTCTTCGGTATCGCCCGGCTCTCGGACCACGCGTGGGTGCGCGTACCCGCCACGGTCGTGATCGAGTTCCTCCGCGCGATCCCCGTGCTGGTCCTCATGATCTTCGGGAACGAGCTGTACAGCCAGTACACCGACGTCAGTTCCGACGACCGCCCGCTCTACGCGGTCGTGACCGGCCTGGTGCTGTACAACGCGTCGGTGCTCGCCGAGATCGTCCGCGCGGGCATCCTCTCCCTGCCGAAGGGCCAGGCCGAGGCGGCGAAGGCGATCGGTCTGCGCAAGGGACAGGTGATGCGGCTCATCCTGCTGCCGCAGGCCGTCACCGCGATGCTCCCGGCGATCGTCAGCCAGCTGGTGGTCATCGTGAAGGACACCGCGCTCGGCGGCGCCGTCCTCACCTTCCCCGAGCTGCTCGCCTCGGCGAACACCATGAGCGGTTACTACGGCGCCAACACCATCGCGTCCTTCACGGTGGTGGCCGTGATCTACGTGATCATCAACTTCTCGCTGACCTCGTTCGCCGGCTGGCTGGAGGGCCGGCTGCGGCGGCGCAAGAAGTCGACCGGCGCGGTCCTCGGCGCCCAGGACGTCGCGGACATCGCCGGCACGGCGGCGACCGGGGCCGGGGGCGCCGGCGGCGGCGTGGACCTCAGCGGTCCCTTCGTCGGCGGCGGTGGCGGCGCCCACAAGGACTGACGATCATTCAGGTGACGTGAGGTACCCGGAGGCAGTGGCATGATCGCCACTGCCTCCGTTCGCTTGACGCAAACTCTGCCAATGGGTTGCATACGTTGTGTGATCGTGCACCCCGCTCCACCTTCCTGTTCACTTGTCTCCGTCAGGGCATCGTCACGGGCAGGGGGCGCCGCGTCATGGACCCGGTGATCATCGTCGGAGCGGGGCCCGTCGGACTGGCGCTCGCCCTGCTGCTGGCCCGTCAGCAGGTGCCCGCCGTCGTCCTGGACGAGGGCCCCGGCAAGGACGAGCCCCGCCCGGCACGCACCGTCGTCCTGCGCGAGGACACGGCCGCCCTGCTGGAGCGGCTGACCGGAGTCGCCCTCGGCGAGCACGGTGTGCGCTGGGCCGGATGGCGGTCCCTGCGGCGCAAGCAGGTGGTGAGCGAGGTCGCTTTCGACGCGGCCGACCCCGCCGCCCCGCTGCACATCGCGCAGCACATCCTCACGAACGCCCTGCGCGCGGCCCTCGCCGACGAGCCGCTGGTGAAGGTGGCCGTCGACAGCCGCCTGGACGCGGTCGAGCAGGAGCGTTCCGGCGTCACCGCGCACACCCGCGGCCCCAGGGGCACGTGGTGGCGTGGCAGTTACCTGGTGGGCTGCGACGGCCCCCGCTCGACCGTGCGCAAGCTCCAGGACATCCGCTTCCCGGGCCGTACGGCGGTGGAGCGGCACGCGGTCGCCGCGCTGCGCGCGGAACTTCCCTGGAAGGACCAGGCATTGCTCCACCGGATGCCGCCGTGGCGGTCGTCCGGCCCCTCGGCCGGGGAGGTGACCGCCCGCCCCCTCCCGGACGGCGTCTGGCGCCTGGACTGGCTGCTGCCGCCGGGGAAGGACCTGGTCACGCCCGAGATCCTGGTGGCCCGGATCCGCGAGACCATCGGGGGCTGGACGGACAGCACCACACCGACGTACGAACTGCTCGACACCGGTGTCCACACCGTGCACCACCGGCTGGCCCGCCGGTGGCGCGCCGGCCGGGTCTTCCTCGCCGGAGACGCGGCCCATCTGCTCGGCGCCTTCGGCACGCAGGGGCTCGACGAGGGCCTCCGCGATGCCGACAACCTCGCCTGGAAGCTGGCCACGGCCTGGCACCACGGCCCGCACGAGGCCCTGCTGGACAGCTACCAGACCGAGCGGCGCGCGGTGGTCGCCGCCCGGCTGCGCGCCGCCGACCAGGCGCTGCCGGTGCTGCGCGGCGGGGGCGGGCTGCGCAGCATCGTCCCGGGCGCGACCCGCGGCCATGACACGCTGCTCGCGGACGGTCATCTGGGCCGCGGCCCGCTGGGCGCGTCCGGGACATACGCCGACTCGCCACTCGCGCCCCGGCAGCTGGAGGCGACCATCCCCGTCGACACTCCGCCCGGCGTACCGGTGACCGACGTCCGGGTCACGGCGGAGGACGGGTCCTTCGTCCAGCTGCGGGAGCGGCTCGGCCGCGGCGCGCTGCTCGTCGTGCTGATCGCGCCCGGTACGGGTGTGTGGGACCGCAAGCACTGGGTGTCCGCCGGGGTCATGCCCCGGCTCGCGGCGGCCGTGACGGCGCTGCCGCACCCCGCGGAACTGCTCGTCGCCGAGAGCTACCCGGGCGCGCCGGCACACAGCGTGCTGCTCGTACGCCCCGACGGCCACCTGGTCACCGCGTTCAGCGGGGTCCGCCCGGCCGACCTGTACGCGGCGGCGGAGGCCACGCTGGGCGGCGCGGCGCAGGAAGAGCGGCAGGAACAGCGGCAGGAGGAGCGGCAGGAGGCGACAGCAACGGCGCAAGCCGGCTCCGGCGCGCGCTGACCACGCGCGCGAGGGCGCCCAGGCCGCACTGACGCCGCCACGCACCGACCGTGCGGGGCGGGGGGCGCGGGGCCGGAGTGGTGGGCCGGGGGTGCGGGGCCGAGGGCGCGGAACGGTCGGGGGCGCGGGACCGAGGGTGCAGGGGGTGCCGGCCCGGGGGCGCGGGGCAGGGCGCAGGACGGTCGCAGGTGCGGGGCCGGGGGTGCAGGGTCGCAGGTGCCGGGCCGGGAGTGCAGGATCGCAGGTGCCGGGCCGGGAGTGCAGGGTCGCTGGTGCCGGACCGGGGGCGCAGGACGGTCAGGGTGCGGGACGGTCGGGGTGCGGGACGGTCGGGGTGCGGGACCGGGGGTGCCCGGCGGTCAGGGGTGCGCGGGGAGTCCGGTTCGCCGCTGTCTTGCCCGGTGGGAGGGCATCGGGGCCCGGGTCCGGCGCGTCTCTGGCGTGCGCTGTGGGGAGCGTGCGCGGGCCGACTTCCGCGCGCCCTGACCGTGCCGTCTCCGCCCCCGTCCACGGGGTGACACTCGGTTGACCGGTGTGCGTCGGCATGCTGTACTCCGGATCGTGACCGACACCTGTGTGCGCCTGTGGCGGAGGGTCCACATGGACCTCGTCCGCTACGCGGGCTGCGTGTGTCGCCCGTCCTGCTGAATTCGCATCCCCTTCCTCACCGGGCGCCGTCGCGCGCCCGTTTCCGCGAACGCTCCTCAGGACGGTGCCTGTGTCTGTCCCCACCTCTTCCCTGTCCTCACCCATGTCCGCCGCCGGCTCGGCACCCACCCAGGCGGACCTCCTCGACTTCGTCCGGCGCACGGCGGCGGACGCCGAGCTGATCGACGCCCTTCCGCTCGACCCTCAGGGCCGCACCTGGGTACGGCTGCAAGGCCCCGGCGGCAGCGAGGCGTGGCTGATCGGCTGGCCGCCCGGCAGCGGCACCGGCTGGCACGACCACGCCGACTCCGTCGGCGCCTTCCTCACGGCGTCGGGCGAACTCAAGGAGTACTCGCTCGCCGCCCGGCTGCCCACGGACGGCTGGAAGACCCTGGAACTCACCGAGGGCGTGGACCGCGTACGCCGACTGCCCGCCGGTGAGGGCCGCGCCTTCGGCCGTCACCATGTGCACGAGGTGCTGAACGAGTCACCCGACCGCCACGCCATCTCCGTCCATGCCTACTATCCGCCGTTGCCCCGCATCCGCCGCTACAGTCGCACGGGCCAGGTGCTGCGCCTGGAGCAGGTCGAGCGCCCGGAGGACTGGCAGTGAGCGGCACCAGCGAGCAGTCGGCGGTGGCCGGCGTGAGCGGCGAACGTCCACTCGGCATCGACGGGTTGCTGGAGCGGGTCCGGGCAGGCTACCGGCGCATCGAGGCGCGGGAGGCGCACGAGGCGGCGCAGTCCGGCGGGGCACTACTGGTCGACATCCGGTACGCCGCCCTGCGCGAGCGGGACGGACTCATCCCCGGCGCCGTCGTGGTCGAGCGCAACGAACTGGAGTGGCGCCTCGATCCGCAGGGCAGCCACCGCCTCCCCGAGGCGACCGGCCACGACCTGCGTGTCGTGGTGATCTGCAACGAGGGATACGCCTCCAGCCTCGCCGCCGCCTCTCTGCACCAGTTGGGCCTGCACCGCGCGACGGATCTGGTGGGCGGCTTCCAGGCATGGCGGGCGGAGGGGCTGCCGGTGGCGCCGGCGGCACGCTGATCCCGCTGACCTGCTGACCCGTTGGCCCGTTGACCTGACAAGCCCCTGAGCCCCCGGCGCTTCGCCAGGGGCTCAGGGCGGCGGCCCGGGCGACCGAGCCACGGTACGGCGCCGGTGCCGCTCCGTCCTCGGGGGCTACTCCTGCGCCGTGGCGACCGTCACCGCCCGCACCCGGAGTGCGGCCCGTCCCGGCACGGCTCCGGCCACCAGCGCCAGGAGGCCCGCGAACCCGACCACGCCGACATAGTGCAGCGGGGTGACCGTCGGGGCTGCTCGGCCCGTCATGCCCACGCTGAACGCGGTGAGTACGGCAAGGGCGATACCACTGCCGAGTGTGGTGGCGAGGAAGAGGACGGACAGCACCTCGGTGCGCAGCATGCGCAGGACCTGCCGGCGGGTCGCGCCGGCGAGGCGGAGCAGCGCGAACTCACGGACCCGCTCGGCGACCGACATGGCGAGCGTGTTCACGACCGCGAGGGCCGTGAAGGCCAGCACCAGCCCCATGGCGAGGTAGTTGACCTCGGCGTTCGCCTGCTGCCGGTCGGCCTGGAGGGCGTCGGCGTCGGCCGGTGAAAGAATCCGCAGTCCCGGGAACTCACGGAGCGTAGTCGCGAGTTGTGTCTGTGTACGGGGCGTGCTGACGAGGACGGAGGAGGCGAGCGGGTTGTCGACGTGGTGCGCCACAAGGTCATGGGCGAAGGTGAGGTCGCCGAAGCCGAGACCCCGGGCGTAGACGGCGGCGACGGTGAGCGTGGCGGGCGTGCCGTCGCCGAGGGTGAGCTTCAGCATGCTTCCCGGCCTCAGATGCTGCTGGTCCGCGGCCAGTTCGCTGACGGCGACGGTGCCGGGACCGAGCCGGTCGAGGGAGCCGGCGGTGACCTCCGGGTCCCAGGTGCGGGTCAGGCCCGAGGGGGTGACACCCTGCGCGGCGTACTTGTCGAGACCGACACGGACGGTCGTACGGACCACCTCGGTGACGGTGTCATGCCGTGCGCGCAGCCGCTCGGCGGCCTCGCCGGGGACGCCCGGCCCCTGGGCGGCGACGACCCAGTCGGCCCTGACGCCTTCGCGGGCCTGGGCGCGGGCGGCGTCGCCGAGGGTGGTCTGGACGAACAGGACGGTGCAGGTCATGCCGACGAGCAGGGCGAGGGGGGTGACGACGGAGGCCATGCGGGCGGCGTTGCCGCGCAGGTTGGCGGTGGCGAGCCTGCCGCCGTGACCGGTGAGCCGGAGCGGGCCGGCGAGCAGCAGCGCGGCGGCCTTGACCAGGAGGGGACCGAGCAGGGCGACGGAAGTGGCCAGGACGATGACGGCGAGAAAGGTCACGGGCGTCGAGGCTGGCTCGGTGCGCAGGGAGGTGAGGACGATGACGAGGACGACTCCGCCGGCCAGCAGCAGCACCCCGGCGGCGATCCGGCCCCAGGCGGGGCGACTCCGCTCGGTCCTGGCCTCGGCCAGGGCCTCGGCCGGGCGGATCCGGGAGATCCTGCGGGAGGCGATCCGGGCCGCCGCCCACGCGCCGAACACGCCGGCGGCGAGAGCGGCGAGCGGCGGAAAGACGCTGACGGTGTGTTCGAGCGTGTCGGGTACGGCGCCCAGGGCGACGAACCTCGAGTGCAGCCAGCCACCGAGCGGCAGCCCGAGCAGTGCGCCGGCCGTGCCCGCCGCCGCGCCGACGATCAGCGCCTCCCGGCCCAGCAGCTTGCGGATCTGCCCGGATGTGGCGGCGATGGCCCGGAGCAGGGCGAGTTCGCGGTGGCGTTGCCGGACGGTGAGCGCGAAGGTGCCGACGACCACGAGCACCGCCACCAGCAGCGAGGTGCCGCCCATGGCGCCGCCCATGCTGACCAGCCGGGTGCGGGCGGCAGCCGCGTCCAGGAATTCGACGGGCCCGCGGGCGTCGCCGGTGCTGACCTGGGCCGTGGTGCCGTGCAGCGCCCGCGCCACGGCTCGGCGCACCTGCTCCGCGTCCGCCCCCTCGGCCGGGAGCACGCCGAACGCGGTGACCTGCCCGGGGTGCGCGGCCAGTCGGCGGGCCTCGGCGGTGGAGAAGAACAAGGACGTCTGGTGGCGCACGGGAGCGGCCGGGGTGGCGATACCGGTGATGCGGTAGCCGCGCGGAGCCTGTGTGGACTGCACCGTGAGGTGGTCGCCGGGCCGGAGACGGGCCCGCGCGGCGAGGTCGTCGTCGATGACGAGGTCACCCGCGGCCTCGGGGGCGCGGCCGGCGGTCAGCCGGTACGGGGTCAGCGCGGCGGAGTCCCACGCATGGCCGTAGGCGGTACGGCCGCCGGTGCCGGCCGGGATCGACGGCTGGGCAAGGAAGGTGAGTTCGGGGACGACTCGGCCCACGCCGGGGGTGCGGGCGAGCGTGCCGCGCAGCTGCTCGGGGAGCCAGGCACGCTCGGCGATGGACTTCGCCTTGTGCTTGACCTTGGTCTTGCCCTTCTTGTGCTTGACGGTGGTCCGGTGCACGTACTGGTCGGCGGAGACCAGGACGGGGGCGGCGGCGTAGCGCTCGGTATGGATGGTGCCGCGCAGGCCGGTGTCGAGGAGGCTGCCGCAGGCGGTGATCAGAGCCGCCGCGCACATCAGGGCGAGGAAGGCGCCGAGAAAACCGGCCTTCGGGGCGCGGACGGTTCGCAGGGCGTAACGCAGCATCATGGGGACGGGCTCTCTTCCGCTGTGTGCACGTGTCGTGTCGTGCGCGGCCGGCCTCCGGCTGGTGCGTGAGCCGGTCCCGGGGCACGCGTACAGACTCGCCCGTGCGGGCAGGTGAGAGCACTGCGGTGGCCCGGCCTCTTGCGAGGGGGTCAACCCGCCCGTCGGAGGAGGGGGTTAACCCCACCCCTGGGTCCACCCGGGAATGCCGTCACGGGCCTCCGCCCGGAAGAAACGCAGAAACGGGTGTCCCCGACGAGCCGTCACAGGTCCCCCACCCCGAGGGAAGCCGTCAGAAGCCTCTGTTTCCGAACGGTCGGAAGCCCGTTCCCCAGGAACCGCCGGAAAGCCCCACGTCCGAGGTACCGCCGGAAAGCCCCACGTCCGAGAAAACGTCAGGCATCCCCTTCCCCGGGAACCGTCAGAGGTCCCCGTCCCCGAGGAAGTCCGTGTCCTCGCCCTCTTCCTCCAGGGCTTGGCGTACGACGCGGAGGGCCATGCCCTCGGGGTAGCCCTTGCGCGCGAGCATGCCCGCGAGCCGGCGGAGCCGCTTGTCGCGGTCGAGGCCACGGGTGGCTCGCAGCTTGCGGGCGACGAGTTCGCGGGCGGTCGCCTCCTCCTGCTCGGAGTCGAGCTGGGCGACGGCGTCCTCGATCAGCGCCGAGTCGACCCCCTTGGTGCGCAGTTCCCGGGCGAGGGCGCGGCGGGCGAGTCCCCGCCCGTGGTGGCGGGACTCCACCCAGGCGTCCGCGAAGGCGCCGTCGTCGATGAGCCCGACCTCCTCGAACCGTGACAGCACCTCCTCGGCCACGTCCTCGGGGATCTCCCGCTTGCGCAGCGCGTCCGCGAGCTGCTTGCGGGTGCGCGGGGTCCCGGTGAGCAGGCGCAGGCAGATCGCCCGGGCCCGCTCAGCCGGGTCCCCTGAAGACTCCCCCCGCTCGTCCCTCGCCGAGTAAGGGGCGCCTTCGTCCTCACCGGGCGCGTCCCCGAAACCGCGCCGCCGTCGGCCGCGCCCGCGTCCCCGGCCTCGCGCGCCGTGCTCGTCGCGCCCGCGATGCTGGTCGTCACACTCGCCGTAACCGTCGTCCCGGTGTCCGTCGCCACCGGCCGGGGCGGAGTCCGGCGAGCCCCCGGTGCCCCTCCCCCGCGGGGCATCGGGGGTGGCGTACTCGTACTCGGCCCAGTCGGTTCGTCGTGTCACGGGTCAGCTCTTGGCTGCGGCGGCCTTGGGCTTGGTGGCCTTGGTGGCTGCCGGGGCGGGCACGGACTTGACGGAGTCCTCGACCGCCGCGGTGGTGACCGCCGCGTCGGCGCCCGGCTCGGTGGCGGGCTCCTCCGGCCGGACCCCCACGCCCAGCTTCTCCTTGATCTTCTTCTCGATCTCGTTGGCCAGGTCGGGGTTGTCCTTGAGGAAGTTCCGCGCGTTCTCCTTGCCCTGGCCGAGCTGGTCGCCCTCGTACGTGTACCAGGCGCCGGCCTTGCGCACGAAGCCGTGCTCCACGCCCATGTCGATCAGACCGCCCTCACGGCTGATGCCATGGCCGTAGAGGATGTCGAACTCGGCCTGCTTGAAGGGCGGCGCGACCTTGTTCTTGACGACCTTGCAGCGGGTGCGGTTGCCGACCGCCTCCGTGCCGTCCTTCAGGGTCTCGATGCGGCGGATGTCGATGCGCACCGAGGCGTAGAACTTCAGGGCGCGGCCACCGGTCGTGGTCTCCGGAGAACCGAACATCACGCCGATCTTCTCGCGGAGCTGGTTGATGAAGATCGCGGTGGTCTTGGACTGGTTGAGCGCGCTGGTGATCTTCCGCAGCGCCTGGCTCATCAGACGGGCCTGCAGACCCACGTGGCTGTCGCCCATCTCGCCCTCGATCTCCGCGCGCGGGACGAGCGCGGCCACGGAGTCGATGACGATCAGGTCGAGGGCACCGGAGCGGACCAGCATGTCCACGATCTCCAGGGCCTGCTCGCCGTTGTCGGGCTGGGAGAGGATGAGGTTGTCGATGTCGACGCCCAGCTTACGGGCGTACTCGGGGTCGAGGGCGTGCTCGGCGTCCACGAACGCGACCTGGCCGCCGGCCTTCTGGGCGTTCGCCACGGCGTGCAGGGTCAGGGTCGTCTTACCGGAGGACTCCGGCCCGTAGATCTCCACGACGCGGCCACGCGGCAGGCCACCGACGCCGAGGGCGACGTCGAGCGCGGTCGACCCGGTCGGGATGACCTCGATGGGCTCCTTCGACCGCTCGCCCATGCGCATGACCGCGCCCTTGCCGAATTGCCGTTCAATCTGCGCGAGCGCGGCGTCGAGCGCCTTCTCGCGGTCGGTTCCTGCCATGGGTTCCACCCGATTTGCTTGAGTCGATCGCTTCACGTCAAAGACGCTAACGCCTGCCACTGACAATGCGCCCCGACGCAGGCCCAGCCTGTGGATAACCGGGGGACATCCCTCGCGAATACGGACGAGATCCCCACCCGAAAGCCTCGCCTGAGCCTCCATAAGAATGGATGTTCGATTTTGGTGTCAAGCGCACCACGCGGTGCGCGGCGCCGACCGGCCCAGGACTTCGAGCGGCCCCGGCGACTCGCCGAGGCCGTCCAGGACACGAGCCGCTCCTTCTCCCTGGACATCCCGGCCGAGGCGACCGAGGGACGACCGACGGCGGGCCGGACTGCTCCCGGCGGCGTACCACCGGTGTCTCCGGCCGGACGACGCCCGCACGGGCCACCCCCGCAAGCCTGGGGTCATGAAGAATCCGCGCGCCGCCGTCGACCGCCTCTGTCACACCACGGGTCTGCTCCTCGTCCTGTCCGGCCTCGTCCACCTGGTGGTGTTCGCGGTCGACGGCGGCCCGTGGGACGGCCCCGTCTCCTGGCGCAAGCCCGTCACGTTCGGGCTCTCGTTCGGGGTGACGCTGATCGCGCTCACCTGGGTCACGTCGTACCTGCGGACCGGTGACCGGCTGCGCCCGGTCCTGCTGCTCGTCCTGGCCGCCGACTGCGTCGTGGAGGTGGGCGGCATCACCCTCCAGGCATGGCGCCGGGTGCCCTCGCACCTGAACATGGAGACGTCCTTCGACACGGCGGTGTCCATGACGCTCGCGGCGGGCGGCGTCGTCCTGGTCGTGCTGCTCACCGTGTTCGCCGTCGCGTCCTTCCGGCACCGGCCGACGGGCCCTGCGGGCATGCCGCTCGCCGTACGTTCGGGGTTCGCGCTCCTGCTGGTGGCGCTCGCCTCCGGGGCGGCGATGATCGCGCGCGGGGTCGTCCTGACGCGGACCGGGCACCAGGAGGCCGCGTACCACTCGACGGCCCCGCTCAAGCCGCTGCACGGCGTGAGCCTGCATGCCGTGCTCGTGCTGCCCGTGCTGGCCTGGCTGCTGTCCCGTACGTCCTGGAGCGAGGTGGCCCGCCGGCGGATCGTGGCCGCGGCGGCCGGCTGCTACGCGGCGGCCGTCGTCGTGGCCGCGGTGTGGGCGGTACTGACGTACTGAAGCGGCACTGTCGGGCGCGGACCGCCTACGCCCGCTCCCGCCCGCCGGGGCGAGGGCCGGCCCACAACCGGCGCACGCGCGTGAGCACGCCGGGACCGCCCCGGCCTCTGCCGCGGTGCCCGTGCACCCGGGGGTCGTCCGTGACGGCGTACCGCTTGACGTACGCCCCCAGGAACGCCTGGAGGGTGGCCACCGCCGGGATGGCGATCAGCGCGCCGACCGCACCCAGCAGCGCGGTGCCCGCGACGACCGAGCCGAAGGCGACCGCCGGGTGGATGTCGACGGTCTTGGCGGTCAGTTTGGGCTGGAGCATGTAATTCTCGAACTGCTGGTAGATCACGACGAAGACCAGCACCCACACCGCGTACCAGGGGTTGACGGTGAACGCGATCAGCATCGGCAGCGCACCCGCGAGGTACGTCCCGATGGTGGGGATGAACTGCGAGACCAGTCCCACCCAGACGCCCAGCACGGGCGCGTACGGCACACCCATGGCCTCGAGCAGGATGTAGTGCGCGACACCGGAGATGAGCGCCATGAGACCGCGCGAGTACAGATAGCCCCCTGTCTTGTCGACGGCGATCTCCCAGGCACGCAGCACCTCGGCCTGACGCGCGGGGGGCAGTACGGAGCACAGGGCGCGGCGCAGCCGGGGGCCGTCCGCGGCGAAGTAGAACGAGAACAGGGTGACCGTCAGCAGCCGGAAGAGCCCGCCGAGCACCTGGGCCGACACATCGAGGACGCCGGCCGCGCTGTTCTGTACGTACTTGCGCAACCAGTCGGAGTGGAGCAGGCCCTCCTGGACGTCCACCCGCTTGAGGTCCGTGTGGAAGGTCTCGTTGATCCAGTTGATGAGCGAGTCAAGGTAATCCGGGAAGCCCTCGATCATCTTGATGATCTGGCCGGCCAGCATCGACCCGAGCAAGGTGACGAAACCGGCGGCGACGACGGTCAGCCCGAGGAAGACGAGGAAGGTGGCGAGCCCCCTGCGCATGCCACGAGCCGCCATCCGGCTCACCGCGGGTTCGATCGCGAGGGCCAGGAAGAAGGCGATCAATATGTTGATCAGGAGTCCGGTGAGCTGGTGGAAGGCCCAGCTGCCCAGTTGGAAGGCGGCGATCAGCGCGAGCGCGAGCACCATGGCGCGCGGCAGCCAGCGCGGCATCCGGCCGCCCTGCGTGCCGGCGTCGGAGAGCGGGGGCCGACCGGGCGGGGTCGAAGCCGCCGGTGCTGCCTGCCGGTCGGACGGCTCGCCGTCCACGGCGGTGGGTGCCAGGGGATCCTCGTCAGTGGGTGCCACGCGCCAAGTCTCGCCCACGCCACCGACAACCGGCGCCCGCCCGCGATCTTCGTGACAGAGCAGTGCCGTACTGTCGAATTCTTCACCGGCACATCGGACATTTCGGTCGCGTGTCAACGCCTCTCCCGCGGCACGTCCATGACCGCGCAGACCACCTGCCACACGTCCTTGGCCGCCCAGCCTGCGTCCAGCGCCTGATTCACCGTGCGTCCGCCCAGTTCCGACATGACGTGGTCGCGCGCGAAGGTGTCGGCGTACCCCCGACCGAAGTGTTCCGCCATCCGCTGCCAGAAGACCGTCAACCGCATGACTCCAGTATCCCGCCCCTGGGGGTGGGCCCTGCCCGGGAGCGCCTGCTGAGACCGCTTTCCGTCCTACGGTCTGACGCATGGCCGAACTAGGAGATTCCCCACTCCCCTCCACGCCCGCGGCGCGCTCCCCGCTGTTCCGCGCCGAACAGTTCGTGTGGCTCACCGCACGCGTGCTGGAGCAGCGTCTCTTCGCCTACCGTTTCCTGAACGGCAGTCCGGAGGCGGTGGAAGCCGCGCTGGACGCCTACCGCAACGAGGACGGCGGGTACGGGCACGCGCTGGAGCCCGATCTGCGCGGACCGGTCAGCCAGCCGCTGCACACCGCGCACGCACTGGGCGTGCTGGACGCCGTGGGGCGCTGCGGCGGGCAGCGGGTGGAGCGCGTGTGCCGCTATCTGACCTCCGTCTCCAATGCGGACGGCGCGCTGCCTGCGGTCCATCCCGGCCAGCGCGGCTATCCGACGGCGCCGTTCGTCCCGGTCGTCGACGATCCGCCCAGCGATCTGCTGGCCACCGGACCGGTGGTCGGGCTGCTGCACCGCAACGAGGTGTGGCACGCCTGGCTGTTCCGGGCCACCGACTACTGCTGGCACGCGGTGGAGTCCCTGGAGAAGTCCCACCCCTACGAGGTGGAGGCCGCCGTGACCTTCCTGGACTCCGCTCCCGACCGCCCGCGCGCGGAGGCCGCCGCCGACCGGCTGGGCCGCCTGGTACGGGAGCAGCGGCTCGCCGTGCTCGACCCGGACCGACTCGACGCGTTTGCGGTCGCGTCCGGCTACGCCCCGGGCGAGCACCATTTCCCGCACGATTTCGCCCGGAGCCCGGACTCGCTCGCGCGCGCGTGGTTCACGGACGACGAGATGGCGCGCTCGCTGGACCACCTGGCCGCCGAGCAGCGGGAGGACGGCGGCTGGCCCGTCCGGTGGCGTCAGTGGGCCCCGGCGCCCACATTGGAGGCGCGCCCCCTGGTGACGATCGAGGCGCTGCGCACCCTGAGGGCCCACGGCCGCTTCGTGGGCTGATCCGGCGCCCGTCCTCGGGCCGGCCCGGCCCGCCGACCGGGCCGGCCCGCCTCACCCGCCGATGGCCCGTACGCCCGCCGTCACCACCACGGCCGCCGCCACGACCAGCAGGAACGGCGCCCGCAGCACCAGGGCCAGGGCCGCGGCGCCCAGCCCCGCGGCCCTGGCGTCCAGCATCAGCGCGTGTCCCTCGGCGAACGTCTGCTGGGCCGTGAGCGCGGCGAGCAGCGCGACCGGCAGCAGGGCGGCGAGCCGCCGCACGTACGGCCGCTCCACGGTGTGCGCCGGCACGAGGAGTCCGGCGAGCTTGACGGCATAACAGCCGAGGACGGTCACTCCGATCGCGAGCCAGGTGCTCACCGGTCCGCCTCCGCGCCGTCGAGTCCGTCCCGCCCGGCACGCCCCCGGCGCCGGCCCTCGGCGAAGAGCGCGAGCGGGGCCGCCAGTGCCGCCACCAGGACCGGCACGCCGGCCGGCAGGACGGGCAGCAGACCGAGGCCCAGCAGGACGGCGAGGCCGGCGACCGCACGCTCGGCGGCCGTCTTCAGCAGCGGCGCGAGCAGGGCGAGGAACACGGCGGGGCCCGCCGCGTCCAGGCCCCACGCGCGCGTGTCACCGATCGCTTCGGCCCCCAGGGCGCCGAGCAGCGTGGTGAGGTTCCACAGCACGTACAGGCTGAGCCCCGTCACGGTGAAGCCGATCCGCGCGGCCCGCCGGGTCGGCTGTGCCAGGGTCACCGCGGTGGTCTCGTCGATCACCCACTGGGCGGCGAACGGCCGTACCGCGCGGGGGAGGGCGAGCAGCTGTGACAGCCGCAGCCCGTAGAAGGCGTTGCGCACGCCCAGGAAGAAGGCACCGGCCGCGGCCGTGAACGGGTTGCCCCCGGCGGCGAGCGCGCCGACCAGGGCGAACTGTGAGGCGCCGGTGAACACCAGGAGGCTGAGCGCGCAGGTCTGGAGCAGCCCCAGTCCGCTGCCCGCCGAGGTCACCCCGAAGGCGAATCCGGACAGGCCCACGGCGACGCCGACCCCGAGGGCGTCCCGTACGACGGCCCTGTCCGGTTTGTCCGAGCCGTCGGCTGTCTGGTCGGTGAGTGCTATGTGCTGTGCCACGCACCCGACGGTACGGGCGGCCGTCAGCCCGCGTCTTGTACGTTCTTGCGCTCGCCCAGGCCCGTGCGCTCACGCCGGTACGCGCCCGGAGGTACGCCGACGATCCGGGCGAAGTGCCGATTGAGGTGGGGCTGATCGGTGAAGCCGACGGCGACTGCCGCCTCGGCGGGAGTCGTCCCCGCGTCCAGCAGCAGCCGGGCGCGGCGCACGCGGGCGTCGGTCAGCCAGGTGTGCGGCGGCATGCCGTAGGCGCTGCGGAACGCCCGCAGCAGGGCGAACGGGCTGGTGCCGAGGTCCCCGGCCAGCCGCTCCAGGGTCGGCGGCTCGGCCATGCGCTCCTCCAGCACCGCACGCGCGCGCGCCGCGATCCGCGCGCCGGCCGTCCGGGTCCGCCGCTCGGGCAGCGGACCGCCGTTCAGCCGCAGCAGCCTGGTCACCGCGACCCGCAGAAGGGTGTCGGCGGCCAGCGCGTTGCCCTCGTCGGCCGCGCGCAGCACCCGATGGACCAGACGGACCGTGCAGGGATCGTCGAGGACGGGGCGGACGAAGCCCGGTGTGCCCCGGAGAGTGGTGGTCTCGGCGGCGATCGCGGCGACCACGTCGGGCGACGGGTAGAGCGCACCGTACCGCCAGCCCTCGGGCACCCCGGCCCGTCCGGTGTGCGGGGTGTCCGGGTTGACCAGGGCGAGCGCTCCGGCGCCGGCGGAGACGTCGGAGCCGTGGTGATGGAAGACCTCGACGCCGTCGGCGATGGCCGCGATCACGAAGTTCTCGTGGGTGTGCCGGACGAAGGACTTGCGGATGTACCGGGCCCGCAGCAGGTCGACCCCGGGCAGCTCCGCGTACCGCCAGTGCCGTGCCCGCTCCCCTGAACCAGCCATACGGCCATTGTCCGCCCAGCCGGACATCACCCCGGCCCACCCCGCACCCCGCACCCCGCACCCCGCACCCAGCCGGCCACCACCCCGGCTCGCCCCGCACCCCACCCAGCCGACCACCACCCCGGCCCGGCCCGCACCCCACCCAGCCGGCCACCACCCCGGCCCGCCCCGCACCCCGCACCCCGCACCCAGCCGGCCACCACCCCGGCTCGCCCCGCACCTCGCCCCATTTGCCCAGGTCAGGCCGATTGTCAGTGGGCGGGTGCAGGATGGACGCATGGTCAGCTCCGCCCACCGGGCCCTCGACGGCTTCTCCCCCGCGACCCGCGGCTGGTTCACGGGGGCCTTCTCCGCGCCCACCGCGGCCCAGGCGGGCGCGTGGCAAGCCATTCAGGCGGGCTCGGACGTGCTGGTGGTCGCCCCGACCGGCTCGGGCAAGACGCTGGCCGCGTTCCTCGCCGCCCTGGACCAGCTGGCTTCGACCCCGCCCCCGGCCGACCCGAAGAAGCGCTGCCGGGTGCTGTACGTGTCCCCGCTGAAGGCCCTGGCCGTCGACGTCGAGCGCAACCTGCGCAGCCCGCTGACCGGCATCCGCCAGGAGTCCGTGCGCGCGGGGCTGCCCGAGCCGGAGATCCGGGTCGGCATCCGGTCCGGCGACACCCCGGCCGCCGAGCGCCGGGCCCTGTCCACGCGCCCGCCGGACATCCTGATCACCACTCCCGAGTCGCTGTTCCTGATGCTGACCTCGGCCGCGCGCGAGGCGCTCAGCGGCGTGGAGACGGTGATCCTGGACGAGGTGCACGCGGTCGCGGGCACCAAGCGCGGCGCCCACCTCGCGCTGTCCCTGGAGCGACTGGACGAGCTGCTGCCGAAGCCCGCCCGCCGGATCGGCCTGTCCGCGACCGTGCGCCCGGTGGACGAGATCGCCCGCTATCTGTCCCCACGCCGCAAGGTGGAGATCGTCCAGCCGGAGTCCGGCAAGGAGTTCGACCTCTCCGTGGTCGTCCCGGTCGAGGACATGGGGGAGCTGGGAGGCGCCCCCGCCGCCGACGCCGCCGACGGCGGGGAGCGGCCGTCGATCTGGCCGCACGTGGAGGAGCGGATCGCCGACCTGGTCCAGGCCCACCGCTCCACGATCGTGTTCGCCAACTCCCGCCGGCTGGCGGAGCGGCTGTGCAACCGGCTCAACGAGATCGCCTACGAGCGGGCGACCGGGGAGACCCTGGACGAGCGCCACTCCCCCGCCGAGCTGATGGGCGGCTCGGGCGCGGCGCAGGGCGCGCCGCCGGTGATCGCCCGCGCGCACCACGGCTCGGTCTCCAAGGAGCAGCGTGCCCTGGTGGAGGAGGATCTGAAGGCCGGCCGGCTGCCCGCGGTGGTCGCCACCTCCAGTCTTGAACTCGGCATCGACATGGGTGCGGTGGATCTCGTCGTGCAGGTCGAGTCCCCGCCCTCGGTCGCCTCCGGTCTCCAGCGCGTGGGCCGCGCGGGACACCAGGTCGGTGCCGTCTCCACCGGTGTCGTCTTCCCGAAGTACCGGGGCGACCTCGTCCAGGCGGCCGTGGTCACCGAGCGGATGCGCTCGGGCTCGATCGAGTCGCTGAAGGTTCCGGCGAACCCGCTGGACGTGCTCGCGCAGCAGCTGGTCGCCATGACCTCGCTGGACACCTGGCAGTTCGACGACCTGCTGGCCATGGTCCGCCGCGCGGCACCGTTCGCCTCGCTGCCGGAGTCGGCGTTCACGGCGACGCTCGATATGCTGGCGGGCCGCTACCCGTCCGACGCGTTCGCGGAGCTGCGCCCGCGCGTGGTGTGGGACCGCGTCACCGGCGAGATCACCGGCCGGCCGGGCGCCCAGCGCCTCGCGGTCACCTCCGGCGGCACGATCCCGGACCGCGGCCTGTTCGGCGTCTTCCTCGCCGGTTCCGACCCCAAGAAGGGCGGCGGCCGGGTCGGCGAGCTGGACGAGGAGATGGTCTACGAGTCCCGGGTGGGCGACGTCTTCACGCTGGGCACGAGCTCCTGGCGGATCGAGGACATCACGCGCGACCGCGTCCTGGTCTCGCCCGCGCCGGGTGTGCCGGGCCGGCTGCCCTTCTGGAAGGGCGACCAGCTGGGCCGCCCGCTGGAGCTGGGCCGCGCGGTGGGCGCGTTCCTGCGCGAGGTCGGCTCGCTGCCCAAGGACGACGCTCGGCTGCGGCTGCTGGCGGCCGGCCTGGACGCGTGGGCGGCGGACAACGTGCTGTCGTACCTGCACGAGCAGCGCGAGGCATGCGGCCATGTCCCGGACGACCGCACGATCGTCGTGGAGCGGTTCCGTGACGAGCTGGGCGACTGGCGCGTCGTCGTCCACTCCCCTTTCGGCGCCCAGGTCCACGCCCCCTGGGCCCTCGCCCTCGGCGCCCGTCTGTCCGAGCGGTACGGCATGGACGCGCAGGTCATGCACGCCGACGACGGCATCGTGCTGCGCCTGCCCGATGCCGATCTGATGGGCCTGGACCTGCTCGACCAGGAGCCCGCGAAGGCCGGCAGCGAGTACGACACCGAGCAGGCCCCGTTGGGCGCGTCGGACGTCGCCTTCGATAAGGGCGAGGTCGACCAGGTCGTCACCGACCAGGTCGGCGGCTCGGCACTGTTCGCCTCCCGGTTCCGGGAGTGTGCCGCCCGCGCGCTGCTGCTGCCGCGCCGCAACCCCGGCAAGCGCACCCCGCTGTGGCAGCAGCGGCAGCGAGCGGCCCAACTGCTCCAGGTGGCCAGCGAGTTCGGCTCGTTCCCGATCGTCCTGGAAGCGGTCCGAGAATGCCTCCAGGACGTCTTCGACGTCCCCGGGCTGGTCGAGCTCATGGGAGACATCGAGTCCCGCAAGGTGCGCCTCGTCGAGGTCACCACCCCGGAGCCGTCCCCGTTCGCCCGGTCCCTGCTCTTCGGGTACGTCGCCCAGTTCCTGTACGAGGGCGACTCCCCGCTGGCCGAGCGCCGCGCCGCCGCGCTCTCGCTGGACTCACGGCTGCTGGCCGAGCTGCTGGGCCAGGCGGAGCTGCGCGAACTGCTCGACGCGGAGGTGCTGACCGAGCTGGAGCGCGAGCTTCAGTGGCTCACCGAGGACCGCCGGATCAAGGACGTCGAGGGCGTTGCCGATGTGCTCCGGCTGCTCGGCCCGCTGACCGATGCCGAGCTGGCCGAGCGCGGCGCGGACCCGCAGTGGGCGCGGGAGCTGGCCGGGGCCCGCCGGACCATCAAGGTCCGGATCGCGGCCGCCGACCACTGGGCGGCCGTCGAGGACGCGGGCCGGCTGCGTGACGCGCTCGGCACCGCGTTGCCGGTCGGTGTCCCCGAGGCGTTCACCGAACCGGTCAAGGACCCCTTGGGCGACCTCCTCGCGCGCTACGCCCGTACCCACGGCCCGTTCACCTCGACCAGCGCGGCGGCCCGGTTCGGCCTGGGCGTCGCGGTCACCGAGGGGGCCCTGCAGCGACTCGCGGCGAACGGCCGGGTCGTACAGGGCGAGTTCCACCCGGCCGGCATCGGCCAGGAGTGGTGCGACGCGGCCGTACTGCGCCGCCTGCGCCGCCGCTCGCTGGCGGCCCTGCGCCATGAGCTGGAGCCCGTGCCTCCGGCCGCGCTCGCCCAGTTCCTGCCGCAGTGGCAGCACATCGGCAGGGGGCACAGTCTGCGCGGAGTGGACGGACTGGTGCGCGCTGTCGAGCAGTTGCAGGGCGCCTCCGTGCCCGCCTCCGCGCTGGAGAAACTGGTTCTGCCCTCCCGTGTGGCGAACTACACGCCCTCGATGCTCGACGAGCTGACCGCCGCGGGCGAGGTGGTGTGGGCCGGCGCGGGCGCCCTGCCCGGCAAGGACGGCTGGGTCTCCCTCTATCTGGCGGACGCGGCCCCGCTGCTGCTCCCGGCGCCCCACCCGCTGGAGCTCACCGCGCTCCACCAGTCCGTCCTCGACGCCCTCTCCGGCGGCTACGGCCTGTTCTTCCGGCAGATCGCCGACCAGATCCGTGCCACCACGCACCCCGACGTCACCGATCCCCAACTGGCCGACGCGCTGTGGGACCTGGCCTGGTCGGGCCGGCTCACCAACGACACCCTGAGTCCCCTGCGTGCCCTGCTGGGATCCGGCCGGACGGCGGGCTCGACCGCGCACCGCGCCAAGCGCTCCGTCCCCCGCGGACGCTACGGCTCCCTGACGGCCGCCGCGCGCACCGCCTCCCGCACCGGCCCGCCGACCGTCGCCGGCCGCTGGTCACTGCTGCCCGCGACCGAACCGGACGCCACGGTGCGCGCGCACGCACTGGCCCGCACGCTCCTGGACCGGCACGGCGTGGTCACCCGGGGCGCGGTCGCCGCCGAGGGCGTCGAGGGCGGCTTCTCGGCGGTGTACCGGGTGCTGTCGGCGTTCGAGGACAGTGGTCAGGCCCGCCGGGGCTATGTCGTCGAGGGGCTGGGCGCGGCCCAGTTCGCGATGGACGGCGCGGTGGACCGCCTGCGCGCGGTGGCGAACGCCCGCGAGCGGGCCGAAGGCCTGCCCGCCCCGGCCCGCCCGAACGGCTTCGGCGCCCCGGGTGCCGCGAACGGCTTCGCCGAGCAGGGGTTCCCGAACCCGTTCGACGGCACCGACGGCACCCCGCACGGCCACACCTTCGACGCAGCCGACAGCGGCTTCGCCCACCCCGGCCTGGACGGTGACTTCACCTGGCCGCCGGAGGACGGACCCGCCGCCGACGGTGACCAGGTCTCACCCCGCGACCTCGCGGACCCGTTCGCCTCCCCGGGCTACGGCGGCCCCCGCGGCGGCACCACCCCCTACGGCTCGGCGCCCTCCTACGGCCCGGCCCCCTCCTACGGCCCGGCCGCCCACGGCACGGCCCCGCACCGCGGCTACGGCACCGGCCGGACGGGTTCCGCCACGCCCGACCCCCGTGCCGTGGTCCTCGCCGCGGCCGACCCGGCGAACGCCTACGGCTCCGCGCTGCCCTGGCTGGAGCCGCCGACCGGCGCCGGGCACAAGCCGGGACGCAAGGCGGGTTCGCTGGTCGTCCTGGTGGAGGGCGAGCTGACGCTGTACATGGAGCGTGGCGGCAAGTCGCTGCTGGCCTGGCCCGCCGCCCCGGACACCGCCGCGGCGGACGACCCCCGCCTCCGCTCGGCCGCGGAGGCGCTGGCCGCGGCGGCCCGAGCGGGCTCACTCGGCACGGTCACGGTCGAGCGGATCAACGGCGCCCAGGCCCTGACCTCTCCGACCGGCACCCTCCTGGAGGAGGCAGGATTCGTGGCGACCCCACGCGGCCTGCGCCTGAGAGCGTGACCGGCACCGCCACCGGCCCGCCGCCCGGCACAGCCACCGATCGTCTCCGCCCGGCACAGCCACCGATCGTCTCCGCCCCCGCAAGGCCACCATCCGGCTCCACCCGCCACGCCCACCACCCAGCCCCCTCGACGCGACCACCCTGACCAGCCCCCCCTCGAAACGACGACCCTGACCAGCCCCCTTCGGCACGCCCCCGTCCGGCTCCCCCGACCACGGCCGCCGCCCCGCCCGGCCTGCCACGACCGCTTCCCGCCCGGCCGAGCCACCGCCCTCCGACGCACCCGCCGCTTCCCGTCCGGCCGAGCCACCGCCCTCCGACGCACGCACCGCCTCCCGCTCGGCCGAGCCACCGCCCTCCGACGCACGCACGATCTCTCCGGGCCCGCTCACCGCCGGCCCCCACCACCTCCCCAGGCCCACCACCGTCGGCACGCACCGCCTCCCCAGGCCCACCCACCGCCGGCCCGCGCCACCTCGCCCCACCGTGGCACGCTTGACGCATGCCCGAAGGTGACACGGTCTGGCAGGCCGCGCGGCGGCTGCACGAAGCCCTCACGGGCAAGACGCTGACCCGCAGCGACTTCCGCGTGCCCAAGTACGCGACGGTCGATCTGACCGGCCGCAGGGTGCTGAGCACCATCCCGCGCGGCAAGCACCTGCTCACCCGTTTCGAGGGCGGTCTGACCCTGCACACCCATCTGCGCATGGAGGGCGCGTGGAAGGTGTTCGGCACGGGTGAACGCTGGCGGGGCGGACCGGCGCACCAGATCCGGATCATCCTCGGCACGGCCGATCGCGACGCCGTCGGTTACCGCCTGCCGGTGCTGGAGCTGCTGCGCACCACCGAGGAGGAGCAGGCCGTCGGCCACCTCGGCCCCGATCTGCTCGGCCCGGACTGGGACCCCGACCAGGCCCTGGCCAACGTCCTCGCGGACCCCGCCCGTCAGCTCGGCGAGGCCCTGCTGGACCAGCGCAATCTGGCCGGCATCGGCAATGTCTACAAGAGCGAGCTGTGCTTCCTGCTCGGCGTGACCCCCTGGCTGCCAGCCGGCGCGCTGCCCGCGGACCGCGCCGAGAAGCTGCCCGGCCTGGCCAAGCGGCTCCTGGAGGCGAACCGCGATCGCCCGGTCCGGCAGACGGCGGGCCTGTCCCGTCGGCAGGCGACACGTCCGCCCTGGCCCGATCTGTTCGTCTACGGCCGCGCAGCTCGCCCCTGCCTGCGCTGCCACACCCCCGTCCGGGTCGCAGACCAGGGTGACGGCTCTCAGGAACGGCCCACCTACTGGTGCCCCACCTGCCAGCCGGGTCCCGCTCCCGCGGCCGGCTCCCCCCAGCGCTGGCGCGACCGCTACCCCCGCAGCACCGGCTGACCACGCACACCCCGGGTCAGCCGCCGGCCTGCCCCGGCAAGAGCCCGCACGGCCCCGATCCCGCCCCCACCCACTAATTGACGACCCGTCAGAAATGCTCGTACCGTCCCTGCATGGCCCTCACCGCGTACGACCTCACCGGACGCACCGCCTTCGTCACCGGAGCCGCCGGCGGCATCGGCCGGGCCTCCGCCGTACTGCTCGCCGAGGCGGGAGCCACGGTGCACTGTGCCGACCGGGACGCGGACGGCCTGGACGGCACGGCCGCGCTGATCAAGGACCGCGGCGGCACGGCCCGTATCCACGTCCTCGACGTCACCGACCGAGCCCGGCTGGCCGCGGCGGTCCGGTCCTGCGAGCGACTGGACGTGCTGGCGGCGATCGCCGGGGTCATGCACAGCAGCCCGGTCCTGGAGATCCTGGACGAGGATCTGGACCGGGTGCTGAACATCAACTTCAAGGGCGTGCTGTACGCCTGCCAGGAGGCGGCCCGGCTGATGCTCGCCCACAAGACCCGCGGCAGCATCGTCACCATGGCCTCCGGCGCGGTCGACACCGGCGGTGCCGGGCTGCTCGGTTACGGCGCGGCCAAGGCGGCCGTGGTGCAGCTGACCAAGACGCTGGCCACCGAGATGGGCCCGCAGGGCATCCGGGTCAACGCGATCGCGCCGGGCTGGATCCGCACCCCCATGACCGATCGCCACGACCGCGAGGCACAGGCGCACACCGAAGCCGTGATGACCCGGATGACACCACTGGGCCGGGTCGGCGAACCGGACGACGTCGCGCACGCGGTGCTGTATCTGGCGTCGGACGCGTCGGGGTTCACGACAGGTCAGATACTTCGCCCGAACGGGGGTGTGGTGATGCCGTGGTGACGTCCCCGGACCGCCAGGCGGCCACCCAGCGTCCCGGCGGAACGGCCGCGGTCGCGTGCGGCTTGGACACACAGTGCACCGGCAGCAGACTCAACCCCCATCCGCCGACCGCGACAGCCCCCTCCAGCACGCCCGAGCCGTGCCCGGCGGCGAGCCGCAGCACGGCCCACCACCACACCGCCCCGAGCGCGAACGCAACCCCCCAGCGCACTATCCGCCCCACCATGCCCGCCACCACCTCCAGCCGGACGCTAGACCGTCGCCTGTCCCGCGCGGGAGGCGCATCACGGGCTCACCGATGCAACGCCGGACCACATGGCGCCGGAAACAGCGGGTGTCTCCGGCCGCCCGTCTCGCCTGCTCCTACGCGTTCTCCGCCTGGAACATCCAGTGGTGCTTCTCCAGATCCGCGGTGACCTGGATGAAGATGTCCTGGGACACCGGGTCCGGTTCCCCGGTCGCGTCCACCCGCTCTCGCATCCGGGAGATCACGGCGCCGAGCGCGTCCACCATCGCCGAGACCGCGTCCGTGTCCTTGATCCACCCCGCCGGAGTGGTCTTGATGCCGCTGGTGGCGGCCACCGTGACGGCGCGCCCGTCGGGGGGCACACCCAGCGCCGAGGCCCGCTCGGCCACTGTGTCCGAGTGGGTGCGGGCAGAGGCGACGACCTCGTCGAGCTGGAGGTGGATGGAGCGGAAGCGGGGGCCGACCACGTTCCAGTGGATCTGCTTGGCGGCCAGCGAGAGATCCACCAGGTCCACGAGGGCGCCCTGGAGGGCCTCGGACACGGTCTTCAGATCCGCGTCGGCCAACGAACTCTTCACGATGTACATCCGCTTCCTCCGGTGCTCCGGCGCCGTCACGTCCTTCTCACGATGACCGCATGGCCCAACACCGGCAAATGGGCAGGAAGCGGGTACAAGGTGTCATCGGCAAGACGGAAGCCCCGGCCGGGCCTCCCAGGTCTCGCTGGGGAAGCCGGCCGGGGCTTCGGTCGTCTCGGGTTCGTCAGGCCGCGCGCGCGATCCTCACGCCGCGACCACGTCCACCGCTTCCGCGGGCGCCTTGATGGTCACCCGTTCCGGTGGCACGCCGGTCACCGACACGGAACCCAGCATCGGTCGGACCGACGTGGGCACGGACTCGGTGGCCGCGGCGGACTGGGCCAGTTCGGCGAGCGCCAGTTCGTCGCTCACTTCTCGCATGAGTTCCGACATCCGTACGTCCAGCGCGTCGCAGATGGCGGAGAGCAGCTCGGAGGAAGCCTCCTTCTGCCCCCGCTCCACCTCGGAGAGATAGCCGAGTGAGACTCGGGCGGACGAGGAGACTTCGCGCAGAGTACGGCCCTGGCGTTGGCGCTGCCGACGCAGCACGTCACCCAGCAGGCGACGGAGCAGAATCATCGGTGGCTCCCTCCTCGGACCGCGTAGCCGCATCCTTCTCGCCCCACCGTACCGCCTCGCGCCGCGGCCGTGCGGGGAGCGATGTCGTGTTCACTCAGGGCTGCAAACATCAAAACCCCCCGTTCCGTTCCGTATCCTGTGCCCGCTCATTCCCGGTCTGTTCGCCCGCAAGCTGCTCCAGGAGCACTGCGAGTACGCTCCGTACACTCTCCATACGAATTTCCGCACGGCTACCGTTCAACCGCAGACCCTCGACTTTTCCGCCACCGGCAGAACCGGAACGGGCGGTGAGAGGCCCTTCCACGGCCACGTAGACGGTCCCGACGGGCTTGCCGTCCTGCGGATCGGGGCCGGCGACCCCGGTGGTCGCGATGCCCCAGTCGGCCCCCAGAGCCTTGCGGACTCCGGCTGCCATCTGGCCCGCGACCTGGGGGTCCACCGCTCCCCGCTGGGCCAGCAGGGTGGCGTCGACACCGAGCAGCTCATGCTTGAGTTCGGTGGCGTAAGCGGTGACCGACCCCCGGAACACCCGGGACGCCCCGGGTACCCCGGTGATCTCCGCGGCCACCAGGCCACCGGTCAGCGACTCGGCGACGGCAAGGGTCTCGCCCCTCACGGTCAGTAGTCGCACCAGTTCGGTGGCCACGGAACTCACGCTTCCTTCTCCTCCAACGCCGCAGCGCGCTCGGCGATTCCCTGCCGGCGCAGCACAATGGCTTGTCTCACGTAGTCGAGGCCGGTCACGACCGTGAGGACGACCGCCGCGGCCATCACCCAGAACCTCAGGGTGGCCAGCCAGCCCGTCAGCGCCAGGACGTACATCCCGACGGCCACGCCCTGGGTGAGTGTCTTCAGCTTGCCACCCCGGCTGGCGGGGATCACGCCGTAGCGAATGACCAGAAAACGCAGCAGGGTGATGCCGAGTTCCCGGCCGAGGATCACGGCCGTCACCCACCACGGCAGATCGCCCAGGCCCGACAGACAGATGAGCGCCGCCCCCATGATCGCCTTGTCGGCGATGGGGTCGGCGATCTTCCCGAAGTCGGTGACCAGGTTGTAGGTGCGCGCCAGATGTCCGTCGAACAGGTCGGTGATCATGGCGATGGCGAAGGCCGCCCAGGCCAGCGAGCGCCAGGCCGGGTCGTAGCCGCCGTTCCCCAGCATCAGCGCGACGAAGCCGGGCACCAGGAGGAGCCGCAGCATGGTCAGCAGATTGGCGACGTTCCAGACACTGGCCTGGTTGACGGCCGCGGCCGCGATCTTGCCACCGCGCGGTGACCTGCCGCCGCTCTCGGGGCCTGAAGCAGTACCGGAGACCTCGGACGCAACGCCGTCGGCAGCGGCGGCGGAACCGCGGGCGCCCTGCGCGCCGGAGGAGCCGCCCGCGGCGGATGCCGGGACTCCGGTCATCTGCCCGCCTCCTCACTACACGCGAGCGAGCCGGTCAGCGGCTCGGCCACCAGGTCGACACCCTCCGTACCGACCACCTTCGCCTCGACCATACGTCCGACGCTCAGGCCCGCGCCGCTCGTGAGCAGCATCTGTCCGTCGGTCTCCGGCGCCTGGTGCGCCGCGCGGCCGTAGACGCCCTCCTCCTCGTCGACGGACTCCACCAGGACCCGGGCGGTCTCGCCGACGCGCTCCTCGGCGCGCTGCGAGACGAGTTCCTCGGCCAGCCGCGAGATGTGGGCCAGGCGCTCGGCGACGACGTCCTCGTGCAGCTTGTTGTCGTACGTCGCCGCTTCCGTGCCCTCCTCGTCGGAGTAGCCGAAGACGCCGATGGCGTCCAGCCGGGCGCCGTTCAGGAAGCGCTCCAGTTCGGCCAGGTCGGACTCGGTCTCACCGGGGAAGCCGACGATGAAGTTGGAGCGGACACCGGCCTCGGGGGCCTTGGTCCTGATGGTGTCGAGCAGTTCCAGGAACCGGTCGGTGTCGCCGAAGCGGCGCATGGCGCGCAGCACGTCGGGCGCGGAGTGCTGGAAGGACAGGTCGAAGTACGGGGCGACCTTGGGGGTCGAGGTCAGTACGTCGATGAGCCCGGGGCGCATCTCGGCCGGCTGGAGGTAGCTCACCCGCACCCGCTCGATGCCGTCGACATCGGCCAGCTCCGGCAGCAGGGACTCCAGCAGGCGGATGTCGCCCAGGTCCTTGCCGTAGGAGGTGTTGTTCTCGGAGACGAGCATGATCTCCTTCACGCCCTGCTCGGCCAGCCAGCGGGCCTCGTTGAGGACGTCGCTGGGGCGGCGGGAGATGAAGGAGCCGCGGAAGGAGGGGATGGCGCAGAAGGAGCAGCGCCGGTCGCAGCCCGAGGCCAGCTTGACCGAGGCGACCGGGGAGCCGTCCAGCCGGCGGCGCAGGGGCGCGCGCGGGCCGGAGGCGGGCGCGACGCCCGCCGGGAGGTCGGCCGGGGCGTGCCCCGGAAGCGCCACCGCCGCGGCCGACTCCTGCCGCTGGGCCGGGCTGATCGGCAGCAGCTTGCGCCGGTCGCGCGGGGTGTGGGCGGCGTGGATACCGCCGGACAGGATGGTCTGGAGGCGGTCGGAGATGTCCGCGTAGTCGTCGAAGCCGAGCACGCCGTCGGCTTCGGGCAGCGCCTCGGCCAGCTCCTTGCCGTACCGCTCGGCCATGCAGCCCACCGCCACGACGGCCTGGGTTCTGCCATGATCCTTGAGGTCGTTGGCCTCCAGGAGGGCGTCGACGGAGTCCTTCTTCGCGGCTTCCACGAAGCCACAGGTGTTGACCACGGCGACGTCGGCGTCCGCGGCGTCCTCGACGAGCTGCCAGCCGTCCGCCTCCAAACGGCCTGCGAGCTCCTCCGAGTCCACCTCGTTACGGGCGCAGCCGAGAGTGACGAGTGCGACGGTACGGCGTTCAGGCATGGGCTCAAGACTACTTTGTCTCACTGGCAGCCCACGTCGACGGGGTTGGCCGATCGTGGCCGACTCCGTCACACGCCGGTCAATCGGGGGCCCGTCAGCCGGCCACCGGGTCGCCCTTCGTGTAGGTGAGGCGCTCCACCGCGCCGGGCCGGAAGGTGTCCTCGATCTTCTTGCCGTTGACGTACAGCTCGATCGCGCCCGCGTCACCGAGGATCAGGTTGATCTTGGAGGTGTCCTGGAAGGTCTTGGACTGGCCCTTCTTCAGCAGCCCGTCGAAGAGCATCCGGCCGTTGTGGTCCTTGGCCGAGATCCAGCTGCGTCCGTTGGGGGCGCTGACCTGGACGGTCACCTTGTCCTGGGGTGCGGCGGCGATGGCGCTGTCGGAGGGCGCGCCGGTCGGCTCGGCCGGCTTCTCCTTCTTCGTCGTGGACGCGGCGGACTTGCCGACGGTGGGCGTGGTGCCCTCGGCGAGCTGCGACTTCGAGTCGCCGGAGTCGTCGCCGCCCTTGAACGCGGTGAACCCGACGAAGCCGATCACGACGACGATCGCGGCCACCATCGCCGCCGTCCAGTTCGGGCCCCGTCGCTCGGGCCGGATCCGCTCCGCCTCGAACAGGGGCGCGGCGGGGGTGGGCTCGGGACGGCCGCCGTGCTCGGCGTCGTACTGGGCGATCAGCGGCTCGGGGTCGAGGTGGACGGCTCTGGCCAGCGTGCGCAGGTGCCCACGGGCGTACACGTCGCCGCCGCAGGGGGCGAAGTCGTCCGCCTCGATGGCGTGCACGATGGCGATACGGACACGAGTGGCACTGCTGATGTCGTCCACGGTGAGCCCGGCCGCGATCCGCGCCTGCTGGAGGGCGCGGCCGACGGAGGGTCGGGCTTCCTGGGACTCGTCTCGGAACGGACGCTCGTCTTCAGGGGAGTTGCCGATGGACACGGGGGCGCCTTTCGAGCGTGTAGCCACCTGTGCTGGAAGCTCAGTCTAGGGGGGTGACGAAAGGGTGGGGCAACCGGACGGTATGACTTTCTACGCCATGTGTATGGCCTGACATGCCGATGGTCGGACAAGCAGGTACCCCAGGGTGGGACCCTTACCTGTCCTTTCGCTCAACTGGACGTACGACAAAGGCAAACGGTTGCTCGCCGCTCCCTAACGGGTGGGTCACGGCGATGCGGCCACCCGGCGTAGCCGGCTCCGCCGAACGGTCCTGCGCGCTATCCCTCAGACTCCCCGCGAATCATCGCCAGCACGCCATCCAGCTCGTCAGGCTTCACCAGAACGTCACGCGCCTTGGAGCCCTCGCTCGGTCCCACGATGTTGCGGGACTCCATGAGGTCCATGAGGCGGCCGGCCTTGGCGAAGCCGACGCGCAGCTTGCGCTGGAGCATGGACGTCGACCCGAACTGGGTGGAGACGACCAGCTCGGCCGCCTGGCACAGCAGATCGAGGTCGTCGCCGATGTCCTCGTCGATCTCCTTCTTCTGCTTGCTGCCCACGGTGACGTCGTCCCGGAAGACCGGCGCCATCTGGTCCTTGCAGTGCTGGACGACGACCGCGACCTCCTCCTCGGTCACGAACGCGCCCTGCATACGGGTCGGCTTGTTCGCGCCCATCGGCAGGAACAGACCGTCGCCCTTGCCGATCAGCTTCTCAGCACCGGGCTGGTCGAGGATGACGCGGGAGTCGGCGAGCGAGGAGGTGGCGAAGGCGAGCCGGGAGGGCACGTTGGCCTTGATCAGACCGGTGACCACGTCGACGGAAGGACGCTGGGTGGCGAGCACGAGGTGGATGCCGGCCGCGCGCGCGAGCTGGGTGATGCGCACGATCGCGTCCTCGACGTCACGCGGGGCGACCATCATCAGGTCGGCCAGCTCGTCCACGATCACCAGCAGGTACGGGTACGGCTGCAGCTCCCGCTCGCTGCCCTCGGGCGGCTTGACCTTGCCCTCGCGGACCGCGCGGTTGAAGTCGTCGATGTGCCGGTAGCCGTAGGCGGCCAGGTCGTCGTACCTGAGGTCCATCTCGCGGACCACCCACTGCAGCGCCTCGGCGGCCCGCTTGGGGTTGGTGATGATCGGCGTGATCAGGTGCGGGATGCCCTCGTAGGCGGTCAGCTCGACGCGCTTGGGATCGACCAGGATCATCCGGACGTCCTCGGGGGTCGCCCGCATCATGACCGAGGTGATCAGACAGTTGATGCAGGACGACTTGCCGGAGCCGGTGGCGCCGGCGACCAGCATGTGCGGCATCTTCGCCAGCGAGTGCATGACGTACCCGCCCTCGACGTCCTTGCCGAAGGCGACCAGCATCGGATCGTCGTCCTCGGCGGACTCCGCGAGGCGCAGCACGTCACCGAGGTTGACCATCTCCCGGTCCGTGTTCGGGATCTCGATGCCGACCGCTGACTTGCCGGGGATGGGGCTGATGATCCGCACGTCCGGGCTGGCGACGGCGTAGGCGATGTTCTTGGTCAGCGCGGTGATCCGCTCGACCTTCACGGCGGGGCCGAGCTCGACCTCGTAGCGGGTGACCGTCGGGCCGCGGGTGAAGCCGGTGACGGCCGCGTCGACCTTGAACTCGGTGAAGACCTGGGTGAGCGAGGCGACGACCGCGTCGTTGGCGGCACTGCGCGCCTTGCCGGGGCCACCGCGTGTGAGCAGGTCCAGGGAGGGCAGCGCGTAGGTGATGTCGCCGGAGAGCTGGAGCTGCTCCGCGCGCGCGGGCAGGTCGCGGGGCTCCTCGGGGGCCTTCTTGGTCAGATCCGGGACGAGACCGGTCGAAAGCTTCTGGTGCCTGGGGCGAGCCGCCGGGGCCGGGACCGGCGAGCGCTCGGGCGTCGGATCGGGCTCGGACGCCGGCGCGGGCACCGGGGTGGTGTCCTCGCGCTCCCCCGCGCTCACTCCCTGCGTGAGGTCGGCGACGAGCGGGGACGGCGGCATGCCGTGCAGCACGGCGCCGTCGAGCGCGGCGGCGGCAGCCGTCGCGACGTCCACTGCGTCCATCTGCCGCTGCGGATCCGGCTGGGGCACCGCAGAGCGCCTGGGGCGCCCGCGACGCTGCGAGAGGACCTCTTCCTCGGCGCCGTCGGGGTCGTACGCCAAAGGGGCGCCGGAGCGCCTGCGCGGGCGCGCGGGCGTCGCCTCGCGCCACTGCTCGTCGTAGTGGCCCTCGTCGACGAGCTGGTCCGCCTCGTAGTCGTGCAGCACGCCCAGGTGGACGCCGAGCTTCCGCAGCCGCTGCGGGATGGCGTTGACCGGGGTGGCGGTCACCACGAGCAGCCCGAAGATCGTCAGCAGCACCAGCAGGGGCACGGCGAGCATGTCGGTCATGGTGTACGTCATCGGGGTGGCCACCGCCCAGCCGATGAGACCGCCGGCGTCCCTTATCCCCTGCATGCCGTCGCTGCGCGCGGGCGCGCCACAGGCGATGTGGACCTGGCCGAGCACACCGACGACGAGCGCGGACAGGCCGATCACGATCCGTCCGTTGGCCTCCGGCTTCTCCGGGTGCCGGACGAACCGTACGGCGATCACCGCCAGCAGTATCGGCACCAGCAGGTCGAGCCGGCCGAACGCGCCGGTGACCAGGATCTCCACCAGGTCGCCGACGGGCCCCTTGAGGTCCGCCCAGGTACCCGCCGCGACGATCAGGGCGATGCCGAACAGGAGCAGCGCGACGCCGTCCTTGCGGTGGGCCGGGTCGAGGTTCTTCGCACCCTGCCCTATGCCGCGGAAGACGGCGCCGACGGCGTGCGCGAGACCGAGCCAAAGGGCGCGCACGAGCCGGTACACGCCCCCGGTGGCGCTGGGTGCCGGCCTCGGGGGCACGGACTTCTTCGCCACGGCCTTCCTGGCGGGCGCCTTCCTGGCCGGGGCCTTCTTCGCGGCGGCCTTCTTCGCCGGAGCCTTCACGGGAGCTGCCGCCTTCTTCGAAGGCGGCTTCTTGGCTGCGGACGGACGTGAGGCCATGGGTGTGAGGTTACCGGGGGAGACGACAGCGGACACGCGTGGCCACGGCTTCACCCGTTCGTGTCGTGCTTACCGAGGACCGGAACTGACGCACACTTATCCGCAACTGCGGTCCGCGCCCACGTCAGTTCTGCGACGGCACCGGGGCACCGCCGCCGCCCGTGCCCGGCTCCAGGGCATCGAGCGCACGGCGCAAGCCGGTGAGTTTGCGCTCCAAGTGGGCCGCCGTGGCCACCGCCGCCGCGTCCGCGGAGTCGTCGTCCAGCTGCTTGGACAGCGCCTCCGCCTGCTCCTCGACGGCCGCGAGCCGCGCGGACAGCTCGGCGAGCAGCCCGGCCGATTCCTTGCCCGCGACCCCGCCCTTGCCGCCGCCCTCCAACTGGAGCCGCAGCAGCGCCGCCTGCTCACGCAGCTGGCAGTTCTTCATGTACAGCTCGACGAAGACCGAGACCTTCGCGCGCAGCACCCACGGGTCGAACGGCTTGGAGATGTAGTCCACCGCGCCCGCCGCATAGCCCCGGAAGGTGTGGTGCGGCCCGTGGTTGATCGCCGTGAGGAAGATGATCGGGATGTCCCGGGTCCGCTCGCGCCGCTTGATGTGGGCGGCGGTCTCGAACCCGTCCATGCCCGGCATCTGGACGTCCAGCAGAATGACCGCGAAATCGTCCGTGAGCAGTGCTTTGAGCGCTTCCTCCCCGCTCGATGCCCGCACCAGCGTCTGATCGAGCGCAGAGAGGATGGCCTCCAGCGCCAGCAGATTCTCCGGCCGGTCATCGACCAGGAGGATCTTGGCCTTCTGCACCATGGCCCGCCCTCCTCGCCCCGGCGGTACACCGGGCGCCGCCCCAGGGGACGACTCCCTTTCGCCGCCCGTCCTTGTGCCGGTCATCGTAGCCGCACCCCGCCTGTCGCCACACCCTGTCACCGCGATGTCACTGTGCACATAACGGAAACGCGGCAGGACCCCGGATGGTTCCCGGAATCCGGGATTCCCGCATGTTCCCGGCCCTCATCATGCAGCAACTCCCGAGGGACGCCGTAAGTTCCCCCGGCGTTCACGCCCGGCCCGGCCGCGCCCGCCCCGGTCACTCCGTGGTCATCCACTGGCCCATCACCGACAGCAGGTGATCGGGATCGACCGGCTTGGTGACATAGTCGGAGGCACCCGATTCGATCGCCTTCTCCCGGTCACCCTTCATCGCCTTCGCGGTGAGCGCGATGATCGGCAGCCCGGCGAACTGGGGCATACGACGGATCGCCGTGGTGGTCGCGTACCCGTCCATCTCCGGCATCATGATGTCCATCAGGACGACCGCCACATCGTCGTGCTGTTCCAGCACCTCGATTCCCTCGCGGCCGTTCTCGGCGTACAGCACCGACAGGCCATGCTGCTCCAGGACGCTGGTGAGCGCGAACACATTGCGGATGTCGTCGTCGACGATCAGCACCTTCTCGCCACCGAACCGCACCACGCGCCCCGGCTGCGGCGCGCGCTCCTGCTCGGTGGCGACCGTCCACTGGTCGAACCGCTGCGTCTCCTCGGGCATGCTGCGCCGCCGGCGCCGGAAGAGCGCGGCGGGGCCGTTCTGCGTCTCCTGGTACGACTTCACCTCGGCCGGCGTCTCGATCTCCACCGCGGACAGCTCCGAGGACACGCGCGCCTCGGAGGCGACCAGGTCGCCGGCCTCCAGAGCGGGCACGGACTGCTGGTAGCCCTGCGGCGGCAGCTCACTCGGGTGCAGGGGCAGGTAGAGCGTGAACGTCGAGCCACGGCCCGGTTCGCTCTGCGCGTGGATCTCACCGCCGAGCAACTGCGCGATCTCCCGCGAGATCGACAGGCCGAGGCCGGTACCGCCGTACTTGCGGCTGGTGGTGCCGTCCGCCTGCTTGAACGCCTCGAAGATCACCCGCATCTTGCTGGCCGCGATGCCGATGCCGGTGTCGGTCACCGAGAACGCGATCAGCTCGCCGTCCGGATCGGCCAGCGAACCGGCCTCCAGCAGCTGCTCCCGGATGGGCTGCGGCACTCCCGCGCCGGCGGGCCGGATCACCAGCTCCACCGAACCGGAGTCGGTGAACTTCACCGCGTTGGACAACAGGTTGCGCAGCACCTGCAGCAGCCGCTGCTCGTCGGTGTGCAGGGTCGCCGGCAGCTCCGGAGAGACCCGCACCGACAGGTCCAGGCCCTTCTCCGCGGTCAGCGGCCGGAAGGTGGCCTCCACGTAGTCCACCAGCTGGACGAGCGCGATACGGGTCGGGGAGACGTCCATCTTGCCCGCCTCGACCTTCGACAGGTCGAGGATGTCGTTGATCAGTTGCAGCAGGTCGGACCCTGCCCCGTGAATGGTCTCGGCGAACTCCACCTGCTTCGGTGACAGGTTGCCCTCGGCGTTGTCGGCGAGCAGCTTCGCCAGGATCAGCAACGAGTTGAGCGGGGTGCGCAGTTCGTGCGACATGTTCGCGAGGAACTCGCTCTTGTAGCGCATCGAGACCGCGAGCTGCTCGGCGCGCTCCTCCAGGACCTGCCGGGCCTCCTCGATCTCGGTGTTCTTCACCTCGATGTCCCGGTTCTGCCGGGCCAGCAGCTCGGCCTTCTCCTCCAGTTCGGCGTTGGATGCCTGGAGTGCCTTCTGCCGGTTCTCCAGCTCCGCCGACCGCTCCCGCAGCTGCTCGGTCAGCTCCTGCGACTGCTTGAGCAGCTGTTCGGTCTTGGTGTTGACGGAGATGGTGTTGACGCTGGTCGCGATCATCTCGGCGATCTGGTTGAGGAAGTCACGCTGGATCTGCGTGAACGGCGTGAAGGAGGCCAGCTCGATCACGCCGAGCACGTTGCCCTCGAACAGCACCGGCAGCACGATCACCTGGGCGGGCGGGGCCTCGCCGAGCCCGGAGGAGACCTTCAGATAGCCACTGGGCGCGTTGTCCACCAGGATCGTGCGCTTCTCCTCGGCGGCCGTGCCGATCAGGGCCTCACCGGGCCGGAACGACGTCGGCATGGAGCCCATCGAGTAGCCGTACGAGCCCAGCATCCGCAGCTCGTAGTCGTCCTCGCCGGTGCCGACACCCCTGCCCTCCATCTGCGGCATCACCAGGAAGAACGCGCCGTGCTGGGCGGACACCACCGGGGTCAGCTCGCTCATGATCAGCGAGGCCACGTCCTCCAGGTCCCGGCGGCCCTGCATGAGGGCGGAGATGCGGGCCAGGTTGCCCTTGAGCCAGTCCTGCTCCTTGTTGGCGATCGTGGTGTCCCGCAGGTTGGCGATCATCTTGTTGATGTAGTCCTGCAGTTCCTGGATCTCCCCGGACGCGTCCACGTCGATCTTCAGATTCAGGTCGCCGCGGGTCACCGCGGTCGCCACGCGCGCGATGGCACGCACCTGCCGGGTCAGGTTCCCGGCCATCTCGTTCACCGACTCGGTGAGGTCGCGCCATGTGCCGTCGACGTCACGCACGCGTGCCTGGCCGCCCAGCTGCCCTTCCGTACCCACCTCGCGGGCCACACGCGTGACCTCCTCGGCGAAGCTGGACAGCTGGTCGACCATCGTGTTGATCGTCGTCTTCAGCTCGAGGATCTCGCCACGAGCGTCAATGTCGATCTTCTTCGTCAAGTCACCCTTGGCGATGGCCGTGGTCACCATGGCGATGTTGCGCACCTGACCGGTCAGGTTCGACGCCATCTGGTTCACCGACTCGGTGAGGTCCTTCCAGGTGCCGGCCACACCCGGCACATGCGCCTGGCCACCGAGGATGCCGTCCGTACCGACCTCACGGGCCACCTTGGTGACCTGGTCGGCGAACGAACTCAGCGTCTTCACCATCGTGTTGATCGTGTCGGCGAGCTGCGCCACCTCACCGCGCGCCTCGATCGTCACCTGCCGCGTCAGGTCGCCGTTGGCGACGGCCGCGGACACCTGCGAGATGTTCCGCACCTGCATGGTCAGGTTGTTGGCCATCAGGTTGACGTTGTTGCTGAGGTCCTTCCAGATGCCCGTCACACCCGGCACGTGCGCCTGACCGCCCAGAATGCCCTCGGTACCCACCTCACGGGCCACCCGGGTCACCTGCTCGGCGAAACTGGACAGCTGATCAACCATCGTGTTGACCGTCGTGACGAGCTCAAGGATCTCGCCCTTCGCGTCAACAGTGATCTTCTTCGACAGGTCACCCTTGGCGACCGCCGTCGTGACCTCGGCGATGTTGCGCACCTGGATGGTCAGGTTGTTCGCCATGAAGTTCACGGACTGCGTGAGGTCCTTCCAGGTGCCGGAGACACCCTGCACCTCGGCCTGCCCGCCGAGGATGCCCTCCGTGCCCACCTCCCGGGCCACGCGCGTGACCTGGTCGGCGAACGACGACAGCTGGTCCACCATCGTGTTCAGCGTGTTCTTCAGCTCCAGGATCTCCCCGCGCGCGTCCACGGTGATCTTCTGGGAGAGGTCACCGCGCGCCACGGCGGTGGCGACCTGCGCGATGTTGCGCACCTGGGCCGTGAGGTTGCCCGCCATGCCGTTCACGGAGTCGGTCAGGTCCCGCCACACACCGGCGACACCGGGCACCTGCGCCTGCCCGCCGAGGCGCCCCTCGGTACCCACATCGCGCGCGACCCGGGTCACCTGGTCGGCGAAAGCGGACAGCTGATCAACCATCGTGTTGATCGTGTTCTTCAGCTCAAGGATCTCGCCGCGCGCGTCAACGTCGATCTTCTGCGACAGGTCACCCCGCGCCACCGCCGTCGTCACCTGCGCGATCTGCCGCACCTGCGAGGTCAGGTTCCCGGCCATGAAGTTGACGGAGTCCGTCAACTCCTTCCACGTACCGGAGACGCCGTCCACCCGGGCCTGACCGCCCAGCCTGCCCTCCGTACCCACGTCCCGGGCCATCCGCGTCACCTGGTCGGCGAACGAGGAGAGCTGGTCCACCATCGTGTTCACGGTGTTCTTCAGCTGGAGCATCTCACCGGACACGTCCACGGTGACCTTCTGCGACAGATCACCGTTGGCGACCGCCGTCGTCACCTGGGCGATGTTGCGCACCTGGCCGGTGAGGTTGCGGAACGCGGTGTTGACGGAGTCCGTCAGGTCCTTCCACGTACCGGCCGCGCCCGGCACCTGCGCCTGACCGCCCAGCTCACCCTCGACACCGATCTCCCGCGCGACCCGCGTCACCTCGGCACCGAAAGACGACAGCTGGTCCACCATGCCGTTGACGGTGTTCTTCAGCTCCAGCATCTCGCCGGCCACATCCACGGTGACCTTCTGCGACAGGTCACCGCTGGCCACCGCGGTCGTCACGGCGGCGATGTCCCGCACCTGCGTGGTCAGGTTCCGGAAGACCGTGTTGACGGAGTCCGTCAGGTCCTTCCACGTACCGGCCGCGCCCGGCACGTTCGCCTGCCCGCCGAGCCGCCCCTCCGCACCGACCTCGTTCGCCACGCGCGTGACCTCGTCCGCGAAGATCCGCAGCGTCTCGGTCATCTGGTTGATCGTCTCGGCGAGCTGCGCCACCTCCCCGCGCGCCGGAACGGTCACCTTCTGCGACAGGTCACCGTTGGCGACAGCGGTCGTGACCTGCGAGATCCCACGGACCTGCGCGGTCAGGTTGCCCGCCATCGTGTTGACGGAGTCGGTCAGCTCCTTCCACACACCGGCCACCCCGGGCACCTGCGCCTGGCCGCCCAGGATGCCCTCGGTGCCCACCTCGCGGGCCACCCGCGTGACCTCGGAGGAGAAGGACGACAGCTGGTCCACCATCGTGTTGACGGTGTTCTTCAGCTCCAGCATCTCGCCGGCGACATGGACGGTCACCTTGCGCGACAGATCACCCTTGGCGACCGCCGTGGTCACCAGCGCGATGTCCCGCACCTGCGCGGTCAGCCGGTACGCCATCGTGTTGACCGACTCGGTCAGGTCCTTCCACGAACCCGACATACCGCGCACCCGGGCCTGACCACCCAGCTTGCCCTCGGTGCCGACCTCGCTGGCCACGCGCGTGACCTCGTCCGTGAACGTCGACAGCTGGTCGACCAGGTTGTTGACGGTACGGCCGACCTTCAGGAACTCACCGCGCAGCGGATGCCCCGTACCGCCGTCCGGTGCCTGCGTCCGCAGCTCCATCCGCGGCGACAGATCACCCTCGGCGACCGCCGTGAGCACCCGGCTGACCTCCGAGACGGGCCAGACGAGATCGTCCACCAGCGCGTTGGAGTTGTCGATGGCCGTCGCCCAGGAGCCCTCACAGGCACCGGCCTCCAGCCGTTCCGTGAGTTTTCCCTCACGCCCCACCATGCGCCGCACGCGCGACAGCTCACCGGTCAGATGCAGATTCCGGTCGGCCACCTCGTTGAAGACAGCCGCGATCTCCGACATCACGCCGTCCCCGGACACCGTGAGCCGCTTGCGGAAGTTGCCCTCCCGCATCGCCACGAGAGCCGCCAGCAGCCGGTTCAGGGCAGCCGTGTCCACGGCGGTGGTACCGCCGCTCCTGCCCAGGGAAGGTCCGCCTTTCGCGCGCGTCCTCGTGCTTCGCGTCGCCGCGCCAGACTCCACTGTGTCCCTCCCGGAGGGGTAGACCACTACTGCTGTCTCGGCCGCTTGGGCCCCGGCGTGCCGGTCCTCGGCATACCGGTTACTTCCGCGTACCGGATACTTCCGCGTATTCCTGCCAGACGAGATCAGGCCGCACCAGAGGCTGCTGCCCGCCGCGCACGGAACACACGCAGCCCGACCCGACCTTCATCAGAAGCTTGCCCAGTGTTTCACCCCGGCCGAACCAGGCCATAACAGTTCGGCAGCTTCGCACATCGTCCGCACACCCTGGGGGCGTAAACACCTGCGACCGGCATCCGCTCGGACGGCGAAGGTAAGTAACCTTGCATGCGGCTGTCCAGCCGCACCGGTCCGACCGGCCTGGGCGGTGGCACGAGTAGGAGCGGGCATCGGAGGGGCGGCCGGACACCATGACCACCGGAGTGATCCCCGGGGGACAACCCCCGGAGCCACAGCCGACGGGCGAGCTGATGCCGCAGCAGCGGCGCGAGCCGGTCGGCGAGACAGCCCTGCATGCCGACAACCGGCCGAGGAGTTCTGTGATCACCGCGCGCGCGGCCGCCAGTTTCGAGCCCGTCGGACGATCGGTCGCGACCGCCCGGTCCTTCGTCCGCGACACCCTCCAGGGCTGGGGATTCGCCGACATCGTCGATGACGCGGTCGTTCTCACCAGCGAACTGGTGACCAACGCGGTCGTCCACGCGGGCACGCACGCGGAGGTGCTGTGCCTGCGCACGGAGGAGGGCGTGCGCATCGAGGTCGCCGACCGCTACCCGGAGCGCGAGGTGCCCCTCCAGAGCTCCGCCGCCGCCATGGGCAGCCCCGACCGCGAGGGCGGCCGTGGCCTCCAGCTCTGCGCGGCCCTGGCCACCCGCTGGGGCGTGGACTACACCCCCACCCACAAGAACGTCTGGTTCCAGCTCAACCTGCCCGAACGCCCGGTCGGTACCCGCACCGCCGGCCCGGTCCTGCCCGCCGACCTCCTCCCGCTGGCCGACGGCCGGGTCCGTGTCGCCGTCCTCCAGGTCGACCGCAAGGGCAACATCAGCGCCTGGAACGAGGACGCCGAGGAACTGTTCGGCTACCCGGCGCCCGACGTCATCGGCAAACCCCTCACCGAACTGGCGGCCTGGCCGCACACCCCGGGCACCGGCACCGGCATCGCCGAGGCCCTCCAGCTCTCCCGCTGGGAGGGCACCTACGGCATCCGCGGCGCCGACGGCCGCGTGGCCCAGGTGTACGCCTCCCACCTCAGGGTCCGCGACACCGGCGGCGAACCCTCCACCGTCTGTCTCCTGGTGCACGACCACGAGCGCGCCGTCCTGCAGAGCCCGCCCCGGATCCCGGCCACCGACCAGAACCAGTCCTCCGACGGGAAGAGCACCGACCCCTTCGAGGTGTTCATCGGCTCCCCCGCCCCGGACGACCTCGACGGCCTGCTCCAGCGCACCGTGGAACGCGCCCGCGACATGCTCGACGCCGACTCCGCGTTCCTGCTGCTCGCCACCGACGACGAGACGGAGCTGGAGGTCCGCGCCTCCACCGGCCTGCCCTCCGCCCGCCAGCGCTTCGCGCGCGTGCCGGTCGAGGCGGGACCCGGCCGCTACGGCTCCGCCCGCATGCCCGCGGTCCACGACGACCTCGCCGCCGTCCCCGGGGCCGTACCACTGCTCTCGGGCACCGGCATGCGCTCGGTGGTCACCGTCCCACTGAAGGTCGAGGGCCGCCTCACCGGCTCCCTGGGCGTGGCGGCCGAGGCACCCGGCCGGTACACCAACGAGGAGGCTCTGCGCCTGCAGTTCGCCGCCGACCGCATCGCGCTGGCCGTCGAGTCGGCCCGCCTCGGCGAGCTGGAACGGCTGCGCCGCGGCTCCCTGAGCTTCCTGGTGGAGGCGTCCGACCTGCTGGCCGGCACCCTGGACCGGGACCAGACCCTGGCCCTGATGGCCCAGATGACGGTCCCGACCCTGGCCACCTGGTGCGCGGTGTACACCATCGCCGACCAGGCGTCCGAGCCGTACCTGTCGTACGTCCTGCACGAGGACGAGGAACTCATCGACGGCATCAAGTCGCTGCTGTCGAAGGTCCCGCCGCCGGACCCGGTGCCGACGCCCGGCGCCCGCGTGTGGACCGCCCCCGCGGAGACCGCCCACCAGGCGGCCCTGCGCAGCTCCATGCGCAGCCTCGGCCTCTCCGGCGGCCCCACGCGCCAGGTCGCCTCGGGCATCGGCCCGACACTCGCGACGGCCGGCGCGGTCGGCGGCGAGACGGTCGTGCTGCCCCTTGTCGCCCGCAACCGCGTCATCGGCATGCTGACCCTCGGCAAGCCGACCGACGAGCACTTCCGCCAGGAGATCCTGGAACTCGCCGAGGACCTGAGCCGCCGGGCGGCCCTCGCCCTGGACAACGCCCGCCTGTACTCGGAGCGCACGGCCATCAGCCAGGCCCTCCAGCGCAGCCTGCTGCCGCCCGGCACACCGCACATCGAGGGCGTCGAGGTCGAGGTCATCTACCGCGCGGCCGGCGAGGGCAACGAGGTCGGCGGAGACTTCTACGACGTTTTCCCCATCGGCGACGACGCGTACGGATTCGCCATCGGCGACGTCTGCGGTACGGGCCCCAACGCGGCGGCGGTCACCGGCCTCGCCCGGCACGCCCTGCGCCTGCTGGCCCGCGAGGGCCTCAGTGGCCCGGCCGTACTGGAGCGCCTGAACTCCGCGATCCTCGACGAGGGCGACCGCAGCCGGTTCCTGACCCTCCTCTACGGCGAGTTGCGTCCGCAGGAGGACGGCAGCGCGGAGCTGAAGGTCGTCTGTGCCGGCCATCCGCTCCCGCTGCGCCTGCGCCAGGACGGCACGGTGACGGCGGCGGCCGAACCGCAGCCGCTGCTGGGCGTCATCGAGGACCTGGAGCTGTACGAGGAGACGGTCACCCTCGACCCGGGTGACGTGCTGCTCTGCGTCACCGACGGCGTGACCGAACGCCGGGAGGGCACCCGCATGCTGGGCGACGACGGCCTCGCCGATGTCCTCACGACGTGCACCGGTCTGACGGCGGGCGCGGTCGCCGCACGCATCATGCGTGCGGTGGAGCGCTTCGCCTCCGACGCTCCCTCCGACGACATGGCGATTCTGGCGATGCGCGTTCCGGGGATCCACATGGAGGTGTGAGAAAGCATGAAAAAGCCCCACCCGTGAGGGTGGGGCTTTTTGTTTGAGCCCCCAAACGGAATCGAACCGTTGACCTTCTCCTTACCATGGAGACGCTCTACCGACTGAGCTATAGGGGCCTGTCGTTTTCGAGGTTTCCCTCGCGGCGACGAAGAAACTGTACCCCGAGCGGGCCTCAGTTCCCAAATTCGTTCGGTGCCCGGTCAGAAGGCGGGCTGAAGCAGACCGCCGAGTGCGTTGCAGGCGGACACGATGCGCTGCATGTCCCGCTTGGTGAGCGTGGCGTCCACGGGCAGCGCGAGCGTCTCGTCGGCGGCCAGCTCGGTCTGCGGCAGTGACACACACCGACCGAACTCGGGGAGCCGGTGCACCGGGGTCTTCACCGGCACCCGGCAGTCAACGCCCCTGGTCCGCAGTGCACGGGCGAAAGCGTCCCGGTCCGGCCGGCCGTTCCCCGGCACGCGCACGACGTACTGCTGATAGGTGTGCCCGTCGCCACCGTCCGGCGTGCGTACGCCTTTGAGCTTGGCGTCGAGATAAGCGGCTCGCTCCCTGCGCTGGGCTATCTCGTCGTACGGCGCCTCGGACTCACCCTGCTCCAGCACCAGCAGCCCGTGCCGCTGCCCGAGCGCGTGCAACCGCGCGATGTCGGCGCGCCGTCCGAAGCGGTGCACGACAACGACCGCGGCGGTACGGCAGGTTACGGCCGACTCGACCGCGTCCGGGGCCAGGCAGTACGTCACCGGGTCCACGTCGGCGAAGACCGGGAGCGCCCCGGCCAGGGTCACGGCCTCGGCGACTTCGGCGTTCCCGAAGGCCGGTACGACGACCTCGTCACCGACTCCGACGCCGGCGGCCCTGAGCATTGCTGCAGTTCCCATGTCTGGATGCTGTGCTCGCAACGTGAACGACACGTTACGCACAACAAAAAAAGGCCGGACCCCGAACCGAAGTTCAGGATCCGACCTTTATCACAATTTGTTCGGCGGCGTCCTACTCTCCCACAGGGTCCCCCCTGCAGTACCATCGGCGCTGTGAGGCTTAGCTTCCGGGTTCGGAATGTAACCGGGCGT
>NZ_JBITZL010000011.1:0-245375 GCF_044546845.1 Streptomyces sp. NPDC053076 | reverse complement strand
CCTCTCGGGCTTTCCTCCGGGCTTCCCTTCGGTGTTTCCGACTCTATCAGATCTTTTCTCGATCCGATTTCCTCGGTGCTTTCCAGGTTCTCGCTTTCGCGTTTCCCTTTCCGGCGGTTCCGACTTTATCAGAAGTCTTTAGCCGGTCTGACCGGCCGCTCATTCTGAGTAATCGGAGATGCTTCTCGGAACGTCGTTCACGACTTCTGAAGAAGCAAGTAGATTCTATCGGCTACCCGGGAACCTGTCCAGTTCTAGGCAACTGTTTGAATCTACCTCCCCACGCCCTCCGTGTCAACGGCTCTTGCGGGGCGAAGAGGAGACTAGCAGCTCACAGGCGTCGATTGCACATCAGGCGGCCGCGGGTACGGACGCGCTGCGGTCCGTCGCTTCGAGGTCGCCGGTCTCACCCGCGCGTGCCGCCCGGCCACCGAGGACGTAGACGTACGCCAGGAACGCCAGCTCGGCCGCGACCCCGATGCCGATGCGGGCCCAGGTGGGCAGGCCGGAGGGGGTGACGAAGCCTTCGATGGCGCCGGAGACGAACAGGACCAGGGCGAGACCGATCGCCATGCCGATCGCGGCTCGCCCCTCCTCCGCGAGAGCCGCGCGCCGGGTGCGCGGTCCGGGATCGATCAGCGTCCAGCCCAGGCGCAGGCCGGTACCCGCGGCGACGAAGACCGCGGTCAGTTCGAGCAGACCGTGCGGCAGGACCAGGCCGAGGAAGGTGTCGAGGCGGCCCGCCGACGACATGAGACCGAAGCCCACGCCCAGGTTGAGCATGTTCTCGAAGAGGATCCAGAGGACCGGAAGGCCCAGGAACACACCCAGGACCAGGCACATCGCCGCCGCCTGAGCGTTGTTCGTCCACACCTGGGCGGCGAAGGCGGCGGCGGGATGGCTGGAGTAGTAGGTCTCGTACTCACCGCCGGGACGGGTCAGCTCGCGCAGCTGGCTGGGCGCCGCGATGGACGACTGCACCTCGGGATGGGTGCCGATCCACCAGCCCAGGAGGACGGCGATGACGGTGGAGACAAGAGCCGTGGGCACCCACCAGTGGCGGGCGCGGTAGACGGCGGCCGGGAACCCCTGGCCGAGGAAGCGCGTGACATCCCGCCATGAGGCTCGGCGGGTGCCGGCGACGGCACTACGCGCGCGTGCCACGAGTTGGCTGAGCCGTCCGGTCAGTTGCGGGTCCGGAGCGCTCGACTGGATGAGGGAGAGGTGGGTGGCGGTCCGCTGGTAGAGGGCGACGAGTTCGTCTGCCTCTGCGCCGGTGAGCCGGCGCCGACGACGGAGCAGTGCATCGAGCCGGTCCCATTCGGCTCGGTGTACGGAGACGAAGACGTCCAGGTCCATCGGGTCTGCCGGCTCCTCGACTGGTCGTCCACGGATCGTCGTGGGTGCTCGTGATTGCTGTCAGCTTGTCGTACTGCGGCGCGATGCGTCCCCAGCTTGGCAGACTTGCAGTTCAGGGGGCGGACCAGGGAAGGGCGGCGGGCGTGAGTGAGCTGGTGACGGGCGAGGCGGTGGCGCTGGAACTGCGGCCCGCGAAGCTGCCGAGCAGGGCGCTGGCGGTGTTGCTCGACCTGGTGGTGGCGATGGTCGCGTACATCGTCGTGATCATGGTGTTGGTGGCGTCGACGGCTTCGCTGGACGAAGCCGCGCAGGTGGCGTTGTCGATCGCAGCGTTCTTGCTGGTGCTGGTCGGCGGCCCGATAGCCGTCGAGACGCTCAGTCATGGGCGTTCGCTGGGGAAGCTGGCCTTCGGACTCCGGGTGGTACGGGACGACGGTGGGCCCATCCGGTTCCGGCACGCGCTGGTGCGGGGCGCGATCGGGGTGGTCGAGATCCTGATGACGCTCGGGGTGGTGGCCTGTATCGCCTCGCTGGTCTCGGCGCGAGGGCGGCGGCTCGGGGACGTCTTCGCGGGCACTCTGGTGGTGCGCGAGCGGATACCGGCCGGGCGTGCCGGCTTCGTTCCGCCCCCGCCTCCGTGGCTCGCGGGACGGTTCGCCGAGCTGGACCTGTCGGCGGTGCCGGACGGGCTGTGGCTCGCCGTCCGGCAGTACCTGGGCCGGATGCAGCAGCTCGATCCTCAGGCGTCCGCGGGTATGGGGCAGCGACTGGCGGCCGACCTCGCGGGGCGTACGGGTGCCCCGATGCCGGCGGATCTGCCTCCGGCCGCGTTCCTGGCGGCCGTGGTGCACGAGCGGCAGACCCGTGAGGCCCGGCAGGCGTTCGGTCGCAGCGGCCCGTCGGCCGACGGCTTCGCCCCCTCGGCGGCGCAGCCGGGCGGCGCACCCGCCTCGGACCGTTACTCGTACCAATCCCAGTACCAACCCCGGTCCCAACCCTCAGCCCTTTCGCAGCATTCCGCCGCGTCGGACTCGTACCAGCATCCGGCCGCGTGGCCTCAGGGTTCCGCTCAGCCTGGGGCAGATCAGGGCGGGACCCAGCAGCCGCAGGCGCCTCTCGCTCCCTCGCCGACGCGCGAGGACGAGCCGCGGGCCGACCGACCGGCTACCGGGTTCGCGCCACCGGCATAAGGCGGAGCGCGGTCGGGCGACCCTGCGGATTCCGGGGCCGGGGGCCGCTGGTCGTGCCCGCTCCGGACCGTGCCGAGGTCAGGCGGTGCCAGGTTCGGCAGTTCCCGGATTCAGCGGACCCCGGGTGCGGCAGTTCCCAGGTTCAGCCGGTCCTGGGTTCGACGGTCCCCACGTGCAGCCGACCTCGGGTCCGACCGACCCCCCCGGGTTCAGCCGGTCCCAGGTTCAAGCGGTCCCGGGTCAGTCGAAGCTCGACGGCGGTGACTGAAGGTCCTCCAGCTCGATTCCGGGCGCGGCCAGGACGACGTCCCCGGCGATGTGGACGGCGTGCTGTTCGCCGGTGTCCAGGGCGGTGACCTGGTATTCGTCCACGGTCAGGGGGCCGTTGTCAGTGGCGTGTGCTTCGCTGTTCACCAGAGCCCAGGACTGGTCCACGGTGCGGGGGGCGAGCACCGGGTCGGTGAAGGCCACGAGGCGTACGCGGGTCGCGGCGGACGAGGGGGTGAGGCGCAGGAGACGGGCGGTGGCGACGAGGAACGCGGGGGAGGTGCCGGTGAAGGCGTGGGCGCGCACATTGCCTTCGGTGGCATGGGTGCCGGTGGGGTCGGTGCGGACCCAGGTGACGCCGTCGAGGGCGGCGCCGCGCACCTGCCAGCCGCCCGCTTGCAGTTCGAGGCGGATGGGACGCCCGAGGTCGTCCAGGGTGAGATCGACCGAGCCCCGGTCATCACCGGCGGGGCCGGTCAGCCGGGAGACGTAGCGCCAGCCGGACGGGCCGGGGGCGCACTGGAAGTGCTCTTCTGCGAGGGGGGTGTGATCGTGCGGATCGTGGAGCGAATAGCGGCCGCGGGGCATGGGAGTCCTGGATCGTGACGGGGTGGTCCAGCCGGAAGCCATAGGCCCTGGGGTCCAGAAGCCGTAGGTCCTGGGAGCCACAAGCCTTGGGTCCTGGAAGCCAAAGGGGCAGGCCCCCGGCACGGGGGTGCGGGGGCCTGCCTCTGAGGACCTGCTGCCGGGAGGGTGCGTCGGTGCACCGGCGCACTTTCCCGGCGGGCCGGACCACGGGATCACCGGCCTATGGGGTCACCGGCTCAATGGGGTCACCGGCTCAGTAGCGGTAGTGGTCCGACTTGAACGGGCCGTCGACCTCCACGCCGATGTACGCGGCCTGCTCCGGGCGCAGCTTGGTGAGCTTGACGCCGAGCGAGTCCAGGTGGAGGCGGGCGACCTTCTCGTCGAGGTGCTTGGGCAGCACGTAGACACCGGTCGGGTACGCGTCGGGCTTGGTGAACAGCTCGATCTGGGCCAGGGTCTGGTCCGCGAACGAGTTGGACATCACGAACGACGGGTGGCCGGTGGCGTTGCCCAGGTTCAGCAGGCGGCCCTCGGACAGCACGATGATCACCTTGCCGTCGGGGAACGTCCAGGTGTGGACCTGCGGCTTGACCTCGTCCTTGACGATGCCCGGGATCTGGGCGAGGCCGGCCATGTCGATCTCGTTGTCGAAGTGGCCGATGTTGCCGACGATCGCCTGGTGCTTCATCTTGGCCATGTCCGAGGCCATGATGATGTCCTTGTTGCCGGTCGTGGTGACGAAGATGTCGGCCTTGTCGACGACCTCGTCCAGGGTCGTGACCTGGTAGCCGTCCATCGCCGCCTGCAGGGCGCAGATCGGGTCGATCTCGGTGATGATCACTCGGGCGCCCTGGCCGCGCAGGGACTCGGCGCAGCCCTTGCCCACGTCGCCGTAGCCGCAGACGACGGCGGTCTTGCCGCCGATCAGGACGTCGGTGGCGCGGTTGATGCCGTCGATGAGGGAGTGGCGGCAGCCGTACTTGTTGTCGAACTTCGACTTGGTGACGGCGTCGTTGACGTTGATCGCCGGGAAGAGGAGGACGCCGTCGCGCTGCATCTCGTACAGGCGGTGGACACCGGTGGTGGTCTCCTCCGTCACGCCGCGGATCTCCGAGGCCAGCTGGGTCCACTTCTGGGGGTTCTCTCCCAGGGTGCGGTGCAGCAGCTGGAGGATGACGCGGTGCTCGTCGGACTCGGCGGTCTCCAGGCCGGGGACCTTGCCGTCCTTCTCGTACTCGACGCCCTTGTGGACGAGGAGGGTGGCGTCACCGCCGTCGTCCAGGATCATGTTCGGGCCACCGGTGGGGCTGTCCGGCCAGGTCAGCGCCTGCTCGGTGCACCACCAGTACTCCTCCAGCGTCTCGCCCTTCCAGGCGAAGACCGGGACGCCCTGCGGGTCGTCCGGGGTGCCGTTCGGGCCGACGGCGATGGCGGCGGCCGCGTGGTCCTGGGTGGAGAAGATGTTGCAGGAGGCCCAGCGGACCCGGGCGCCGAGGGCGACGAGGGTCTCGATGAGGACGGCGGTCTGCACGGTCATGTGCAGGGAGCCGGTGACACGGGCGCCGGCCAGCGGCTGCGCCTCGGCGTACTCCTTGCGGATCGCCATCAGGCCGGGCATCTCGTGCTCGGCGAGGGTGATCTCCTTGCGGCCGAACTCGGCCAGCGAGAGATCGGCGACCTTGAAGTCCTGTCGGTTCTCGACAGTCGTCATTACGAGCTGCTCCTCGGGGTTGGGGCGAGGTGGGTACGGCTGGTCTGCGCGGCGGCGGACACCGGGGCCGGGAAGAGGACACAGGCATGCCCGCGACGCGCAGCGCAGTCCGTCGGAGGCCCTCTCTCCCTCGGTCGGTCCGTGTGGGACCGCCCGACCGCCATCAGCAGCGACGTCTGGCTCCGTCCCAAGCTACACCGCAGGACCCGGTCGTCCCCAGTCCGCCTGCTGATTCCCCCGGTCGGATTCGAGGTGTTCTGGGGGGTGCGAGTCGGGGCCTGTGGAGGAGCGGGACACAGACTTCCGAGGGCAGACCGCAGCCTCACAGAAGGGCGGGACACGGACTCCCGAGGGCGGGACACAGCCTCACGGAGGGCCGGAGCGCAGCCCCTCTCACAGAACCGCGCCCAGCCCCTGCCGCAGAAGCGGGACGCAACCCCCTCCCTCAAGACCGCGGCGCGGCCCCTCCCGGAGGGGTGGGGCTGGTACCGCGCGCCTGGTGAAGAGCGGCGGTACGGAGAGTTCACGAGGAGCCGCTATTCTCCGCGCCGCGGATGGGCCGCGTGGGGAGGACGGGACATGGCGGGCAGAGGGCGGGGGCTGGGTGTCGCGGCGTTGGTGGCGGGGCTGGTGGGGGTGGTGCTGACCGGCGGTGCCTACGCGTACGGGCGCGACGCGTACGGCACGGGCAGCATGCCGAGCCAGAGCATGGCGCCGACGTACCGGAAAGGCGACCGGATCTTCTGGGAGCGCGTGGACGGGAGCGAGGTGCGGCGCGGTGACGTCGTGCTGTTCGCGTTGCCGGAGCGCTACAAGTCCGACGGTGTACTCATGCAGCGGGTGATCGGCGTGGGCGGCGACCGTGTGGCCTGCTGCACGACCGTCGGTACCGAGGAGCGGGTCACGGTGAACGGCGAACCGATCACGGAGCCCTACGTCTACGAGGGCGACGCCGACGGTGTGCACCGGCCGTACGACGTGAAGGTGCCGCGGGGGCGGCTGTTCCTGATGGGCGACCATCGGTCCCACGCGATGGACTCCCGCTTCTTCGCCGCGGACCAGGGCGGGACCGTCCCCCTGGACGCCGTGCAGGGGCGGGTGACGGAAGACCGTACGGGCCCGGCGCTGCTGGGTACGGCCCTGCTCGTCGGTGGGGCGCTCGTCCTCACCGGCATCGGTCTGGGGCTCGGTTTTCTGGTGGTACGGCGGCGGAAGGCGCCGGTGGTGCCGCCGGCGCCGTGGCCGGTGCAGCCGGTCTGACGTCGGCCGCTGCGGGCCATCCGGCATCAGCCGGTGCAGCGGGATCGGCGTCGAACGGTACGGCCCATCCGGCATCAGTCGGTGCAGCCGGTGCAGCCGGATCGACGTCGACCGGTGCGGCCCGATCGACGTCGACCGGTGCGGCCCGATCGACGTCGACCGGTGCGGTCGGTGCGGGTTGAGCCGTCGTGCGCGGTGTCAGTGACCGGCGGGGTGCGGGGTCGGGCCGCCCGGGGTCGCCTCCGGGTCCGGGCCCTTGGCGGCCTCGGTCTCGCTGTAGATGTCCGGTTCCAGGTAGATGGCGCGGGCGATGGGGACGGCCGCGCGGATGCGGGCCTCGGCGGCGTTGATGGCGGTCGCGACCTCGGTGGCCGTGTCGTCGTGCTGGACGGCGATCTTCGCGGCGACCAGCAGCTCCTCGGGGCCGAGATGCAGCGTGCGCATGTGGATGACGCCGGTGACGGTGTGGCCGTCGACGATCGCCGCCTCGATCTTCTTGACGTCCTCCATGCCGGCGGCCTCGCCGAGCAGCAGCGACTTGGTCTCGGCGGCGAGCACCAGGGCGATCAGGACGAGCAGGACACCGATGCAGACGGTGCCGATGCCGTCCCAGATGCCGTCGCCGGTGAGCAGGGCGAGGCCGACGCCGCCGAGGGCGAGGACCAGGCCGATGAGTGCGCCGAAGTCCTCCAGGAGGACGACGGGCAGCTCGGGCGCCTTGGCGCGGCGGATGAACTGGGCCCAGGAGAGCTTGCCACGCAGCTCGTTGGACTCCTTGATGGCCGTGCGGAAGGAGAAGCCCTCGGCGATGATCGCGAAGAAGAGGACCCCGACCGGCCAGTACCAGTGCTCCAGGTCGTGCGGGTGGCGGACCTTCTCGTAGCCCTCGTAGATGGCGAACATGCCGCCGATGGAGAAGAGCACGATCGAGACGAGGAAGGCGTAGATGAACCGCTCCCGGCCGTAGCCGAAGGGGTGCTGCGGGGTGGCCTCGCGCTGCGCCTTCTTGCCGCCGACGAGCAGCAGGAACTGGTTGCCGGAGTCGGCGAGCGAGTGGACGCCCTCGGCGAGCATCGACGAGGAGCCGCTGAACGCGAACGCCACGAACTTCGATGCCGCGATCGCGAGGTTGGCGCCGAGTGCCGCCACGATCGCCCTGGTACCGCCTGACGCGCTCATGTGTTCGCGTTGTCCCTTCGCCTCTGTCGGCCTCTGTCGCCCTCTGCGTCCATCCGGACGGGTACCCGGCTTTGCCCGGTCTTTGCCGGGGGGCCATTCTTGCAGCCCGGCCGGGCACCGGTGCGTCAGGTATCCACAACCGCGGTCATATGATCCACCGGCTGTGCACAGCCCCGGTCATACGATCACGGTGGCGCGGAAGACCGTGCCCGGGCCGGAGATCTCCGCCTTCTCACCGGCAGGGACGAACACCGACTGACCGGGGCCCAGTTCGTGCTCGCCCGCCCGGACGGTGCCGGCCGTGCAGAGCAGGATCTGCGGGGTGTCCCGGGTGACGTCGTGGGCGGCGCCGCCGGCGGGGAGGACGTACCGGGAGAGCCGGAACTCGTCGATCGGCGTCTCGTAGACCTCCTCGTCGTCCGGGGACGCCTCGGGGCGCAGCACGCCCGGGTCGCTCGCCTCGAAGCGGACGACACGCAGCAGTTCGGGGACGTCGATGTGCTTGGGGGTCAGGCCGCAGCGCAGGACGTTGTCGGAGTTGGCCATGATCTCGACGCCGAGACCGCTGAGGTAGGCGTGCGGGATGCCGGCGCCGAGGAACAGTGCCTCACCGGGCTGCAGCCGGACGTGGTTGAGCAGCATGGCCGCGATGACGCCGGGGTCGCCCGGGTAGTGGTGGGCGATGTCGGCGTACGGGGCGTAGGCGCCGCCGAGGCGGGTGCAGGCGGCGGTGGCCTCGGCGACGGTGTGGGCCATCTCCTCCGGGTCGGCGCTGAGGATCGCGGTGAGCACCTCGCGCAGGGCCGCGTCCTCGGGGTGGGCGTGCAGCAGGTCGACGTACGGCTTGAGGGAGTCGACGCCGAGCCCGTCCAGCAGGTCGGCGGTCCGGAGCGGATCGCGGAAGCCGCACAGGCCGTCGAACTCGGTGAGCGCGCAGACCAGTTCGGGCTTGTGGTTGGCGTCCCGGTAGTTGCGGTGCGGGGCGTCGACCGGGACGCCGCGCCGTTCCTCGTCGGCGTACCCCTCCTCGGCCTGCTTCAGGTCCGGGTGCACCTGGAGGGACAAGGGCGCTCCGGCGGCGAGGAGCTTGAGCAGGAACGGCAGGCGCGGGCCGAACCTGTCGACCGCCCCGGCGCCGAGCTCCCGCTGCGGGTCGGCTTCGATGACCTCGACGAGGGTCCCGCGCGCGGTGCGCGACGGCGCGCCGGGGTGCGCGCCCATCCACATCTCCGCCTGGGGTTCACCGGTCGGCTCGACGCCGAGGAGGTGCGGGATGGCGGTGGTGGAACCCCAGGCGTAGGGGCGGACGGTGTTGTCGAGGCGGTCCATGTGTCTTCTCTGTCTCCGTACGTACGCGGCTCAGCCGGCGTTGTCGCTTCGTCCCGCGCCGTCGGTGGGCGCGGTCGGTCGGCCAGGAGTCAGATCAGGCCCTCGAAGCGAGCGCCAGGTAAACGGCGGCGAAATCCGTGACGGCGATCAGTTCCGCGAGGGTCTCCAGTTCGCCGCCCTCCTCCGGTTCCAGTTCGCTGATCGGTGTGTCGTGGCTGAGGGCCATGTCTCGGGCGGCGGGGGCCGCGGTGAGGCCGCTGATCGGGCGGTCGCGGAGCAGCACCACGCGCGCGTGCAGCGCGGGCGACTCCTCGACGCGGTCACGGAAGAAGTCGTCCGGGTCGGCGCTGGCGGCGAGCGGGCCGGCCAGCAGGGCGCTGTGCTCGGCGAGCGCCTCGGGCAGTTCGGCGACCAGGGCGGGGCGCCCGGCGAGTTCGGCGAGGGCGGCGGCGAACCGGCGGCCCGCCGGACCGGCCGAGGTGCCCTCCGTCCACACCAGGGGCAGGGCGTCGGCGAGTTCGGCGGCGAGGGTCTTGGCGGGGTTGCTGTAGGTCGCGATGGCGGGGCCGCAGCGCTCCGCGATGTGGTCCAGGCGGTCGGCGACCTTCTCCAGGGCGTCCGGCGGGGCGGCGAGCAGGCCGATCCGGTCGAGCACGGCCAGCAGCGGGGTCAGCAGCGCCCAGAGGACGCCCGGGGAGGACGCGGCGAGCGGTTCCTCGTGGTCGTACGGGGCCGTCGCCATCGGTACGAACATGCCGTGTGCGCCGGCGACCGCCTCGGCGAGCGGGGTGCCCGACGGGGCCACGCCGACGACCGAGCAGCCACGGCGGTACGCCTGGTCGGCGAGGAGCGAGAGGCTCGGTTCCGTGCCGTCCGGGGTGGCGATCAGCAGCAGGTCCACGGAACCGGTCCAGCCGGGAAGCTCCCAGCGCAGGGCGCCCGCGGCCGGGGCGACGCCGTTGGGGGCGAGCCGGACGACGGGGCTGCCGACGCCGGCCAGCGTGCCGAGGAGGTCGGCGGTGTGGGTGGCGGCGGCGCCGGGTCCCGCGATGAGCACCGCGCGGGGGCGGCCGTCGGGCTTGAGCTCGCCGACGCCGGCCTCGGCGGCGTGCCGGGCGGCGGTGCGGACGCGGGCGCCGGCCTCCGCCGCGCCGCGCAGCAGACCTCGGCGGTCGGCCTCGGCGAGGCCCTCCGGGGTGTCGAGCAGCGATTCGTCCAGCATGGGCGGCAGCCTCCGGTCGCCGGGGATCCTGGGGGTCCTACGCGGTCACGGGGCTCGTCACGCGGGGCGGCGGGCCTCGTCGACCAGCAGGACCGGGATGCCGTCGCGGACCGGGTAGGCGAGGGCGCAGTCCTGCCCTGTGCAGATCAGCTCGGTGTCCTGCTCCTTCAGGGGAGCGTGGCAGGCCGGGCAGGCGAGGATCTCCAGGAGGCCGGCTTCGAGCGCCATTGAGGTGTCCCTTCGAGGGCGGGTATACGTCTGTGGATATACCGGGTCAGCCTACCGCTGATGGACAGGCCGCTCAGCCCCTGATGATCGCCAGGGCCTCGTCTCGGATCTTGGCCATCGTCGCCTCGTCCTTCGCCTCGGCGTTCAGCCTCAGGAGCGGCTCCGTGTTGGACGGACGGACGTTGAACCACCAGTCGGCCGCGGCGACCGTGAGGCCGTCCAGGTCGTCCAGGGTGACGTCGGCGCGGCCCTCGTAGGCGCCGCGGATCGCGGCGAGGCGGGCGGACTGGTCGGCGACGGTGGAGTTGATCTCGCCGGAGCCGGTGTAGCGGTCGTACTGGGCGACCAGGGCGGACAGCGGGCCCTGCTGGCCGCCGAGGGCCGCGAGGACGTGCAGGGCGGCGAGCATGCCCGTGTCGGCGTTCCAGAAGTCCTTGAAGTAGTAGTGGGCCGAGTGTTCGCCGCCGAAGATGGCGCCGGTGCGGGCCATCTCGGCCTTGATGAAGGAGTGACCGACCCGGGTGCGGGCCGGGGTGCCGCCGTTCTCCCGTACGACCTCCGGGACCGAGCGGGAGGTGATCAGGTTGTGGATGACGGTGCCCTTGCCGCCGTTGCGGGCCAGTTCGCGGGCGGCGACCAGGGCGGTGACCGCGGACGGGGAGACCGGGTCGCCGTGCTCGTCGACGACGAAGCAGCGGTCGGCGTCGCCGTCGAAGGCGATGCCGAGGTCGGCGCCCTCGGCCGGGACCCGCCTCTGCAGGTCCACGAGGTTGGCCGGGTCGAGCGGGTTGGCCTCGTGGTTGGGGAAGGTGCCGTCGAGTTCGAAGTACATCGGGACGAGGGTCAGGGGCAGGCCCGCGAAGACCGAGGGGACCGTGTGGCCGCCCATGCCGTTGCCGGCGTCGACCACGACCTTCAGGGGGCGGATGGCGGTGATGTCGACCAGGGAGCGCAGGTGCGCCGCGTATTCCTCCAGCGTCTCGCGCGAGGAGAGGGTTCCCGGCCGGTCCACGGACTTCGGGGCGCCTTCCGCCAGCCAGCGCTCGGCCAGTTCGCGGATCTGTGCGAGACCCGTGTCCTGGCCGACGGGGGCGGCGCCCGCGCGGCACAGCTTGATGCCGTTGTACTGGGCCGGGTTGTGGGAGGCCGTGAACATCGCGCCCGGGAGGTCCAGCGCGCCCGAGGCGTAGTACAGCTGGTCGGTGGAGCACAGGCCGATCTCGGTGACGTCCACACCGCGGTCCGCCGCGCCGCGCGCGAAGGCGCGGGAGAGGCCGGGGGACGAGGGCCGCATGTCGTGGCCGACGACGATGGCCGCCGCTCCCGTCACTTCCGCGAAAGCGGCGCCGAAGAGGCCGGCCAGTGTCTCGTCCCACTGGTCCGGGACCACTCCGCGTACGTCGTACGCCTTCACGATCTGTGACAGATCAGCAGCCACGGCCAACCTCCTGAAAGTCCTATGGGTGCCCACAAACTACCCGTCGTGAGCAGGTCGAGGTGCGCGGACGCCGGGTGGACGCTCGGTGGCCCCTCCCCGGACGCCGGGTGGGGCCGAGCCGGCACGTCCGGCGGGGGTGGCGCGGGGTGGCGTCATGCCGGGGCGCGCAGCCGTCCGGGAACCACGGAACCCTCAGCCGTCCAGGGCCGCAGAACCCTCAGCCATCGGGGCCCGCAGCACCCTCGGTTGTCTGTACGGGGGCCGCGGGACCCTCAGTTGTCGGGGGACCGCAGCACCCTCAGGTGGCCGCGGCGGGCGACCTCCATGGGGTCCACGGAGCGGGCTCCGCCGCCGCTCGCCTCGGCCGCGCGCTGCGGGGGGCGGGCCGCCTCGCGCACTGCGTTGGCAAGCGCTTCCAGGTCGTCTCCGCTGGGCCGGGCCGGCGCGGAGCCGTCGAGGAGTCGTACGACCTCCCAGCCGCGCGGGGCGGTGAGGCGCTCGGAGTGCTCGGCGCACAGGTCGTAGCAGTGGGGTTCGGCGTAGGTGGCGAGCGGGCCGAGGACCGCGGTCGAGTCGGCGTAGACGTACGTCAGCGTCGCGACGGCGGGTCGGCCGCAGGCGGTTCGCGAACAGCGACGTACAGGGCTCACGACGTTGGACGGTACCGCACTCTTGAGCGGGCCGCGACGACTCTCCACCAGGTCACTCCACCGTGTCGAGCTGTGAAGCGCCCCACACACCCTTTCGAACAGGCCCTGCTGACCTGCACGGACGGGCTTCCGGCGGATGTCTGGAGGGAGCGCATCCGGTCATGAGTCGGCACAAACACCGTCAATAGCCTTGAGTTCGACCGTCCTGTAGATGTATGGAAACGAGCCAGACCTTGGCTGGAATGGTCAACCTGTGACATGGGGGCCGGAGGCCGGTTGCCGCGTGGAGCCGGACGGGCGGAGGGTGCGAGGACTAGGCTTCACCAGTGATGGACAACCGTGTACCGCCCCGTGCCACCGGCCCCGGGCCCCGTCGCCGTGATCGCCATGGGCGGGGCATGCGAGGGCCGATCGCGCCGCCGCAGGTGCCGCTCGCGGCCAGTCGCGCCGATGCGTTCGCGGACCTGGTGCAGGACTCCGTGGAGCGCCTCGAGCGGCGGTGGCCGCAGCTGGCGGACATCGATTTCCTCGTGCTGGAGGTGCCCCGGCTGGACGGGCCGGGTGATCAGCCGGTGTGGGAGGACGAGGCCGTACCGCTCGGCGGGATCATCCCCGCGCGTGACGGACGGCGGGCTCGGGTGGTCGTGTACCGGCGGCCGGTGGAGATCCGGAGCAAGGGGCGGGACGAGCGGGCCGCGCTGGTGCACGAGGTGGTCGTGGAGCAGGTGGCCGAGCTGCTCGGGCTGACACCGGAGACGGTGGATCCCCGCTACGGGGAGGACTAGGCGGCCCTTCGGGCTCCCCTGCCCGCCTCTGCCGTCCCTGCCCCGCCCCCCCGGCCCCCGGCTACTTCTGGAGGATCGACAAGTCCTCCCGCGTCTCCGGTACCGCCACCATGCCGTGGTCGTTCGGGAGGGTCTGGATGGTGAAGGCGGGGACGCCTCCCTCGGTGGCCGCCAGGGTGCGGGAGGCGTAGACCGGCCCGCCGGAGACGGGTTCCACCGTGAGGGCGTACGTGCCCTTCAGGCCCGCCGGGACGGGGGCGTCGACGTTCTGGGTGGTACCGGACTTGACGGTGTAGGTCTTGGTCACCGGGCTTCCGCCCTCGCTGCCGGCCGAGGCGGTGACCTTGACCGTGGCCGTGCCACCGGGCGCCGTCAGGGCCAGGGTCGTGCCTTTCGCGCTGTTGTCGGCCGAGGTCGCGCGCGTGCCCACGGCGGCCGTGGCCGGGATGAACGCCGTCTCCTTCTTGTCGCCCTTGCCCCGGACCACCTGGAGGGCCGCGACGACCGGGACCGCCTGCTCGGTGGGGGTGAGGACCAGGGAGCCGGCCTCGCCACGGGTGACGTCGCCGAGGTCGAGCGCCGTGGTCAGGCCGGACTTGACGTGCAGGGTCTCGTTCCCGGCCGGGGTGATCAGGCCGTCCGGCGAGGCCAGGCGGATCTTCAGGTCGGCGTCGTCGTCGCCGTGGGTGAAGGCGATCAGGCGGACGTCGGTGGCGTCCTTCGGGATGCCGGGCAGGACCAGGCTTCCGGCCGGGTCGGCGGCGGCGGCCAGCCAGTCGCCGCCCGCCTTGTCGTCCAGGGCCTGCACGGCGGCGCCGACCCGTCCGCTGCGCACGCTGACGTGCACGGTCAGGTCGGACTGCCGTTCGTCGGTGAGCGTGGAGAGCAGGATCGCGTCGCTCGCGTGCGGCTTGACGGTGAGGTTCTCACCCAGCGGGGACTTGATCGCGCCGTCCTTGCCGTACAGCTCGATGTCGACCACGGCGGCGGAGTCGTCGGGGTTGGTCAGATGCACGTAGTCGGTGCGGCCGGCGGCCGTGCCGGCGCCCGGGAACCAGAACTCGGTGTCGGCACCGGTGCAGTTGACGCCCTGGAGGCCGCGGCCGGTGCCGACGGCGACCTCGGTGGTCTCCTGGAGGGTCCAGCCGGGCGCGAACCTGCCGTCCGCGGTGCCGATGAGCGCCGGCGCCTCGGCACCCGAGGTGTCGCCGGTGACCGGCGTGCCCGGTGCCTTCGGGGTGAGCACCGGCTGATCACCCTTCTTCCCGGTGCCCTTGCCGCCCTTGCCGCCCTTGTCCTTCTGCGTGTCGGCCGGGTCGTTCGCCGACTGCTCCCCCGCCGCCTGGAGTCGGGCCTTGCCGTCGCTCGCGGCGCCCTTGGTGACGGGCGTGAACGACGTGTACGACGTGTCGGCGACGTCCGACATGCTCGGCGCCGGACAGAGCAGGCCGGTGCGCTCCACGGGCAGTTGGGCGGCTGCCTCGGGGGCGGCTCCGGAAGCGGACGGCGAGTCGAGCGCGGCGAACGCGGTGACGGCGGCCAGCGCGGTCGTACCGGCGATCAGGGACAGGGTGGTGCGGTTCACTGCTGGCTCCCGTCGGGGCGCTGGCTGCCGGTGCCGTGGGGCTGCTGGGCCGGGTCGTAGCCCTGCTGGGCGGGGTCGTACGCCGGGTCGTAGCCCTGTTGCTGGTAGGCCGCGGGGTCGTACGGCGTCTGGTCGGGGGCGCCGCCGTAGGCGTAGGGGTCGTACGGGCCCGTCTGGTAGGGGTCGGGCTGCTGGTACGCCTGCTGGTCGTAGCCCGTCGCGGCCTGGTACGGGTCGGTGTCGTAACCGCCGTGTCCGGCCTGCGTGTAGGTGGCCGGGTCCCACTCGTCGTACGACTGCTGGTGCGGTACGGCGGCCGGGGGCTGATCCGGGACCGGCGGTGCGGCGGGCTCATCCTGCGTGGCCGCTTCCTCGGCCTGGGCGCGCAGGCGGCGGGCGCGGCGGCCCTCGCCGGCGGTGGCCTGGGCGGGCACCGGCTGCTCCTCGGGCAGGTCGTCGTCGACATCGCGACGGCGGCCGGGCAGCGCGAGGACGACCAGGACGACGGCGAGCGCGCCCTGCGCCCAGAGCCAGGCGGTGTGGGCGATCGGGGCGTCGTAGGCGACGTCCAGCCTGCCTCCGGTGGAGGGCAGCTGGAAGCCCTGGGCCCAGTCGTCGACCGTGGTGCGGGTGAGCGGCTTGCCGTCGAGGGTGGCCGTCCAGCCGTCGGCGGCACTGTCGGCGAGGCGCAGGACACGGCTGCCGGAGCCGGAGGGGATCGTGGTGTGGATCTCCACCGGGCCGGCGGTGACCGGCTGGGCCTTGCCCGAGCCGTCGGCGGGCACGATGGCCGCGCGGGCGACCTCCTGGTCGACGCGCCACAGGGCACTGCCGTTCTGCTGGCTGAGCCGGGCCAGGCCGGGGGTGGCGTCGAGGACGCGGGTGATCTCTCGGGGAGCGCCCTTGTGGACGAGGACGTACCGCACCGCGAAGCCGCCGAGTTCGTCGGCCTGGTCGGCACCGGAGCCGGCGACCAGGTTGGCGACGATCTTGTCCAGGCGGGTGTTCGCGCCGCCCGCGGCGGTGAGTTCGGCGTCGCCCATGCGGGCGCCGGCGCCACGGACCAGGGTGTAGCGCACGCGCGCGGTGGAGTCGCTGTCCAGGACCAGGGTGCGGGCCTGGTCGCCGCCGGTGGTGTCCTCCGCGACGAACGCGGGCACCTGGGCCGGGGCGCGGCGCTCCAGGGGACCGTCGGCACCGCGGATCATCCAGCCGGCGGCGACGAGCAGCGGGCCGGCTGCCGCGGCGAAGGCGATCAGGGCGGCGACGGGCTGGCGCCAGCCGAAGCTCTGTTCGGCGACGCGCGCGCGTGCGCCGTCGGCGCCGAGGGCGGCGGCGGCCAGCAGGGCGATGCCGTAGACGAGGGTGGCCGGTCCGGCCCAGGCGGACCTGTTGGACAGGACCGCGAGGACGAGGCCGACCAGGGCGACGGCCCAGGCGATGCGGATGCCGAGCTGCCGTTCGGAGCGCAGGAGGGCGGCGAGCGCGGCCAGCACGATGCCGATGAGCATCAGGCCGTGCACGGTGCCCGGGCCGCCGGGGGCGGCACCGAGCAGGTCGAGCGCGGAGGCGGCCGAGGGGCCGTACTCCAGGCCGGCCTCCTGGAAGAAGCCCGTCGGGAGCAGGGTCAGCGACCAGGGGGCGAGGACCAGCAGCGGGGTGCCCAGCTGGGCGAGGAAACGCAGCCCGTGGCCGACGAGGTCGCGGCGGCGCAGCACGAGCACGCCGAGGCCGAGCAGCAGCGCGATGGGCCAGACGACGGGTGTGAAGGCGGTGGTGATGGTCAGCAGCAGGGCGTACGCCCAGGTGGCGCGCCAGCTGCCGCGCGCGCCGGTGCGGCTGGCCAGGCCGCTCGCGGCGATGCCCGCGCGCGCGATGAGCGGCAGCAGCACGGCGAGGACGGCGGTGCCGAGGCGGCCGCCGGCCAGGGCGCCGGTGGTGGCGGGCAGGAAGGCGTAGGCGACGGCGGCCCAGGCGCGCAGCAGCCGGGAGGTGACCAGGGGCCGGGAGGCGAAGTAGGCGGTGAATCCGGCGAGCGGCACCGAGCAGACCAGCAGGACGGTGACGGCGAGTCCGGTGGAGCCGAACAGGAGCGAGGCGAGCGTCGCGACGACGGCCAGGTAGGGCGGTGCGGCCGGGGTGCCGCCGGCGCCTGCCGGGTGCCAGCCGTCCAGGTAGCGCGACCAGAGGTCGCCCGCGTCGGCCGGGGCGGGCAGCAGGGCGCCGCCGGCGAGCGCGCCACCGCCGAGCAGGGCGCGGCAGGCGAGGAGGGCGATGAGCAGCAGCGCGAGGAAGAGCACCGGACCGGGTTTGCGGGCGATCCGCTTGAGCCGGGCGAACTGCTCGACCTGGAGGAAGTCGGCGTCGTCGCCGCCGGGCCCGGACTCCACGGCGCCGCCGTGCCGGCCGGCCGAGGAGGCGTCGAGGTCGCTGCCCTTGGTGAGGTTGCCCGCGATCTGTTCCACGGTGGCCCGGACGGTGGCGCCGGGCGGCGGGAACAGCTGGCGCAGTTCGCCCTTGTCGATCTGGGCGGGGCCGCGGCGGCCCCGGGCGGCGATGATCCGCTCGGGGCGCAGCAGGGTGCTCAGCAGGCCGCGGATCTCGTCGACGGCCTGGCCGGGGACCTTGCCGACGAGGTAGGCGAGGGTGCGCAGGACGGTGCCGAGGACGAGCCGCAGCAGCACCCAGGGCAGCGCGGCCGTGCGGGTGTTGACGAGCAGCGTGTAGACGGCGCCCGCTTTGTCGACTTTGTGCGGGGATGCGGTGGTACGGCCGGCGCAGTCGACCGTGCGGCGCTCGCGGGAGGCGGCCTCGGCGTGCCGGACGACCGCGTCGGGGGCGACCAGGACGCGGTGGCCGGCCCTGTGGACGCGCCAGCACAGGTCGACGTCGTCGCGCATGAGGGGCAGCCGGCGGTCGAAGCCGCCGAGCTGTTCGAAGACGTCTCGGCGGATGAGCATGCCGGCGGTGGAGACGGACAGCACGGCGCGGACGTGGTCGTGCTGGCCCTGGTCCTGTTCGCGGCGGTCCAGGCCGGTCCAGCGGCGGCCGGAGTTGGCGATGGAGACGCCGACCTCCAGCAGCTGGCGGCGGTCGTACCAGCCGCGCAGCTTGGGGCCGACGACCGCGACGTCGTCGCGGCCGAGTTCGAGTTCGGTGTCGACGACCCGCAGCAGCTGGGCGAGGGCGTCGGGCTCGGGGGCGCAGTCGTCGTGCAGCAGCCACAGCCACTGGATGGGCTCGCCGTGCGGCAGTTCCGGCATGTCGTAGGCGTCGTCGCGCCATGTGCGCGAGACGGGGTCCCAGCCGCTGGGGCGCTTGAGGTACGGCAGGTGCTCGGGGGTGAGGACGGGCGCCGTGCGGCTCGCCTCCTCCACGGCCTGGCCGAAGCCGGTGCGGCGGGCGAGGTGCAGCACGCCCGCGTCGCCGAGGGCGTCGGTGAGCAGCTGGGCGGAGTGGTCCGCGCTGCCGGTGTCGGCGGCGACCGCGGACTGGACGGGGCGCTCCTGGCCGAGCAGCCCGGCGAGCGCGTCGGGCAGCCAGCGGGCGCCGTCGTGGGAGACGAGGACCGCGGTCACCACATGACGCGGGAACTCGGGCGGGCGGGTCGGGTCAAACACGGCGGTGGCAGCGTCGCGTTGGGCTGCCGCATGGCTGTGCACGGACATCGAGGTACGGGCCCCGGTTCGATGGACTGCGGTGGACGCCTGTGTCTCCTCGTGCGTCGAGGGGACAGCGGGGCGTCTCGGACGAGCGACCACACTATCGGCTGCCCATCACAACGGCCCGCCGCCTGTGGATAACCCACCGGTGACGGGCCGTTCGTGACGTTTTCGGGTGCACGCGTGCGCGGGTGTCCGCGGGTGCCACGCGCGCGTGCGGCCGTTCTTCAGACGGCGGCCTTCTTGAGGCGGCGGCGTTCGCGCTCGGACAGGCCGCCCCAGATGCCGAAGCGCTCGTCGTTGGCGAGGGCGTATTCGAGGCACTCGGAGCGGACCTCGCAGGCGAGGCAGACCTTCTTCGCCTCTCTGGTGGAGCCGCCCTTCTCGGGGAAGAAGGACTCGGGGTCGGTCTGGGCGCACAGCGCGCGCTCCTGCCAGCCGAGTTCCTCGTCCGCGTCGTCGACCAGCAGTTGCTGCACCAGCTCGGTCATGTGCGCCCCTCGTCTGTCTTCACGTCCCCGTGCGTGGCCGTTACCGGTTTCGGCTGAACGACACGAGTGAAATTACAAGTGTGCTGCTCCGGGCGAGTCAAGCCGAGATCTGCTATTGGGCCCGTTATTCACTCTGCGGAACCAAGGCCATGCGGAAAGTGTTCAAATCGCCATAAACCTCGACACGCAGCCGGACCCACGGGGGCGGCCGAACCCCGTACAGATCTCTGTACGAAGAAAGACGTCTCCGTGTTCGATCGCGTTCCGCGAGCCTCCAGCGCTCGGATGTGCCCCATGTGTCCCCGCACCCCGGAGAGCAAACCTTTCGCCTGACAGATGAACCGGATGAGGTGAAACATGTCCCACATACCGGGCGTCGAGTTGACAGTCCGGGTGTGAACCGATGTCCTAGTGGGCATGCTCGCGAACTTGGCACCCACCTCGACCCGCACCGCCGGGTCCCTCGGTGCCGCCCGCGCGCGCTGTAGCTGTTGTTGCTGTCCCAGCTGTTGAGCCAAGCCCGCTCCGGCTGTCCCCGAGTCCATCCCGGCTCGGTCGCGTTCACCGCTCCCTGACCCCTCACCCAGGGCACCGCGCCCGCCCGTGACCCGGGCGGACCGTACGCGTCATCCCAGCTCCGCCTCCCAGCTCCAGCCCCCCACTCTCGCGCCGAGGACCACCGCATCCCGATGAACAGCGACAACGATCTCCAGATCGCCGGCGACATCCTCGAAGTCCCGCACCTGCTCCAGCCGCCGCGCGAGCACCCGGCCACCGTCGCCGAGTTCGTGGGGCTGGCCCGCTCGATCGCCGCCGACCGGGACCAGTGGGCGCACCTCGTCCGGTACGACGCCACCACCCGCTGGTACCACCGGCTGCGCACCGGCCCCGGCTACGAGGTGTGGCTGCTGTCCTGGCTGCCCGGGCAGGGCAGCGGGCGGCACGACCACGGCCGCTCCTGCGGAGTGTTCACCGTCCTGGAGGGCTCCCTCACCGAGCACGCCGAGCACGGCACGCGCGCGCTGGCGGCGGGCGCCAGGGCGGGCTCCCCGCTCGAGCGGAGCGGAGAGTGGGGCAGGGTCTTCGCGCCGGGGTACGTCCACGAGGTCGTCAACGACTCGCTGGAGCCGGCGGTCAGCCTGCACGTCTACTACCCGGGCCTGACCGAGATGCCCATGCACACCTCTCCGCTCTGCGAGGCGCGTGCGGTGACTGCCTGACGTGTTGTCGGCCCCGCCTGCGAGACTTGGCTCATGCGCATTGTGGTTCTGGCAGGCGGCATCGGCGGTGCCCGTTTCCTGCGTGGTCTGAAGCAGGCCGTGCCGGACGCGGACGTCACGGTCATCGGCAATACCGGCGACGACATCCACCTCTTCGGGCTGAAGGTCTGCCCGGACCTGGACACGGTGATGTACACGCTGGGCGGCGGCATCAACGAGGAGCAGGGCTGGGGGCGGACCGACGAGACCTTCCACCTCAAGGAGGAGCTGGCGGCCTACGGGGTGGGGCCGGAGTGGTTCGGGCTCGGCGACCGGGACTTCGCCACGCACATCGTGCGGACGCAGATGCTCGGCGCCGGGTTTCCGCTGAGCGCGGTCACCGAGGCGCTGTGCGACCGCTGGAAGCCGGGCGTGAAGCTGATCCCGATGACCGACGACCGGGTCGAGACGCACGTGGCCGTCGAGATGGACGGCGAGCGCAGGGCGATCCACTTCCAGGAGTACTGGGTGAGGCTGCGCGCCTCCGTCCCGGCCGAGGCGGTCGTCCCGGTCGGTGCCGAGCAGGCCAAGCCGGCCCCGGGCGTGCTGGAGGCCATCGCCCAGGCGGACGTGATCCTCTTCCCGCCGTCCAACCCGGTCGTGTCCATCGGCACGATCCTCGCCGTGCCCGGCATCCGCGAGGCCATCGCCGACGCGGGCGTGCCCGTGATCGGCCTCTCCCCGATCGTCGGGGACGCGCCCGTGCGCGGGATGGCCGACAAGGTGCTCGCCGCCGTCGGCGTGGAGTCCACCGCCGCGGCGGTCGCCCAGCACTACGGCTCCGGGCTGCTGGACGGATGGCTGGTCGACACCGTGGACGCGGGCGTGGCCGAACGGGTCGAGGCGGACGGCATCCGCTGCCGGGCCGTACCGCTGATGATGACCGACGTGGACGCGTCCGCGCAGATGGCGCGGGAGGCGCTGGCGCTGGCCGAGGAGGTGCGAGGGGCATGAACGCGACGGCGCCCGCCGGGGCGGACGAGCGGCCGGAGTACCGGGTCTGGGCCCCCTCCGGCATCCCCGAGGTGCAGCCGGGCGACGACATCGCCAAGCTGGTCGCCGCGGCCGAGCCGGGCCTGGCCGACGGTGATGTGCTGATCGTCACCTCCAAGATCGTCTCCAAGGCCGAGGGCCGCGTCGTGCGGGCGGCCGACCGCGAGGCCGCGATCGACGCCGAGACGGTCCGGGTGGTGGCCCGGCGCGGCACGGTGCGCATCGTGGAGAACCGGCAGGGCCTGGTCATGGCCGCCGCCGGGGTCGACGCCTCCAACACCCCCGCCGGCACCGTGCTGCTGCTGCCCGAGGAGCCGGACGCCTCCGCGCGCGCGATCCGGTCCGGCCTGCGCGACGCCCTCGGCGTCAACGTCGGTGTCCTCGTCACCGACACCTTCGGGCGACCCTGGCGCGCGGGGCTCACGGACGTGGCGATCGGCGCCGCCGGGGTGCAAGTGCTGGACGATCTGCGCGGGGGCTCGGACGCGCACGGAAACCCGCTCAGTGCGACCGTCGTCGCCACCGCGGACGAACTGGCCGCCGCGGGCGACCTCGTCAAGGGCAAGGTCGCCGGGCGGCCGGTGGCCGTCGTGCGCGGTCTCCCCCATGTCGTGCGCCCCGCGGCCGACGCGGACGGCGGCGGCGACGCCGGAGGCAGCGGCGACGGTGCGAGCGGCGGTAGCGGTACGAACGGCGGTAGCGGTACGAACGGCGGCGACGGTGAGAAGGGTGGTCACGGCGAGGGCGCGCGGGCGCTGGTGCGCGACGCGGCCGACGACATGTTCCGGCTCGGCACCTCCGAGGCGGTCCGGGAGGCCGTGACCCGGCGCCGTACCGTGCGGGCCTTCACCGACGAGCCCGTCGACCCCGGCGCGGTGCGCCGCGCGGTGGCGGCGGCGGTCACCGCGCCCGCCCCGCACCACACCACGCCCTGGCGGTTCGTGCTGCTGGAGTCGGAGGAGTCACGGGTACGGCTGCTCGACGCGATGCGGGACGCCTGGATCGCCGACCTGCGCCGGGACGGCAAGAGCGAGGAGTCCATCGCCAAGCGGATCCGGCGCGGTGACGTCCTGCGCAACGCGCCTTACCTGATCGTGCCCTGCCTCGTCATGGACGGCTCGCACACCTACGGGGACGCCCGGCGGGACGGTGCCGAGCGGGAGATGTTCGTGGTCGCGACGGGCGCGGGCGTGCAGAACCTGCTGGTCGCGCTGGCCGGGGAGCAGCTGGGCTCGGCGTGGGTGTCGTCCACGATGTTCTGCCGGGACGTGGTGCGCGAGGTGCTGGAGCTGCCGGCGGACTGGGACCCGATGGGCGCGGTGGCGGTCGGCCGTCCGGCACAGGAACCCGGTCCGCGGCCGGAGCGGGACGCGGGAGCGTTCGTGGAAGTGCGGTGAAACACCCCGGACACCGCCTAGTCTCGTAGGACAGCCCCGGCACCCCTAGGACCTCTCCAGTGGCAGGACGTTTCGCCCCGCGCCCCGGCCGCGCCACCGTGCGCGGCGGGAAGGTCGCCGTACCCACGGGTCCCGCCGCCCGGATACCTCGGCAGGCGGCACCCGGGCGGGCGCGGCGGTGGGCGCCGGACGGACCGCTGGACCTCGGGCTGACCCTCGGCCCACTCCGGCGCGGGCCCGCCGACCCGACGTTCCGCGCCGCTCCGGACGGGTCCGTGTGGCGGGCCTGCCGCACGCCCGCCGGACCGGGCACGCTGCGTGTGCGCGCGTACGGCGGTGAGGTGCTCGGCGAGGCATGGGGCCCGGGTGCCGCATGGCTGCTGGACAGGCTGCCCGAGCTGCTCGGCGCGGCCGACGAACCGGCCGCGTTCGAGCCCCGGCACCGGGTGGTGGCACTGGCCCGGCACCGGCGGCCGGGGTTGAGGCTGACCCGGACCGGGCTGGTGCTGGAGTCGCTGATCCCGTCGGTGCTGGAGCAGAAGGTCACGGCCGTCGAGGCGTACGCGGCGTGGCGGATGCTGGTGCGGAGGTTCGGGGAGCCGGCGCCGGGCCCCGCGCCCGGGCGGATGTACGTGATGCCGGCGCCCCGGACCTGGGCGCTGATTCCCTCCTGGGAGTGGCACCGGGCCGGGGTCGACGACAAACGGGCGTCGACGATCCTGCGGGCCGTGCGGGTAGCCGCGCGGATGGAGGAGGCGGCCGGGATGGAACCGGAGGCCGCGCAGGCCCGGCTGGAGGTCGTACCGGGGATCGGGCCGTGGACGTCGGCGGAGGTGGTGCAGCGCAGCCACGGCGCGTCGGACGCGGTCACCGTGGGAGACCTCCATCTGCCGGGGATCGTGGGATGGGCGCTGGCCGGGGACCGGAACGCGGACGACGCCGAGATGCTGCGGCTGCTTGAGCCGTACGCGGGCCAGCGGCACCGGGCGGCTCGGCTGATCCTGCTGAGCGGACGGGTGCCGCCCCGTCGGGCGCCGCGGATGCCGGTCGGAGACATCGGCCGACTGTGAAGTGCGGACCGGCCGGGGCAAGAGGTAGCGATCGGTCAGTTGCGGACCGCGGGCCGGTCGGTGGTGAGGTGGGGGGCGGTCGGCGGTGCCGGGGCGGTGGCCGCGCCGTGCAGCCGTAGCGCCTGGGCCAGGCACGCGACCGCGGCCGTGGTCAGAACGGTCCGCGCGAGATTGGCGGCCGACCAGACGCCCTTGAACCGGTCGACCAGCGACAGGTCCGCGGCCTTCGCCGGGTCGCCGAGACGGGCGAGTTCGCCGTTCAGCGGCAGGTTCACGGAGACGGTGAGCACCAGCACGGCCAGGTAGAGCACGCCGGCCCCGGCGGCCCACAAGGCCGCGGCCCGGCGCCCTCGCCGGTGCTCGGCGACGGCGGCCCACACCGTGGCCACGAGGGCACCGAGGAAGACGACCGCGAACGGACCGCTGTTGTCGATCGCGTCGTTGAAGTTCCGCATCGCCGTGAGATAGGCGGCGTCGTCCAGGCGGGAGAGCCCCGGCATGACCGACAGGTCGTAGGCGTAGAACAGGCCGGACAGCAGGCCCATCGCCACGCAGGCCACGGTGAGCAGTACACCGGCTGCGCCGCCGGAACGGCGCGGATCCACTGACATCATCAGGTCCTCACTGTGCTCGGATACACGGGTGACGGGCGGGCGGACGGCGGGCCCAGGACGACCGTCCCGGCCGACGCGGGCCGGGCGGCCGGCACCGGTTCACCGCCGTTCGCCCGGTATTCCTGCGGACTCACACCCCGCACGCGCTTGAACGCCGAACTCAGCGCGAACGCGCTGCCGTAGCCCACCTGCCGGGCCACCTCGGTCAGGGTGGTGTCCGGCCGGCACACCAGGTCGGCGGCGAGGGTGAGCCGCCACTGCGCCAGGTAGGCCATCGGCGGCTCCCCCACGACCGCGCTGAAGCGGCGGGCCAGGGCCGCCCGGGAGGCGCCCACCTCGCGGGCCAGCGACGCCACCGTCCAGGGCCTGGCGGGGTCGTCGTGGAGCAGCCGGAGAGCGGGGCCGACGGTCGGATCGGACTGTGCCTGGTACCAGGCGGGGACGCCGTGCTCCGGCTGTCGCAGCCAGTCCCGGAGCAGGCCCACGAAGAGCAGGTCCAGCAGGCGGTCGAGGACGACTTCCTGTCCCGGTTCCTCGCGGGCGATCTCCTGGGCCAGCAGGGGGATCAGCGGGTCGTCGGTGCCCGCGGCGGTCCGCACGAGGAGGGCGGGGAGCGCGTCGAGCAGGCGGCGGCCGACCGCGCCCGGCGCCTGGTAGGTGCCACTGAGCATGACGGCGGCGTCCGGTGCGTCGGGCTCGCCCCAGGTGCGCACGCCCTGCGCCATCGAGTCGGTGAGATCGATGCCGTCGACGGTGGTGCACCGCTGGTCGGGACCCACGATCACCCGCACGTCGGTGCCCTGGTCGTCGGTGACGGTGTACGGGTCGGGCCCGCGCAGGACCGCGAGGTCGCCCGGCTTCAGCAGGACCGGCGTCGCGCGGTCGGGCAGCACCCAGGCGTCACCGCGGACCATGGTGACGAGGGACACGGGAGCACGGTCCTCGACGCGCAGCGACCAAGGCGGCCGGAACACCGACTTGAGCACGAACGCGCCGCGTGCCTTCGGGCCTTGCAGCAGGCCGGCCAGAACATCCATGGGGCGACTGTGTCAGAGCGGTCGGACACGCAGCCGTCAGACGGACCAGACGCCGGTGGCGGCGGTCTTCCTGGCGAACTCCGTGAAATCCAGGGGCGGTCGTCCGAGAGCCTCCCGTACGCCGGGCGTGACACTGGCGTTGCGCCCGTCGAGGAGGAGGCGGAAGAGATCGGCGAACTCGGCCGGCAGTCCGTTCTCCGTCAGCTGCCGGCGATATTCCTCCAGGGAGACCGGCGTGTACCTGATCTCGCGGCCGGTGGCCTCGGACAGTTCGGCGGCGACGTCGTGCAGGCTCAGCAGCCGGGGGCCCGAGACCTCGTAGGTCCGGCCGGCGTGCGTGTCGTCGGTGAGGGAGGCGGTGACCACGTCCGCGATGTCGTCGGCGTCGACGAACGGTTCCACCGCGTCCTCGGTGGGCAGCGCCAGCACCCCGGCCAGGACCGGCTGGAGGAAGAAGCTCTCGCTGAAGTTCTGGTCGAACCAGTTGGCCCGTACGACGGTCCAGTCCGCCCCCGACGCCTTGAGCCGGTCCTCGCTGCGCACCGCGCCCTCCTCGCCGCGGCCGGAGAGCAGGACCAGGCGGCGGGCGCCCTTGCGGACGGCCAGCTCGGCGAAGGCGCCCACCGCTTCGGCGGCTCCGGGGAATGCCAGGTCGGGATGGTAGGTGACGTAGACGGCCGTGACACCGTCGAGCGCCGGCTCCCAGGTGGCGGGGTCCTCCCACCGGAAGGGCGGCTGCCCGGAGCGTGAGCCGACGCGCACCGGAAGGCCCCGCAGGGCCAGCCGCTCCGCGACGCGCCGTCCCGTCTTTCCGGTGCCGCCGATGACCAGTGTCTTCGGGTCTGTCGTTTCCGTACCGCGTTGCGTCGTCATGTGATCAGTCAACGGCAGCGGGACGGCGACGACCATGGCCACAACGCTCGGATGCATAAGCAGGCGTCTACGGGAGGGCGGTCGCCGAAGGGGACCGCCCTCCCGGGACCGCCCTCCCGGAGCCGCCTACGGAGACCGCCTAAGGCGACCACCGCAGACGACCACCGCAGACGACCACCGCAGGCGACCACCGCAGGCGACCACCGCAGGCCGCACCGGCTACGGGAGCGGGAACGGAAGAACCCCTGCGGCGGCAGCGGCAGCAGCCGTGGACGCGGCAGCGGAAGCTGCGCCCTCTACTGGTCCGAGGAGAACCGCACCGCCCCCGCCGGGATACGGGCGTCGCACCACACCCGCACTCCCTCGCGGAGCTCGTTGTCGGCGCCCACGACCGCACCGTCGCCGACGACCGTGCCGGTGAGGACGGAGCGTTCGCCGACGCGGGCGCGGCTGCCGATGAGGGAGTCGGTGACGACGGCGCCGGGTTCGATGACCGCGCCGGGCAGGATGGTCGAGCCGAAGACCCGCGCCCCCTGCGCCACGAACGCGCCCTCGCCCACCACCGTGCCGCCGGCCAGCTTGGCGTCCGGCGCCACCCTGGCCGTGGGAAGGACGAGGCGGTCGCCGCAGCGGCCCGGGACGGCCGGTGACGGTGCGCGGCCGAGGACCAGGTCGGCCGAGCCGCGCACGAAGGCGGCCGGGGTGCCGAGGTCCAGCCAGTAGGTGGAGTCGACCATGCCCTGCAGATGCGCACCGGCCGCGAGCAGCCCGGGGAAGGTCTCGCGCTCGACCGAGACCGGGCGGCCGGCCGGGATCGTGTCGATGACCGAGCGGCGGAAGACGTACGCCCCCGCGTTGATCTGGTCGGTGACGATCTCCTCCGGGGTCTGCGGCTTCTCCAGGAAGGCGAGGACACGGCCGGTCGGGTCGGTGGGGACGAGGCCGTAGGCGCGCGGGTCGGTCACCTTCGTCAGGTGCAGGGAGACGTCCGCGCCCGTCGACTCGTGGGTGTCGACGAGGGCCCTGATGTCCAGGCCCGTCAGGATGTCGCCGTTGAAGATCAGCACCGGGTCGTCGGGGCCGGAGTGCAGGCGGGCGGCGACGTTGCGGATGGCTCCGCCCGTGCCGAGGGGCTCCTCCTCCGTCACGTACTCCAGGTGCAGGCCCAGCGCGGAGCCGTCGCCGAAGTACGGCTCGAAGACCTCGGCCAGATAACTGGTGGCGAGGATGATGTGCTCCACGCCCGCCGCTCGCGCCCGCGCCAGCTGGTGGGTGAGGAACGGCACCCCCGCGGCGGGGACCATCGGCTTGGGCGTGTGCACCGTGAGCGGTCGCAGCCGGGTGCCTTTGCCGCCGACCAGGAGGATCGCTTCTGTCACCTGTCGTCTCTGCTTCCTGCCGGGACCGGCCGAACTACTCGTTGACTCTCGTTACGGCCGGTCAGTGTATGCAGACCGTGCGACGACGCCTTCGACGGCCGCGCGGTCTCCCGCGAGATCGGCGTGCGGTTTCCCCCGACCGCCCCGGCCCCCCGGCCGGTCCCGCCTGTTCCCCGAGCCGCCAGCCCGTCCCCCCGACGGCGGTGAACGCGGGCCCCGGCCTCAGCGCCCCTGATGGTGCACCGCGCTGGAGCGGGCCGTGCCGAGCTTGGCGTAGAGCCGCTCGCCGGGGCACTCGGTGGCGTACCCGTCCCGATGGCCGGAGATCGCGTTCAGTCGTACGTCCTTCCCCTTGGGGTAGAGATTGCCACCGCCCGACGTGAGATATGTCTTTCCGCTCGGATCGGCTCCATAGAACCCGAGCTTCCATGCGGTGAGCTTGGCGACGGCCGTCACCGCGGCGCCGGCCGGTTTGCTCGCGCTGTACGTGCCGATCACGGCGACGCCCATGCTGTGGGTGTTGAACCCGAGGGTGTGCGCGCCGAGCACCGCCTTCGCCACACCGCCGGCCCGGCCCTCGTAGATGTTTCCGCACGTGTCGACGAGGAAGTTGTAGCCGACGTCCCGCCAGCCCATGCTCTTGACGTGGTAGCGGTAGATACCGCGGATGACGGAGGGGGCCTGGGCGCAGGTGTGGCCGTGTGGTGCACGAACGCCGCCTTGATCTTCTTCGTGTAGACGAACCCGCGTGAGGAATCCACGCATGAGCATGATCCTGAACATATCCACATATATTTATCCGCAGGGGTACTGACGGTTCGTCGGGTGACGTTCCGCCGAACCGGTGGCCCATCCATCCCGTGCGCACACCCGCCCGCGCGTACCCTGTGCGGGGTGAACGCCACCGATCGCACCCCTGCCGACCTGCTGACTTCCGCGCTCGCCGCGGACCCCGGCCGCCCGCTGGTGACCTTCTACGACGACGCCACGGGCGAACGCGTCGAACTGTCCGTGGCCACCTTCGCCAATTGGGTGGCCAAGACCGCCAACCTCCTCCAGGGCGACCTGTCCGCCGGGCCCGGCGACCGCGTCGCGCTGCTGCTGCCCGCGCACTGGCAGACCGCGGTGTGGCTGCTGGCCTGTTCCGCGGTGGGCGCGGTCGCGGACGTCACCGGGGATCCGGCGGCGGCCGACGTCGTCGTGAGCGGGCCGGACTCGCTCGACGCCGCGCGCGCGTGCACCGGCGAGCGGGTGGCACTGGCGCTGCGGCCCCTCGGCGGACGCTTCCCGCAGACGCCGCCCGGGTTCGCCGACTACGCCGTGGAAGTGCCGGGACAGGGTGACCGGTTCGCCCCGTTCGCTCCGGTGGACCCGCGGGAGCCGGCCCTCGTCGTCGCCGGGCGTGAGTTCAGCGCGGCGGAGGTCGTCGAGCGGGCCTCGTCGGAAGCGGGGGGCCTGGGGCTCACGGGGCCCGGGGCGAGGCTGCTGTCCGGACTGCCGTACGACACGTGGGAGGGGCTCAGCGCGGGCCTGTTCGCACCGCTGGCCGCCGGCGGATCGGTGGTGCTGTGCCGGAACCTGGACCGGGCGGACGACGAGGCCCTGGCCAAGCGGATCGACAGCGAGAGGGTGACCTCGGTGCGGCGGTAGCCGCCTGCCGGGCGGACGGCGGTGGCCGCCCGCCCGGCACGGGTCCGCCGCGGCGTCCCGCACCCACACGGCCGAACCGCGCACCGGCGCGGCGCCCCGCCCCCGCCTCCCTTCCCCTGTCCCCCATTCGGAGCAGCAAAGGGCGCTCCGGGGCCCCCTCCCCCGCCATCGTCGTAAGTGCAGGACGCGACGCTCGTACGCCATGAGGGGATGGCTCCACCGTGACCGACACCGCAGGCAAGCCCGTCGGTCCCGGTCCCGCGGCGGGAGCCTCCGCCACCGGGGACGGACTGATACGACGCCGGCGGCGGCGCCGGCGGCGGTACTCCGCGCTGGGAGCGGCCGTGGTCCTCGTCGTGGCCGCCGGCGCCGGCTGGGCCGCCTACACCAAGCTCAGCGCCAACATCACCGCCGACGAGGCCGCTGCCGCCGAACTCGCGCGGTACGAGCGGGAGCGGCCCACCGCGCTGGTGCGGGACGCGCAGAACATCCTGCTGATCGGGTCCGACACCCGGGCCGGGGACGGCAACCGCAAGTACGGCAAGGATCTCGGCACCGAGCGGTCGGACACGACGATCCTGCTGCACCTGGCCGCCGACCGGGACAGTGCCACCGCCGTCTCGCTGCCGAGGGACCTGATGGTGGACGTCCCCTCCTGCCTCCAGGAGGACGGCAGGCGCAGCGACCCGGTGTTCGCGATGTTCAACCACGCCTTCCAGGTGGGGGGTTCGGCGTGCACGATCCGGACCGTCGAGAAGCTCACGGACATCCGGATCGACCACCACATGGTCGTCGACTTCAGCGGGTTCAAGGAGATGGTGGACGCCGTCGACGGCGTCGAGGTGTGCCTGAAGGAACCCGTGGACGACAAGGCGGCGAAACTGACCCTGCCCGCGGGCAGGGTCACGCTGAACGGGGAGCAGGCGCTCGGGTACGTGCGCGCCCGCAAGTCGCTCGGGAACGGCAGCGACACCGAACGGATGGAACGGCAGCAGCGGTTCCTCGGGGCGCTCGTCGACAAGGTGCAGGGCAATGACGTCCTGCTGAACCCGGTGAAGCTGTATCCGCTGCTGGACGCGGCGACCTCCGCGCTGACCACCGATCCGGAATTGGCGAGTCTGCGCGGCTTGTACCAGTTGGTGCGCGGGCTGCGCGACATCCCCACCGAGCACGTGCGGTTCCTGACGGTGCCGAGGGAGTCGTACGTCTACAACGCCAACCGTGACCAACTCGTGGAACCGGAGGCCGAGAAGCTGTTCGCCCGGCTGCGGGCCGACCAGCCGGTGACGGTGATCCCGGAGAATTCACAGAATGTCTCCGGCGGGACCACGGGTACGGGCGGCCAGGACGGCCCCTCGCCCGCCCCGACGTTCCGCGGGTACACCGCCGCCGAACACACCTGTGAGTAAGGCGCGCACCAAGTCGGCGAACTTCAGTTCAGAAAATGAGGCGGATTGCCCGGTTGTAGGCAGGTGGAATTTGTCACCGGCGTCGCCCGACGCTGAACCGGGCGGATAGTGTGAGCGATCCGGTGCACCTGGCCGCGAGGTCTGTCCTGGGTCATGCACCGATTCACCGAGACCCGAGCGCCTTGGAGGGGGAAAGGCGCCGCGTGGCCCCGACGGAGGATTCGGACAACCGTGGACGCGCAAGGCCGTGGGCGGGCGGACAACATCGATCCCGCAGACCAGTGGGTGCTCAATCCGAACACCGGCGAATACGAACTGCGACTGAGCCCTTCCGCAGCGCAGCCGCCGGTGCCGGGACCGCGCAAACCGTCCCCCCAGGACGGGGGTGGCGCGGCCAGCGGTCGTGCCCGGCGGACGGCCGGGGGGACCCGGCAGACGCCCGGCGAGACCCGGCGGACGACTGGGGAGGCCAGGCAGACAGCCGGGGAGACCCGGCAGACGGCCGGGGAGACCCGGCAGACGCCCCGGGCGCGTGGCACCGACGTGCCGCCGCCGCGCTCGGCCCGGCGCCGGAGCGCTGAACCGGAGGCGGCCCAGGGACGGCGCGCGTCCCGACGGCCGGTGAAGAAGAAGTCGAGGACGAAGAAGATACTGCTGTGGACCGGCGGGTCCATGGCCTTCGTGCTGGTCGCCGTGTCGGCCGCCGGCTACCTCTACATCAAGCACCTCAACGACAACATCACGTCCGTGTCCGACGACGGCGCCAGCACCGGTGGCTTCCGCAAGGACGAGGCGATCAACATCCTGCTGATCGGCACGGACAAGCGCACCGGCGCGGGCAACGAGGGCTACGGCGACTCCGGCAGCGTCGGGCACGCCGACACCACGATCCTGCTGCACCTCTCCAAGGACCGGTCCAACGCCACCGCGCTGAGCATCCCGCGTGACCTGATCGTGGACGTCCCGGACTGCCCGACCCAGCAGGACGACGGCACCGAGAAGGTCATCGCGGGCTCGCAGGGTGTCCGCTTCAACACGAGCCTGGGGCAGGACGACCGTACGCCCAGCTGCACGATGCGCACGGTGACCGAGTTGACCGGGATCAAGCCGGACGACTTCATGGTCGCCGACTTCAACGCGGTCAAGACGCTGACCGAGGCGGTCGACGGCGTCGAGGTCTGTCTGGGCAAGGACATCGACGACCCGGACTCGCATCTGAAGCTGTCCAAGGGCACGCACAACATCTCCGGTGAGCAGGCGCTGGCGTTCGTGCGCACCCGGCACTCCGTCGGCTTGGGCGGCGACCTGAGCCGGATCGGGCTCCAGCAGCAGTTCCTGGGCGCGCTGATGCGCAAGCTGAAAGGCAACGCCACGCTCACCAGCCCGACGAAGATGCTGAAGCTGGCGGAGGCCGGCACCAAGGCGCTGACCGTCGACGACAAGCTGGACAGCATCGGCAAGCTGAAGGATCTGGGGCTGGAGCTGGGCAAGCTCAATCCCAAGAACCTGACCTTCACGACGGTGCCGGTCAAGGACAACCCGGCGGACGGCGCCGTGCACAAGACGGTGATCGTCGACCCCACCCTGGCCCCACAGGTCTTCGGGGCCGTCCAGAACGACGTCTCCTTCACCGACGTGAAGAAGAAGCAGAAGGCCGCCAAGAACGCCCAGGCCGCCCGGCTCAAGGGCACCAAGGCGCCCGCCTCCGAGGTGCGGGTGCGCATCCTCAACGGCGGAGCCGAGACCGGCAGCGCCCAGGCGGCGCTCACCTGGCTGCAGAACAGCGAGGGCGTGACCAAGTCGGAGAACGCCGGCAACGCCCCGGCCGCACTCACCAAGACGACGCTGGAGTACGCACCCGACCAGGCGGCCCAGGCACGCCGACTGGCCGCGATCATGGGCTTGTCCGGGGCCGCGCTGAAGCCGGGCAAGAGCGTGACCAACGCGCAGGGGCTGCCGGCGATGACGCTGACCCTGGGCAAGGACTTCAAGGGTGCGGGGGTCTCCCTCACGCCGCCGACGAAGGCGCCGGACGTCAACAAGTCCACGGCAGACAAGGTTCAGTGCGCCTCATAGGTAACCCTGAGGGCCCGTCGTGCGTCTAACCGGGCGCGGGACGGGCCCGTTGCGTGGCGCGAGGGTGGGGAGGGCAGGGAGTTGGCGCAGAGCGAGGTGCGCGGGGAGGCTCCGGCGGTCGAGGACACGATGTCGCTCACGCCGAAGACCTCGGACACGCCGGTGCGTTCCGGTCGGCGCGGCGGCGGGCGACGGGCGGGGGGCCCGAAGACCGACCGCCGGCGGCGCAGACGGCGCGCGCTGCGCTGGTCGGCGACCATCCTGGCGGTGCTGATACTCGGCACCGCGGGCACCGGATACCTGTACTACCGCCATCTCAACGGCAATATCCGCAAGGGCGCGCGGGCCAACGGTGACGACTCCAAGGCGCGCCGGACCGCGCCGAACGCGGCCGGCCAGACCCCGCTGAACATCCTGCTGATCGGTTCCGACAGCCGGAACTCCGCGGAGAACCTGAAGCTGGGCGGCGACAGGGACCACGCGGGCGATCCGCCGCTCGCGGACGTGCAGATGCTCATCCATCTCTCGGCGGACCGCAAGAGCGCCGCCATGGTCAGCATCCCCCGGGACACCCGGGTGGACGTCCCCGAGTGCAAGGACCCCGAGACCGGCAAGGTCTATCCGCCGACGAACGACATCATCAACGTCACCCTGGCCCGCGGCGGCGCCGGCTGCACCCTGCTCACCTGGGAGAACCTCACCGGGGTCTACATCGACCACTGGATGACGATCGACTTCGCGGGCGTGGTGCGGATGGCGGACGCGATCGGTGGCGTCGACGTGTGCGTGAACCAGAACGTGTGGGACCACCCGACTCCCCAGGTGTCCGGCGGGTCCGGGCTGAAGCTGAAGGCCGGCACCACGAAGGTCAAGGGCGAGCAGGCCCTGCAGTGGCTGCGCACGCGGCACGCCTGGGGCGACGACCTGATGCGGGCCCGCGCCCAGCACATGTACCTGAACTCGATGATCCGAACGCTGAAGAAGCAGAACGTGTTCACCGACACCGGCCGGCTGATGGACCTGGCCGAGGCGGCCACCAAGTCGCTGAAGGTGTCGGAGGAGATCGGTACCGTCAAGAAGCTCTACGACCTGGGCATGCAGATGAAGTCCGTGCCGTCGGAGCGCATCACCTCGGTGACCATGCCCAACAGGCAGGACCCGCAGAACCGGAACCACGTCGTGCCCGACGAGGCCAACGCCGACAAGATGTGGCAGATGCTCCAGGACGACGTCGCGTTCGACAAGAACGGCGGCACGCCGGGCTCCGGGAAGGCCGCGGGCAAGGACGAGCCGACCAAGAAGCCCTCGCTCGACGTGGCCCGGCTCGGAGTCCTGGTGCAGAACGCCACCCGGACCTCCACCGAGGCGGCCGTGCAGCAGCGGGCGTCGGCGATCGGCCAGGTGCTCGTGGGGAAGGGCTACGCCCGTGCACAGGCCGACACCTCGGGGAGCCTGACCGAGGACAAGACGCTCGTGCGCTACCCGAGCGCGGATCTGGCGGGTGACGCCCAGACCGTGGCCAAGGCGCTGGGGATCCCGATGAGTTCGGTGCAGCAGTCCACCGACGTGTCCGGGGTCACGGTCGTCGTCGGCGCGGACTGGCGCACCGGCACGTCGTACCCGAAACGGTCCGCGCCCAAGGCCGGCGACCTGCCCGCGAACTCCGACGCCGTCAACGGCTCGGACAGCTCGAAGTGCATGGACGTGTACAGCGTCTACCAGTGGTAGCCGGGTGAACAGCGACGAGGGGCCCTCCCCGGCCGGGGAGGGCCCCTCGTCCATGGACTCGGACGGCGGCTCAGGCGGCGTCGACGACCGCGGGCCGCCGGGAGGCGATGACCTTGCTCGCCAGCGACTTCGGGCTGGTCAGGAAGCCCCAGCCCCAGCACATGTGCATGGTGGCGAGCGCCACCGGGATCCGCAGCCGGGCCTTCAGGGGCAGTCCCTTGCCGGCCGGGACGGAGCCCGCGACGATCGCGGCCAGGTAGCCGCCGGGGATCACGAGGCCCCACGGGGTCAGCGCGGCGCCGACGACCAGGCCCGCCGCTATCGCGCACACCGCCGTCGGCGGGGCGAGGTAGCGCAGGTTGATGGAGCCGGAGTGGTAGCGGGCGACGACGTGCCGCCAGCGGCCGTAGTCCTTGTACTGCTTGGCCAGCGCGCGCACGGACGGCCGCGGCCGGTACGACACCCTCAGCTCGGGCGAGAACCAGATCAGGCCGCCCGCCTCGCGGATGCGGAAGTTCAGTTCCCAGTCCTGGGCGCGGATGAACTCCTCGTTGTAACCGCCCTGCTGCTCCAGCGCCTCGCGCCGGAAGACACCGAGGTAGACGGTCTCGGCGGGGGCGGCCTGGCCGCCGGTGTGGAAGGCCGCGTTGCCGACGCCGATCTTCGAGGTCATCGCGGCGGCGACGGCGTGCTCCCAGTCGTTCTCGCCCTCGGCGTACATGATGCCGCCGACGTTCTGCGCGCCGGTCTCCTCCAGGAGGCGGACCGCGGTCGCGATGTAGTTCGGCGAGAGCATGCCGTGGCCGTCGACGCGGACCACGATCGGGTGCCGGGATGCCTTGATCGCCGCGTTCAGCGCGGCCGGGGTGCGGCCGGTCGGATTGGGAACGGTGTGCACGCGCGGGTCGTCACGGACCAGCTCGGCGGCGATCTCGTCCGTACGGTCCGTGGACGGACCGAGGGCGATCACGACTTCCATCTCGCCGGCGTACTCCTGCGCGAGGATCGCTTGGACGGCACCGCGCAGATGCCGCTCCTCGTTGAGGACAGGCATGATCACGGACACTGCGGGGAGCCGCACGTCGGGCTTGGCGTTCATAGGGGCCTCACGTTACCGCGAACGGGGGACACGGGTGCGCGCCGCCGGGCCCGGGGCGCGGGCTGGAGATCGTATCGGCCTACTGTGCTCCCGGATCCCGCGTACGGCCTCGTCCGGAGGTGTGTCCCTTGCCCAGCCCGCCCCGGTCCCCGGCGCCTCCGCAGCGCCGCCCGCAGCCACCCCGCCGTGTACCGCAGCCGTCCGAGCGGCCCGTGCGGTCCGTCAGGCCGCCCCGGCGGCCCCGGCGGCCCCGATGGGCCATGCGTGCGGTCACCACGCTGTCGGTGGTGGTGCTCGCCTCCGCCGGGATCGGGCACGCGGTCGTCTCCAGCCTGGACGCGGGCATCGCCCGGATCGACGCCTTCAAGGACATGAAGAACCGGCCCCAGGCCGGCCACGGCATGAACGTCCTGCTGGTCGGCACGGACGGCCGGGACAAGATCAGCGAGCAGGACCGGCGCGCCTACCGGCTCGGCGGCCAGCCCTGTCACTGCACCGACACCATGATGATCGTGCACATCTCGGAGGACCGGGAACGGGCCACCGTGGTGAGCCTGCCGCGCGACTCCTACGCCGAGATGCCCGCGCACGTCGACCAGAACTCGGGACAGCGGCACGGCCCGCACCCGGTCAAGCTCAACGCGGCCTACGCCGAGGGCGGCCCCCAGCTGACCATCCGCACGGTCGAGAACATGACCCACGTGAAGATCGACCACTATCTGGAGGTCGACTTCACCAGCTTCATGAAGACCGTGGACGTGCTCGGCGGGGTCAAGGTCTGCACGCCGACACCGCTGAAGGACCGCTACACCGGGCTCGACCTCGCGGCCGGCACGCACACCCTCCTGGGCGGGCAGGCGCTGCAGTACGTACGCGCCCGGCACGTCGACGGAGCCAGTGACCTGGGCCGGATGAAGCGGCAGCAGCGGTTCCTGGCGGCGCTGATCGAGAAGGCGACCTCTTCCGGGGTGCTGCTGAACCCGATGCGCTTCCGGGACGTGACCCGGGCGGTGCTCGGCTCGGTCCGCGCCGACGCCGGTTTCGGCACCGACGAGCTGCTCGACCTGGGCCGCGCGATGCGGACCTTCTCGCCGGCGTCCTCGGAGTTCACCACCGTGCCCATCGGGCAGCTGAACTACCAGGTCAAGGGCGTCGGCTCGGTCCTGAAGTGGGACCAGGCGAAGGCGGACCGGCTGTTCGGGGCGCTGCGGGAGGACAAGCCGCTCACCGCGGACCGCCCGCGCCCGGGCCCGGCGAGCGGTCCGGTGCCGGTGGAGGTGGCCCCGGACACCATCCGGGTCCAGGTGGCGAACGGCACCGGCACGATCGGCCTGGGCAAGCGGGTCGACGCGGCGCTCGCCGCGACCGGCTTCGCCACGACCCGCCGGCCGGTGACCGCCCCCGCCCATGTGCCGCACACCGTGATCTTCTACGACCCCCGCTGGGACCGTTCCGCCCAGTCCCTGGCCGCGGCCCTGCCGGGCAGCGAGCTGCGCCCGGCACCGGGCCAGGGGCCGCTGCTGAAGGTGACGGCCGGCGCCGACTTCCAGACCGTCCGCAAGGTGCGCTTCGACGACCCGGGACGGCCCGAGCAGAGCGTGGTGCGCGGCAGCGAGGTGGTCTGCTCCCGGGACGCCTAGCGCCACGCCCCCGGCAGGACCGGAGCACGGATCCCCGGCAGGACCGGAGCACGGATCCGCGGCGGGGCCGGAAGGCGGGGGCTAGTCCTCGAAGCCCTCGGCCGCCCGCCTCTCGCGCAGCTCGCGGATCGCCCGCCGGCGGGCCAGACGGTGGGTGCGGCGGATCTGCGCCTCCTGGCAACGGCGGCGGTCGCGGTCGGTCTCCGGTATCACCGGCGGCACCCGGCGCGGCTTGCCGTCGGCGTCCACGGCCGCGAAGACCAGGTAGGCCGAACCGACCTGGGTGGGCGGGGTCGACTCGTTCCAGCGCTCGGCCAGGACGCGCACGCCGACCTCCATGGAGGTCCGGCCGGTCCAGTTCACCTGTGCCTTCACATGGACCAGGTCGCCGACGCGGATCGGCTCCAGGAACGCCATCTCGTCCATGGACGCGGTGACGGCGGGCCCCCCGGAGTGCCGGCCGGCCACCGCGCCCGCCGCGTCGTCGACCAACTTCATGATCACCCCGCCGTGCACCGTCCCCAGCAGGTTGGTGTCACTGTGGGTCATGATGTGGCTGAGCGTGGTGCGCGAGGCGGACGTGGGTTTGCCCGGGATGTCCGGCTCCATGTCCGGTTCCGCTTCGGTGGCCTGGTCTGTCATGCCCTCCACCTTATGCCGACGGCTCATTCGCGGAATTTGTGTCGTCTTCGCAACAGCGGCGCCCTGATTTTCCGACAGCCCTATGGAGCACACCTCGCCGCCCGGCACACTGGGGCGCATGAATGACTGGCCCGAGGGATGGTCCGACGACAACCGCGGCCCGCGCTACGGACGCGGCAGTGCCGGCGCGCAGCCGGAGGGGCCCCGCGTGATGCGTCAGGTGCGGCGCGGCCCGGCGGTACCGCCCGGACCGCGCTCGGCGTACGGCAACACCGGCCCGGCGGCGCCGCCGTACGGGGCCGGCGTGCCGCAGCAGCCGTCGTACGTCGACGGCCAGGGACACGACGAGGGCGCCGGCTACGGCGACTACGACAGCGGCTACAACACCGGCCAGGTCTACGGCGCCCCCGGCGGCCGGGGACCGGACGACCCGGCGGGCACACCCGGCCGCGGCCCGCGCCCCGCGCCGAACTGGCGGCGCCGGATCAAGTGGACGGCGATCACGCTGGCGAGCGTGCTGATCGTCACATCGGTCGGGACCTACTTCTGGGCCGACTCCAAGCTGCGCCGCGAGGTGGACCTGTCCAAGGTCATCGACCGGCCGGATGCGGGCGACGGCACGAACTACCTGATCGTCGGGTCGGACAGCCGTGAGGGCATGTCCAAGGAGGACGAGAAGAAGCTGCACACCGGCGGCGCCGAGGGCAAGCGCACGGACTCGATGATGATCCTGCACGTCGGTGACAACGGCGACACGCTGATCTCGCTGCCGCGCGACTCGGACGTGGTGGTCCCGTCGTACAAGGGCTCGACGTCCGGGAAGGTGTACCCGGCGCAGGGCCGGCACGCGAAGCTGAACGCGACCTACGCCGAGGACGGCCCGACGCTGCTGGTCCGCACGGTCGAGTCCAACACCGGTCTGCACATTGACCACTACGTGGAGATCGGCTTCCAGGGCTTCGCGAGCATCGTGGACGCGGTCGGCGGCGTCGAGATCGACATCGACAAGGGCTTCAAGGACAAGTGGTCGGGCGCCGACTTCAAGGCGGGCAAGCAGACGCTGGACGGCCAGCAGGCCCTCGCCTTCGTCCGCACCCGGCACGCGTTCGCCGCGTCCGACCTCCAGCGCACCAAGAACCAGCAGAAGTTCCTGGCTGCCCTGGCCCACCAGGTGGCGACCCCGTCGACGATCCTCAACCCGTTCACGTTCTACCCGACCATGGGCGCGGGTCTGGACTCCCTGATAGTCGACAAGGACATGTCCCTGTGGGACCTGGCCTCGATGTTCTGGGCCATGAAGGGCGTCAACGGCGGTGACGGCACCTCCATCAACATGCCGATCTCCGGCTCCGCCGGCGGCAACCTCGTCTGGGACAAGGCGAAGGTGAAGACGCTGGTGGACGAGCTGAACAACGACGAGAAGGTCACCGTCTCCGGCAACTAGCCGGCCGCCGTCACGAGGACCGAGGACAGCCGACGGCCGTACGAGGACCAGCGGCACCCGACGGGCGTACGCGGACCAGGGACACCCGACCGCCGTACGAGGACCAAGGGCACCCGCGTGGGTGCCCTTGGCCTTTCCCGGCCGGGGCAGGCTCACATGCCGGCGCCCGCCATCGCCCGGCAGGTCTGCGCGCAGCGGCGACACGCCTCCGCGCAGCGCATCATCTGCTGGTCGTCCGGCATGGACATACACGCCTCGGCGCACATGTCACAGACCTTGGCGCAGAGCATGCACATCTCGGCGGACAAGGGTGAGCGGCGCATCATCATGTCGGCGCACATCCGGGTCATCTCGGAGCACTCCAGCAGGGCGCGCATGATCTGCATCTGCTGCTGGCCGCCCTTCTGCATGCAGGAGCTCATGGTCTCCTCGCACATGCTGTGGCAGCTCATGCATGCCTCGATGCACTCCTGCATCTGCCGGGTGGGGGCGGGCGACATCTGCGACTGGGTCATGGCTCCTCCTCGGAGGCGGGGGCCCGGGGCGGACCCCGTGTGCTTCCGTCCTACGTCCCGGCGCCCGGCCCCGCATGTGACCGACCGGTCGGGAGGTGCGCCACGACAGCGGAAAGGCGCCCCGTGGGGCGCCTTTCCCGAAAAGCGGTGAACCCGGTTCCGTTACGGCAGGTTACGGGCCATGACGATGCGCTGAACTTGGTTCGTGCCCTCATAGATCTGGGTGATCTTGGCATCGCGCATCATGCGCTCCACCGGGTAGTCGCGGGTGTAGCCGTAGCCGCCGAGGAGCTGGACGGCGTCGGTGGTGACCTCCATCGCGGTGTCCGAGGCGAAGCACTTGGCGGCTGCACCCAGGTAGGTGAGGTCGGCGTCGCCGCGCTCGGAGGCGGCGGCGGCCTGGTAGGTGAGGGCGCGGGCCGCCGAGATCTTCATGGACATGTCGGCGAGCATGAACTGGATGCCCTGGAAGTCGGCGATCGGCTTGCCGAACTGCTTGCGCTCCTGGACGTAGCCCTTGGCGTAGTCGAAGGCGCCCTGGGCGACACCGAGCGCCTGGGCGGCGATGGTGATGCGGGTGTGGTCGAGGGTCTGCATGGCCGTCAGGAAGCCGGTGCCCTCCTCACCGATCATGCGGTCGGCGGGGATGCGGACGTTGTCGAAGTAGACCTCGCGGGTCGGGGAGCCCTTGATGCCCAGCTTCTTCTCCGGGGCGCCGAAGGAGACGCCCGGGTCGGACTTCTCGACGACGAAGGCGGAGATGCCCTTGGAGCGCTTGGCCGGGTCGGTGACCGCCATGACCGTGTAGTACTCGGAGACGCCGGCATTGGTGATCCAGCGCTTGACGCCGTTGAGGATCCAGTGGTCGCCGTCGCGGACGGCCTTGGTCTTCATGCCGGCCGCGTCCGAGCCCGCGTCCGGCTCGGAGAGGCAGTACGAGAACATCGCGTCGCCCTTGGCCAGCGGGCCCAGGTACTTCTTCTTCAGCTCCTCGGAGCCGGAGAGGATCACCGGGAGCGAGCCGAGCTTGTTCACGGCGGGGATGAGAGAGGAGGAGACGCAGGCGCGGGCCACCTCCTCGATCACGATGACCGTGGCCAGCGCGTCGGCGCCGGCGCCGCCGTACTCCTCGGGGACGTGCACCGCGTGCAGGTCGCCTGCCACGAGGGCGTCGAGGGCCTCCTGCGGGAAGCGGGCCTCCTCGTCCACCGCCGCGGCGTACGGCGCGATCTTCGCCTCGACCAGGGCGCGGACGGCGTCGCGGAGCATGTCGTGCTCCTCGGACGGGCGGTACAGGTCGAAGTCAGCCGTTCCGGCCACGGACTCTCACGCTCCAAAGACGCAGTGATACTGACGCTAATTACCGTTAAGTAACTCAAATTTTAGAGGGCAGGCCGGACGACGCCTACGTGAGCTACGCGACAGCGGGGAAATTGCCCGGTGGGCGGCCCGACTATGCTCGGCTCCGCACTGCCGACGTACCCGAGCTGGAGCGCACCCATGAGCCTGAGGATCACCGTGATCGGCACCGGCTACCTAGGCGCCACGCACGCCGCGGCCATGGCCGAGCTGGGCTTCGAGGTGCTGGGTCTGGACGTCGTGCCCGAGAAGATCGCCATGCTGGAGCGTGGCGAGACGCCGATGTACGAGCCGGGTCTGGAAGAGCTGCTGCGCAGGCACGTGGCCGGGATCGAGGGGGCCACCGGGCGGCTGCGGTTCACCACGGACTGGGCCGAGGTCGGCGCCTTCGGCGATGTGCACTTCGTGTGCGTGAACACCCCCCAGAAGCACGGCGAGTACGCCTGCGACATGTCGTACGTCGACTCCGCGATCGCCTCTCTCGCCCCGCATCTGCGCGGCCCCGCGCTGGTCGTCGGCAAGTCGACCGTTCCGGTGGGTTCCGCCGGCCGGCTGGCCGCCTACCTCGCCGAGCACGCGCCGGCGGGCAGCGACGCCGAGCTGGCCTGGAACCCGGAGTTCCTGCGCGAGGGCTTCGCCGTCCAGGACACCCTGCACCCGGACCGGATCGTGGTCGGCGTGCGCAGCGAGCGCGCCGAGAAGCTGCTGCGCGAGGTGTACGCGACGCCGACGCAGGAGGGCACGCCGTTCGTCGTCACCGACTTCCCGACCGCCGAGCTGGTGAAGACGGCAGCGAACTCCTTCCTCGCCACCAAGATCTCCTTCATCAACGCGATGGCGGAGGTCTGCGAGGCCGCCGGCGGTGACGTGGCGAAGCTCGCGGAGGCCATCGGGCACGACGACCGGATCGGGAAGAAGTTCCTGCGCGCGGGCATCGGCTTCGGCGGCGGCTGTCTGCCCAAGGACATCCGGGCGTTCATGGCCCGGGCGGGGGAGCTGGGCGCCGACCAGGCGCTGACGTTCCTGCGCGAGATCGACTCCATCAACATGCGCCGGCGCGGCCAGATGGTCGAGATGACCCGGGAGGCGCTCGGCGGCGGATCGTTCCTCGGCAAGCGGGTCGCGGTGCTCGGCGCCACCTTCAAGCCGGACTCGGACGACGTCCGTGACTCGCCCGCGCTGAACGTGGCCGGTCAGATCCATCTCCAGGGCGGCCAGGTGACGGTGTACGACCCGAAGGGCATGGAGAACGCCCGCAAGGTCTTCCCGACCCTGGGCTACGCCGACTCCGCGCAGGCGGCCGTCCGGGGCGCCGACGTCGTGCTGCACCTGACCGAGTGGCAGGAGTTCCGCGAGCTGGACCCGGCGGCGCTGGGCGAGGCCGCGGCGGCCCGGGTGCTCCTGGACGGGCGCAACACCCTCGACCCGGAGCTGTGGCGCCGGGCCGGCTGGACGTACCGCGCGATGGGGCGGCCGACCGCGTAGGCGCTCCGCTGAGGAGCCGTGGGGCCCGGGTGGGCGCTCGTCGCGACGCGTGGGTCCTGGTGGGCGCTGCCGCGACGCGTGGGTCCTGGTGGGCGCTGCCGGTTGACGCGAGCGGCGACGCCGGTTCGGCCGAGGCTCAGTCGGCCGAACCGGCGTCTGTCCGCATTCTGCACCAAGGCGCTGTGCCTCACGGCCCCTTCGCCCGGTACCGGCGCATCTTCGCGCGGGCCCCGCACACCTGCATCGAGCACCAGCGCCCGCGGCCGGCGGGGCTGCGGTCGTAGTACGCCCAGTGACAGGTCCCGGCCTCGCACGCCTTGAGCCTGGTCCAGGTGCCGGCGACGAGCGCCTCGGCGACCGCGGCGGCGACCCGGGAGAGCAGGGGATCCGTGTCGGCGGCGGCGAGGCGGGCCGAGCCGTCGTGGTCGTCGACGGCGACATACAGCGGAGCCCGCGCCAGCAGGGAGCCCAACGGGGTCACCGTCCGGTGCGGCGGGTGGCCGGCGTGGGCGAGCAGCGCGGCCCGCAGCGCCTCGCGCAGTTCGCGGGCCTCGGCGAGTCCCGCCTCCGTGATCGCGAGGCGGTGGCGGCCCTCCGGCGTGTCCAGCGTGTCGGTGCCCGACTCGATGTCCAGCGTGTTCACCAGCGCCTCGACCAGGGCCAGGCCACCGGGAGCGGTCGATCTCTCGCTCATGCTTGCGACGTTACCCCTTGTACGGCAGTATGCAGTAACCGTTACCGGTTACCGGACTCTATGGGTAACACCCGGAGGTGGTCATGGCTCTCGCCAAGCTCGACGTCGTGGTGCTGGACTGTCCCGACCCCCGTGCGCTGGCCGGCTTCTACGCCGCTGTGCTCGGCGGCACGGTGGAGGAGGACCCCGAGGACAGCGCGTGGGTGGATCTGAAGGTGCCCGGCGGCCCGGCGCTGGCCTTCCAGCACGCGCCCGGGTTCGTGCCGCCCGAGTGGCCGGCGGCGGACCACTCCCAGCAGTTCCACCTGGACCTGGCCGTGGAGGACCTGGACACGGCCGAGAAGGGGGTACTGGAGCTGGGCGCGCGGCCACTGGACACCGAGGACCGGTCCCGGACCTTCCGTGTCTATGCCGACCCTGCCGGGCACCCGTTCTGTCTCTGCGCCTGCTGAGGGAGAACAAGGAGGACATCATGGCGTCCGTGGCCCGATTCCGTTCCGTCGTGCTCGACTGTCCCGACCCGCACGCACTGGCCGCCTTCTACGCGGCGGTGGCCGGGGGCACCCCGCTGGCCGAGGACGACGACTGGGTCGTGCTGCGGGTCCCGGACGGTCCGCGGCTGGCCTTCCAGCGGGCCGAGGGGCACACCCCGCCGGAGTGGCCGCGCGCGGACCGCAACGGCCAGCAGTTCCATCTCGACTTCGACGCGGGCCCCACCTGGGCGGACGTCGACGCGGCGCACGAACGGGTGCTCGCGCTCGGCGCCCGTCCGCTGGACCTTCAGGACCGCGAGAAGAAGGACTTCCAGGTGTACGCGGACCCGGCCGGGCATCCGTTCTGCCTGTGCCGGATCGAGCAGCCCTGACGTCGTCCTAGGGGACGCCCAGGTCGCCGATCCGTACCGTCGACGGGTCCCTGCGGTGCTGTGCGGCGCGGGCCGTGAAGTCCGCGCTGCGCAGCACCCGCTGGACGTTCCCCCAGGTCAGCAGGGCCAGCTCGGTCTCGGACCAGCCGCGCCGCAGCAGCTCGGCGATCAGGTGCGGGTAGCGGGAGGCGTCGGCGAGGTCCCGGGGGTGGACGACCCCGGAGTCGTAGGTGCCGGACAGGCCGACGCACTCGGGGCCGGCCACGTCGCGGACGTGGTCGAGGTGGTCGGCGACGTCCGGGACGGTCGGGCCGGTCTGCTCGGCGGTCAGCGGCACCATGCACAGGCCCTTCGCCGCACCGAGGGCGACGAGCAGCTCGTCGGGCAGGTTGGCCGGGTGCGGGCGCAGCGCGCGGGCGGCCGAGCGGGTGCACAGCACCGGGGTCTTGGACAGGGCGAGGGTCCGCTCGACGGTGGCCGGGGAAGCGCCGGTGACATCGGCGAGCACGCCGAGCCGGTTCATCTCCCGCACGACCTCCTCCCCGAACCGGGTCAGTCCGGACGCGCCGGCCCAGGCGGTGCCCGCGAGGGTGAGCACGTGCAGTCCGAGGTCCCGCAGGACGCGCAGGATGCCGAGGGAGTCCTCCAGCGCGGCGCCGGGCGCGGGACCCAGCACCACGGCGACCCGGCCGCGGTTGCGGGCGTCGATGATCTGCCCGGCGGTGCGCACCAGCCGCAGCCCCTCCGGGTGGGCCTCGATGACCGTGCGCACCAGGTCCAGTTGCTCCAGGGCCGCGGCCACCGCGCACCCGTCGCCCGGTCCCTCGGGCAGGTGCAGCGACCAGAACAGGGCGCCGACATGCCCCTCGCGCAGCCGGGGCATGTCCGTGTCGACGGCGGCCTCGCCCAGCTCCAGGTCGTACCAGGGCAGATGGCGCAGGGCCCAGGGCAGACCGCTGCAGCCGTCGGCGACCGGGTGCTCGGCGAGCAGGGCGTGCGCCCGTGCCAGCAGGTCCGCGGCCGGCCCTTCCGCAGGGGTGTGTCCCCGGCCGAACGACGCCGGTACGGGGGGAGGCGCGTCCGGCAGGATGTCGTCCTCGCCGACCTCGGTCGCGGTGGGGATGTCGTCCTGCAGGTCGGCCATGACGGGCTCCGTACGTCGTCCTGGGCTACGTCGGTCGTGAGCTACGGCGTGCTGTGGCTGGCGTACCGACACGGTCGCACGGAGCGCGGGGAACCTTCCTGGTGAGTGGGGCGTTCGGGGGTACCCCGGACAGGGCGGCCGGGCACGCCGGCCGCCCTGCCGCGGCGGATCAGCCGTTCGCGCCGTCCAGCGACTCGATGGTGGCGAGGGAGGGGCCGCGCGTGGCCGTCAGGTCCCGGGCCACATCCTCCGCCGCACCCAGCACGCGCACGGCGTTCTGCCACGTCAGCTTGGCCAGGTCGGGCTTCGACCAGCCGCGCCTGAGCAGCTCGGCGAGCAGGTTCGGGTAGCCGGAGACGTCGTTCAGGCCGTCCGGGGTGAAGGCGGTGCCGTCGTAGTCGCCGCCTATGCCGAGATGGTCGATGCCGGCCACCTCGCGCATGTGGTCCAGGTGATCGGCCACCGTCGACACCGTGGCGACCGGGCGCGGGGTGCGCTCCTCGAAGGCGCGGTGGATCCGCATGGCCTCGGGACCGGTGTCCAGATGGTGCAGGCCGTGGGCGCGCATGTTCTCGTCGGCCGCGGCCGTCCACTCCACGGCGGCCGGGAGCACGAACTTCGGGACGAAGGTCGCCATCGCCACACCGCCGTTGGCGGGCAGCCGCTCCAGCACGTCGTCGGGGATGTTGCGGGGGTGGTCGCACACGGCCCGGGCGGAGGAGTGGGAGAAGATCACCGGCGCGGCGGCGGCGTCCAGCGCGTCCCGCATCGTCGTCGCCGCCACGTGCGAGAGGTCGACGAGCATGCCGAGGCGGTTCATCTCCCGCACGACCTCGCGGCCGAACGCGGACAGGCCGCCCACCTTCGGCTCGTCGGTCGCCGAGTCGGCCCAGTCCACGTTGGAGTTGTGGGTGAGCGTCAGGTAGCGCACGCCGAGCGCGTACAGGCCGCGCAGGGTGCCCAGCGAGTTGGCGATGGAGTGGCCGCCCTCGGCCCCCATCAGCGAGGCGATGCGGCCGTCGCGGCGCGCCGCCTCCATGTCCGCGGCGGTCAGCGCGGGCGCCAGCTGTGCCGGGTAGCGGGCCAGCAGCCGCTGGACGCAGTCGATCTGCTCCAGCGTGGCCGCGACCGGCTCCGGCTGCTCGCTGGGCACGTACACCGACCAGTACTGGGCGCCGACCCCGCCCTCGCGCAGCCGCGGCAGGTCGGTGTGCAGGTGCTCGTGCTGGTCGCCGGCGATGTCCAGGGCGTCCAGGTCGTAGCCGGCCTGCTTGCGCAGCGCCCAGGGCAGGTCGTTGTGCCCGTCGACGACGGGGAACTCGCGCAGCAGCGCACGGGCCGTGTCCAGCGGAGCCGATGAGGTCATCGGCGTCACTTCCCGAAGCCGAAGCCGCTCGCGCCCTCGACCTTGGTGCGCAGCCGCTTGCCCTTCTCGGTGGCCTGGTCGTTGAGGTCCTGCTGGAAGTCGCGCATCCGGTGCAGCAGGTCCTCGTCGTGCGCGGCGAGCATCCGGGCGGCGAGCAGACCCGCGTTGCGGGCACCGGCGACGGAGACCGTGGCGACCGGGACACCGGCCGGCATCTGCACGATCGACAGCAGGGAATCCATGCCGTCGAGGTACTTCAGCGGCACGGGCACGCCGATGACCGGCAGCGGGGTCACGGAGGCGAGCATGCCGGGCAGGTGGGCGGCGCCGCCCGCGCCCGCGATGATCACCTTCAGCCCGCGATCGGCCGCCTGCTCACCGTACGTGATCATCTCGCGGGGCATGCGGTGCGCGGAGACGACGTCGACCTCGTAGGCGATCTCGAACTCGTCCAGGGCCTTGGCGGCGGCTTCCATGACGGGCCAGTCGGAGTCCGACCCCATGACGATGCCTACAACAGGGCTCATTCGGTGATGGTGCCTCTCAGGTAGCCGGCTGCGTGACGGGCGCGCTCCAGCACGTCGTCCAGGTCGTCGCCGTAGGTGTTGACGTGTCCGACCTTGCGGCCGGGCTTCACGTCCTTGCCGTACATGTGGATCTTGAGCTTGGGGTCGCGGGCCATGCAGTGCAAGTACGCGGAGTACATGTCCGGGTAGTCGCCGCCCAGGACGTTGGCCATCACGGTCCACCGGGCGCGCGGGCGCGGGTCGCCCAGCGGCAGGTCCAGCACCGCGCGGACGTGGTTGGCGAACTGCGAGGTGATCGCGCCGTCCTGGGTCCAGTGGCCGGAGTTGTGCGGGCGCATCGCCAGTTCGTTGACGAGGACGCGGCCGTCGCGGGTCTGGAACAGCTCGACGGCGAGATGCCCGACGACGCCCAGTTCCTTGGCGATGGTCAGGGCCATCCGCTCGGCGTGCAGGGCGAGGTCCTCGTCCAGGTCGGGCGCAGGGGCTATCACGGTGTCGCACACGCCGTTGACCTGCTGCGATTCCACCACCGGGTAGGCGACGGCCTGGCCGTGCGGGGAGCGTACGACGTTGGCGGCGAGCTCACGGACGTAGTCGACCTTCTCCTCGGCCAGCACCGGGACACCGGCGCGGAACGGGTCGGCGGCCTCCTCGGCGCTCTCCACGACCCACACGCCCTTGCCGTCGTAGCCGCCGCGGACGGTCTTGAGGACGACCGGGAAGCCGTCCCCTTCCGCCGCGAACCGGACCACGTCCTCCGGGTCGCTCACGATCCGGTGCCGTGGGCACGGGATGCCGAGCGCGTCGAGTTTCGCGCGCATCACTCCCTTGTCCTGGGCGTGCACCAGTGCGTCGGGCCCGGGGCGCACGGGGATGCCGTCCGCCTCGAGGGCCCTGAGGTGCTCGGTGGGTACATGTTCGTGATCGAAGGTGATCACATCGCAACCCCGTGCGAATGCACGCAGCGTGTCCAGGTCGCGATAGTCGCCGATGACGGCATCGCTCACGACCTGCGCCGCGGAATCCTGAGGGGTGTCACTGAGAAGCTTGAACCTGATGCCCAACGGGATGCCCGCTTCGTGCGTCATACGCGCGAGCTGCCCCCCGCCGACCATGCCGACTACCGGGAACGTCACACCCCTAGGGTATCGGCCATGCCGAGGCGGCCGGATCGCGTCCCTCTTCACGATCTCTTACCCGGCACTTTCCCGCCTCTTTCCGGCCCGTTTCCGAGCCGTGGCCCCGGTCCACAGGCACCGGCGGGCCCGCCCGGCTAGCATGGCGGGGTTGACGAAACCTACCGACGGGAGTTGCACAGCCATGGAACCTCGTTCCTCGGGGCTGCAACGGCTCGTACGCGAGGTGGTCAAGTTCGGCGCCGTCGGCGGCGCCGGCGTCCTGGTCAATCTCGGCGCCTTCAACCTGGTCCGGCACGTATCCGACCTGCCGGTGGTGCGTGCCAGCATCATCGCGACCGTCGTGGCCATCGTCTTCAACTACGTCGGCTTCCGGTACTGGACCTACCGGGACCGCGACAAGGGCGGACGCACCAAGGAACTCACCCTGTTCCTGCTGTTCAGCGCGGTCGGCCTGGTGATCGAGAACGGCGTGCTGTACCTGGCGACCTACGGCTTCGGCTGGGACAGCCCGCTGCAGAGCAACGTCTTCAAGTTCGTCGGCATCGGCGTCGCGACCCTGTTCCGGTTCTGGTCGTACCGCAGCTGGGTGTTCCGGACGCTGCCGGCCCGGGAGACCGTGGCGAGCGCGGAATCGATTCTGAAGCAGGAATCGGACCACCCGGCACCGAGCCAGCGCGTCCCGTAACCCGCCGGGCCACGCCACCAGCACCCCGAGGCGAGGCAGCGCGGGGCCACGCCAGCGCCCCCGAGCCGAGACCGGCAGCGCGGGGCCACGACAGCACCTCCGAGGCGAGACCGGCAGCGCGGGGCCACGACAGCACCTCCGAGGCGAGACCGGCAGCGCGGGGCCACGACAGCGCCCCCGAAGGGGCGCGGGGAACTGCGCGACCGGCCACGACGGCGCCGCGGACGATCGACGCCACAGCACACCGCGACACTGCCGGCGAAACGCTCGGCGGCACACGCGGCGGTCCTCCTCGACGCCCACCTGCCGACCGGCGGCGACGGCCGAGCGTCAGCGAACCGTCGGCCGTTGCTCGTCCGTCTTCCGTGCCGGGGGCGTGCGGGAGAGGAACAGGCCGAACACCGGCGGCTGTGCCTGGAGCAGCTCCAGCCGGCCGCCGTCGGCCTCCGCGAGGTCCCGGGCGACGGCCAGGCCGATGCCCGTGGAGTTCCGGCCGCTGATCGTGCGCTCGAAGATCCGCGCGCCGAGGTCGGCCGGCACGCCCGGCCCCTCGTCGGTGACCTCGATCACGGCCTGGTTCCCGGTGACGCGGGTGCGCAGGGCGACGGTGCCGCCGCCGTGCATGAGCGAGTTCTCGATCAGCGCGGCCAGCACCTGGGCGACGGCGCCCGGTGTGCCCACCGCCGTCAGATGCCCCTTGCCGGAGCTGACCACGGCCCGGCCCGCACTGCGGTAGGCGGGCCGCCACTCGGCGAGCTGCTGCTGGATGACCTCGTCCAGCTCGAAGGAGACCGCCGAGCCGGTGCGCGGGTCGCGCGAGTTCGTCAGCAGCCGCTCCACCACGTCGGTCAGCCGCTCCACCTGCGTCAGCGCGATGGTGGCCTCCTCCTTGACCGTGTCCGGGTCGTCGGTGAGGGTGATCTCCTCCAGACGCATGGACAGCGCGGTCAGCGGCGTACGGAGCTGGTGGGAGGCATCGGCCGCGAGGCGCCGCTCGGCCGTCAGCATGCGCCCGATCCGCTCGGCGGAGGAGTCCAGCACATCGGCGACCCGGTCCAGCTCCGGGACGCCGTACCGCTTGTGCCGCGGGCGCGGGTCGCCGGAGCCGAGGCGCTCGGCGGTCTCGGCGAGGTCGGTCAGCGGGGAGGCGAGCCGGTTGGCCTGCCGCACGGCGAGCAGCACCGCCGCCACCACCGCGAGCAGCGCGACCAGCCCGATGATCAGCAGGGTCCGGCCGACCTCGCGGGTCACGGCGGAGCGGGGCTCCTGCACGGTGACCGTCTCGCCCTCCTCGCCGTGCTGCGTGGAGTGGATGGTGTCGCCCTCGGGCTTGCTGCCGATCTCGATGGGCGCCCTGCCGGGCATGCGGATGACCGCGTACTGATCCTTGCTGACCGGATTGCGCAGCACGTCGGCGTTGACGTTCTCGGTGGCGAGGATGCGGCTGTCCACGATGCTGGCCAGCCGGACCGCCTCCGACTCCACCCGCTCCTGGGCGCTGTTGCTGATCGTCCGCGTCTCGACGATCACCAGGGAGATCCCGAAGACGGCGATCACCACGAGGACGACGGCGAGGGTGGACTGGATGAGACGTCGGCGCATGCTCCGCTACCTGTGGCCGGTGGTGATCGCTGGGCCCGGGCTCAGCTCTTCTCGAAACGGAAGCCCACGCCGCGCACCGTCGCGATGTACCTCGGGTTCGCCGCGTCGTCGCCGAGCTTCTTGCGCAGCCAGGAGATGTGCATGTCGAGGGTCTTGGTCGACGACCACCACGTGGTGTCCCAGACCTCGCGCATCAGCTGGTCCCGGGTGACCACACGGCCGGCGTCCCGCACCAGCACCCGCAGCAGGTCGAACTCCTTGGCGGTCAGCTGGAGTTCCTCGTCGCCCATCCAGGCGCGGTGCGACTCGACGTCGATCCGCACCCCGTGCGTGGCCGGCGGCTGCTGCGGCTCCGCGGCGCCGCGCCGGAGCAGCGCCCGTACCCGGGCGAGCAGTTCGGCCAGCCGGAAGGGCTTGGTGACGTAGTCGTCGGCGCCCGCGTCCAGGCCGACGACGGTGTCCACCTCGTCGGCCCGTGCGGTCAGGATGAGGATCGGCACGGTGTGGCCGTCGGCCCGCAGCCGGCGGGCGACCTCCAGGCCGTCCATGCCGGGCAGGCCGAGGTCCAGCACGACCAGATCGACGCCGCCCTGCATTCCGGCGTCGAGCGCGGCGGGTCCGTCCTCGCGCACCTCGACCTCGTAACCTTCCCGGCGCAGGGCGCGGGCCAGCGGCTCCGAGATGGACGCGTCGTCCTCGGCGAGCAGTACACGGGTCATGAGGTGATGGTAGACCGCCCGCGTGCGGTGCCGGGGTGTGATCGGTTCCGGGGATTCTTACCTTCGCACCTTGCTGGTACGAACCATTGACCTGGGGATGCGATCGTAGAAGGGACCTTCGAACCCGGTCGCACGGTTCCCGCGACACCTGTGATCCGTGTCTCAAGTCCTTCCATATCCGGCAGTGTCCTGCCGTATGGTGACCTGAACGCCTGTAGTACACATCGGGGACCTTTGGCGGCCAGTTGACGCTGAGGGTCTCTTTTGTGTGCGGGCTGATCAAGATCAGCCTCGAAAGGAATGACCTCTGGCCGGGCTCCGGACGCGACGACGCGTCGTGGGCGTGGATCCCGGTGGTCGCCGTCCGCCGCTCCGCGATCCGGAGCGGACTCCCCCTGGGCGTGGGGGTGGACGACCGACCTGCCGGTGCCGGCCGCCCCCACCGGGCGCGCAACGCTCCAGCCGCGCGTCCCGACCAGCAAGGAACGACCATGGCGTCCAGCCTGACGAAGGACTCGGTCCGACCGGGCACCCCCGGTTCCGAGAAGACCTTCTTCGGCCACCCCCGCGGACTGGCCACTCTCTTCATGACCGAGATGTGGGAGCGTTTCTCCTACTACGGCATGAGGGCTCTGCTCCCGCTGTATCTGGTGGCCCCGGGTGGCCTGCACCTGAGTGCGGGCACGGCGAGCGCGATCTACGCGGTGTACTTGTCGCTCGTGTACCTGCTCGCCCTGCCGGGCGGCTGGTTCGCCGACCGTGTGCTCGGCCCCCGCAAGACGGTCGCCGTCTCCGGCCTGATCATCATGCTCGGCCACCTGTGCCTCGCGGTGCCCGCCGCCGCGAGCTTCTACGTCGGCCTGGTTCTCGTCGCCATAGGTTCCGGTCTGCTGAAGGCCAACATCTCCACGATGGTCGGCCACCTCTACGACGGCCCGGAGGACCCGCGCCGGGACGGTGGCTTCACGCTCTTCTACATCGGCATCAACCTCGGTGCCTTCGTCGCGCCGCTGGTCATCGGCACCGTCGGTGAGAACGTCAACTGGCACCTGGGCTTCGCGCTGGCCGCGCTCGGCATGGCCCTGGGCCTGGTCCAGTACCTGCTGGGCGGTCGCCACCTGAACCCCAAGAGCAGCGAGGTCCCGACACCGCTGTCGGCCGAGGAGAAGTCCGCCACGCTGCGCAAGGGCCTGATCTGGCTGGCCGTCGCCGCGGTCTTCTACGGCGTCGTCGGCGGCACCGGCCACTTCACGCTGAACTGGGCGCTGATCCCGCTCACCCTCATCGGCCTGATCGTGCCGATCGTGGTCATCGCCCGCATCCACCGGGACAAGGACCTGGACACCGCCGAGCGCTCGAAGGTGTCGGCGTACATCTGGTTCTTCGTCGCCGCCGCCGTCTTCTGGATGATCTACGACCAGGGTGGTTCGACCCTGTCGCTGTTCGCCGAGAAGAGCGCCAAGAACTCGGTCCTCGGCTGGGACTTCCCGGTCTCCTGGTACCAGTCGGTCAACCCGGTCATGATCATGGCCCTGGCGCCGGTCTTCGCCTGGCTGTGGCTGTGGCTGAACCGGCGCGGCAAGGAGCCGAGCACGATCGTGAAGTTCTCCTCCGGCCTGGTGCTGGTCGGGGCGTCCTTCTTCGTCTTCCTCGCTCCGCTGTCGATCGCCGAGGGCGGTCACAAGGCCGCGGCGATGTGGCTGGTCGCGATCTACTTCGTGCAGACCGTCGGTGAGCTGACGCTGTCGCCGGTGGGCCTGTCCGTGACGACGAAGATGGCGCCGAAGAAGTACGCCTCCCAGATGATGGGCGTCTGGTTCCTCGCGGTGACCGCGGGTGACTCCGTCACCGCCCTGCTGTCCAACCCGGCCATCGGCGGCGTCAACCTCGACAAGATGGGCTTCGTCGCCCTGGAGGCCGCGCTCGCCGTGGTCGCCGGTATCGCGGTGTGGATGTACCGCAACAAGGTCAAGAAGCTGATGGGCAACGTCAACTAGTCGCTGCGACTCGGCCGACGGAGGGCCGCCGCACCCAGGGGGGTGCGGCGGCCCTCTTCGTGTGTGAGGCAACGCCCGGGCGCCGTGGGGGCCATGGCGCGTCGGTGGCCTACGGCCGTCCCTGGCCGGTCGGACCCGGGCGGCGGGGCCGCCCGCCGGTACGGCACCGCGCCCCCGGGCCGGTCAACGCGTCCTCCGCCCCGGCAGGAACGTGAACACCGCGCCGCCCAGCAGGATCGCCGTGCCGGCCACCAGGCCCAGGGCCTTCAGACCGCCGTGATCGCTCGCGCCGGTCTCGGCGAGACCGCCGTCGCCGCTGTCACCGCCGCCGCCTCCCGACGTCGACGAGCCGCCCGAGGAGGTGCCGCCGGAGGTCGAGGTGCCGCCCGCGGCGCCGCCGGGCTGCCCGGTGGTGTCCAGGGTGAGCGAGACCGCCGTCTTCGTCGGCGTGCACGTCGTGGTCGTCCCGAGCGCCTTGACCGTCAGCACGCCCGGGGACAGCGTCGAGGAGCCGCTCGCGCCGGGCTTGTAGGTGCCGGTGAGGTCGGGAACCGCGATCGGGTCGCCGGACTTGATGGGGCTCGCGTTCGTCGGTCCCTCCACATGCACCGTGCCCTGGTCGGCACCGCCCAGCACCACCTCCATGGACGGCTTCACGGAGTCCTCGGGGATCTCGGCGGGGCTGTCCATCACCGACTTCTTGAACTGCACGGTGAGGGCGTAACTCCCGCCGTTCTTCCTGGCGTTGATCTGCACCGGCGAGGTCGCACTCTTGTCGCCGATCGGGGTCTTGCAGGCGTACGGGATCTGCACCTCCTTGCCGGTGAAGTCGGTCTGCCCGCCGCCGGTCGCCGTCGGGGTGGCGGTGGCGGTGTGCGTCGGGGTCGCCGAGCCGGTGGGCGTCGCGGTCCGGGTGGGTGTCGTAGTGGGCGTGCCGCCGCCGCCCGCCGTCACCTGGATCGTCGCCGCCTGCTGCACGGTCTCCTTGGGCGCGCACTTGGTGTCGGTCGACATCGCGTTGACGGTGTACGCGTCCGGGGTCAGCGTCACCTCGCCCGCCGCGGTCAGCTTCAGGGTGCCCTTCATGTCCGAGAGCACCATGGCGCCGCCCTTGGGGATCGCGGGATTCTCGCGGGGCCCCCGCATCGCGACGCCGGCGGTCTGCGCGCCGGCCGCCTTCAGCACACCGGACGGCTGGACGGAGTTCGCGGGCAGGTCGATGATGTCCGGGTTCTTGGACGCGGCCTGGACGAACTTCCACCCGATGTCCACCGTGTCGCCCACCTTCGCCGTGGCCGGCGCGGTGATCTCGACCTTCGTGGTGCCGTCGACGGGGTCGATGCCCGCGGGCGGCACGCAGTGGGTGGCGTACGACACCTCGGCCGCCTGCGCGGGGGCCACCGCCGGGCCCAGCAGGACGCCCGCCGCACAGAGCACCAGCAGGGCGCCCGTGCCCCCGGCCGTTGTGCCTCTCCTTCGCATGCTCACGTGGGTCCCTTCGTGGTGGGAGTCGTAGGACTCGTCGGGCTGTCGTCGTGCGGTGCGGAGGTCCGGCCGGCCGGGCCGCCCGGAGTGGAGTCCGGGGTGAACCACGGCAGGGTCGGAGTCGTGGCGGCCGGATCGGCCGCGGGCGCCGGGGACCCGTCGGTACGGGAACGCGGCAGGGGCGGGCGCAGGCGCGCGGTGGGCGGGCGCAGGCGCGCGGTGGGCCGGGACAGCAGCGCGGTGGGCCGGAGCAGGCGCGCGGTAGGCCGGGACAGCAGCGCGGTGGGCCGGGGCAGGCGCGCTGTGGGCCGGGGCAGGCGCCGCCGGTGGCTCGCGCCGCCCGGGCGGCGCGGCCGGACGCGGTCCACCACGGCCATGCCGACGCGGAACAGCGCGGCCGGGACGACCAGGCAGAGCAGGATCCAGAACAGCGTCACACCCCACGGCCGGCCCACCCCCCACGGCTGTTCGGAGAGCACCCGGCCGGCGTACCGCAGCGTCACGGTGTAGTCGCCGTGCGCCCCGGCCGACAGCTCGACCGGCAGTTCGATCTGCGCCTTCTTCCCGGGCGCCAGGGTGCCGTGCCACTGCCGCTCGTCCCACTCGGGGGCGAAGACGCCGTGCGCGGTGCCGACCCGGAACACCGGGTTCTCGATCGGGCTGGTGCCGGTGTTGCCGACGGTGAAAACCAGGGTGCGGCTCGGCGGCGCCCCGAACCAGGTCAGCAGGCCGCCGGACCCGGTGAGCCGGGTGTCGGAGAGGACCGCCAGCCGGCCCGCGGAGCGCTCGGCGGGCAGCGGGGCCACAGGGTGCCCGGCGACCGCCAGGACGGTGTCCGCCTCGGCCCTGGCGCCGGTGACGGTGGCCACGTGGACCACACAGGGGCAGGGCACGGGCGGTTCGGCGACCGGCAGCCTCCGGCTGAAGCGGCCGTCGGCGCCGCTGGTCACGGCCCTGCCGTCGCCGTTGGCGCAGGAGTTGGTCCCGCCGATGACGCCCCGGGCCGGGGTGGCCCGCCCGCACACCAGCATCATCAGCAGCGCGCGGGGCCGCCAGCCGGTGCCGCTGACGGTGACCGAGCCGCCGGTGCCGGCCTGGGACGCCGACAGGTGCACGGCCGGTCCGTCCGCCGCCCGGACCGGGCCGGCCGGTCCGGCGAGGGCCAGCAGCAGCGCGGCGACCGCCGGCAGCACGATCCGCCTCACGCCACCGCTCCCCTCGGTTCGGCCCCGGCCGGCCGGGGTAGGGACCGCGCACGGTGCCCGCGCCGCCACCGCAGGAGTACGGCCGTACCGGCGGCCACCGCCGCCGAGCCGCCGGTCACCGCGCCCCACGGCACGAACGCGGCCGACGTGTCCGCCGTGTCGCGCGCCCCGCCCGCCGCCGTCACCGTCAGCCGGACCCGCACCTCGTCCAGCACCGGCCGGTCGGGCCACGGCTCGCTGAGCGTGCGCCGGGCGCCGGGCGGCAACCGGACGGGCAGGGGGCGCGGGGCGCGGTCCAGGACCCCGCCGAAGACACCGTCGGCGCGCACCGCGAGTCTCGGCACGAGGACGGTCGTACCGCGGTTGACCAGGTCGTACGTGATCCGGCCGGCGTGTACGGCGAGGTGCTCGACGGTCAGCGCGGCAAGCGCGGGGCCGCCGACGCGCAGCCGGACCGGCACGGTCGCGGTACGGCCGTGCGCATCCCGCGCGACGATCGCGCCGGCGCGGTCACCGGGCCCGGCGTCCCCGGGCACGGTCACCGTGAAAGGCACCTCGGCGCGGGTCCGGGCCGGGACCCGCAGGCCAGTGCGGGCGAACACCGCCGGGACACCGGAGCCGCGCAGCCGGACCGTGACCGGTGACCGCCCGGTGTTGGTCACGGCCACCGTGTCCCGCAGGACCGTCCCGGGGGTGCCCTCGGCGTAGAACGCGGGCCGCCCACCCCCCAGCGGCGCGAGCGACCACCCGACGGGCTGCGCGACGGCACGCGGGGCGGCGGTCCACAGGATCAGCGGAGCCAGGAGCAGGACGACGAACGCGAAGGGCGAGCGGGGGGTGCGCGGAGTGCAGGGGATGCCCAAGGTGTTCCGGGGGCGGGGGGTGCTCGCGGGGGGCAGGGGGCGCCGAGTGCGCATGGTGCGCAGAGCGCCGGCGATGCGCAAGGTGTGCGGGGGACGCAGGGTGCCGGCGGTGGGCAGGGGGCGCGGAGTGGGCGGCAGGGTGCGCGCGGTACGCGGGGGCGGGCCGAGGACGCTTGCGGCGGGCGGCATGGGCGGCTCCAGCGGTGGTGGCCGGGCGGTTCAGCGGGGGCGCCGGGGGGCTGGGTGCGGTCCGGCCGGGACCGATCGGCGGCAGGTGGTCCGGTTCGGAGCGGTCAGGGGCGGGCGGTCCGCTCGGAGCGGTCAGGGGCGGGCGGTCTGGTTGCGCCGGGTCAGCCACAGGGCGCCCGCCGCGCCGGCCAGGAGGACCGTGCCGCCCAGCGTGCCGAGGGCGACCGCGGAGTCGTCGGGGCCGGTCTGCGGAAGCTGCCCGGCGGTGGACGAACCGGCGGAACCCCCGGTGGACGAACCGGCGGAGCCGCCGCCCGTGGTGCCGGAAGTGCCGCCGGTGGAGCCCCCGGTCGCCGTCACGTCCAGGGTGAGGGACGCCTTGGGGGTGTTGGTCGGTGTGCAGGTCGTGGTCGTACCGAGCGCCTTGATGGTGAGCGTGCCCGCCGTGAAGGTGACCTTGCCGCTCTTCTCCGGCGTGTAGGTGCCGCTCAAATCGCTGATCTTGATGGGGGTGTCGGCGGGGATGGCGGCGGCGTTGGCGGGACCGCTGACCGCCAGCGTGCCGCTGTCGGCGCCGCCCAGCTTGATGGTCGCGCTCGGACTCATCGCGCCCTTGCCCAGCTCGACCGGGCTGGAGGAGACCCCCTTCTGCCAGGACATGGTGATCCGGTAGCCGCTGCCGCTCCTGACGCCCTTGATGTCGATGGGCGAGACGGCGCTCTTGACGCCGATCGGCGTCTGACAGCGGTAGTTGACGTCGACGACGTCGGCGTGGGCCGCCGGTGCGGCCAGCAGCACCGCCGTGCCGGCCAGGGCCGCGGCGGACGCGAGCACGGCGCTTCGTTTCGGGTACGACACGGTCGGTCCACCCCGTCCATTCCTGACGACGTATCAGATTCGGCCGTCAAGGTACGCCCGGGGTCGTGAGGAAGGAAGACGCGTCACACGCCGGAGTTGTGGCGATCCGGCGTGTGCGACGCGGTGTGGGAGTGCAGACGGGGGCCCGGGCGCCCACCGGGACGGTCAGGCGGGCGCGCCCAGCTCCGCCCACACCGTCTTGCCCGGCGCCTCGGGGACGCGGACCACGCCCCAGTCGAGGCACAGCCGCTGCACGATGAACATGCCGTGGCCGCCGGGGCGTCCGGCGCGGTGCGGGGTGCGCGGGGCCGGCTGGCCGGCGCCGCGGTCGGAGACCTCGATCCGGATCACCTTGTTGTCGCAGGAGAGCAACAACTCGTCGGGCCCCTCGGCGTGCAGGCAGGCGTTGGTGACCAACTCGGAGACGACCAGCAACACGTCCTCGGCGGCGGCCCGCTGGTCGGCGGTGGCGGCGGGCAGCCAGCCCCACGCGTACAGCGCCTGCCTGGTGAAATCACGGGCGAGCGGGACGACACCGCTCTCGCCCTCCAGGCGGAGTCTGCGCATCTGCCGGCCGCGGGCCTGCGGTGTGCCGTCGGTCGACCCGGACGGCACGGACGGCGCGGCTGCCCCCGTGGCCGCGCCGACAGCCGGCGCAGCCCCCTCGGACGCCCCGGAAGCGCCGCTGGGCTCCGGGCCGCGGTCGCCCGGCGAGTAAGGCCGGGTGGTGCTCATCAGCGCTTCACCTCACCGATTCACCAGTTCATGATTCAAAAGTCCGGTCAGCAGTCCGGCAGCAGTCCGGTCAAGGGTCCGGCACCGTCGGCACCGGCCGGCCGTCACGGCGTCCGGCCGTCGGTCGGGCGCCGTCCGCCCGCCGGCCGGACGGGATCCCGTACCCGTCCGCCCGCCGGACGCGCGTTCCGTCCAGGTCGTTCGTCCGCGCGCCCCGTCCGGGCCGTTCGCCGGTTCCCGCGGGATCCGGCGGCCGGTGGCCGGCAGGACGCCTCCTGCCTTCTTCTGCCCTCTCCTGCCCGACCGATCCGGCGGAACACCCCCGGGTTCGGCGTGACACACGCAACGCCGGTGGGGGCCGGTGCGCGGACCGGACCGGACGAGGAGGGGCGGCGGGTTCAGTCGGCACCGTCGGCCAGGGCCGCCTCCACGGAGTCGTGGACGGTGAAGACCGCCTCGGCCCCTGTGATCTCGAACACGCGGGCGACCACCGGCAGCATTCCGGCCAGGTGGACCCCGCCCCCGGCGGCGTCCGCCTTCAGCCGGGCGCCGAGCAGGACGTTCAGCCCCGTGGAGTCACAGAACTCCAGGCGTGAGCAGTCCACAACGAGCCGTGAGAAGCCCTTGTCCAAGAGGTCGTCGAGGGGCTCACGCAAAAGATCGGCGGTGTGGTGATCGAGCTCACCCGCCGGCGTCACGACGGCGCTGGAGCCCTCTTCCCGAACCTCCACCAGAAGCCGGCCCGACTGTGCGCTGCCGACCGTCCCGTGGTCCATGCCGTCTCTCTCCCGAGCGTCGTGGCTGCTGATGCCCTCGAACATTACGCCTTCCATGCGCACTCCGACACCCGAACATCCGCACACAATCGGACATATCGCCACAGAACGCACTTGCGACCCGCTCGGTGCAGCGGGTAGGGCTATTAAGGACACACATTCCTACAGCCGGCTTCGGAGGCGCCGCACACCGCAGTGCACGTACTGGCTTCGGCAGCCATATGCCGAGAACGATGGAGGACACCCATGTCACCCCGGCTCGACGCATCGCATACCCCGATCGCGACGTCGACACCCCCACCGGAACAACTGGATCATCCCATCGCCGCCCTCGACCTCTTCGAGGGACTCCCGGAGATCCCCCCGTACGCCGAGATCGGCCCGGTCGACGCGCGGGCCCTGTCCAAGACTCTCTTCGAGCGCCTGGAGTCGCTCGAGGAAGGGACGTACGAGTACTCGTACGTCCGCAACACCCTCGTGGAGCTCAACCTCGCGCTCGTCAAGTTCGCCGCCTCCCGCTTCCGCTCCCGCAGCGAGCCGATGGAGGACATCATCCAGGTCGGCACCATCGGCCTGATCAAGGCGATCGACCGCTTCGAACTCGCCCGTGGTGTGGAGTTCCCCACATTCGCGATGCCGACCATCATCGGCGAGATCAAGCGGTTCTTCCGTGACACCTCGTGGTCCGTGCGGGTCCCGCGCCGGCTGCAGGAGCTGCGGCTCGACCTCGCCAAGGCGGGCGACGAGCTGGCGCAGCAGCTGGACCGCGCCCCCACGGTCACGGAACTCGCCGAGCGCCTCGGCATCTCCAACGACGAGGTCGTCGAGGGCATGGCCGCCTCGAACGCGTACACCGCCTCCTCGCTGGACGCCCAGCCCGAGGAGGACGACTCCGAGGGCGCGCTCGCGGACCGCATCGGATACGAGGACCACGGGCTCGAAGGCATCGAATACATCGAGTCGCTCAAGCCCTTGATCGCCGAACTCTCGTCCCGGGACCGGAAGATCCTCTCCCTGCGCTTCGTGGCGAACATGACCCAGTCGGAGATCGGCGAGGAACTGGGCATCTCCCAGATGCACGTGTCCCGGCTGCTGTCGCGCACGCTGGTACGGCTGCGCAAGGGGCTGACGCTGGAGGAGTGACCTCCGTCCGGACCGTGCGAACGGCCCGTGCGCAGGGGTTCGCGCCTACGGATCAGCGATTACGGCCTGCGGGAAGCGGCCCGGCGATGACGCCGGGCCGCTTCGCCGTGTCCGTGGCCCAGCTCACCGAGTGCGGAGTACCCGGCACCGCGATCGTCATGCGGCTTTCCGCCCCGGTTGTCCGAGGGGGGAGCCGTCGTCGGCGAACCGTCGGCGGCCGTCCGGCCCTCCGGTCGATGCGGCTTTCCGGCCCGGCCCTCCGGTCGATGCGACTTTCCGGCCCGGCCGTCCAGGGGGCCGTCGTCGGCGAACCGACGCCCCCCGTCGGGGCGGTGAACCCCGTGGGCGGTGCGCCGTACCTCACCCTCCCGTGTCAGCCTGCTGCTCGGCACGGAGCCGGTGTGGGCCGCGGCCGTCGGCATCGCCGTGGGCGGCGACCGACCGGGCGTCCTCGGCCTGCTCGGCGCGGTACTGGTGCTCGCCGGTACGGCGTGGGGGCGTGCGACGGCGGACCGGGAGCGGGACGCCGACGATGCGGTGACGGACAGCGGGACAGCCGCCGTGCTGAGCGTTCCCGACGGCACGGCGGCGGGGAGCGTTCCCGAAGGCGCGGCGGCGGGGAGCGTTCCGGACGGCACCGCGGCGGGGAGCGTTTCCGACGGCACGGCGGCGGGGAGCGGTTCCGACGGCACCGCGGCGGCGGCCGAGAGCGCCGCTGTGCAGGCCGAGGGTCCCGCCGTGGAGCCCGTCTGACCGGCCCGCGGGCAGCAGGTCCGGCTGCGTGACCCGGGCCCGTCTGACCGGCCCGCGGCAGCAGTCCGGCTGCGGACCCCGGGGCCTCGCGGGCGCGGCCGGTGCGCGGCCTTCTGACCGCCGGTCAGACGACGCGTACGCCCCTGCGCCACACCTCGCTGACCAGCGGCACCCCCGGCCGGTAGGCCAGGTGGACATGGCTCGGGGCGTCCAGGAGGGTCAGGTCGGCGTAGGCGCCCGGGGTGAGACGGCCGATGTCGGTGCGGCGGAGGGCGGCGGCACCGCCCGCCGTGGCCGACCAGACCGCCTCGTCGGGGGTCATCCCCATGTCGCGGACGGCCAGGGCGATGCAGAAGGGCATCGACGAGGTGAAGGACGAGCCCGGGTTGCAGTCGGTGGAGAGGGCGACCGTCACGCCCGCGTCCAGGAGACGGCGGGCGTCCGGCCACGCGGCGCGGGTGGAGAACTCGGCGCCGGGCAGCAGGGTGGCGACCGTACGACCGTGGGCGAGGGCGTCGACGTCCGCGTCCGTGAGGTGGGTGCAGTGGTCGGCGCTCGCCGCGTCCAGCTCGACGGCCAGCTGGACGCCGGGGCCGTAGGAGAGCTGGTTGGCGTGGATGCGCGGGTGCAGGCCCTTCGCCTGGCCGGCCGTGAGGATCGCGCGTGCCTGGTCGCCGTCGAAGGCGCCCTTCTCGCAGAACACGTCGATCCAGCGGGCGTGCGGCGCGCAGGCGTCCAGCATCTCGCCGGTGACCAGGGAGACATAGGCCGCCGGGTCGTCGGCGTGGTCGGGGGGGACGATGTGCGCGCCGAGGTACGTCACCTCGTCGGTGTGCTTCGCCGCGAGGCGCAGGGCGCGCGCCTCGTCCTCGACGGTGAGGCCGTAGCCCGACTTGGTCTCGAACGTCGTCGTGCCCTGGCGGAGTGCCTCGTCGAGAAAACGGGTGAGGTTCGCCTCCAGTTCCGCGTCGCTCGCCGCCCGGGTGGCCGCGACCGTGGTGCGGATGCCGCCCGCGGTGTAGGAACGGCCGGACATGCGGGCGTTGAACTCCTGCGTCCGGTCGCCCGCGAAGACCAGGTGGGAGTGGGAGTCGACGAAGCCCGGCAGCACCGCCCGGCCGCCCGCGTCGACCCGGTTGTCAGTGGCGGGTGCTTTGCTTGACTCACCGGTCCACACGACGCGGTCGCCCTCGATGACGACGGCCGCGTCCTGGACCAGACCGAGGGGGGATCCTCCCCCCTTCTCGAATGTGCTCGAACGGGGGGACCCGCATCCGAGGGAGGGGTCGTTGGTGACCAGCGTGGCGATGTTGGTGATGACGGTGCTGCTGCTCATGGTGTCGTCCTCCTGGAGGTCGGCGTTCCTCAGCCCCGCAGGGCTTCGACGGCGGCGGCCAGGGCCTGCGGCACATCCGGCACGAGCGTGTGCGCGCCGTCGCGTACGACGTGCCGGCCGCCCACGACCGTGTGCCGTACGTCCGCCGCGCTCGCCGCGAATACGGCTGTCTCGGCGCCCAGTCTGGGCAGTGGCCCGGCCGTCCTGACCGAGTCCAGGGCGATCGTCGTCAGATCGGCGAGCGCGCCGGGCGCGATGGTGCCGGCGTCGGCCCAGCCGAGGGCGGCGTGGCCGTCGGCGGTGGCGGCCCGCAGCAGCGCCGCGGCCGTCCAGTGGCCCCGCGTGCGGGTGCGCAGCCGCTCGTTCAGCTCCATCGCGCGGGCCTCTTCGAGCAGGTCGATGACGGCGTGGCTGTCGGAACCGAGGGAGAGGGGGGAGCCGGCCCGCTGGAGGGCGACGGCCGGGCCGATGCCGTCGGCCAGGTCCCGCTCGGTGGTGGGGCACATGCAGGTGCCGGTGCCGGCGCCGCCGAGCAGGGCGATGTCCTCGTCGGTGAGGTGGGTGTTGTGCACGCCGGTGGTGCGCGGCCCGAGGACACCGTGGTCGGCGAGCAGCCGGGTGGGCGTGCGGCCGTGCGTGGCGAGGCACGCGTCGTTCTCCGCGGTCTGCTCCGACAGGTGCACGTGGAGCGGGGCCCGCCGCTCCTCGGCCCAGCGGGCCACGGTCCCCAACTGTTCGGCCGGTACGGCCCGTACGGAGTGGATCGCCGCCCCGATCCGCGCGTGGTCCCGTTCCTTGAGAACTGCACAGCGTTCGGCCCACGCCTCCGCGCTGCCGTCGGAGAACCGCCTCTGATGGGTGTTGGGCGGTTCCCCGAAGCCCGAGGAGAGGTAGCAGGTGTCGAGGAGGGTGATCCGGATACCGGCCTCGGCGGCGGCGGCGATCAGTGCCTCGCCCATGGCGTTGGGGTCGGCGTAGGGGGTGCCGCCGGGGGCGTGGTGCACGTAGTGGAACTCGCCGACACAGGTGATGCCGGCGAGCGCCATCTCGGCGTACACCGCGCGGGCGAGGGCGTGGTAGGTCTGCGGGGTCAGGTGGTCGGCGACGGAGTACATCACCTCGCGCCACGTCCAGAAGGTCCCGGAACCGACCTGGACGGTGCCGCGCAGCGCCCGGTGGAAGGCGTGCGAGTGGGCGTTGGCCAGGCCCGGCAGGGTGAGCCCGCGCAGCACCTCGGCGCCGGGCGGCGGGACGGGCGTCCCGGTGCGGACGGCACTGATCCGGCCGTCCGCGACCTCCACCGCGACACCCGGCTCGACGTAGGTGTCGAGCCAGGCGTGCTCCAGCCAGTACGTCCGTGTCGTCACCTGCGGGCCAGCCCTTCCAGTACGTCGGCGAGTGCGCGTACCCCGGCCACGCAGTCGTCCTCGGCCGCGGACTCGGCCGGGGAGTGCGAGACACCGGTGGGGTTGCGTACGAACAGCATGGCGGTCGGGATGCTCCCGGACAGGATCCCGGCGTCGTGTCCGGCACCGGTTCCGAGGACCGGCACCTTCAGGCCGGTGTCCTTGCCCAGGATGCGGCCGAGTTCGTCGCGCAGGGCGTGGTCGAACTCGACGACCGGGGTGAAGGACTCCCGGACGACGTCGAGGTCGACACCGTGGGCGTCCGCGTACTCCCGGGCCGCCTTCTCGATGCCGCCGACGACGGTGTCCAGCGTCTCCTGGTCGGCGGCGCGCGAGTCGAGCCAGCCGCGCACCAGGGAGGGGATCGCATTGACGCCGTTCGGCTCGACGGAGATCTTGCCGAAGGTGGCGACGGCGCCGGCGAGTTCGGCCTCGCGTCGGGCGGCGAGCACGGTCTCGGCGTAGGACAGCATCGGGTCACGGCGGTCGACCAGCCGGGTCGTACCGGCGTGGTTGGCCTCCCCGCCGAAGTCGAACCGCCAGCGGCCGTGCGGCCAGATGGCGCTGGCGATGCCCACGTGGTCGCCGGACAGGTCCAGCGCGCGGCCCTGTTCGACGTGCAGCTCGACGAAGGCGCCGATCCGGGCCAGCCGCTCGGGATCGGGCCCGATGGCCCCGGGGTCGTACCCGGCGGCCTCCATGGCGCGCGGCAGGCTGACCCCGTCCCCGTCGGTGAGCCGGTGGGCCTGCTCGACGGTCAGCTGCCCGGCGGTGAGCCGGGAGCCGACGCAGGCGAGCCCGAACCGGGCGCCCTCCTCGTCCCCGAAGTTGACGATGGCGAGCGGCTTGTCGAACTGCGCTCCCCGGTGACGCAGTTCGTCCAGCGCGGCGAAGGAGGACACGACCCCGAGGGGCCCGTCGAAGGCACCGCCGTCCGGCACGGAGTCCAGGTGTGACCCGGTGACGACGGCGTCCCCGGCGGCCGGGTCCCCGAGCCAGGCCCACTGGTTGCCGTTGCGGTCGACCTCGTAGGTGAGCCCGCGCGCCTCGGCCTGTTCCCTGAACCAGGCCCGGCACTCGGCGTCGGCCCCGGTCCAGGCGAACCGGCGGTAGCCGCCGGAGGCGGAACTGCGGCCGATCGGCAGCAGCTCCGCCCACATGCTGTGGAAGGTCACGCCTGGTCACCCTCGCGCATCGGCACCCGGACCGCGCGCTCCTGCGCGACGGACTCCGCGATGTCGTATCCCGCGTCCACGTGCCGGATGACGCCCATGCCGGGGTCGTTGGTCAGCACCCGGCGGATCTTCTCCCCGCCCAGCTTCGTGCCGTCGGCCACCGTCACCTGGCCGGCGTGGATGGAGCGGCCCATGCCGACGCCGCCACCGTGGTGGATGGAGACCCAGGAGGCCCCGGAGGCGACGTTGACCATGGCGTTCAGCAGCGGCCAGTCGGCGATCGCGTCGGACCCGTCGAGCATGGCCTCGGTCTCGCGGTACGGGGAGGCGACGGAGCCGCAGTCGAGGTGGTCACGGCCGATGGCCAGCGGGGCGGCCAGCTCGCCGCTCGCCACCATGTCGTTGAAACGCTCGCCGGCCTTGTCGCGCTCGCCGTAGCCGAGCCAGCAGATACGGGCGGGCAGGCCCTGGAAGTGGACGCGCTCGCCGGCCATCTTGATCCAGCGGGCCAGGGACTCGTTCTCGGGGAACAGCTCCAGGAGCGCCTTGTCGGTCTTCGCGATGTCGGCCGGGTCGCCGGACAGGGCCGCCCAGCGGAAGGGGCCCTTGCCCTCGCAGAAGAGGGGGCGGATGTAGGCCGGGACGAAGCCCGGGAAGGCGAACGCCCGGTCGTAGCCCGCGAGCCGGGCCTCGCCCCGGATGGAGTTGCCGTAGTCGAAGACCTCGGCACCGGCGTCCATGAAGCCGACCATGGCCTCCACGTGCTTGGCCATGGACTCCCGGGCGCGCGTGGTGAAGCCGGCGGGGTCCTTGGCGGCGGCGTCGGCCATGTCCTCGAAGGCGATGCCGACGGGCAGGTAGGACAGCGGGTCGTGGGCGGAGGTCTGGTCGGTGACGATGTCGATGGGGGCGTTCATCGCGAGCAGCTGCGGGACCAGCTCGGCCGCGTTGCCGAGGACCCCGATGGACAGCGGCTTGCGCTGGTCGCGGGCCTCGACGGCCAGCTGGAGCGCGTGGTCGAGGGAGTCGGCCCTGACGTCCAGGTACCGGTGCTCGATGCGGCGCTCGATGGCGCGCGGGTCGCAGTCGATGCAGAGAGCGACGCCGTCGTTCATGGTGACCGCGAGGGGCTGGGCGCCGCCCATGCCGCCGAGACCGGCGGTGAGGGTGATCGTGCCGGCGAGGGTGCCGCCGAACTTCTTCGCGGCGACGGCGGCGAATGTCTCGTAGGTGCCCTGAAGGATGCCCTGGGTGCCGATGTAGATCCAGGAGCCGGCGGTCATCTGGCCGTACATGGTCAGGCCGAGGGCCTCCAGACGGCGGAACTCCTCCCAGTTGGCCCAGTCGCCGACCAGGTTGGAGTTGGCGATGAGGACGCGCGGGGCCCACTCGTGGGTCTGCATCACGCCGACCGGTCGGCCGGACTGGACCAGCATGGTCTCGTCCTGCTTGAGGGTCCTCAGGGTGCGGACCATCGCGTCGAAGGAGCGCCAGTCGCGGGCGGCCTTGCCGGTGCCGCCGTAGACGACGAGTTTGTCGGGGTGCTCGGCGACCTCGGGGTCGAGGTTGTTCTGCAGCATGCGCAGGGCGGCCTCCTGCTGCCATCCCAGGGCGCTGAGTTCCGTGCCGCGCGGGGCTCGTACGGGGCGGGGTCCCGACATCGTCTGCCTCCTTCATGCCTATGTCTATTCACATCCTGTCTCTCTGAATAGGACTAGTCAATACGCCGGGGCGGCCGCGTCCTCGCGTGGCGGGTGTTTGGCTGGAAGCACGAGGCCGAGACACAGGACGGGGAAACCGTGGAGCGCGAGGACACGCGGGAGCAGGAGCGGACGGTCGACGGCGGGACCCGGGAGCGGGTGGCCCGCCGGGACCGGGCGGTGCGGGCCGCGGTCGAGCAGGGGCTGCTGGGGCCGGACGCGGCCGTGGTGGGACTGCTGGACGTCGTCGGCATCCAGGAGGCGGCGGCGGACCTGCGGGCGGCCTTCGACGCGGTCACGGCACCCGGCACCGCGGTGCTGCACGCCTTCGCGGTGAAGGCGACCCCGCTGGTGCCGGTGGTGCGCCTGCTGCACGAGGCGGGCATCGGCGCGGAGGTGGCGAGCCCCGGCGAGCTGGCGCTGGCCCGGGCCGCCGGGGTGCCGCCCGCCCGGACGGTGCTGGACTCGCCGGCGAAGACACCGGCGGAGCTGCGCGAGGCACTGGCCCTCGGCATCGCCGTGAACGCGGACAACCCGCAGGAGCTGGACCGCCTGGACGCCCTGGTCGGGTCCGCGCCGACCCGGTCCCCGCTCGGCCTCCGGGTCAACCCGCAGATCGGCGGAGGCACCATCGGGGCGACCTCCACGGCCACACGGACCTCGAAGTTCGGGGTGGCGCTGCGGGACGAGGGAGCGCGCGCCTGGGTCGTCCGGGCGTACACGCGGCGGCCGTGGCTGACCCGGCTGCACGCGCACACCGGTTCGCAGGGCATCCCGCTGTCGCTGCTGGCCGAGGGGGTGGCGGAGGTGTACGCGCTCGCGGAGGAGATCAACGCCGCGGCCGGGCGGCGGCAGGTCGACACGGTCGACATCGGCGGCGGGCTGCCGGTGAACTTCGCCTCGGAGGGGGCGACACCGTCGTACGCCCAGTACGCGCGGATGCTGGCCGCCCAGGTGCCGGGGCTGTTCGACGGGCGGTACGGGCTGGTGACCGAGTTCGGGCGGTCACTGCTGGCCAAGTACGGGACGGTGGTGGCCCGCGTGGAGTACGCCAAGAGCGCGGGCGGGCGGCGCATCGCCGTGACGCACGCGGGCGTGCAGGTGGCGACGCGGACGGTGTACGCGCCGGACGCGTGGCCGCTCAGGATCGCCGCGTACGACGCCGGGGGGCGCCCGAAGACGGGTCCGGAGGTGGAGCAGGACATCGCCGGGCCGGCCTGCTTCTCCGGCGACCTGCTCGCCGAGCGTCGCGCGCTGCCCCTGCTGGAGCAGGGCGACTACGCGGCGGCGCTCGACACCGGCGCGTACTGTTTCGCCCACCACTACGCCTACAACTCCCTGGCCCGGCCCGGGATCCACGGCTACGCGCCGGACGGCGACGGCGGCATGGCCTTCGCGACCGTACGGCAGGGGCAGACCGTCGCCGAGGTGGTGGCGGAGTCCGGAGGGGCGCACGCGTCCGCGCTCACCACCCTGCGCGCGCCCGGGAGCCGTTGACACGCCCCGGCACGCCTCGAACAAATAGATCAACGGCCGCGGAACACACGTCAGTTGAACAACACTAGTACGCCGGACGCATGTTCCACTGGAAAATGCCAAAGGCCTCACCTCTCGCGTACACGTTGCGTAGTGTCAACGTCACTCAGCCGGAGTCCCAGGCGGGAGGGGAGCCACGGTGCCCGGAATCGACGAGTGCCTACTGGAAGCGATGAGGCTGCCTGGTGCCAGGGGAGCCGCGTTGGTGGACTGGACGAGCGGACTGGCCCTCGGCACGGTCGGGGAGGCCCCCGGCGGGGACCACGAGACGACCGCCGCCGAGGCCGCCGAACTGGCCCGGATGGCCGCCGAGCACGGCACCTTCGCGGCGCACGGCGCGCAGGCCCCGCCGGTCGAGGACGTGATCATCAGCAACGGCGACAGCTATCACCTGCTGCGCTTCGTGGACACGTCCTTCGACAGCAGCGTGTTCCTGCACCTGTGGCTCGGCCGCGAGGAGGGCAACCTCGCGCTCGCCCGGATCCGGCTCGGTGAGATGGCCGCCCGGCTGGTGCTGGGATGACCATGGTCAGGACCCCTCCGCCGGCCCTGCCGGTGCGGGACAGGCAGGCCGCGCGCGCCGTGTCCCCGATGCTGACCCGGCTGGCCGAGGAGCGGGCCACCGGCGTCCTGGTCCGCGAACACGGCGTCCTGCACCTCGCCGAGGGCCGGGTGGTGCACGCCGAGAGCCCCCACGCCCCGGGGCTCGACGTGCTCCTCACGGCCCACGGCACCCTCGCGGGCACCGCCTGGCAGCGGGCCGCGGCACAGACCCCGGGCCCCCTGCACGCGGCCGAACTCCTGCTGCGCTCCGGGGTGCTGCCCACCGGCGCGCTGGAGCTGTGCCACCTGGACGCGCTGTACGACGCCGGGTACTTCGCGCTGGCCCCGAGCAGCACCCCGGGCCGCTTCCGCTACGACCCCGCGCCCCGGCTCGGCCCACTGCCCTCGGTCCCGGTCGTCGCGCTGGAGCGCGAGACACTGCGCCGCCGCCTGCTGCTGCACCGGATGTGGCCCGACCCGGCCGCCGACAGCGCCCCGCTGATCCGCGCGGCCCCGGCCGCCGGTCACGCCCCGGCGGCGCCGGTCACGCCCCGGCAGCGGGCCGTCCTGGACCGCGTGGACGGCCTGCGCACGGCCGCCGACATCGCCCGGAACCTGGGTCGGCAGGCGTTCCACACACTGGTCGACGTCCGCCGGCTCACGGCGGCCGGGCATCTCACGCCGACGGCACCGGCGCCACCGGCCCTCGCACCGCTCCCGCCCCAACCGGTCACCACCGACCCCGACATCGCGCTGCTGAAGAGGCTCAGGGATGCGCTGGAGGCGCTTTGAACGGCACCGCCCCGCCGAGAGGAGACACCTGATGGTGGCCGAAGAGGACCTGCACAGCGTGCTGGACGAGCTGCGCCGGCTGCGCACCCGGGTACCGCAGCTCACCGGCGCCCTCGCGGCCGGCGTCGACGGCCTCGTCGTCGCCCACGACACCCCCGGCGTCGACCCGGAGGGCCTGGCCGCGCTGACCGCCGCCGCGCTCGGTGTCGCCGTACGGGTCACCGACGCCACCGGTAACGGCGGCTTCCGGGAGCTGCTGGTGCGCGGCGAGCGCGGCTACATCGCCACCTACGCGGCCGGCCGCACCGCCGTCCTGACGCTGCTCGCCCAGGACCGGGTCAACGTCGGCCGGCTGCACCTGGAGGGCCGCCGGGCCGGCGCCCGGGTCGGGGAGCTGCTGGACGCCGCCGAGGCCGCCGCCCGCGCCGTACCCACGACCGCCCGGATCCCGCCCGCACGAACCCGTACCGCACGCGCGCCACGCACCACGGCCGCCGAAACACGCACCGCGACCGACAGCTGAGAGGACCACCATGGCCAACACCGAAACCGCACTGAAGGAAGCCCTCACCTCGATCGAGGGCGCCACCGGCGTCGCGCTCGTCGACTACACCAGCGGGATGGCGCTGGGCACGATGGGCGGCACCAAGACCTTCGACCTGAACGTGGCCGCCGCCGGCAACACGGACGTCATCCGCGCCAAGATGCGCACCATGGAGATGCTGGGCCTCAAGGGCGGCATCGAGGACATACTGATCACCCTGTCGGACCAGTACCACCTGATCCGCCTGCTCAGCAGCCGCGGCGGCAACGGCCTGTTCCTCTACCTGGTGCTTGACGCGAGCCGGGCCAACCTGGCGATGGCCCGGCACCAGTTGAAGCGGATCGAGGAGGACCTGGAGGTCTGACGGCAGCTCAGACGAGTGCCGCGGTACGGCGGCGGGCCCCGCCCGGGGCCGCGTCGCCGGCCGCGATGCCCGTACCCCGCAGGCCCTTGACGGCCTTGCCGGCCGGGTGCCCGCCACGCCGGTCGAGCCAGTCGACGCGCACCCACAGCAGTGTCTGCCCGGCCCGCTCCAGCCGCCCGAGCCAGGCGGCCTTCAGCCGCAGCCCGGTGCCGAGCCCGGCCAGCAGCATGCCGCCGGCCGCGGGCACCACGAAGGCGGAGCCGAAGGCGAGCGCCCAGCCCAGCAGCAGCCACCAGCGGTGCCCCCGGCGCCAGACGCGCACGGTCACCGCCCGGTCCTGAAGCACGTCGTACTTGCCCGCGCGGGCCGCCCCGCGGGCGAGGGCGGCGTACCGGCCCCGGCGGGCCGATGCCACACCGGCCGCGCCGACCAGGAACAGCGCCGCCCCGGCCAGCACGCCGATCCGGCGCCCGGTCAGTCCCTCCGGTACGACACCGATCCCCGCGGCGGCCACCCCGAGCCACCACAGCGGCGCGGCACCCGCCCGCACGACGACGGCCACCCGGGCCAGCCCCTGTCCTCCGCGCGCCACGTCAGCCTCCCGTGTCACGTGTCTCCACAGCGCACATGTCTCGCGGGGACGCTAACGGCAGAACGTGAGACGAATCTGAGAGCGGCGGGGCCCCGCGGTCATTCGACGAACAGCCCGCGGGCCGCCGCCCGTGCGTCGAACTCCTCCAGGCGGGCCTGGGCGTCCGGCAGGTCGTCGCAGAGCGCCTCCAGCAGGACCCGGCCGAGCAGCATCGGCGCGCACGCGGTGTCGAAGGCGAGCCCGGTCCCGACGGCGGCGGGCAGCAGCAGGTCGGAGTACTTGGCGACCGGCGCGAACGCCGAGTCGGCGACCGTGACCACGGTCAGGCCCGCGTCCTTGGCATAGGCGAGGCTGTCCACGACCTCGCGCGGGTGCCGGGGCAGCGCGAAGCACAGCAGGGCGGTGGCGCCGGCGCGGACCGCGGCGTCGATACGGTCGTGGATCATCGTGCCGCCCTCGTTCAGCAGCCGGACGTCCGGGTGGACCTTGGCGGCGAAGTAGGCGAAGCCGTACGCCTGGGAGGCGGCGGCACGCAGCCCGAGCACCGGCAGCGGGCGGGAGGCGGCGAGGACCCGGCCGGCCTTCTGCACCGGGCGCGGGTCCGCGAGCAGCTCGGCCAGGTGCTTGAGGTTCTCGATCTCGGCCTCGACGGCCTGCTGGTACTCGTTGTAGGCGCCGGCCTCGGTGGCCGGTTCGGCCGGGACGACCTCGCGCAGGTGCTTGCGCAGGGCGGGATAGCCGTCGAAGCCGAGGGCGACCGCGAAGCGGGTCACCGACGGCTGGCTGACCCCGGCCAGTTCGGCCAGCTCCACGCTGGACAGGAAGGGCACGTCGGCGGCCCGGCGCACCATGCTGTGCGCGATGCGGCGCTGGGTCGGCGTGAGCCGGTGACCCTCGAACAGCGCCTGCAACCGGTTCGCCGGACTGTCGGTCGCGCTCATGCCGTACTCCCCCTCCAGATCTCCTTGCCGCCTCGGGAGAGTACAGCGCCGAGGCATTGACAGACACAGACCGTCTATTCAGAAAGTGTGTCGCTGCATACCGTTATACAGCCCAGTGTGGGGAGAACGCATGGCACAGTTTGTGGAACTGCGCTCCATCGACGTCGTCCCGGACGAGGAACGGCACGGCACGGCCTTCAGCCAGTTCACGCTGTGGCTCGGGGCCAATCTCCAGATCACGGCCGTCGTCACGGGCGCCCTGGCGGTCGTCTTCGGCGGTGACGTGGTCTGGTCGGTCACCGGCCTGCTGCTCGGCAACCTGCTCGGCGGCGCGGTGATGGCCCTGCACTCCGCCCAGGGCCCGCGCCTCGGCCTGCCGCAGATGATCCAGTCACGGGCCCAGTTCGGGGTGCGCGGGGCGGTCGTACCGCTGCTGCTGGTGGTCGTGATGTACATCGGCTTCTTCGCGTCGGGCAGCGTGCTCGCCGGGCAGGCGGTGGGCGAGCTGACCCACACCGACGACACGACCGGCATCGTCGTCTTCGCCGCCGTCACGGCGGTCACGGCGACCGTCGGATACCGGGTCATCCACGCCCTCGGCCGCGTCGCGAGCGCCGTCTGCGCGCTCGCCTTCGGCTATCTCGCCGTACGCCTCCTGGACCGCGCGGACACCTCCGCGCTGCTGCACGACGCGCACTTCTCGCTGCCGATGTTCCTGCTGGCGATGTCCCTGTCGGCGTCCTGGCAGCTGGCGTTCGGCCCGTACGTGGCGGACTACTCCCGCTACCTGCCGCGTACGACGTCCACGAAGGCCACCTTCTGGTGGACCCTGTCCGGCTCGGCGCTCGGCAGCCAGTGGTCCATGACCTTCGGGGTGCTGGTCGCGGCCACGGCCGGCGAGAAGTTCCTGGACAGCCAGGTCGGCTATGTCGTCGCCCTCGGCGGCACGGGCCTGGTCGCGTCCTTCTTCTACTTCGTCATCGCGCTCGGCAAGCTCACCGTCAACGTCCTCAACACCTACGGCGGTTTCATGTCGATGGTGACGAGCGTGAGCGGCTTCCGCGGGCAGCGGCGGCTGTCCCGGGCGGGCCGGGCCGCGTACATCGCGCTGATCATGGTGGCCGGCACCGCGGTGGCGCTGCTGGGCAAGGACAGCTTCCTGTCCTCGTTCAAGGACTTCCTGCTGTTCCTGCTGACGTTCTTCACGCCCTGGTCGGCGATCAACCTGGTCGACTACTACCTGATCGCCAAGGAGCGGTACGACCTCCCGGCCCTCACCGATCCCGGCGGCCGCTACGGCGCCTGGCGCTGGGACGCCCTCGCCGTGTACGCGGCCGGACTCCTCGCTCAGCTGCCGTTCCTCGCCACCAGCTTCTACACCGGCCCGCTGGTGGATCCGCTCGGCGGCGCGGACATCTCCTGGATCGTCGGCCTGGCCGTGCCCGCGCTGCTGTACTGGCTGGTCGCGCGCCGGCGGACGGTGGTTTTCCCGGCACCGGAAAGGGGGGCTGACCCCACTGCGGCGGAGCCGACCGCTCTCTAGGCTGACCGGCATGGACACACTCGATCCCCGGGACGACGCCGGCCTCAGGACGGACCCCTGGCTCCGCAAGGACCTGGACGCGACCGTAGGGGCCCGCAGGGAGCTGGGCGACGACTACGACTCCGCCCTGGTCGACTCGTTCCTGGAGAAGGTCGAGCAGCGGATCGACGACGCGGTGGACCGCCGGGTGCGACGGCAGCTGGCCGAGCGGCAGATGGCCACGGCCCGCGAGACCCGGCGGCCGAAACCGGCCGACTCCTGGGGCGAGCGCTACGGCTTCGCCCTGATCACGCTGGTCCTGGCGATCCCGCTGTCCGCGATCGCCGGCGCCCTCGCCGGGTTGTCCGGGATGGTGGTCACCTGGATCGGCATCGTCGGGGTCAACGCGGTACAGGCCGTACGCCTGAACCCGGAACTCTTCGCGGGCCGCGGCCGGGACCGGTCCGGCGGGGACGACTGAGCGGGCCGGCCGCCCGTCACTTCCGCCCGCCGGTCCGGCAGCACCACGGCCCGGCGGCGGTTGACGTGCCGGGGCCGGCCGGGCCCGGAGAGGAATTGCGCGGGGACCGCCGCACCCCCGTTGCCGGGGGGCGGGACGACGGCGGTCCCCGCGAGGGACGCGTGCCGGGTCAGGGCCGGGCTTGCGCGTCCGTGGCGTCCATGGAGGTCCGGGAGCCGCTCCGGAGGTCCTTGGCGCCGTTCGGCGCCGGCCCGGGCGGGGAGCCTCTCCCCCAGTGCTTGACGCCTGGGAGGTGCCCCGCGCCCTGCCGACACCCACCACTGTGCCGGACCCGTGTTAAGCGGGTGCTGCGCGCACATGACACGCTCGTACCACTTCCGGGACGGCTCGATGGCCCAGGTGACCGCGAGTCCGGCGGGACCCTGGGCCCTTCATCCGGCGTTCGCTACTTGTTGCCGCCCTTGGCGAGGAACGCCAGCAGGTCCTGCCGGCTGACCACGCCGGTCGGCTTGCCCTCGACCAGGACGATCGCCGCGTCCGCCGAGCCCAGCACCTGCATCAGGTCGCCGACCGGCTCGCCGGAGCCGACCTGGGGCAGCGGGGCGCACATGTGCTTCTCCAGCGGGTCCTCCAGCGAGGCCCGCTTGCTGAACAGGGCGTCGAGCAGTTCCCGTTCCACCACGGAGCCGACGACCTCGGCGGCCATCACGTCCGGGTGACCGGCGCCCGGCTTGACGACCGGCATCTGCGAGACGCCGTACTCGCGCAGCACCTCGATGGCCTGGCCGACGGTCTCCTCCGGGTGCATGTGCACCAGGGACGGGATGGCGCCGGCCGCCTTGTCGTTCAGGACGTCGCCGACGCGGGCGCTGGGGCCCTCGTCCTCCAGGAAGCCGTAGTCGGCCATCCACTCGTCGTTGAAGATCTTCGACAGGTAGCCGCGCCCGCTGTCCGGCAGGAGCACCACCACGACGTCGTCCGGACCGAGCCGCTCGGCCACCTCCAGCGCGGCCACGACGGCCATGCCGCAGGAGCCGCCCACCAGCAGGCCCTCCTCCTTGGCCAGCCGGCGGGTCATCTGGAAGGCGTCCTTGTCGGAGACGGCGACGATCTCGTCCGCGACGGTGCGGTCGTAGGCGGTCGGCCAGAAGTCCTCACCGACGCCCTCGATCAGGTACGGCCGCCCGGAACCGCCGGAGTACACCGAGCCCTCGGGGTCGGCGCCGATGACCTTGACCTTCCCCTGGCTGGCCTCCTTCAGGTAGTTGCCGGTGCCGGAGATGGTGCCGCCGGTGCCGACGCCCGCCACGAAGTGGGTGATCTTCCCCTCGGTCTGCTCCCACAGCTCGGGGCCGGTCGAGTGATAGTGCGAGAGCGGGTTGTTGGGGTTGGAGTACTGGTCGGGCTTCCACGCACCGGGGGTCTCGCGGACGAGCCGGTCGGAGACGTTGTAGTACGAGTCCGGGTGCTCGGGGTCGACGGCGGTCGGGCACACGACGACCTCGGCGCCGTACGCGCGCAGCACGTTGATCTTGTCGGTGCTCACCTTGTCGGGGCACACGAAGATGCACTTGTAGCCCTTCTGCTGGGCCACGATGGCAAGACCCACCCCCGTGTTGCCACTGGTCGGCTCGACGATCGTGCCGCCCGGCTTCAGCTCCCCGCTCTGTTCGGCGGCCTCGATCATGCGCAAGGCGATGCGGTCCTTCACGGAGCCGCCGGGGTTGAAGTACTCCACCTTGGCCAGGACGGTCGCCTGGATGCCCTTGGTCACGTTGTTGAGCCGCACCAGCGGGGTGTTGCCGACGAGGCTGATCATCGAGTCGTGGAATCGCACCGTTGTCTCCGGTCGCTGCAAAAAGATGTGTTCGTAGTGGTGTCGCCAGCCTAAGGCCAGCTGTGTGGCGAGATTGGTCGTTCACTCCGCGTTGAGATTGACGCACGGCCTGTACGGGGCAAGGAGTGGATACGGCTACGAGGAGGTGGCGGCGACGCATGACGAGCATGTCGAGGGCGAGGGTGGCCCGGCGCATCGCGGCCGGAGCGGCGTACGGCGGTGGCGGGGTCGGGCTGGTCGGCGCGGCGACCGTCGGGCTGGTGCTGGCGGAGCTACGGCTGGCACGGCGCCATGTGGGCAACGGCAGCAGCGGCCGGGTGCCGGTGGCGGACGGGGTGTACGGGCACGCGTACGACATCCCCGGTGAACCTCCCCTCCGCCTGACCATGCTCGGCGACTCCACCGCGGCGGGGCAGGGCGTGCACCGGGCGGGCCAGACGCCGGGGGCGCTGCTGGCCTCCGGTCTCGCGGCGGTGGCGGAGCGCCCGGTGGAACTGCGGAACGTGGCGCTGCCCGGCGCCCGGTCCGACGACCTGGACCGTCAGGTGGCGCTGGTGCTGTCCGGCGCCTTCCAGGTCCCCGACATCTGCGTGATCATGGTCGGCGCGAACGACGTCACGCACCGGATGCCGCCGACCCGCTCGGTACGGCACCTGTCGGCGGCGGTACGACGGCTGCGCACGGCCGGCGCCGAGGTGGTGGTCGGCACCTGTCCCGACCTCGGCACCATCGAACCGGTGCAGCAGCCGCTGCGCTGGCTGGCCCGGCGGGCGTCCCGGCAGCTGGCGGCGGCCCAGACGATCGGGGCGGTGGAGCAGGGCGGGCGCACGGTGTCGCTGGGCGACCTGCTCGGCCCCGAGTTCGAGGCGAACCCGCGTGAGCTGTTCGGGCCGGACAACTACCACCCCTCGGCCGAGGGTTACGCGACGGCGGCGATGGCCGTGCTCCCCACGGTGTGCGCGGCACTGGGCCTGTGGCCGGCGGAGGACGAGCGGCCGGACGTGTCGCGTCGCGAGGGCTTCCTGCCGGTCGCCCGGGCCGCAGCCGAGGCGGCCTCGGAGGCGGGCACGGAGGTCACGGCGGCGATGCCGACGGGGCCGCGAGGGCCGTGGGCGCTGCTCAAGCGCCGGCGGCGCCGCCGGGTGCCGGAGGCCGAGCCGGCGACCCCGTCGGTATGACCGGCGATCCCGTCGGTACGCCCGGGACCCCGTCGGAGTGACCGGCGACCCCGTCGGCGGACCTGCGACCCCGTCGGTGGACCTGCGACCCGGTCGGTGTGACCGGCGCCCCCGTCGGTGGACCGGCCTTCGCCGCCGGTCCACCGGCCGGGTCGGCCGGACGAGCCAGCGAAAAAGCAAGCGCTTAGTAAATTGCGGCCAGTGTCACACCGCGACACCGATGACCTCTCCGGTACGGCCGGGTAACTTCCCAAACGGCCCTGCCCACTTCTGTCACTGGAGCCGTGATGCCTGAAGCCGTCATCGTCTCGACCGCCCGCTCCCCCATCGGCCGCGCGAACAAGGGCTCCTTGAAGGACCTGCGCCCCGACGACCTGACCGCCACGATCATCCAGGCGGCGCTCGCCAAGGTCCCCGAGCTGGACCCGCGGGACATCGACGACCTGATGCTCGGCTGCGGCCTCCCCGGCGGCGAGCAGGGTCACAACCTCGGCCGGATCGTCGCGGTACAGATGGGCATGGACCACCTGCCCGGCTGCACGATCACCCGCTACTGCTCCTCCTCCCTGCAGACCTCGCGCATGGCGCTGCACGCCATCAAGGCGGGCGAGGGCGACGTCTTCATCTCGGCCGGCGTCGAGACGGTCTCCCGTTTCGCCAAGGGCAGCTCCGACGGTCTGCCGGACACCGCCAACCCGCTCTTCGCCGAGGCGCAGGCCCGGACCGCCGCCACCGCCGCGTCCGAGGGCTCCACCTGGCACGACCCGCGCGAGGACGGCCTGCTGCCCGACCCGTACATCGCGATGGGCCAGACCGCGGAGAACCTGGCCCGCCTCAAGGGCGTCACCCGCCAGGACATGGACGAGTTCGGTGTCCGCTCCCAGAACCTCGCCGAGCAGGCCATCAAGAACGGCTTCTGGGAGCGCGAGATCACCCCGGTGACCCTCCCCGACGGCACGGTGGTCAGCCAGGACGACGGCCCCCGCGCGGGTGTCACCCTGGAGGGCGTGGCCGGGCTGAAGCCGGTCTTCCGCCCGGACGGCCTGGTCACCGCCGGCAACTGCTGCCCGCTCAACGACGGCGCCGCCGCGCTCGTCATCATGTCCGACACCAAGGCCCGCGAGCTGGGCCTGACCCCGCTCGCCCGGATCGTGTCCACCGGCGTCTCCGGCCTGTCCCCCGAGATCATGGGCCTCGGCCCGGTGGAGGCCAGCAAGCAGGCCCTCCGGCGCGCCGGTCTCACCATCGACGACATCGACCTGGTCGAGATCAACGAGGCGTTCGCCGCCCAGGTGATCCCCTCCTACCGGGACCTCGGCATCGACATCGACAAGCTGAACGTCAACGGCGGCGCCATCGCTGTCGGCCACCCCTTCGGCATGACGGGCGCCCGGATCACCGGCACGCTCATCAACTCGCTGCAGTGGCACGACAAGCAGTTCGGCCTGGAGACGATGTGCGTGGGCGGCGGCCAGGGCATGGCGATGGTCATCGAGCGCCTCAGCTGACGCACCGTCCGTAGCGAACCACGCACCTTACGTCACGGAAGGGCCCAGAACCTAGGAAACACCAAGGTTTTGGGCCTTTCCGTGATCCAATCTCCCCCAGGATGTGACCTATCTCGCCCGGCGGGCACATCGATGCAGGTCAGGGTGGATCAGCACAGCGCACAACGAAACCACGAACCCAAAGTTCCGTCCGTTTCGTGACGTTACGCACTGACAGTTGGTTAGTCCGCCCTTCAAGCTGATGTAGGAAGTCGGGGGACGACTGTGAAACCGGGAGTATGTCAGTGAGCGCCATGCCGATCGCCCTGCTGCTCACCACGGCAGCCACCGGCGCCGTGGGCGTCGCCGTCCTGCGTACCGTCCTCAAGCTGCGCCGCCAGCTCACCGAGTTGCAGCGGCAGCTGGATGAGGACCGGACGGCGGGCGTGCACGCCCTGCTGCCGCACGCGCGGGCCGCGGCCGACGCCGGCGAGATACGCGCGGCCGTGGCCGAGGCGCTCGCCGAGGAGCGGGAGCGCGAGCTGGCCGAGGCGCGCGCCTTCTGGGCGGCGCAGGAGGCCCGTGACGCCTCCGACACGCCGTCGCTGTTCGGCCTGCCCGAGGCCGATCTGTTCCTGCCGCGGCAGGCGGACTTCGCGGGCCTGGAACCGGTGTCCGAGCCGGCCGCGGACGTCGACGAGTTCGCCGGGGAGTCCCCGGAGCTGGCCGCGGCCCGCCGCCGGCACCCCTCGCACCCGGACTTCGTGCCGGTGCAGTCGCCTGCCGTGAACGACCACGAGCGCACGGTGACCACCCTGGAACAGCTGGCCGCCGAGCACGTCGAGCTCTGCGACGTCCGCCCCGGCCCGCTGGGCACGCTCGACGTCTACGTCTTCGCCGACGGCACCACCCTGTGCATGACCCCCGGCCACCGCGAGACGGCGGAGCGCCTGGCCGCGGCGGTGGAGTCGGGGCAGTCCCCCTACCTCCTGGGCGGCTCGGGCATCTCCGGCGCGTACACGCTGACGTTCGCGTGCGGCGAGGACATGGTCTACATCCTGGCCGACAGGGTCATCGCGTCCCTCTGACGGTTCTCAGACCCCCGCCCGCTGCCGCGCCTCCTCCACGAACCGCACGGCATCGGCGACCTGATCGTCACTCCGCACCGCCACAGCCAGGTCGTGCGCGGCCACGAGGATCTGATCCGCCACGGCGAACATCCCCGCGTCCGGCATCTCCCGGGGCTCGGTGCCGGGCTCATCCAGCGACTGGGCGCGCCGGGACAGCTCCCGCGCCGCGGCCAATGCCTCGGCCGCGGCGCAGCGTTGCAGCCGGCTCTGCGGTGCCGCCCGCAACCGGTCGGCGAAGTGATCCACTGCTTGGGTCAAGGGCGTCGTATCAACCACCCACCGAGCGTAACGCGCCGCACTGTTGCCAATACGCGAACGCTCAGGCACGGTGACGTGAAGGACCGGCTTACATCCCCTTTGTGTTCGGAGGCGCCGATGTCCCACGTCTTCTCCGAGGAGACCCACCGCAATCTGCTCGCCCGCATCCCGCACTGCACCGGTCGTGAAGTCTCCGACTGGCTGCGCACCGTCGAAGAAGGCCCCGCGCTCTTCCGCTTCGAGGAGAAGGTCAGCTGGCTCCGGCACGAGTACGACCTGGCGTACGGCCACGCCAAGGCGCTCGTACACGAGTACGACCTGAGGAGGGCGGCGCGCAAGCTGCTCTGAACGCCGAAGGGCCCCGGGCGGGTTGCCCGGGGCCCGGCGTACGACCGGCGCAGGTGCTAGTCGCTGCTACTGAAGATCGCCACCAGCCGCAGCATCTCCACGTAGATCCACACCAGGGTCATGGTGAGACCGAACGCGGCGAGCCAGGACTCGTTGCGCGGGGCGCCGTAGGCGATGCCGTCCTCGATCTGCTTGAAGTCGAGGGTCAGGAAGAACGCGCCGAGCAGGATCGCGATGATGCCGACGATCGCGCCGAGCGGGCCGAAGCTGCGCAGTCCGCCGTCGGGGGCGACGCCGAAGACGACCAGCAGCAGGTTGACCGCCGTGACCACCAGGAAGGCCATCGCGATGGCCATGCCGATGCGGGCGTAGCGGGCGGTGACGCGGATCCAGCCGGCCTTGTAGACCAGCAGGGTCGCGCCCGAGACCGCCATGGTGCCGAGCACCGCCTGGAACGGCGCGCCGCTCCACCGGCTGTTGAACATCTCGCTGAGGACGCCGAGGAAGACGCCCTCGAAGGCGGCGTACCCCAGGATCAGCGCGGGCGACGGGCTGCGCTTGAAGCTCTGGACCATCGCCAGGACGAACGCGATCAGCGCGGAGCCCACGGCCAGGCCGTAGCTGGTGGTGGAGACCGGCAGCAGCGCCCAGGCGAGGACGGCGCCGACGGCGACCGTGCCGAGCGTGATGGCCGAGCGGACGACGACGTCGTCCATGGTCATCCGGTCGGTGGTGGCCGGGGCCTGCGGCGGGGCACCCTGCTGGAGGTCCGCCTGCGCGTACGGGTTCTGCGCGTAGGGGTTGCCCTGGGCGTACCCGGCCTGCGGTGCGGTGTTGAAGCCGGCATAGCCGTTGTCGCGGCTGAACCCCCGTCGCGAGAAGACCGGGTTACTGCTCCTCATTTCACTCCTCCATGACTGCTGAGTGCAGCCTTGGGCTCAAGGGTAATGGATTGGCAAAGGACCGACCATGATACTTGAGGAGGATCTTTCCCCTGCCACACTGCGCAACACGCTACGCGTGTGTCGGATTCCCGGCCACGGACGGACGGCTAACCGAGCGGAAACCCTGTGTACGCCTCGGCCGGACCGGTCTCGGCCGCGCGAGAGGACGCGATCCGCTCCGGGCGGCCCAGCTGGAGGCGGGCGGTGGCGTCCGGGGCGCGGTGCAGCAGCGTCGTCATGTCGTAGGAGAACCACGGAGCGATCACCGGCAGGCTGTTCGTGTGGTGAAAGTTTCTTCACTCAGAGGCGAGCGCGAGTGTCCGGCCACACAGGCACCGCCGTCAACGGTCGCGCCGGAGTCACAAAGGGGTTCGGGAGGCGGAAAGTGCCCGGAGCCGGACTTGAACCGGCACGCCCGCGAAGGGGCAGCGAGGTTTAAGCTCGCCGTGTCTGCATTCCACCATCCGGGCAGGCCATGGGCTCCGCAACGAGGTTCCGAGCCTATCGGGACCCAACCCCCGAACAGCGGACGGGTGGACCGATGTTGTCTTATTTTATTGACGTCTGAGGGTGCATCAGCCCACGGAACACGCCATCCGCACTTGCCAACAGCCTGACGGGACAGGTGTACGCGCGTACGCGAAATGACGGAATTTCACCGCCAGAACAAAGGCGGTCCACCGGTTCTTGACATGTCGCCGGGCGTCCGGGGCGCCGTCCCTCAGGGTCGGCCGTCCTCCCCAGGTATGACACGGCGGCCTCCCGTCCGACCCGAGTCGCCCCCCGGAACCAGAACAGCGACTGACTACACGCGCGTCCCGTGCCGTGACGATGGAACGGTCCCCAGGAACACACGTCGTCCCGACAGGAGCACCGTCCCGTGACCACCACACCCACCGCCGACCGGACCACCGCCGTGGCCGCACGCGCCACGGAGCTGTCGAAGATCTACGGGCAGGGTGAGACCCGGGTGGTCGCCCTGGACCGGGTCTCCGTCGGCTTCCGGCAGGCCGAGTTCACCGCGATCATGGGTCCGTCCGGCTCCGGCAAGTCCACGCTGATGCACTGCGTGGCCGGTCTGGACACCTTCTCCTCCGGGTCGGCGCGCATCGGCGACACCGAGCTGGGCAAGCTGAAGGACAAGCAGCTCACCAAGTTGCGCCGGGACAAGATCGGCTTCATCTTCCAGGCGTTCAACCTGCTGCCGACGCTGACCGCGCTGGAGAACATCACCCTCCCGATGGACATCGCCGGCCGCAAGGCGGACAAGGCGTGGCTGGATCAGGTCATCCAGATGGTGGGGCTGTCGGGGCGGCTCAGCCACCGGCCCTCCCAGCTCTCCGGCGGGCAGCAGCAGCGCGTGGCCGTCGCCCGGGCCCTCGCCTCCAAGCCCGACATCATCTTCGGTGACGAGCCCACCGGAAACCTGGACTCGCGGTCCGGCGCCGAGGTGCTCGGCTTCCTGCGCAACTCCGTGCGTGAGCTGGGCCAGACGGTGGTCATGGTGACCCACGACCCGGTGGCCGCCGCGTACGCGGACCGCGTGATCTTCCTCGCGGACGGCCGGGTCGTCGACGAGATGCACGGTCCCACCGCCGACTCCGTGCTCGACCTGATGAAGCAGTTCGACGCGAAGGGCCGTACCAGCTGATGTTCCGCACCGCCCTGCGCAACGTCCTCGCGCACAAGGCCCGGCTCCTGATGACCGTGCTCGCCGTCATGCTCGGCGTGGCCTTCGTCTGCGGGACGCTGGTCTTCACCAACACCATCTCCGACGCCTACCAGAAGAGTTCCGCCAAGGGCTTCGAACAGGTCGACGTCGCCGTTCGGCCCGAGTACCAGGACTCCAAGGGAGACAAGGTCGGCAAGACCCCCGAGCTGACCCGGGCCCTGCTGGACAAGGCCGCCAAGGTCCCCGGTGCCGCCTCCGCCACGGGTGTCGTCACCGGCTTCACCGCCGTCGCCGACAAGGACGGCAAGCTCGTCGGCGGCGACTGGCAGTCCGCCGGCGGCAACTACTGGGGCACCAATGACCCCCGTTACCCGCTGGTCGACGGTCACGCCCCGCACGGCAAGGGCGAGGTGCTGATCGACTCCGAGACCGCGAAGCGCGCCGGCTACCAGGTCGGCGACACCGTGCGCCTCTCCGTCGACGGCCCGGTCCTCACCCCGACCGTCAGCGGCATCTTCACCACGGACGACGGCAATGTCGCCGCGGGCGGCAGTCTCGCCCTGTTCGACACGCCCACCGCCCAGGCCCTGTTCGGCAAGAAGGGCACGTACGACGAGATCGACGTGCGGGCCGCGGCCGGCACCGGTCAGACGGCGCTCAAGGCCGCACTGGACAAGGCCCTGCCCGCGAAGCTCGTGGAGACCACCACGGGCCGGCAGCTCGCCGACGACCAGGCGCGGATGATCTCCTCGTCGATGAGCGGTCTGAAGCAGGCCCTGCTGGTCTTCGCCGGCATCGCCCTGTTCGTCGGCACCTTCATCATCGCCAACACCTTCACCATGCTGGTCGCCCAGCGCACCCGGGAACTGGCCCTGCTGCGGGCGGTCGGCGCCTCCCGCCGGCAGGTCACGCGCTCGGTGCTCATCGAGGCGTTCGTGGTCGGTACGGTCGCCGGTGTGACCGGTCTGGCCGCCGGTATCGGCATCGGCGCGGGCCTGCGCTCCCTGCTGGACTCCTTCGGCGCGAGCCTGCCCGACGGACCGCTGGTGATCAGCCCCGGCACGGTGGCGACCGCCCTGGCGGTCGGCGTCCTCATCACCATGCTGGCCGCGTGGCTGCCGGGCCGCCGGGCCGCGAAGATCCCGCCGGTGGCGGCGATGAGCAGCGTGCACGCCAAGGCGACCACCAAGTCGCTGGTGCTGCGCAACACGCTGGGCTCGCTGTTCGCGGCGGCAGGCGTCGCGGCGGTCCTCGCCGGTACCAGGATGAACGCCGACTCGGGCCAGGGTGCGATGGGCATCGGCGCGGTCCTGCTCATCATCGGCGTGTTCGTGCTGACCCCGCTGCTGTCCCGCCCGCTGATCGCCGCCGCCGCGCCGGTGCTGCGCGCCTTCGGGGTGTCGGGCAAGCTGGCCCGGCAGAACTCGGTGCGCAACCCGCGCCGTACGGCGGCCACCGCCTCCGCGCTGATGATCGGCCTGACCCTGATCACCGGCATGACGGTGATGGCGGGCAGCCTGCAGACCTCGATCGACAAGATGGCCAGCTCGGCGATCCGCGCCGACTACGTCGTCTCGATGGCCAACCGCGGCCCGCTCTCCCCCGACGTCGCGAAGAAGCTCGCCGCCGCCGACGGTGTCACCGCCAGCAGCCCGCTGCGCAACGGCGAGTCCCGCATCGACGGCGACACGGAGTTCCTGACCGGCGTCAACGGCGCGGTGATCGGCGAACTGACGGACCTGAAGGTGACCGACGGCTCCTTCTCGGTGGGCGGCTCGCGGGTCGTCGTGGACGAGGACCGGGCCAAGGACCACGGCTGGAAGGCCGGTTCGCGGTTCACCGCGCACTTCGAGGACGGCAGGGCCGAGCGGCTGACGGTCGCGGGCGTGTACGAGGGCAACGACATGCTCAACGGCGTCATCCTCGACGACAAGGTCCTCACCCCGCACCTGAGCGACCCGGCCGACATGCAGGTCATGGTCAAGACCGCGGACGGCGCGTCCGGCACCGCCAAGGACACGCTGGAGCAGGCCCTCGGCTCCAACCCGGCGATCAAGGTCCAGGACAAGCAGGACATCTCCCACGAGATCGCGCAGATGTTCACCCTGATGCTGAACATGGTCTACGGCCTGCTCGGCATGGCGGTGATCGTCGCCGTGCTCGGCGTCATCAACACGCTGGCGATGTCCGTCTTCGAGCGTGCGCAGGAGATCGGCATGCTCCGCGCGATCGGCCTGGACCGCCGGGCGATCAAGCGGATGGTCCGCCTGGAGTCCCTGGTGATCTCCCTGTTCGGCGGTGTCCTGGGCATCGGACTGGGCGTGTTCTTCGGCTGGGCGGCCGGTGAGCTGCTGGGCACGAAGATGCCGACGTACGAACTGGTCCTGCCCTGGGGCCGGATGGCGGTCTTCCTGCTGCTGGCGGGCACGGTCGGCATCCTGGCCGCCCTGTGGCCGGCCCGCCGCGCGGCCCGGATGAACATGCTGGCGGCCATCAAGGCCGAGTAGCCGTAGGACACACCGGAGGGGCCTCGCGACCGCGGGGCCCCTCTTGCCGTACCGGTGGAGCGGAGGGCATCAGCCCTGCCAGGTGCGGGGCCGCAGCGGGAGTCCGGAGGCGCCGGATTCCGGAGGGCGGACCGCCAGGACCTGGTTGACGCCGATGCGGTTGCGTTCGAAGGCGAGCGCGGAGGCGGCCATGTAAAGCAGCCAGACGCGGGCGCGGCCGGGGCCGGCGAGCCGGGCGGCGCGGTCCCAGTCGGCCTCCAGGTTGGTCACCCAGCGGCGCAGGGTGCGGGCGTAGTGCTCGCGGAGGGACTCCACGTCCCGGACCTCGAACCCGGTCCGCTCCAGCTGGGTGACGGTGGTGCCGACGGGAGCGAGTTCGCCGTCGGGGAAGACGTAGGCGTCGATGAACGGGTCGACCTCGTACGCCGACTCGTCCCGCTGCGGGCGGCGGGCGATCTGGTGGTTGAGCAGCCGGCCGCCGGGCTTGAGCAGGGCGTACAGCAGGCGCGCGTACTCCAGGTAGCGTTCGGCGCCGACGTGTTCGGCCATGCCGATGGAGGAGATCGCGTCGAAGGGGCCGTCCGTGACGTCCCGGTAGTCCTGGACCCTGATCTCCACCCGGTCGGTCAGCCCCTCGTCGGCGACGCGCTTGCGGGCGTACGCCGCCTGCTCCTGCGACAGCGTGACCCCGACGACGCTCACGCCGTACTCGCGGGCCGCGTGGATGGCCATGGAGCCCCAGCCGCAGCCGACGTCCAGCAGCCGCTGACCCTTCTTCAGGCCCAGTTTGGCGCAGACCAGTTCGAGCTTGTCGCGCTGGGCGGACTCCAGGGTGCCGGCTTCCTCCCAATAGGCGCAGGAGTACACCATGGAGGGGCCGAGGACCACCTCGTAGAAGTCGTTGCCGACGTCGTAGTGGTGACTGATGGCCCGTTTGTCGGAGCGCCTGGTGTGCAGGCGCCGGCGGGGCCTGCGGACCTCCTCCTGGGGCGGGGCGGGCGGCAGGGGCGGGCCGGCGAGCTTCAGCAGTTCACGGACGGCGGCGCGTACTTCCGGATCGCGCACCGCCTGGACCAGGCTCCGGGCGTCCTCCCCGCGCTCCCACACCAGCCCGGCCACCGCCTCCAGCACGCTGTACAGGTCCCCCTCGATGCCCAGGTCCCCGGCGACCCAGGCACGGGCGAGACCCAGTTCGCCCGGTTTGAACAGCATGCGGCGCAGGGCGCGGCGATTGCGGATGACGAGCACGGGTGCTTCCGGCGGTCCGTCCTGCGATCCGTCCCACGCCCGCACCCGCACGGGGAGCGGCGTTCCCAGCACCTGCTCGGCAAGACTCCTCAGCCGCGACGCGGCGTCGGCCATGGCGCACACCTCCAAGACGACGATCCCGGATGTCCGTTCACCACGTAAACACCCCGGGGCGCTCGGCGCAGTCCCGCAAAGGAGTTACAACTGAGCAAAACAGCTGTAGAGGGCATGCACTTCGGCCGGGTGCACAACGCCGAAGGACCTCCCGCACCACGGATGGCGGGAGGTCCTTCGGGCGGTCAGCGACCAGAGGTCAGGAGGCCTTGGCCTTCTCCTCGGTCTTCGCGGCGGCGACCGGTGCCGGCTTGGCGGCCTCGTAGAACTCCTCGCGGGGGTTCTCCATGGCGCCGAGGGAGACGACCTCGCGCTTGAGGAACATGCCGAGGGTCCAGTCGGCGAAGACGCGGATCTTGCGGTTGAAGGTCGGCATCGCCATGCCGTGGTAGCCACGGTGCATGTACCAGGCGAGGCGGCCCTTGAGCTTGATCTTCATCTTGCCCATGACGATCATCGCCACGCCCTTGTGCAGGCCGAGACCGGCGACCGCGCCCTTGTTGGCGTGCTCGTACTCCTTCTGCGGGAAGCCCCGCATGCCGGAGATCACGTTGTCGCCGAGGACCCTGGCCTGGCGCAGCGCGTGCTGGGCGTTCGGCGGGCACCAGGCGTTCTCGTTGCCCGCCTTGCGGCCGACGAGGTCCGGGACCTGTGCGTTGTCACCGGCGGCCCAGATGTAGTCCGTGCCCTTGACCTGGAGGGTCGGCTCACAGTCGACGTGGCCGCGCGGGCCGAGGGGCAGGCCGAAGCGGGCCAGGGCCGGGTTCGGCTTGACGCCGGCGGTCCACACGATGGTGCTGGAGTCGACCTCGAGGCCGTTCTTCAGCACGACGTGGCCGTCGACGCAGGAGTCCATGGAGGTGGAGAGGTAGATCTCCACGCCCCGGCTCTCCAGGTGCTCCTTGCCGTACTGGCCGAGCTTGGGGCCGACCTCGGGCAGGATCTTGTCGGCGGCGTCGACGAGGATGAAGCGCATGTCCTCGCGGGACACGTTCTTGTAGTACTTGGCCGCGTCCCGGGCCATGTCCTCGACCTCGCCGATGGTCTCCGCGCCCGCGAAGCCACCGCCGATGAAGACGAAGGTGAGGGCCTTGCGGCGGATCTCCTCGTCGGTCGTGGAGTCGGCCTTGTCCAGCTGCTCCAGGACGTGGTTGCGCAGACCGATGGACTCCTCGATGCCCTTCATGCCGATGCCCTGTTCGGCGAGGCCGGGGATCGGGAAGGTGCGGGAGACCGCGCCCATGGCGATGACCAGGTAGTCGAAGGGCAGCTCGTACGCCTCGCCGACCAGCGGGGCGATCGTGGCGACCTTGCGGTCCTGGTCGATGGTGGTGACCCGACCGGTGAGGACCTCCGCCTTGGGCAGCACGCGTCGCAGCGGGACGACGACATGGCGAGGGGAGATGTTGCCGGCGGCGGCTTCGGGGAGGAAGGGCTGGTAGGTCATGTACGACCGGGGGTCGACGACCGTGACGGTCGCCTCGCCGTAGCGCATCTTCTTGAGAATGCGCCGAGCTGCGTACAGGCCTACGTACCCACCGCCTACTACGAGGATCCTGGGACGCTCCGTGGTGCTCATGCCATCGAGTATCCACCTGCCTCGGGGGGGCTGCTCGTGCGCCCCTTCACAAGGTTCGACAGGGCCTGTGATAAACTCCGCGGCCCGCTTGACCGAGGTCATGCCCCCGGAGGGGAACCAGGGAGCGGTTCGCCCCGTTGTCAAGGCCGCGTGAGCTGCCTCTCTGGTCCCACGAGGCGACGGTGAGGGCTCCGGAACACCCGCCGAAAGCACCTTCCGATCCCCGCTCACACCGACAGCCTGAACATGTTCAAACGACTGGTGGGGCCCCGGAAGGGCCTACGGGACCCCGCGAACGGCCCCCCGGAACGGAATTCCTTGTGAAGAACTTCACGAACTTTTCCGACCGGCCGTCACCGAGGGGCCCCCGAGGGCCCCTCAGCCCCGCTCAGACGTTATCCGAGCTGCTCAGCCGATGGCTACCAACGGGTAACAAAAGAGAGCTACGCCACCGACCACGCGATGCCGTCGAGGATGTCGTGCTCGCTCACCACGACCTCCCGGGCGCCGGTCCGCTCCATGATCGCCAGCAGGACGAGGGCACCCGCGCCGATGACGTCGACCCGGCCGGGGTGCATGGACGGGACCGCGGCGCGCTCGGCGTGCGTGGAGCGCAGCAGCCACTCGGTGATCTCACGGACGCGGTCCCGGGAGACCCGGGAGTGGTGGATGCGCGCGGAGTCGTACTCGGACAGCTCCTGGGCGATGGCGGACACCGTGGTGACGGACCCGGCCAGACCCACCAGGGTGTGCGCCTCGCGCAGCGGGACGGTCTCCTCGGCGAGGTCCAGGGCGGCCTCGATGTCGGCCCTTATCGCGGCCACCTGCTCCTCGGCGGGCGGATCACTCACCTTGTCCCCGTGCACCAGGTGCCGCTCGGTCATCCGCACACAGCCGACGTCCACCGACCGGGCGGCACGTACGTGGTCGTCGCCGACGACGAACTCGGTCGAGCCGCCGCCGATGTCCACGACCAGGTAGGGCCGGGCGAGGTCGGTGCGGCCGGTGAGTTCCTTCGTGGCGCCGGTGAAGGAGAACTCGGCCTCCTGGTCGCCGGTGATGACCTCGGGCTCCACCCCGAGGATGTCCAGCACGCCCCGCACGAAGTCGTCGCGGTTCTCGGCGTCCCGGGAGGCGGAGGTGGCGACGAAACGGAGACGCTCGGCGCCGTACTCCTTGATGACGGCCGCGTACTCACGGCAGGCGGCGAAGGTGCGCTCCAGCGCCTCGGGGGCGAGCCGGCCGGTGCGGTCGACCCCCTGGCCGAGCCGCACGATCGTCATCCGGCGGTCCAGCTCGGTCAGTTCGCCGGTCTCCGGGTCGGCGTCGGCGACCAGCAGCCGGATGGAGTTGGTACCGCAGTCGATGGCGGCGACCCGGGTCACTGCTCGTGCCCCTCGCTGTCGTCGAGCGTCACGCAGGCGCCCTTGCGCCACCACTCCGGCAGCATCGCCAGGGCCTCGTCGCCGAGGGGGTTCACGCCCGGCCCGGCGGCCAGGGAGTGAGCGACGAGCACGTGCAGGCACTTCACCCGGTCCGGCATGCCGCCCGCGCTCGGGAAGCCCGTCAGCTCCTCGATCTCGTCCCGGCGTCGGATGTAGTCCTCGTGCGCGGCACGGTAGGCGGCGGCCAGCTCGGGGTCGCGCCCCAGCCGCTCGGTCATCTCCTTCATCACGCCGTTCGCCTCCAGCGTGCCGATGACGGAGGACGCCTTCGGACACGTCAGGTAGTACAGCGTCGGGAAGGGCGTGCCGTCGGGCAGGCGCGGTGCCGTCTCCACGACGTCCGGCTGACCGCACGGGCAGCGGTGCGCGATGGCCCTCAGGCCCCTCGGCGGGCGGCCCAGCTGCTGCTTGAATGCCTCGACGTCCGCGTCGGTGGGCTCGGTGCGCGGAGTGGGCGGCGGAGGCGTTTCCATGACTGCTTTCAGAGTGGCTTTCTGTCGGTCTGCCGGCCCGGCGGGCCGGTCACTGGTCGGAGGCGTCGGACTTGTCGACGCCGTCCCAGACGTTCGCGTACCAGGGCCGGTGGGCGGCCCCGAGGTCGGCGCGGGACTGCTTGGCCACGCCCGGGTCGATGACCACGTACCCGGTCTCGCCGGGCTTGACGTAGTGCAGCCTGCGCCGGATCTGCTGCTCGGCGTAGGCGTCGTCCTGCCAGCGCGCCTTGAGGTCGCGCAGCTGCTCGACGCGCTTGCGCGCCTGCTCCTGCTGCCGTTGCTGTTCGGCGATCTCGGCGCGCTGGGAGACGTACTGCCGCATCGGGTAGGCGAGCGCGACGATCAGCGTGCACAGCACCAGGGCGAGCAGCGCCGCGCGGCCGGTGAGCCGGGATCGGCGGGCCTGCCGCTTGGTCTGAGAGCGGTAGACACGGGCCGCCGTCTGCTCGCCCAGCAGCCTGAGCCTGGTCGCGGTGGAGAACCGGTCCCGGTCCTTCACGGCCATCTTCCCCGCCTCCCGTTCACACGCGCGTACGTCCCCGCACACGGTACGGGACCGGGTACGGGGACGTACGTACGACTGGCTAAGCCTTACGCCAGGTTGGGTCAGCCTCAGCCCTTGAAGCGCGGGAAGGCGGAGCGGCCGGCGTAGACCGCGGCGTCGTCGAGGATCTCCTCGATGCGCAGCAGCTGGTTGTACTTGGCGACGCGCTCGGAGCGGGCCGGGGCGCCGGTCTTGATCTGGCCGCAGTTGGTGGCGACGGCCAGGTCGGCGATGGTGACGTCCTCGGTCTCGCCGGAGCGGTGGGACATCATGCACTTGAAGCCGCTGCGCTGGGCCAGCTCGACGGCGTCCAGGGTCTCGGTCAGCGAGCCGATCTGGTTGACCTTGACCAGCAGGGCGTTGGCGGCGCCCTCCTCGATGCCGCGGGCCAGGCGCTCGGGGTTGGTGACGAACAGGTCGTCGCCGACCAGCTGGACCTTGTCGCCGAGACGGTCGGTGATGACCTTCCAGCCGGCCCAGTCGTCCTCGAACAGCGGGTCCTCGATGGAGACGAGCGGGTAGGCCGCGACGAGCTCCTCGTAGTACTCCGTCATCTCGGCGGCGGAGCGCTCCTTGCCCTCGAAGAGGTACTTGCCGTCCTTGTAGAACTCGGAGGCGGCGACGTCGAGCGCGAGGGCGATCTGCTCGCCGGGGGCGTAACCGGCCTCCTTGACGGCCTCGAGGATGAGGTCGAGGGCCTCGCGGTTGGAGCCGAGGTTCGGGGCGAAGCCGCCCTCGTCGCCGAGGCCGGTGGACAGGCCCTTGCTCTTCAGGACCTTCTTCAGCGTGTGGTAGACCTCGGTGCCCCAGCGCAGCGCCTCGGAGAAGGACTCCGCGCCGATCGGGGCGATCATGAACTCCTGGATGTCCACGTTGGAGTCGGCGTGCGAGCCGCCGTTCAGGATGTTCATCATCGGCACCGGCAGCAGGTGCGCGTTCGGGCCGCCCAGGTAGCGGAAGAGGGGGAGGTCGCTGGCCTCGGAGGCGGCGTGGGCGACGGCGAGCGAGACGCCGAGGATGGCGTTGGCGCCCAGGGAGCCCTTGTTGTCGGTGGCGTCCAGGTCGAACATGGCCTGGTCGATCAGGCGCTGCTCGGTGGCGTCGTAGCCGACCAGCTCCGGGCCGATCTGCTCGATGACGGCGAGGACGGCCTTCTCGACGCCCTTGCCCTGGTAGCGGTTGGGGTCACCGTCGCGCAGCTCGATGGCCTCGAAGGCGCCCGTCGAGGCGCCGGACGGGACGGCGGCACGACCCGTGCTGCCGTCGTCGAGGCCGACCTCGACCTCGACCGTGGGGTTGCCTCGGGAGTCCAGGATTTCCCGGGCTACGACGACGTCGATGGACGGCACGAGCATCTCCTTCTTGGATGTGACGCTGGAAGTGCGGGGCTGGTGTGCCTTGCGACTAGAGCCTAACCGTCCCAGGGGCGTCGGCCACCGACCGACCGTCCCGTGGACAAGCCGACGGTACCTTTTGTTTCTGCCCGAAACAAAGAGGTGCGGCGGACTTCCGTGCGCTGCGCACAAAAAAGCCCGCCCCGGTGCGTACGGGGGAACACGCACCGGGGCGGGGGGCCCGTGGGGGACGGGGGGTGACCCGCACGGGGGCCTTCAGGGTGGCCCGCACGGATGTGCGGGTCCTGTGGGCCGGCTGGGAGCCAGGTGGCTACTTCAGGTGCAGCTGCTGGCCCGGGTAGATGAGGTCGGCGTCCTCGACGATGTCCTTGTTCAGCTCGAACAGCTTCTTCCAGCCGCCCTGGACGTGGTGCTTCTCGGCGATGGTGCCGAGGGTGTCACCGGTGACGACCTTGTACTCGCCGTCGCCCTTCTTGACCGTCTTGCCGGTCGGGGTGGTGACGGTCTTGCTCTTGCTCGTGGACGCGGCCGGGCGCTCGGCGGAGCGGGAGGCGGCCTGCTGGTCGGTGGAGCGGGTGGTGGTGGTGGTGCCGCTGCCCGAGTCCGTGGTGGAGGGGGCGCTCGGGGCGGGGCCGCTGTTCGGGGTGCTCGACAGGCCCGTGCCGCAGACCGGCCAGGCACCCTTGCCCTGCGCGGCGAGAACCTTCTCGGCGACGGCGATCTGCTGCGCCTTGCCGGCCTTGTCGGCGGTGGCGGCGTACTGGGTGCCGCCGTACGCGGCCCAGGTGGAGGCGGAGAACTGGAGGCCGCCGTAGTAACCGTTGCCGGTGTTGATGGACCAGTTGCCGCCGGACTCGCACTGGGCGACCGTGTCCCACTCGGAGGTGGTGGCGGCGGAGGCGTTGCCGGCCGCCATCAGCGGGGCGGCGACGGCGGCGCCGGTGACACCGGCCAGCGCGACGGCGCGGACGGCCTTGGACGGACGGCGGTGCTTGCCCTTGCCGGTAAACAGCATGGAGATCCCCTCACCGACGCCTACGAGGTGAGCTGTCGGGTTCGGGCCGGTTGAGTTGCCCGGCCGCACCTCCCGCTTGCGCGGAGTGCGGCTTCACCCCCAGCCGGTTCCAGCTTCAAGTGCTGGCCCCGGCGCCTACCTTGGGTCCCCCGCTCCTGCCTACGGCGCTTTACGCGTCGACTGTTCCCGGGCAACCACTGGCAGGATTCGGCGTGGTGGCTGCCGGGGCTCGTGGTGACGAGCGGCCTCGACCGTAGACACGCGATCCGCGGAATTTCAAAGACGATCAGGGCTTCTGAGACTCATCCCACACTTTCGCCAAACCGGACATTAGGGCGCTAAGTGGGGCGTCAACTCCCGCTACTTCTTGCCCGTTTCGCCCCCGACTTCCAGGGTCTGACCGGCAGTGATGCGGCTCGGGTCGGGCCCGATGGCCTCCTTGTTCCCGGCGTACAGCGCGCGCCACCCGCCGTCGACGTCAAGGGAGTCGGCGATGGAGACCAGGGAGTCGCCCTCGCGGACGGTGTAGGTGCCCGGCTCGGGCGAGGCGTGCCGACCGGAGCCGGCGACACCCGGACCGTTTGTCACCGTTTCGTCCGCACTCGCCCCGCGGTGCCGTCCACCACTGCTGAGGGCCCCGGTGTCGACCAGGCTCCAAGAACCGGCAGCCTGCTGCGCGTTGGGCTCGGTCGCGGCGTCCGGGGTGGCCGTGGGAGCACCGTCGGCCCCCTGCGGACTTCCGGAGTCCCGCGAGGAGGACTTGTCGGACTTGGGAGTGTTGGTCCCGGTGGAACCGGTGGCCGTACCGGCGTCCTTGCCCGGCTTCGGGGTCGCCGTGCCGGTCTCGCCCGAGGAGGACCCGGTGCCGGAGCCGGTCCCGGTGCCGGTGGCGGAGCCGGTCCCGGTGGAGGACGACGAATCAGGCAGACCGGACGAGTCGGCGGTGCCGGAGGTGTCAGACGTGTCGGAACGGTCGGCCGATCCGGACGAGTGGCCCGGACCGTCGCTGTCACCGGAGTCGCCGACGCCCGTGTCGACGTCCACGGAGCCCGAGTCGGAGGTCAGACCGGACAGCAGGGCGCAGGTGGCCCAGGGCGTGGTGCCCCGGTCGGCGAGGATCTTCTCGGCGACGGCTATCTGCTGCAGACGGCTGGCCTGGTCGGCGCTGGCCGCGTACTGGGAGCCGCCGTACTTGTCCCAGTCGTCCTGCGAGATCTGCAGCCCGCCGTAGTAGCCGTTGCCGGTGTCCGCGCTCCAGGAGCCGCCGCTCTCGCACTCGGCCACCTTGTCCCAGGTCGTGCCGTCGGCCGCGTTGGCGCTCGCCGCGCCGAGGAGCGGGATGGCGATGGCGGAGCCGGTCACCCCGGCCGCGACGAGGAGGGCCGGTGCCTGGCGGGGGCGACGGTGTCGACCGTTCCCGGAGAGCATGCAGATGCCTTTCGAGCGACAGCGGGACCAGCGCGGCGGATGGTGCCGCTCGCCGCGCTGATGGGTGAACGTATCGGCACACGATCACTTGTCACAAGTTCATGCCGCACAGATCACGTGAAGATCACAGAGTTGAACGTCTGTCATTTCTCCCTGGAGGTCCCGTCTTCAGACGGTGGGCGTGAACTCCACCGGCAAGGTGCGCAGTCCACGCATGATGAGTCCACCGCGCCAGCGCAGCTCGGCCGGTTCGGCGGCGAGCCGCAGGTCGGGCAGGCGGGTGAGCAAGGTGGCGAGCGCGGTCTGACCCTCCAGGCGGGCGAGCGGCGCGCCCAGGCAGTAGTGGATGCCATGGCCGTAGCCGAGGTGCTGGTTGTCACGGCGTGCGAGGTCCAGCACGTCCGGGTGGGCGAACCGCTCCGGGTCCCGGTCGGCGGCGGCGAGTACGACGAGCACCGGATCGCCCGGCGCGATGTCCTGCCCGCCGATGGTCAGCGGCTCGGTGGCGAACCGCCAGGTGGCCAGCTCCACCGGGCCGTCGTAGCGCAGCAGTTCCTCCACGCCGGTCGCCAGCAGGTCCGTCTCCCGGCGCGCCAGGGACTCCTCCAGCCGCCGACGCTGCTCGGGGTGGGTGAGCAGGGCGTAGGTGCCGTTGCCGATGAGGTTGACGGTGGTCTCGAAGCCGGCGAACAGGAGGATGAAGGCCATGGCGGCGGCCTCGTTCTCGGTGAGGTGCTCGCCGTGGTCGGAGGCACGGATGAGGCCGGAGATCAGGTCCTCGCCGGGCGTGGGCGCCGCCGGCAGCGCCTCGCGCTTCTTGTGGATCAGCTCGGCGAGATAGCCCCGCATCTTCTTCACCGACCGGGCGACCCCGCCCCGGGGCCCTCCGCCGTGCCGGATCATCATGCCGGCCCAGTCCCGGAAGTCGTCCTGGTCCTCGCGTGGGACGCCGAGCAGGTCGCAGATGGCGTAGATGGGCAGCGGGAAGGCGAACTCGTGGATGAGGTCGGCGGATCCGGTCGCCGCGAACCGGTCGATGAGCTGGTCGGCCAGCTCCTGCACCCGGGGGGCGAACTCGGCGACCCGGCGCGGTGTGAACGCCTTGCTGACCAGGCGGCGCAGCCGGGTGTGGTCCGGCGGGTCGATGTTCAGCAGATGCGTCATCAGCTCGGCCTTGCGCTCGCCGGGGATGCCGGTCTTGCCCTTGGCGTGCTCGGGCTCGTCGTGATGGGCCGGGTTCTTGCTCAGCCGCTGGTCGGCCAGGGCCTGCCGGGCATCGGCGTACCGGGTGACCAGCCACGCCTCGACGCCGCTCGGCAGCCGCGTCCGGTGCACGGGGGCGTGCTCGCGCAGCCAGGCGTAGGCGGGGTAGGGATCGGCGGCGAACTCCCACGTGAAGAGGGCGGGGGCCGGCTGGTCGGGGTGGTCCTGGTCGCTCACTCCTCGACGGTATCCGGACCGTCGGACAACTCGCCGAGGGCCTTGCGCGCCGCGTAGTGCCCGAGGTCGGCCGCCTTGCGGTACCAGCGCCGGGCCTCCTGCGGTTTGCCCTGCCCGTCGAACAGGGCGCCGAGCCGGTACGCGCCGTAGGAGTCACCGACTTCGTACGCGTGCCTGTACCGCGTCTCGGCTTCGTCCGGCCGGTCCAGCTTCTCCAGGACGATTCCGTGGTGGGCGATGTCCAGCGGATAGTCGGCCGTGTCCCGGAAGTAGTCCTCCGCGTCGCTCAGCGACGGCCCCTCGCGGTCCAGTTCCGCCAGCAGCTCGGCCGCGACCTGGTCACCGGAGTCCACCGCGCGCTGCAACCATGCCCGGGCGATCTCGGTCTCGCTCACCACCAGGTGGTGCATGCCCATGCTCCGGGCGACTTCCGGGTGCCGGGGGCCGGCCGCGTTCGTGTACCGGAGCCAGGTCTCCTCGGGGTCGTCCACGCAGAACCGCAGATCTCCCAGCAGACGCGCCGCCTTAGGAGTCCGCGCCGCGCGCAGCCAGCGCTCGGCCCGGTCCAGCAGCGCCTCGGCGAGCAGCGTCGCCGCGTCGCCGTCCCCCGCCTGCGCGGCCTCCTCCAGGAAGGGTTCCGCGTCCCTGCTCCGCCCGCGCTCCACGAGCAGCCGGCCCATACGTCCCGCCGCCTCCGGCACCCCGGCCTCGGCCGCCCGCCGGAACCAGCTCTCCGCCTCCTCCTGGTGCCCCTCGGCCTCCTCCAGCAGCCCCAGCCGGTACATCGCCCGCCTGTCCCCGGCCTGGACGCCCCGTTCGAACGCGGCGCCCGCCAGTGTGGCCACCAGCTCGAAGTCGTGCCCCTCCCCCGATCGCGCGACGTCCAGCGCCCGTTGCCACAGTGCGCCGTCCACCGGCGGCAACTTCTCGTCGTACCGGGCCGTGCCCACCAGCGGGCCCGCCGCCGACCAGGCCCGCGGCCCCTCGCGCCGCAGCAACGGCAGCACCCCGTACCGGTCCCGGGCGGCCCATTCCAGCGCCTCCTCGACGGTCTCCGGCTGCGTCCCGGCAAGCGGCCCGTAGCCGTCGGCCACCTCCACGAGCAGGTCCTGGGGCAGCGGCCCCCGCAGCCCGCACCGCGCCAGGTCGATCGCCGCCCGCACCAGCGCCTGTCCGCGCGGGTGCTTGCGCCGGGCGCGCTCGAAGTCCGCCCACAGCCGCGGTTCCACGGCGAGGTGCGCGGCGATCCCTTCCGCCCCGCTGAGCCCGGCCGCTTCCGTCAGCCGCCCGTCCCCCGACTCCGCGGCCCGCGCCCGCTCGGCGTCCGTCCATTCCCGGGGCAGCTCCACGATCTGCGCCAGGTCCAGCACTCCGCCGCGCGGGGTCTGCCGGTGCTCGTCGTAGGCGTCCTCCCGCAGGGTGGCGAGCACGACGACCTTCAGCCCGGCCAGCCGCGCCAGCAGCCGCGGTTCCAGGCCGCCGTCACCGAGGTGGCCGCCGAGGTCGTCGAGCCACAGCACGTGGAGCCCCGGCGCTCCCCGCAGCACCTCGGGCAGGCCCCGCAGGTCCGTACCGGCGTCCGGCGCGTACACCCGGGCGCCCGGGAGCGCGGCCGCCAGCACCGCGAGCGCCGTGCGCGACTTGCCCGCGTACGGCTCCCCGAGCACCACCACCAGTCCGCCGTACACCGCCACGGAGGCCAGAGCGGCGACCAGGGCGGCGTCGGCGTCCCTCGGGACATAGGGCGGCAGCGGCGGACGTCCCTTCATCCGACGGGCAGGCAGCACCCCGTGCGCGAGCGGCTCCAGCGCGGTGGCCGTCGGCCAGTCCCCGGGGACGGGGAGGACGATCGGCGGCCGGGCGCCGTAGGCGTGCTGGATCTGGACTCCGATGACCTGCCCATGGAATTCCGCCTGCCGGAAGTCGACATGGTCCCCCGTGAGCGGCGAGCGTCCCTCCGGGAGGCCCTCCGACACCGGGCGCGGGCTCGGCTCCGGCGCGGAGTCCGTCCCGGGACCCGGCATCAGGTGCGGGGCGGGGTCCGGCGTCCGGTACGGGGCGGGGTCCGGCGTCCGGTACGGGGCGGGGTCCGGCATCGGGTACGGGGCGGGGTCCGGCGTCCGGTACGGGGCGGGGTCCGGCACGGTATCTGGTCTCAGGCCCGGGGCGGGGCCTGTCCGGGGCTCCGACCTCAGGTCCGCGGCGGGATCCGGCGCGGGCTCCGGCCTCAGGTCCGGGGCGGGGTCCGGCGCGGGCTCCGGTCTCAGGTCCGGGGCGGGGTCCGGCAGGGGACGCGGTCTCGGGTCGCGGGCGTCCGGCGCTGGGGCCGGCCTCAGGCCCGGGACGGGGGCTGTCGCAGGGACCGAGGTCGCGTCCATGAAGGGTGCCAGTGTGTAGATCAGTTCCCGCAGTTGCTGGGCCGCGGCGTTCTTGTCCTCCGCGTGAGCGAGGGTCCTGCGCAGCCGGGACGCCCAGACCGCTTGCAGCGGCTCCCGAGAATCGGGATCGGCCTGCCCGGTGCTGAGCAGCTCCCAGGCGTAGGAGGAAGCCCGCTGCTCCGAGAACCATCGCGCGAAGCCTGTCCGGACCCGGACCCATTCCTCCGTGGCGAGCGCCGCCGCGAGCACTTCGGCCCCGACGCCCGCCAGATCCGTCCCCAGCCTCACGCACGCCCCCCGCACCTCGTGACCTCGCTGTGCCTCAACGGTACTGACACGGAAGGGAATCCGGCCCTCGGAAGGCGATCCGTCCGCCGTCCGCGTCCGTCCCGCCGGTCCGTCCCGCCGTCCGTCCCACCGATCCGCCGATCCGCCGGTCCCCGCCTGCCGCCTGCCCTCTGCCCTCTGCCCTCTGCCCTCTGCCCTCTGCCCTCTGCCCTCTGCGCACTACACCAGTGCGGCTCGCCGTGACCCCCCTCCCTCTCCTCCCCTCCCTCCCCTCCCTCGGCCTGCCTGCCCTTCCTTCTCCGCCCCGCCTACCCTTCGTCCTCCTCCGTGCCGTCCGCCGTCGGCGCACCCTCGCCCGTCTTGATCGCGTCCCGGTAGACCCGCGCCGCCGCCCGCAGCGCCGCCTCCGGGTCCACGCCGTCCGCCTCGGCGCGCACCGCCAGCGCGAGCAGTTCATATCCGATGCCGTTCCCCTCGGGCAGGGGGACGTTCAGGCCCGCCATACGGACGCGGGAGGCGAGCTTGGCGGCCAGGGCCAGGCCGGGCTGGCCGAGCGGGACACCGTCCGTGACCGAGGTGCGCTGCTTCTCCTCCGCCTTGGTGCGCAGCCAGTGCTCCTTGACGTCCTCCGGGGTCTCGGCCCGCTCGTCGCCGAAGACGTGCGGGTGCCGTCGGATGAGCTTGGCGACGATGCCGCCGGCGACGTCGTCGACGGAAAAGGGCGCGTCCGGGTGCTCCTCGGCGATCCGGGAGTGGAAGACGACCTGGAGGAGGACGTCACCCAGCTCTTCGCGCAGCTCCACGCGGTCGCCGGCCTCGATCGCCTCGACCAGCTCGTACGCCTCCTCGATGGCGTACTTCGCCAGTCCCTCATGGGTCTGCCGGGAGGACCACGGGCACTCGGCGCGGATGCGGTCCATGACCTGCACGAGGTCCAGCAGGCGAGCACCGGGCAGGTCGTAGGAGGCGGGGAGCAGCTCCAGCTCCGGCATGGCGACCCGGCCGGAGCCGGCCAGCCGGGCGAGGCCGTCGGTGAGTGCCGGCTCGCCCTCGCCCGTCGCCACGACGACCACCGTCCGCCCGCCGGCGCAGGCGTCGACCAGCTCCTGCGCGGTGGGGGACGCCTCCTGCACCGCTGTCCCGGCCTCGCGCAGATACGGCAGCTGCGGATGCGCGCCGTCCCCGCACAGCACGGCGTCGGCGCCGCGCAGGACCTGCCAGGCGGGCCAGGACAGCAGGCCGGGGGCGACGCGGTGGCTGGTGGTGAGCAGGACGATGCGGCCGGGGTCGGCTTCCGGGCCGCCCGGGGGACGGACTGCGGGACTGGTTTCGTTCACGATCCGAACGTAGCCCACGGCACGAGGGAGCGGATCGAGTTGTCCACAGGGCCGAGGTGATCGTGTGATCGTATGACCGACGGCCCGTTGTCGTACCGTTCCGCGCTGCTTGAAGTCCTCGTCCTGCTCGCAGCTGCCCGAAGTCCTCGTGCTGCTCGCAGCTGCCCAAAGTCCTCGTGCTGCTCGAACGGGCACCGGCATGGCCGGGCCCGCGCCGTCAGCCGGGGCTACGCCGTCTGCGGCTGCTCGTCGCCCGCCGTCGTGACCTCTCGCACCCAGGGCGTCTTGGCGTCCACGCGGCTGCTCTTCTGGACGTCCCAGGAGCCGTAGCGGGGATTGAGGTCGACGTGGAGTTCAGCGGACGCCTTGGACAGGGCCTGCCAGAAGGCGGGCTGGCTGGTGTCGGTGCCGAGCTTCGCGGCGAGTTTCTGCGCCTCCAGTTGCAGGCGCAGGTTGTCGTCGAGGTGGCCCGGGGCGATGCCGTACTTCTGCAGCCAGGCCGTCTGCAGACCCTTGCTGCCGCCGGCCTGCCGCTCCAGGTCCGCGCGCATCTGCTGGATCTCCTTGCGGGTGACGCTGATGCCCTGGTCCTGGGCGGCGCGGTGCAGCACCCGGTCGAGCACCATGTTGTGCAGGGTGTCGCGGGTGAGGCTGCTGGTGGACGAGACCACCTGCTGGTACTGGGTCTCGTTCGGTACCGCGGCCCGCTGTGCCCGGCGGACCTCGTTGACCCGGCTCTCCAGCTGGCCGACGGTGATCCGCTGCCCGCCGACGACGGCCGCGGCACCGGGGTGCGCGTCGTTTCCGCAGGCGGTCAGCAGGGGTGCCGCGGCGGCGATCGCGGCGGTGAGGACGAGCGCGGTGCGACGGCGGCGGTGCAAGGAAACCTCCAGGGGAGATTGTGCGACGGTGCACAAAGTCTTGCGGTGATCGATGGTAGGCAGTGGGCGGGCTGCGGCCAACCCATTCGACCAACGATTCGCGCGTGCTTCGGGCACCGCCGCGCCGCGCCGGGACGGCCCGCCGGGTCAGCCGACGATGGCCACCGGCGCGTCCCAGGCGTCCCGGTCCACGGTCAGCGTGACGCCGCCGCGCGCCTCCTTGCTGTTGACCATGTACTGGTGACCGCGGCTGTGGTCGGTGAACTGGCCGGTGCCCCACGGCCAGTCGGTGGTCGTCGTGTACTGCTTGTCCCACAGCGCGTACCAGAGGTTGCCCGGCAGATCCGTCTTGTCCGACGCGGTGGCGATGGCCTTGGCACTGGAGCTGCTGAAGCCGTAGTAGCCGCCACGGTAGGTCTTGGCGCGTAGCGTCTTCATGAACGAGCGCACATACGCCAGCACGGCGTCGTTGCACGCCTTGTTCTTGACGTCGTACGGCTCCATGTCCAGGTAGACCGGGCTGCCGGTCTTCATGCCGAGCGCCGATGCCTTGGCCACCGCGTCCTTGGCGTCGGTCGCGCCGAGGGAGACGGCCGTGGAGGCGGTCAGCTTCTCGGGGTTGGAGCCGGTCTGGCAGGGCGGCTGGGCGCCGACGTAGATCGGGATGAGCTTCCAGCCGAGGGAGTTGACCGACTTCACCCAGGAAGCGGTGAGGTTGGGCTGGGCGCAGCCGCGGTTCTTGCCGCCCACGTAGACGGCGGCGGCGCCGTAGTAACCGGTGTGCCATGCCTTCATGGCGGACAGCGAGGGCGCGGTGCAGGTGTCGAACGCGCGGCCGGTGAAGGTCTTCTGGGCGGGCCACGTGGTGGTGGCCATGGAGGTCTGCGCGGCGATACCGGCCCCGGCGACGACGGCCGCTCCGGCCACCGCCCAGGTGACATACCTGCGCTTCTTCGACTGCCGGTGACCGGCCATGAATCCCCACCCCTGATCGTGCACGGCGGTTCACGCGCGTGCGTGCGTGGCGGCGGACGCAGCGCGACATGTCGAGCGCCGGATCCGCCCCCGGAGAACACGAGTCCCCGAGACGCACAAGAGTGCCTCAGAGCCCGGCAAAGCCTATCCGCGCACCTGCCCCAGCCACTGGAGGGTCCGCCGGACCTCGACGGCCAGCGGATGACCGGGGCCGTGCAGCCGCTCGACGTCCACGACCAGCCGCGCGAGCGTGTCGTGGGCCGCCGGCCGGTCCCCGAGGGCGAGCAGCAGATGACCGATGCGGCGGCGGACCTCGTGGGCGAGCTGCGGATCCCCGGAGACGTACCGGTTCTCGTAGTACGGCAGCAGCGCGCGGTACCCGGCGAGCGCCGCCGCCGGTTCGCCCAGTTGCTCCAGGCACTGCGCGGCCTCGTAGCGGTAGCGCAGCGACTGCGGGTCGGCCTGGCCGGCCTCGGCGGCGCGTTCGTCGGCGAGACGGCGCAGTTCGGGCAGGGCGCGCCGGTACTGGCCGTCGTCCATGAGCGTGGCCGCGTACTGCTTGCGCAGGGTGCGCACGACCGGCGAGTGCTCTCCGTGCTGCTCGGCGGCGGCCGGCAGGATCGCGCCCAGGATGTCCACGGCCTGCGTGATACGACCCTCACCCAGCAGCCGCTTGACGTCGTCCACGGCGGCGGCGACATCGGGCTTCTCGGCCACCGGCGGCACCGGCGCCACGGGGGCGGGCTGGGGCGCGAGGGTCCGCGCGCGGTCCGGCCAGGGGGCGTGCGGGCGCAGGAAGGGCCGCGTGGGATCCAAGGGCGCCCCGGTGGGTGTCCCGCGCGCGGGCAGCAGCAGCGCCAGGTCCTCGTACACCTCCTGCGCGGACGCCGGCCGGTGCTGCGGGTCCTTGGCGAGCAGCCGCAGCACCAGGGTCTCGAGCGCCTCGGGAACCTCGGGGCGGATACGGCGCACGGGCAGCGGCGGCTCGTACAGGTGCCGGTGCAGCACCCCGAGCGCGGTGGAGCCGGCGAACGGCACCTCGCCGCTGAGCAGTTCATGCATCAGCACACCCAGCGCGTACAGGTCGGTGTACGGCCCGACCGCGCCGCCCATCGCCTGCTCGGGCGCCATGTAGGCGGGCGAGCCGATCGGGGAGCCGGTGTGGGTGAGGCGGGTGGTGTCGGTGTCCATCACCGAGGCCACGCCCAGGTCGAGCACGGTGACCGTGCCGTCCTGCTTCACCATCACGTTGCGCGGCTTGAGGTCACGGTGCACGATCGGCACGGCGTGCACGGCGCTCAGCACGGCGCACAGCTGCGCGGCCACCGCGACCGCCCACGGCCACGGGTAGGGGTCGTGCTCGGCGAGGTGGTCGGAGAGGTCGGCGCCGTCGACGTACTGCATGACGAGGAACAGCTCCTCGCCCTCGCTGCCCGCGTCGTGCACCGTCACCAGACCGGGGTGGTCCACCTGCGCGGTCACCCGGCACTCGCGCAGGAACCGGCGGCGCAGCTCGTCCGCCTCCTGGCCCGCCACCTTGTCCGGGCGCAGCAGCTTCACCGCCACCCGCCGGTCCAGCCGCCGGTCGTACGCCGTCCAGACCTGGCCCATGCCGCCCTGCCCGATGAGCGTGGACAGTTCGTAACGGCCGGCGACGACACGCCCTGTCGTCCCGGTCACCGTCCGCCCTCGTGGCCGTCCTGCCTGCGCAGGTAGTCGCTGAGCTCGTCCAGCTCGGCCCGCACCTGGTCGATCCGCGCGGGCGCGGGACGCTGGGGCGGCGGGGTGGCCGACGGGGGCCGGGGCGCGGCGGTGTGCGGCAGCGGGGGCGGGGTGTGCGGCACGGCCGGGGGCGCCGGCGGCGCGGCGGGCGTCCTGTGCGCGGCCGGCAGGATCGGCACGGTCGTCGAGCCGTACGGGCCCGCCGGCGCCGGATAGCCGTAGGCCGGGGCCGGGCGCTGAGCCTGGTACGCCTGCTGCCGCAGCAGGAAGTGGCGGGTGTCGGCAGCGAGGTAGTACGCGATCGTGCCCACGAGCGTGCTGAGCAGCAGCACCAGACCCACATAGCCGCCGGTGGTGTGGATCTCGTCGCCGGGCTCGGTCGCCACCAGCGTGAGGCTGAGGATGTCGGCGGCCAGCACCGCCACGAACAGCCCCCAGTCCAGCGACCGGCGCGTGACGGCCGCCAGCCGCAGCATCATCGCCCAGGCCAGGAACCCGATGGTGAGGAACCCGAGCGCCACGAACAGCACACGCAGGAAAACCAGCCACGCGGTGTGCGGCGGCTGCTTCACCGGCTGACCGTAGCCGTGGCCGTGCATGGCTGCTCCTGATCCGGAAGTGGGCGTGCCCGCCCGCCCGACGTGGTCCGCGCGGGCGGACAACGCCGATCGTGCGATTGTCGCTTCGAGCATATGGCCCGACACGGACAAGCGGTCCGGGATGTACCGAACCGTTGTCCGGCGGCAGGTGCGGGATCAGTCGGGCGCGACCGTACCGTCCGTCAGTCCGTCGTACATCCCGCGTACGAGCTGCTCCCCGAGCCGGCTCGCGTGCCGGAGCGCCCGCTCGAACTCGTCGAGCGCCCGGAAGCGCGCGCCGTAGCGCCGCTGTTCCTCCAGCGGGAGCCGGGGAAGGTGCAGCCGGCGCACGTCCAGGCGGGTCGCCGTGGAGGCGTAGCTGCTGGCCTGCCGGTTGTTGGCGGTACCGCGCAGGAACCCGGCGAGGAACCACGGATCGAGGGCCGTGCGGTCGGGGCGCAGAAGCACCAGGCTGCGCCCCAGGGCGGCGCCCGCCGTCGCGTCGTCGATCACGCGCGCCACCGAACCCCCGCCGAGCACCGGTACGACGACATCGCCCGGTTCGGTCAGGACGGCCTCCTCCTCACTCTCGGGCAGCGTGCCCGAAGGCGCCGTTCCGGCCAGCACGTCGTGGTCGGTGAGCACCGGCACACGCGCGTGGCCGCCGTTTCCGCCGGTACGCATCACCAGCGCGCCCCCGCGCGCGAGTTCACCGACGGTGGTGAGCGGCCAGCGCGCGGACGGTGCCGGGTCGGCGGGGGGCGGGGTGAGGTCGGCGGTCAGGCGCAGGGTCGCGCCCAGGCGCTCGCGCACCCGCGTCAGCTGCTCCGCGCCGTCGGCCACGGCGGCCGGCGGCAGGTGGCGGGCGGGTGCGAGGTCCACGTCGTCGTCGAGGAGTTCGATGACCGGCACCGAACGGGCGAGTCCCGGCCGCTCCGCCAGCTGTCCCGCGCGCGCGAAGACACGCCAGGCGTCCAGCACGGCCTCCCGTACCGCCTCCCAGTCGGGGCCGCCCCGCCCCTCTCCGGCGAACCTCCCCGTGTCCACGAGCAGCACCTCGGGCGTCGCCGGCGTCCGGTCCGGCCGGCGCAGCACCCACAGGTGCAGCGGGATGTTGTACGGCGGCGCAGCGCCGACCGGCAGCGCGACCACGGCCCGCAGCGCGCCCCGGCGCAGCAGGTCGGCGCGGATCCGGCGGCCGGAACGACGGGACGCCGCGGCCGGCGGCATGAGCAGCACGGCGGTGCCACCGTCGGTCAGCCGGGCCAGCGCGTGCTGCACCCAGGCCAGCTCGGACTCCGTGCGCGCCGGGAAGCCGTACTCCCACCGCGGGTCGTAGGCGAGTTCGTCGTGGCCCCAGTTGCGCTCGTTGAACGGCGGGTGGCACAGCACGGCGTCGGCGCGCAGCAAGGGGTACGCGTCGGCGCGCAGGGTGTCGCCGGCGGCGCCGCGCACGCCGGCCCGGCTGTGCAGCGCGAGCCGCAGCGCGCTGAGCGTGGCCAGTTCCGGGGCGCTGTCCTGGGCGTACAGCTCCTGGTCGGGGCGGGCGTCCACGGCGCGCAGCAGGGCGCCGGTGCCGCAGGCCGGGTCCAGGACGGTACGGGCCGGGCCGGCGAGGGCGGCCATGAGCCCGGCGAGCTCGGCCGGGGTGAGCGTGTACTGGCGGGGGTTGGCGTCCAGGTGCCGGCCCAGCAGGAACTCGAACGTCTGCCGCGCCCCCACCTCGGCGGCCAGCTCGGCGGCGCCGCGGAGGAGGGGTACGGAGGGGAGGAGTTGGGGGCCGGTGGGAGTGGGGGCTGCGAGGGTGGGGACTGTGGCGGTGGGGGCTACGGGGGTGGGGACTACCGCGGCGGGCGAGTTCACACCGTCGGCGTCGGCGCTCGTGTTCACACCGCCGAGGTCAGCCCCGGCGTTCACACCGCCGCCGTCGGCCGGGGCGTTCACACCCGGCGCCCCCGGCGTCGGGTTCACACCCCCGCCCTCACCTTTGGTGTTCACAGGAAGCGGTCCGTTCACAGCCTTCGCGGCAAGACGGGACCGGCTGCTGTGAACCGGGCCGCCCGGTGTGCCACCGAAGCGCGGCGCCAGCACCTGATCCAGCGCACCGGGCAGCATCGCGGCCAGCCGCGCGTCGGAGCCTGCACTCGCGTCGAGCCAGACGGTGGGCCGCTCGTGGATCAGCAGCAGCACGCAGCCGAGGTGCACCAGGGCGGTCAGCGGGCCTTCCGGGTGACCGGCGAGCTGCTGCCAGACGAGTTCGCGCAGCGGGACCTCGGCAAGTTTGCCCTGCTTGCGCAGCCATGCCTCGACCTCGGCGAGTGCGAAGGAGGGGCTGGTCTCGGTGCCGCCGACCGGCTTCGGGAAGTCGGCGTGCCGACGACGCCAGTTGCTGACGGCGGCACGGCCCACTCCGGCGAGCCGCGCGATACCGGCTGCGGTCACCTCTGTCGCGTTGTCCTGCACCGGCTCTCCCCTCACCCCATGTGTGCACCGAGCATACCGGCGTACACAAGATCTGGGGATTCACGAGCGTGTACAACCAGGAACCTGTGAACCGTGTTGACTCGGTTCACAGGCTCTGGTCTTATTGACCCAGCGAACGAGCGGCCACCGGAGGGGGAGGCCGCCGTAGTCGGGGAGGTTTCGTCATGGGCATGAAGACCAAGGTCGCGCTCGGTGCCGTCGTGGGGATCGTCGTCATCGGTGCCGTGTCCGCGAACGCCGGCAGCGACAGCAAGAACGGTGGTTCCGGCGGCAGCGGCAAGGGGTCTTCGACGTCGGCCGAGCGCAAGTCCGGTGGCACGAAGGACCCGGGGGGCGGTAAGGCGGCCGAGGAGAAGAAGGCCGCCATCGCGGGCGACGGCGAGTACCAGGTCGGCTCCGATGTGCAGCCGGGGACGTACCGCACGGCCGGCAACACCGATGACATGTGCTACTGGGAGCGCGCCAAGGACGCCTCGGGCGAGATGGACTCGCTGCTGGCCAACGAGAACGTCAGCGGCACGAGCTACGTGACCATCAAGGCCACCGACAAGGTGTTCAAGTCCAGCGGCTGCAAGGACTGGGAAGCCGTGGACCCGACGGCGAAGGGCACGCCCGCCTCCTCGATGGACGGCGACGGCGGCATGTACAAGGTCGGCACGGACATCGCGCCGGGCACCTACAGGTCGGCCGGGAACGCCGACGACTCCTGCTACTGGGAGCGCACGAAGGACGCCGCCCAAGGGCTGAACTCGATCATCGCCAACGACAACGTCACCGGCGCGGCCGTCGTCACCATCAGCCCGTCGGACGGTTACTTCAAGACGAACGGCTGCGGCGACTGGAAGAAGGTCTGACCCTGGGCCGCCCCCCGTCCGAGTGTGGTCGAGCGCCCGGCCCGGCGCCTGGCGCCGCCGACTGCTCGACCACACCGCACGGCACGGCACCACACCGGTCAGCGGTCACCGTCACCGCCCCCGCTCACCCGCTCAACACCCATCGCGCACCACTCACCACCCCACCATCCCACCCACCGCTCCACCGTTCACCGCACCGCTCCACTCGGCACGCCCCAGCACCGACCACTCGTCCGGCCCCCGTTCCACCATCTCCCTGAAGGACTGTCATGCGTCTCCCGTCCCGTGTCGCCACCCTGCTCGCCGTCGCGGCGCTCCCCATGGCCCTGTCCGCCTGCTCCTCCGACAGCGGCGGGAGTGACAAGCCGAACCCCAACGCCGGTCTTCTCACCGGCACACAGCTCAAGCGGGTGCTGGCGCCCGCGTCGGCCTTTCCGTCCGGGTTCACCCGCCAGGCCGACGGCACCTCGGACAGCGGGGGCACGTTCCTGTCGCCGTCGCACAAGAGCACCGCGAAGCCGGACTGCACCAGGCTGGAGGGCACTGCCTGGATCCAGGTGACCGGTTACAAGGGAGGCGTGTCGTTCGCGCAGGACGACTATGTGAACCAGGGCAAGACCGAGGAGATGACCCAGGAGATCGACGCCTTCCAGGGCACCACGGCGCAGGCCGTGATGAAGGACCTGCGGTCGGTCGCCGCCACGTGCGCCTCGTTCACGGACACGGACGCCCACGCCACGGTGAAGGTGACGGGACGGTCCACCGCCGCGCTCGGCGACGAGGCGTACACCATGACGCTGACGAGCGGCGCCTGGGAGAGCGGCACCACGCTCATCGCGGCCCGTTCCGGTCACACGGTGGTCACCGTGCTGTCCACCGCAGGCAGCGACGACGGCGCCGCGACCGCGAAGAAGTTGACGGCCCAGGTCCTCGACTCGCTGAAGAGCAAGTCGGCCGCGTGATCCGTCGGGCGGCCGGGCCCCTGTGACCCGGCTCCGACCGGCGGTCCCGCCCGTCGGCCGGAGCCGGGCGACCTTCTCATCAGGCCGTACGGCTGGGTCATCGGCCCGTACGGCCGGCTCACCTAGCTGTACGGCTGGGTCATCGGGTCGTACGGCCGGCTCACCGAGCTGTACGGCTGGGTCATCGGGTCGTACGGCCGGCTCACCGGGCCCGGAAGCGCTCGGGTGCCTCGGTCGGGTTGCCGCCGGTGGGGAGCTTCTGGTGCGGGCAGGTGGCGAGGACCTTCTTCATGGCCGTCCGCTCGGCGCCGGTGACCCACAGGCCGTACTTCTTCTTGACCGCGACCTGGGCGGCGACATAGGTGCACCGGTACGCCTTGTTGGGCGGGAGCCAGGTGGCCGCGTCGCCGTCTCCCTTGCCACGGTTGGTGCTCGCGTCGACCGCGATGAGGTTGAGCGGGTCGTTGGCCAGGGCTATGCGCTTGCGGGGGTCCCAGTACTTGGCGCCCTTCTGCCAGGCGTCGGAGAGGGCGACGACGTGGTCGATGTCGACCTGGCTGCGGCCTCGCCGGTAGGTGATCTCCTTGCCGGAGTAGGGGTCGGGTTCCAGCAGGCCGAAGGAGACCTTGCAGGTACCGCCGCTGAACTTCACCTCTTTCAAATCGCGCTTCAGTATGTCGTCGCGGGTGTCGCAGGAGTTGGAGTCGGTGTCCGCCCAGGCGGTGCCGAACCGCTCCCGGGAGTAACCCGTCTTCGGGGCGCGTCCCTTGACGGTCAGCGAGCCGGCCGCGGTGGCGGCGGCACCCCCGCCGCCCGTCTCCTGCGGCCCGGAGGCTCCCCCGGCCTGTTCGGACTTGCATCCGGTCACGGCGACCAGCACGGCCACGGCGGTGACCACTCCGCCCCTCAGACGCGTCACGGTGCGCCCCCCTCGCTCGCCCTGGTCCGCCCTCCGGTTACGGGCGGATGGTTCCGCTTCCCACGGTAACTGCCCGTCGGCGCACACCAGATGGTGCAGATTGGTGTGATTCCCCGACAAGTCGGTCGCCCCTCCGGGTATGTGCGGCCCACGGCCTTGACCTTGTCACTGACGTCAGGGTCCGACGATCCGGACATGAGCGAGAACAGCCACGTCCTGGACAACCCCGCCCGGAGCCCCCGTACCGTCGTCGTGACCGGCGCCGGTACCGGTATCGGCCGGGCGACCGCGCGCGCGTTCGCCGCCGAGGGCGCCCGCGTCGTCGCCGTCGGCCGCCGGGCCGCACCCCTGACCGAGACCGCCGAAGGGCACCCCGGGATCACGCCCCTGCCCGCCGACCTGACCGCCGAGGACGGTCCCGGGGCCGTCGTACGGGCCACGCTGGAGCGGTACGGCCGGATCGACGTGCTCGTCAACAACGCGGCCGTCGTCACCGCCGACTCCCTGCGCGGCTACACGCGTACGTCGGTACGGCCGCTGCTGGAGACCAACCTCCTCGCGCCGGTGTTGCTCACCCAGGCCGCGCTGCCCGCCCTGGAGGAGAGCGGAGGTGTCGTGGTGAACGTGACGACGTCGGTGGGCCAGCGGGGCTGGCCCGGCAACTCCCTGTACGCGGCGGGCAAGGCGGCCCTGGAGGTGCTGACCCGCAGCTGGGCGGTGGAACTGGCGCCGCACGGCATCCGGGTGGTCGCCGTGGCGCCGGGCGCGATCGAGACACCGATCGCCCACCATTCCGGGTTCACCCCCGAACAGCGCGCCGCCCTGCGCGAGTGGCAGCTCGACCACACTCCCCTCGGCCGGGTCGGCCGGCCCGAGGAGGTCGCCTGGGCCATCAGCCGGCTCGCCTCCCCGGAGGCGTCGTTCGTGACGGGCGTGGTGCTGCCCGTGGACGGCGGCGCGGTCGTCGCCTGACCGGCGGGCCTCCGGGATCCGCCCGGCCCCCCAGGGGCTCCCGGACCCGCCGACAGGAGGCCCTGTCGGCCATGTGGGCGAGACCGTCGAACGGCCCGGACGACCGCGCCGGACCCATACCGTCGACGACATCACCCGAGGATGCCAACAGGCCGTCAGACGGTCTCGCCCGCCTCCCGCAGGGCCGCCGCCAGCCGGTCCCGTATCGCCGTCTGGGACGCGATGCGGGCATCGAGCACGGCCAGCCGGTCCCGGGCGACCTCCAGCCCCCGGGCGGAGGCGGGACCAGCGGTGACGTCGCCGTCCAGGCAGGCCAGGAACGCCCGGGCGTCGTCCAGGGTCAGCCCCGCCTCCAGCAGCCGGCGGATGTTGCGGACCCGGACCACGGTACGGGCGTCGTACTCGCGGTAGCCGTTGGCGGCGCGCACGGAGGTGATCAGGCCCCGCTGCTCGTAGTGACGCAGGGCGCGCGGTGTCGTTCCGGTCACCTCGGCCAGCTCACCGATCCGCACGCGCTCCTCTTTCTCGTCCCCGCCCTCGACCTCGTTCCGCGACGCCCGCATCCAACGACGCCCACACCCATCGGCGTTCCTGTTCAACGACGTCCCCCACCAGCAACGTCCCGCCCAGCGGCGTCCCCCGCCATGCAGCGTCCCCGCCCGACGGCGCCCCGCCCAGCAGCGTCCCCGCCCAGCGAGCCCCCCGCCCATCGGGGGACCCGCCCAGCGGCCGCTAGTGCTGTGGCCGGAAAGGTTTGCCGGAAGGCTCGCGGCGTCCGGTGCGGTGCATCGCAAGGCGGAGCATCACCCGCGTACTGGATGTACTCGGGTGATGCGACAACGCGGCGAGGTGCCGTGCCGGGCGCCGCGAGCCGGTGAACCTTTCCGGTCACAGCACTAGCTGAGGATCGAGGTGAGGAACTCGCCGACCCAGGCCAGCAGATCGCGGCCGACCAGCGGCTTGCCGCCCACCTTCGCGGTCTTCGGGCGCGGGACCAGCACCTGGTGCACGGTGGGCTTGATGACCGTGCCCGGATAGAGCCGCTTGACCCGCAGTTCCTGCGACTCGCGCAACTCCACCGGTGCGAAACGGATGTTGGTGCCCTGCAGGACCATCTCGCCGACGCCGCACGCGCGCGCGAGCATCCGCAGACCGGCCACCAGCAGCAGGTTCTCCACCGGCTCGGGCAGCTTGCCGTAACGGTCGGTGAGTTCCTCGCGGACGGCCTTGATGTCCGCCTCGCTGTTGGCGGAGGCGATGGCGCGGTACGCCTGCAGGCGCAGCCGCTCACCGGGTGCGTAGTCGTGCGGGACGTGCGCGTCGACGGGCAGCTCGATCTTGACCTCGAGCGGCGGCTCCTCCTCGATCTCGCCGGACTCCAGCTGGCGGCGGTAGTCGGCGACCGCCTCGCCGACCATGCGGACGTACAGGTCGAAGCCGACGCCGGCGATGTGCCCGGACTGCTCGCCGCCGAGCAGGTTGCCGGCGCCGCGGATCTCCAGGTCCTTCATCGCGACGTACATGCCCGCGCCCATCTCCGTGTGCTGGGCGATCGTCGCCAGGCGCTCGTGCGCGGTCTCCGTCAGCGGCTTCTCCGGCGGATACAAGAAGTAGGAGTAACCGCGCTCCCGGCCCCGGCCGACCCGGCCGCGCAGCTGGTGCAGCTGGGACAGGCCGAAGGTGTCGCCGCGCTCCACGATCAGTGTGTTGGCGTTGGAGATGTCGATGCCGGACTCCACGATCGTGGTGGACACCAGCACGTCGAACTTCTTCTCCCAGAAGTCGACGACGACCTGCTCCAGCGCGGATTCCGACATCTGGCCGTGGGCCGTGGCGATGCGTGCCTCGGGGACGATCTCGCGCAGTCTCGCCGCCGCCCGGTCGATGGACTCGACGCGGTTGTGGATGTAGAAGACCTGGCCCTCGCGCAGCAGTTCGCGGCGGATGGCCGCGCCGATCTGCTTCTCCTCGTACGGCCCGACGAAGGTGAGCACCGGGTGGCGCTCCTCCGGGGGCGTGGTGATCGTGGACATCTCGCGGATGCCGGTGACCGCCATCTCCAGGGTGCGCGGGATGGGCGTGGCCGACATGGTCAGCACGTCCACGTTCGCGCGGAGCTTCTTCAGCTGCTCCTTGTGCTCGACGCCGAAGCGCTGCTCCTCGTCGACGACGACCAGGCCCAGGTCCTTGAACTTCGTCTCGGAGGAGAACAGGCGGTGGGTGCCGATGACGACGTCCACCGAGCCTTCCTTCAGGCCCTCCAGGACGGCCTTGGCCTCGGTGTCGGTCTGGAAGCGGGAGAGCGCCTTCACGTTCACCGGGAACTGCGCGTACCGCTCGGAGAACGTCCCGAAGTGCTGCTGCACCAGCAGGGTCGTGGGGACGAGGACCGCCACCTGCTTGCCGTCCTGGACGGCCTTGAAGGCGGCCCGTACGGCGATCTCGGTCTTGCCGTAGCCGACGTCGCCGCAGATCAGGCGGTCCATGGGGACCGTCTTCTCCATGTCCTCCTTGACCTCGGCGATGGTGGTGAGCTGGTCCGGGGTCTCCGCGTAGGGGAAGGCGTCCTCCAGTTCGCGCTGCCAGGGGGTGTCGGTGCCGAAGGCGTGTCCGGGGGCGGCCATGCGCGCGCTGTACAACTTGATCAGGTCGGCGGCGATCTCCTTGACGGCCTTCTTCGCGCGGGCCTTGGTCTTCGTCCAGTCCGCGCCGCCGAGGCGGTGCAGGGTGGGTGCCTCGCCGCCGACGTACTTGGTGATCTGCTCCAGCTGGTCGGTCGGGATGTACAGCCGGTCGCCGGGCTGGCCGCGCTTGGCGGGCGCGTACTCGACGACCAGGTACTCGCGGGTGGCGCCCTGCACCGTGCGCTGCACCATCTCGATGTAGCGGCCGACGCCGTGCTGTTCGTGCACGATGTAGTCGCCCGGCTCCAGGGTGAGCGGGTCGATGGTCTTGCGGCGGCGGGCCGGCATGCGGGCGCCGTCGCGGCTCGCGGTGCGCTGGCCGGACAGGTCGGTCTCGGTGAGCACGGCGAGCTTGAGCGCCGGGTCCACGAAGCCGTACTCGATCGAGCCGCAGGAGACGTGCACCACCGACGGGCTCAGCTCGCCGAGGTCGGCGTCCATGCGGGCGGCGATGCCCTCGCCGCCGAGCACCTCCACCGTGCGTGCGGCCGGGCCGTGGCCCTCGGTGAGGAACACCGCGCGCCAGCCCTCGGAGAGCCAGCCCTTGGTGTCGGCGAGGGCGCGGGCGGTGTCACCGCGGTAGGTCTCGGGCGCGTGCATGCCGAGCTTGAGGGTGTCGGCCTCGAGTTCGAGATCGGCGGCGAACGGCGACACCGACCACCACATGACGTCCAGCTCGCGCGCGCGGTCACGGACGTCGGCGATGGACCACAGGGAGGCCGCGCCGACGTCGATCGGGGCCTCGCCGCCGCCCGCGGTGGCCGCCCAGGACGCCTGCAGGAACTCCTGCGAGGTCGCCACGAGGTCGGCGGCGCGGGTACGGACCCGCTCCGGGTCGCAGACGACGGCCATCGCGCCCTTGGGCAGCACGTCGAGCAGCAGCTCCATGTCGTCCACCAGGACCGGGGCCAGGGACTCCATGCCCTCCACGGCGATGCCCTCGGCGATCTTGCCGAGCAGTTCGCCCAGCTCGGGGTGTTCCTCGGCGAGGGCACGCGCGCGTGCCCGTACGTCGTCGGTGAGCAGCAGCTCGCGGCAGGGGGGTGCCCACAGGCCGTGCTCGGCGACTTCGAGGGAACGCTGGTCGGCGACCTTGAAGTAGCGGATCTCCTCGACGTCGTCGCCCCAGAACTCGATGCGCAGGGGGTGTTCCTCGGTGGGCGGGAACACGTCCAGGATGCCGCCGCGCACGGCGAACTCGCCGCGCTTCTCGACGAGCTCCACGCGCGCGTAAGCGGCGGCGGCGAGGGCTTCGACGATCTCGTTCAGGTCGGCGCTCCGGCCGGTCTTCAAGGACACCGGTTCCAGGTCGCCGAGGCCCTTGACCTGGGGCTGGAGCACGGAGCGCACGGGTGCGACGACGACGGAGACGGGGCCGGTCTCGGGGTCGTCCGGGCTGGGGTGGGCAAGGCGCCGCAGGACGGCGAGGCGGCGGCCCACGGTGTCGCTGCGCGGGCTGAGCCGCTCGTGCGGGAGGGTCTCCCAGGAGGGGTACTCCACGACGCCCTCTTCGGGCAGCAGGGAGCGCAGGGCGGCGGCCAGGTCCTCGGCCTCCCGGCCCGTGGCCGTGACCGCCAGCACGGGGCGGCCGGCCTCGCGGGCCAGGGCGGCGACGGCGAAGGGGCGGGCCGCCGGGGGGCCGACGAGATCGACATGCGGGCGGTTGCCGTCCGCTGCCGCCGCGATCGCTTGCGCGAGGGCGGGGTCCTTGACGACGGCGTCGAGCAGACCGTGCAGGCTCATGGAGGAGGCTTTCCGTCCGAGTGTGGGCAACGCGAAGAGCCCGACGCGGGTGACCGGCCGGGGTGTCCAGCGTACGTCGCCTCGCCGGGCGGCGTCGGGGCTGTGGACAACCTCCGCCGTGCCCCCCACGGCCGGGAACCCGGCGCCGGGAAGTCCCCCAGGACTCCCCGGCGCCGGGTTCTCCCCCGCAACCCCCGTATGCGGTGGCTCTGCAGGCCCGGCCTGGGCGGCTAGTCCGTCGCGATGGCGTTCAGGACGTTCATCCGGGCCGCCCGGAACGCCGGGACCAGCGCGGCGAACAGGCCCACGAAGGCGGAGCCGATGAAGACCGCGGTGATCGTCGGCCAGGGGATCTCCAGGATTTTCAGCCCCTCCAGGGCGAGGAGCTTCTGGGCGGTCGCGCCCCAGCCCATGCCGAGGCCGAGGCCCAGCAGGGCGCCGAAGACGGCGATCACCACGGACTCCAGGCGGATCATGCGGCGCAGCTGGCGGCGGGAGAGGCCGATGGCCCGCATGAGGCCGATCTCCCGGGTCCGCTCGACCACGGACAGTGCCAGGGTGTTCACCACACCGAGGATCGCGACGATGATCGCGAGCGCCAGCAGGCCGTAGATCATGTTCAGCAGCTGGCCGATCTGGTCCTTCAGCTCCTGCTTGTAGTCGGTCTGGTCGCGCACGGTGTACTGCGGGAAGTCGTCGTGCAGCGCGGCCTTGAGCGCCTTGTAGGCGGCGGTCTCCTGCCCTTCCTCGGCGGTGGCGAAGACCAGGACGTCGAGTGGCATCCGGTCGGCCGGCACGTACCTGGCCGCGGTGGCGATGGAGGCGTACATCGCACCCTTGTCGATGACGACGTCGTCGCTGGTGATCGCGCGGACCGTCAGCCTGGCCGTCCTGCCGTCCCTGAAGTCGACCGCGACCTTGGAGCCGAGGGCGAGGCCGTGCTGCTTGGCGAAGCCCTCGAAGACGGACATCGAGTCGGGCTCGTAGGCGTCGGCGAGGTTGCCGGCGACCGTCTTGGTGCGCAGGTCCCGCGCGTAGCTCGGGTCGGCCGCGTTGATGGACTCGCCCTTGGAGACGCGGCCGTCCGGCGTGGTCAGGGTCGCGTCCAGGGCCCTGTACTCGGTGACCCGCTTCAGGCCCGGCGTCTTCTTGATCGCCTCGACCGCCTGCGGGACGATCTCCTTGCCGTTGTCGTCCTGGATGATGAAGTCCGTGCCCACCGTCTTGTCCAGCTGGTCGGTGGCGGAGGCCACCATGGACGAGCCGACCACCGACAGGCAGGCCACCAGGGCGAGGCCGATCATCAGGGCGGCGCCGGTGGCGCCGGTGCGGCGCGGGTTGCGCAGGGCGTTGCGTTCGGCCATCCGGCCCACGGGTCCGAAGATCCGCAGGATGACCGCGCCGAGGACGCGGACCAGGCCGCCGGCGAGCAGCGGGCCGATGACGACGAAACCGATCAGGGTGAGCACCACGCCCAGCCCCAGCCAGCCCGAGCCGGTGGTGGCCTTGTCGGCGGTGGCGGCGACGTACAGGCTCCAGCCGCCGACGGCGGTGAGGAGCAGGCCGATGACAGCCCGGACGGCACCGGCCTTGGCGTCGGCCGGGGCGCCGGCGTCGCGCAGGGCGGCCATCGGGGAGATCTTGCCGGCGCGCCGTGCGGGCAGGTAGGCGGCGAGGACGGTGACGACGACGCCGAGCAGCAGGCCGAGCGCGGGGGTGGTCCAGGCGACGGTCAGGTCGTCGGTGGACAGGTGCATGCCCATCTGGCCCATGAGTTTCATCAGGCCGACCGCGATGCCGACCCCCGCGCCGACGCCGAGCACGGAGCCGAGCACGCCGAGCAGCAGCGCCTCGATCAGCACCGACCGGTTGACCTGCTTGCGGGAGGAGCCGACGGCGCGCATCAGGCCGATCTCGCGGGTGCGCTGGGCGACCAGCATGGAGAAGGTGTTGACGATCAGGAAGATGCCGACCAGGAAGGCGATACCGGCGAAGCCGAGCATCGCGTACTTCATGACGTTCAGGAAGCTCTGGACGTCCTTCTGGTTGGCGTCGGCGACCTCCTTGGCGGTCTGCACCTTGTAGCCGTGGCCGAGTTCGGCGGACACGTTCCGCTTCAGCCGCGCGTCGCTCACGCCCTCGACGGCGGTGACGTTGACGTTGGTGTAGACGCCGGTCCGGCCGACCAGGGTCTGCTGGGCGGTCTTCGTGTCCAGGTAGAAGATCGCCGCGCCGGGGTTGGTGACCTTGAAGGCGGCGATGCCGGACACGCGCGCGTGGTGCGTACCGACGACCGTGATCACACCTATCTCGTCGCCGAGCTTCAGGTGGTGCTTGTCGGCGGTGTCGGCGTCGACCATCACCTGGTCCGGGCCCTTGGGCGCCGTACCGGAGGTGATCTCCATGGTGCGGGCGTCGTTGCCGTTCCAGCTGCCGACGATGGTGGGCGCGCCGCTGCTGGGCGACAGCTTGTCCTTGTCGGCGTCGACGACGGTCACCGAGGTGGAGAACACCGTGCCCTCGGCCGACTTCACGCCCTCGGCCCCGCGGACCTCTCCGAGGACGGAGGCCGGCACGACCGGCGGCTTGCCGGTGCGGGAGGTGGTCTCGCCGCTGTCGGAGGAGCCCTTGGCGCTGACCGTCACGTCCGAGGAGGTTGCCTGGAACAGCTTGTCGAAGGTGGTGTTCATCGTGTCGGTGAACACCAGCGTGCCGCACACGAACGCCACCGACAGCAGCACCGCCATCGCCGACAGCGCCATACGCCCCTTGTGCGCGAAGAAGTTGCGCAGCGAGGTCTTCAGGACGGTCATGACGTGCGCCCCCGGGCGTCGAAGTCCTTCATGCGGTCAAGGACCTGCTCCGCCGTCGGCTGGTACATCTCGTCGACGATCCGGCCGTCGGCGAGGTAGAGCACGCGGTCGGCGTAGGAGGCGGCCACGGGGTCGTGGGTGACCATGACGATGGTCTGGCCGAGTTCGTCCACCGAGCGGCGCAGGAAGCCCAGGACCTCCGCTCCCGCGCGCGAGTCGAGGTTTCCGGTCGGCTCGTCACCGAAGATGATTTCCGGGCGGGCGGCGAGCGCGCGGGCCACGGCGACGCGCTGCTGCTGGCCGCCGGAGAGCTGGGTCGGCCGGTGCTTGAGGCGTCCGGCGAGCCCGACGGTCTCCACGACTTTGTCCAGCCAGGCCCGGTCCGGCTTGCGGCCGGCGATGTCCATGGGCAGCGTGATGTTCTCGATCGCGTTCAGCGTGGGCAGCAGGTTGAACGCCTGGAAGATGAAGCCGATCCGGTCCCGGCGCAGCTGGGTGAGCTTCTTGTCCTTCAGGCCGGTGATCTCGGTCTCGTCGAGGAAGATCTGACCGCCCGTCACGGTGTCGAGTCCGGCCAGACAGTGCATCAGCGTGGACTTGCCGGACCCCGAGGGGCCCATGATCGCGGTGAACTGCCCGCGGGCGATGTCCACGTCGACGTGGTCCAGGGCGACGACACGGGTCTCACCGGACCCGTAAGCCTTCACGACCTGCCGCGCCCGTGCGGCAACGGCCGTGCTCCCTGCCGCCACCCGGCCACCGCCCCTCATCGAGGCGCCGCGCGCCACACCATCCGAATCGCCCCCGTGCCCGGGAATGGTCACAGCCGATGTCACGGTATGTCTCCTATGTCGGTTGACAGGTCGATGAGAGGTGCCCGGTGTCCCGGGATGTCGTTCTGGGTACGCCCATGAGTCTCGCGTCCGGCCGGGGCGTCGCGCGCTGGTGCGAAGCCCCGTCTTCCCGGGGGGAAAACCCCACCCCCGTCGGTGCGGCCCGCCGCCCCCCAGCGGCGTAAAGCCAGGTTAAGGAGCGGCCCCGGCCCATCTCGTCCTCCGCCGGGACGAACCCTCCCCGAGCCGTAGTACGGAGGAACCCCTAGGGGAGCTCCACCGGCGGGTGGAGCCGCTCTCGGGGGCGCCTCCACCCTTCGGTGCGGGGGGCTCCACCCTTGCGCCGCCGCGGAGCCGCGTCGCGCCGCCGTGGGAAGCTGTCGTCCCGGACATGGGTGCAGGGGGCAACGGGGTAGCTTCCGACGGGAAGCACGGGAGGGGTGTGCGGTGGGGAGTACGACACCGGCGATACGCGACGGCGCCACCCGGCGGCAGGGCACCGGACGGCGGGGCGCGGTGGTCGCCGCGCTCATGCTGTCGATGGCACTGGCGGCTCTCGACTCCACCGTGGTCTCCACGGCCGTACCGCAGATCGTCGGCGACCTCGGCGGGTTCTCCGTCTTCTCGTGGCTGTTCTCCGGCTATCTGCTCGCCGTCACCGTCACGCTCACCGTGTACGGCAAACTGTCCGACACCTTCGGCCGCAAGCCGGTGCTGGTGGTGGGCGCGGCCGTGTTCCTGCTGGGTTCGCTGCTGTGCGCGACGGCCTGGAACATGGGGGCGCTGATCGCGTTCCGGATCGTGCAGGGCCTGGGCGGCGGCGCGTTGCAGGGCACCGTGCAGACGCTGGCCGCCGACCTCTACCCGCTGGCGGAGCGCCCGAAGATACAGTCCAAGCTGTCGACGGTGTGGGCGGTCTCCGCCGTGGCCGGCCCCGGGCTCGGCGGGGTGCTCGCCGCGTACGCCGACTGGCGCTGGATCTTCCTGATCAACCTGCCGATCGGCGCCGCCGCCCTGTGGCTGATCATCCGTCACCTGCACGAGCCGGAGCGGGAGAAAGCGCCCCACGCGCGGGTGGACTGGGCCGGGGCGCTCGCGGTGTTCGCGTGCGGTGGGGTGCTGCTGACCGCGCTGGTGCAGGGCGGGGTCGCGTGGCCGTGGCTGTCGGCGCCGTCGCTGGCCCTCTTCGGCACGGGCCTCGCCCTGGTCGCCGTGGTGGTGGCGGTGGAGCGGCGCACCGCCGAGCCGATCATCCCGGGGTGGGTGTGGCGGCGCCGCACGATCGCGGCCGTCAATCTGGCGCTCGGCGCGCTCGGGCTGCTGATGGTGGCGCCCTCGGTGTTCCTGCCGACATACGCGCAGTCGGTGCTCGGACTCGCCCCGGTGTCCGCCGGGTTCGTGCTGTCGGTGTGGACGCTCAGCTGGCCGGTGTCCGCCGCGTTCAGCCAGCACCTGTACCGGCGGATCGGCTTCCGGGACACCGCGCTGTTCGGCATCGGCCTGGCGGCGCTGATCCTGTGCGCGTTCCCGTTCCTGCCGTATCCCGGGTCCTGGTGGCAGCCGACGCTGCTGATGCTGCTGCTGGGCGGGGCACTGGGACTGTTCCAGCTGCCGTTGATCGTCGGGGTGCAGTCGACCGTGGGCTGGTCGGAGCGGGGCACCACGACCGCCTCGGTCCTGTTCTGCCGGCAGACCGGCCAGACCCTCGGCGCGTCCCTGTTCGGCGCCGTCGCCAACGGGGTGCTGGCCGCGCGGCTGGGCGGGGCGGGCGACCTGGACTCCATCACGCGCGCGCTGGACGCCGGTACGGCCCCCGAGGCGACCCGGCGGGCGATCGCCGCGGCGGTGCACGCGGTCTATCTGGGGGCGGCGGGCGCGGCGGCGCTGGCGTTCGTGGTGCTGCTGGTGGTGGCGCCTCGGCGGTTTCCGGTCATCCAGGAGTGAGCGACACCACGACCGGTGACCGGGCGGACGCCACAGCCACCGGCACCGAGCGGACGTCTTAGGCACCGGCACCGGCACCGGCACCGGGAGAACGTCTCCGCCACCGGTGCCGGGTGAACGCCTCCACCACGGGCACCGGGTGAAGGTCTCCACCACCGGCACCGGGTGAACACCTCCACCACGGCACCGGGTCAAGGTCTCCACCACCGGTGCCGGGCGAACCTCCCCATGGCCGGTCACCGGGCGAACCTTCCGTTGCCGGTCACCGGCTGAACGCTTCCGTGAGACTTCGCCCAGCGGGTCGTACAGCCGCCGGCCGACTCGGGTACCGCCCCAGATCGGTGCCGTTGCCGGGCAGTAAGCGCATACCGACTGGCCCGTTTGGTGAAAACGCCCCGTCCCCCGTACTCCGCGAGTAGCGTGCGTGGCCCAGTTCCCCCACCTCCCTGCGGTCCGCCGCCACGGACCCGAGCCACGCAAGGAGCCCCGGGATGTCCCACGACCCGCCGCGCCCGCCACACCCCTCGCAGCCGCCGTACCCCGGGCGGCCGACGTACCCCTCGCAGCCGCCCTATCCGGGGCGGCCGACGTACCCCTCGCAGCGGTCGCAGCCGCCGTACACCTCGCGACCGCCGCAACCGTCGTACCCCTCGCAGCCGCCACAGCCGCCACAGCCGCCGTATACGTCACAGCCGCCGTACAGGTCGCACTCGTCGTACGCGTCGCACTCGTCGTACGCGTCGCCGCCGACCTATCCCTGGCGGCCTCCCGAACCCCTGCCCCCGGCCCGTCGGGCGCCCCGCGAACCCCTCGGCCACCACAGCGACCTGCGCGTGCTGCGCAGTGCCTACCGCTGGCAGCGGCGCACCGCCACGCTCACCGCGCTGGGCTACTTCACGCTCTTCCTCGTCCTGTCCGCGTACGCGCCCGGTGTCATGACGAGCACCGTCGCCGACGGCATCCCGGCCGGCCTGCTGCTCGCCCTCATCCAACTCCCCGTGACCTGGCTCGCGATCGCCCTGTACGAGCACACGGCACGCCGGCACGTCGACCCGCTCGCCGACCGCATCCGCAGGCAGACCGAGCTGGACGCGCGCCGAGGAGCCACGCGGTGACCGGCGCCGCCGGCTCCTCGACCGGCGTCCGCTTGCCCGGCTTCAGCGACTCCGCCCAGGCCATGTCCCTGGTCGCCTTCTCCACCGTCGCCACGGTGACCCTGCTGCTCTGCGTGATGACCGGCCCCGACGGAGACGACCTGGACGAGTTCTACACCGGTTACGGCTCCCTGTCCCCGCTGCGCAACGGCCTCGCCATCGCCGGCGACTACATCTCCGCCGCCACCGTCCTCGGCACCGGCGGTGTGATCGCCCTGTGCGGCTACGACGGTGTCGTCCTCGCCCTCAGCACGGCGCTGTCGCTGATGCTGCTGATGTTCCTGCTCGCCGAACCACTGCGCAACGCGGGCCGGTTCACCATGGGCGACGCGCTCGCCCGCCGGCTGCCGGGCCGCTGTGTCCGGGCCACGGCCTGCGCGGTGACCATCGCCGCGCTGCTGCCGCTGATGCTGGTCCAGCTGGCCGGAACCGGGCAGCTGATGGCCTTCATCCTCGGTTTCACCAACGAGTCCCTGAAGACCGGGTGTGTCGTCGGCCTCGGCGCCCTGATGATCGCCTACGCGGCGATCGGCGGTATGAAGGGCACCGCGCTCATCCAGATCCTGAAGATCGTGATGCTGCTCGGCTCCGGCGCCGTGGTCGCCGTCCTGGTCCTGCGCCGCTTCGACTGGGACCCGGGGACCCTGTTCACCACCGCGGCGCGGCAGAGCGGCACCGGACCGGACTTCCTGCGCTCCGGGCTGCAGTTCGGCACCACCCCCTGGTCCCGCGTCGACATGATCGCCTCGGAGCTGACCGTCGTGCTCGGCGGCGCCTGCCTGCCGCACATCACCATGCGCATGTACACCGCCTCCAGCGCCCGCCAGGTACGCCGCTCCCTGTCCTGGGCCGTGTCGCTCGTCGCCCTGTTCGTGCTGGTCATCACGGTGGTGGGGTTCGGCGCCACCGCACTGCTCGGGCGTACGGCGGTCTCCGCGGCCGACCCGCAGGGCAACACGGCCTATCTGCTGGGCTCGCGCGCGGTGTTCGGCGCCGACGTGTCCACGGCGGAGACCTTCCTGTTCACCATGGTCACCACCGCCGTCTTCCTGACCCTGCTCGCCTCGGTGGCCGGGATGATCCTCGCCTGCGCCAACTCCCTCGCGCACGACGTGTTCGCGGCCCGGGTCCAGGAGATGACGGCCCGCCGCGAGATGGCCCTGGCCCGCTTCTCGGCACTGGCCATAGGGGTGCCGACGATCCTGCTGGCCACCCTGGTGCAGCACCACAGCCTGCAACCCCTGGTGACGCTCTCCTTCTGCCTGGGCGCCTCCGCCCTCGCGCCCACCCTGGTCTACGGCCTGTTCTGGCGCCGCTACACCCGCGCCGGGCTGATGGGTTCGCTGATCGGGGGATCGGTGACCGTTCTGCTGCTGATGCCGGGCACCGATCTCGTCTCCGGGTCGCCCGTCTCGGCGTTCCCGGACGCCGACTTCAACTGGTTCCCGTTCACCACCACCGGCATCGTCTCCATCCCGGCCGGCTTCTTCTTCGGCTGGCTGGGCACGGTGCTGTCGGGCCGCGCGAAGGCGGAACAGCAGCGGCGCCAGTACGAGGCGGTGGAGGGACGGATCCTGGCGGGGACGGTACGGACGGGAGACTGACACGGCACCGGAAGGGAGGCGGACGCGGCGCCCGCCGGGCCCTGGCGACCTACTCCATGGCCACTCTGCCGGTCAGCGACAGGAGGCTGTCGCGTACGGAGTCCATGTGCGCCTGGACGTCGTCCCAGGTGTCGCCGTGCTCGCGCAGCACCCGTTCGGTCTCCCCGGCGATCTGCTCCTCGCGCACGCGCGCGTCGGCGATGATCTCGGCGGCACGCGCGCGTGCCTCCTCCTGGGAGCGACGGGCGGTCTCCTCGGCCTCCCCGAGGGCCCGCACGGCCTCGGCCAGCGCGGCCTCGGCCCGGCTCGCCCGTTCGGCGTGCCGGGCGTCCAGCGCGGCCATCTGCTCGGCCTCCTCGCGTTCGGCCGCGGCCCAGCGCTCGGCGTACTCCCGGGACTGCTCGGCGAGCATGCCGGCGGTGCACTCGCGGGCCTCGCGCACCGCGGCGAGCGCCTCTCCGCGCCCCGTCTTCACTCCGCGCCGGGCGCCGATGCGGATGTCGTCGGCCTCGGCCCGCGCCGCGAGGATCCGCTGGGCGGCGCGTTCGTCGGCCTCCGCGCGGAGCGCGTCCGCCGCTTCGCGCGCCTCCTGGCGGACGCGCTCGGCGTCAGCCTCGGCCTGCGCGGCCAGCTGCCGGGCTTCGTGCCGCGTGCGCTCGATGAGGTCCGCCGCCTCCTCCCGCACCGACTGGAAAAGACGCCGCGCGCCCTCCCCGAGCGTCTCGTACGTCTGCGGTCCCAGCTCCGCGACGGCCTCGCGCCACCGCACGGCCTCCGCCTCCATGTCCTTGGCGAGCACGGTCAGCCGGGCGGCACGCTCCCAGGCGGCGTCCCGGTCGTCGGACAGCGCCTCCAGGTACGCGTCGACCTGGTCGGGGCGGTAGCCGCGCCCCCGGACGGTCACGAAGCCGTGCGGCGGCATCGATGCGCTGCTCACCCTGGGGACTCCTCTCCACCGGACATACACGACAGAATGATTTCGCGCATATCTTGATGGATCGGGCCTAAACGTTCACAACGCGACACTCCGTAGTCGGGTCACGGTCGCAACGTCGCAGTTGGCGCTCGGCGTGGCGGACGCGAGGACCTGGAACATCCCCCTCGCAAGGGTGACGGTGCTGCTCCGAACGGCGGCCCCCGCCGAAGGCCGGCCCGCGGCGCACCGCAGTGGGCCGGGACGCCCGCGGAAACGCGTCGGGCCCTTCACGCGCGCGTGAAGGGCCCGAGGGCTCACCCGTCCGGCGGGCGGTGGTGCGTTACAGCAGCCCGTCCCACGGCCCACCCGTCCGGCGGGCGGTGGTGCGTTACAGCAGCCCGTCCCACATCTGCTCCAGCAGCACCGACCACCAGCTCTCCGGCGAACCGAGCGCCGCCGGGTCCAGCGCGGCCAACTGCGCCTGGAAGTCGACGGTCCAGCGGCCCGCCTGCTCCTGGTTCAGCCCGAACCGCAGGCGCCACATCCGGCCCAGCAAGGCCAGGCACCGCGCGAACTCCGGCAGGCCGGAGTTCACGAACTGCGGCGGCACCGGCGCACCGCCCGGCCCGGCCTCGACCGGCACGGCGACGATGTTCGCCGTCCCGTACTGCACACAGATCGCCTTGCCGAAGTCGGTGCCCATCACCAGGTACGAGCCCGCGTCCGCCGCCGGCTGCACCCCGCGCTCGGCCGCCAGCTCCGCCAGCGTCGGCACCGGGCGGCCCGGCTGCGCCTGCGCCCAGAAGAACGGGCCCATGTCCAACGGAAGTCCGGCCACCACCAGCGTGTGCGCCACGATCGGCGGCACGCCCTGCCGGGACACCGCCTGCTGCTGGGACCGGAAGACGCCCGGCCCGAACGCCGCGGCCAGCTCCTGCGCGATCCCCTCCGGCGGCACCGGCGGCACCGCCTGCACCGGCGGCAGCGGCGCCCGCACCGGCGCAGGCCGCGCGGGACCGTCCGCCACCTGGTGCAACTCGCCCTGGTGCGCCAGCAACTGCTGCATGCCCTGCTGCCGGCTCGCGTGATCCGTGCCGTACGGCGCGATGCTCGTGATCCGCGCCTGCGGCCACTGCTCGCGGATCATCCGCGCACAGTAGGCGCCCGGCAGCTCGCACGACTCCAGCTCGGTGTGCAGTTCCAGCACCTGGTCCGGTGGCACGCCCATGGCCCGCAGCTCGTGGAAGATCTGCCACTCCGGGTGCGGCGTGCCCGGCGCCGAACGCCGGATCAGCTGCTGCTCGGAGCCGTCCTGCGCGCGGTAGCGCAGTACGGCCTGATAGCCCGGTCCGACCGTCGGCTGCCCCTGCTGCGGATACCCGTACGCCGGCCCCTGCCCCGGCATCGGCGCACCCGGCGGGGGCATCGCACCGGGCGGCATCGACGGCGAGGCGCCCGGCCCGCCCGGGGGCATGCCAGGGGCGCCCGGCATGCCGAGTGCGCCGGGGGCGGCCGGCGGCGGAGGCGCGCCCGGACCGGCCACCGGCGGAGCGGACAGCACGGTCTCGGCGTGATGCACGGCCCCGCGACCACCGCCGACGCCACCCGGAGCACCGGGCGCGCCGGGCACACCCGGGACGCCGGGCGGCTGCGGGGCGCCGGGGGCGTTCGGCGGCTGCGGGGCACCGGGCGCGGCGGGCATACCCGGGGCAAGGGGGGCACCAGGCGGGTTCGGCATGCCCGGGACGCTTCCCGCACCCTGCGCACCCGGGGTGACCGGCGCACCAGGGACACCCGGAGCACCCGGAGCACCCGGAGGCTGCGGGGCTGCCGGAGGCTGCGGGGCACCAGGGGCACCCAGGGGGCCTGGAGGTTGCGGGGCGTTCCCGCCCATCTGACTCGGGTCGGCCAGCACCGTGGCCGCCTGGTGCACGCCGCCCGAAGGGGCACCACCCGGAGCTCCCGGCGGCGCGACAGGCGCGTTGGGGGCGTCCGGCGCGTTCGGGGCGCCCGGCGCCCGCACCCCGTCCGCGCTCCCCGGACCGGCCGGCGCGCCCGCGCCGCCCTGTGCCTCGAGGCCCTCGGCGCCAAGCGCCGACACCAGCTGCGTCGGTACGTACCCGCCCGCGGGCGCACCCGGCGCGGGGGGAGGCGTCGCGCTGCCCGGACGCGCGCCCGGCGTGCCGGGAGCGCCCGGTGGCGGAGGCGGCGCGCCCGCTCCACCGCGCGCCTTCCTCGGCGGCGGAGCCGCCTTGCTCGTCGCGGCGTCCGCGATGTCCCCGGCGTGGGGCGCGAGCGACCGCGCGGGCGCACCCGGGCCCGCCGGGGGCTGCGGCGCGTTCGGCACGCTGCCCGGCGCCTGCGGATAGCCGTAGCCCGGGGCACCCTGCGGAGCGTCGGGACCCTGCGGGTAGCCGTACGGAGCGCCCTGCGGCGGAGGCGGCGGCGTGCTGCCCTGCGGAACGCCCGGCGCACCGGGAGCCGTGGGGGGCGCGGGCGGAGTGGCGTGCGCCGGAGGGTAGGGAGGTACGCCCGTCGGAGGCGTGCCCGGGGCCGGTGCCGCGTGCGGATGGCCGTACGCCGACCCGCCCGGTGGCGTACCCGGGACCGCCGACGCGTGCGGATGGCCGTACGCGTCCACGCCCGGTGGCGGCGGGGGCGTGCCGCCCTGGCCGACGCCCGGCGCACCGGGAGGAACGGGCGCCCCGTGGGTGCCGGGCGCACCCGACGTGTGGGCGCTGCCGGGCGCCCCCGGCACGCCGCCCTGCGAGCCCGGCGTGAAGCCCGGCGTGCCCGACACGTCGAGCGCCGGCGAGACCGCCGTCGGCGGCAGTTGGCTACCGGCCGACATCAACGCCGTCGGCGCGTCCGGCGCGACCGCCGGTGGCCGCGGCGCATCGTCCACATCGGTCAACGGCGGGGCGAACACCGTCGCGGGCAGCGGCACGGAACGGTCGTCCTCACCGGTCTCCGCGTTCGTGTCGGTACCGGCCCAGGGCGTGGCACCCGGAGGCACGTCCACCGGAGCAGGCACCCCTGGCGCACCGCTGGTACCCGTACCACCACTCGAAGCGGACAAGCCGTCAGAAACCGGCAGACCATCAGAAACCGGCAAGCGGTCGGAAACCGCACCCGCATCCGTACCCACGCCCGCGGTCCCAGCCGGACCCGAAGCCGCAGCCGAACCCGAAGCGGCCGGACCCACAGCCGGACCCGCAGCCGAACCCGAAGCGGCCGGATCCACAGCCGGCCCCGGACTCACAGCCGGAGCCGGAGCCGGACCCGGAGAAGTCGGGCTCGGATTCGGAGTCGGATCCGGAGCCGGCGCAGTCGGGGTCGCCGCCGCGTCCTGCGGCCGTCGGTCACCCAGCCCCAGCTTGTCCGCGGCCTCCTGCAACCACTCCGGAGGAGTCAGCAGGAACGACGTCTGATTGAGATCCACACGGGCAGGAGCGGGCGGCGGAACCGCATCCCGCGGCTCGTCGGCAGCGCCGTACTCCTCCTCGTACCGGCGGATCACCTCACCCACCGGCAGGGCCGGCCACAGCGTCGCCTCCCCGCTGTCCCGGGCGATGACGAGCCGCTGGCCGCCCGCGTCCGAACGCGGGCCCTCCGCCCGGTCCTCGCCCCACACCACGAACCCCAGCTCGAACTCCCGTACCCGCACCTCACGGTGCTGGTACACGGGAACGTCGCCGTTGATCCACTCCTCGGCGCGCTCCTGCGCCTGCGCGTAGGTCACCATCGCCTGAAGCTCACTCCCCCACCGGGCCGGAAGACACCGGGCCGGCAGACACCGGGACGACACGGGCGAAACCGCCGTCCACCATCAGATTGGCCACCGTCTCCAACTCCGGCGGACTACCGGCCAGCCGGGACAGGAAGGCGTCGAAGTCGTCACCGCACGGCAGCAGCAGGCGCTCCACCCGCTCCGCCGGCGACCACGACGGATCCACGTCCCGCACATCGTCGTACGCGCAGAACCACACCGTGCCGAGCCGCTCGCCCTTCACCTTCACCGCGAGCAGGCCGCCCTGCACGAAACCCACACCGAGGTAATCCTTCGTCAGGTGGTCGCGCAGACACTTGTTCACATACACCAGGTCATTGACCGCGGCCTCGTCCCGCACCGTGAAGAACGGCTGGTCCAGCAGCAACCCCAGCTCGGCGTCGAGCGCGGTACCCACCGGCGCGCAGCCGCCCGCCGCCTTCAGGAACGAGCGATAGGCGCCGGGCAGCCGGTAGCCCAGCTCCTCCTCGACCCCCTGCACCTGCGCCTCCGTCACCGCCACACCCGACTTCGGCAGCCCGAAGTGCGCCGGCCGCGACTCCTGCAACGGCCGCGTACCGCGCTTGGCGTGATCCACCGCCGTCGTCGCCACCCCGCCGTGATGCCGCAGCAGCGCCTTCACCTCGACCGGAATCAGCTCAAGCCGCCGCGTACCCGCCACGTGATGCCACGTCCAGCCGTGCGGCGTCGCCACGTCCGGCACCGTGTCCCACAACTCGTGCCCCGCCGCCGCCAACGCCGCGTTCGCCGACACATAATCCGTCAGCCGCAGCTCGTCGACCCCGAAACCCTCCGGCGGCTCGGCGATCTCCACCGCCACGCGCGCGTACGGCGAGAAATCCGGATGACCGCGCTCATCGACCCGTACCCCTCTCGGGTGACGCGCCGCCCGGACCGGATCGGGAAAATGCACGACCTGCCCGGCATAGGCCGCATTCGGCGGCGCGGCTTGTCCCCCAGCCTGGCGGCTGGGCGGCGCCCCCAGCCCGAGCCGACCTGTCGTCATGGCGGTAGCCCCCTGCGGCGTTCTCTCTGGCCTGAACGGCGGTGTCGATCGCGGATGCCGACAGCCTATGCGGTACGCGAACCCCGGTCACCGGCCCACCGCGTCCCCACGGCATCCCCGCGACCCGCACCCTCCCGGGCGACGACGAGAAGGCGACCGGCGGCCGACGCGGAACCTCCCCCCGCCTCCGTGACCAGCCGTCACCCCACCGTCACACCCTGCCCGGAACGGGCGTGTCGCAGCGCCCCAGCTTCCGCACCAGCCACGGCATTTGGCACCCTGTGTCCGTCGGGGGGATGCCCGGGGAGGAATAACGATCATGAACGCCTTGCAGACCGGAGGTGCCGACGTGCGGGCCGGCGACCCTCGCATCGACTGGAGCGGCACCGACACAGCCCCCGCCCCGGCCCTCCGGCACCGGCGCGACGGCATCCTGCCCACCGTCGCCGCCGCCCTCTCCGTCCGCGGCGCCACCCTCACCGGCACCGCCGCCCGCGGCGACCGGCCACCGGCCCTGCACCCCCTCGTCCAGGACTTCCTCGACACCCTCACCAGCGCCCAACGCGACCGCTTCACCGGCCGCTGCGCCGAGACCATCCTCCTGTCCCGGCACATCGCCGCCGCGGACGCCGCCCGCAGCAAACGCGCCGCCCGCAGACCCATGACCAACGGCGAAGCACGCAAAGCGCTCAGACACGCCAAACTCACCGCCCGCCGCATACGCGAGGACGGCGACCCCCTCCACGGCAGCTTCGCCGGCCCGTGCCGCGCCTGCACCGCCCTCAGCGCCCACTTCGGCGTCCGCATCGTCGACCCCGCCGGAACCGACGACTGACCCCACCCGTCCATCCCGACAACACCGTCACCACCACGGGGCCACCAGCGGCACCAGTCCCATCGACACCTCCGTCACCACGGGACCATCACCACCGGCGCCCCACCGGCACCCCTCGCACCAGTAGCACCACCCGCCGGCGATCACCACCAGCACCCCCGGCGCCATCACCACCGCACCACCCGCAACCACCCGACCGCGCACGACGAACGAAGGGCAGATGCACGCCGACCGCGCCTCCTCCCCCAAGCACCCGGCTCCACCCGTGCACGGGACGGCATCCCCACCGCGCTTCCCCGTACCCGCCGACGCCGCCCTGCGCGCCGCCGGCTGGCAACCCGGACGCTGGGACATAAAGCAGGCCGAGATCTGGGCCGACACCCTGCGCGAACACACCTCACCCGCCGGACACCGGCACACCGTGTTCCCCGCCGCCGTCGAAGCCTGGGCCGAATTCGGCGGCCTCCGCATCACCCCCACCGGACCCGGCCGCCAGATCGCCCCCGCCACCCTCCACCTCGACCCGATACACGGCCTCCACCTCGCCCGCACCCTCGGCGACCTCGGCCGCGCCCTCGGCACCGAGCTGTGCCCCCTCGGCGAGGAAACCGACACCGCGGCCCTCCTCGCCATCGACGCCGAAGGCCGCGTCTACACCATCGACCACACCGGCGACTGGTACGCCGGCCCCGACATCGACCACGCCCTGACCACCCTCATCACCGGCATACAACCGGTACGCCTCACCGCGGGCTGAACCCAGAGACACCCCCGGCACCACCCTCAGCCGGCCCCAGAACCAGAACCAGCGCCCGCGGCCGGGCACAGGCAGAGCCGTGCGGCGCCCACCAGTCGCGGGCGGCCCCGCACGGCCGCAGTCGCCGGCGGCCCTACGCCGCCGCCGGAATCACCGCGGACACCCGGAAACCACCCGCGTCCGTCGGCCCCGACACGAACACACCACCCAGCGCCACGACCCGCTCCCGCATCCCTACCAGGCCGTTCCCGCCCGACGGCAGCCCCGCCGACGACGCCGACGCAGGCTCCGGCGGCGGCTCGTTCTCCACCTGCATCGCGATCTCCGACACCCGATGCGCCAGCCGCACATACGTCTTCGCACCCGCCGCATGCTTGTGCACGTTCGTCAACGCCTCCTGCACCACCCGGTACGCCGTCTGCTCGATCTCCGCCACATACGACCGCACCTCCCCCTCCACCGACAGATCCACCACCATCCCCGCGGCAGCCGACTGCCCGATCAACTCCTCCAGCTCCGACAGACACGGCCCCTCCGCCGCCCCCGCCTCCACGGCCGCCGCCCTGGACGCCGCCTCCACGGCCGCCTCCCCGACCGCCGCCAACGGCACCACCGCGGACCGCCGGCCCGCACCCTCCCCCGCCCGCAGCACGCCGAGCATCTCCCGCAACTCCGTCAACGCCTGCCGGCCCATGTCACCCACCAGCACGGCGTTCCGCACCGCCTTCTCCGGATCCTTCCGCGCGACCGCCTGCAGCGCCGCCGCATGCACCACCATCAGGCTCACCCGATGCGCCACCACGTCGTGCATCTCCCGCGCGATCCGCGTCCGCTCCTCGTTGCGCGCCCACTCGGCCCGCTCCTCCGCCCGCTCCGCGAGCAACTGAAGCTCCCGCTCCAACGAGTCCGCCCGCTCCCGCAGACTCTCCATCAACCGTCGCCGCGCCCCCACGTACAGGCCCAGCAGAACCGGCGGAGCCGTCAGCCCCAACGCCGTCGTCACCGCCGCGAACGGCACGAACCAGTCACCGAGCGTCAGATCCCCGCGCGCCATGTCCTGCCGCACCCGCACGAACGTCACGATCGCCGTACCCAGCAGCGACATCCCCGCCAGCGACCCGATGACCCGTCGCGGCAGCTCGCACGCCGCCAGCGTGTACAGGCCGACGACGCCCATCAGGAAACCCATCTCGGCGGGCGTGATCGCGATCGCCACCAGCACCACGGCGAGCGGCCACTTCCGGCGCACCAGCAGCACCGCACCGGCGACCAGTCCGAACACGATCCCCACGGACGCCGGGATCCCCGCCTCCCGGGCGAACGGAATCCCCTCCGCGGCGCACTCCACGGCGGACACCGACGCGAGGGCCCCGTCGAGCACCGCGCTGCGCCACCTCGCCCACCACCAAGGGCCGGTCAGGGCCCTGGTGTGATCTTCCCCCGTCGTGGTCATGCCTCCAGCCTACGGGCGACGGGTGGGGCTTTTCCGGTGAGTTTCCCCTACCTCCACACACCACACTCCGTTACCGAAGGACCGCGAAACCACCCGGTATCCCTCGAACTGGTGAACCCTTCGCGTTCGACCCTGGAAGCGAGCACTCGAAAGAACACCGGAGACGGCTACTACGGCTGCCTCATCGTCCGAGTTCTCCAGGGAGCCGAGTTGTACCGTCGCGTCGAAGGCTGATGGTGCGGCATAGTAGGTGCCGCGACCTCAACAGACTAGCTAAATGTCCGTTTAGGGAGCTTTTGCAATCCCCTGTGGTGTAATCGGCAACACGGGTCACTTTGGATGATTTGTTCCAGGTTCGAGTCCTGGCAGGGGAGCTCCACACACAACCGGGCCCTGACACCACCGTCAGGGCCCGCGCTCATATCCCCCGGAACTCCCCCCGGTATCCTGCGGCTGTCACCCCCACCCATCGAAGCCGAAGGGCAACCCCGTGAGCGCCATCCGCCCGGCCGCCGTCGTCGTTCTCGCAGCGGGTGAGGGCACCCGTATGAAGTCGGCCACACCGAAGGTCCTGCACGACATCTGTGGTCGTTCCCTGGTCGGCCATGTGCTGGCCGCAGCCCGTGAGTTGGACCCCGCGAACCTGGTCGTCGTCGTGGGCCACGCCCGTGAGCAGGTCACCGCGCACCTGGCCGAGGCCGACCCCGGCGTACGGACGGCCGTACAGGCCCAGCAGAACGGGACCGGGCACGCCGTGCGCATGGGCCTGGAGGAGCTGGGCGGAGCCGTGGACGGGACCGTGGTCGTCGTCTGCGGGGACACGCCGCTGCTGACCGCCGACACCCTCACGCGGCTCGCCGAGACCCATCGGGCGGACGGCAACGCCGTGACCGTCCTCACCGCCGAGGTGCCGGACGCGACCGGTTACGGCCGGATCGTGCGGGACGACGCGACGGGTGCCGTCACCGCGATCGTGGAGCACAAGGACGCGACCGACGCCCAGCGGTCGATCCGCGAGATCAACAGCGGTGTGTTCGCCTTCGACGGGCAGCTGCTGGCGGACGCGCTGAAGCAGGTGCGGACGGACAACAGTCAGGGTGAGGAGTACCTCACGGACGTGCTCGGGATCCTGCGGGAGGCCGGGCACCGGGTGGGGGCCTCGGTGGCCGGTGACCATCGGGAGATCGCCGGGATCAACAACCGGGTGCAGCTCGCCGAGGCCCGGCGCATTCTGAACGAGCGGCTGCTGACGCGGGCGATGCTGGACGGGGTGACCGTCGTGGACCCGGCGTCGACCTGGGTGGACGTGACCGTCACCTTCGAACGGGACGCCTTGGTGCACCCGAACACGCTGCTCACGGGGTCGACGCACGTCGGTGAGGGCGCGGAGGTGGGCCCGAACAGCCGGCTGAAGGACACCCGGGTGGGTGCGGGGGCGCGGGTGGACAACACCGTGTCGGACGGGGCCACGGTGGGGCCGGAGGCGTCCGTGGGGCCGTACGCGTATCTGCGGCCCGGTACGCGGCTCGGTGTGCAGGCGAAGATCGGTACGTATGTGGAGACGAAGAACTCCTCGATCGGTGAGGGGACGAAGGTTCCGCATCTGTCGTACGTGGGTGACGCGACGATCGGTGACTTCACGAACATCGGGGCGGCGAGTGTGTTCGTGAACTACGACGGTGAGAACAAGCACCACACCACCGTCGGGTCGCACTGCAAGACGGGCTCGGACAACATGTTTGTGGCTCCTGTCACGGTGGGGGACGGTGCCTACACCGCCGCCGGGTCCGTGATCACGAAGGATGTGCCGCCCGGTTCGCTGGCCGTGGCCCGTGGTCAGCAGCGGAATATCGAGGGTTGGGTGGCGCGGAAGCGTCCGGGCAGCGCGGCGGCGAAGGCGGCCGAGGCGGCGTCCCGGCAGGGCGACGGCGAGGACTGACCGGAAACGGGTGCGCCAAACACGGCGTACCGTGATAGGTGCACATCCGCACACGTGCACCCGCACCCTTACCAGCTGATATGGCCTCTCATGCCCAGCCGAGAGGTCGCTGACAGCCGGCTGGCTGAGACAACCTCTGAGGAGACAGTGCTGTGACCGGGATCAAGACGACCGGCGAGAAGAAGTTGATGTTCTTCTCCGGCCGCGCCCACCCCGAGCTTGCCGAGGAGGTCGCCCAGCAGCTGGGTGTCGGGGTCGTCCCGACGAAGGCCTTCGACTTCGCGAACGGTGAGATCTACGTCCGTTACCAGGAGTCGGCTCGTGGTGCGGACTGCTTCCTGATCCAGAGCCACACGGCTCCGATCAACAAGTGGATCATGGAGCAGCTGATCATGATCGACGCGCTGAAGCGTGCGTCGGCTCGCTCCATCACGGTGATCGTGCCGTTCTACGGTTACGCGCGGCAGGACAAGAAGCACCGGGGTCGTGAACCGATCTCGGCGCGCATGGTCGCGGATCTGATGAAGACGACGGGTGCGGACCGGATCCTGACCGTGGATCTGCACACCGATCAGATCCAGGGTTTCTTCGACGGGCCGGTGGACCATCTGTTCGCGCTGCCGCTGCTGGCGGACTACGTGGGCCGCAAGGTGGACCGGGCGAAGCTGACGGTCGTCTCACCGGACGCGGGCCGGGTGCGGGTGGCGGACCGGTGGTGCGACCGGCTCGGTGCGCCGCTGGCGATCGTGCACAAGCGGCGTGACAAGGACGTGGCGAACCAGGTGACCGTCCACGAGGTCGTGGGTGAGGTCAAGGGCCGGGTGTGTGTCCTGGTGGACGACATGATCGACACGGGTGGGACGATCTGTGCGGCCGCGGACGCGCTGTTCGCCCATGGTGCGGAGGATGTCATCGTCACGGCGACGCACGGTGTGCTCTCCGGGCCGGCCGCGGACCGGCTGAAGAACTCGCGGGTGAGTGAGTTCGTGTTCACGAACACGTTGCCGACGCCGGCGGAGCTGGGCCGGGACCTGGACAAGATCACGGTGCTGTCGATCGCTCCGACGATCGCGAGCGCGGTGCGTGAGGTGTTCGAGGATGGTTCGGTGACCAGCCTCTTCGACGAGCAGTGAGGTTTCTGCGGCGCCGTTGCCGGCGTTAGCGGTTGATCCTTTTGGGTGCGGCCTCCCCCTCCGAGTAGACTGACGCAGTTGCTCGGCGAGGGAGGCCGTGTCCGTTCCGGACGCGGCGGTCCGTTATCGACGCGCTCTTCGTAGCAGGCCGTTCGTGGCCGGGTGACCACGTCCGTTCCGATTTTCTACGAGGAGTGACCATGTCCGAGGTGAAGCTCGCCGCCGAGACCCGTACCGAGTTCGGCAAGGGTGCGGCCCGTCGCATCCGCCGTGACAACAAGGTTCCGGTTGTTCTGTACGGCCACGGCATCGACCCGGTGCACCTGGCCCTGCCGGGTCACGACCTGCTGCTGGCGCTGCGTACGCCGAACGTCCTGATCGCCCTGGAGATCGACGGCAAGGCCGCCGAGCTGGCGATTCCGAAGGCTGTGCAGCGTGACCCGCTGAAGGGCTTCCTGGAGCACGTCGACCTGCTGCTGGTCAAGCGTGGCGAGACGGTCACGGTGGAGATCCCGGTGCACACCGAGGGCGAGCTGGCCGCGGGTGGCAACCTGCTCGAGCACGTCCTGAACGCGCTGCCGGTCGAGGCCGAGGCCACGCACATCCCCGAGGCCGTCACGGTTTCCGTCGAGGGCCTGGAGGCCGGTGCCTCCATCCACGCCAAGGACATCACCCTGCCGAGCGGCGTGACCCTGGCCGTCGAGGAGGACACCGTGGTCCTTCAGGTCCTGGCCGCGCAGGCCGAGGAGTCCGCGGGCGAGGAGACCGAGGGCGAAGAGGCCGCGGAGGCCTGATCCTCGTCGTCGGGGTGTGATCCTCGAAGTCGTCGTTTCGTCAGCCGCTGTTCCCCGTGGGGGCAGCGGCTGGCGCGTATCAAGGAGACATGGACGTGACCACTCCCGCCAACGACCCCTGGCTCGTCGTCGGGCTCGGTAATCCCGGGCCGGAGTACGCCATGAACCGGCACAATGTCGGCTTCATGGTGGCCGACCTGCTCGCGGAGCGGATCGGGGGGAAGTTCAAGCGGGCGGGCAAGGCGCAGGCGCAGGTGCTGGAGGGGCGGATCGGACCCGCCGGGCCGGCCAACCGCCGGGTGATCCTGGTGAAGCCGATGTCGTACATGAACCTGTCCGGTGGTCCGGTGAACGCGTTGAAGGACTTCTACAAGGTGCCGGTGGCGAATGTCGTGGCGGTCCATGACGAGCTGGACATCGATTTCGGCACGTTGCGGCTGAAGCTGGGTGGCGGGGACAACGGGCACAACGGTCTGAAGTCGATGACGAAGGCGATGGGGCCGGACTATCACCGGGTGCGGTTCGGGATCGGCCGGCCGCCGGGGCGGATGCAGGTGGCCGATTTCGTGCTGAAGGACTTCTCGTCGGCGGAGCGCAAGGAGCTGGGGTACTTCGTGGACCGTGCGGCGGACGCGGTGGAGTGTCTGGTGGCGGAGGGTCTGGAGCGGACGCAGAGCACGTACAACTCGTGAGCGCCGCAGTGGGTGGTCGCGTTCGCGGGTGGGCGACGGCCCGGTCTCGTGGGCGGGCGGGTGCCTGATATCGCTCGCGGGTGGGGCGCGTGGTCGCGTTCGTGGGTGGGCGGGTGTGTCGTACAACTGGTGACTTGTCCGTCCGGGTCGCCCACGGGAGTTGACCGGCCGTAGGAGTATGGCCAATGATCCCGGCCATGCCTGCCACAGCCAGTACCGCTCGTCAGGCGTCCGTGTCCGCGCTGCGGTTCGGGCGGGGCGCGGCGATGGGTGCGGTCGCCGCGTTGATCCTGTTCGCCGGGGTGTGGGGTTCCTGGGGGACCGCACAGCACGTGATGCTGACCAAGGGGCGTGAGCGGGGCACGGTCCGGGTGGCGCAGTGCGTGGGGGACGTGTGCGCCGGCCCGTTCAGGCCCGCCTCGGCGGGGGCGCTTCCACGCGCGCGCGTGGAGATCGAGGAATCCGTCGCGGTGCGTGCGGGGACGACGTACGACGTGGTGCTGAAGCCCGGTACCGGGGAGGCGGTGCGGTCGGGTCCGGCCGGGATCCTGTTCGCCTGGGTGCCGCTGGGCGGGGCGTTGCTGCTGGCCTCGGTGGTGGTCGCGGGCGGGATGCGGCTGGTGCGGCCGGCTTGGGTGCTGGGGCTTGCCGGTGCGGGGCTGCTGACGGCGGCGTTCGTGGCGTTGCAGTAGCGGGGCTCGGAGCAGCCGGAAACACGGGTGCCCCCGGGGTCGTACGACCTCGGGGGCACCCGTGTTCGGCTGGGTCAGCCGGTGTTGCGCAGGCCGGCGGCCACACCGTTGACGGTGAGGAGCAGGGCGCGGGAGAGCAGCGGGTCGGGGTTCACGCCGGCCGCGGCGGCGTCGCGCTGCCGCTTGAGCAGGGTGACCTGGAGGTAGGAGATCGGGTCCAGGTAGGCGTCCCGGATGGCGAAGGTCTGCTTGAGGACGGGCTGGGCGTCGAGGAGTTCGTCCTCGCCGGTGATGCGCAGTACCTCGCTGACCGTCAGCTCGTGTTCGGCCTTGATGGTGTCGAACACGTGCTTGAGTTCGTCCGGGACGAGAGTGTCGACGTAGTGCTGGGCGATCCGCAGGTCCGTCTTGGCGAGGGTCATCTCGACGTTGGAGACGAAGTTGCGGAAGAAGTGCCACCGCTGGTGCATCTCGTCGAGGACGGTGTCGCCGTCCTGCGGCAGGCCGGCCTCGCGCAGGGCCTTCAGGCCGGAGCCGACGCCGAACCAGCCGGGGACGATCTGCCGGGACTGGGTCCAGCCGAACACCCAGGGGATGGCGCGCAGGCCGTCGAGGCCGGCACCGGAGTCGGGGCGGCGCGAGGGCCGGGAGCCGAGGTGCAGGTCGGCGAGCTGGTCGACCGGGGTGGAGGCGAAGAAGTAGGACGGCAGGTCCGGGTCCTCCACCAGGCGGCGGTAGGCGGCGTGGGCGGCGTCGGAGACGACGTCCATGGCGGCGTCCCAGCGGGCGAGTGCCTCGTCGGACTGGCGGGGGGCGGTGTGCAGGGCGGATGCCTGGAGGGTGGCCGCGACGGTCAGTTCCAGGTTCTCCCGGGCCAGCGACGGGATGAGGTACTTGTCGGAGATGACCTCGCCCTGTTCGGTGACCTTGACCTCGCCTTCCAGGGTGCCCCAGGGCTGGGCGAGGATGGCGTCGTGGGAGGGGCCGCCGCCGCGGCCGACGGTGCCGCCGCGGCCGTGGAAGAGGCGCAGCCGGACGCCGTAGCGGTGGGCGACGTCGCGCAGCCGGCGCTGGGCGCGGTGGATCTCCCACTGGCTGGTGGTGATGCCGCCGAACTTGGAGGAGTCGGAGTAGCCGAGCATGACCTCCTGGACGTCGCCGCGCAGCGCGACCAGGCGCCGGTAGGACGGGTCGGAGAGCATGTCCTCCAGGATGGTGTCGGCGGCGCGCAGCTCGTCGGTGGTCTCCAGCAGGGGCACGATGCCGATCTTCGCCCAGCCGGCGTGCAGGTCGACGAGGCCGGCCTCGCGGGCGAGGACGGCGGCGGCGAAGACGTCGTCGGCGCCCTGGCACATGGAGATGATGTAGGACTCGATGACCTCGGGGCCGAAGATCTCCAGGGCCTTCTTGACGGTCTCGAAGACGCCGAGGGTCTTGGCGCCGGCGGCGTCGACGGGTGCCGGGGTGGGGGCGAGGGGCCGCCGGGACCTGAGTTCCTTGGCGAGGAGCTTGGCCCGGTACTCGCGGGGCATGTCGGCGTAGCGCCAGGACTCCTCGCCCAGCCGGTCGAAGAGCTGGCCGAGAGCGTGGTGGTGGGCGTCGGCGTGTTCGCGGACGTCCATGGTGGCGAGCTGGAGGCCGAAGGCGCCGAGGGTGCGGATGGTGCGGGCGAGGCGGCCGTCGGCGAACAGGCCGCCGCGGTGTTCGCGCAGGGACGCCTGGATGATCCGCAGGTCCTTCAGCAGTTCGCCGGTGCCGAGGTAGTCGCGGCCGCTCTCGTGCTGGGTGCCCGTGGCGAGGCGCTTCTTGGTGTTCTCCAGCTTCTGCCGGATGCAGGTGGCCTTGAGCCGGTAGGGCTCCTCGGCGTTGAGGCGCTTGTAGCGGGGGCTGATCTCGGGGAGCAGCTCCAGGTCGGCCTTGAGGGACTCCAGCAGCTCTTCGGTGGCTCCGGCGTAGCGGATGGAGTTGGAGAGCAGGCCCCGCAGTTCGTCGATGGTGTCCAGGGCGTCGTTGATGCCGTGTTCGTGCTGGAGGATGAGGACGTCCCAGGTGACCTGGGGGGTGACGTTGGGGTTGCCGTCGCGGTCGCCGCCGATCCAGGTGCCGAAGGTGAGCGGGCGGGTGTCGTCGGGGAGCTTGACGCCGACGCGTTCCAGTTCGGCGGTGAGGTCCTCGAGGACGTCGCCGACGGCGTCGGCGTGCAGCTCGTCGAGGTAGTAGATGGCGTTGCGGGCCTCGTCGGCGGGCTCGGGGCGGACGACGCGCAGTTCGTCGGTCTGCCAGACGAGGTCGATGTTCTCGGCGAGGCGGACGTCGTGGCGGCGGCGGTCGGAGTCGAGGACGGGGGTGTCCAGGAGTGCGGCGATACGCCGGAGCTTGTTGAGGACCGAGCGGCGTGCGGCCTCGGTGGGGTGGGCGGTGAAGACCGGGCGGACGTTGAGGTGCCGGACGGTCTGCTTCAGGTGCTCGGGGTCGGCGTCCTTGAGCCGGTCGGCGGTGCGGGCGAGGAGGCCGCCCTCGGCGGCGCGGCGGGCGCGCAGCTCTCTTCCGCGGTGCACCTGTTCGGTGATGTTGGCGAGGTGGAAGTAGGTGGAGAAGGCGCGGACCAGCTTGGCCGCGGTCTCCAGTTCGGTGCCGCGCAGCAGCTCGGCGGCGGCGTCGCCGTCCTCGCGGGTGAGGCGGCGGACCTTCTCGACCAGTTCGAGGAGCTCAGGGCCCTCCTGCCGGACGAGGGTCTCTCCCAGGAGGTCACCCAGCCGGCGGATGTCGGCGCGCAGCTCGGTGCTGGTCGTGGTGGTCTGGTCGTCGGCACTGCTCACAGGTGCGGCTCCTTGCAGTGTTGAAGCTCGTCTGGAGGGGAACCCGGTCGGCTGCCGGGCGGCGGGCGCCGCATACGGGCCGGAGCGTCCGGGAAGGAAACTTCAGCGGACCGCGCTGTCCGACCGACAACAAGGATAGGTGGCCATGTGGACGCGCTGGGTCCGGGGCTCTTGCCGCCGCATGGCACGCTGCCATACTTACGACGCCGTAGGTTACGGAACCGTAGGGAAGTGCCCGTCGAGTCCCGATCGGTCCCGGCGGCTCGCACTCGTCTTGACCCTCGACCCCACAGGGGACGCGCATGACCTCAAGTTCCGACGTGATCGAAGAAGCCCGTAAGGCCACCGACACATCCCCTTCCGCCACGCTGGGCGGCGAGCAGAAGCGTTCGATCGAGCAGATCACGCTGCTCCTGTTCATCATCGTGCCGTTCCTGGCACTGGTGGCGGGCGTGCCGCTGGCCTGGGGCTGGGGGGTGAGCTGGCTCGACATGGGCCTGCTGGTCTTCTTCTACTTCCTGGGGTGCCACGGCATCACGATCGGTTTTCACCGGTACTTCACCCATGGTTCGTTCAAGGCCAAACGACCCTTGCGGATCGCGCTGGCGATCATGGGGTCGATGGCGGTCGAGGGTCCTTTGGTGCGCTGGGTGGCCGATCACCGCAGGCACCACAGGTTCTCCGACGCCGAGGGGGATCCGCACTCGCCCTGGCGGTTCGGGGAGACGCTTCCGGCTCTGATGAAGGGCCTGTGGTGGGCGCACATCGGCTGGATGTTCGACGAGGAGCAGACCCCGCAGGACAAGTACGCGCCGGATCTGATCAAGGACAAGGCGATCCGGACGATCTCCCGTCAGTTCATCTTCTGGACGATCGTCTCGCTGGGGCTGCCGGCGCTGATCGGTGGTCTGGTGACGATGTCCTGGTGGGGTGCGTTCACCGGGTTCTTCTGGGGTTCGCTCGTACGGGTTGCGCTGCTGCACCATGTGACGTGGTCGATCAACTCGATCTGTCACGCGGTGGGCAAGCGGCCGTTCAAGTCGCGGGACCGTTCGGGCAACGTGTGGTGGCTGGCGGTCCTGTCCTGCGGTGAGTCCTGGCACAACCTGCATCACGCCGACCCGACCTCGGCGCGGCACGGGGTGATGCGCGGCCAGATCGACTCGTCGGCCCGTTTCATCCGCTGGTTCGAGCTGCTCGGCTGGGCGTACGACGTGCGCTGGCCGTCACGCTCGCGTATCGATTCGCGGCGCGACAACGGGGAAGGCGACTCCCGGCGCCGGGCGGAGACCGCCGGGACGGCATGATTGACGCCGTGGCGACCGACTCCAGCAGCACCTCCGACAATGACAGGGTCCGGCGGACCCGCCGGACCCGTATGACCGGTGCCGAGCGCCGCCAGCAGCTGCTGGAGATCGGTCGCACCCTTTTCGCGGCCAAGGGCTTCGAGGGCACGTCGGTGGAGGAGATCGCGGCGAAGGCCGGGGTGTCCAAGCCGGTGGTGTACGAGCACTTCGGCGGCAAGGAGGGGCTGTACGCGGTGGTGGTGGACCGTGAGATGGGGCGTCTGCTGGACATGGTGACCGGCTCGCTGACCGCCGGTCATCCCCGGGAGCTGTGCGAGCAGGCCGCGTTCGCCCTGCTCGACTACATCGAGGAGTACACGGACGGCTTCCGCATCCTGGTGCGGGACTCGCCCATCCCGCAGTCCACGGGTTCCTTCGCCTCGCTGATCTCGGACATCGCCACCCAGGTCGAGGACATTCTGGGCCGCGAGTTCAAGAGCCGGGGCTTCGACCCCAAGCTCGCCCCGCTCTACGCCCAGGCCCTGGTCGGCATGGTCGCGCTGACCGGTCAGTGGTGGCTGGACGTGCGCCGCCCGAAGAAGGCGGAGGTGGCGGCCCATCTGGTGAACCTGGCGTGGCACGGCCTGGACGGGCTGGAGCCGAAGCCGCGGCTGATAGGGCATCGCAAGGCTTAGCGGCCCGGCAGGGCGGCGCAGGGCTCAGGCGGGTGTGCGGGGCCGGAGCGACTCCGGCCCCGCACTCACGTGTCCTTCACGGCCACGGCGAACAGCCGGCGGAACGGCAGGACGGTGCCGTACGGCGCGCTGGGGTAGGCCGTGCGCAGCAGGTCCCGGTACTCGGTGAGGAACGCGTCGCGCGCCTCGGGGTCGTCGGCGAGCGTGGTCAGGACGGGCCGCAGGCCGGTGCCCTTCACCCAGTCGAGGACCGGGTCCTCGCCCTGCAGGAGGTGGTAGTACGTGGTCTGCCACACGTCGGCCGCGCAGCCGAGCCGGGTGAGGCGGTCCAGGTAGGCGCCGGGGGTGTGCACGGAGTCCGTGTGGCGCAGGACGTCGGCGAGGCGGCTCCGCCAGCGGGGGCCGGCGGCGAGGTCGCGCATCAGGGCGTGCAGCGGGGCGTCGATGTTGTCGGGGATCTGGAAGGCGAGGGTGCCGCCGGGTTCCAGGGCGGTGATCCAGTGACCGAACCGGTCGGTGTGGCCCGGCACCCACTGGAGGGTGGCGTTGGAGACGATCAGGTCGTACGGCTCTTCGGGTGTCCAGGTCCGCAGGTCGGCGTGGGCGAAGTCCAGCCGGCCCCCGCCGGCCGTGGGCCCCTCGTGGTCGACGTGGGCCTTGTCGAGCATCTCGGTGGAGTTGTCGTACCCGGTGATGCGGGCGGTGGGCCAGCGGTCGGCGAGCAGGGCGGTGACGTTACCGGGGCCGCAGCCGAGGTCGGCGATGCGGGGCCGGTCCCGGGCCGGGTCCGGGATCCGTGCGAGGAGGTCGGCGTAGGGGCGGGCCCGGTGGCCGGCGTGGCGGAGGTACTGGGCGGGGTCCCACGTGGGCTGCGTCATGTCCTCCACTCTCCCCGCCCACTTCTCTCGATGTCAAGAGACTCGATATCAAGAGACTTCATGTCGACACAACCACTACACTGATCTCCATGGAGGACGAGGTCGATCGGCTGGTCGCAGCGTGGCGCCGGGAGCGTCCGGACCTCGACGTGGAGCCGCTGGAAGTGCTGAGCCGGGTGAGCCGCCTCGCCCGGCATCTGGATCGCGCCCGCCGGCTCGCCTTTGCCGAGCACCAGTTGGAGCCCTGGGAGTTCGACGTGCTGACCGCGCTGCGGCGCGCGGGCACGCCGTACCAGCTCTCCCCGGGTCAGCTGCTGACGCAGACCCTGGTCACCTCGGGCACGATGACCAACCGGATCGACCGGCTGGCGAAGAAGGGCCTGGTGGAGCGGCTGCCCGACCCCAGCGACCGGCGGGGCGTGCTGGTCCGGCTGACCGAGGAGGGCCAGGACCGCGCGGACCAGGCGCTGGCGGGTCTGCTGGAGCAGGAGCGGGCGATCCTCGCCGAGCTGTCGCGCGCCCAGCGCGCGGAACTGGCCGGGCTGCTGCGCCAGCTGACCGCGCCGTTCGACAACATCCCCGGCTAGGGGCCGGCCCGAGCGTCTTCGGCCGCGGACGCGCGGCGCGCAGGCCGATCAGGCGCTGTTCGTCTCCTCCGGCATGATCCGCCCGGCCGAGCCCAGGTCGGCCGGGCCCACCCCCGCCCGCCGGGCCAGCGCGACGGCGGCCAGCGTGGAGTGGACGCCCAGCTTGCCCAGGACGTTCTGCATATGGGTGCGGACGGTGTGCGGGGAGAGGAACAGCCGCTCCGCGACGGCCTTGCGGCCGAGTCCGGCGACCATGCAGCGCAGCACCTCCCGTTCCCGCGGGGTGAGGGACTCCACCAGACGCTCGCTCTCGGTACGGTGCCGACGGGCGGCCGTCATTTCCTTCAGCACCCCGGTGAGCAGCGCGGGTGGCAGATGCGTCTCGTCGCGCAGCACCCCTCGAATCACCGTCAGCAGCCGGGACAGCGAGCAGTCCTTGGCGACCCAACCGGAGGCGCCGGCCTGGAGGGCGAGGGCCGCGCGGCGCGGATCGTCCCTCTCCGCGAGAACGACGATCCGTACGGCGGGCTGGGCGGCGCGGACCCCGGCGACGAGGGAGATCCCGTCGACCAGGCCCTCCTCGTTGCCCTCCCGCACCGGTACGGCCGGACGGGCGCCGGGCAGATTGCCGCCCAGGTCGGCGTCGACGAGCAGGACGTCGTAGCGACGGCCCTCACCGGCCGCGCGGTCCAGGCAGCGCAGCGCGGCCGGGCCGCTGCCGGCGGCGAAGACGTCGACGTCGGGCTCGGCGGCCAGGGCGGCGGCGAGCGACTCGGCGAAGATGCGGTGGTCGTCGACGACCAGGACTCGGATGCGAACCACGAAACCCCCTTCCCCAGGCTCCGCGTGGAGCAGGGGTTACCAAGGTCCGGAAAGCTCCGGAATAGGCCGGCCCGGAAATACCCGGAATAGGTCCGGAGAACGACGACCGACGCGGGTACGACAGCCGCGGAAGGACGCGCACCGCACGGCCGCCGCCGTTGCGGAGACTGCTACCCCCACCGCTTGTGCCGTACCCGCCTGTCTCGCCCCCTGAGCGGCACCGGCCCCCACCGATGCTGTTCCACAGAGTACGGATGGGAGCACGCAGCGGAAGCAGATTTACAGAACTGGCCGTCCGGCACGTTTATGGTGTGCCGCATGTTTCGTATTGAGGCGGAAGTAGACAAAGGCCGACGGGATCTGCTCCGCTCGCGGCTGCAGGACACCAACAGGGCAGCGTCCCCGGTACTGGCGGCCCTGCGCGGCACGCCCGGCGAACGTGAGGTCCCGCTCCACGTCTGGGCGCTGGACGCCGCCGACGGCCTGGCGGGCGGACTGGTCGGCCACACCTGGTCGACCTGGCTGCACGTCACCTACCTGTGGGTGGACGCCGCCCACCGCGGCACGGGGCTGGGCGCACGACTCCTCACCGAGGCCGAACGCATCGCCACCACCGACCGCGGCTGTGCCGCCGCCCGCCTGGAGACCTGGGACTTCCAGGCACCGGAGTTCTACAAGAAGCGCGGGTACGAGGTGGCGGGCGTGATCCCCGACTACCCGCCGGGCGTCACGGAGTACATCCTGACCAAGCGACTGGCCTGACGCCCCCCTCACCCCGCCGGCGCGGGCGGCACCGCGGGAGGCGGCGGTGGGTAGGGCGGCCGGGGCGGGATGCGCGGCCGGGGCGGCGCCATCGGCGGGGGCGGCTGCGGCTCCATCGACCGCCGGGGGCGGGGCGCCGGCGGCCGGGGGGTGAAGGGGGGCGGCGGGGACGGTGGCGGTGGTGGCGGTTCATCGTCCGTGAGCACGGGACCGCCGGCGCGCAGCCGCTCAAGGGTCCGCTCGGCCCGGCGACGGGCCCGGGGGTCGTCGTCGCGCCGGAACAGCAGCCGCACGCTCACGGGGGCGGGCAACCCGAGCGCGAGACCCGGGCCACGGAGGCGCTCGACGGAGATCAGCTGGTATCCCAGCGCGTGGGCGATCCCCTCGGCCCGCGACTGCACGAACACCGGGCCCTGGATCTCGACGTGCCCTCGCCCGTCGAAGCGGGACCGGATTTCGTCGTCCTTCATCAGCGGTCCCCGTAACGCGGCAGCTGCGCCGGGAAGGGGCGGGGATCCTTACACTCGGCCAGCGTGTAGGCGTGGCGGGTGAGCTGATAGGCGAAGTCGGTCAGAGCCTGACGCAGGGCCGCTCCTGAGACCCGGCTCTTCCCCGTCACACTGGCCTCCGCCACCAGGGCACGGGGGCCGGACGCAGCGCCTTCCCCTTCCCTCTCGTCCTTCGGCTCGCAGGGCACATACACGGAAGCGACGCCGTGATCGGCGTCGACCTGCGCCAGCCCTGCCACCCGCCCCGCCGAGGTCCGCACGACAGCGGTGCCCGAGGAACTGCTGTAGTCGTCCACCCAGTCAGCCATCGCCGATTCCCGCAGATTCACCCCTCCCGACAGGATCGAGTCACCGCTGGTGGAGACACGGCAACCGAAGAAGAAGTCACGCCCGCTGCCTCCGTGATCGGCCCATTGGTCCGCCGCGCGCGCCCGAGGCAGAGCCCGGATGACGAGATCTCGCTCGACGGAAGCTTCACACACCTTGTCCGGGAGCAGGTAGAGCCCCTTCACGAAGAACAGGAAGAGGCCGCTGCACACCAGCACGAGGATCGCCGTGGCGATGAAGAACCCTTTTGCGGAGTGGGTCATCCGATTTCGGCCGCGACCTCTCTCAGCCATACTTCACCTTCGAGCGGTTCAGGTAGTAGTCGGCGTCCTTCCAGCCGTCGTTGACAGCCTGCCCCACCGAGTCGTCTATCTCGTCCTTCGGCATGTGCACGTGGTTGCGCGCCAGGGCGTCGTCCACCGACCAGATCGTCTGCTGGCTGACCGAGTCCCGCATCGCGAACAGGTCCTTGCTGGAGTAGTACAGCCCCTGGTCCTCGGCACCCTTCATCTGCTGGCCCTCGAGCAGGCGGTCGACGGCAGCACCGGCAACGGCTCCGGCTCCGCCTCCGATCACGGATCCCATGACGTCGCCACCGTATTCCGCCGGCACCTTGAGGCCGGTCAAGGCGATCGAGACCCAGGTCTTGGCGAAGTCCCCCTTGGCCTTCAAGGCGTCGTTGTACTCCCTCTCGCCGTTGATGGCCTTGCCGACTTCCGAATTCGCCGCGGAATGCCCGACGATCCCCTCGATGATCCCGGCGTTCCTGCCGATGTCATTGAGGACCTGCTTCTGATCGCCGTCGAACTGACCGGGGTTCGACAGGTGCTCCTGCAGGAGGCTCCCGGTATAGATGCTCTCGCCGTAGACGATCCCTGCACGCCCGGCGGGATCTGCGGACGTGGCCGACAGGAAACGCGTGACATCCGTGAGGTTGAGGCCCCCTGGGGACTCACTGTCCGTGAGGAAGACGGTCTCGCTTTCCGGCCCCTTGAAGGCACAGCTGATTTCCGGCATGTACGCGGCCGCCATGTTCCCGAAGCTCTCGCCGAGCCCCTTCGACACCAAGTCCGCGCCCTCGTCGGGATCGGCCACCGCCTGCATGATGTTCGCCATGATCTTGACCTGGACCGCGCTGTGCGGCGGGGCCCCGGAGGAGGTGTCGCCGTTGGCGACTCCGGTCACCGCGCTCTCCAGGGCATGCCCGAGGGACTCGCCGCGATCCGTGTACTTGGCCGTGCCGAGCATGTGGTCCAGGTCCGACTTGGACGCGAAGGCGTGCTCGGCCGCCTCGGGGTTGTGGGAGAGGCCCTCGAACAGTCCCTCCAACGGGTCGCGGCCGTTGCCGTCACCGAAGACCAGGTCCAGGCCGTCGTACCCCTTGACCCACCGTTCGTCGGTATTCAAGTCCCCCGCCCCCTTGTCCGCATTGAAGAGGTCCTTGCGGTAGTCGTCGAGGAACTCGGTGTCGTACCGACCGTCTCGCATGAGGCTGCTGATGACCTGATAGCCGAGTGCGCCGAACGGGCTGGGTGACTTGGGGTCGCGGAAATTGGTGGTGGTCTCGGCGAGGAGGTCCTTCTTCCACCCCCGCATCGCGTCCGAGTCCGAGAAGGTCGCGGTGGCCAGGGTCAGGCTCAGGTGGGACTGCATGGCCTTCATCGCCTGCAGTTCCGATCCCTTGGCGCCGGCATGGGTGTACGCCAGGTCCGCCCAGAACTGGAGCGTCCCCTTGGCCCCGAGGCGGGTGGCGAACTGCTCGGCGAACAGGGGGTCATCGTGGTATTTCGCCATCTCACGGTTGAAAGCGGAGATGTCGTCGAGGGACATGTCGTCCGGATGCTCGGCCATCTTGGCGAGTTTCTCCGCCGCCGCGACGGCCTCGACCGCCTCGTCCCGGTTCCCGTAGGAGGCATCGGTGAAGCCGTACTTGGCCTGGTCGACGAGGAGCTTGAGGACCTTCGCGGCGCTGCTGTCGCTCTCCGTCGCCTTGCTCAGGATGCCCTGGATCTCGTCACGGAAGGCATCGACCACCTTTTGGTCCGTCGCGCCGGTGTTCCCGCTGGGGTCGGCGGTCCAGTCGGGACGGGTATTACCCATGACGGAGAACGTGCCGTCATGGTTGTCGATCACAGTCAGGTTCTCGTCGTTGGCCCGCTTGATCGCGTCGTTGAGCTGGTTGCGGAAGCTGATGAGTTCGCCGCGCGTGTCACTAAGGATCTTGGTGATGGAGTCGGCCTGCGCGTGCGCGTCGGCGAACTCGGCGGCGGTCCTGGTGATGAACTCCCGGCTGACGGTGGCGTTGACACCGCTCCACTTGGCCTTGTCGGCCTTCGCCTTGAGGTTGTCCTCAGCATCCTTCTTCAGGTCGGCGAGCTTCTTCGTCATCTGCTCCCAGTCGGTGACCGCTTCACCGAGCTTGGAGAAGTTGCCGTGGAGCAGTGCGTTGAGGTGCATCGGCGTCAGTGGCCCTTCCGGTCGTCGAAGCCCTTGTCGAGCGTGGAGACGCTGCTGACCGCGCCGCCGATGTACGAGTCATCGGCCGCATGCCGAGCCTTCAGCTGGTCCCACTCCTCCCACGCCATACGTTGCCTCCCCGTGTCTCCTGGCGCACCGCCGGGCCCGGCAGTGACAGGCACGCACATTACCGGCCGGGCCAAATGAGCTGCTGGACGGCGGACTTCGTCGACTCGGGTGTATGTCCGGCGACGGCGGCCGGCCCCGTACGCGTCGATCGTGTACGGGGCCGGCGGGGGCGGTGAGGATCAGGTGGGTCAGCTCAGGCGTCGCGCGCCCGGCGAAGGCACCGCCTCGAAGACGCGTGGGTTCGGGAAGCCGGACGCGGCGAACGCCTCCTCGGTCGCCTTCGTCACCGTGTCCACGTCCGTCGCCTCCGTCAGCACGATCGCCGCGCCGCCGAAGCCGCCGCCCGTCATCCGGGCGCCCAGGGCGCCGGCGGTCAGGGCCGCGTCGACGACCAGGTCCAGCTCCGGGCAGGAGACCCGGAAGTCGTCGCGCAGCGAGGCGTGGCCCTCGGTGAGGACGGGGCCGATCGCCCGGGTCTCGCCGGAGCGCAGGAGGGAGACGACACGTTCCACCCGGTGGTTCTCCGTCACCACATGGCGGACCAGGCGCACGACCTCCTCGTCGCCGAGGCGGGCGAGGGACGAGTCCAGGTCGGCGTACGGGACGTCCCGCAGGGCGTCGACGCCGAGCAGGGCCGCGCCCTTCTCGCAGCCGGCCCGGCGCTTGCCGTACTCGCCACCGCTGTGGGCGTGCTTGACCTGGGTGTCCACGACCAGCAGGCGCAGGCCCTCGGCCGCGAGATCGAAGGGGATCTGCCGCTGGGACAGGTCACGGGTGTCCAGGAAGAGCGCGTGGCCCTGCTCGCAGCAGGCCGATGCCGTCTGGTCCATGATGCCGGTCGGCGCGCCGACGTAGACGTTCTCGGCGCGCTGGCACAGCCGGGCCAGTTTCCAGCGGTGCAGCCCGAGTGCGTACAGGTCGTTCAGCGCCAGGGCGATCACGACCTCCAGCGCGGCCGACGAGGACAGGCCCGCGCCCGTCGGGACCGTGGAGGAGAGGTGCACGTCGGCGCCGGTGATCTCGTGGCCCGCCTCGCGCAACGCCCAGACCACCCCCGCCGGGTACGCCGTCCAGTTCTCGTCGCTCTGCGGGGCGAGGGCGTCCAGCCGTAGTTCCGTGACGGCCGCGGTCCCGCCGTCGATGTCCGCGGAGTGCAGGCGCAGGACGCCGTCCGTGCGTCGGGAGACCGCCGCGAGCGCCTGGTGCGGCAGCGCGAACGGCATGACGAAGCCGTCGTTGTAGTCGGTGTGCTCACCGATGAGGTTGACGCGGCCCGGTGCCGCCCAGACGCCCTCGGGCCGCGCCCCGTACAGCTCGGCGAAGCGCTCCGCGACCTGCTGTGCCCCCACTAGTGCTCCTTCGTGTTGCTCCGCGTGAACTCCCACGCGTCCGCGACGATGCCCGCGAGATCCGCGCGGGTCGGGTTCCAGCCCAGCTTCTCGCGGGCGGTGTCCGCGGAGGCGACCAGGACCGCGGGGTCGCCGCCCCGGCGCGGGGCCACCACCTCGGGGATCGGGTGGCCGGTGACCTCGCGGACGGTCTCGATGACCTGGCGGACGGAGAAGCCGTTGCCGTTGCCGAGGTTGCAGATCAGGTGCTCACCGGGTGCGGCGGCGTCCAGGGCCAGCAGGTGGGCGTCCGCCAGGTCGGCGACGTGGATGTAGTCGCGTACGCAGGTGCCGTCGGGGGTCGGGTAGTCGTCGCCGTAGACCGAGATCGCGTCGCGGCGGCCCTGGGCCACCTGGAGGACCAGCGGGATCAGGTGCGACTCGGGGTCGTGCCGCTCGCCGCACGCGCCGTAGGCGCCGGCCACGTTGAAGTAGCGCAGCGACACCGCGGCCAGGCCGTGGGCGACGGCCTCGCCGGTGATCATGTGGTCGACGGCGAGCTTGGAGGCGCCGTAGGGGCTGGTGGGCTTCGTCGGGGCGCTCTCCAGGATCGGGACCTGCTCCGGCTCGCCGTAGGTGGCCGCGGTGGAGGAGAAGACCAGCTTGCGGACGCCCGCCTCGCGCATCGCGGCGAGCAGGGCCATGCTGCCGCCGACGTTGTTGTCCCAGTACTTCTCCGGCTTCACCACCGACTCGCCGACCTGCGAGAACGCGGCGAAGTGCAGGACGCCGTCGAAGGAGGGGTCGAGCCACTTGGCGGCGTCGCGGATGTCGCCCTCGATGAAGGCGGCACCGGCGGGCACGCCCTCGCGGAAGCCGGTGGAGAGGTTGTCGAGGACCGTGACCTCGTGTCCGGCTTCCAGCAGATGCTGGGCCACGACACTGCCGACGTATCCCGCGCCACCCGTCACCAGGTACTTCATGAACTCGCTACCTCTCGCAGTCGCTCAGCCGCGCGTTCCGGCGGCACGTCGTTGATGAACACGTTCATGCCGGACTCGGAACCCGCGAGAAACTTCAGCTTGCCGGAAGTGCGGCGGATGGTGAAAAGCTCGAGGTGGAGCGCGAAATCGTCTCGCGTCACGCCGTCGAGCTCCGCCGGCGCGCCGAACGGGGCCTGGTGCCAGGCCGCGATGTAGGGCGTCGGAGACTCACCCACGGAGCTGTCCCCTCCGTCCCACCCACCGAAGATCCGGTCGAAACGCCTCAAGAGTTCCAGATAGACCTGGGGGAATTCTGTGCGTGCCGCCTCGTCGAGCGCGAGCAGGTCGGGCACGCGGCGCTTCGGGTACAGGTGGACCTCGTACGGCCAGTGCGCCGCGTACGGCACGAAGGCCGCCCAGTGTTCACCCTCAAGGACTACCCGTTCACCGGCGAGTTCCCGCTCCAGGACGGCGTCGAACAGGTTCTCCCCGCCGGTCGCCTGCCGGTGTGCGGCGAGCGAGCGGAGCATCTGCGCGGTGCGCGGGGTGGTGAAGGGGTAGGCGTAGATCTGCCCGTGCGGGTGGCCCAGGGTCACGCCGATCTCGGCGCCGCGGTTCTCGAAACAGAACACCTGCTCCACGGAGGGCAGGTGCGACAGCTCCGCGGTGCGGTCCGTCCACGCGTCCAGCACCAGACGCGCCTGCTCTGCGCTCAGGTCCGCGAAGGAGGCATCGTGGTCGGAGGTGAAGCAGACCACCTCGCAGCGGCCGAAGTCGCCGGCGAGCGAGGGGAACCGGTTCTCGAAGACGACGACGTCGTACGAGGAGTCCGGGATCTCGCTGAGCCGGTCGCCGCGCGTCGGGCACAGCGGGCACTCGTCCGCCGGTGGATGGTAGGTGCGGCCCTGGCGGTGCGAGGCGACGGCGACGCGGTCGCCGAGCAGCGGGTCGCGGCGGATCTCGGACGTGGTGACCGTGCGCTCCAGGGGACGCCGGTCGACCGCGTCCCGCACGGTGTCGTCCCGCAGGTCGTAGTAGATCAGCTCACGACCGTCGGCCAGCCGGGTCGAGGTCTTCTTCACGCCGGACTCCTCTACGTCCCGCACCCAATCACTAAACACAATCAAACATAACAGACCACAACTCGACAACACCCGGGGATCATCACAATCAAACAAAGAACACCACCAGAAGTGTTCAATTACTGAACACGGCGGCGTAGGTTCCGCTCTGATCAGTTCGCGCAACGAAGCGAGTTCTTCATGCACACCCCCCCATACGCCACCACCCTCCTGGCGGCGGAGCTCCGGCTCCCCACCAACTGGCTGGACTACACGATCCTCGCGATCTACTTCGTCGTCGTCCTCGGCATCGGCTTGGCGGCCCGCCGCTCGGTGAAGACCAGCCTCGACTTCTTCCTCTCCGGACGCTCGCTGCCCGCCTGGATCACCGGCCTCGCCTTCATCTCGGCGAACCTGGCGGCCACCGAGATCCTGGGCATGGCCGCGAACAGCGCCCAGTACGGCGCCTACACCGTGCACTGGTACTGGATCGGCGCCATCCCCGCCATGGTCTTCCTGGGCCTGGTGATGATGCCCTTCTACTACGGCAGCAAGGTCCGCTCGGTCCCCGAGTTCCTGCTGCTGCGCTTCGACCGGGCCGCTCACCTGCTCAGTTCGATCCTGTTCGCGTTCGCCGCGATCCTGATCGCGGGCGTCAACCTCTACGCCCTCGCGATCGTCGTCGAGGCCCTGCTCGGCTGGCCCCAGTGGGTCGCCATCGTCGTCGCCGGCGCCTTCGTGCTCGCGTACATCACCCTGGGCGGCCTGTCCTCGGCGATCTACAACGAGGTGCTCCAGTTCTTCGTGATCCTGGCCGCCCTCATCCCCCTCACCATCCTCGGCCTGAAGAAGGTCGGCGGCTGGGGCGGTCTGACCGACAAGCTCACCGCGACCCACGGCGGCGACTTCACCACCGCCTGGGGCGGTACCGGCATCGGCCATGCCAACCCGCTGGGCGCCAACTGGCTCACCATCGTCCTCGGCCTGGGCTTCGTGCTCTCCTTCGGCTACTGGACCACCAACTTCGCCGAGGTGCAGCGCGCCCTGTCCGCGAAGAACCTCTCCGCCGGCCAGCGCACCCCGCTGATCGCCGCCTACCCGAAGGTCTTCATCGTCTTCCTGGTGATGATCCCGGGCCTGGTCGCCGCCGCGCTCGTACCCAAGATCGGCACCTCCGGCTCCGGCCTCCAGTACAACGACGCCATCCCCTACCTGATGCAGGAGCTGCTGCCCAACGGCGTGCTCGGCATCGCCGTCACCGGTCTGCTGGCGGCCTTCATGGCGGGCATGGCGGCGAACGTGTCGTCCTTCAACACCGTGTTCACCAACGACATCTGGGCCAAGTACGTGATCCGCGGCCGGGAGGACGCGTACTACGTCCGCTTCGGCCGCCTGATCACCGCGATCGGCGTGGCCGCCTCGGTCGGCACGGCGTTCCTGGCGTCGTCGTTCTCGAACATCATGAGCTACCTCCAGACGCTGTTCTCCTTCTTCAACGTGCCGATGTTCGTCGTCTTCATCGTCGGCATGTTCTGGAAGCGCGCGTCCGCCAAGTCCGGCTTCTGGGGTCTGCTCGCCGGCACCACGGCAGCGATGGTCAACTACTTCGTCCTGTACAAGAAGGGCATCATCTCCATCCCCTCCGACCAGGGGGCCAACTTCGTCTCGGCGATCGCGGGCTTCGTCGCCGGTGCCGTCGTGATGGTCGCGGTGTCCCTGTTCACCAAGCCCAAGCCGGTGGAGGAACTGCGGGGCCTGGTCTACGGCACCCGCTCCCCCGGCATGTCCGAACCGCCCGCCGAGGGCGACGACGCGTGGTACCGCAGGCCGGCCCTGCTGGGCTGGGGCGCGGTCGTCCTGGCCGCCGTCTGCTACATCCCGTTCTCGTTCTGACGCGGGAGGATCGAGGAAACCATGACCGAGAACCCTGAGCAGCCTCGCCGGCCGCACTACACCGAGCAGGACCTCCAGCGGGAGGTCACCGAGCTGGAGAGCAAGTCGGCGACCGCGGCCCGCATCTTCGACCTGCGCCGCATCATCGGCGGCCTGTTCGTGGTCTACGGCGTCATCGTCACGATCACCGGCATCACCGACTCCCAGGCCGCGATCGACAAGGCCGAGGGCGTCAACATCAACCTGTGGACCGGGATCGGCATGCTGCTCCTGGGCATCTTCTTCCTGGCCTGGCTGAAGCTGCGGCCGACCCCGCCGCCGCTTCCTCCGGAGGGTGTGCCGGGGGAGAAGGGGGCGGAGTAGCGCCGGGCCCGCGGGTCGTACGCCGAGCTGGGGCGCGTGGGGCTTGCTCGCGCAGGTCCACGCGCCCCTTCGGGCGCTACCCGGCGCCGGGGCACACCGGACCCTTCGGGCGCTACCCGGGGCCGGGGGCCGTCACGACTCCGGTCCCGGCGCGCCCCGCAGGGATCCCGCGCGGTCCAGCAGTCCCGTGCGCGCGGCCAGTGCCGCCGCCTCCAGCCGCGAACCCACGCCCAGCTTCATCAGCACCCGCTGCACATGGGTACGGGCCGTGCTCGGCGCGATGCCCATTCCCGCCGCGATCAGCCGCGTGTCCTCCCCGTCGGCCACCCTGACCAGCACCTCCACCTCCCGCGGCGTCAGCATCTCCAGCAGCCGCTGTGCCTCGTCATCGGGCTGCGCGGCAGGGTTCAGAAGCTCACCGAAGGCGTCCTGGAGCAGCTGCGGAGCCACCGCCGCCTCCCCGGCCCGGGCCTTCATGATGGCCCGCTCCACCCCCTCGATCCGCTCGTCGTGCCGTACGTACCCCGAGGCGCCGGCGGCGAAGGCCGCCGCGATCCCGCGCGGCGACGGCACCGGGCCCAGCACCAGCACCGCCACCTGCGGGCGCTCCCGCTTGATCTTCACCACCGGGTCGAAGGCCCCCGGATCGGCCGGCGCCGCCGTACCCAGCAGGCACACCTCGGGCGCCCGCGCGATCACCAGATCCGCCGCGCCCGCGGCCGGCGCCGCCGCGGCGACCACCCGGTGCCCGCGCAGCTTGAGCGCCGACGCCAGCGCCTCCGCGAGCAGGCGATGGTCGTCGACGACGATGAGCCGCACTCCCATGGAGCAACCCCCCAGTCCCCCGGTCCCCCCGCCCTTCATGCCCCCGGAAGCTACACGCTTGTTCGACGTCGCGCTGCCCCTCCCGATGAGAAGTGCCCCGGATCGATGAAATCCGGGGCACTTCTCGGCAAGTCACTCATTCGGGCGACACCGGCGTCGGCGGCCGGTCAGCCGTCCGTGCCGAACGCCATCACCAGGTACTCCTTGGAGTAGACGCTCGACTTGTGGGCGTACACGGCCGACATGTACAGGCGGCCGTTGCCGAAGAGGATCTCCGCGTACTCCGGCAGCAGGCCGGTCTCCCCCTCGTGCACACTCCGCGTGCCGGGGTTCTCCAGCAGCTTCGTCACCTTGAACGAACCGCCGTCGATGCTGACGATCTGGCCGCCCTTGTCGTACGGCGGCGACTTGTAGGCGAGCAGGTTGCCGCCGTCCATGCGCAGCGGGGAGAGCGTGTAGCCGTCACCGGCCTCGGCCCGCTGGCCGGTCGGCTTGCCCGTCTTCAGGTCGAAGGAGACGATCTCGTTGGTCTTGGAGTACTGGCCCGTGCCGTCGTGCTCCTCGGTCGTCAGGTACAGCCGGCCGTTGCCGGCGACGACCTGCTTGCAGCCGTCGATCTGGGAGAGCCCGTTGCAGCGGCCCCCGTAGGTGTCCTTGGGCGCGGAGATACGGGCGAGCAGCTTGCCGGTCTTGTTGTCGATGGAGAAGTAGTCGGAGACGTTGGTGCTGCTGCCCGCGACCACCAGCGGGTCGGTGGAGACGACGGCGGCGTAGTCGACCCCGTCCGGCATCTTGTACTCGGAGATCACCTTCCCGTTCGCCGGGTCGATGGTCTGGATGTGCAGCTGCCGGTTGTCGTACGTGCCGCACCGCCGCACCGCGACCATGTGGGTGCCGCCGCCGTACCCCTCGTCGAAGCAGGTGTCGTCCGGCTTCGGCTGCCACAGCACCTTGCCGGACTCGATGTCGAACGCGGCACCGCCTTCCAGGCTGCCGACCGCGACGGTGTGCTGAGCGACCGTCACATTCTGGAAGGTGAGCGGGTAGTCACCTGAGTTGACCGACTTCGACCACAGCTTCTTCCCCGTGGTGAGGTCGACCGCCGCGACCTGGCTGCAGCCCGCGGAGGAGCCCTTCGCGGGCATCTTCGGCTGGAAGGCGATCGCCGTCCGGCCGTCGTCGTCGACCTGGCTGCTGGCCGCGCAGACGGGGCCGGGCAGCTTGAGCGTCCACGACTTGGTGCCCTTGGCCGGGTCGTAGCCGACGATCTCCGCGATGCCGCTCTTGGCGTACACCGTGTCCGTCAGCCACGAGCCCGAGGTGACGACCGTGTCCTCGGACTGGGGCAGCGGCACCTGGAAGAGCACCTTGGAGGCCGGGTCGTCCGGCACCTTCTCCTTGCCGCCACCGCCGGACGTGCCACCGGAGCCGCCCGTGCCGCCCGTGCCGTTCGAGCCGCCGCTGGAGGAGGCCGTGGCGGGGTGCTTGTCGTCGTCCCCGGAGGACTTGGCGTACCAGATGCCGCCGCCGATGATCAGCGCGATGGCGACGACCGCCGCGACCACGATGAACAGCACGGTGTTGTTCCGCCCGCCGCCGGTGCCCGACCCGGGCTGCGTCACCACGGTCGGCGGCTGCCCCTGGCCCGGATAGCCGTACCCCGGCTGCGCGCCCTGCATGGGCTGCGTGGGCTGGGCGTAGGGGTTGTGCGGCTGGGTGCCGTAGGCGGGGGGTTGCTGGGCGTTGTACGCCGGCGGCTGCGGGGCCGGATAAGCCTGGGGCTGGGCCGGCGGCTGCTGGGCGTACGGGTTCTGCTGCGCGGGATAGCCGTAACCGGGCTGCGGAGGCTGGGCCGGCGGCTGCGCGGGCGGGGCCGGCGGGTAGCCGTAACCCGGCTGCTGGGGCTGGTTCGGCGGCTGCGGGGGCTGGTTCGGGGGCGGCGGGGGCGGCTGGGTCATGGCGCGGGTACCTCGGTGACGCTCGGAAGGCCGGGACGGCGGAGGGGACTCGGGGACGGGGCTGAGGGCGGGGTGAGGCCGGGACGGTGCGCCGGGCTCAGTTGCCGAAGGCCATGATCAGCTTCTCCTTCGAGTCGTCGTCGCCGGACAGCCGGCCCGAGGAGATGAAGAACCGTCCGCCGGTCCAGTCGACGACACCGTCGTAGAAGGTGTTCTCGGCTTCGGCGGCACCCTGCGGGTTGTGCAGCAGGCTGGTCGTCGTGTGGGAGGAACCGGTGACCGGAACCGACACCACCTGGCCGCCCGTGTCGTACGACGGCTGCACATACGCGATGAGCTTGCCGCCCTCGACCTTCACCGGTGACATCGGCCGGTCCCCCGGGGACTTGACCCGCCACTTCTCCTTGCCGTCGGAGAGGCTGATCGCGACGATCTCGTTGGCGCTGATGGTGGAGTCGGTGGGCAGGTAGAGCGTGTCGGCGTCGACCGCGACACCCTGGCAGCCCTGAAGCTCGCGCTCGAGGACCGCCCAGCCGCAGCGGGGGGCGAACTTCCCGTCCACCTTGACCTCCGAACGGAACTTGCCGTTCTCGGTGAAGGTGGAGATGTTCCAGACCTTCTTGTCCCGGTTGGTCAGGTAGACGACGAGCGGGTCGACCGAGTACGTCCGGCTCACCTCCCAGCCCTTCTTGACCTTCTGGGTCCAGCGCACCTTGCCGGTGGCCGGGTCGAGTTCCTGGATCTCCTCGTGCTCGCCGGAGGTGCCGACACCGCAGGAGGCCACCTGGATCAGCCGGTCGGTGCCGCCCGCGAAGGCGGCCGGGAAGCACGCCTCGCCGTACCGCTTCTTGTCGTACAGCTTCTTGCCGCTGTCGATGTCGTACGCCGTGCCGGACTGCGAACGGCCCACCATCAGCGTCTTGCCGCTCACCGTCAGTTCGACGTTGAGCGCGCTGTCGAACAGGCCGCCGTCGGCGACCTCACCGCTCCAGCCCTTCTCGCCGGTGCGCAGGTCGATCTGCTGGAGCTGGTTGCACTTGGCGCGGTCGCCGGCGCTGTTCATGTACGCCACGACGATCTTGTCGTCGGCCGACTTCTGGGCGGTGACCGCGCAGATCTTCTGCGGGAAGGTGAGCGGTCCCCAGGCGGTGCTGCCGTCACCGGCGCCGAAGGCGAAGACCTGCTTGTACGCCGCCTTCACCGCCGTGTCGCCGCTGACCCACATGCCGGGCGCGTCGGCGCCGGACGCCGGGGCGTCCGGTGCCGGCTTGTACCAGAGCACCTTGCCCTCACCGGCCTGGCGCCCGTCGTTGAGGTGCTCGGGGTCCTCGCCGCCGCCGGAGGCCGTGGGCGAGGCACTGGCGGAGTGCTTGGGGTCGTCGCTCTGTCCGGCGACGGGCTTCTTCTTGCCGCCGTCGTCCCCGCCGGTCACCGCGAACACCGTGCCGCCGATGACGAGCAGCGCGGCCACCGCGCCGCCGATGATCAGCGCCGTCTTCTTCCGGGAGGCCGGCTTGCCGCCGGGGCCGCCGGGCGCGGCACCGGGCATGGCCGGGTACGGCGGCTGCTGCGGGTGGCCGTAACCGGGCTGCGGTGCGCCGCCGTACGGGCCCGGCTGCTGCGGGTAGCCGTAGTGGCCCGGGGTACCGGCGTACGGGCCCGGCTGCTGGGGGTAGCCATAGCCCGGCTGGGGCTGCTGCGAAGGGCCGGCGGGCGGCTGGGGCGCGCCGAAGGCGCCTTGCGCCGGCGGGTTCTGCGGGGCGCCGAAACCGCCCTGGGCCGGTGGTGCCGGCGGGTTCTGGGGGGCGCCGAAACCGCCCTGGGCCGGTGGCGGCGGTGGTGGCGGCTGCGGGGCGCCGAAGCCGCCGGGCTGCGGCGGCTGGTCCTGCGGTGCTCCGAACCCGCCCTGCGGCGGCTGGTTGGGCGGCTGAGTCATCAGCGCTCTTCCCCCTCGTTCACTGATTTTTAGCCACGCCCTGAGGTTCGTGACAGACCCAAGGTCGTTCTCAGGCAGTTTCAGACGGCTCTTTCTATCACCCGGCACCGACAGCGCACGGGCCCGCGTCCACCGCCGTTCCCAAGGGAGAACCGGCCCGTGATGCCGCCGTTACGCGCCTTCACGCCCCCTTCACGCCGCGCACGCAACGGCCGCGCACGCGGCCGAATCACGCCGCTCGCGCTCCCCCGCACGCGGGCCTGCCGGGTCAGGCGTCCTCCGCCAGCTCCAGCCAGCGCAGCTCCAGTTCCTCGCGCTCCCCCGCGAGGTCACGCAACTGGGCATCCAGTTCGGCCACCTTCGCGAAGTCGGTGGCGTTGTCGGCGATCTGGGCGTGCAGCTTGGACTCCTTCTCGGAGATCTTGTCCAACTGGCGCTCGACCTTCTGGAGTTCCTTCTTCGCGGCGCGCTGGTCGGCCGCGCTCTTCTCCGTGGTGGCCGGCTTGGGCGCCGCGGCGGCAGCCTCCGCCGCGACGGCCTCCTCCATGCGCTTGCGCCGCTCCAGGTACTCGTCGATCCCACGGGGCAGCATCCGCAGGGCGCCGTCGCCGAGGAGGGCGAACACCCGGTCCGTCGTGCGCTCCACGAAGAACCGGTCGTGGGAGATGACGATCATCGAGCCGGGCCAGCCGTCGAGGACGTCCTCCAGCTGCGTGAGGGTCTCGATGTCGAGGTCGTTGGTGGGCTCGTCCAGGAAGAGGACGTTGGGCTCGTCCATGAGGAGCCGCAGCAGCTGCAGGCGCCGCCGCTCACCACCGGAGAGGTCCCCCACCGGGGTCCACTGCTTCTCCTTGTTGAAGCCGAACGTCTCGCACAGCTGCCCGGCCGTCATCTCCCGGCCCTTGCCGAGGTCGACGCGTTCCCGGACCTGCTGCACGGCCTCCAACACCCGCCAGGCGGGGTCGAGTTCGGCGACCTCCTGGGAGAGGTAGGCGAGCTTGACGGTCCTGCCGACCAAGACGCGGCCGCCCGCCGGCTGCTCCTCGCCCTGCGTACGGGCCGCCGCCTCCATGGCCCGCAGCAGCGAGGTCTTGCCGGCGCCGTTCACGCCGACCAGACCGATCCGGTCGCCCGGGCCGAGCTGCCAGGTGACGTGCTTGAGCAGCACCTTGGGCCCGGCCTGCACGGTGATGTCTTCCAGGTCGAAGACGGTCTTGCCGAGCCGTGAGGAGGCGAACTTCATCAGCTCGCTGCTGTCCCGGGGCGGCGGCACGTCGGCGATCAGCTCGTTGGCGGCCTCCACCCGGAAGCGCGGCTTGGACGTGCGCGCGGGGGCGCCGCGCCGCAGCCAGGCCAGCTCCTTGCGGACCAGGTTCTGCCGCTTGGTCTCCTCGGTGGCGGCGATCCGCTCCCGCTCCGCGCGCGCGAAGACGTAGTCCGAGTAGCCGCCCTCGTACTCGTACACGTCACCGCGCTGCACGTCCCACATGCGGGTGCACACCTGGTCCAGGAACCACCGGTCGTGCGTCACGCACACCAGCGCCGAGCGCCGGTTGCGCAGGTGCTCGGCGAGCCAGGCGATGCCCTCGACGTCGAGGTGGTTGGTGGGCTCGTCCAGGACGACCAGGTCCTGTTCCTCGATCAGCAGCTTGGCGAGCGCGATACGGCGCCGCTCACCACCGGACAGCGGCCCGATGACGGTGTCGAGGCCCTTCGGGAAACCGGGCAGGTCCAGCCCCCCGAACAGCCCGGTCAGTACGTCCCTGACCTTGGCGTTGCCGGCCCACTCGTGGTCCGCCATGTCGCCGATGACCTCATGGCGGACGGTCGCCGCCGGGTCGAGGGAGTCGTGCTGCGTGAGCACGCCGAGGCGCAGCCCGCCGGAGTGGGTGACCCGCCCGGTGTCGGCCTCCTCCAGCTTGGCGAGCATCCGGATGAGGGTGGTCTTGCCGTCGCCGTTGCGCCCGACGACCCCGATCCGGTCCCCTTCCGACACACCGAGCGAGACGCCGTCCAGCAGGGCACGGGTGCCGTACACCTTGCTGACGTTCTCGACATTGACCAGGTTGACGGCCATTTCACTCCTGTGCGCGGGGAAGGGTCAGCCTCCCAGCGTAATGCGCGCCGGGCCGAGCCTCGGCCGCCCTCACCCTGCGCTCCTCGCAGCGATGCGCCGCGTCCAGCATCCAGTCGTCCCCCGGCGCTCCGGGTCGGCCATGATGCGGCGGCCGGCCTCCCGTTCGGCGCGGGCCCAGGGGACCACGCCTGCCCGGCCCTGTCGTCCGTGCTACGCCGTTGCCGGGGCCGGCAGGACGGTCGCGCCCGGCGCGGGAGCCGTCGCCGTGCGGACGGTGCGGCAGGTGCCGGAGGCGCGGAGCGCGTCGGCGATCTTCGAGGCGGACTCCGGGTCGCGGGCGAGGAAGGCCGTCGTGGGGCCCGAGCCCGAGACCAGCGCGGTGAGGGCGCCGGCCGCGCGTCCCGCGGCGAGGGTGCCGGACAGCTCCGGGAAGAGGGAGAGGGCGGCGGGCTGCAGGTCGTTGGAGACGGCGGCCGCGAGCGCGTCGGGGTCGCCCTCGGCGAGGGCGTCGAGGAGTTCCGGGGAGGCGACGGGCTCGGGGATGTCGTGTCCCTCCGCGAGCCGGTCGAACTCGCGGAAGACCGCCGGCGTGGACAGCCCGCGCCCGGCCATCGCGAACACCCAGGGGAAGGTGCCGCCGACCTCCAGGGAGGTCAGCCGCTCGCCGCGCCCGACGCCCAGGGCGGCGCCGCCGACCAGGCTGAACGGCACGTCGCTGCCCAGCTCGGCGCAGATCGCGAGGAGTTCCGCGCGGGAGGCGCCCGTGCCCCAGAGGGCGTCGCAGGCGAGGAGGGCGCCCGCGCCGTCCGCGCTGCCGCCCGCCATGCCGCCGGCGACCGGGATGTCCTTGGCGATGTGGATGTGCACGGCCGGTTCGATGCCCCGGCGCTCGGCGAGGGCGAGGGCCGCGCGCGCGGCGAGGTTGGTGCGGTCCAGGGGGACCTGGTCGGCGTCCGGTCCTTCGCAGGTGACCCGCAGCTGGTCGGCCGGGGTCACGGTGACCTCGTCGTACAGCCCGACGGCGAGGAAGACGTTGGCCAGGTCGTGGAATCCGTCCGGCCGCGCGGCACCCACGGAGAGCTGGACGTTGACCTTGGCCGGAACCCTGACCGTGACGCTCACTTGTCCGTCCCCTGGAACGCGTCCTTGTGCTCGGCGATGCGAGCGAACTCCTCGACCGTCAGCGACTCCCCGCGCGCCTGCGGCGAGATCCCGGCCGCGACCAGCGCCGCCTCGGCCGCCGCCGCGGACCCGGCCCAGCCGGCGAGCGCCGCCCGCAGCGTCTTGCGGCGCTGGGCGAAGGCCGCGTCCACCGCCGTGAAGACCTCGCGCTTCGAAGCGGTGGTCTTGATCGGCTCGGTCCGCCGGACGAGGGAGACCAGCCCGCTGTCGACGTTCGGCGCGGGCCAGAAGACGTTGCGGCCGATGGCCCCGGCCCGCTTCACCTCCGCGTACCAGTTGGCCTTCACGGACGGCACGCCGTACACCCTCGAACCGGGCGCGGCGGCGAGCCGGTCGGCGACCTCGGACTGCACCATCACCAGCGTCCGCTCGATGCTCGGGAAGGTGTCGAGCATGTGCAGCAGCACGGGGACGGCGACGTTGTACGGCAGGTTCGCCACCAGGGCCGTCGGCGGGGGGCCGGGCAGCTCGCCGACGTGCATCGCGTCGGAGTGGACCAGCGCGAACCGGTCGGCGCGCTCCGGCATGCGCGCGGCGATGGTGGCGGGCAGCGCGCCGGCCAGGACGTCGTCGATCTCGACGGCGGTGACCCGGTCGGCGACCTCCAGCAGCGCGAGGGTGAGCGAACCGAGCCCTGGGCCGACCTCGACGACCACGTCGTCGGGGCGGACGCCGGCGGTGCGGACGATACGGCGGACCGTGTTGGCGTCGATCACGAAGTTCTGGCCGCGCTGCTTGGTGGGGCGGACACCGAGCGCTGCCGCGAGCTCACGGATGTCGGCGGGGCCGAGGAGGGCGTCGGGGGAGGGGCTGCTCACGGGACAAGGGTACGGGGCCGCCACCACGCATTCCGCCCACGCCCGGCCCGCCCTCGACGCCCCGCCCGGACACCCACCCGCCTCGCACTCCCGGCTGGGACACCCACGCGCGCCCAGCACCACCCGCTCCCGGACACCCACGCACCTCCGGCAGACCACCGGACGCCCGCTCGCCCCGGTCGTCCCGCATGCCCCGAGCGCCCCGCTGCCCCAGGCGCCCCGCGCGCCCCGGGCCTTTCCGGCGCACGCCCTGTCGCGCACACCCGGCGCCTACTTGTGCAGGCGTGCCCCGCAGTGGGGCCAGGGGGTCGCGCCGCGGCTCGTGTAGAGCTTCTTCGCGCGGTACGTCTGCTCCTCCGCGGGGGCGTTCTGGGGGCGCCCCCTGCCGCCGAGACTGTGCCAGGTACGCGTGTCGAACTGGTACAGCCCGCCGTACGTCCCCGAGGGGTCGACCGCGTTCGGCCGGCCGCCGGACTCGCAGACGGCGAGCCCGTGCCAGTCCAGCTCGTCGGCGCCGTGCACGGAGACGGGCCGCGGCTTGGTGCCCACCTTCACGAGCTGCGTGCGCGGCGTGCGCACCACCTCGGACTTCTCGCGGCGCGGCTTCTGTCCGACCCCATTGACGGTGCGGACGAAGTAGGTGGTGCGGCGCAGGCCGGGCTGACCGGGCCGGGCGACGACCTCGGTGCCCTTGAAGAGCGACGGATCCTCGGTCCGCTCGACCTCGAACGGGATCTGCTCCTCCTGGATCTCCCGCCTGCCGCTCACCCGCAGCACGGTCACCGTCTGCCCGTCGCGCGGGAAGCTGTCCGGCGCGACGGAGGTGGTGTCCTGGCCGTGCAGGGTGATCCCGGCCTCCTCGATCGCCTCGCGGACGGTGGCCGCGTTGGTGCGGACGGTGCGGGCCCGGCCGTCCGCCATGACCGTGACCGCGCGCTCGGTGCGCACGTCGAGCGCGAGACCGGCGCGTCCGATGCGCTGTGAGCGCGACGCGGACAGATAGGCGCCCTCGGCGCGCACCCCCAGTTCGTCCAGCGCGCCCTCCACTGTGGGCGCCGTCGTCCACACCTGGTGCCGCCGGCCGTCCAGCGTGAGCCGTACGGGGCGCCCGTACCGCACCGTGATCGCATCGCCGCTGGCGAGCGCGGCGCCCGGGGCGGGCGCGATCATGTCGTGCGTCCCTGTGCGTACGCCCTGCTCGGTGAGCAGCTCGCCCACGCTGTCGGCGAAGGTGTGCAGGGTGCGTTGTCTGCCTTCGACGTTCAGCTCGATCGCCTTGTCCTCGGCGACGAAGGCCGTGGTGCCGCCGGCGAGGAAGGCCACGACCAGCGCCTGCGGCAGCAGGCGGCGCACGGCGGATTCCGGGCGTTCGGAGTACCGGGCCCGGCGTCGGCGCGCGCCCCGCCCGTTCGGTTCGGTACGCGCGTCCCGCTCGTCCGCCTCCGCGTCCACGTCGTGGGCGCCGCCCCCGCGTGCCTCTTCCCGTACCGGCGCCCCCCCGGTCTGCCGGGGCAGCACCGGCTCGTCGACGCGCGCGTGTGCCGGTGCCTGCGCGTGCGCCCTCGTCTCGTACGCGGGCCGGTACGTGTCCTCGTACCGCGCCTGGTGAACCGTGGCGTCCGGCGCGGTCACCCCTCGCGGTACCTCGTCGTACGCCGGTACCCCGTACACCGTCTCCGCGTCGTGCAGGCCGGGCCACGCGCCGCCCGGTGCGCCCGGGGGCGCGGCGTAGGGGCCGTACGCCGCAAAGGTCTCGTACTGGGAGTTGCTCACGCCGACACGCTCCAGAGGGCCCGAAGGCCAGAGGGGTCCGGATCGGGCCCAGAACCTAGCGGAGCGTCCGTCACTCTCCAAAGCGGCGCGACTACGTACGGTCGCGGTGGGACCCGAGCCGCACCCGGCCGGGCGTTATCGGCCGGTTATGATCAATGCACTCTCAGTAACCGAAGGCGCGGGCCGTGTTCGCGCCCAGCGCCGTCGCCAGCGCGTCCTCGTCGATGCCGCGCACGGCGGCCATCGCGCGGACCGTGACCGGAATGAGATACGGGGCGTTGGGCCGTCCGCGGTACGGCGCCGGGGTGAGGAAGGGCGCGTCCGTCTCCACGAGGACCAGTTCCAGCGGGGCGACGGCGAGGGCGTCCCGCAGGTTCTGGGCGTTCTTGAAGGTGACGTTGCCGGCGAAGGACATGAAGTAACCCTCGCGGGCGCAGATCTCGGCCATCTCGGCGTCGCCGGAGTAGCAGTGGAAGACGGTGCGCTCGGGGGCGCCCTCCTCCTTGAGGACCCGCAGCACGTCGGCGTGCGCGTCGCGGTCGTGGATCACGAGCGCCTTGCCGTGCCGCTTGGCGATCTCGATGTGCGCGCGGAAGGAGCGCTCCTGTGCCGCCTTGCCCTCGGGGCCGGTGCGGAAGTGATCGAGGCCCGTCTCGCCGACGCCCTTCACCTGGGGCAGCCCGGCCAGCCGGTCGATCTCGGCGAGGGCCTCGTCCAGTGCCGCGTCGCCGCCCGGTGCGCGGGCGCCCTGCCGGGACCAGCCGTCGGGGTCGCCGTGGACGATGCGCGGCGCCTCGTTGGGGTGGAGGGCGACGTTGGCGTGGACGTTCTCGTGGGCGGCGGCGGTCTCGGCGGCCCACCGCGATCCCTTGATGTCGCAGCCGACCTGGACGACCGTCGTGACGCCCACCGAAGCGGCCTTCGCCAGGCCCTCCTCGACCGTGCCGGACTGCATGTCGAGGTGGGTGTGGGAGTCGGCGACGGGCACCCGCAGGGGGGCCGGGAGCGGCGGTGCCGCTTTCTTGTCGTCGCCCTTGGGGCTCGGGCCGGCGTTCGAAGGCATGCCCCGATCCTACGAAAGGGGCATGCCGTCGCGGGCCGGTGAGCCGGTCAGCCGGCCTTGCGCTGGAACGGGTGCAGGAGATCGGACAGGTGCCAGTGGTGCGGTTCCCTGGCCGGTACGGCCTTTTGCGGGTCCGCGGCCGGTGCGGGTACCTGCGGCGCCTCGACCGGGCCGGCCTGCGGCCCCGGGTGGTGCTGCCGCTCGGCCACACTGCGCACCGAGGAGACCTGGCCCGCGCGCATGATGCGCACCACATGGCCGTCGCAGTTCTGGCAGTTCGGCCGGCTCAACGGCGACGGCACGACCCGGCCGTCGGCCACGTAGAGCACGAACTGCGCCCCCTGGGCATCCGTGTGGTGCTCTATCTCGTACGACTGCTCCCAGCCGTGCCCGCAGCGCATGCAGGCGAATGAATACGACTCGTGAACGACGGCTGTGGCCGTACCGCGGAGGCCGGTCTGCCCTGCTATGTCACTCATGCCAGCTCCTGTGGTCCGCTGGACAAGCACCCCGGCGCGGGGAATCCCCCCACAAGCGCTGGGGTGAGGGACGGGTGCGTCCCTTCGACCAGTGGACGCCTCTCGGGGCGCGAATGCAGCAGGGCTGTCGAGTGTTGGAGGCGATTTGGTCGTCGCTTGCCCAAGCGGCTCGAATGAGACGGCTGAGCTTTGCCATCGACGCCGACGCTTTGCTCCCCCATGGGGCGGGGAGGCGCCCCATGGGGCGCGGGGGACGGCGCGAAAGCCACGACGCCCCGCACTCCGCGCCGGGCCCCACCCCCCACGGCGCTACCCGGGAAGACCCCCGTCACCCACCGCACGTTTGGCCGCCACCACGGCGTCGAAGACGACTCGCTTGGGCAGCCCTGCCTCGACCGCCACCGCCGCGATGGCCTCCTTGCGGCGCTCGCCGGCCTCCTCCCGCACCCGCACCCGGCGGACCAGCTCCGCGGCGTCCAGCTCCTCGGGCCCGGTCTCGGGCGCGCCCTCGACCACGACGGTGATCTCCCCGCGCACGCCCTCCGCGGCCCAGCGCGCCAGCTCGGCCAGCGGACCGCGCCGTACCTCCTCGTAGGTCTTGGTCAGCTCGCGGCAGACGGCGGCCCGCCGGTCCGCGCCGAAGACCTCGGCCATGGCGGCGAGGGTGTCGTCGAGCCGGTGCGGGGCCTCGAAGTAGACGAGGGTGCGCCGCTCGGCCGCGACCTCGCGCAGCCGGGACAGCCGCTCGCCGGCCTTGCGCGGCAGGAAGCCCTCGAAGCAGAACCGGTCGACGGGCAGCCCGGACAGGGCGAGCGCGGTGAGCACGGCGGACGGCCCGGGCACGGCGGTGACCCGGATGTCCTGTTCCACCGCGGCGGCCACCAGCCGGTACCCGGGGTCGGAGACGGAGGGCATGCCGGCGTCGGTCACCAGCAGCACGCGCGCGCCGCCGAGCAGCTCGGTGACCAGCTCGGGGGTGCGGGCGGACTCGTTGCCCTCGAAGTACGACAGGACGCGGCCCCTGGGCGTGACGCCCAGCGCCTGGGTGAGCCGGCGCAGCCGCCGGGTGTCCTCGGCGGCGACCACGTCGGCGCCGGCCAGCTCCTCGGCCAGCCGGGGCGGCGCGTCCGCGATCTCACCGATGGGGGTACCTGCCAGGACAAGGGTTCCAGTCACCCCCCTATCCTTCCAGGAGTTCCGGGGCCGGTTCCGGGCGCCCGCGAACGGGGGAATCCGACCGTGTCCCGACCGGTACCGCGCATGCGCGGGACTCCCACAGAACGGTTCCCTACGATGGCGCGGTGACCAGTACCGCGTCCTCCATGGACCTCCGGCAGGGCCAGGCACCGCACGACCCGCGGCCGTCGTGGCAGCAGCGGCTGCGCCGCTTCGGCTACGTACCGGCCAAGGACGCGCCCGCGGGCGACGTACGCGACCGGCTGGTGCCCCCGTACGCGGAGCCGGGCCCGCGGCTGTGGCGGGCGCTCGGCACGTCGCCGGTCCTCGCGGAGCGGATCACGCGCTGGTCGGGCTGGGGCGGGCCGCTGCTGGTGACGCTGTTCGCGGGCGTGCTGCGGTTCTGGAACCTGGGCAGCCCGCGGGCGGTGATATTCGACGAGACGTACTACGCCAAGGACGCCTGGGCGCTCGTCCACCGCGGTTTCGAGGTCAGCTGGGACCGGTACGGCAAGAACGCCAACGACCTGGTGCTCCAGCAGCACGGCCACCTCGCGGTCCCGACGGACCCGGCGTACGTGGTGCACCCGCCGGTCGGCAAGTACGTGATCGGGCTCGGCGAGCTGATCTTCGGGTTCGACCCGTTCGGCTGGCGGTTCATGACGGCGCTGCTGGGGACGCTGAGCGTGCTGCTGCTGTGCCGGATCGGCCGCCGCATCTTCCGCTCGACGTTCCTGGGCTGCCTCGCGGGCGCGCTGATGGCGGTGGACGGCCTGCACTTCGTGATGAGCCGGACCTCGCTGCTCGACGGCGTGCTGATGTTCTTCGTGGTGGCCGCGTTCGGCTGTCTGGTCGTCGACCGGGACCGGGCCCGGGAGAGACTGGCCGCCGCGCTGCCCGTGGAGCCGGACGGCCGGGTCCGGCCGGACGCGCACATCGCCGACACCTTCCGCTTCGGGTGGCGCCCCTGGCGCTGGGGGGCCGGGCTGATGCTGGGCCTGGCCGCCGGCACGAAGTGGAACGGCCTGTACGTCCTGGCCGCGTTCTGTGTGCTGACGGTCCTGTGGGACGTCGGCACCCGCAAGGTGGCCGGCGCCTCTCACCCGTACGCCGCCGCTCTCAAGTACGACACCGGCATCGCCTTCGTGGCGACGGTCCCGGTGGCGCTGGTGGTGTACGTGGTCTCCTGGACCGGCTGGATCCTCTCCCCGGCCGACGGCACGGGCGGCTACTACCGCAACTGGGCGGCCACCGACGGCAAGGGCGGCACCTGGGCGTTCCTGCCGGACTGGCTGCGCAGCCTGTGGCACTACGAGCACGAGGTCTACAACTTCCACGTCCACCTGGACCAGCCGCACACGTACCAGTCCAACCCGTGGAGCTGGCTCGTGCTGGGCCGCCCGGTGTCGTACTTCTACGAGTCCCCCTCCCCCGGCGCCGACGGCTGCCCGGCGGACGCGGGCCAGAAGTGCGCCCGGGAGGTGCTGGCGATCGGCACGCCGCTGCTGTGGTGGGCGGCCTGCTTCGCGATCGTCTACGTGCTGTGGCGCTGGGCGTTCCGCCGCGACTGGCGGGCCGGTGCCATCGCGTGCGGGATCGCGGCCGGTTACCTGCCCTGGTTCCTGTACCAGGAGCGGACGATCTTCCTCTTCTACGCGGTCGTCTTCCTGCCGTTCCTGTGTCTGGCGGTGGCGATGATGATCGGCGCGATCATCGGCCCGCCGGGTTCCGGCGACACCCGCCGACTGGTGGGCGCCTCGGCGGCGGGCGTCCTGGTGCTGCTGATCGCCTGGAACTTCATCTACTTCTGGCCCCTGTACACCGGCACCGCCATCCCGATCGACGACTGGCGGTCGCGGATGTGGCTGGACACCTGGGTCTGATCACGGTTCAACAACGCCTGCCACGGCGGCGCCGCAACCGCTTACAGTGCTCCCGGCACCGGCTTGAACACGTTCAACCGGCTGAACGGGGAGGGGAATCCGCGCATGCGCAACGGGGTCAAGGCGGTCGTCGTAGGCGGCGTGTGCGTCACGCTGCTGAGCGGGGCCGGTTACGGGGTCTACAACCTCGCGTCGGCGCTGAACGGTGACGGCGGCGCGGCGGCGGCGAGGACGGGCCCGCCCAGCGGCTCCGAGGTGCAAGAGGCGGCGAGAGCGTTCCTCGCCGCCTGGGAGAAAGGCGACGCGCTGACCGCGGCGTCGTACACGAACTACCCGGAGGCGGCCCAGCAGCTGCTGACGGCCTACGGCGACGACGCGCACATCGGCGAGGTGCGGATCACGCCCGGCAGGGCCACCGGTGACACGGTGCCCTTCACGGTGAAGGCGACGGTGTCGTACGGCGGCAGGTCCCACCCGCTGTCCTACCGGAGCACCCTGACCGTCGTACGCGGCGAGACCTCGCACCGCGCGCTGGTCGACTGGCGGCCCTCCGTCGTCCACCCGCGCCTGGGCAAGGGGGACACGCTCGCCACCGGCGAGTCGGCGGCTCCGGAGATCGAGGCCGTGGACCGCGACGGGAAGGTCCTGACGCGCAGGAAGTACCCGTCACTCGGCCCGATCCTGGACGAACTGCGCCGACGGTACGGCGACCGGACCGGCGGCCGGCCGGGTGTGGAGATGGTGATACGCCATCAGGCGGCGGCGGACGGCAGCCAGGCCGCGGACACCACGCTCCTCACCCTGGCCAAGGGCAGGCCCGGCAAGCTCCCGACGACGCTCAGCGCGAGCGCCCAGGCGGCGGCCGAGACGGCCGTCCTGAAGTACCCCGAGTCCTCCGTGGTGGCCGTCAAGCCGAGCACCGGTGAGATCCTTGCCGTCGCCAACAACCGCCGGGACGGCTTCGACGCGGCCCTCCTCGGTGAACGGGCCCCCGGCTCCACGATGAAGATCGTCAGCGCGGCGACCCTGATCGACATCGGCAAGGCCCGCGCGAACGGACCGGCGCCCTGTCCCCCGGACGCCATGTCGGAGGGCCAGACGTTCCACAACCTCAAGGACCTCCAGCCGGACGGGAACGCCACCCTCGCCGACAGCTTCGCCCGCTCCTGCAACACGGCTTTCATCAAGTTCGCGGACGAGGTGAAGGTGGACTCCCTCACCCGGGAGGCCGAGGACCGCTTCGGGCTCGGGCGGAACAACTGGCGGATCGGCGTGCCGTCCTTCGACGGCCGGGTGCCCGCCGCCGGCGGCCCCGACACGGCAGCCGCCCTGATCGGCCAGGGCCAGGTGCAGATGAGCCCGCTGAACATGGCCTCCGTGACGGCGACCGCGACGACCGGCGCCTTCCACCAGCCGGTGATCGTGCCGCTGAAGCTGGACGGCCGCGAACCGGCACGCGCGCGTGGGCTGCCGTCGGGCACCGTCCGGCAGTTGCGGGCGATGATGAACCGCACCGCGCGCAGCGGCACGGCGGCCGGCGTGATGGCCGGGCTGGGCGGGGACGTCGGCGCGAAGACCGGCTCGGCCGAGGTCGACGGGGAGGCCAGGTCGGACAGCTGGTTCGCCGGTTACCGCGATGACGTGGCGGCGGCGGCCATGGTCCAGGACGGCGGGCACGGCATCGACGCCGCCGGGCCGATTGTCGCAAGCGTGCTACGGAACGCCGGCTGACGTCACCCGCCAAGGCGGGGACTTTAAGGTGATTGCCGTCGTTGGGGAGTGTGAGGGCTGCGAAGACCCTGGAAAAGGCGCGGAGGAACTGAGGCTGTGGGCAAGAGAAGGCGCGTCGCCGGGCGACGGAAGATCAGACCCGCCGTGCTCGGCGGCATGATCGCCGTGGTGGTCGGCGGTGCCGGGTTCAGCGTCTACGCGCTGTACGACGGCGGGGCCGCGGCCGACGAGCGGGCCGCCGCCACGGCCGGTCACAGGGCCGTGAAGAGCGGCCCGCTCACCGCGACCGAGGTCCGCACGGCCTCCACCCGCTTCCTCACCGCCTGGCAGCACGGCAAGGTCACCGAGGCGGCGGCCGTGACCGACGAGCCGGCCACCGCCGGCAAGCTGCTCACCGGCTACGCCAAGGACGCCCACCTGAAGGACGTCACGCTCACCCCGGGGACGGCGAAGGGCGCCGAGGTGCCGTTCTCCGTGAAGGCGACGGTCGCCTACCGGGGCCTCAGCAAGCCGCTGGCGTACCGCAGTTCGCTGACCGTCGTGCGCCGGGCGAGCGACGGCGAGCCGCTGGTCGACTGGCACTCGGCCGTCCTCCACCCGGACCTGCGGGACGGTGACACGCTCGTGACCGGCGCGTCCGGCACCCCGCCCGTCAAGGCGCTGGACCGTGACGGCGGCGACATCACGGCCGCCAAGTATCCGTCCCTGGGCACGGTGCTGGACGGGCTGCGGGAGAAGTACGGCAAGCGGGCGGGCGGCACGGCGGGCGTCGAGCTGCGGGTGGTGCGCGGCAAGGCGGCCAAGGCCGCCAAGCTGTCGGACAAGACGCTGGCGGAGCTGAGCAAGGGCACCCCGGGCACGGTGAGGACGACGCTCAGCCCGGCCCTCCAGGCGGCGGCCGAGCAGCAGGTGGCCAAGCGCGCACGCGCCTCCGTGGTCGTCCTGCGGCCCTCGACCGGTGAGATCCTCGCGGTCGCCAACAGCGGGCACGGCTTCAACACCGCCTTCCAGGGTTCCCTCGCGCCCGGCTCCACGATGAAGGTCATCACGTCGTCGCTGCTGCTCGACAAGGGCGTGACGTCGGCGGACAAGCCGCATCCCTGCCCGAAGACGTTCACCTACGGCGGCTGGAAGTTCCACAACGACGACGACTTCGAGATCAAGGGCGGCACCTTCAAGGCGAGCTTCGCCCGGTCCTGCAACACCGCGTTCATCAGCCAGGCGAAGAAGCTGAAGAACGACGACCTGACCAAGCAGGCCCAGCAGGTCTTCGGTCTGTCGATGAACAACTGGGCGATCGGCGTGCCCACCTTCGACGGCTCGGTGCCGGTGCAGTCGGCGGCGCAGATGGCGGCCTCGCTGATCGGGCAGGGCGGGGTGCGCATGAACCCGCTGAACATGGCCTCGGTCGCGGCGACGGTGCGGTCGGGCACCTTCCACCAGCCCTACCTGGTCGCGCCGTCCTTCGACCACCGCACGCTGGCCACCGCCTCGCGCACCATGCCGGCCAAGACGCTGGCCCAGCTGCGGGAGCTGATGCGGTACACGGCCACGAACGGCACCGCCGCGGAGGCGATGTCGGGGCTCGGTCCGGATTACGGCGCGAAGACGGGCTCGGCCGAGGTCGACGGCCAGAAGAAGCCGAACGGCTGGTTCACCGCCTACCGGGGCGACCTCGCCGCCGCGGGCGTCGTGCAGGCGGGCGGACACGGCGGCGACACGGCCGGCCCCGTGGTGGCGACGCTGCTGAAGCTCGGGAGCTGATCAGGTCCGCACCGGTTCGGCGATGTACGTCCGCCGCAGGAACCTGAGCAGGGCCTTCGACTCGAACTGCACCACTTCCACACCGTGGTCGGTGTGGAACTCGACAACGGCCTGGACCCGGCCGCAGGGCCACACCCGGACGTCACCGCTCGCGGCCGGAGTCCGCAGTCCCCGTTCGAGCAGTGCGCGCGCGAAGGTCCACTCGTGCGGTCCGGGAAGGCCGACCCGGACCGACCGGGGATCACTGTCGGGGTCGTACCGCAGCACGACGGGTACGGCCCCCGGGTCCTCCTCGTCCGTGACGATATGAGCGCGCGCGTACTGTTCGACTACAGACATCGGACCGCCCTCTCACGCACCGTGACCTATGTGAAAGCCATGCATCCGCTTTCCATCAAGCGTCGCATACTTTCCGGCAGACGCCCCGGCGAGAGGGAGAACCTCCGGCGCAGGGGGCGGGAGAACCTCCGGCACAAGAGGAGACTCCGTCTCTCTTGCAAGGCATTCGCAACAAGGCCCTAAAATCGACGGGTGCACGTACCTGACGGATTCATAGACGCCCCGACCTCCGCGGTCACCGCAGTGGTCGCCGCCGGCGCCCTCGCGGTCAGCCTGCGCGGCGCCCGCCGCGAACTCGACGAGCGCACCGCCCCGCTGGCCGGCCTGGTCGCGGCGTTCATCTTCGCCGTACAGATGCTGAACTTCCCGGTCGCCGCCGGGACCAGCGGCCATCTGCTCGGCGGGGCGCTCGCCGCGATACTCGTAGGCCCGTACACGGCCGTGCTGTGCGTGTCGGTCGTGCTGCTCATGCAGGGCGTGCTGTTCGCCGACGGCGGCCTCACGGCGCTCGGTGTGAACATCACCGACATGGCGATCGTCACCACCGTGGTGGCGTACGCCGTCTTCCGCGGCCTGCTCGCCGTGCTGCCCCGCAAGCGGCGCTCGGTGACGGTGGCCTCCTTCGTCGCCGCGCTGGTGTCCGTACCCGCCGCCGCGGTCGTCTTCACGCTGATCTACGCGATCGGCGGCACCACCGACGTCTCCATCGGCAAGGTCGCGACCGCGATGATCGGCGTGCATGTGCTGATCGGCATCGGTGAGGCGGTCATCACCGCGCTCACGGTCGGCGCCGTCGTCGCCGTACGCCCGGACCTGGTGCACGGTGCGCGCGGTCTGCGGCAGCGGCTCCAGTTGCGGGTGAACGGCGCTCTGGTGGAGGCGCCCGCATCGCCCACCACGCCCGTGGCGGCGCGCACCTCCCGGCGCACGCTGTGGGTGACCGGCCTCGTCACCTCCCTCGTCCTCGCCGGTTTCGTCAGCTTCTACGCCTCCGCGAACCCCGACGGCCTGGAGAAGGTCGCGCACGACAAGGGGATCGACAAGAAGGAGGAGAAGCACGCCGCGGCCGACTCACCGCTCGCCGACTACGGCGTCAAGGACGTCTCCGACGCCCGGCTGTCCGGCGGTCTCGCCGGAGTGATCGGTGTGGGCGTCACCGTCGTCGCGGGCAGCGCGGTGTTCTGGGCGCTGCGCAGGCGGCGCAACGACGACGTGTCCCCCGTGAGCACCGGCGTCTGACGTGGGAGCCGGACACGCGCACAGGCTCTACCGGCACGGGCACTCGCCCGTGCACGGCCTGCCGCCGCACACCAAGCTCGCCGCCGCGTTCCTGTTCGTGGTGGTCGTGGTGTCGACCCCGCGCGAGGCGATGTGGGCGTTCGCGGTGTACGCCGTGCTGCTGGCGACCGTCGCCCGCCACGCGCGCGTACCGGCCGGCTTTCTGCTCAAGCGGCTGCTGATCGAGGTGCCGTTCGTCGCGTTCGCGGTGCTCATGCCGTTCGTGGCGGAGGGCGAGCGGGTGCACGTACTGGGGCTCTCGCTGAGCGTGAACGGGCTGTGGGGCGCCTGGAACGTCCTCGCCAAGGGCACGCTCGGCGTCGCCGCCTCCGTGCTGCTGGCCGCCACCACCGAGCTGCGCGAACTCCTGCTCGGGCTGCAACGGCTGAAGCTGCCGCCGCTGCTCGTGCAGATCGCGTCCTTCATGATCCGCTACGGCGATGTCATCACCGACGAGATGCGGCGGATGCGGATCGCCCGTGAGTCGCGCGGCTTCGAGGCGAAGGGCGTGCGGCACTGGGGCGTCCTCGCCAAGTCCGCCGGCGCGCTGTTCATCCGCTCCTACGAACGCGGGGAGCGTGTGCACCTGGCCATGGTGAGCCGGGGCTACGCGGGCGCGATGCCGGTCATCGACGAGGTGACCGCGTCCGGCGCGCAGTGGCGGCACGCCCTGGCACTCCCCTGCGCCGCCCTCGTCGTCTGTCTGCTGGGATGGGTCCTGTGAGTACTGCTACGCCTGCACCTTCGCTGGAGGTCTCCGGCCTCGCCTTCGCCTACCCGGACGGGCACCAGGCCCTGTTCGGCGTGGACTTCTCCCTCGCGCGCGGCGAACGGGTCGCCCTCCTCGGCCCCAACGGCGCCGGCAAGACGACCCTGGTGCTGCACCTCAACGGCATCCTGGGCGGCGGCACCGGCACGGTGACCGTGGCCGGGCTGCCGGTGGGCAAGGAGCACATGGCCGCGATCCGGCAGAAGGTCGGCATCGTCTTCCAGGACCCGGACGACCAGTTGTTCATGCCGACCGTGCGGGAGGACGTGGCGTTCGGGCCGGCCGCCGCCGGGATCAAGGGCGCCGCGCTGGCGGAGCGGGTGCGCACCGCGCTGGAGCGGGTCGGGATGCAGGACTTCGCCGACCGCCCGCCGCACCACCTCTCCTTCGGGCAGCGCCGGCGCGTCGCGGTGGCCACCGTGCTCGCCATGGAGCCGGAGATCCTGGTCCTGGACGAGCCGTCCTCCAACCTCGACCCCGCCTCCCGCCGCGAACTCGCCGACATTCTGCGATCGCTGGACGTCACGGTCCTCATGGTCACGCACGACCTGCCGTACGCCCTGGAGCTGTGCCCGCGCTCGCTCGTCCTCAGCGACGGCGTGATCGTGGCGGACGGTCCGACCGCCGGGCTGCTCTCCGACGACGCGCTGATGCGGGCGCACCGCCTGGAGCTGCCGTTCGGTTTCGATCCGCGCTCGGTGGCCCGGGTGCCGGGGCACGCGTGACCGCCGTGTCGGGCGTCAGGCCGTTGCGCCACCCCTGAGAGAGACCTCACGTCCACCCCCCTGCCGCCGAGGAATCGCAGGCGATCAGGCAATGTTGCACCCACTGTCGCAGGCGATCGGAAGGGACGGCGGGCGTGGACGTGAACGGCAGTGTGGCCGAGGGCTTCGAGCCGGTCAGGGAGGCGTTCGCAGCGAACTTCGCGCTGCTCGGCGAGCGCGGCGCGGCCGTGGCCGTCTACCGCGACGGGCACAAGGTCGTGGACCTGTGGGCCGGTACGAAGGACGTGGACGGCGAGACCCCCTGGCAGCCCGGAACCGCGCAGATCGTGCGTTCCGCCACCAAGGGCGTCGCCGCCGCCGCGCTGCTGCTCCTGCACCAGCGCGGCGAGCTGGACCTGGACGCCCCGGTCGGCACGTACTGGCCGGAGTACAAGGCCGCCGGCAAGGAGCACACGCGCGTGCGGGACCTGCTCGCGCACCGCGCGGGCGTGCCGGTACTGGACCGTCCGCTGACCCCCGCCGAGGCCGCCGACCCCGACCTCGGTGCCGCGGCGGTCGCCGCCCAGGCGCCGGTCTGGGAGCCGGGCACGGACCACGGCTACCACGCCCAGACCTACAGCTGGCTCATCGGCGAGCTGCTCCGCCGGATCACCGGCCGTCCTGTCGGCGAGTGGGTGGCGGACGAGATCGCCGGCCCCGTCGGCGCGGGCCTGTGGCTCGGCCTGCCGGAGTCGGAGCAGGCGCGCGTGGGCCGTGTCGGCCCCGCGTCCGCGCCGCAGAGCGCCGGCGGCCTGAAGACCCGCCCCAAGCGCGCTGTGGCCGAGGCGTACGCCGACCCGGACTCACTCACCCGCCGCGCGTTCGCCGCGATCACCCCGCTCCCCGACGAGAACTCCGCCTCCTACCGCGCCGCCGCCCTGCCCGCGTCCAACGGCATCGCCACCGCCGACGGGCTGGCCCGCTTCTACGCCTCGCTGATCGGCGAGGTGGAAGGCGGCACCCGCCTGTTCACCCCGCGGACCAGGGAGCTGGCCCGCGCCGAGCAGTCCGCCGGAGCGGACCGGGTCCTGGTGGTCAACACCCGCTTCGGGCTCGGCTACATGCTGCACGGCGCCGCCTCCCCGCTGCTCTCCCCCGGCTCCTTCGGCCACCCCGGCCGCGGCGGCGCCCTCGGCTTCGCCGACCCGGAGACCGGCATCTCCTTCGGCTACGTCACCAACGGCTTCCGGCAGAGCGTGACGGCGGACCCGAGGGCGCAGGCGCTGGTACGAGCCGTACGCGCGGCGCTCGCCTGAGCCGCCGGCGTCCCGGCACGCCCGGCCGGCGTCACGCGTGGATCGGGTGCGAGATCCGCCCGGAGTCCGCGTCGATCTCCTCGTGGGCCTTGGTCAGCAGTTGCATGGCCAGCTCGTTCAGCGCTCGGGCGCCGGCGATCTCCTCGCCGACCCGGGGCTGGTTCGCGTCGACGTTGTGCCTGCTGGCACGGCCGTGTCCGCGCACCTCGGTGCCGTCGGGCAGGCGCACCATGGCCACCGCGCGCGTGTGCTGATCGTCCTCCATGAACTCCAGCTCGACGTGCCATCCGACAGTGGTGTGCATCATGACGACCACCTCCGAGAATCGCTGCTTCCAGGGTGCGCCACGCCACCCCGGCCCGTCATGTCGGCACCGGGGACGGCGGCGACGTCGCGCCGCGCACCGCCCCGCGCGCTATCCGGCGTGCAGCATCAGCCCGATCCCCACGACCAGCAGGGCCGCCGCCGCGACCCGGGGCGCGCCGAAGCGCTCCTTGAAGAACAGCGCGCCGATGGCCGCGCCGACGATGATGGACGACTCGCGCAGCGCGGCGATCGGGGCGAGCGCGGCACGGGTCTGGGCCCACAGGACCAGGGCGTACGCGGCGACGGACAGGGCGGCGCCCAGGAGGCCGAGGGCGGCGTACGGCCGGAGCAGTCGTACCGTGTCGCCCCGCGCGCGTGCGTACAGGAACGCGGGAACCGCGGATCCCTGGAGGGCCACGAGCCAGGCGATGTATCCGAGGGGCGCATGCGCCGCCCGCACGCCCAGACCGTCGATGACCGTGTACGCGGCGATCGTGAGGCCGGTCGCCAGGGCCGCGCCGATCGCCGCCCAGTCGGGCCGGTTCCCCCGCAGCCCCCACAGGCTGACGCCGGTCAGACCGAGGCAGGACACGGCGATGCCGGCGCTCGCCCAGACACCGGGCACCTCGTGCGCGAAGACGGCGGCGAGCACGGTGACCACGAGCGGGGCGCTGCCGCGCGCGAGGGGGTACGCCTGCCCGAACTCGCCCAGCCGGAACGAGGTCATCAGCAGCGCGTAGTAGACGATGTGCACGACCGCCGAGGCGAACAGGTACGGCCAGGCGGGCCCCGCCGGGAACGGCACGAACGGTGTCGCCGCGAGCCCGATCAGCAGCCCGCCGCCCGATATCAGGGCGAAGCCGACAAGCTTGTCGGTGATGCGGTGGGCGATGGCGTTCCAGCCGGCATGGGTGACGGCGGCGAGCAGCACGGCCGCCGCGACGAGCGGTGTCACGCGGTCCGGCTCGGTTCGCCGCCGGTGGCGGCGGCCCCGGCCGCGGTCCGGGACGCCTCCGGGAACCGCCGGGCGCGGGCGCGGACATCGGCCGGCCCGAGCGCCCGCGGCGCTGCGGCGAACCGGGGGTGAGCCCCGCACTCTTCGGCGTCGGTGGCGGCTGTCGTCGTCATGAGGGGCACGGTACGACATGATCGGTGCCGGGCTCAGGGGATTTCGCTGCCGCACTTCGCACGGCCCGCAGGACCGTTCGACGGAACCCGGCTGCCCGTCCTTGATCACCCCGCTGCCATGATGATGACCCGGCCATTGCCGGAGATCGATCATGTCATGCCCTGCCGCGCAGGCGGCCGGGCCGTCGGGGGATCACACGTGAGCGAAAGCAAAGCGGTACCAGGGGATGACAAGCTCCCTGAGCCGGACCGGTCGAAACTGCCGCTGTCTCCGGACGAGATCAAACGGCACGGCGTCCTGCCGGGCTTCGAAGGGCTCCACACGGCGCCGCCCGCCGACAGCACCGTCGACCCGCTGGACCTGCCGCAGTTCCGTCCGCCGCCCGGGTTCATCAAGCCGCCGCAGCCTCCCGCCGGCTCGGGGGACGATCTGAAGATCGCTCCGGGCGTGCTCAAGAACGCCGCCGGTCAGGCGGACGACATCCGCGACGCCTTCTACAAGCCGGCCGCCTCGCTGGAGGAGCCGGCCCGGAAGGCCGCACGGGCCTTGGGGACGCTGGAGTCCGCCCTGGCGATCCAGCTCGCCCACCGGCAGTGGGAGCGACAGGCCGGCACGGTGACAGCGTGGCTGGCCCATATCGCCGAGAGCCTGCGGTCGAGCGACGGCACCTACACCAGGACCGACGTCGCCGTCGGGCTGACGGCGAACCGGCTGCGCGTCCGGTCGGCGCTGGAGGACTACTGATGGGCAGCACCTTCTTCGAGGATCTACTGGCCGCGGACCTGTCGGTCCTGGACGACCTGGCGGACCGGTGGGAGGGCGTTCACCGCGACATCAAGGGTCTCGGCAAGCGCATGCACGACGAGGTCCTCAGCCCGCTGCGCAACAAGGGCTACTGGGAAGGCGTCGCGGCCCCGTACGCCTGGAGGATGATCGACGACATCCAGCGTCAGCTGGAGGACGCCACGAAGGTGGCGGACGCCGCGCGGCGTGTGATCGAGGACGCGGTGGGCGATCTGAAGTCCGCCCAGAAAGACCTCAAGGACGCCGTCCGGCGGGCCGGGGAGAAGGGCCTCCACATCAACAAGGACGGCACCCTGGCTCGCGACGTCGTCGGCGGCGCCTGCAAGATCGCTCTCACCGACGAGGAACGCGAGACCATCGAGACGGCGCAGCGGGAGATGGCGCGGATCCTCGAACGTGGCGTCTCGGCCGATCGCAACCTGGCCTACAGCCTGGCGTCGGACATCGGCCTCGGACAGTGGTTCAACGACGACCCGAAGTTCACGGACATCGACTCCACGAGGAAGATCGGGGAGGACGAGTACAGCGCGCTCAGCCTCGCCATGCGGGGAGCGGACCCCTATCCGGCGCACAGTTCGGACGACCCGTACTCGCTCGGCTGGGACTGGGTGACCGGCGACGGGACCCGGCACCGTGAGTACCACGACGGTGACGAGATGACCGAGCTGATCCGGTCCAGCGAAAGCATGAAGCAACTACGGCTGGACACGCTCGACCAGTTCCGCGACAAAGGCCAGCCCGAGGGCAACGTCTCGTACTCGATCTCGTCGGGCGGCAAGCTGGGCGCGCTGAAGAAGCTCGTCACCACGGACATCCCCGCGATCGCCACCGGCGACGAGGACCATCTCGGCGAGGCGTTCACGGGTTCGTACAACCTGCACTACACGGTCAAGGGCGAGGATCCCGACGGCTCGCTGGTCGTCGAGTACCAGCTGCACAACAACACGAGCAACGAGTCGTTCCTGCACTACGTCGGCTACTACGACTGGCTCGAGAAGTTCAACCGTGACAAAGGCGTCTTCTCGTCCGTGGACCAGGAGATCGTCTGGACGGAACGCATTCCGGCGAAAGGGAAGTAGACCGGTGTCCCGAGTTCTCCTGACGGGCGGGCGTCCGCGCCTGGTGACGGCCGCCGCCGTACTGGGCCTGCTGACTCCGCTGGCCGCCTGCTCCTCCGCGTCCACCGCCGTCGAGGCGTGCATGGCCAGGCAGGCGAAGTCCGTCACCTCCGGGGAAGTGGCCGGAACCTACCGGGGAGAGGCGCACGCCAAGGGCGCGACGATCACTCTCACGGCGTCGGACAACCACACCGGCGGGACAGTCACCGTGCGCAACTGGCCGACCGGTGACTGGTACAGGAGCGAACTCGGCGACACCTTCGACGGCTCCGGCACCTGGGATGTGGCGGGAGGTTACAGCGCCGACGATCACGGACAGGTCCATCTCTCCTTCACCGCCCCGGAACTCTTCCTGCGCGGCTACACCGTCGACACTCTGTCGGTCGCCGCGGACCCCGAGCGGACCTTCCTCTACGAGGACGACGACCCGGACGTGTGCCCGGTGTTCCGCCTGCGGCACACATGACGGCACGCGTGAGAAAGAGCCGGTGAGGGTGCGGCCCGTCCCCACGGGCACCCTCACCGGCCGCTCTGTCTCAGGCGCGGTACGTCAGACGCGTACCAGCTCCTTCTCCTCGCCGGCACCGGCGTGGGTGCGCAGCCCCTCGCCCTCGACGTCCACGTTGGGCAGCGCGCGGTCCAGCCACTTCGGCAGCCACCAGGCCCGCTTGCCGAGGAGGGCGAGGACCGCCGGGACGACGGCCATGCGGACGATGAACGCGTCGAAGAAGACGGCGATCGCGAGGCCGAAACCGATCATCTTGACCATCGACTCGCTGGAGCCGATGAAGCCGGAGAAGACGGCGATCATGATGACGGCGGCGGCGGTGACGACCCGTGCGCCGTGCCTGAAGCCGGTCACCACCGCCTGGCTGGGCTTCTCGCCGTGGACGTACGCCTCCCGCATGCGGGTGACGAGGAACACCTCGTAGTCCATCGCGAGACCGAAGACGACGCCCACCATGAAGATCGGCATCATCGACATGACCGGGCCGGTCTCCTCGACGCCCATCAGGCCGGACAGCCAGCCCCACTGGAAGACCGCGACGACGGCGCCGAGCGCGGCGAGCACCGACAGCAGGAAGCCGAGGGCCGCCTTCAGCGGGACCAGGACCGAGCGGAACACCACGATCAGCAGGAGGAAGGCCAGGCCGACCACCAGAGCGAGGTAGGGCAGCAGGGCGTCGTTCAGCTTCTGCGAGACGTCGATGTTCATCGCCGTGGAGCCGGTGACCAGGACCTGGGAGTCGGTCTTCGCGGCGATGTCCGCGCCCTTGCCACGGATGGCGTGCACCAGGTCCTCGGTGGTGGCCGAGGACGGCTTGGAGTCGGGGACCACGGTGATGGTCGCGGTGTCGCCGGCCTTGTTGGGCGCGGCCGGGGTGACCGTGACGACGTCCTTCAGGCCCTTGATCTCGTCGCCGACCTCGGTGAACGCGGCCTTGGGGTCGGCGCTGTCCTTGGCGTCGACGACGACCATCAGCGGGCCGTTGAAGCCGGGACCGAAGCCCTCGGAGAGGAGGTCGTAGGCGCGGCGCTGGGTGGTGGAGACGGGCTGGGAGCCGTCGTCGGGCAGGCCCAGTTCCAGCGAGGTGGCCGGGAGCGCAGCCGCGCCGAGGCCGAGCACGCCGAGCAGGAGGACGGCGACCGGGCGGCGGACGACGAAGCTGGCCCAGCGGGTGCCCATGTTGGGGCGGGCCGGCTTCTTCGGCGTACGGCCGCCACCGAGCAGTTTGCTCTTCTCGCCGGCCGGCTTGATCTTGCGGCCGGCGTAGCCGAGCAGCGCCGGGATCATCGTCAGCGCGATGAGTACGGCGATGGCGACCGTACCGGCCGCGGCGACGCCCATCTTGGTCAGCATCGGGATGTTGACGACGGACAGGCCGACCAGGGCGATGACGACGGTCAGACCGGCGAAGACCACCGCCGAGCCCGCCGTACCGACGGCGCGGCCGACGGCCTCCTCGCGCTCGCGGCCCTCGGCGAGTTCGGCGCGGTAGCGGGAGACGATGAACAGGGCGTAGTCGATGCCGACGGCGAGGCCGATCATCGTCGCCAGGGTGGAGGTGGTGGAGCCCAGGTCCAGGGCGCTGGCGAGCGCGGTGATCGAGGAGACGCCGATACCGACGCCGATGATCGCGGTCAGCAGCGGCAGCCCGGCGGCGAGCAGGGAGCCGAAGGTGATGACGAGGACGACGGCGGCGATCGCGATGCCGATGATCTCGCTGGATCCGGTCTCGGGCGTCGCGCTCAGCGCGTCACCGCCGACCTCGACGGTCAGTCCGGCGTCCCGCGCGTCCTGCGCGGCCTCCTTCAGGGCGTCCCGGGTGGAGTCCTCCAGCTCCATGCCGGAGACCTTGTACTTCACGGAGGCGTAGGCGATGGTGCCGTTCTTGCTGACGGCGTGCCCGGTGTAGGGGTCGGCGACGGAGGCGACCTCGGAGCCGCTTGCCAGCTCCTTGACGGTCTTCTCGACGGTCGCCCTGTTGTCGGCGCCCGTCATCTTCCCGCCGCTGGGGGCCTTGAAGACGACGCGGGCGGTGGCGCCGTCGGCGCTCATCCCGGGGAAGCGCTGTTCCAGCAGGTCGAAGGCTTTCTGAGCCTCTGTGCCGGGGATGGAGAAGGACGTGTTGCCGGCTGCCGGCGCGGAGGCGGCGCCCACCCCCGCGAGGGTGAGCAGCGCGACCCATATGAGGGCGACGAAGTGCCGTCGCCGGAAGGCGAGCCGGCCGAGTTTGTAGAGGAACGTGGCCACGGAGGCGTACTCCCGGTCAGGTCGTGGGTTCAGGGCAGGGGCGATCAGCCCGACGACGTGAGCGGTGACGTCAGGTGGTGGGCTTGCTGGGGAGAGGTGTCAGCCGGTGCGAACGCCGAGGGCGGGGAGGACCACGGCGTCGATGTACGACAGCAGGAAGGACTGGGTGGGCGGCTGGTCGTCGATCATCGTGCGGGCGGCGAACCCGCCGATCATCATGTGCATCACGTAGTCGATCGCGGGGTTGTCCGCAGGGACCTCGCCGCGGTCGATCGCGCGTTGCAGCACGCGACGGAATTCCGCCATCTCCGGCTCGATGAGATGTTCCCGGAACGCCCGCAGGAGGTCCGGGTTGCCGTGGACGGCCATGGCGAGGGCCCGCATCAGCGAGGCGTTCTGCGCCATCTCGCAGTCGTCCGACTTGAGGGTGAGGGCGTGCAGGTCGCCCTTGAGCGACCCGGTGTCGACCTCGTCGGCGGTGCCGCCCCGCTTGTTGTGCCGGACCGCTTTCGCGACCAGCTCGGCCTTGCCGCCCCACTGGCGGTAGAGCGTGGCCTTGCTGGACCGGGTGCGGGCGGCCACGGCGTCCATGGTGAGGGCGTCGTAGCCGACCTCCCGGAGCAGGTCGAGCACGGCCTCGTACAGCTCGGCCTCGCGCTCGGGCGTGATCCGGCTGCGGCGTCCCGGTGCGAGCACCGGTTCCCCCGGAGCGGCTGACGCGGCGTCCCTGGCTGCGGCCTCGGTCATGCCCGTCACCTTCCCGCTCCGGAGCCTTCTTCTTCGTACATCCAAGAAGATACCCCCAGCACCTGCGAAACGAAACCGTTTCGTACGTGTGTTGGGTCACGAAGGTGAAGGCCCCATAAGCCCCCGCGAGCCCCCGCTCACGCCGGCCACGAGTTGCTGCGGGCGTTTGCCCGGAAAAGCATGGGAAGGTGAGCTATCTGCGCCTTCCCCACCTCAGCGGCGACCTGCTGTGCTTCGTGGCCGAGGACGACCTCTGGCTGGCCCGCCTCGACGCCCCGGAGCGCGCCTGGCGGCTCACCGCGGACCGCACCAAGACCGGCCACCCCCGCTTCTCGCCGGACGGCCGCCGGATCGCCTGCACGACCTGGCGCAGCCTCGTCCCCGAGATCCACCTCGTCGACGTCGACGCCGGCGGCCCCTCGCGGCAACTGACGTACTGGGGCAGCCCCGACACCCAGGTGTGCGGCTGGACCCCCGAGGGCGACATCCTGGCCGTGGCCTCCCACGGCCAGCCCTTCTCGTACTTCACCTGGGCCTACAAGGTCCCCGTCGCCGGCGACCCGGACGGCCGGCTGCCCTGGGGCCCGGTCACCGACATCCAGGTCGCCGACCTCGACGGACAGCACAAGACCCTGCTGCTCACCGGCACCCCACCGCACGAACCGGCCTCCTGGAAGCGCTATCGCGGCGGCGCCATGGGCCGTCTGTGGCTGCACGGACAGCGCCTTCTGCCGGACATCGGCGGCCATCTGGCCTGCCCCATGTTCATCGACGGCCGGATCGCCTTCCTCTCCGACCACGAGGGCGTCGGCAACCTCTACTCCTGCGCCTACGACGGCACCGACCTGCGCCGGCACAGCGACCACGACGCCTTCTACGCGCGGCACGCCTCCAGCGACGGCGCCCGGGTGGTCTACCAGTGCGCGGGCGACCTGTGGCTGGTGGACGACTTCTCCCCGAACGGCGAACCGCGCCGGCTCGACGTCCGGCTCTCCGGACCGCGCACCGGCCGCCGCCCCTACCAGGTGCCGGCCGCGCAGAACATCGACGGCATCTCGGTGGACGAGACCGGCCGGGCCAGCGCGGTCGTCGTCCGCGGCAGCCTGTACTGGCTCACCCACCGCGACGGCCCGGCCCGTACGATCACCGACCCGCCCGGCGTCCGGGTCCGGCTGCCGGAGATGCTGGGCTCCACCGGCCAGGTCGCCTACGTCACCGACGCCGAGGGCGCGGACGCCGTCGAGATCGCCCACCTCCCCCGGGCCACCGGCGACCGCGCGCCCCGCCGGCTGGCCTCCGGCGCACTGGGCCGCGTGCAGGAGATGGTCTGCGACCCCCTGGGCGAACGGCTGGCCGTCGCCTCGCACGACGGGCGGCTGTTGCTGATCGACGTGACCGAGGAGGAGGGGGCGCAGGGGGCGGAGGAGGGCAGTCAAGGGGAGCTGCCGGCCGAGGACAGCACGGAGGCGACGGGAAGCGACCGTGACACCGGCGCCGGTACCGATGCCGGCCCAGCCACCGCCGAGGAGCCCGGTTCCGCCGGTTCGCACGGCACGGTGTCGGAACTGATCCGGTCCGTCAACGGCCCGGTCCGCGACCTCGCCTTCTCCCCCGACGGCTCCTGGCTCACCTGGTCGCACCCCGGTATCGGCCGCTCCCTGCGCCAGATCAAGCTGGCCCGCATCAAGGACCGGCTCATCGTGGACGTGACCAACGGCCGCTTCGAGGACGAGAACCCGGTCTTCACCCGCGACGGCCGCTATCTGGCCTTCCTCTCCTGGCGCGGTTTCGACCCGGTCTACGACGTCCATACCGGCGACCTCTCCTTCCCGCTGGGCTGCCGCCCGTACCTGGTCCCGCTCTCCTCGGCGACCCCCTCCCCCTTCGCCGTCAACCCGGAGGGCCGCCCGGCCGCCGGCGGACTCGACCCGATGGAGGACGAGGAGACCGGTGAGGCCGGCACGGTGACGGTCGAGGTGGAGGGGCTGGCGAACCGGGTCACGCCCTTCCCGGTCATCGCCTCCAAGTACTCCGCGCTGTGTCCGGTCGCGGGCGGCGGCCTGGTCTGGCTGCGCTGGCCGATCTCCGGCGCGCTGGGCGAGACGTTCGTCAACCCGGCGGACGTCAGCGGCCGTCCGACCCTGGAGTACTTCAACATCTCCAAGGCGAAGAAGTCCGAACTGGTCGACCACCTGGACTGGTTCGCGGTGAGCGGCGACGGCACCCGGCTGGTCGTGGTGGACGAGGGCGACCTGCGGGCGGTGCCGTCGACCGAGGTCGGCGACGGCGACACGACCGTCTGGATCGACCTGCGCCGCATCCTGCACGAGGTGGACCCGCCCGCCGAGTGGCGCCAGGCGTACGACGAGGCGGGGCGTCTGATCCGCGCCTACTTCTGGGATCCGGGCATGTGCGGCATCGACTGGGACGCGGTGCTCGACCAGTACCGTCCGCTGGTCGAACGGGTCGCCTCCCCCGACGAGTTCGCCGATCTGCTCCGCGAGGTCCTCGGTGAACTCGGCACCTCCCACGCCTATGTGAGCGCCGCGCGCCGCAACGAGGGCCCGGCCCCCTACCAGCGCTGGCAGGGCCTGCTCGGTGCCAACCTCGTCCGCCGCGACGGGCACTGGGCGGTCAGGCGTATTCTGCCCGGCGACTCGTCCGACTCCAAGGCCCGCTCACCGCTGGCCGGCACCGGTATCCGCGAGGGCGCCGTCCTGACCCACGTCGACGGCCGCCCGGTCGACCCGGTCACCGGCCCCTATCCGCTGCTCGCCGGCTCGGGCGGTACGACCGTGGAGCTGACGTTCACCTCGGCGGAGGGCGACTCCGGGCGGGCCCGGCGGATCGCCGTCGTCCCGCTCATCGACGAACGGCCCCTGCGCTATCAGGACTGGGTGGCCAAACGACGGCAGGTCGTGCGGGAGTTGAGCGGCGGCAAGTGCGGCTACCTGCACATCCCCGACATGGGCGGCTCCGGCTGGGCCCAGTTCAACCGCGACCTGCGCATGGAGGTGTCCCGGCCCGCGCTCATCGTGGACGTGCGCGGCAACGCGGGCGGGCACATCAGCGAACTCGTCATCGAGAAGCTGACCCGCACCATCCTGGGCTGGGACCTGACCCGGGACGCCGAACCGGTGTCGTACACCTCGAACGCGCCCCGCGGGCCGGTGGTGGCCCTCGCCGACGAGGCGACCTCGTCGGACGGTGACATGATCACCGCCGCCTTCAAACTGCTGGAACTCGGCCCGGTCGTGGGCCAGCGCACCTGGGGCGGAGTCGTCGGCATGACCGGCCGGCACCGCCTCGGCGACGGCACGGTCATCACCGTCCCGATGAACGCGGCCTGGTTCGACGCGTACGGCTGGTCCGTCGAGAACCACGGTGTCGCCCCCGACCTGGACGTCCTGCGCACCCCCCTGGACTGGGCGGAGGGCCGCTACCCCGTACTGGACGACGCGGTCCGACTGGCCCTGGATCTCCTGAAGTCCTGCCCCGCGGCGGTCCCCCCGGACCGCAGCGACGTCCCGAACCGAGCCAGGCCGAAGCTTCCGCCAAGGCCCCGGTGAAACGAGCGGCACGCCGCGAAGGGGCGCGGGAGAACCGCGCCGGAACCCCCGCGCGGGGAACCGCGCGAGAACCCCCACGTGGGGAAACCCGCGCGAGAACCCCCACGTGGGGAACCGCGCATGGGAAGCCGCGCGAGAACCCCGCTGGCCCGCACCGACGGCACGGACGGACCGGCGCCCCAGGCCCGCACCCGACGGCGCGGACGGACCGACCCGACGGGACACCGACGAGACACCGTGGGGACACCGTGGGGACACCGACGGGACACAACGCAAGGTGCCCTCCGCGAAGGAGGGCACCCCACGTCATTCGGCCAAGGCCGAGCGCAGCGACTAGGCGTCGTAGTCCTGGTCGAAGCGGTCTTCCACCTGCTGCTCCGTGTCCTGGATGTCACGGTGGTTCTCGCCGCCCCGCTCGTGCTGCGGGCGGCCCTGACGGTTCTGCTGCTGACCGCGCTGGCCGGCCTTCTCGCGGGCCTGGTCCATCTTTTCCTTGGCCTGGTTCTGGATCTGGCTCGACTTGTCCTTCATACCCATGTGGGTTCACTCCCGTGGTGAGGGTGGGGATGCGGCCCCTCAGTGGGGCCTCGACCAGATTCACACGGGCGAACACGGGCTGCATGTCGATCAGTTACGCTGGGTAGCGCGCGCCGCCTCATCGGCCTCCCCACCTGCGCCGACGAGCCCGGAGCGCATTCCTTGCAGCCGGGGCGCGAACCGCTTCATCTCGCGCTGCCCGACCGTCCCGATGACCGCCGGCAGATACCCGCGCACGCCCTGCATGCCGCGCAGCCACCACTGCCCGTACACGTGCGCCGAGCGCCGCTCTATCCCGGCGACGAGCCGGTCCACCGCCGGTCCCAGCGGGTACGTCTTGTTCGACGGCCACGGCAGCCGCTGCCGCAGCTCCCGCATGACGTCGTCCTGGTCGGCGCCGCGCACCATGTCGGTGTCGGTCCAGGACAGGTAGCCGACGCCGACGCGCACACCCTGGTAGCCGACCTCGGCGCGCAGACTGTGCGCGTACGCCTCCACGCCCGACTTGGACGCGCAGTACGCCGTCATCATCGGCGCGGGCGTGATCGCGGCGAGCGAGGCGATCTGCAGCAGATAGCCCCGGCTCTCGACCAGCACCGGCAGGAACGCCCGCGCGGTCACCGCCGAACCGATCAGGTTCACCTCGATCACGCGCCGCCACGCCTGCGGATCGGAGTCGGCGAAGGGACCACCGGTCGCCACACCGGCGTTGGCCACCACGATGTCGACCTTCCCGAAGCGTTCCTTCACCTCCCGCGCGACCCGGCTCATGGTCTCGTGGTCGGTGACGTCGGCGTACCAGTAGGCGCTCTCGCTGTGCAGGCGCCCGCAGACCTCCTTGAGCGCCTCCTCCTCCAGCCCGACCAGCGCGACCTTCGCCCCGCGCGCGGACAGCTTGCGCGCCAGCAGTTCACCGACGCCGCGCGCCGCTCCCGTGACGACCGCGACCTGTCCTTCGAGGCTGACCCTGCTCATGCGTCCTCCTTGAGCTGCGCGGGGATGGAACCGTGCGCGTCCGCGGGGCCGGCCCCCGTGACGTAGGTGGTGACGAGTTCCCGGATCCGGCCGGTCACCTGCTCGGGGGCCTCGATCGGGGTCATGTGGCCGACGCCGGTCAGCTCGGTGAGGCCGACGCAGTGCGGCAGCGCGGCGACCAGCGCACGGGCGTGCACGGGAGGCGTGAGCCGGTCGGAGGCGCCGTGCAGCACCGCGGTGGGCACACGCAACTCCCGTACGCCGTGGTCCAGATCGAGCGCCGCGAGTACGGCCCCCCACGCGTGGCGCACGGCGCGCGGACAAGCGTGCACGATACGCGCGCACGCCTCCACCCGGTGCGCGGCGGAACCGGCGCCCATCGTGGCGTACTTGAGGATGCTCTTCGCGACCGGCGTGACCGGCCCGAGGGGAGCACGCGAACCGAGGGCCCGCCCGGTGATCCAGGTGCGGGTGCGTCCGGCGCGCAACGGCAGCACGCGCGCCTCCGCGATCAGCCGCGAACTGCCCGTGCTGCACAGCAGGACGGCGGCGGCGTGTTCACGGAAGCGGGGGCGCTCGGCCGCGGCCATGGCCGTCATGCCGCCCATGGAGTGGCCGACGATCAGCGCCTTCTCCCCGCGCGTCAGTGTCGTCGCGAGCACCGCTTCGAGATCGTCCGCCAGCGCCTCGGTCGTGCACGCGGGGCTCGCGGGGCTACGCCCGTGTCCCCTCTGGTCGTAGGCGATCACCCGGTGATCGGCCGCCAGGTCCCGTATCTGGGCCGCCCAGAACGCCGTCGAGCAGGTCCAGCCGTGGGAGAGGACGACGGGGGGCGCGTCCTGCGGGCCGTGCACCTCCACGTGCAGCCGGGCGCCGTCGGCGGAGGTAACGGTGAGCGTGCGGGTGGGGACGGGCGGGGCGTACGGGCCAAAGGTGACGGAGGCGGCACGGGCACCCGGGGCGCCGGAGCTGGCGGAGGCACGCCGGCTCATGCGGTGGCCTCGCTCCGCTTGGCCGCCGCGACGGCCGCCGCGCCCTTCGGGGCCTGCGCGCGCTTCTGCGTCGACGGCCTGCGGATGACGTCGTACTCCGCCAGGTCCACCCGGCGGGTGGCGCTGCGGAACTCGGTCGTCGTACCGGGCCAGACGGTGGTGTTGCGACCGCTGGCGTCCAGGTACCAGCTGGTGCAGCCGCCGGTGTTCCACACGGTCCGCTTCATGCGTTCCTGGACCTTGTCGTTCCAGGCATCGACGGCGGCGGGCCGGGCGTCGAGGGCGGTACGGCCTCCCCCCGTGCCGTGAGGGCCTGACGGGACCCCCAGGACGTCGAGCTGGCGCAGGTAGTCGGCCATGTAGTTCAGCTGGGACTCGATCATGAGGATCATGGAGGAGTTCCCCAGGCCGGTGTTGGGCCCGATGATCGTCATCCAGTTCGGGAACCCGGCCGCCGAGGCGCCGCGCAGCGCCCGCATGCCGTTCTTCCAGGACTCCGCGAGGGTGATGCCCTCCGCGCCGACCACGCGCTCGGCGATGGGCATGTCCGTGACGTGGAAGCCCGTTCCGAAGACGATCGCGTCGACCTCGGCCTCCGTGCCGTCCGCCGCGACGACGGTCGACCCGCGGATCTCGCTCAGCCCGCTCGCGACGACGTCCACGTTGGGCCGGGCCAGCGCCGGATAGTAGGCGCTGGACAGCAGGATCCGCTTGCAGCCGATGCGGTAGTCCGGGGTGAGCTTGGCACGCAGGGCGGGGTCCTTGACGGCGCGGGCCATGTTGCGCTTGGCGAGTCGTTCGACGAGGCCGAGTTCGTCCGGGCGCTTGGTGAACGCCTGCACCTGCAGTTCCCGGATGCCCCACAGCAGTCCGCGCCGGGCCTGGGCGGTGACGGGCAGCCGCCGGTGCAGCCAGCGCTCGGCGCCGCTGACGGCGCGGTCGATGCGGGGCATCACCCACGGCGGGGTGCGCTGGAAGAGGGTGAGCCGGCCGACCTGCGGCTGGATGGCGGGCACGATCTGGATCGCGGAAGCCCCGGTGCCGACCATGGCGACCCGCTTGCCGCGCAGGTCGTAGTCTTGGTCCCAGCGAGCGGAGTGGAACACCTTGCCCGGGAACGACTCCAGCCCCGGGATCTCGGGGATCTTCGGGTCGGACAGCGGCCCGGTGGCGGAGACGACGACGTCGGCGCTGAGCGAGCCGCGCGTGGTCTCGATGTTCCACCGCAGGTTGTCGCTGTCCCAGGTCATCAGCTTGACCTCGGAGTCGAGGCGGATGTGCGGGCGCAGTCCGAAGAGGTCGGTGACGTGCTCCATATAGGCGCGGATGTGGCGCTGCCCCGAGAAGGTGCGCGGCCAGTCCGGGTTGGGCGCGAAGGAGAAGGAGTAGAGGTGTGAGGGCACGTCACAGGCGCACCCGGGGTAACTGTTGTCCCGCCAGGTACCGCCGACGCTGTCGGCCCGCTCCAGGACGGCGAAGTCGGTGATTCCCTCCCGGCGCAGCCGCACGGCGGCCCCCAGCCCGCCGAACCCGGACCCGATCACCGCCACCCGTACATGCTCGTGCTCGGCCATCCCGAAGCCTCCACGCATCACCTAGAAACCCTGCCAGTGAACACTGGCGCAATGGGACTGTAGGGCAGCTCCGTACCGAGCGGTAGGGGGCGGGGGAAGGAAAGTTACCGCCGGTACGCCATAGGCTGCGGGAGTGGCAGAGGACGCAGAACACCCGGACACCCGCCCGGAGCCGGCCGGCCCGCGGACGCACCCGGAGCCGGCGCACCCCGGCGCCCCGCGCGAGTACCGCATGGAGGAACTGGCCCGGTCGGCCGGCATCACCGTGCGCACCCTGCGCTTCTACCGCGAGCGCAAACTGCTCCCGCCTCCCCGCCGCGAGGGCCGCATAGCCTGGTACGACGACCATCACCTCGCCCGGCTGCGCACCATCGCCGCCCTGCTGGAGCGCGGCCACACCCTGAACGGCATCGCGGAGCTGGCCGAGGCGTTCGACCACGGCCGGGACGTCGCCGACCTGCTCGGGGTCGGCACCCCCACCGAGGAGGAACCGGTCCGCCTCACACCCGAGGAACTCGCCGCCCGCTTCGAGGGCGAGGTCACACCCGAGAACCTCGCCACCGCCATGGACCTGGGCTATCTCGGCACCGACGGCGACGAGATCGTCCACATCAGCCGGCGCCTGCTGGACGTCTCCTCCGCACTGGTCCGCGAGGGCATCCCGCTCGCCGAGGTCCTGACGGCCGCCACTCGCGTCCGTGAGCACGCCGAGGCCCTGGCCGAACTCTTCTCGGACGTGATCCTGCGCCACGCGCCCGAGGAGGATCTCCAGCGTCTGCGTCCGCTGGCCCGCAGCGTCGTGGAGGCGGAACTCTCCCTGGCGCTGGACCGCCGCCTGAGCAAAAGCGACTGAGCGCCCGCGCAGCCGCTCCCGGTTGCTAGACGTCGTAGACGACGGTCACCGGCGCGTGGTCCGACCACCGTTCGGCGTGCGTGGCCGCGCGCTCCACGAAGCCCTTGACCGCCCGGCCGGCGAGCCCGGGCGTGGCGACCTGGTAGTCGATGCGCCAGCCGGAGTCGTTGTCGAAGGCCCGCCCGCGGTACGACCACCAGGTGTACGGCCCCTCGGCGTCGGGGTGCAGGGCGCGGACGACGTCGACGTAGCCGCCGTCCTCGGCGGCGAACACCCGGCCGAGCCAGTCCCTCTCCTCCGGCAGGAAGCCGGAGTTCTTGGTGTTGCCGCGCCAGTTCTTGAGGTCGGCCTGCCGGTGGGCGATGTTCCAGTCGCCACAGACGACGACCTCGCGCCCGTCGGCGGCGGCGCGCTCGCGCAGCTCCTTGAGGTGGGCGAGGAACTCGCCCATGAAACGGATCTTCTCGTCCTGCCGTTCGGTGCCGACCTCACCGGAGGGCAGATAGAGGGAGACGACGGTGACGCCGGGCAGCTCGGCCTCGACGTAGCGCCCACTGCCGTCGAACTCGGCGGAGCCGAAGCCGATCCGGACCCGGTCGGGCTCGCGCCGGGTGTAGAGGGAGACGCCCGCTCGGCCCTTGGCGGCGGCCGGGGCGTGCACGACGTGCCACCCTTCGGGCTGCCGGACCTCCGCGGGCAGCTGGTGCGGCTCGGCACGCACCTCCTGGAGGCAGACGACGTCCGCGTCGGTCCCGGCGAGCCACTCCACGAAGCCCTTCTTCGCGGCGGCCCGCAGCCCGTTCACGTTCACCGAGGTCACAGTCAGCACCAGGGCACGATACCGGCACACTGGTCCGGGTCCGCACAACCCGGCATCCCACCCTCTGCATAGAAGTACGATACTCAGTATGATTATACGTCGCGTTCGCTTCGACCACCCCGACGCCGTGAAGCTCAACGACGAGGTCCAGGCCGAGTACCACCTGCGCTACGGCGACGGGGGCGACGCCACGACCCTCGATGCCACCGACTTCGCCCCGCCCCGGGGCGCGTACCTGATCGCGTACGACGAGAACGACCGCCCGGTGGCGACCGGCGGCTGGCGCAGCCAGGACGACAACGGCGAGGGCAACGAGGACGGCGACGCCGAACTCAAGCGCATGTACGTCGTCGAGGGGATGCGCGGCCGGGGGCTGGCGCGCCGCATGCTCACGGCCCTGGAGGAGGACGCCCGCGCGGCCGGCCGGGTCCGCATGGTCCTGGAGACGGGGACCAAACAGCCGGAGGCCATCGCCCTGTACACCTCCAGCGGCTACGCGCCGTGCGGGAAGTTCGGCTACTACCGCGAGTACGAGGAGAGCCGTTGCTTCGCCAAGCGGCTCTGAGGCGCGTGGCACCGGCTTCCCCGCGGCCCCCATCGACAGCTTCGGTGGGGGCACCGGATTCCTCGTGACGCCGTCGCGGCACGCGACGAGACACCGCGCGGCGCGCTATGTGATCCCTGTCACGACAGAGCACCGACGGCTCCGGAAACGGCTCCGGAAACGACGAAGATCCCGACCGATCGTGATGATCGGCGGGATCTTCGCTCACCGCTCCCGAGCTGACTCAGGAACAGTCGTGCGTGGACCTGAGGGGATTTGAACCCCTGGCCCCCTCGATGCGAACGAGGTGCGCTACCGGACTGCGCCACAGGCCCTTGCAACGAGTGAAACTTTAGCATCCCGATCGGGGTGCTCGGAAATCCGCTCCGCGGCCGGTCAGGGCGGGGTGGGGGCGGGGCTATTCGTTGGCCGCGCGCGGGCGGTCGCCGTCCTCGTACTGATCGAAGAGGGGCGTCCGTCCGCGCTCACGGGCCCGGCGGGCCGAGGCCGCGGCGGGGTTCCCTCCGCGCGAGCGCCTCCGGGCGTGCGGCAACGCGTCGCCACGGCCGGCCGCCGGCTTGCCCCCGGACGCCGGCTCCGGCTCACCCGCCGCGCTCTGCGGCGCATGTCCTGCCTCCTGCTCCGGCACGACCGCGCTGGAACGCGCCGAACTCCATGTGTCGGGCGCCCCCAGATCCACGTCGGAGGTCGCGCGCGGAGCGACGGGCGCGGTGACGTAGGTCGGCAACGGCACGGGCACCGGATCCCAGCTGTCCCCGTGAGCGGGCCGCCGCTGCCGCTCCCGCTGCTGGTCGACCCATTCGGCGTGGTCGGTCTGCTCGACGAGGGCGCGCCGGTCGGCGGCGAGCGCGGAGAGGCCGGTGTCGGTGTCGGCGCCCGGAACCTCGTCCGCATCGCCGGCGCCGGTGCCCTCCTCGGCGGACGCGCGTCGGCGCGGCTGGCGCTCACGCAGGCGCTGGGCGGCGACCTCGGCACGCCGGCGGTCCATCTGGTAGGCGAAGCGGCGACGCTCCTGCGTACGCAGATAGGCGATGTACGCGCTGAGCGTGACGGCCGGCACGCCGGGCACCCACAGGAACGCGAGCCCGCCGACGGCGGCGGCGATCGCGCCGACCGTGAAGGCGAGGAAGAGCATCACGGTGGTGCGCCGACGGCGCGCGAGCACCTTCGAGCGCTGGGCGCGCGCCGCGGCCGTCTGCGCCGAGGACGCGCGCCGCACCACCGGTTCACGCTGCTGGGCGGGTACGGAGGGGGACGTGGGGGCCGGCGCGGTGCTCTGGTCACGCGCTGGTTCGCCGCCGCCGGGCGCCTCGGGCCCGGCCTCCGTGCTGACCTGACGGCGGGTCGGAGGCACGGCGAAGGACCGGACGTCCACCGAGTCGGTGACCACGTCCGGTTCGCGGGCGTCCGGCTCCCCCTCCTGGGCGGAGCGCGCTCGCAGGTCCCTGGCGTATCGGCGCTCCATGCCCGCCCGTCCGGAAAGCAGCCGGATGGCGGTGCTGAAGCGTTCCGTCGGACGGGCCTCGTTCAGCTCGTCCTGCCTACGGAGCCACATCGGCACCAAGTAGGCGGCCCAGGCCCCGACAATGACTGCGTAGATGAGGCCGCTGCTGCTCACGCCTTACACGGTAGAGGGGTTTGTGCGAGGCCATCCGCCAATTGGACCGGTGTGTCGCACGATCCGGCTGATATTTCCAGCTTTTTTTGCGACCGATGCGATCAGAGGGCCACTGCATCCGCGAATTCAACCGACCCGGGACGGTCAGCAACCGATCAATTTCGAACAAATATTCAATTCAGGGGCGCTCGGCGGGATTCCCCGGCGCGTTCCGGGGATTCCGCGTCGGGTCCGGTGTCCCCGCGGCGCCCCCGGGACCGTCCGACCGCTCGGTCCGCCGGGAGCGCGCCCGGCGCCACCGCGCGAGCAGCCCGTCGGGCACCTCTTCCGCGGTGAGCGCGTAGACGAGATGGTCACGCCAGGCGCCGTCGATGTGCAGAAAACGCGGCCGGAGCCCCTCCTCGCGGAATCCGAGTTTCTCCACGACCCGTCGGCTCGGCCGGTTCTCGGGGCGAATGCAGACCTCGATGCGGTGCAGGCCGACGGTGCGGAAACAGTGGTCCACCGCGAGCGCGACGGCCGTCGGCATCACCCCGCGTCCGGCCACCGACTCGTCCACCCAGTAGCCGACATGCCCCGAGCACATCGATCCCCAGGTGATCCCGGCCACCGTCAACTGTCCGACGAGCAGACCCCGGTATTCGATGACGAACGGCAGCATCCGGCCCGCCCCGGCCTCGGAACGCAAGTGCCGGACCATCTGCCGGAAGGTCGGCCGGTGAGTGATCGGCCCGCTCGGCGTGGGCGGCGGTATGGTCGCCTCCCAGGGGCGCAGCCAGTCCCGGTTGCGCCGGTTCACCTCGCGCCAGGCCCGCTGGTCGCGCAGCTTTATCGGCCGGAGGACGACATCGCCGTCCGCCAGCACGACGGGCCAGGAAGGGCTGTTCAGCTCGCACCCCCACTGCCGGGTCTGGGGTGGTCACCGCCGCGGATCTGGTCGACGGCGTGGATCAGCAGGGGCTCCAGCACCGCCAGGCCGTCCCGCACCCCGCCGCTCGACCCGGGCAGGTTGACGATCAGCGTCCCCCCGGCCACTCCCGCCAGGCCCCGCGACAGCGCGGCGGTCGGTACCTTCTCCCGCCCGTACGCCCGGACGGCCTCCGCGATGCCCGGCACCTCGCGGTCGATCACCGCGCGGGTCGCCTCGGGGGTGCGGTCTGTGGGCGAGATGCCGGTGCCGCCGGTGGTGACCACGACGTCGTACCCGGCCTCCACCGCCGCCCGCAGCACCGCTTCCACCGGATCCCCGTCGGGCACCACCTGCGGCCCGTCCACGGCGAACCCCATGCCCTTCAGGCCCTTCACGATCAGCGGGCCGCCCTTGTCCTCGTAGACACCCGCGGCGGCCCGGTTGGAGGCGGTGACGACCAGCGCGGCGTACGGCGCCGACAGCGCGCCGCCGAAGGTGTCGTAGTAGGTCATGCCCGGCTCCAGTCGCCCGACTTGCCGCCCGTCTTCTCCTCCACCCGCACGTCCGTGATGACCGCTCCCTTGTCGACCGCCTTGACCATGTCGATCACGGTGAGCGCGGCGACCGTCACCGCGGTGAGTGCCTCCATCTCGACACCCGTGCGGTCCGTCGTCCTGACGGTGGCCCGGATCTCCACGGCGTCGTCCGCGACCGACAGATCCAGTTTCACACCGGACACCGACAACGGGTGGCACAGCGGGATCAGATCCGGGGTGCGCTTGGCTCCCATGATCCCGGCGATGCGCGCGGTGGCGAGGGCGTCCCCCTTGGGCACCCCCTCACCGCGCAGCAGCTCGACCACGCGCGGTGAGACGAGGACACGTCCGGCGGCGCGGGCGGTGCGCGCGGTCACGTCCTTCCCGGACACGTCGACCATACGGGCCGCGCCCGCCTCGTCGATGTGCGTCAGTCGGTCCTGCACAGGGCGTCCGGGGGTCTCCCCCCGGGAAGGCACAGTCATGGTGTGTGGCGCTCCCGGTCCGGGCCCGGCGCGGTGCGGAGCGCGGGCCTGCTGTGGGCGACACGCTACCGCCAAGCCGGCGCGCACAGCGGACCAGGATCGTCCTGTGGACGGCCGCGCGCGCGTGCGTCAGCCGAGCAGCAGTACCTCCACCTCGCTGCCGGGCTCGACGGACTCGACGTCCTCGGGGACCACGATCAGCGCGTCGGCCTGTGCCAGCGCGGCGATCAGGTGGGAACCGGATCCGCCCACGGGGGCCACCTTCCCGTCGGCGTACGCCCCGCGCAGGAACTGGCGGCGCCCCTTGGGCGAGCGCAGTGCCTCCCCCGCCTCCAGGGCGGCCCGCGCGCGCGGCCGGTGGATCTCCGGGAGGCCCATCAGGGCGCGGATGGCGGGGCGGACGAACAGCTCGAAAGAGACGTACGACGACACCGGGTTGCCCGGCAGGGCCAGCAGCGGCGTGTGCTCGGGACCGATGGAGCCGAAACCCTGGGGCTTGCCGGGCTGCATGGCGAGCTTGCGGAACTCGACGCCGCTGCCCGCCACGTCCTCGTCGCCGACGTACGACAGCGCCTCTTTCACGACGTCGTACGCCCCCACGCTCACCCCGCCCGTGGTCACCAGCAGGTCCGCGCGGATGAGCTGGTCCTCGATGGTGGAGCGCAGGGTCTCGGCGTCGTCGGCGACGGCGCCCACCCGGTAGGCGATGGCGCCCGCGTCCCGCGCTGCGGCGGTGAGGGCGAAGCTGTTGGAGTCGTAGATCTGGCCGGTGGCCAGCTGCTCGCCGGGCTGGACGAGTTCGCTGCCGGTGGACAGGACGACCACGCGCGGGCGGGGGCGCACCCGTACCGTGCCGCGGCCGATCGCGGCGAGCAGCGCGATCTGCGGCGGCCCGAGGATCGTCCCGGCCGTGAGGGCCCGGTCGCCGGCCCGCACGTCGCTGCCCTTGGCCCGCACGTGCGCGCGCGCCTCGGCCGGGCGGTACACGTGCACCTGGCCCTCGGCGCCCTCGGGAGCCAGGCTGCGCGCCCGCATGCCGGTCACCGGGCCCTCGCCGATCCCGCCGTCGGTCCACTCGACGGGGACGACGGTCTCGGCGCCGGGCGGCAGGGGCGCGCCGGTCATGATGCGCGCGGCCTGCCCGGGGCCGACCCGCACCGGATCGGCCGCGCCGGCCGCGACGTCACCGACGACCTCCAGGACGGCCGGGAACTCCTCACCGGCGCCCGCGACGTCCGCGACCCGCACCGCATACCCGTCCATGGAGCTGTTGTCGAACGGCGGCAGGGACACCGGCACCGTGACGTCCTCGACCAGGACGCAGCCCTGGGCGTCGAGCAGTTGCAGCTCGATGGGTTCGAGGGGGCGGACGGTCGAGAGGATGTCCTCCAGATGCTCGTCCACCGACCACAGGTCGTCCGGGCCGGCGGGGCGGGTCACGGCGCTGCTCAAGATCGCTGCATCTCCTCGGCTACGTAACTGCGAAGCCAGGCCCGGAAGTCCGGGCCCAGGTCTTCACGTTCGCACGCGAGTCTGACAATGGCACGCAGATAGTCGCCACGGTCGCCGGTGTCATAACGGCGGCCCTTGAAGACGACGCCGTGCACGGGACCGCCGACCTTCTCGTCCTGGGCGAGCTGCTGGAGGGCGTCGGTGAGCTGGATCTCGCCGCCGCGGCCCGGCTCGGTCTTGCGCAGAACACCGAAGATGTTCGGGTCGAGGACATAGCGGCCGATGATCGCGTAACTCGACGGGGCGTCCGCCGGGTCCGGCTTCTCGACCAGTCCGGTCACCTTCACGACGTCCCCGTCGGTGGTGGCCTCCACGGCCGCGCAGCCGTAGAGGTGGATCTGCTCGGGCGCGACCTCCATGAGGGCGACGACGCTGCCGCCGCGCTGCTCCTGAACCTCGATCATGCGCTTGAGCAGCGGGTCCCGCGGGTCGATCAGGTCGTCTCCGAGAAGAACGGCGAACGGCTCGTGGCCGACGTGCGGAGCGGCGCACAGCACGGCGTGACCGAGCCCCCTGGGGTCGCCCTGGCGCACGTAGTGCATGGTGGCCAGATCACTGGACTCCTGCACTTTCGCGAGCCGTTCGGCGTCACCCTTCTTCCCGAGCGCCGACTCCAGCTCGTAATTGCGGTCGAAGTGGTCCTCGAGCGGGCGCTTGTTGCGTCCGGTCACCATGAGGACGTCATCGAGCCCCGCCGACACGGCCTCCTCGACCACGTACTGGATCGCCGGCTTGTCGACGACGGGCAGCATCTCCTTGGGAGTGGCTTTGGTAGCCGGCAGGAACCGGGTGCCGAGGCCGGCTGCGGGAATGACAGCCTTGCTGATCCTGGGGTGGGACTGAGTCATGCCCGCAACCTTATCCGGTGCCTTTGCTGGGATTGCCCGGCTCCAGATGATTCGTCTTCATATGACCTGCATTACGAAGGGTGCGAGAACGACCAGTGGAACACGTCGGACCTACGGGTGAGCCTGACAAGCGGATGTTGCGGCGAGAGCTCCTCAGGGTGAGGAACAGGTTGACGGCGGATGACGTCCACGAGGCGGCCCGCGCGTTGGCGGCGCGCGCCCTGGAGCTGCCCGAGCTGGCGCATGGGCGCACGGTGGCGGCGTACGTCTCCGTAGGGAGCGAGCCCGGCACGCTCGCGCTGCTGGACGCGCTGCGCGCGCGGGGCGTGCGCGTCCTGCTCCCCGCGCTCCTGCCCGACAACGATCTGGACTGGGGCGAGTACGCCGGTCCGGGCTCCCTCGCACGGGTCGAGCACTCCGGCAAGATGGCGCTTTCCGAGCCCTCCGGCGCGCGACTCGGCCCGGACGCCGTGACGGCCGCGGACGTCGTCCTGCTGCCCGGACTCGCGGTGGACGCGCACGGGAGGCGGCTGGGACGCGGCGGCGGGTCGTACGACCGTGTGCTGGCCCGACTGGAGCGCGCTGGCGCCTGCCCCCGGCTCGTGGTGCTGCTGTACGACGCCGAGGTCGTCGCGCGCGTACCGGCGGAGGCACACGACAAGCCGGTCCACGCGGTGGTGACGCCCTCGGGGGTGCGCCGTTTCCCGAACGCCTGACCGGGAGCCCCCGCCCGCCCGTCGTCCCGGCCGGCTCGCGCCCCGCATGGGAAACGGCTCTCCACGCGCGCGTGGAGGGCCGTTTCCCAGGTCCTCAGTGATGTGCCGAGCGGGGTTCCCCGGGCCGTCGAAGGCGCCGGGGAAGGCTCACGGCTCGAGGACGAGGGTGTCGCTCGTGCTCTTGTCCACCGCCTGGGCCGAGAACGACCAGGGCAGCAGCTCACCCTTGGCCCACTTGCTCGTCTGGTCCGTGTAGTGCGCACTGAACGCGTGTCCGGAGGCGCCGGACAGGTTGATCCACTTGGACTTGTCGAGGTCGGCGAGGTTGGCGACCATCCGCATGGACGGCACCCAGACGACGTTGTAGCCGCCGGCGGCGTTCCAGCCGCTCGCGTTCACCGTGGCCTCGCCGCCGCTGAGCTTCCAGGGGCCGCGATTGAGGATGTACTGCAGGACCTTGGGGCCCTCGGTGCCGAGCGTCTGGTTCTTCAGGAACAGACGGTGCAGCCGGCCCCAGCTCCAGGTGTCGATGTCCTTGCCGAGCTTGGCGGTCAGCTCCCAGCGGGCGTCGATCATGGCGCGGGCGAAGAGCTGGTCACGGTTGTTCGAGGCGGGACGGGTGCCCGACCTCGGGGTCTTCCACCAGTCGCTGTCGGGCTTGTCCATCAGGGTGCGCACGACCTCGAACCAGCGGTCGCCGCCGTCCGGCTGCGCCTGGTCCGCGTCGCGCTGACCGCACTCGCGCACCTTGGTGTCGTCGTCCACCGGGCCGGTGCTGTCGATCTTGTCGACCCACAGGCACTGTCCCTTGACGCGCACCTCCTTGGGGAGCTTGTTGCCGAAGGCGAGCTTGAGGATGTTGCGCCAGACGGCGTTGAAGTACGCGGCGGCGGCGGAGTCGGCGTCCTGGGTGTAGTCCCAGCCCTCCAGCAGCTCCTGCGCCTTGCGGACCTCCGGATCGTCGATGTCGATCTTCAGCAGCTTGGGCACCAGGAGCTTGGCGATCTCGCTGCTGTTGTCCAGCTGCATCTGCCGCATGTCGTCGGTGGAGATCTTGCCGCCGTCCTCGATCTTGGACTCGATCAGGTCGGTGATCCGCTGGCTGCGGGCGCCGTAGCCCCAGTCGGTGGTGAGCGTGTACGGGTACTTGCCCGGGTCGACCACGGCCTGGTTGGCGGTGACGATGTATCCGCGCTCGGGGTCGTACTCGTAGGGCAGCTCGTCCGGCTTGATGAAGCCCGTCCAGCGGTACTTCGACTCCCAGCCCGGCACCGGGACGGCGCCGGCGTCCTTGGCGGAGCGTGTGGGGATCTTGCCGGGCAGCGTGTAGCCGATGTGGTTGTCCGTGCTGGCGTAGATCAGGTTCTGCGACGGCACGTCGAACTTGGCCGCGGCCGCGCGGAAGCCGTTCCAGTCACCGGCCTTGTCGAGGGCGAACACGGCGTCCATGGAGGTGCCCGGGTCGAGCGCGGTCCACCTCAGGGCGATGCCGTAGCCGTCACCGCGGTCGGGCGCGGCCGCGTTCACGGATGCCTTCCTGCCGACCTGGACGAGTTCGTCGTCACGGTCGGACAGCAGCGGCATCCCGTCCTGGGTCTGCCGGACGACGATCGTCTTGGACTTGCCGCCGGCGACCTTGATGGTCTCCTCGCGGGTCTTGAAGGGCCGCACCTTGCCGTCGTACAGGTAGCCGTTCGAGCTGACCTTCTCCAGGTAGAGGTCGGTGACGTCGACGCCGGAGTTGGTCATGCCCCAGGCGATCTTCGCGTTGTGACCGATGATCACACCGGGCATGCCGGCAAACGTGTAGCCCGTGACGTCGTACTGGCACTTGCTCGAGACGGTCCGGCAGTGCAGGCCCATCTGGTACCAGACGGACGGCAGGGAAGCCGACAGGTGCGGGTCGTTGGCGAGCAGCGGCTTGCCGGTGATGGTGTGCTTCCCGGCCACTACCCAGGAGTTGGAGCCGATGCCCTGGCCGTTCACTCCTACGGCCGCGGGGAGGTCGTCCAGGGTGTGGGAGATACCCCCCAGCTGGCTCGTGAGGCCCGAACCCGTCCCGGTCCCGGCCGAAGAGCCGGTCGTGCCCGTCGTGCCGGTCGTGCCCGTCGTGCCCGTGGTGCCCGTCGTGCCCTGCGCGGAGCCCGTGGCGCTGCCCGTCGTGCCCTGGGCGGATCCGGTGCCGCCGGCCGTGCCCTGGGTGGAGCCGGTGCCGCCGCCCTGCTGGAAGGCCCGGGTCAGCTCGTCGTACCGGCCCTCCTGCACGATCGGCTTGTTGCGGCTGTACGGGTACGCCGGGTACAGGTCCTGGATCTGCTGCGGGCCGAGCCGGCTCGCCATCAGGGCGCGGTCGATCTCGTCCTGCATGTTGCCGCGCAGGTCCCAGGCCATCGCCTTCAGCCACGACACGGAGTCGACCGGGGTCCACTCGCCCGGCTTGTAGTCGTTGGTGAAGCCCAGGGCCGCGTACTCCAGGGAGATGTCCTTGCCCGCCTTGCCGTGAAGGTAGGCGTTGACTCCCTTGGCGTACGCCTGGAGGTACTTCTTCGTGGCGGGCGCCAGCTCGTGGTCGTACTCCTGCTGGGCCACCCGGTCCCAGCCGAGGGTGCGCAGGAACTCGTCGTTCGTGACCTGGCTCTTGCCGAACATCTCCGACAGGCGCCCGGAGGTCATGTGCCGGCGCACGTCCATCTCGTAGAACCGGTCCTGCGCCTGGACATAGCCCTGCGCCATGAACAGGTCCTCGTCCGAGGACGCGTAGATCTGCGGGATGCCGTAGCCGTCCCGCTTGACGTCGACCGGCCCCGACAGGCCGTCGAGCTTGATCGAACCGGTGGTCTGCGGGAAGGAGGCGCGGACCGTGCTGATCGACCAGTACGCCCCGTAGGCGACGCCTCCGATGATGGCCAGAACCAGTACAAGCACGACCAGTCGGGCTTTGCGCCCCTTCTTCCTGCCGGACTTGACGGACGTGGCACCCGTGGTGGCGGTGTCACCCGTTGTGGCGGTGGTGTTGGGGGGCATCGCTGTCCTTGCTGTCCTAACGCGAGCGGCAGGTCGGGCTGTGACTTTGAATGAGCGCTGGAGCAACCATAGGCGCAGGGCCCTGTGCCGCTTGACGCGGAGTCGGGAACCGGCGCGCACGAGCGTTCGATCTTGCCTCGGCGAACGTCAAGAAAGCGTCAAGAGTTAGGTAAGGTAACGAAGTAGCCGCAGATCTCGGAGGAGGAACGCCCGCTGACTGTTCACCACCTCAACCAGCTCCTGCTCGTCTGCTCCGTCGTCCTGCTCGTCGCCGTCGCGGCCGTCCGGATCTCCTCGCGCAGCGGGCTCCCCAGCCTGCTCGTCTACCTGGGGATCGGCGTCCTCATGGGCCAGGACGGCATCGGCGACATCCACTTCAACAGCGCCGAAGTGACTCAGGTCATGGGCTACGCGGCCCTGGTCGTGATCCTCGCCGAGGGCGGCCTGGGCACGAAGTGGAAGGAGGTCCGGCCGGTCCTGTCGTCCGCCTCCGTGCTCGCGACGGCGGGGGTCGCGATCAGCGTGGGGATCACCGCGGCGGGCGCGCACTATCTGGTCGGGCTGGAATGGCGGCAGGCGCTCATCATCGGCGCGGTGGTGTCCTCGACGGACGCGGCGGCGGTCTTCTCGGTGCTCCGCAGGATCCCCCTGCCCGCGCGCGTGACGGGCACCCTGGAGGCGGAGTCCGGCTTCAACGACGCCCCCGTGGTCATCCTGGTGGTCGCCTTCTCCACGGCCGGCCCGGTCGACCACTGGTACGTCCTGCTGGCCGAGATCGCCCTGGAGCTGGCCATCGGCGCGGCCCTGGGGATCGCCGTGGGCTGGTTCGGCTCCTGGGGGCTCAAGCACGTCGCGCTGCCCGCGTCCGGCCTCTACCCGATCGCCGTGCTCGCGATCGCCGTCACGGCGTACGCCGCCGGCGCCCTGGCGCACGGCAGCGGCTTCCTGGCCGTCTATCTCGCCTCGATGGTGCTCGGCAACGCCCGGCTTCCCCACTGGCCCGCCACGCGCGGCTTCGCCGAGGGGCTCGGCTGGATCGCGCAGATCGGCATGTTCGTCGTCCTCGGCCTGCTGGTCACCCCGCACGAGCTGGGCGACGACGTCTGGCCCGCCCTGGTCATCGGGCTGGTGCTGACCATGGTGGCCCGACCGCTGAGCGTGGTGTTCAGCCTGGCGCCGTTCCGGGTGCCCTGGCAGGAGCAGGCCCTCATGTCGTGGGCGGGGCTGCGCGGCGCGGTCCCCATCATCCTGGCGACCATCCCCATGGTGAACGGTGTCGACGGCAGCCGGCGCATCTTCAACATCGTCTTCGTCCTGGTCGTCGTCTACACCCTCATCCAGGGGCCGACGCTGCCCTGGCTGGCGCGCACCCTGCGGCTGGGCGAGCAGGGCGAGGCGTCGGACCTCGGCATCGAGTCGGCGCCCCTGGAGCGGCTGCGCGGGCACCTGCTGTCCGTCTCCGTCCCCGAGGGCTCACGGATGCACGGCGTGGAGGTCGGCGAGCTGCGGCTGCCGCCCGGTGCGGCCGTCACTCTGGTGGTCCGCGAAGGAAAATCGTTTGTGCCGCTGCCCACGACGGTGCTGCGGCGAGCCGACGAACTGCTGGTCGTCGCCACCGATCCGGTTCGTGACGCGGCGGAACGGCGCCTGCGCGCGGTCGCCCACGGCGGCAAGCTGGCGGGCTGGCTGGGCACGAACGGGGCGGGCGCCGGGCGTTGAGCACCGGCGGGAGCACTCGCCGTGACCCGCGCGAACTGGGAAAGCGCGCGTTACGGGAGGTTTTCGCACGGTTCACGCCCGTGTCAATCACAGGCGGACGACCTTGACGGTGCGCAGTTTCACAGGTGCACAAGACCTTGATCCCTGTAGTATTAAGGCACCCTGATCGAACCAACTCTGTCTGATGCAGAGCTGGCGCGACCGTATGGCGGCCGGAGCGCCCTCCCCAGTGGCACCGGTATCTACCGCAGTTCTGCGCAAGAGGACAGCTCTCGGCGCCCCCGCACGGGCGCGCTACCAGGCGGAAGAAAGGCACGGGCCGTGGCATCCACGGTCACCACCGAGTCGGCGGAGAACCCGTCGGCCTCGACCCGCCCGGGATACGGACAGCTGCTGCGCACCCGCGGCGCCTGGACGTTCCTGCTCCCCGGCTTCGCGGCACGCCAGCCGTTCGCGATGCTCACCATCTCGATCGTCCTGCTCGTCCAGCACACCACCGGCTCGTACGGCGCGGCAGGCGCCGCGGCAGCCGCCACCGGCGTCTCCATGGCGCTGTTCGCGCCCTACAGCGGCCGTCTCGCCGACCGCTACGGCCAGCGCGCCGTACTGATCCCGGGGGTGCTGGTCCACGCGGTCTCCGTTCTGTCCCTGACGGCGCTCGCCCTGGCGCACGCACCCCTGTGGGCGCTGTTCCTGGTGGCCGTCCCGACCGGCGCCTCGGTGCCGCAGGTCGGCCCGATGGTGCGTGCGCGCTGGGGCGTGACGTTGCAGGGCTCGCCCCTGATGACCACCGCCGCGGCGTTCGAGTCGGTCACGGACGAGCTGACCTTCGTCTTCGGGCCGCTGCTGGCGACCGCGCTGTGCACCGCCGTGACACCGGCCGCGGGCCTGGTCACGGAGGCCGCGCTGACCCTCGTCGGCGGTCTGCTGTTCGCCGCGCAGAAGGGCACGCAGCCGCCGGTGAGCGGGGAGAGCGGGCACGCGCGCGTGCGGCACGCTTCGGCCCTGAGCGTCCCGGGCGTGCGCGTCCTGGTGGTGACCTTCCTGGGCATCGGTTCGGTCTTCGGCGGCATGCAGGTCTCGCTCGCGGCCTTCACGGAGTCGATCGGCGAGCCCGGCCTGAACGGCGTCCTGTACGGCGTCTTCGCCGCGGGGAACATGCTGTCCGGCGTCGTCTGCGGCGCGATCGCCTGGAAGGTGGCTCCGCAGAAGCGCCTGGTCGTCGGTTACGCGGCGCTCGCGCTGGCGGCGTCCGCGCTGTGGACGGCGCACTCGGTGCCGCTGCTCGCCGCGCTCGGCCTGCTGGTCGGCATGTGCATCGCGCCGTCGCTGATCACGGGGTACACGCTGGTCGAGGGCCTGGTCCCGGCCGGCGCCCGCACCGAGGCATTCACCTGGCTGACCGGCGCGGTCGCGCTCGGCCAGGCCGCCGCCGTCACGGTCTCGGGACAGCTGGAGGACCGGCTGTGGGACGGTGCCGGATTCCTGGTGCCGATGGCCGGCACCGTGCTCGCGCTGGTGACCCTGGTGGCCCTGCGGTCGCGGCTCGCCGCGCAGCACCGGAACCGTACGGTCGCGCGTGGCGTCGGTCACCGCGTCCCCGTCACGGTGGACTGATCCCCGGGAATACGTCACTATGGACCGTCGTTAGCACTCATTGAGTGAGAGTGCCAGGAGGAAGACAGTGCCGACCTACCAGTACCAGTGCACCGAGTGCGGCGAGGGCCTCGAGGCGGTGCAGAAGTTCACCGACGACGCCCTGACCGAGTGCCCCAACTGCCAGGGCCGCCTGAAGAAGGTGTTCTCCGCGGTCGGCATCGTCTTCAAGGGCTCGGGGTTCTACCGCAACGACTCCCGCGGCTCCTCTTCGAGCAGCACCCCGGCGTCGAAGCCGGCCGGCTCGTCGAGCGACTCGAAGGCGTCCCCGTCGACGTCCTCGTCCTCGTCGACGTCCTCATCGACGTCCTCGTCGAGCTCCAGCACCAGCAGCTCCGCCGCCTGAGACCTCTCACCCCGGACCCTGCCGTCGTACGACGGCGGGGTCTTCGGCGTTCCCCGGCACCGGCTCCCTCGCGGTTTCGCGGCCCGCTAGTGTGCTGGTCATGGCGAACGCAGAGATCGGCGTAATCGGCGGTTCGGGTTTCTACTCCTTCCTCGACGACGTGACCGAGGTCCAGGTGGACACCCCCTACGGAGCGCCCAGCGACTCCCTCTTCCTCGGTGAGATCGCCGGCCGGCGGGTCGCCTTCCTGCCCCGGCACGGCCGTGGCCACCACCTGCCGCCGCACCGCATCAACTACCGCGCCAACCTGTGGGCCCTGCGCTCGGTCGGGGTCCGGCAGGTGCTGGGCCCGTGCGCCGTGGGCGGCCTGCGTCCCGAGTACGGCCCGGGCACCCTGCTCGTGCCGGACCAGCTGGTGGACCGTACGAAGTCCAGGGCGCAGACGTACTTCGACGGCCTGCCGCTGCCCGACGGCACCATGCCGAACGTCGTGCACGTGTCCGTGGCCGACCCCTACTGCCCCACCGGGCGGGCCGCCGCGCTGAAAGCGGCGCGCGGACGGGACTGGGAGCCGGTGGACGGCGGCACGCTGGTCGTGGTCGAGGGCCCGCGGTTCTCCACGCGCGCCGAATCGTTGTGGCACCAGGCCCAGGGCTGGTCCGTCGTGGGGATGACGGGCCACCCGGAGGCGGCGCTCGCCCGGGAGCTGGAGCTGTGCTACACGTCGCTGACCCTGGTGACCGACCTCGACGCCGGCGCCGAGACCGGTGAGGGCGTCTCGCACGAGGAGGTGCTGCGGGTGTTCGCGGCCAACGTGGACCGGTTGCGCGGTGTGCTGTTCGACGCGGTGGCGGCGCTGCCCGGAACCGGGTCACGGGACTGTCTGTGCGCGAACGCGCTGGGCGGGATGGACCCGGGGTTCCCGCTGCCGTAGGGCGTCCGGGGCGCCCGCGAGGGGCTGGATCCGGGGGCCCGAGCCGACGGGAAGGGCCGGGCGGAGCCGACGGGAAGGGCGGGCGGAGCCGACCGCCGGGCCGAGCTGAGCCGACCGGGGAAGGGCGGGCGGAGCCGACCGGAAGGCCGAGGGGAGCCGACGGGAAGGGCGGTCAGGGGCACCGGGCGAGGCAGCCGGGCGGAACCTCCCGTTCGGGTGAGCGAGTTGTCCACAGTCCGTTCGTGATCCACCGGCTCCGGCGGGATCCGGCGCGAGGTCTCATCGTGGCATCGCAAGCCGAATTCCTCGCCGCAGGCGGTGATCCTCATGCCCTCACCCTCGTCGACCCCGAACCCGAAGCCGAACCCGTCCCCGTTCTCTCCCCCCACTCGCCCGCCCTCCCGCTCGCCGGTTCCGCCTCCATTCCGCCTGCCGCGACCGCTGGGTACGGACGCCCCGGCGACCTGCGAGGTGCCCCCGTTCGATCCGGTGCGGGTGCGTGGCGGGCGGTATCGGCTCCACAGGCTCGTACGGCGGCGCAGGCGGGCCATCGCGGCCGGCCTCGCGGTGACCGCGGCGGCGCTCGTGGCCGCGGGGCCCCGGAGCGGGGCGGAACCGCACGGCGCGGAGCGGACCCCGGGGCACCGGGTCGCGGAACCCGTACGACGGCCCACGGCGGTGGACCTGGTGACGGCTCCGGTGCGGATCGCCGACGCCGCCACGGTGGGGTTGCTACGGCCCGGTGACCGCGTCGACGTCATCGCGGCCGAGGACCCGTCCACCGGGGGCGGCGCCCGGGTGCTCGCGCGTGGTGCGCGGGTGACGCGGGTGCCGGAGCCACCGGCCGGCGCGGCCGACGGCGGCGCCCTGGTCGTGCTGTCGGTGCCGCGGCCCACGGCGGCACGTCTGGTCGGCGCGAGCACCACCGCACGGCTGGCGGTGACGTTGTGCTGAACCGACTCGTACGAGCTCTCGGCCGCTTGCTGTCAAGCGTCTCGGCCGGGCTGCGGAACTGGGCCGGGCCGCGGAACTGGACAGGACGGCCGCACCGTGCCGTAGGTTGCGGAGCGATTCGTTCCACACCCTGTGCATGCGAGGAGAGTCCCCCAGGTGAGCACGAAGAAGGAAGCGAGCGTCTGGCAGGGCTTCAGGGCCTTCCTGATGCGCGGCAACGTCGTCGACCTGGCAGTCGCGGTCGTCATCGGCGCGGCCTTCACGAACATCGTCAACTCGGTCGTGAAGGGGATCATCAACCCGCTGGTCGGAGCGATCGGCACGCAGAACCTCGACAGCTACAGCTCCTGTCTGAAGGGGCACTGCACGAACGGCAGGGACGGCACGCCCACGAGCGGCGTGCGGATCCTGTGGGGCTCCGTCCTGGGGGCCACGCTCACCTTCCTGATCACCGCGGCGGTGGTGTACTTCCTGATGGTCCTGCCGATGTCGAAGTACCTGGCCCGGCAGGCGGCGCGGAAGGCGGCGCGCGAGGGCACGAAGGAGATCATCGAGGTGAGCGAACTGGAGGTGCTCAAGGAGATCCGCGACGCGCTGGTCGCGCAGCGCGGCTCCGGGCACGACGAGCGCTAGCGGCGCTCCCGCGGACGGCTCAGAGGTGGTGGGGCGGCTTCTCGTCGAGGAAGCGCTTGAGGTCGGCGGCGCTGTCGCCCTCCGTGCGTTCGCCCCACCCGCGGTCGGTGTCGTCCGAGGTCTGCTGGTCCAGCGGGTCGTCGAAGACCAGCGCGGGCTTCGGGGCGCGCGGCTCGGGTTCGGGGGCGGTGCTCATGTCTCCAGGGTACGGCTCGCGCCGGGGCGGCCCGACGGGGTCCTCGCCCCCGGCGCCGGCCGGCGCCCGGCACGAGGGGGACAGCCGCCCGAGCCGGGGCTCAGGCAGCAGCTCCGACCCTTCGTGCAGTCATGAACCTTCCCACGGGATTTTGTGGTGTTTTTCTGCTGTGCTGGGGGCCATGACGTCGAGTTCCGGTCAGGCGGACACCCCCTCTGACACACCGCAGCCTTCCGGCCCCCTGCGACGGCTCACCGCGCGCGGGCGCCATGAGGCACACCGCGTCGCCTCCCCGCTGGAGCTCTTCTTCGATCTGTGCTTCGTCGTCGCGGTCGCGCAGGCGGGCGTGCAACTGGTGCACGCCGTCGCGGAGGGACACGCGGCCGACGGGATCCTCAACTACGCGATGGCGTTCTTCGCCATCTGGTGGGCCTGGATGAACTTCACCTGGTTCGCCTCGGCGTACGACAACGACGACGCGCTCTACCGGATCGTCACCCTGGTGCAGATCGCCGGCGTTCTGGTCCTGGCCGCCGGCATCTCCCGGGCCTTCACGGACCACGACTTCCTGCTGGTCTGGCTCGGCTATGTGATCATGCGACTGGCGATGGCCGGGCAGTGGCTGAGAGCCTCGAGATCGGCCTCCGGTACGGAGAGAACCACCGCGCTGCGGTACGCGTACGGCGTGCTGCTGTGCCAGGTGGGCTGGCTCGGGCTGGTGCTCCTGCCCGAGCCGGCCCGGCCCTGGGTGTTCCTCGTGATGGTGCTCGTGGAACTGTGCGTGCCGCTCTACGCCGAGAGGCACCACCAGACCTCCTGGCACCCGCATCACATCGCCGAACGCTACGGCCTGTTCACGATCATCGTGCTCGGCGAGACGATCGCCGCGGCCACGGTCGCGGTGAAGTCGGCCGTGGACGACCACGACGCGCTGACCGAGCTGTTGCCCATCGCGGCGGGTGGGCTGCTCATCGTCTTCGCCGCGTGGTGGATCTACTTCGTGGTCCCCATCCACGGTCACCTGCGGTCCAAGGAGAGGGCGTTCATCTGGGGTTACGGCCACTACCTCGTCTTCGCCTCGGCGGCAGCGATCGGAGCGGGTCTGGAGGTGGCCGTGGAACAGGCGGTCGGCACGGCGCACATCTCCACCCTGTCCGCCTCGGCTGCCGTCACACTGCCGACGGCGCTGTACCTGCTGACCGTATGGACCCTGCACTCGCGCCACTTCAAGGTGGGCCTCGCCCAGCAGCTGGTACTGCCGGTCACGGCTCTGCTGGTGCTCTGCTGCACCTTCCTGGCCGACTGGGCGGTGCTCGCGGCGGGACTCGTGTCCTCGGCGGCGGTGGTGACCGGGGTGGCGCTGACGGCGCGCATGGCCGGCCGGGACCGCGAGGCGAGCGCCACCACCCCGGCCGGCTGAGCCCTGCGCCGAACGCGTCGGGCCGGGGCAGACTGACGTCCATGACAGCTGACGCATTGACGGATGTCGCCGGGCTGCGGGTGGGTCACGCCACCCTCACCGGCGACGGCCGGCTCACCGGCACCACGGTCGTCCTCGCGCCTGAGGGCGGCGCCGTGGCCGCCGTGGACGTACGAGGCGGCGGCCCCGGCACCAAGGAGACCGACGCGCTCGACCCGCGCAACGTCGTACAGAGGATCGACGCGGTCGTACTGACCGGAGGCAGCGCGTACGGGCTCGACGCGGCGTCCGGGGTGATGGCCTGGCTGGAGGAGCACGGGCGGGGAGTGCCGGTGGGGACGGATCCGGCGCACGTCGTCCCGGTGGTGCCCGCCGCGTGCGTCTTCGACCTGGGACGCGGCGGGGACTTCCGCGCGCGTCCGGACGCGGCGACGGGACGTGCCGCGGTGGAGGCCGCGGCGGCGGGTACGCCGGGTGCACGGGTGACCGAGGGGTGCGTGGGCGCCGGCACGGGTGCCGTCGTCGGGCGGCTCAAGGGCGGGGTGGGCACGGCGAGTACGGTGCTCGACTCGGGTATCACGGTGGCCGCGCTGGTGGTCGCGAACGCCGCGGGAGCGGTGATGGACCCCGGGACGGGGGTGCTGTACGGGGAGTTGTTCCAGGGGCGGACGGAGTACCCGGAGGACGGCGTGCACGAGGCCGCGCGCAGCCGTCTCGACGAGGCCGCCGCCGGGAACACGCCGCCACCGCTCAACACGACACTGGCGGTGGTCGCGACGGACGCCGGCCTCTCCAAGGCGCAGGCGCAGAAGCTCGCGGGCACGGCGCACGACGGGATCGCGCGCGCGGTGCGGCCGGTGCACCTCCTGCACGACGGCGACACGGTGTTCGCGCTGGCGACCGGCGCGCGCCCGCTCGACGCGCACCCGCTGGCGCTCAACGACATCCTCGCCGCCGGCGCGGACCTGGTGACGCGCGCGATCGTACGAGCCGTACGCGCCGCGGAGTCGGTCGACGGGCCGGGAGGAGCGTGGCCGTCGTACGAAGAGCTGTACGGGAAGCGGTAGGACCGGCCCGGGGGCGGGTGCGGGCGGTGCGGGGGGGTGCGGGCCGGCCGGCCCCGGCACGTGACGCCGTATGGGTGGGAACGGCGGTCAAAGACGGGGTGCCGGCGTGAAGTTCGGTGAGAGATGGGCGGGCAGGGGGCTCGCGGGAGTGGATTGTCGCGGTTCTGTCACGTGACGGCGTTCATCGCACCGGGAGGGAACCTTCCCCGGCGTCCGCGCCCTCTCTCTTCACGCAGCCGAACGGATCACCCACCTGACACGAACCTGGAGCAGCCCGTGACAACGCCGGACATTGCAGCGCGGCGCGTACTCGGGGCCTGTGCCGCCCTGATGGTCGGCGCCCTCACCCTGACCGCCTGCGGCGGCAGCGCCAACGCCGACAGCGAAGGCGGCAAGGGCGGCAAGGACACCCCGAAGACGTCGACGGCGAAGATCGCGATCTCGGCCGAGGACGGTTCGACCGGAGCGTCCATCAACGCCACCGGAGTGAAGGTCAGCGACGGCAAGCTGACCGATGTGAAGATGACCGTGGCGGGGTCGGGGCAGGCCGTGCCCGGCTCGATATCGGCGGACGGCAGCGTCTGGAAGCCGAAGGAGCAGCTGGAGCGCGGGACGAAGTACCAGATAGCCGCGACCGCCAAGGACTCCGAGGGGCGTACGGCGGCGGCCAACGCCATCTTCACCACCGTCAACTCGGCGAGCAGCTTCATCGGCACCTACACGCCCGACGACGGTGCGACCGTCGGGGCGGGCATGCCGGTGTCGTTCACCTTCGACAAGGCGATCACCGACAAGAAGGCCGTGCAGTCGCACCTCACGGTCAACTCCAGCAGCGGCCAGCAGGTCGTCGGGCACTGGTTCGGGGACCAGCGGCTGGACTTCCGCCCGCAGGACTACTGGAAGGCCGGCTCCAAGGTCACGGTGAACATCGACCTGGACAAGGTCGAGGGCGCGAAGGGCATCTACGGAGTCCAGAAGAAGTCCGTCTCCTTCACCATCGGGCGGTCGCAGGTCTCCACGGTCGACGTCAACACGCAGACCATGACGGTCGTGCGGGACGGCAAGACCGTCAAGACGGTGCCGATCTCGGCGGGCAGCCCGCAGCACACCACGTACAACGGGCAGATGGTGATCTCGGAGAAGTTCGAGCAGACCCGCATGAACGGCTCGACGGTCGGATTCGGCGGGGAGTACGACATCCCGGACGTGCCGCACGCGATGCGACTGACGTCGTCGGGGACGTTCGTCCACGGCAACTACTGGTACAACCAGGGCAACCCGCCGTTCGGGCGGGAGGGCACCAGCCACGGCTGCGTCGGCCTCGCGGACGTGCAGGGGGCGCAGGGCGCCACGTCGGCCAAGTGGTTCTACGACAACTCGCTCATCGGGGACGTCGTGGTCGTGAAGAACTCCCCTGACAAGACTGTCGCTCCCGACAACGGCCTCAACGGGTGGAACATGCCGTGGAGCGCCTGGACCGCCGGAAGCGCCCTCTGACCGCCGGGTTTTGACAGGACGAGGGGCCGCGCGGGAACTTTTCGCGCGGCCCCCGTGTTTTCCCGGCGTACGTTTTCCCGGTTCCCGGACATGATGTCCGACGGAGGGGCTACGGTATGCACCCACAAGGTGACATGCAGCAACGCCGGGAGATGCCTTGAGCGTTCCGTACGAGACCGCAGCGTACGAACCAGCCGAGTCGCCCGAGTCTCCGGAGGAGCATCTCGCGCGACTCCTCGGCCGTGCCCTGAACTCCTTCGAGCTGCCCGACGAAGTGATACGGCTGCTCGACTGCGCACTGGCCTACGACAGTTCGCTGCACTCCGCCTACCACAGCGCGGGTCTGCACCGTGAGACGTACCGGCACACCTGGCTGCTGGCCGACGGCTCGGCGGTCACGCTGTGGGAGCTCGTGCACAACCCCGCGCCCGGCAGCGCCCCGGAGCACGAGGTGTACGCCGACGAGGAGGAGCTGCAGACCGCCACGGCACAGCTCGGGCTGTCGCCGGACACGCAGGACTTCGAACTGCCCTCGCTGATGCGGCTGTGGGCGATCCCCGAGCCCCGGCACGTGTTCGCCTCCGAAGACGCCGCGGATCACGCGCGCCGGCTCCTGCGCCGGGCGGAGAACCCCGACCGGCCCGGCGCGGAGACGGCGGCCCTGCTGGCGACGGCCACCGCGCACGAAATCACGCAGGCGTTCGGCCGGCCCGGGCGGGCCGGACGGGCGGGGCTGAGCTACGCGTTGTACGAGCACGCCTTCCTGCTGCCGGACGACACCGAGGTCTCCCTGTGGGAGGTCGAGCACACGGCGACGCCGGACGGGCGGCACATGTGCGAGGTGTACGTGTCGGAGGACGCGGCCCGGGACGCGATGGAGCGGCGCGCGGCGCGGCAGGGATAGCCGCGGAGGCGCGGCGGGGACAGCCGCCCCTCTCCGGTGTCAGCCGCCTGCGAGTTGCCGAACCAGGCCCGCGAACGCGTCCTGTTCCGCGGGCGTCAGTTCGACGGACTCCTGCGGGGGGCCGCCCCGGGTCTGGCGCGGCAGGGCCGGGAGCGGCGCCGCGGGGCGCCGGGGGGCGGCCTGGAGACGCGTACGGCGCAGCAGGCGCAGCAGGACGCCGGTCCACGCGACGGCCGCCACGGCGAGTACGGCCACGCCGATCAGCTGGAGAGTCGGGGCGTGCTCAGGCATACGCCCCAGTACACACCACAGTCCGGGACTTTGGTCCCGGACCGTGACGTATCTCGCAGGTGCCATGAACAACTCACAGCGCCCCAAAGGGACAAGGCGCCGTGGACGGCGGTCCGGCGGTCAGGCCGCTATCGGCTCCTTCGTTCCCTTCGGCGGGCCGGCCGGATTCGCGGTGGGACCGGTGGCCGTGGGCTCGGGGCTCTGCTTGCGCATCCCCTTGAGGAGCACCACCAGGGCCGTGGTGACACAGACGCCGGCCGCGATGGCCACCAGGTAGAGGAACGGGTTGCCGATCAGCGGGACCACGAAGATGCCGCCGTGCGGGGCGCGCAAGGTGGCGCCGAAGGCCATCGAGAGGGCACCGGTGAGCGCGCCGCCCACCATGGAGGACGGGATGACCCGCAGTGGATCGGCCGCCGCGAACGGGATCGCGCCCTCGGAGATGAAGGACGCGCCCAGGACCCAGGCGGCCTTGCCGTTCTCCCGCTCGGCCGGGGTGAACAGCTTGCCGCGGACGGTGGTGGCCAGGGCCATCGCCAGCGGCGGGACCATGCCGGTCGCCATCACCGCGGCCATGATCTTCATGGCGGAGTCGCTGGGGTCGGCGACGGCGATACCGGCGGTGGCGAAGGTGTAGGCGACCTTGTTGACCGGGCCGCCCAGGTCGAAGCACATCATCAGGCCGAGCAGGGCGCCCAGCAGGATGGCGTTGGCACCGGTGAGGCCGCTCAGCCAGTCCGTGAGGCCCTTCTGGGCGGAGGCGATGGGCTTGCCGATCACGACGAACATCAAGAAGCCCACGAGCGCCGAGGAGATCAGCGGAATCACCACCACCGGCATGATGCCGCGCAACGCCGCGGGGATCCGCACCCGCTGGATCGCCATCACCACACCACCGGCGATCAGACCGGCCGCCAGGCCGCCGAGGAAGCCCGCGTTGATGTCCAGAGCGATGGCGCCGCCCACGAAACCGGGGACGAGCCCGGGCCGGTCGGCCATGCCATACGCGATGTAGCCGGCCAGGACCGGAACGAGGAACTTGAAGGCGACGCCGCCGATCTGGAAGAGCAGGGCGCCCCAGCTGTCGGTCTGCGTCCACACGAAGTGGTCCATGACCGACGGTGCCTTGTTGACCTGCCAGCCCCCGATCGCGAAGCCCAGGGCGATGAGGAGACCGCCCGCGGCGACGAAGGGAACCATGTAGCTGACGCCGGACATCAGCCACTTGCGCAGCTTGGTGCCATAACCCTCGCCCGAGTCGCCCGCGCGCTCCACCGGCGTGCCGCCCGCCCCGTGCGCCGGGGCGCTCAGCTCGCCGCGCGCCGCCTTCTCACGGACCTCCGCGATGAGTTCGGCGGGGCGGTTGATGCCCGCCTTCACGCCCACGTCGACGGTCGGCTTGCCCGCGAAGCGGTCCTTGTCGCGTACGGCGACGTCGTGCGCGAGGATCACGCCGTCCGCCGCCGCGATCACCGCCGGGTCCAGCCGGGTGAAACCGGCCGAGCCCTGCGTCTCGACGACCAGCTCGACGCCCGCCTCGCGGCCGGCGTTCTCCAGGGACTCCGCCGCCATGTAGGTGTGCGCGATACCGGTCGGGCAGGACGTGACGGCGACGACACGGAAGGGGCGCTCGCCGGCGTCGGCAGTGGCACCGGTGCCGGCGGCGTCGGCAGTGGCACCGGTGCCGGTGCCGGCAGCGGGTGTCGTGCTGCCCGCCGCGGCGCCGGCGGAGGCCGCCGTCGGCGCCGCGGCGGTGTCTTCAAAGGCGCGCGCGGTGCTCACGGCACCCTGGGCGGCGTCGGCACCTTCCTGCGCGCTCCCGGCGGTCGGGGCACTGTCGGCGCCCGCGCCGGCGACCCCACTCCCCGCGCCCGCCGGGCCGTTCGCGCTCGCCGCATCCGTTTCGCCGGCGGCGCTCACGCCTGCGCTCCGCGCCCTCTGGTCCGCCGGCGTCTCGTCCCCCCGGATCAGTGCCGCCGCCGCATCCGTGTCGCTCACCGCCCGCAGCGCGGAGGTGAACTCGGCGTTCATCAGCTGGCGGGCGAGGGAGGAGAGGATCGTGAGGTGGGCGTCGTCGGCGCCGGCGGGTGCCGCGATCAGGAAGATCAGGTCGGCGGGGCCGTCGGCGGCGCCGAAGTCGATGCCGGCGGCGCTGCGGCCGAAGGCGAGGGTCGGTTCGGTGACATGCGCGCTACGGCAGTGCGGGATGCCGATGCCGCCGTCGAGGCCGGTCGGCATCTGTGCCTCGCGGGCGGCCACGTCGGCGAGGAAGCCCTCCAGGTCGGTCACCCGGCCCTGGGCCACCATGCGCTCGGCGAGGGCACGGGCCGCCGCTTCCTTGGTGTCGGCGGACAGGTCGAGGTCGACCAGGTCCGCGGTGATCATTTCGCTCATCGCGGGCTCCTCTGCGCGGGTATCGCCCGGGGGGTGGGGAGGGCGGAGGTGGGGACGGGGGGCGTCGTGGGGGCCGTCATGGTGTCGGCTCGGCCAGTTCGCGATCGAGGGGGACGTCCGTCGTGACGGTCACGGCCGCGGGGTTCAGGTCGGCGGGGGTCGGCATCACGCTGCCGGGGAGCTGGACGGCGGCGGCGCCGTGGGCGACGGCGGAGGCGAGTGCCTCGGGACCGCTGCCGCCCGCGATGAGGAAACCGGCCAGGGAGGCGTCGCCGGCGCCGACGTTGCTGCGGACGGCGGAGACGTGCGCGCTGCCGAACCACGCGCCGGTGTCCGCCACCAGGAGCTGGCCGTCGGCGCCCAGGCTCGCGAGCACGGCGCGAGCACCCATCGCGCGCACCTCCTCGGCCGCCTTGAGCGCGTCGCCCACGGTCACCAGGGGACGCGCGACGGCTCCAGCCAGCTCCTCGGCGTTCGGCTTCACCACATCGGGCCGCGCGCGCAGCGCCTCCAGGAGTGCGCGCCCCGAGGTGTCCAGAGCGATCCGCGCGCCCCCGGCGTGCGCCCGCGTGACGACGTCCGCGTACCACGAGGGCGCGAGCCCTCGGGGCAGGCTGCCGCAGCACGCGATCCAGTCGGCGTCATGCGACTGCGCGCGGACCGTGTCCAGGAGCAGTTCCTGTTCCTTCACGGACAGTTCCGGCCCCGGCGCGTTGATCTTCGTGAGTACCCCGTCGGACTCCGCGAGCGCGATGTTGGAGCGGGTGGCACCGGCGACCGGGACCGGTGCGACCTCGATGCCCTGCGCGTCGAGCAGGTCGGCGACGAGCGCTCCCGGCGCACCACCCAGGGGCAGGACGGCGACCGTGCGCCGGCCGGCGGCGGCGACGGCGCGTGAGACGTTCACGCCCTTGCCGCCGGGGTCCATGCGCTCGCCGGTGGCGCGGATGACCTCGCCGCGTTCCAGGGCGGGGACCTCGTAGGTGCGGTCGAGGGACGGGTTGGGGGTGACGGTGAGGATCATGCGCGTACCACTTCCGTGCCGCCGCGCTCGATGGCGGCGGCCTCGTCCGGGCTCAGCTCGCTGTCGGTGATCAGCAGGTCCACATCGCTCAGGCCGCCGAAGCGGGCGAAGTGCTCCTGGCCGTGCTTGGCGGAGTCGGCCAGCAGCACCACCCGGCGGGCGGCGGCGACTGCGGCCCGTTTGACCGCCGCCTCGGCGAGGTCGGGGGTGGTCAGGCCGTGCTCGGCGGAGAAGCCGTTGGCGGCGACGAACAGGACGTCGGCACGGATCTCGCCGTATGCGCGGAGCGCCCAGGCGTCCACGGCGGCGCGCGTGCGATGCCGTACGCGCCCCCCGATCAGATGGAGCTGGATGCCCGGGTGGTCGGCGAGGCGGGCGGCGATGGGCAGGCTGTGCGTGACGACGGTGAGGGACGCCTCCAGCGGGATGGCGGCGGCCAGGCGGGCCACCGTCGTACCGGCGTCGAGGATCACCGTGCCCTCGGCCGGCAGTTCGGTGAGGGCCGCCTTGGCGATGCGGTCCTTCTCGTCGGCGGCGGTGGACTCGCGCTCGGCGAGGTCCGGCTCGAAGTCGAGGCGGCCGGCCGGGATGGCACCGCCGTGCACCCTGCGGACGAGACCGGCACGGTCGAGGGCCTTCAGATCGCGGCGGATCGTCTCCGCGGTGACCTGGAACTCCTCGGCCAGGGACAGCACGTCCACCCGGCCGCCGTCACGGGCGAGCCGGAGGATCTCCTGCTGCCGTTCCGGTGCGTACATGTCCGCTCGCCTCCGCGTGTGCCGTCGGTCCCGTCACCCGGACGCCCGATCGCTTCCGGGTACGTCCGAATGTGTGGTTTCAGCGGCAGACTATGCCCGGATGCTCGGAAAGTAAACAGATTCGGGCGCAGTCCGGGCATGAACGGACTTCCTGGCTCCTCTGGGGGGGCGGGGCTTGCGTTCCCCCGGACCGCGGGGGGGCCCCCCCCCCGGGGGGGGGGGGGCGGCCCCCCCCCCCCCCCCCGCCGCTCCCGATCGACGGACCGGCTCCGGCCGTCAGTGGACCGGCTCCGGCCGTCAGTGGACCGGCTCCGCCGTCAGTGGACCGGCTCCCGGCCCGGTCAGCGGACCGGCTCCGGCCCTGTCAGTGGACCAGCTCCGGCTCCTTCCCCGCCTCCGGCGCCTCCTGCTCGGCGCCCTCCACGTGCTGTGCCGGACGCTTCGGCAGGGCGGACATCAGCAGGAAGATCGCACCCATGAGCCCGGCGACGTACCACAGCGCGTGCTGGAAGGCGTGCACGAAGGCCGGGCCGACCTGGGCGAGGGTCAGCCGGTCACCGATCTGGCCGAAGAAGACCACCGACACCAGCCCCAGACCGAGCGCGTTGCCCATCTGCTGCACGGTGTTGATCAGTCCGGACGCCGAACCGGCATGCTCGCGCGGCACCTCCGAGAGCACCGCGTCGGTCAGCGGGGCGACGATCAGTCCCATGCCGAGACCCATCACGACCAGCGGCAGGGCCATCTGCCAGGAGGTGATGGCGAGACCATGGCGGTGGGCCTCCCACAGGTAGAGCAGCACGCCCGCACCCATCACCAGCGCGCCCGCCTGGAGCACCTTCCGGCCGAACCGCGGGACCAGTTGCTCCACCGACAGCCCGGCCGCCGTGGACACCGCGATCGAGAACGGCACCCCGGTCAGTCCGGCCCGCAGCGGGCTCCAGCCCAGGCCGATCTGCATGTACAGCGTCCAGACCAGGAAGAAGATGCCGAGCCCGACGCCGAAGACGGTCTGCACGGCGATGCCGGCGGCGAAGCTCTTCACCCGGAAGAGGGACAGCTCGATGAGCGGGGAACCGTCCCTGGCCGCCTTCCGTTTTTCGTACGAGACCAGCGCCGCGAAGACGACGAGCGCGCCGGCCATGCAGAGGTGGCCCCACAGCGGCCAGCCCAGCTCGCGTCCACGGGTGAGCGGATAGAGCAGCATCAGCAGGCCCAGCGAGACCAGGGTGACGCCGACGAGGTCCAGCTTCAGCGCCTTGGGCGCCTTCGACTCGGTGATGAAGCGGCGGCCCAGTATCCAGGCGAGGACACCGACAGGGAGGTTGATGAGGAAGATGGGGCGCCATTCGAGGCCGAACAGGTTCCACTCCGTCAGCAGTGCGCCCAGCAGCGGACCGGAGACCGCGCCGAGACCGACGATCGCCCCGAACAGGCCGAAGACCTTGCCGCGTTCGTGCGCCGGGAAGGTGGCGTGCACGATCGACAGCACCTGCGGCACCATCAGCGCGGCCATGCCGCCCTGCAGAATGCGCGAGGCGACCAGCATCTCCGGGTTCGCGGCGAAACCGCACAGGGCGGAGGCGAGGGTGAAGCCGCCGACACCGAGGAGGAACAGCCGTTTGCGGCCGTGGATGTCACCGAGCCGGCCACCGGTGATCAGACCGGCGGCGAAGGCGAGGGCGTAGCCGGCGGTTATCCACTGGATCTGGCTGACCGAGGCGTGGGCGGACCGCTCGATGGACGGGATGGCGATGTTGACGATCGTGACGTCCACCAGGTCCATGAAGGCGGCGGTCATCACGATGGCCAGGGCCAGCCAGCGGGCTCGGTCGGGGACCGGTTCGGAGAGCGCCGCGGGGGCGGCCGCGGGGCGCCGGGCGTCCGTCCCCTGTGGCTGGTCGCGCAGTTCCCCGCGTTCCTGGGTGGCGTCGTTCGGAGTCATGAGGGGAGGCTAGGACCCTATTAGGTCAGATCATGTCCTAGATCTACGGCATCCTCGTACGCATGACGACCGACACTCCGGCCCGGCTGCTCCAGCTCCTCTCGCTTCTCCAGACGCCCCGCGAGTGGCCCGGCGGTGAGCTGGCCGACCGGCTCCGGGTGTCCCGCCGTACCGTGCGGCGGGACATCGACCGGCTGCGGGAGCTGGGGTATCCGGTGCAGGCGACGAAGGGCGCGGACGGTGGGTACCGGCTGGTGGCGGGCAAGGCCATGCCGCCGCTGGTGCTGGACGACGAGGAGGCGGTCGCGATCGCGGTCGGGCTGCGGGCCGGTGCCGGGCACGCGGTGGCGGGGGTGGACGAGGCGTCCGTCCGGGCCCTGGCCAAGCTGGAGCAGGTGCTGCCCTCCCGGTTGCGCCACCGGGTGTCCACGCTCCAGGCCGCCACCACGCCGCTGACCAGCGGGGACGGTCCGAGTATCGCACCGGAGACGCTGACCGTGATGGCATCCACGGTGGCGGGGCGGGAGCGGCTGCGGTTCGCCTACCGCGACAAGGACGGCAGCGCGTCCCGGCGGCTGACCGAGCCGCACCGGCTGGTGTCGACGGGGCGGCGCTGGTATCTGGTCGCGTACGACCTCGACCGGGCGGACTGGCGCACCTTCCGGGTCGACCGGGTGAGCGAGCCGTTCGCCACCGGAGTCCGGTTCGCGCCACGGGAGTTGCCGACGGGGAGCGCCGCCGAGTATCTACGGCAGTCGATCCACCGGCGGCAGGAGACGTACGCGTTCGAGGTGCGGTTCGCCGCGTCCGCCGAACAGGTCTCCGCACGGGTGCCGGGGACGGCGGGAGTACCCGAGGACGACGGCGCGGGTGGCTGCGTCCTGCGGGGCACCACCGGCGACCCCGTGGAGTGGCTGGCGGTACGGCTGGCGATGACCGGGTACGAGTTCACAGTCCACGGGCCGGGGGAACTGGTGGCGGTCGCACGGGAGTTGGGGGGCCGGTTGAGCAGGGCCGCAGAAGCCGGTTGAGCAGGGCCGCGGGGGTTGGACCGACGGGCGCCGATCTGGCGGACGCCGGGCCGACCGGCACCGGGCCGGCTGTTCCGGGCGCGGAGATGCCGGGCGGGGGGTTCAGGGGCGCCGGGGCGTGGGGTCCGCCTCCCTCCACGTCAGCCTTGGCGCCCGGGCTCCCCACCGGGTGCGCCCCATGCGAAGTCCCGCAGGGCGCGCAGGTTGCGTACGGCCAGGGCCGCGGGGCTTTCCGGGCCGGTGGGCAAGGTCGTCGTGGCGGCCCAGGACTCCACGGCCACCCGCACGGCGGCACCGGCCACGGCCGCGGCGAAACGGAGGTCCGGACCGGGCCGTGCCGGGTCGGTGATCCGTGCCGGGTCCGGAGTGGGCCGTGCCGGGTCCGGACTGGGCCGTGCCGGGTCCGGGGTGGGACCCGACGCTTCGGAGGTGGGCCGTCCCGAGGTCCCCTCTCTCGCCGCGAGGATCTCCGCCAGCGCGCCTTCCGACGCCTGGCACACCTCCGCCCAGACCTTGCGCAGGGCCGGGCTGGTGTCGGCCAGGCGGATCAGGGTGCGCAGCCATTCCCAGGACGCGGCCGAGACGCCGAGGCCGGGGGTGAGGGTCTGGCTGACGGCGTGTTCCAGAGCCTGTGGGACAGGCAGGTCGGCCGGGGCCGTACGGACCGCTTCGATCCAGCGCTGGGCGCCGGCCGCGTACAGGGGGGCCACCGCCTCCTCCTTGGTGGCGAAGTAGCGGTAGAACGTGCGCGGTGCGATGCCCGCCGCCTGGGCGATGTCCTCGGCTCGGGTCGCCCGCAGGCCCTGCCGGACGAAGAGGGCCGCCGCCGCCCGGGCGATCTCCATCCGGGTCTCGGCCTTCCGTCGCTCGGTGAGGGAGACCGGCGCGGAGGCGGAAAACGGCTGGTGGGCGGCGCTGGGGGTGGTGCTCATCCGGGCAGGCTATGCCCGTGTGGCAGAATCTGCCATCCGGCGGTCCACCCCGGGGTTCAGGTACGGGGTGGGCCGCCGCTCCAACAGGTCCGTGGCCACGCTCATCGAGGTCGGGCGACCGCACCGGGGCCTGGCCTGCCTCCCCGTGAGCAAGGCCGGCCACCTCTCACCGCAGGAGAAAGCCGGGCTCCGGCGCCCGGGGGGGGGTGGGCGCCGAAGCCCGGCTCGGGAAGTCCCGGCGCCGGGGGGGGATTGCGTCGGGACGTGGCTCACGTGGGGTCAGCCGGTGCCGGCCGTCGGCCGGGGTGCGGTGTGTGGGGTGGGGTCGTGCGCATGGGGAGTGCGGTTCGATTTCCGGGGCCCTCTTCTGGGCCCGGAAGGGTTGTTCCCTCGGGCCCAGCGGTTGAAGCGACGGGACAGCGCCATGTTTGCGCCGTCTTTCGCCACCGGGCGTGCGCGGTGCGCCGTCAGACATCGGACACGGCCCACCGCACACGACCCCCGCACCCACGTCCTCGGCCCGACCCCGTCCTCGGCCCGACCCCGTCCTCGGCCCGGGCCGCCCTACGGCGGGAGCCTCAGGGCCTCCACAACCCGCGCCCCCTTCGCTGCGGCGGGCGGCGCCCGAGCCCCCCTTACGCCGCCGCGTCGAACCCGGTGTCGCGCGCCAGCTTCTTCAGTTCGAGAAGGGCGTGCTTCTCGATCTGGCGGATGCGCTCGCGGGTCAGGCCGTGCTCCTTGCCGACTTCGGTCAGGGTGCGCTCGCGGCCGTCATCGATGCCGTACCGCATCTTGATGATGGAGGCCGTGCGCTGGTCCAGGCGGCCGATCAGGTCGTCCAGTTCCTCACTGCGGAGCAGCGTCAGCACCGACTGCTCCGGGGAGACCGCCGAGGTGTCCTCCAGCAGATCGCCGAACTGGGTCTCGCCCTCGTCGTCCACCGGCATGTTCAGGGAGACCGGGTCGCGGGCCCAGTCGAGGACGTCGGTGACGCGCTCCGGCGTGGAGCCCAGCTCGCCGGCGATCTCCGCAGGCTCCGGGTCACGGCCGTGCTCGCGGTTGAACTCGCGCTGGACACGGCGGATGCGGCCCAGTTCCTCCACCAGGTGGACGGGGAGCCGGATCGTGCGGGACTGGTCGGCGATCGAGCGGGTGATGGCCTGACGGATCCACCAGGTGGCGTATGTCGAGAACTTGAAGCCCTTGCGGTAGTCGAACTTCTCGACGGCGCGCACCAGGCCGGCGTTGCCTTCCTGGACCAGGTCCAGCAGAGGCAGACCGCTGCGCGGGTACCGGCGGGCGACCGCGACGACCAGACGCAGGTTGGAGCGGATGAAGACGTCCTTGGCCCGCTCACCGGCGGCTGCCAGGGCCTCCAGCTCCTCACGGGAGGCGTCCGACTTCGACTTCTCCTCGCCGTCGAGGACCTGCTGCGCGAAGACACCCGCCTCGATGGTCTGGGACAGCTCGACCTCCTTTGCGGCGTCGAGCAGCGGCGTACGCGCGATCTCGTCGAGGTACATACCGACCAGGTCGCGGTCTGCGATCTCGCCGCCGTGAGCGCGAACACTGCTTGCCGAGTCGGCCGTCTCGCCGGTGGCGGACTGACGACGGGCGACGGCACGGGTTGCCATGCGTGCTCCCTTGCGATAGTGGGCTCGCGGGTGGTCCTGGTGAACGCTCGGCACTACTGGGATCGTCTCTGGGACTCTCTCCGAGTGCCCGGCATCCGTGGGAAACAACGACTGGAATCCGGACAGAATTCCCAACCCGTCCCCCAATTTTTCTGATCATGCAGTACCCTGTCCGCCACCCTGGGAGGCGAGATGCCGTCGGAATGTACTGAGGTGCAGGTCAGGCAGGGAGTCGAGGGGGAACTCGAAGCCCTCACGGCGATCTACAACCCGCACGTACGTGAGACGGCCATCACATTCGATACCGCGATCTTCACTCGGGAGGAGCGACGCCGTCGGCTGCTCTCCCACCCGGAAGACGGCCCGCACCGGCTGATGGTTGCCACGGGCGCGACCTCACAGGAGATTCCGGGTACGCCACATCGTCCGGAATCACACCGGAGCGCGGCCACCGAAGCTCAGCCGAACTGCACCGACCGCTTCGCCATCCCCATCCAGAACCCGTCGATCACCGACTTCTGCGCGTCCGGCTCGCCGCCCGCCTCCGCCGCGCCCATGGTCACGAACAGCGGGGCGAAGTGTTCGGTGCGCGGGTGGGCGTAGCGGCCGGCCGGGGCCTTGTTCAGGAAGTCGAGCAGCGCGTCCCAGTCACGGGCCTCCAGGGCGCGCCGGCCCCAGTCGTCGAACTCGGACGACCAGGCGGGGACGCCGCCGCCGGTGTACCGCAGCGCGGCGAGGTTGTGGGTGAAGAAGCCGGAACCGACGATCAGTACGCCCTCGTCGCGCAGCGGGGCGAGCTTGCGGCCGATGTCCATGAGGCGGACCGGGTCCAGGGTGGGCAGGGAGATCTGGAGCACGGGGATGTCGGCGTCCGGGTACATCTCGACGAGGGGGACGTAGGCGCCGTGGTCGAGACCCCGGTCGGGGATGTCCTGGACGGGGACGCCGGGGGCTCGCAGCAGCTTGCGGACGGATTCGGCGAGCCCGGGGGCGCCGGGGGCGGCGTACCGGACCCGGTAGTAGTGCTCGGGGAAGCCCCAGAAGTCGTGGACGAGCGGGACGGTCTCGACCGCGCCGAGGGCGAGCGGGGCTTCTTCCCAGTGCGCGGAGACCATGAGGATGGCCGCGGGGCGGGGCAGGCCGGCGGACCAGGCGGCGAGCTGGCCGGGCCACACCGGGTCGTCGGCGAGGGGCGGGGCGCCATGACTGAGGTACAGGGCGGGCATGCGCTCCTGGGTGGTGGCGGACATGTCTACGACTCCCGACGACTCAGGTACTTTAACTCTCAAGTTCTATCGAGAACCCTACTCCGCACTTGTTCAAGTTTCAAGGAGATGCCTCGTACAGTGGGACACATGGACACGGCACCGGATTCCGCCGCACGGCACCGCTGGCTCACCGACGAGGAACAGCGCATCTGGCGCTCCTATCTACAGGCCACCACCCTCCTGGAGGACCACCTGGACCGGCAGCTTCAGCGTGACGCGGGCATGCCGCACATCTACTACGGCCTCCTCGTCGGCCTCGCCGAGGCACCGCGCCGCCGGTTGCGGATGACCGAGCTGGCGATGCAGGCGAAAATCACCCGCTCCCGGCTCTCGCACGCCATCGCCCGGCTGGAGAAGAACGGCTGGGTGCGCCGCGAGGACTGCCCCTCCGACAAGCGCGGCCAGTTCGCGGTGCTCACCGAGGAGGGCTTCGAGGTACTGCGGCGCACCGCACCCGGCCATGTGACCGCCGTACGGCAGGCGCTGTTCGAGCGGCTGAGCCCGGAACAGCAGAAGGCCCTCGGCGAGATCATGGAGATCGTCGCCGAGGGCCTCCAGCCCAGTGAAGCGGGTGCGGACCTGCCCTGGCTCCGCTAGACCACCGGGTGGTCCACCGGCCGGGTCACCGAGCGGACCGGCGATGGATCACCGTACGGGCCCTCAGTGGGCCACCACCGGCACCGGCACCTCGTCCTCGGCGCCCTCGCCGGAGATCACGACCGTGGTGTCGGGCCGGCCGGCGTTGACGAAGGTGAACGCGATCAGCGAGGCGAGCGCCAGGATGCCGACGGCGACCCAGATCGCGGCCGTGTAGCCGTGCACCATGCCCTCCAGCTTGACCACCTGCTGCTGCGGCTTGGCGGCGGCAGCGGCGATGTGGTCCTTGATGTACGACGTGGTCGCCGAGGCGGCGATGGTGTTCAGCAGGGCGGTGCCGATCGCGCCGCCCACCTGCTGCGAGGTGTTGACCATCGCGGAGGCGACACCGGCGTCCCGGGGCTCGACACCCTGGGTGGCCAGGGACATCGCGGGCATGAACGCCGTACCCATGCCGAGGCCGAGCAGCAGCATCGCGGGCAGCAGCAGCATGGCGTACGAGGAGTCGATCTCCAGCTGGGTCAGCAGCAGCATGCCGAGCGAGGCGAGGAGGAAGCCGGGGCCCATCAGCAGCCGGGCCGGGACCCGGGTCATCAGCCGGGCACCGATCTGGGTGGAGCCGGTGATCATGCCGGCCACCATCGGCAGGAAGGCGAAACCGGTCTTGACCGGCGAGTAGCCCTTCACGACCTGGAGGTAGTAGGTCAGGAAGAGGAACAGGCCGAACATGCCGATGATCGCGAGACCGAGGGAGAGGTAGATGCCGCCGCGGTTGCGGTCGGTCACCACGCGCAGCGGCAGCAGCGGGGCCTTGACCTTGGACTCCACCAGCACGAAGGCGACAAGCAGCACCACGGAGGCGACGAACATCGACACGGTCAGCGTGTCGCCCCAGCCGTCGGACTCGGCGCGGGTGAAGCCGTACACGAGGGAGACCAGGCCGAGGGTGGACAGGATCACGCCGGGGATGTCGAGCGGGGAGCGGTTGCGTCCGCCCTCCGGCTCCCGGATGACGAAGTAGGCACCGGCCGCGGCGACCACGGCGAACGGGATGTTCACGAAGAAGGTCCAGCGCCAGTCCAGGTACTCGGTGAGGAAGCCGCCGAGGATCAGGCCGACGGCACCGCCGCCGCCCGCGATGGCACCGTAGATGCCGAACGCCTTGGCGCGCTCCTTGCCGTCGGTGAACATCACGGCGAGCAGGGACAGCGCGGCCGGGGCGAGGAGTGCGCCGAAGACGCCCTGGAGGGCGCGGGCGCCGAACATCATCGCGCCGGTGGTGGCGGCACCGCCGAGCGCCGAGGCGGCGGCGAAGCCGGTCAGACCCAGCACGAAGGCGCGCTTGCGGCCCCACAGGTCGGCGATCCGGCCGCCGAAGAGCAGCAGACCGCCGAAGGCGAGGGCGTACGCGGTGACGACCCACTGCCGGTTGCCGTCGGATATGCCGAGGTCGGTCTGGGCGGAGGGGAGGGCGATGTTCACGATGGTGGCGTCCAGGACGACCATCAGCTGGGCGAGCGCGATGAAGACGAGCGCTTTCCAGCGGTTGGCGTCACCGCTCGGTGCGGCGGCGCCGGGAGCCTTGAGGGCTGTTTCGGACATGGAGGTACCCACTTCGGGACTTCGTTGCTTCGCGACGGAAGACGTGACGGACGACGTGACGGACGACGTGGTGGAGAACAGTGGCGGAAGGCGATGACGAAAAATGGCGAGAAAACGGAGTGCGGCGGAAAGCTGAAGAGGCAGGGAGCGGCCGTACGGGCTGCTGGGCCGCCCTGCCATGGGTGGACTGGTCGCGGGAGCTGAACTGATCGGTCGATCGGTCAATCGGTCAGGAGGCGCGCAGCTCCTTGGTGCTGACGGCCCGGCCCGGCAGGGCGGAGCGGGCGGGGGCCCGCAGGCCGTCGAGGAACAGCTGCAGGTGGCGGTGGACGAAGCGGTCGCCGCGAAGGCAGTCCGTGCCGGCCGGGGGCCGGCTCAACTGGCTCACGACGATCAGCAGATCGCCGACGCCGACGTCCGGCCGGAGCTGCCCGGCCTCTTCGGCCCGGCCCATGATCTCTTCCACGAGCCGCTCGATGCGCTCGCGAGAGGCCACCAGGTCGGGGTGGTTCTGATCGAAGGTGCTGGACACCATGGGACACAACGCGCTGATCCGCTCGTCGGCGGCGGCGTGCACGAAGTGCTCCAGGGCGGCGAAGGCGTCCCCGGTCTCCGCGAGGGCCAGCTCGGCCGCCTCGGCCGTCCGGTCCATGACGGAGCAGACGACCTCACGGACGAGGGCGTCACGGTCGGGGAAGTTGCGGTACACCGTGGCGTTGCCGACGCCGGCCCGGCGGGCGATCTCGTCGAGCGGCACGTCCGGGCCGTGCTCGACGAACATCTCCCGGGCGGCGGTGACGATCCGCTCCCGGTTGCGCAGGGCGTCGGCGCGAGGCCGGGACACCTTGCGCACTGCGGGGACCGTCGTGGCGGGCACGGCTGCTCCTTGAGGTGAGGGGGGCGATCCGGGGAACTGGTCCCCGTTTCACTCGGACACAGGGCTAAACGGGGAAGGCGTCCCCGGTTATTTCCCGGCCACCGGAAGAAACCTTGTGACCTGAGACACAATCGCCGTCCGCCGGCTTTCACCCCTTAGCGGACCCGCGTTCCCACCATCGGTCTCCTCCAGCGCGCGCCCGCCGCCCCGTCGACACAGGGTGAGCGCAAGGGTGCAGCCGGAGACGGCGGCTGCCGTGGCGCGAAAGGTCCCTGCATGCAGCCGCAGCCGCCGCCCCGCCGGATACGCCCGCGCCGGGTAGCCGCCCTCGCCCTGGTGACCGCACTGACCCTCGCGGTCAGCACCTCGGCCGGGACCGGACACCTGACGGCGCCCACCACCGCCGGCCCCATCGGCCTGGCCCGCTCCTCCGCACTCGTCCCCTGCATGATCCACAGCGGCGTGGACGTGCAGATGACCGAGGGTTTGCCCACCCCGCCCGGGTACTCCCGCTCCACGGGCACGGTCCGTGCCCTGACCCTGATGGTCGACTTCTCCGACGCGCCCGGCCAGGGCGACGCGATGGACCGCTTCCACGAGTTCTTCCCCCAGACCCAGGACTGGTTCCGCACCGCGTCGTACGGCCGTCTCGACTACCGCCCCGAGACCCCGGTCACCAGTTGGCTGCGCATGCCGAAGCGTTTCCGGGATTACGGCATAGAGCGCGGCGCCCCGTTCGACCCCGGGTACCGGAACCTCGTGCAGGACATCGTGGCCGCCGCCGACCCGAAGGTGAACTTCCGCGACTACGACCTGCTCAACGTGCTCGTCACCCCGAACGCCGGTCCCTCCGCCCTGGACACCGTGCTGTCCGTGACCTTCGCCGGCAACGACGACGCCCCGGTCGCCGACGGCATCCGCATATCCAACGCCTCCTTCGTCTACTCCCGGCAGGACGACGGCTCCGGCTCCTACGACCGCACCGGCTACCGGGTGCTGCCCCACGAGAACGGCCACACCTTCGGCCTGCCCGACCTGTACACGCAGGACGGCGGGGGCGCGGTCGGGCACTGGGACATCATGAGCGAGGACTGGGGGGCCAACAACGACCTGCTCGGCTGGCACAAGTGGAAGCTGGGCTGGCTGGACGGCGGCCAGGTCGGCTGCGCGTCGGCACGGGGCAGCGTGGAGTTCACCCTGTCGCCCCTGTACAAGCCCGGCGGCGGAAAGCTGGTCCTGGTGCCGGTCACGGCGCGCACCACCTACGCGCTGGAGGTCCGCGCGCAGGGCGGCAACGACGAGGCGGTGTGCCGCCCGGGCGTCCTCATCTACCGGATCGACTCCACGGTCGACACCGGCCGCGGCCCGGTCACCGTCTTCGACAGCCGCCGCGCCAGCGGTGGCTGCACCCGCAGCCCCAACGTCCACACGGAACTCTCCGACGCCCCGTTCACCCCCGGAGAAACGTTCAAGGACCCGCGCCACGGCCTCACGGTCAAGGTGCTGAGCACGGACGAGGACGGGAACTACCGGGTTCGGATCACGCGGGGGTGAGGGGCGCGGGGCTCCAGCGGTGCCCAGCAGAGGGCCTCGGCAGACGGTCCCGGTGCCGGCCCGGGTAGACGGCCCGGCGACGGCCCGGGTAGACGGTCCGGGTAGACGGCCCCGGCGGCGGCCGGTCCCGGCAGGCGGCCGGTCCCGACAGACAGTCCCGGTGACGGCCGCGGCGGCGGCTGACTCCGGCCGACGGCCCCGGTGACGGCCGGCCCCAGCAGACAGCCCCGGTGACCGCCCGGCGGCGGCCGGTCCCGGCAGACAGCCCCGGTGACGGCCCCGGTGACGGCTACCGTAGGCGTGCCCCGACGCCGTACCGGAGAGACGATGCCCGCGATGACCGCTGTGGATGCCGGCACGCGTGCAGCCGGGACCGGGACGCCGGTGAAGGCGGTCGGGTCGCCGGCGGAGGCGGTCGGGTCGCCGGCGGAGGCGGTCGGGCCGCTGGTGCGCGGAGTCGGTGTGCTGCGGCGGCTGGCCGAGGCGGGCGGCACGCTGAGTCCGAGCGCGCTTGAGCGGACCACCGGTCTCGCCCGCTCCACCGTGGACCGCGTCACCGCGACCCTGGCCCGCATGGGCTACGTCCGCCTCGACGGCCGGGACGTCGTCCTCACCCCGAGCGTGATGGAGCTGGGCAACGCCTACCTGGCCGCTCTGCGCCTGCCCGCACTGCTGGGCGCCCGCGCCGACGCCCTCGCCGACGAACTGGACGAGTCGGTGTCGCTCGCCGTCGCCGACCGAGACGGCATCCGCTTCATCCACCAGGCCACCCGCCGCCGCGCGCTGTCCGTCGGCTTCCGCATCGGCGACCTGCTGCCGGCCGAACGGACGGCGCCCGGCGCACTGTTCGCCGCCGAGTGGACGGAGGACGACTGGTCCCACTGGCGGACGCGCCGGGCCGCGGACCCCCAGGGCGCCACCTTCCCGGCCGTACCCATGCGCCCCGATCCCGCCGCCGACACCGCCGCGTCGCCCCCGCACCCCGAACCCACCGACGATGGCACCGCCTCCCCCGCCGTACCCTCACACCCCGAACCCATCGCCGACACCGCCTTCCACACGCGGGTGGAGCGGGCCCGGCGGGACGGCTGGGCCCTGGACGAGCAGCTGATCGAGCCGGGCCTGGTCGCGGTGTCCGTCCCGGTACGGGATCCCGGCACCGGCCGGGTGGCCTGCGTGGCGAGCGTGGTCAGCCACACCGGCCGGAACTCGGCGGCGGACCTGCGCACCAGCCTGCTGCCCCGGCTGCGTACGGCGGTGGAGACGATGCAGGGCGACCTGCGCACCGCGCCCCCGCCCCAGCCCGGGCCCGCGCCCGTCGGCCTCGCGACCTGGACGACGGCGTCCAAGCAGGAACTGGGCCGGGATTTCGTGGAGTCACTGGCCCGCGGCCTGACCGTCTGACGGCGTTCGGCGAGGGCCACTCGGCGCTGTCCCTGACGGACGTGGCCCGGGCGACCGGCCTGTCCCGGGCCACCGCCCGCCGGGCACTGCTGACCCACCAGCACCTGGGCCTGGTGGCCGCGCACGACGACCGCACCTTCACCCTCACCCCCCGCGTCCTGGACCTCGGTTTCCCTCCCCTGTCCCGAACGTCACTGTCCCGCCTGGCCGAACCACACCTGCGCGCCCTGGCGGACCAGGTGCAGGAACCCACGGCGCTGGCGGTGCTGACGGATGACGGTACGGAGATCCAGTACACGGCCGGCGCGGCCGCGAGCAGAGTCCTGACCGTGCACATCACTGTGGGCACACGGCTGCCGGCCACCGCGACCTCACTGGGCCGCGTCCTCCTGGCGGACACCGACGCCCCTCCGTCTCCCCGTCTCGCCGCCGTACGGTCCCAGGGCTATGCCTTGGCCGACGAGGAACTGGAGTCGGGCCTGCGGTCCATCGCCGTACCGGTACGGGACCGGACGGGCCGCACGGTCGCCGCACTGAACGTGGCCACGCACGCGGCCCGCCGCACCCTGGAGGACTGCGTGCGGGACCTGCTCCCCGCTCTGCGCGCGACGGCCGACCGCATCCAGAAGGACCTCCACACCACGTCCCGCTTCACTCCCGTCCCCCCGTCCTGATCTTCCGCCCCGGCCCCCACCCCACCCACGCCCTGATCCGGTACCCTGTGGACCGAGCGCCCACCAGGACGCCGACCCACGCCTTCGTAGCTCAGGGGATAGAGCACCGCTCTCCTAAAGCGGGTGTCGCAGGTTCGAATCCTGCCGGGGGCACCAGCGCAAAGGCCCCGGACCGATCATGGTCCGGGGCCTTTGACATCCACTTCTGACATCAACGCGGGCGGTCACCCGCGCTCTGGTCGCCTCTTCCGCAGCAGCCGGTCCATGTGGCTCATGGCTTCGCGCTGCGTGTCCTGGACGACGTGGGTGTAGACGTCCATGGTGATGCTGATCTGCGAGTGGCCCAGGATCTCCATCACAACGCGCGGCGCGACGCCGGCCGCAGTGAGGAGCGTGGCCGTGCCGTGGCGGGCGTCGTGCAGCCGGATCACGCGGAGGCCAGCGGCCTGGGCTACGCGGGTGAAGGAGCGGTAGAGGTTGCGCGGCTCGACGGGCCGGCCGGTCCGGGTAGCGAAGACGTAGTCCGACTCCTGCCACCTCTCCCCCGCCTTGGCGCGGGTGTCCTCCTGGCGCATACGGTGCCACCGCAGGGGCGCGATGCAGAGAGCAGGCAGCGGGACGGCTCGACGGCGCCGGCTCTTGGGGTCGTCGTCGTAGAACCGCGGCGCCGCTGGACCTGGTGGCGGACGTAGAGAACCCGGTTGTCGAGGTCGACGTCCGACCAGCGAAGACCGACGATCTCCCCTCGGCGGAGGCCCATGGCGATGGCCAGGACGAAGGCCGCGTAGAGCGGGTCCTTGCGGGAGGCAGCGAGGAAGTCGAGCGTCTCGTTGAGGGTCCAGGGATGCAGGTCGGGCGTGTCCGTTCGGGGCGGCTCGACGAGTTTGGCGACGTTCCGCGTGATCAGTTCCTCCCGGCAGGCCGAGGACAGGGCCGAGCGCAGAACACGGTGCGATTCCTTGGCGGTTGCGGAGGTCGTCTCCTTCTCCAGGCGCACAAGGAAGCGCCGGACGTCCGCGACGTTGAGGGATTCGAGTCGCTTGGTGCCCAGGAGCGGAATCAGGTAGAGGCGGACGTGTGCCTCGTACTTGTCGAAGGTGCTGAGCTTCCGGCGGGGCTTGATGACATTGTCCAGCCAGTACGGCAGCCACTCGGAAAGCTTGGCGGACTTGGTGGGCACGGGGACTCCCTGATCGACCTTGTCGAGCAGCTCACGGCGCTTGGCGTCGCACTCCGCCCACGTCTTGCCATAGGCGAACTTACGGGCGCGAGTGCCGTCCGGTTGGAGCACATAGACCGCACACTGAAAGCGGCCGTCCTTTCGCTTGGTGATGGTGCCTGCCCCGTTGGGGTTGCGCTTGCGTTGCTGGGCCATCAGGCGGCCGCCTCCAGTTCGTTGGTGATGTATTCGCGGACGGCCCGCGCGGGAATGCGGCGGCACCGGCCGATGGTGATCGAGGGCAGACGACGGGAGCGGATGAGGTCGTAGACCGTGGAGCGGCCGAGCTTGAGCCGCCTCATCACGTCCGGCACCGTCAGCAGTTCCTCGTCATGCACGTGTGGGTTCTCCTTCCGTTCCGGGAGCGGGTTCGAGGGATGCGGCGAGCCAGGCTTCGGCGTCGGAGAGGCCGGTGCCGGCGAAAACCCAATGGGCGAGGACGTAGGTCGTCTCGGTGGTGGGTCCGTTCGCGCCTGCCTGCGCGCGGCGCCATTTGGCGCGGGCGTCGCGGAGGGCGCCGAGGGTGGTGGAGTAGCGGCGGGACTTGGTGGAGAAGTGGCCGCGGAATCCGAGCATGTGGGCCCAGGCGCGCAGGCGGAGGTGTTCGAGGTCCTTGCGGGCGCCAAGGGTCCAGGCGGTTCGGATGAGGCGGCGGGCGTGGTCGCTGATGTCGAGCTGGGCGAGTTCGGCGGCGAACTTGAGTGGGCGGTCGAGGGCGCCCGTCGCGGTCTCGGCTCCCTTGGTGGCGTACTTGGCGATGTAGGCGGCTACGGCGCGTTCGGTGAGCTCCTGGCCGTCGTTGAAGTCGGCGGATCGGATGGTGCGGACGTCGAGTTGGCGGCCGAAGGCGAAGGTGTGGGACCGGTCGTCGACGGTCGGGCCGTCGACCCGGACCTTGGACGCGGCAGCGCTGATGGTGTCGGTCAGCAGTTCGGCGGTGGCCCAGGCCGGGGGCGGAGTCTCGCCGCCGCCGGGGCCGTCGAGGCGTATGACCGCGTGGAAGTGGACGGCGCCGCGCTTCTGGTACTCGGCGACCTTGGCGAAGGAGACGCGGGCGTGGTCGCGCAGTCGCCGTTGGGTCAGGCCCGCGCGCTTGGAGCCGGGCCCGCCGATGGACCCGTGACATCCTGCGCGGCTCCCCCTTAGCCGAAGACGCCGAACTGATCGTGAGCGAGCTGAGCGCGAACGCGATCCTCCACATGGTCACCGCGGAGCTGTACGCAGAAGCACTGCGGGGAGGTCACCCGTGCTGAGTCAGGAAACCCGCCGCGGCTTCTGGTGCGAGTGCTGGACAGAAGACCTCACCGAGCGGCGGGGGCCGGCACTCCTGGCATCCTTCGATGCCTACTCGGCACCACAGGCCGACCGATGGGTGGCGGTCGCACTCCGCACGATCTCACCGGCCTTGGACCCGGACGCTTCCGACGAGGCGTGGGAGTGGCTGCACGACGGCCGCGCAGAGACCAGACGAGCCCTACTGCGCTCGGAGCCTTGCACGGTGTCAGTCACACACGCCGGCACGCGCGTCACTTGGACCGTCCGACCGGTGACCTACCTACCGCTTGCTCACCGGGCAGAGCTCCCGCCCTGCGCCTATGAGTTCAGGCCCAGACCCAGGGTGTCCCCACTCAGCTGACGCCGAAGGCCAGGCCTCGTACCTGGAGCCGGGCCTCAGGCATGCTCAGGTACATGAGCCGATTCCAGGGGCTTATACGGCCGAGTTCACGCAAGACCGGCGAGGGGAGCGCTGGGTTGCCAGGAGACGGGCAGGACAACATCGACGCCGTCACGGCGGCCCAGGGGCAGCAGTCGGCTCATGGTGGTGTCGAGGTCGTCGAGCAGGTAGGGCATGGGGCGCAGTGGCCGGTCGAGGCCGAGGAAGAAGTCGTCCCAGTGCACCAGGATGACCCGCTTGGCCCCGGTCGCGGTCACGACCTCGTCCCAGTAGGTGTGCAGGAACTCGGCGGGCTGTTTACCCAGCATGCCGACACCTAGGTAGATGACGTCGGCGTGGTGACCGCGCAGCGCGCCGGGCCGGTAGTTGGCGCTGGCTTGCAGCAGTACGCGGCCGGCGGGGTGGGTGACGAGCACGGAGTAGGCGGTGCCGGTCTTCCAGGCACCGGCGCGGGCCGGCGGGATCAAGGGCTGATCGACGGTACCGGGGTAGTGGTCGCCCGGGCTGTGCACGGAGTCCAGGAAGGTCAGCGTGAAGCTGCCGTAGGTCGCGGTATCGCCGTCGCCGACCACCCGCAAGGACGACTCGGGACCCCGAGGCCGCGCCCGATGTTGGCGGTGGACTCCGACCCGACCAGCTCGGCGCCGGTCTCCAGCGCCCACACCGGTGCGTCGAGGGCGTGGTCGTAGTGGGAATGCGCGCACACCACAGCGGCGAGGGTGTCCACCCGCAGGCGCTCGATGGCGGCACGGACCAGCGCTCGGTTCGGGGCGATCTTGCCCATGCCTACTCGCAGCATCCCCGGCCGGGTGACGAACCCGTCGCTGAGCACCGATGTCTGCCCGTCCGACAGCAGCACTGAACTGGTGCCCAAGAAATGAGCACTCAGCCCCCCACGGTGCGCTGCAGTGCGCTGCTGGTAAGACAGGTAGGGCCGCAGACTGGGACGACCGATCGGCACCTTCATACGAGCATCCTCGAACCCCAGGGGCAGGAGTGCCACCTCCGGACCTCGTGTGCCCTCTCACAAACGGTCCATCCTGCAAAGCCCGTTCAGCACGGCTGGTGAGCCGCCGCGGGGCCCGGGCATCCTCTCGCAGCTCGTTCCCACTCATGCCTAGTGGCTCGACCATGCTCAACTGCACCAGCACGGCCCCGGCCCTCCCTGCACGCGGATACGACGCGCACAGCCAAGCGGAGGCAAGCGGTGTCAAGCATCAGGTGAAGCCACAACGTCAAGCATCAACCGAGACAAGACAAGGGACGATCGGTGGGGTGCGGTAGAACTTTCCCTACTTCATCAAGAGCCCGCGCAGGGCGCGGGCGCGCGCCGCCTCTGGGGCGAGTGGTGGGTGCAAAGGCGCATGATGCTGGCGCGTTGAGGAACCGCCAGGTTCGGCACATGCGTCCTCGCCAGAACAACGTCACGCAACTACATCAAGAAGGCAGGGCATGGAACCGGATCCCTCGATTTGGGAGTTGCTGTTCACGTTCCTCATCGTGGGGTCGTCGCCATTGTGAGAATGTCGTTGATCGTGGTCCCAATCATCGGGGCCGGGATCTGGACTGTGTCGCGAGTGCGCCGGCGACGTAGCCGCGACCGTTAGTCCAGCACCGTTGCAGCCGTGCCCCACTCGTGCCCGATCAGACGGAGAACTGCGGGTATCCACGGGGACAGACAGCAGGATCGCCGCCGGATCGCCCCACCGCCTTCCCGGTCACCTGAGTTGCGCGCTTCTAGGTGATAGACCAACCTGAATACTGGTACGTGCGGTCTCTGAATCCTCTGGCTGCAAAGTACGCTGAGCTGGGTGCGTACCGGCCGACTTCTTCCCGAACCCCAACTGGTCGAATGGAATTGCGCCATGGCCGAAAAGCAGATTGTGTACCTTCGCTGCAACGGTGACGGCGTCGGTGATCGCTACCTAAATGCCAATCCAGGATCTGACGAACACCCAGCAGATAACCCTGAAAAGGTGTTCCTGGGAGGCAAAACAGGTAAGGGCGGCCTGTGGCTGCTCACCCCGCTCGGAAGTGGCAATTACACGATCTACTGCCTAGCAGACCAGGATTTTCACGACATAATCTTTGGCTCTAACGAGCCGCGATTCCTCGACGGAAACACCTCCACCGGCGAGGTAAAGCTCGTCTATACCACCGATCCCCCATTCACGGGAACCAGATGGCATGTATCGGTGACGGACGATTACACCACCGTGAAGTGTCTTGGCGCGGGCGCGGCAGCTGGTTCGCCGACGTGGCTCGATGGCTGGGTGGACCAAGGGTCTGTGCAGCTGAGGGCGGACGAACCCACAGGGACCCGGTGGGCCATCGAGGATTATGTCCCCGAGTGATTGGCCAGACAGGTCCTTAGACGCCATTTCAGTTGGCGTGATCTTGCGGCAGTCTGAGGTGATGACTGCTGCGCTTGTCGAACGGATGGCGCCGGAAGATCTGTGGGAGCTCTTCCAGCGGGTGGTTCCGCCGGCGCCGGAACGCCCGCAGGGCGGAGGAGCCCGTCGGAGAGGGAACCGTGAGGTGCTGGCCGCGATCATGTTCGTGGCTACCTCGGGATGCACCTGGAACCAGCTGCCACCGGGCTTCGGGCTGTCGGGAGTGACTGCCTTCCGCCGGTTCACCGAATGGACCGAGGCTAGGGTGTGGGCCAAGCTTCACCGCCTGGTCCTGGACGAACTCGGTTCCCGCGGTGAGCTGGACTGGTCACGATGCGCGATCGACTCCGTCAGCGTCCGGGCCCTCAAAGGGGGCAGCTGACGGGACCGAATCCGACCGACCGCGGCAAGAAGGGATCGAAAATCCACCTCATCGTCGACCGCCGCGGCATACCCCTCTCGATCGGCATCTCCGCCGCGAACCTCCACGACAGCCAGGCCCTCATCCCGCTCGTCCGCGGCATCCCACCCATCCGCTCACATCGTGGCCCCCGACGCCGACGGCCCGGCAAGCTGCACGGAGACAAGGGCTACGACTATCAGCACCTACGACGGTGACTGTCCTCCCGCGGCATTCGGCACCGCATCGCCCGCAAAGAGCTCATAACACGATCACGATCCGGGCTTCTTGAGGTGTGTTCACGCACACGCGGGTCGTTGGCGGTGCGCGCCCCGAAGGCGCGATGTCCTTCGGAGCGCGCGGCAGGGGTTCGGGTTCAGGCGTTGTAGCCGCCGTGGGCGTCCAGCACTGCGCCCGTGACGTACGACGCGGCGGGGCTCGCCAGGAAGGCGATCGCCGCGGCGATTTCGTCGGGGTGCCCCATGCGTTGCAGGGACAGCGAGCTGACCAGGGCCTTGAGGGTCTCGGGGTCCGGCGGTTGCATGCCGCCCTCCATCAGTCCGGCCTCCACGACGTTGGCCGTGATGTTCCGGGGCCCGAGGTCGCGTGCGACGCCCATGGTGTACCTCTCGATCCCGGACTTGGTCGCCGAGTAGTCGGCAAGGCCGGGGGCGCCGACCCGGGAGCCTAGTCCGGAACTCACTGTGATGATGCGGCCGCCCGCGCGCAGCACTCGGGAGGCGGCCCGGATGACGGCGATCACGCCGAGGTAGTTGGTGGCGTGCATCCGGTCCAGTGCGGCGGTGTCGGCATCCGGGTCGTCCACCGTGCCAGCCACGGAGATCGCCGCGTTGTTGACGAGGATGTCCAGGCCGCCGAAGTGCGCGACCACGTCGTCGATCAGCGCCGGCGCCCGGCTCGTGTCCGCCTGGTCGGACTGGAAGGCGACGGCCTTGGCTCCCTTGCCGTGCACCTCGTCGACGACGGCCTGCGCCTGTTTCTCGGAGCTGACGTAGGTGAAGGCGACGTCGGCGCCCTGCTCGGCCAGCAGTCGTACGGTCGCGGCTCCCAGTCCGCGCGACCCCCCGGTGACCAGGGCGATCTTGCCCGTGAGTGGCTTGCTCATTCTTCTCACCTCGTTGATTGACCCTTCCCGGCAGTCGCAACGTTAATTGTTACGACAGGCTGTTGCAACCTTCACTGTTACGACTGCCGTAACATGAAGCGTTGCGGCCGAGAGGAGGAGTCCATGAGCGCCAACAGCAGGCTGACCATCGCCGCCCACGCGCTGGCCTGGATCGGCCTCTACCAGCGCCAGGGCCATGAGGTCGCCACCTCCGAGCAGATCGCGACCAGCGCGAACACCAACCCAGTGGTGATCAGACGGCTGCTCGGCGAGCTACGCAGGGCCGGGCTCGTGGAGTCCCGGCGGGGCGTGGGCGCGGGCTGGTCGCTGGCACGCGAACTGGAGTCGATGACCCTGCTCGACGTGTACGAGGCAGTGGAACCCGGCCCGCTGTTCGCAATGCACCGCACCACCCCGGATCAGGGATGCGTGGTGGGTCACGGCATCCAGCCGGCGATGCAGAGCATCTACGAGGGCATCGAGAAGACCCTGAGACACGAGCTGGCCCGCGTCACGCTCGCGAACGTACTCCGGGACGTACTCGCGGCACCTCACTAGCCTCCCCGTTACGCCCTGACATCACCAAGACCCCCATCCATGCCCAGGCCGGCGAACAGCCTGGCAACCAGTCACGCCGAAGACCGTTGCGGTATCAGACCGTGTCCTACGAGCTCGTAACTTGATCTTGTTGTAGTGCCCTGGTCCGGCGTGACCGATGTGACGATTCCGCCGTTCGGGAGGATGTGAGCACCCGGCCATGGATCGTGGACGATGACTTGTGGGCGCTGATCGAGCCGCTGCTGCCGCCCTGGCCAGAGAAGTCGCCGGGCCCACGGCCGGTACCGGACCGGCTGTGTCTGCAGGGCATCCTGTACGTCCTCTACAACGACATAGCCTGGCAACTCCTCCCGCTGGAGCTGGGATTCGGCTCGGGACAGACCTGCTGGCGGCGCCTGGACCGCTGGCAGCAGGCCGGAGTCTTCGACCAACTGCACCGCATCCTGCTCGCCGAGCTGAACGCGGCCGGCGAACTCGACTGGTCCCGCGCGTGCGTGGACGGCTCCCACATCCGCGCGAAAAAGGGGGCGCCGACACCGGTCCGTCGCCGGTCGACCGCCGCAAGACGGGCAGCAAACACCACCTGATCTGCGACGGACGCGGCACCCCGCTCTAGGTCATCACCACCGCGGCCAACGTCAACGACGTCACCCAGACCCTCGCCCTGGTCGATGGCATCCCGCCCGTGGCCGGACGGCCCGGGCGGCCACGCCGCCGCCCCGACTCGCTCCTCGGTGACAAGGGCTACGACTCCAACCCCGTCCGCCGAAAGTTGCGCAAGCGGCGGATCCTGCCGGTCATCTCCCGCAAGGGCGCCCCGAACATCAAGGGCCTGGGCAAACTCCGTTACGTCGTGGAGCAGACCCTCGCCCTGCTCCACCAGTTCAAACGCCTTGCCGTCCGTTGGGAACGCCGAACCGAACTCCACAACGCCTTCGTCGCGTTGGCCTGCAGCCTCATCTGCTGGAGACGCCTCAAGAAGGCCCACCCATGATCGTGTTACGAGCTCAAAGGCATCGAATCCTCCCAACGGCTGGGCCGGCACCGCTGGGTCGTGGAACGAACCGTGTCCTGGTTGTCCGGCTGCCGACGCCTCCACCGCCGCTACGAGCGCAAGCCGGAACACTTCCTCGCCTTCACTGCCATCGCCGCGACACTCATATGTCACCGCAAACTCACCGACTGAAATGAGGTCTAGGGTCCATCCCAGCACTGATCCACGCGGACACCGCCGTGTGATGCAAGGCACAATGTTCTTGATCGGCGTCGATTGCCAACCGCCGTCTTGGAGCCGGGATGCAGATGCGAAAGGGCGGGGTCATGACCAAGGGACACGCTTGCCCTGTGCACGCTTAGCATTTGTAGCCGTGTTTCTGTAGGCGAGTCCCACGCGGCAGGCGAGTTTTCGAGTCCACCTTGACATCAAAGAGGGCCACGCCGTCGAGGCTGGCCGAATTCAAATCTGCGCCCCGTAGGTCCGCCCCGAGCATCCGTGACCCACTGAGGTCGGATGCTGACAAGTCTGCACCCTGCAGGTTCACGCAAGCAAGATCGGCATTTTTGATGGAGGATCCAGTAATTTCATCCCCCGAGAGGTTCGCCTCTGACAAATTGGCCCCATCCAGGGAGGAGAGATTAATGACAGATCCATGCATGTCTGCGCCAAGCAGCCAGGCGTCAGTCATGCAGGAACGACTTAAGTCTACTCCGATAAGCTTTGCATCACGCAGGTCGACATTCACGAAGCTGACCCGACCGATATCGACCTTTCCCTCAGATGCGTTGTAACGGCGGCCCAGGACCGAGAGGGCGGCCTGCACGTCAAGGGCCGGGGGAGTTTTTTCGGTGAATTGAGAGCGAGGTGTTGGGCACGTCGCTGGTGCTGGAGCGGCGTGATCTCGCACGTAAGCCGACAAGACTTGGATGATTGTCGACCGGTCGGGTGGAGAGTCACGCATGAGGCGTTCTAGTGCGTAGATTGCGCCTAGGCGAGCATCCGCATCGGAGGAGCCGAGTTGACTGGTAGCGGCAGTGTACCGATCGGTTATCTGTTTTTGCTCAGAAAGGGAAGTTTGTCTAATTGCTTGCCGCACTGATATGCCGGTGAAAATCACGGCAAAAATCGCAGTCATTGCAGTGACTGCGGCTGGCCAATCGCGCCTGGATGACTTTTCTTTATCGCCTCCCGTGCTGCGCTTTATGCGTTTTCGGTATCGATCGATTAGGGCACCCATGTAATCCAGTACACCTGAAACCGGAAACAATTGCTCTGGTTCTACGGCTGAACGGGTGAATCGATCTTCGTAGCCGCTTGGTCTCGGTCCATTCGGTGAACCGGCGGAAGGCAGTCACTCCCGACAGCCCGAAGCCCGGTGGCAGCTGGTTCCAGGTGCATCCCGGGAAGAGCTCCCACAGATCTTCCGGCGCCATCCGTTCGACAAGCGCAGCAGTCATCACCTCAGACTGCCGCAAGATCACGCCAACTGAAATGGCGTCTTTAAGCCGCGAACGGGAGCCGCGCAGGCGCAGATCCCCATCGGCCGGATCCGGTACCCGTCTGAGCCGTCGATGGTGCGCCCGTTGACGGGCCGCATCACGAAAAGCGTAGCTCTGGCGACAAGGGGCGGACTTGACGAGCTTGAAGACCATGGCGAGTTCGGCGGCCACACTGCCGGCGCCTCGGGCGACCGTGGTGCGGAGCCGGACCGGATCGGCTGTGGTCAGCGCACGAGGTCTTGGTGCGTCCCAGCCCGGTCTCGACCAGAACCGCCACAACCCGTGCCACGGTCGCCTCAAGGGCCTGAGATCCGAAGCCCGTCAGCGAGCACGGGAGTTTGTTGTCAGCGCATAGCCCGTCGGGCTGACATCACCAAGTGACATCAACGGCGGCGAACGGTGGTGCACCGAAGCGGCCACAGCCGGATCAGCGAGCGGCCAGCGGGCCCCGTTCCGGCACGCGGCAACGCGCTGCGATCGAACCTACAAGGCAGTGATCGCGCTCTCCGGTGCAGTCATGATCTGTCTATGGATGAGTACGCGTGGCCCACGGGTCCCAGAGTGCCGGCGGCGAACGCCGTTCTGCGGAGCTGGGCGGCAACCGCCGCAGCTCTGCCCATCGGGGCCCGAGTCGCCGGAGAGGTCATCGGGCGCCAGCGCTTCGGGGTCTTCATCCTCCTCAACGGAGTCCCGAACGCGTAGCGCTGGCCGAGATCACGGCGATGCCGCACGGAATGGAGCTGCCCGCCCTCGGGGCCCGCGTCGAGGGGGAGGTCGTCTGGCATGCCGAGCACAATCACCAGGTGAAGGTCAGGCTCGACGAGTGGACGACAACCGTCGAGACCTGTCCCGAGTGCAGCCAGCCCATGAAGTCTGGTGGCCTCGTGCTCTCGCGACGGGACGACGACCAACGGGCGTGCCGGTCGCTGTGGAGGTGCACTGGTGGGCATGTCTGGTGGAGGTGGGCCGATCGGCAAGACGAGTCCTGGGAGGCCTGCCCGGCGCCGGAGCTGTTCCGTTGACATCCAACGCTGACATCAACGACCCCGGACGGCGGCGACACACAGCAGCCACGTGCGGCACCGGTGCAGGAGGCGGGGCCCGACCATGCCGAGGGAGATCGAACTTGTAAAGCGGTACTCACGCACGAGCGCCCTCCCGGGCCGTCCTCGGGCCGTGGAAGGGCGCTCAATGGTGACCAACGTCGACAGGTGCCGACAGCTCAGCAGCAGGTCAGGTCGTTGATCGATTCGGCAGCCGCAGGTCACGGCCGCCGGTGATCAGTTGTGGCTGTACTGAGGAGCGAGGAGCCGAATCCACCCCGTGGCCGAATCGCCCCCTTGTGTCCCCTTCATGTCCGTGTCAGACAGTTGGAAGTCGGGCGGTTGGCAGGGGGGTTCATGGCTGTGTTAGGTGATCATGTAGGGGGGCCGTCGGCCTGGGCCGTCGAGCGGTTCGGGCGGCATGCCGGCGAGGTCGCCGCGGGTGTTCCGCTGCAATTGGCCAAGGCGCACGCGAGGGCTCACGCCGCGCACCTGGCAGCAGGTCTGAAGAAGCGGAGCCCCTACGGCGTCGCCTTGGCAGGGCTGGTGCGGGAAAACCTGGCGGAGACAGCGCGAGAGCTGGGGGAGTCCGTACGGGACGTACGCGGGTACGAGTACGCGGTGATCAACGATCACGCGCTGTTCCCGTTCCGGTACGCAGACAGGCCCCGGCCTCTGGACCAAGCCCGTTTGCCCGCCAACGTGTCGCCTACCCGCCGTCGGTTGCTCCGAGCGCACGGGCCGCAGTCCACGGACGGTCTGTTCGAGATCGACGGAGCCCTGGCGACGGACGAGTACCTCGGACTGCACGAAGCCTTCGAGGAGCTGGGGGCCTCCACGAGACTCGTGTGCGTGTTCTTTACTGCGGACGCCGAGAACGGCATCCACGTCATCCACTGGGGAGAGGCCCACCTCGAACCGGACCGCACTTTCACGTGGCCTTACAGGGAACAGCTCCCGGTCGCTCCCATGCCGCTCGAATGAGGGGAAGCGGCGCTGTCGCCTGGTCGCTGCGTCTGCATGGGCCGAGTCCTCGGCCGTCTCTGGGCCGTCCGAGGTCGCTCAACGGCGACCGGTGATGACCACTACCGACAGTCGTAGCAGCCGACAGCCCCAGGTCACCCAATTGGATCTGCGACACTGGTAGAGCCATGCCTAAGCCCGGAGAACTGGCATGAAGCGGCGGCTCGGCTGTACAGCAGCGAAGTACAGCAGCCGCCGCGACCGTAGCCAGCCATCACCGACCACAGACGGGTCTGCTGCACGATCGGGTGACATCTGAACTGGCTTGCCCTGAGGGGCGGGTGGGAAGGATGTCGCTGTGCCCAAGCCCTATCCGGAAGAGT